>CAWBLR010000027.1:0-108666 GCA_963789675.1 uncultured Solirubrobacterales bacterium | reverse complement strand
ACACCACCCTCATGAACACCCGCATCCCCGCGGGCACCCGACTGCTCATGCTCACCCGCCTCGCCAGCCTGCGATCCGTGAACAGGGCGAACGAGTTCGACCCCGATCGCTGGCTGAACGAGAACGAGGACGGGAACACCGAAGCACCAGACCAAAAGTCGTTCCTGGCCTTCGGCGCCGGCCCCCGCTTCTGCCCGGGACGCAACCTCGCGTTCCTGGAGTCCAAGAGTGCACTGGCGATGATCGCCGCAACTTCGAGCTCGAGCTGGACGCATCGGCGGGACCCGTAACGGAGCGCTTCACCTTCACGGTGGTCCCCGAAGGACTGCGCGTGCGACTGCGCGAGCGCATTGGTGACCGATCGATCCCAGCCGGAGCAGCCAGGTAGGACAAATGGGAACTGTGGAGTCTCGCGACGTGCCGGCCAGCGCAGACTCCGGGTATGCGCTGAGCTCATCCAGCGAGTACGAGCACACTTATCCACGTAGCGAGAGCGAAAGCGAGGATTCGTGTCCAGTGAGAACGTAGAGTTGGCACGCGGCGCCTATGACGCCTTTGGCCGGGGAGACCTCCAGGCGGTCGGTGCCACCTTCGCCGAGAACGTCGAGTGGTGGTCCTCCGATTCACTGCCTCTCGGCGGCCTCGTGCGTGGCCGCGAGGCCGTCCTTCAGAACTTCGCCCGATACCCCAGTACTGGGACAGGTTCGAGGTTGTTCCCGAGGAGTACATCGACGCAGGCGAGTGGGTCGTCGTGCGTGGCACCCAGCGCGCCACAACCAAGAGCGGACACTCCATCGAGGGGCCCTATGCCCACCTCATCAAGATCAAGGACGGCAAGACCGTCCGCGGCGAGTTCTACGCCGACACGGCGAAGGCAGCGCAGGCGCTGCAGGCGTAGGACGATCGGATGCTGCGTCAGGGCTCAGGAGAGCCGCTGGTGCTGCTGCATGGCGTCCTGCGCAGTGAGCGCAGCTGGAGCCACGTGGTGGCGCTGTTGGCGACTCGCCACGATGTGATCGTCCCGACCGCACTGGGACACAACGGCGGGCACCCCGTGACGGAGCGACCCACGAGCATGGAGCACATCATCGATGACGCGGAGCGACTGCTCGACGAGCTGGGACTCGAACAGGCGCATCTCGCCGGCAGCTCGATGGGCGGCTGGATGGCGATCGAGCTCGCCCGTCGCGGCCGGGCGCGCTCCGTCTGCGCGCTGTCTCCCGCCGGTGTGTGGGACGGTGACTGGGAGGACAAGCAGCGCGTGTTCGAGTTGCTCTCCACCGCCGTGCGGGATACCCGGCGTTCACGCGCGAAGCTGCCGGAGCTCGCCCAATCCGGCGACTGGCGCCGCCAGGCGCTGCGTTACGCCGCCGTCCACGGCGAGCGCGTGACCCCAGCTGAGTACCTCGCTCTCGCTGATGACGTGATCGGCTGCGAGATCGCCGAGGATCTGTCCTCCGTGATGGAGGCGCAGATCGCGCCCCTGGACCCACCACCGTGCCCGATCACCCTCGCGTGGGCTGCCGAGGACCTCCTGTTCCCCGTTGATCTCTACGGTACCCGTGCCCGTGAGCTGATCCCCGGGGCACGCTTCATCGTGCTCGACGATGTCGGGCACGTCCCGATGTTCGATGATCCGCAGCTGGTCGCCGAGACGATCCTCGCGGTGACGGTCTCGGGATGACCAACCCAGCCTCAGATGTCTCCCTCCCGGAGCACCAGACGCTTGCGAGCGCGTTTCAGGCAAGCGCCGCGCGCGTCCCCGACCGCATCGCACTGAGAACGCTTGGAGGCTCGGTGCAACTTACCTGGGCCGACTACGCGGCCGCTGTTGAGCGAGTCGCCGGTTCGCTCGCCGCGCTCGGGGTGGGCCGGGGCGAGCGCGTGGCTTTCTTCTCGCGCAATCGGCCGGAGCTCGCGGTCGCAGAGGTCGCCGCGCTGCATCTCGGCGCCGGCTGCGCGGCGCTCTACACCACCTCGCCGCCGGCGACGATCGAACACGTCCTGCGCGACAGCGAGCCGAGGGTGCTGCTCGTCGAATCCGATCTATGGGCTCGGCTCGACGATGTCGAGCACTCGGTCGAGCACGTGCTCGCACTCGATACTGGACAGGCGGATTACCCGCAGCTGGAGTCGGTCGCTTCATTGGGCGGCTTCAGCTTTCAGGCGGCGTGGCGTGCCGTGCAGCCGGGGGATCTCGCCGCGCTGATCTACACCTCCGGCACGACCGGCCTACCCAAGGCCGTCGAGTGGACGAATCGCTCGGCCACCGCCTGCATTCACAGCTTCGACGCGATGCTGGTCGAGACGGATGAGATTCACGACATCGCCTACGGTCCTTTTCCGGCTCTCGCCGAGCGCTTCGGCAGTCACTGGTACTCACTGATGCGGGGCTCGACGCGGACGATCTGCGCCGATCCTACGCAGCTCGGCTCGGCGCTGCTCGATGCCCGGCCAACGCGTCTGGGCGGCTCGACCGCGGTCTGGCAGCGTCTGAAGCGTGCCCTGGAGGTGACCCTTAGCTCCGAGGAGCGCGCCGTGCTCGAGGGGGCCGTCGAGCGTGTGCGCGCTACGGCGCGGGGTGAAGCGTCCGCGTCGTTGGACGAGGCTCAGGAGGCGACGCTGGCGGCGCTGCGGGCGCGGGTCGGCCTTGACCGTATAAACGGAGCTTTTAGCACCGCCGCGCCGTGTCCGGACGCGGTGCATGAGCACTATCACGCGCTCGGTGTGCCGTTTCAAGAGCTCTTTGCGATGACCGAGACCGGAGTGAGCGCGGTGCAGCGCTCCGGGCTGGTCGACTTCGGCACGCTGGGCGGTCCAGCACCGGACTATGAGCTGCGGATTGCGCGGGACGGCGAGGTGCTGGTGCGCAGCCCCCATGCTCCGTGCGGATATCGCAACCGTCCGCGGGAGAGCGCCGAGACATATGGCCCAGAAGGCTGGATCCACACCGGCGACATCGGTGAGCTCGACACCGAGGGACGGCTGCGACTCGTCGGTCGCAAGAAGGAGATGATCATCCCCGAACACGGGCACAACGTGGCACCCGTTCAGATCGAGTCGGCGCTGAAGGATGCCTGCCCGCAGGTCGCGCACGTGTGCGTGGTCGGGGACGGACGCCCTCACCTCGCGGCGCTGGTCGTCATCGACCTCACGGAGCGCTCGCGGGAGAGCGAGACGCGGGCAACGGTGGCGACCGCGATCGCTGAAGTCAACGCGAAGTTCGAGTCGCGCGAGCGGATCGAGGCGCACGCCATCATCTTTGATGCCTGGCTGCCAGGCGCAGAGCTGACCGACACGCTGAAGATGCGCCGCCCGCAAATCGCCGAGCGCTACGCGAGCACGATCGAGCGGCTCTACGCGCCAAGCAAGGCAGACGCGTGAATATGACACTCTGTTACAAACGGCCCCGGAGGAGGCAGGTTTTCTATGTATGACTACGTGATCGTGGGAGCGGGCTCGGCGGGCTGCGTGCTGGCCTCCCGGCTGACCGAGGACCCGGATGTCAGCGTGTTGTTGATCGAGGCCGGTCCGCCGGATACGAGCGAGAACATCCACGTCCCCGCGGCGTTCGCGCAACTGTTTCATTCGCAGCTGGATTGGGACTACTCGACCGGGCCGGAGCCGTTTGCCGATCGGCGGCGTATTCACCTCCCGCGCGGCAAGACGCTCGGGGGATCGTCCTCGATCAACTGGATGGTCTACATACGCGGCCACCGCGCCGACTACGACGAGTGGCGCGATCAGGGCTGCGCCGGATGGGGTTATGACGATCTGTTGCCGTACTTCATGCGGGCCGAGGACAACGAGCGCGGCGCCTCGCGGTACCACGGTGTGGGTGGCCCGTTGGCCGTCTCCGACGGCCGCTCGCGCAACCCGATCGCGGAGGCGTTCCTGCGGGCGTGCGACCAGGACGGACTGGAGCGCAACGAGGACTTCAACGGCGCCGAGCAGGACGGCTTCGGCCGCTACCAGGTCACCCAGCGTGACGGGCGGCGCTGCTCGACCGCGGTGGGCTATCTGCACCCGGCGATGTCCCGGGCGAACCTGACCGTCGAGACGTTCACGCAGGTTCATCGCGTGCTGTTCGAGAACGGCCGAGCGGTCGGTGTGCTCGCCGCGCGGCAGGGCGAGACGGGCGAGCTGCACGAGTTTCTCGCGGAGCGCGAAGTGATCCTGTGCGGCGGCGCGTACAACTCGCCGCAACTGCTGATGCTGTCCGGTGTCGGGTCCGGCGAGCTGTTGAGCGCCTTTCAGATCCCGGTCGTGGCCGACCTGCCCACGGTCGGGCAGAACCTCCAAGACCACTCGGGGACCGGGCTTTTGTGGACGCACGACGAGCCCGTGTCACTGCTGAGCGCTCTGAGCGATGAGAACATGGCGATGTTCGCCGCGGAGGGCCGCGGACCGTTGACCTCCAACGGGGTCGAGGCCGGCGGGTTCCTACGCACCAGCGCAGGGCTGCCCGCCCCGGATCTGCAGTTCCACGCCGTCCCGGCGATGCTGCTCGATGAGCCGAACTTCGAGCACGGCTTCACGCTGGCGATCTGTCCGCTGAAGCCCGCCAGCCGGGGAATGCTGACCCTGCGCTCTCCAGATCCCACCACTCAGCCCTACGTGCTGCACAACTACTACGCTGAGGACTCCGACATGCAGACGATGTTGGAGGGCCTGCGCATCGCCGAGGAGATCGGTGCTCAACCCGCGCTCGCCCCCTACACCAGCCGGTTGTGGGACGAGCCCGCCTCGGGGTCCGAGACCGACAGGCGTGCCTACATCCGCCGTCAGACCTACACGTTCTTTCACCCGGTCGGCACTTGCCGCATGGGCTCAGATGCCGATGCGGTCCTCGACACCGAATTGCGGGTGCGCGGTGTGGAGGGTCTGCGTGTCGTCGATGCGTCGGTGATGCCGAGCGTCGTTCGTGGCAACACCAACGCCCCGACGATCGCGATCGCCGAGCGTGCAGCCGATCTGATCCGCGACGATCGCACTCCGGTCGCCGCGACGTCCACCAACGAAGTCGCAGCCTTGCAGCCATGAACGGGGCGCTCGGCACAACGGTCACGGGGTCGGACGCTCGCGAGGGTTTGGCGTTGGACGCTGAGACGTTGTGCGAGGCGTTTCAGGCAACCGTCGCGCTACGCCCACACGTGGTGGCGCTGCGCACCTGGGATGGCGATGTGGAGGTCACCTGGCGCGAATACGCACAGCGCGTCGTGCGCGTAGCGGCGGGCCTTCAGGGGCTCGGGGTCAGGAGGGGCGAGACGGTCGCGCTGATGCTGACAAACCGGCCCGAGTTTCATTTCTGTGACACGGCCGGATTGCATCTCGGCGCGACGCCGTTCTCGATCTACAACACCTCCGCCCCCGATCAGATCGCGCACATGTTCGCAAACGCCCGCAACCGGGTCGTGGTCTGCGAGCGGGCGTTCGTGGGCCGGGTGCGCGCCGCGCTGGCGGGGACGTGCGTCGAGCACGTGATCTGCATCGACGACGCCCTCGAGGGGACGCTGTCGCTTGGTGAACTCGAGGCTGGTGGCGGCGAGATCGACCTTCATGCGTGCGCGCGTACGGTCCAGCCCGATGACGTGCTGACGTTGATCTACACGTCGGGGACGACCGGGCCGCCGAAGGGGGTCGAGATAACCCACGCCGGGATGCTCGCGATGACTAGAGCCTGGACCAGCGTGATGCCAACCGGCCCGGATGACCGGGTGCTCTCCTACCTGCCGGCGGCGCACATCGTCGATCGCATGACCGGCCACTACCTCGGGATGACCCACGGCGTACAGCTGAGCTGCGTGGCGGACGTAGGCGAGCTCGCGGCGGCGCTCGTCGCGGTGCGCCCCACGCAGTTGACCTCTGTGCCACGCGTATGGGAGAAGCTGCAGGCTGCACTGGAAAGCGCGATCGCCAGCGACCCCAACCTGACGCGACGCGACGCCACGCAGGCCGCAATCGAGGTGGGGCGGCGCAAGGTCGCGGCCGAGCAGGCAGCGATCGCCGGCGATGGCGAGCGGCCCGACCCGGCCATGCTGGAGGACTACCGGCGCGCGGATGAGACGGTGCTCGGAGAGCTGCGCGCGAAGATCGGGCTCGACCAGACCCGCGTCTGCTGTGCTGGAGCTGCCCCGACAGCACGCGCCACTCTGGAGTTCTTCGGCGCGATCGGCCTTGAACTGTGTGAGGGGTGGGGGATGTCAGAGCTCTCGGGCGTCGGGTCGCTCAACCCGCCCGGCCGCGCCAAGCACGGCACCGTAGGGCAGGCGGTGTCCTGTCTGGATGTGCGTCTCGCGGATGATGGCGAGTTGCTGTGCCGCGGCACGAGCACGATGCGCGGCTACCGCGACGATCCTGGGCGCACAGCCGAGACGATCGACGCCGACGGCTGGCTTCACACCGGTGACATCGCCGAGATCGACCAGGACGGCTATGTGAGGATCGTCGACCGCAAGAAGGAGCTGATCATCAACGCCGCCGGCAAGAACATGTCGCCCGCGAACATCGAGGCGCACGTCAAGAGCGCCTCGCCGCTGATCGGCCAGGCGGTTGCGATCGGCGACCGCCGTCCCTACAACATCGCGCTGATTGTCCTCGACGCCGACTACGCGCCGGCATGGGCCTCTCAGCATGGCCTTGAGAACCGCTCGCTTCAACAGCTCGCCGGCGAGCCGAGCGTGCTTGCGGCGGTCCAGGAGGCGATCGACGCCGCGAACTCGCGCCTCGCCCGTGTCGAGCAGATCAAGAAGTTTCAGATCGTCCCGGGCGACTGGCTGCCCGGCGGCGAGGAGCTGACGCCGACGATGAAGCTCAAGCGCAAGCCGATCGCGCAGAAGTACGCCGCCGAGATCGACGCGCTGTATGCGTGAGCTCAGCTGCATCGGCGACATCCGCGCCCGCTATCCGGCCGAGCACTGAGAAGGAGATGGCGACGTGCGGGCGTTGTTTACGACGCAGCCTGGGCACGGTCATCTGAACCCGATGCTGCCGTATGCGTTGGCGTTGCGCGATGCCGGCCACGAAGTCCGGTTTGCGACTGCGCCCTCTTTCTGCGCGACGGTGGGACGGCTGGGCTTTCCGGTCTCTCCGGTGGGCCACGACTTCACCTGGGAGCGCGCGGTGGATTTCTTCCCGGAGATGGCAACCGCGGCGACCGAAGGTCCACTGCAGGTGAACGAGCTCAGCCAGCGCATCGTGTGGGAGCTGGCTAGCCATGAGCGGCGCGCATCCGGTTATTGGAAGCGCGAGCGCGTTTGCCTTCTGGAACCTCTTGGCTTCTCAGTCGAAGCTACATGTGCTCAAGGGCCACGTCCAGATACTGCAGGGGCGGGCGGCCACGGGAGCGGCGTGCTAGCTGCAGTAGGTGTTTTGACATCCGCGCACATCAGCTGCGACGCGCGGCCAGCTCCGGTCCAGGCGCTGGGCGCTTGCCCCGACGCGGTCCGAGCATCCGCCCACGATCGTGTCCTCGTCGGTCACCCCAGCGGTCAGCGCGTCATCCGAGCGGCCGGCGGCCTACCGCCCGGCGTCGCGGCCCTCTCGCATCGCTCGCCGCCGCCCGCGCTGGCCCGCGTCTGCGGGCCGAGGCTCAGGCGACGAACCCGTGGCGGGCGAGGTGCCGCTCTCTCGCCCGCTCGCGCGCAGCCTGCTGCTCGTGCTCGGCGCGCTCCCAGTCCGCCCGCTGGCTGGCGAGCGCGTGCTCGGCGTGACGCTGGCGCTCGCGGTGGGCGGCGCGGATCTCACCGGGCAGCCTTAGCGGCGAGCCGCGCCGGCGAAGGACGGTTGCGATGCTTGAGCCCAGGCGCACGTGTTCGAGCGTTGGCGGCTTGAGTAGCCTCGGCGGCGGGGTCTCGATCTCCCCGCGCGCGAGCGCGGGCGCCCAGGTGCGGTCCTCCCTGGTGCCAGTGATCACCCAATAATGCCGGTGGATGTGCATTGAAAAATGTAGGTGTCTTCTCCCTGCTGGTGGCCACGGGTTCTCCTTGGTGGTGTGGTGTTCGCGGGGTCTCGATGGAGCGGAGGCCGTAGGCCGTAGCGGAGTCGAGTCCCCGCGGCGCGGCCGTGGGCGGGGGGTCTGGGGCACTGTCCGGTGCGGCTTCGAGGCTGACGGCTTGGTTGTCGTCGAGCTGGAGGTCGTCGTGATCAGCGAGGAGGAGTTGATGGATATCAAGGCGTTGCAGCGCCAGGGGTTGACTTATGCCGAGATCGGCCGGTTGTTGGGTCGTGATTGGCGGACCGTGAAGCGCTATCTGGAGCATGGTGCTCAGCCGGTCTATGAGCGCCGGCGCACACCGTCGAAGCTGGATCAGTTCAAGCCCCTGATCGATCAGTGGCTGGCGGGCGAATCGCGGTTGCTGGCGACGCGCATCCACCAGGATCTGGTGCGCGACTACGGCTTCACGGGCAGCTATAACACGGTGCGCCGCTACACCGAGCGGACCCGTCCACGGCGTGAGCCGAGGGTCCAGGAGCGGTTTGAGACGGCGCCCGGGCACCAGGCGCAGATCGACTGGTCCCACGAGCAGCCGATCCGCACGAGGTCGGGGCTGGAGCTCCCGCTCTATTGCTTTCACATGGTGCTCGGGCACTCGCGGGATTCGTTCTGCGCGTTGACGGGGTCACAGGATCTCGTGACGTTCTGGGCGTGCCACCGCCAAGCGTTCGCCCACTTCGGGGGCGTCCCACGTGAGCTGCTTTATGACCGCACGAAGACGGTCGTGAAGAGCCATGTCGGGCGGGAGGTGTCCCTCGGGGAGCGGGTCTTTCATCCGCAGGCGCTGGCATCAGCGCACCACTACGGCTTCTCGATGCGGTTGTGTCGCGCCTACCGCCCTGAGACGAAAGGCAAGGTCGAGTCCGATGTTCCCTATGTCCGTGAGCGGCTGTTGCGCGCGCACGGCTTCTCAAGCTACGAGCAGGCGAACGAGGCGTGGTTCTCCTGGAACGAGGACGTCGCCCGCAAGCGGGTGCACGGCACTCACGGCGAGGTCGTCGCGGTCCGTGCGCAGCGTGATCGCGCGGCGTTGCTGGAGTGTCCGTCGGCGCCCTATGTGGTGGTGGATCGCACCACCAGGATCGTCGGCCGGGATGGCTTCTTTGACTTCCAGGGGCGCCGCTACGCCGTCCCTGACGCGAAACCCAAAGAGCGGGTCGAGCTTTTGCTTGGCGCGCAGGAGATCGAGGCCTACCGCATCAGTGACGGGGAACGCCTGGCGCGACATCAGCGTGGCGCTCCCGCACGGGTGCTGGGCGATCCACCAGAGGGCTCGGTGCCGTTGGCGGCGGTGCTCGGTGCGCTGCCAGACCACGACGTTCACGTCCGCCCGCTGGCCCGCTACGAGGAGGCGATCAGTCATGGGTGAACTGATCAGTGAGCGGATCAAGCGCAACGCCAGAGAGCTGAAGCTGCTCGGCCTCGCCGAGACCGCGGACGAGCTCGTCGATCGCGCCGAGAGCGCGAAGCTCGGCTACCGGGAGTTCCTGGACCTCGTGCTCGAGACGGAGGTCGGGGTGCTCGAGGGCCGCCGCTACGCGTCCCGGTTGAAGCTCTCCGGGCTGCCGCATCACAAGACCCTCGACGAGTTCGACATTGCGTTCCAGCCGACACTGGACCCCAAGCGCGTCGCCGAGCTGCGCTCCCTGCGGTTCGTCGAGCGTCGCGTCTGCGCTTTGATTTTGGGCCCGCCCGGCGTGGGGAAGGGACATATCGCGGTGGGCCTGGCGATGGACGCCCTCAGGGCCGGTTATCTCGTGCGCTACGTCACTCTCGATGATCTGATCTCGGAGCTCCGCAGCGCCGATCAGGCGGGGAAGCTGAAGAGCAAGCTCGCGCAGTTCCTGCGCCCCCATCTGCTTGTCCTCGATGAGATTGGCTACCGGACTTTGGAGCCGGCTGACGCTAACCGCTTCTTCCAGCTGATCAACCGCCGCTACACCCACTCAGCCATGATCATCACCTCAAACAAGAAGGTTTCGGAGTGGGCGACGCTGCTCGGCGACGAGATCCTCGCTGCCGCGATCCTCGACCGTCTGTTGCACGACGCCGAGGTGCTCACGATCAACGGGCCTTCCTACCGCCTCCGTGGCCGCACGGATATCCTCAAAGACGCCGCTTCCCCGGACAGCAACGAACCCGACCAGCCCGAGGAGCAACGATGACCGACTATCTCTCAGGCTGGAACGTCGGTGTCGATCCCGAGCAGACCGAGACCTTGCCCGACGGCAGCGTCCTTCAGGAAGTCACGCTCGTGCTCGTCGACACGGAAGACCACTACAAGAACGACGAGCCGCAGTTGCGAGCCCCCGTCGCCGTCACGCTCACCCCAGCAGAGGCGCGCAAGGTCGCAGCACGGCTCATGGCCGCGGCCGCCGAGGCAGAACACGAACCGCCCTCAAGCAACCCCTGAGAGCCCCGCTACGGGCCGCTGCCGTCGCCCACGAGATCCGCCGGCACGCCCCTCAGGGCCCGATCAGCCCGCCCGCACCCGATGCGCCGCCAACAGACGCGATCTGAGGCGATCTCAGACCCTCGCCGCGCTCGCCGCGACCGATCCACCACCCAAAACCGCCGATGTTGCACGCTCAACCAAATGGGGAGTTTGCGTGCGCAGGACTGGGGAAATTCGATGATCGCCCGACAACCAAGACCTACATTTTTCGATGGCGATCGACCTACATTTTTCAATGGCTCTTGACACCTGGCGACGACGGTGGTGATCGTGAGGTGCCCGGCGCCGGCGCGAGGGTTTGGGCGTCCGGTGAACAGCAGCCAGGAGCCGGCCTGCATGTAGAACGGGGCTTTCCGAACACGCGCCCAGCCCGGCGCGGATGGCACGCGGAGGCCCTCTTGGAGCAGCAGGTCCTTGACGATCGGTTCAAGCGCCGCGCGGCCGGCGAGCGGCAGGCCTGTGCGTTCAGCGAACCGCTCGAGGACGTGGTTTGAGAAGTGGACGTTGGCGAGCAGGTCTTGGTCGACGAGCGTCGCGCCTGGGATCGGGCCCGAGCGCCTCGGGATCACTGACACGCGCCGGCGGGCGGTCCGCTGGTACTGGAGTTGGGTGGCGGCCATGCCGTTCACTTTAGGACCAAACGCGGGCGGAAGCAGAACTGGCACGGCCGATCCATTTCGCGCGCGCGGACATGGACGCTGCCGGGCTTGTTGCTGCACGTATGAGTGGCCGCACCGCGTCCCCTTGCTCGAGATCACTTCCGCCTGGTCTGACTCGCCGGCCGATCTTATGAACGCCGCGCGACGACTGCGCGAGGCTAAGAATCGGCCCGGCAGTGCCCGAACAGACGCGCATGTGTCGCCGTCCCCTTGCTCGGCTAAGCCCATCAGCGCTTGAGGTCGAACACCTTCGTACTGGTGACGGCTGCCTTGCCGGTCGGCGTGAACGTCCCCTTCGCGGTCAGCTTGACCCTCTTGGCGTGCTTGAGCAACCGCCGACCAGCAGCGGTCAGCTTGACCTCAACCATCCCCGTCCCAGCCGCGAGAAACGAGCGCTCGCCGGACGCGACCAGCACCAGCTTCAGCTTCGGCTTTGTCTTCTTGGCGATGCCGGCTCCGTCTAGCTCCTCGTACCAGTCGATTTCGGTGGTTCCGGCCTCCAACGCCGTGAACGCAAACGTGAACCCGCCAGCCCCAAGCAGCTCCGGGATCAACGCCGACTTCCCCGTCGGCGTGAGCCGCAAGGCGATCACCTCGGCGATCCGCGCCGAACTGACGCTCGCCGCACCAGCACCCGAGCTGCCACTGCCAGAAGAGCCGCCGCCACCGCCTGAGGAACCGCCGCCCGACGATCCCCCACCGCCTGCTCCTGTACCGGTGCCGGTACCCGTACCGCCACCCCCTTTCGGTTCCCCACCGCCCGGTTCGCCGCTGCTCTGGCTGAGCGCGAACGTCGCCGTGACGTCCTGGGCAAAGCCCATCGTGACGGTGCATGGCCCGGTGCCGGTTGGCCCGGTGCCAGTGCAGCCGCCGCCTTCCCACCCGCTGAAGGTCGAGCCCGCCGCCGGCGTGGCGGTCAGCGTGACCATTTCCCCGGTGCCGTAGCTCGCCGAGCAGGTTGAGGGGCAGCTGAGTGCACCGCCATCACTGACTGATCCCGTGCCGTTGCCCACGAGCGAGACCGTCAGAGTCTGGGCCGTGCCCAAGATGCCTATACCGAGCTGATCGAAGGCGACGCACTGCATCGTGGAGCTGCAGCCCACGCTGGTCAGTTCCTGCTCGTCATCGTCACCCCACTTGACGCTCGGGTCGCCCGGTGAGGTCGGGTTGAATGTGATCTCCAGCCCCCAGTCATCGACGGCGGTGCATTGGCTTGTTGATGGGCAGGTCACAGCGGTCAGGACCCCGTTCGTGTAGTAAGGCTTGAGGCTGTCGATCACTGTCGGGGTTGGGGTCCCGGGTGAGGTCGGATTGAAGGTCACCTCCTGCGCGTCGTAGTCGACTGCCGTGCATTGGCTCGTCGAGGGGCAAGCGATGGCGGACACGCCGCCGTTGGTGCTGACGTCATCGATCAGGGCTGGCGTGGGGCTGCCTGGAGAGGTCGGATTGAAGGTCACCTCGTGGCCGTGGAGATCGACGGCGGTGCATTGGCTTGTTGATGGGCAGGTCACGCTGGTTATGTCCTCGCCGCTGTCGATCACCGTTGGCGCTGGAGTACCAGGTGTCGTTGGGTTGAAGGTCACCTGATGCCCGTTGTTATCGACTGCCGTGCATTGGCTCGCCGACGGACACGCCACGCTGGTCAGGTCTTCTCCGCTGTCAATCGCGTTTGGTGTGGGGCTGCCCGGCGATTTCGGGCTGAAGGTCAGCTCGTGCCCGTCGCTATCGACCGCGGTGCATTGCCCTTCCGACGGGCACGCCACAGCAGACAGGGTCTGGCCGCTGTCGATAGTCGTAAGGGATGGGGCCGGCTGGCCGAGGATGCCCAAGGTCTGGTTGAACGCTGCCACTTGTCCGTCGTAATTAGCGACGGCGCACTCACTAGCTGAGGGGCACGCCACATCGGACACGTGGCTGGGATTAGCGAGTACCCGTGGAGCCGGACTGCCGGGCAAGGTCGGGTTGAACGTGATCTGTGAGCCCGGGCCGTCGACCACAGTGCATTGACTCGCCGACGGGCACGCTATGGCCTGGCCGGTCGAGTCGCCGTCGTCCTCTAGTGGCCTCAGCGGGCTCGGGCTGTTTGGCGAGGTCGGGTTGAACGTTGTCTCGGCGTAAGTGTTGAAGGCGGTGCATTGGCTAGTCGATGGACACGACAGGAACCCGTCCTCTTCGATGAGCTTCGACCTTGTCAAGGTCGCAGGATCGGTCGGGTTGAACGTAACTACGCCTTCTTCGGACCCGGCGCTGCACTGGCTCGTTGAAGGGCACACCACGGGGCCCACCCCTGCCTCGCCGCCGAAGAGGCCGGTACCGGACAGCAGCGCTGATTTTGGGGTCCCCGGCGATTGCGGGTTGAACGTCACCTCATACCCAATCTCATCGCCGGCGGTGCACTGGCTTTCCGAAGGGCACGACAAGGAGTCGGTGTCTGCGATGTACCCGTACTTTTCCGGGTCGATCCTCGTTGAGGTCGGGGTGCCTGGTGCCGTCGGGTCGAACGTCACCTCGTACCCGTTGTAATCGACGACGGTACACTGGCTCACCGAGGGGCACGACAAGGAGTAGGTGTTTTCCCCAGTACCGAGATTGGTCGGCGTCGGGGTCCCTGGGTCGGTTGGGTTGAAGGTCACCTCGTTCCCGTAGTATTCGACGGCGGTGCACTGGCTTGTCGAGGGGCAGGCGATGACGGCGAAGGGGCCTACGCCGTAAGGGCCGATGGCGACCAGCTTCTTGGTCGGCATCCGGTTGCCCGTGGCGTTCGGGTTGAAGGTCACCTCGTCGCCGGTGCCGTCCATGGCAGTGCATTGGCTTGCTGACGGGCAGGCCAGTGAGTCGAGGGCATCATAGGACGGGTACGAAGGGCTCTCTTCAAGCGCGTAGCCCAACGACCACGACAGCGGCGCGGCGCTGGCTGATGAGGCGAGTAGCCCGAGTAGCAGGCACGCCGCGATGATCGCGAGAGGAACGCGCGCCCGGGCACCGACGTTGGCCAATGTCCTTGGTTGCCGGCTTCCCACCTCGTGCCTCGCTGTCACGTCCGCCTCCACTCTGTACTGTCGGGCCGCGCAAAGGGCGTCAGCCAGCGGGGCGATCGCCCTGGCCCCGTCCGGTCTCCAGCGTCCCTGCACCGCAACATCCGCCTAAAGCTACAGGAGCGTAGGATTCTTGGGAGGCTTCTCGGGGTGTCCGGGCGCCGCTCGTCGTGATCGCCGGGCGTGATCGCCGGCGGCAGCGGGGTCGAAAACGGACGTTTGCTGGCGGGGGGTTCAGCCGCCCGAGCGAACTCCTCTTCGCGGGTGCCTCGACTAGGAGCGGGGTGACTTCCTATCGCTGTTAGAGATCCTACCGGGCGACCCGTATCGCCCAGTAGAACCCCCACAGGTATCGGTCCGATGCTTGGTGCTGCGCTCGAAGCGTACCTCAGTGTTGCCGTCCGGTGTTCACCGCCGGCGGGGCGAGGCGATGGAAGGCGGGTGGTTGTGTCTAGCTGGACTCCGCGGATGACCGACGACCTGCTGGGGCTGATCGCGGATTGGCGGCCTGATCTGATCGTGCGCGAGGCGGCCGAGTATGGGGGGAGCATCGCCGGCAGGGTGGCTGGCGTCCCGGTCGCGTGTGCTCTGTGGGGCGCGCCGTTTCATGACAGCGCCTGGGATCGCCACCTCGCGGTGAACCACACCTCAAGCGGCTATCGCGCCCAGTCCGAGCGTCTGGGGATAGGCTCCGATGCAAGGACGGCGCTGGGAGGCGAGCTGATGCTTTCCACGTTGCCCCCGAGCTGGATGGTCGCCGGCGATGATGGGCTCGGACGGATCGAGCACTTCCGCTCCGAGCCCCAGGACCGCGCCGAGGGGGAGCGCCTTGACCCGGCGCTCACCGACGGGCGATCGGATGGGCTCATCTACGCGACGCTCGGCACTGTCCATAACAAGCAGCACATGCTGCGCAAGGCGATGCTCGCGGCGCTCGCCGGCGTGCCTGCGAGCGTCATCTTCACGACCGGGCCCGGCATCGACCTCGACCGCGTCTGTGACCCGGGTGGGAACATCGCGCTCGAGTCGTTCGTCCCCCAGTCCCTGATCATCCCTCGCGCGGATCTGGTGGTCAGCCACGCCGGCCTGGGCACGATCATCGGCGCGCTGTACGCCGGCGTGCCGATGGTGCTGATCTCGATCGCCGTGGACCATCCCGTCAACGCCGAGCGTGCCGCCGCGCTCGGAGTCGCGAGGGTGCTCGACGCGGCCGACTGCCAGCCCAAACGGCTGCGCGAGACGATTGTCGAAGCGCTCGCCGACGAGGACCTCCGCAGGAAGGCGGCCTGCGTTCGCGACGAATGCCTTGCGCTGCCCGAGATCACCAAGGCCGTGGAAGTGCTCGAGGCTTACACGGGCGAGCGAACCGACTCTCAGGGCATGCCGTCCAGCCGCTGAACGCATCGCTCGGCGAGTCGCTGCTAGGCGTAGAAGTGGCCCCGCTCACACGGCGATCAACCGTAGCGCCAGCCAGCAGCAATGTCCCAACCTGATGCGCGGGTTGCGGCAGTGGGAGCCCGACGAGCGACCGTCGAAATGGACCCGCAAAACCCTCAACCAACCCCCGCCCACTCGCGCCAAATCCGCGCCAGTTCAAGCGCGGATCGTGCGGTTTCAGGCGGTTAACTGCGGTTTCGCGGCCCCGAGTGCTCGCAGGGACCACCGGCCGAATCCCGCTCAACCATGCGGAAAACGGCTCAGGAAAGCCAAGAATCCGGGCGCTGGCAAAAGGCGCGACTTTTCGGTCGGAGGGATTTCAAGACCGGTGCATTCAACCGCTCTGCCACCCTTCCATGTTCGCGACGAAAGGCTATCGGTCCGCCCGGGGACGCTCCAGATCGCGTGCAGCGTAGAGTGCGGGGGGTGTCCGGCGAGTGGTAGATATGCGCGCTGCCCAACTGGTTCGAGCGGGCGGCGACGGCGCCCTGAGACGACGGTCGCGGGCGTGACCGGGGTGACGCGCGGCGGAACGCTGCAGCGCGAGGACGGGCCCACTATCGCCTACGACGTTGCGGGGCACGGTCCTCTCGTCGTGTTCGTGCACGGCCTCACTTCTTTCCGGCAGACCTGGGATCCGGTCACCACGCTGCTTGCCGAGGAGTTCACGTGCGTGCGGTTGGATCTACGTGGTCACGGGGCTTCCTCCCGCGCCTCGGAGTACTCGATGGTCTCGCTGGTTGGTGATGTGCGCGCTCTCGTCGAGGAGGTGGCGCTTGGGGAGCCCGCGATCGTGGGTCACTCCCTGGGTGCGAGCATCGCCGCCGTATATGCCGCGGCGCACGGTGCGCGTGCCGTCGTGTGTGTCGATGAGTCGCTGCGGTTCGGCGAGTTCGCCGGGCTCGTGCAGGCCAATGCCGAGGATTTGTGTAGCCAGCGCACGATGGAGGCCGTGCTGTCGATTGACCGCGCTCTGGGGCTCGAGCCCTATACGGGGGTCGAGGAGATCGAGCGCAGGGTGCTTGCGTTTCCGCGCGAGATCGTCCTCGGAATCTGGGAGGCGCTGTTGAGCACCCCTCCAGAGCAACTGACCGCGATCGCCGAGGCGATCCTGCCCCGCATCGCGGCACCACTTCTATCGCTGCACGGCTCGCCGCCACCGCCGGACTACGCGGCCTGGCTTACGGGCCTCGCGCGCGGCGCGCGCGTCGAGACTTGGGACGGAACCGGCCACATGCTTCACCTCGTCAACCCGGGCCAGTTTGTGGCACGCGTACGGCCGCTACTCGCGGACGCAGGAGACGATCATCGAGTCATAGGCCGGTAGCGCGCGACTGGCTGATTCGCTGGCGAAACCTCTATTCGCGTCAAGGTGTCAGGCGCTCTGCTGTGAAGGTCAACCGGGCCACAGTGCAGCTGCGTACGCGCGGGTGAGCTCTCTCTCGCCGGCTGCGTTGGTGTCGAGGGCTCGCTCGAGTGCTACGCCTGTGTTGATTGCCATCGCGAGCTTTGCTGCGGTCTCGGCGTTTTGGGGGGAGAGTTCGGGGTCTCGCTCTAGCAGGCTCTCCGCGATGCTCGCGCGCAGCTCGACGTTGCGGGTTGTGAGTTGCTCGGCTAGCTCGGGATGGCGTGCGGCGTGGATCGTGAACTCGAGCATGGCCAGTGTCCAGCCGGGGTCTTCGTCTAGGAGGGTGCGATAGCGGCGCGCGGCGGTCTCGAGGTCGCGTGATTGCGCGATCACGGTGCGCCGCGCGGCGACTTCCTGGTCGAGTACGGCGAGGAATAGGCCCTCCTTGCCGTCGAAGTTTGCATACAGGGCGCCCCTGGTGTAGCCGGCGCTGGCAGCCAGGCTCTCGGCGGAGGCGCGGTGAAAGCCGTGCTCGCGGAATGCTGATTTCGCCGCCTCGATCAGGCGGCGGCGGGTGTGGGCTTGAGACTCTCGACGGGTCGGATGACTTGACATACGTGTTGTATCTGGATACTCTGGCATACATAGTGTATCTGGATCTTGGGATTGGAGTCAGATGAAGCCGAGCGAGACAATCAAGGTCGTCCGCCGTGGGCGAGCAGAGGCAGCGGCGGGCGCTCGCACTCGCGCGGAGATCGACCGCCACCAGCAAGAGCAGCTCGATGCGCTGCTGGCGCTCGCGAGAGGGCGGTGCCCATTTCACGAGCGGCGACTCCCACGGGGGCGGGTCTCTTCGGCCGACGCGCTGAAAGATCTGCCGGTCATGTACAAGCAGGATCTCGCGGAGTCCTTCGATCTCCTCACGACCGACCGCCGGTTGACGACGTCGGCAATCGCACGCCACTTGCAGGGCGTGAGCGGGCCCGATCCGTTGCTGCTCGACGAGTATCGAGTGCTTGCATCGGGCGGTACGTCGGGGATCGCGACGTACGTCCCGTTCGACCGCGTCTCATGGCAGCGGGTGCTCGGGGCCTACGTCTGGATCGTCTCCGCCTACGGGTTCGGGCCGCGGCTGCTGCCGCGTAGGCGAATTGCGCAGATCACCGCGGGCGGTGCCGTGCACATGACTAACCGGATGGCTACCTCCAGCCGCTCGCCCGCCTACCCAGTGCTGCGGCTGGACGTGACCGCACCCGTCTCAGAGCTCGCGCCCGCTCTGGAGAGCTTCCGTCCAGATTTCCTGTCTGGCTATCCGAGCGTTATCGCTGCCCTCGCTGAGGAGCAGCGGGCCGGGCGTCTTCATATCTCCCCGCAGTGGGTCTCCTGCACCTCCGAGCAGTTCCTTCCAAGTGCCCGCGCCTCGATCCGCGACGCATGGGGCGTCGAGCCCTTCGATGTCTACGCCACGACCGAGACTGGTGGGGCTCTCGCGTTTGAGTGCTCCGCCCACGAAGGCCTGCACATTCGCGAAACGACCTGCATCGTGGAAGCAGTCAACAGCGACGGGGTGCCCGTCGGCGACGGGGAGCCCGCCAACGGCCTACTCGTCACGAGCTGGCTGAACCGCACGCTACCGCTGATCCGCTACCGCCTCGAGGACGAGATGACTCTCACGAGCGAGCCATGCCGCTGCGGGCGGGAGAGCAGGCGCATCGTCAAGCTCGGCGGACGCGCAGAGGACACGATTCGTCTCGCCGACGCCGACGGCAGAGAGATTCTCGTGCATCCGAACAACTTCGAGGAGACGATCGAGGAGCGCACGGAGATCGCCCGCTACCAAGTGCTACAACGTGCCGACTCCATCACCGTCTCAGCCGTCGCGCGAGACCCTCACTCGACAGAGTGGACCACACAGCTCGCCTCTGAGATTCGAACACGACTGCGCACACTTGGAGCCGAGCCGCCACCAATCCACGTCAACATCGTCAGCGACCTAGAACGACCGGCCACGAACGGTGCGAAGCTCAAGATCATCCGCTCCGACCTGAGCACCTAGATCCGGCCAACAACGATCCGTCGCCGCTGGGCTCCTCGGGTCGGCGTGCTAGCGCGCCGCGATGTCACTGCGGACTGGGAGTCGGCGCGTCGGGTGGGTCGCGCTAGGGGTGCGCGTCGTTGCCGTTGGCAGCTACGGCCGCCACCTGGCGGACTGCGTTCTCGCCGCCGACGGAGCGACGAGCGAGGGGGATGCGCCTAGCCGAGCCAGGTCAAGCGCGGATCGTGCGGTTTCAGACGGTTAACAGCGGTTCCGCGGCGCATCGCACGCGGAGCGGGCATCCCGCCGAATCCCGCTCAAACATGCGGAAAACGGCTCAGGAAAGCCAAGAATCCGGGTGCTGGCAAAAGGCGCGACTTTTCGGCCGGAGGATTTTCAAGACCGGTGCATTCAACCGCTCTGCCACCCTTCCACGCGCGGAGACAGCAAGGCTAGTCGATTCGCGGCTGGCTCAGTCGTCGTCGCTGGGGTCGCTGGCGAGGACGATCATCCAGCGGTCGGGCGCGGCGGCGGACTCCTTGATCAGGCCCTGGTCGGCTAGCGCTCGGAGCCGGTTCTGGATGCGGGGTTCGGGCTCGTTGAAGAAGGTGGCGAGGTCCGCCGCGCTCGCGGTCCGGTCCCCCGCTTGCTGGGCGCGGCGCTGTCGCAGCCGGCTCAGGATCAGCTCGTCGATTTCCTCATCGTCCATGCGGGCCGGAACTGTAGCTGCCTCCCGGACGAGGCGCGGGTGTGGGCCGCTCGGCACGGAGCGCATACTTCCCGTCGCGGCGCTGTGGCCGCGACGGGGAGTGTCGGCTAGCGGCAATGCCGTTTACTTATGACCGGAGCCGGCTTCCGCTCTTGGTGGAAAGGAGCGGCCAACCAAGGTCCGACTCCGGCTTTCACAGCTCGTCCGCTGCAGGCGTGTCGCAAGTCGCCGGTGTGTGCGCCTGCTTTTGGCGAGGAGGAGGTCGATCACCGCCCGGTCTTCGCAGCCCTGCTTTCCTGAGAGCACAGGCATCGTTCGGGCCCGTTGTCCTCACCGGATTGTGCGGGGAGCGGCAGCCTCGCCGAGAGTGCCGCCTGGGCGACGAAGCAGGTGCGGCGTTCTCATTGTCCCTGCCAACCTGGTGCCGTCGCTGGCGGCTTCTTTATTCCAGGCCCCCGAGACATCCCCGTGTACGCGGGAGCGTTGTCGGTGCTGTTTCAGGCGCGGGGTTGCATGGAGGCTGCTAGGCGGGTGGTCATTCGGGCGAGCTCGGTTATCTCGGCTTGGCTCCACCCGTCGAGAGCCTCGCTCATCACTGAGTTGCGGGCCCGGTCGATCTTCTTGAGGGTGTTCTTGCCTGCTGCCGTCACGCTGAGCACGCGCTGGCGCCGGTCCGTCTCTGAGGGTTCGCTGTGGACGAGTCCGAGGTCTTGTAGGCGGGTGATCTGGCGGCTGACGGTGGAGTAGTCGCGCCCGACCTGGTCGGCGAGCGCCCCGATCGTGAGGTTGCGCTGCATCGATACGCGGACGAGCAGCGGGAACAGCGCGGTGTCCAGCGAGACGCCGGCGCGGGTCAGGATCACGTTGTCGCCCTGTGGCCGGTTGAGCACGCTGACGATCTGCAACAGGGCCTCATGGAGAGTCTTCAGTGGGTCGGGCTGACTCATCGCGCCTCCAATGATAACGTATGTACCATGCACATATCTTCCCACGCGTTGCCACGGGTGGCCCTCGTGATCGGCAGCAACCGTCCTCGGCGGATCTGCACCGGGATCGCGGCGTGGGTCCAGCGAGCGCTAAGCGATACGGGGGTCTTGGAAGCCGAGCTGGTCGACCTCCGAGAGCACGACTTGCCGTTTCTTGATGAGCCGACCATGGCCTCACGGGGGCACTACGAGCACGAGCACACGGTCCGATGGAGTGAGCTTGTCCGCGCCTACGACGGATTCGTGTTCGTGTTCCCGCAATACAACTGGGGCTACCCAGCGGTACTCAAGAACGCCTTGGACTTCCTCTACCACGAGTGGGCCAACAAGCCCGCCGGTCTAGTGACTTACGGCACCCGCGGCGGCGGCCTGGCAGCGACGCAACTCAGGCAGGTTCTCCAGGGCCTGCATATGCGTAGCACCGAGACAAACATCGAGCTCAAGACCAACGAGACGATGACCAGCGACGCCGGCAACTTCCACGACATCAACGCCGCGTTCGCCGACTACCTCCCCCAGGCCACCGCGCTTGCCAGCGAACTCAACCATTTGGTCAACGGCCGTGACTAGGCCGAGCCAAACAAACCCACGACGGAACCGGACTCACAAGGAGACCTCATGATTGTTGTAACAACCCCCACTGGCAATGTCGGCAGCCAACTGCTGGCCGAGCTTCTCGACGCCGAGACCGAGCCGCTGCGGGTGATCGTCCGCGACCCGTCGCGACTGCCGGACGCGGTCCGCGATCAGGTGCAGGTGATCGTCGGCAGCCATGACGATCCGGCGGTCCTCGATCAGGCACTCGATGGCGCGCAGGGCCTGTTCTGGCTGATCCCGCCGAGCATGCGTGCGAGCTCTGCGCGAGAGCACTACCTCTCCTTCGCGCGGCCGGCGGCGACGGCGATCCGTCGCTACCAGGTCGGTCACGTGGTCGGGATCTCGAGCGCAGGATGGGACTTCCCTCATCCGGCCGGTCTGCTTTCCGCAGCGCACGCGATGGACGCCGAGCTTGAGACCTCTGGAGCTGCGTACCGCTCGCTCGGGATGGGGTTCTACATGGAGAACCTGCTCAGGCCGCTACACCAAATGATCTCCGACGGAATCCTGTCCCTGCCGCTGAGCCCGGACCGTCCGCTAGCGGTCATCGCAACCCAGGACATCGCGGCCGTCGCCGCGGGTCTCCTGCTGGACCGCAGCTGGGAGAGCACCGACCACATTCCCATCTTCGGCGACAAGCTCACGCCCAACGAAATGGCAGCCACCATCAGCGACGTCCTGGGGACACAGGTCACCTTCGAGCAGGCCAACCTCGAGCAACAGACCGCATCCACGATCCAGCGCGGCGTCCCCAAAGGGATGGCACACGACTTCACGGCGATGTACTGGGCCCAGCAGAACGGGATCTACGACGAAGACTGGTCCCACACCACCCCCACACGCACCAGCTTCCGGACGTGGTGTGAGACCGTGCTCGCCCCAGCAGCCCGTGACGTCTCATGAAGACCCCATCAACAACGCTCCCCGAGGCCCCGAAGAGCAACCGGCTCTGGCCCGCGCTCCAGCCCCGAGAACATGCTGATGGTGCTCGTCAGCAACGGGGCGCCGCTGACCTGCTTTCGCTCGCTGACAAGCATCTCCACCCGCACACGCAGGGACCCCTTTACGCCGAAAGCAGGCGCCCCCGCGTAGCGCAGGCATCCGGCTCGCGTTCGTTTCGGGGGCTGAGTGAGCGTGTGCGGTGCACCGATACATGCGCGAACTGCGAGTCAGACCACGGCGTTTATGCTCGTGGGCGCCGTGGCGCTATCTGGCCGATTCGGGCCTTGCTCAGTCTGGTGGCCTTTCCGATCCGCTCGTAGGTCCAGCGTAGGTTGACGGCCCGCTGTACCGCGCGGGTGCGGGCTAGGGTGACGGCATCTTGGAGTTCGCTGATCGCGGTGCGGATGCTCTCGATCTCCTGTAGGCGCTCGTCGGTCAGAGGGGACACGTCTTCGGTGTCGGATGCCGCATTGATGCGGGCCTGTAGTCGGGCTAGGTCCAGGCCCCGCTCGCGAAGGTCGGCTGCTAGCTGACCTGCGGCTTGGGGATCGCGACGGTCGTGTGCGCTCGGGTCGGTGGCGGTCATTGGGCGGTTGGGTTAGAAGCTGAGGGAGTGCTCGGTCGCGAGCTTCTCGGCGGTGGATTCCAGAGCGACGGTCTTGCTCGTGGGCTCGTCGGGGCCGTCGTAGAGGCGAGCCGCCCAGGGACCGCCGGGGTGGTCCTGGGAGATGACGGCGGTGTCGATCCCGAGGTCGGCGCGGGTGTAGATGGTGGTGACTTGCCCGCCGTAGGCGAGGGTCTGGATCGTCGGTGCCCGGTCCATGTGGTCCATCTCCGTGGCTCCCGTGGTGGTGTACTTGCTCATGCGCCTACTCCGAGGACCATCTCCAGGCGGCCGACGAGTTGTCGCTGCGCGGAGACTACGCCGCAGAGGCGGTCAAGTTCTGGCCCCTGCCCCTGCAGCTCGCCAAGGTCGTTGACTGACAGGGTCGAGGGGTCGGTCTCGCGCGAGCGCGCGATGCTCGCCCGCAGGCGCTCCATTGTGTCGGCGATCCACTCCGCCTGCGTATCGAGCTTCTCGAGCAGCCGGTCGTAATCGCGCGAGGCGTCTCGCAGGAGGTCGGCCAGCCGGTCGGCGTCGGGGTTGATCGCGGCGGCAAGCTCGGCGTGTGTAAGGGTCGCTGTCATCGTGGGCTCCTTCGTCATTCGGGGGTGGTTCGTGCTCATGCCCCCATTGTGTCTAGCGCACTAGATAAAGTCAAGAGTGCTAGACTAAGCTTTAGAAAGTCTTTAGGGAAAGGGTTGCCCGGGTAGCACGAACCAACGCGCCTAGCGAGCCCAGGTTGGCTGCGGGATGGCGGTCACTCGGACTGCCTGTAGGGTCGCCGGGTCAAGGATGATCTCGTGCTCGCCACGGCCGTTGGTGTAGGCGAGCACCTGCGACTTCGGTAGTCTGGTGGTCGCTAGGTAGCCCTGCCGGTCGGGGCTCGTGAGTGCGGCTCGGTTGGCGAACCACTCGGCTCTGGACCGGCTCAGTGACCAGCTCGGCGCGCGGTAGCTGCCCGGCCGTGCGAAGCCTCGGTAGATCGTGACCTCCTAGCCCAACTCGGCGAGCTTCGCGCGGTCCGCGTCGTCCATCAGCCATCTTGCGCGGCCGGGCCGGTGAGCGGTGAGCGCTCCCAGCCATTGCTCCTGGTCGTCGTGGAGGTTCTCGGTCTCGATCCAGATGCTGCCGAGCGCCTCCCAATACTCCCGGTCGCTCAGCCGCTCGCAGATCGAGAGGAATGCGCCGAGCCGGTAGGGCTTCTCGTGCAGCCACACGATCCTGTGCCAGTTGCGCTCCGCTTCGGCACGGTGGATTCCCTCTGTCTTTGTGCGGTACATCTCATTGGCGAGGTGTGCCATCGCGGGGAGGTAGGGCACCATGAACACGAGCGGCGCCTTCAGCACTTCTCCGAGCACCTCGCTCTCAGCCAGGTACGGCACCAGGTCGCGATGAAGCTCGACCTCGTCGGCTCCGACATGCATTGCTGCGACCTCGCTTGCGGTCATCGCACACACGTGTAGCTCGATCCCGCGCGAAGTCAAGTCTCTCGGCCGTTGTCGCCAGCTCCCCGACCGTCGCCCCGTCGCATGAGCACGAGCGCGAGGATCAGGAGGCCGGCGGCGAGCAGCACGCGGCCAGCGATCGAGCTGACCCCGACCCACGCTGTACCGGCGGCGACACCGGCGGCGATGAACCCGGCCGCCCAGATCGCCGAGCCGACCGTCGTCATCGCGACGAACGCACCCAGCGGTACGCGCCGCGCACCGGCGGGCAGCGACACGAACGTGCGCGCCAGCGGCAGCAACCGTGCGATCAGTACGCCCCGCGCGCCGTGGCGCTCGAGCAGCCCCTCCGAGCGATACAACAGGCCGCGTGCGCCTTGCACGCGCTCCAGCATCCGAGACGCGCCTACGGCGTAGGTGATCAGAGCGCCCACCAGGTTGCCGGCCGTCGCTGCGAGCACCGCCGCGAGGAAACTCATCCATCCCTGGCGCACCGAGAACCCCGAGAACAGCAGCGTCACCTCGCTGGGGATCGGGATGCACGCGCTCTCAGGCACCATCAGCGCGAACACCCCAAGCACGCCAAAGCGCGTGATCACGCTCGTCATGGCCGATCGTCCTTGCCAGGTCGCCGTGGCTGTCGGCCCTCGGACTGTGGTCGATCGTGCGGCGGGCGCCGCTTCGGTCCATGCGGGTGTGGCGAGTGCGCCTTCGGGCCGCCTGGACCCTTTCGAGCCGGGTGCGGGGGCAGCGGTGGCGTGGGCGGCGGGCGGCGGTATCCGAGCGCGGCCTGCACGCTGGACGGGCGCCACTGCTTGCCGCCGCGCGGCGTCGGTACCTCCTCAGCGTTGAGAACGTCAGCGATCGCCTGCAGGCTGAGCCCCTGCTGCTCGCGTAGCTCGCCGATCCGCCGGCGCAGCTCGGGGGCGTGGACCGCGAGCCCTGGCCGCCCGCGTGGCGGGCGGCCTGAGAGAGGTTCGCGCTCCCACCGCGCGACCTCACGCAACGCCGCGACCGTCCGCCGTCCCGCGGCCGACCCCGTATCCAGGCCCACGTCAAGCGCCACGAGCCGGCCGCCGACCTCCTCGAGCCAGTCGAGCAACGCGACCAGCCCGCGCAGCGAGCCATCGATCGCGCGCAGCCGCGCGAGCACGAGCGTCTGGAACTCTCCCGATGCGATCCGCTCGAGCACACCCTCCAGCGAGCCGCCGCAGACGACTGCAAGCCCCTCGAGACTCGTATCGTCCTCGTCGACACCGAGGTAAGCGATCGCGTCACTATCCACAACTCATACGCTAACACTTTGCGTATAAGATGCCGCGCTCCGGGCCACCGACTTCACGCGGCGCTCACTCGTTTACCTGACCTGGTTTGCCTCCGGACGGCCCCGCGCGGCTTGCTCGATGCCTCGACCACGACGCAATACAGCCGCGTCAGCACGCCCGATGAAACCCTCAACCAACCCCGCCCGACTCGCGCCAAATCCGCGCCAGTCCGAGTGCGGATCGTGCGGTTTCAGGCGGTTAACAGCGGTCCCGCGGGGCTGGACACCCGCAGCCGCCAACCGGCCGAATGCGACTCAACCATGCGGAAAACGGCTCAGGAAAGCCAAGAATCCGGGCGCCGGCAAAAGGCGCGACTTTCCCGCCGGTGAGATTTCAAGGCTGCCGCGATCAACCACTCTGCCACCCCTCCGGGGCGGGTCACTGGGAAATCGTACCCGGCGCTGCGTGGCCGACGGCTCGGGCGCGCAGGGTAATAGTCGCCGCTCTCACGCCGCAGCGGCCGCGCCGACAGGATGAGCTCCGGGCCATCGGCCGGTCGCTTTGCGAATACCGAAGCGAGCGGGCCATGCTGTTGCCGTTTCAGTCGGGTGGCTTGGTGGCGAATGCGCCGATCGCGGTGGGCCAGCAGCTGATCCGCCCGACGCTGCTGGTGCCGGCGCGCATCCGTTTGGCGAGTGTTGCGAGATCGACCTGGTCCTCTGTGGCGATCCCGGCGTCGAGGATCGTTGGCATGAGGCTCCTGATGAACTCGATGGTGTGGCCGATCGCGTCCTCGCCGACGGCGAACGCGAGCTCGGTCTCCAGGTCCGGGCTGGGCTCCAGGCCGGCTTGCGCGTAGGTTTCGGGGAGACGTATGCCCATGTCGGGCTGTGTGCCGAGTCTTGCGAACGCTTCAAAGATCCATTCGTTGACTTGTTCGGATGCGGGCGTCGGGGGCCAGGACAACAGCGATTTCGCCGGGTGTGCTGAGCCGATCGGCAGGTTGAGTTCTGCGAAGGCGACTATGCCTCCCGGCCGCAGGTGGCGTGAGGCTCTGCGGACGGCATCCGCGGGGTCCGCTTGGTAGAGGAGCACGAACCGCCCCACCAATGCGTCAAACGGTCCGCCGTCGATCTCTACCTCGCGGAAGTCTCCGCACACATACTCGACGTTGGAATGTCCGGCGTCGGCGACTCGCTGGCGCCCGGCCGCTACGGCCTGCTCGTCACGCTCCACCCCCACGACCAGGCCTTCCGCGCCGACGAGCTCGCGGACCAGGAAGGTGACGTCGCCCGGCCCGCACCCGACGTCGAGCACCCGCATTCCGGGCTGGATGCCCGCGCGTTCGAGCAGGCGGCGCGTGAACTGCTCGTGTAGGCGTGACTGGCGGGACAGGCGCGCGTGCTCGCCCCCGTCCGAGGCGCTGAGCGCGTATCCGGGGTCGCCCGCCGCCGTGTGCCGAGCGTCAACGCTCACGGCGAGCCTACCCTGGCAACCTCGGCGAGCGTCTCAACGAGGGCGCGTTCTGTGAGGCGCACCCGCAGCCCGATCGGGATGTTCGTGAACGCGAGCCGCTCACGAACACGCATCG
Organism: uncultured Solirubrobacterales bacterium; assembly: GCA_963789675.1. Classification (GTDB taxonomy): domain Bacteria; phylum Actinomycetota; class Thermoleophilia; order Solirubrobacterales; family Solirubrobacteraceae; genus Palsa-744. The sequence goes on along the minus strand of CAWBLR010000027.1, from coordinate 81,562 downwards.
CGCTCACGCCGCGTCGCCTCGGCGCAGGCCGACACATGCGAGCGCGAGCGTCGTGCCCGCGGCGATGAGCCACAGACGCCGTGTGTGAGGTCTACCGATGAACCGGTCGTAACGGCGGCCGATCGCGCCCATCGCGGCTAGTAGTTGCAGTTCGATCATATGGCGGCTGCCACCCGGCTCGTGACGGGCTGAGCTGCGGAGGCGCGCTCGCGCAGGCGGACACGAAGCCCGCGAGGGACGATCGCGAACTCAAACGCCTCCCGTACTCGGCGCCGGTCGACCTCGACGTGGAAGCTCGAGGCGATCATCGAGAGCGCCGTCTTTGACTCGAGCAGCGCGAGGTTGCGCCCTGGGCAGAACCGCGGCCCCGCGCCGAACCCAAGCGTCTTCACCGGCCGCGTGTCATCGCTGTCCGACAGCCAGCGCTCCGGCAGAAAATCGTCCCCGCGCCCGGCGGTCTCACGGCCCGCCTGACGCAACAGCAGCAGCAGGCGTGTGCCGGCCGGCACCTCAACATCGCCGACAGTCACATCGTTCGCGGGTTCGATCGCGAGCATCGCGCTGACCCCGCGCAGGCGCATCGACTCCTGCACCACCGCTTCGCTGTAGCGCAGCCGATCAACCAACTGCGGGTCTCCGGCGACCGGCTGGTCGCCGAGCTCTCGCGCTGCCTCCTCGCGAAGCTGCCGCTGGACCTCCGGGCACGGGCCGATCAGCGACAGCGTCCAGGCAAGAGTGTGCGCCGTCGTGTCCTCACCGGCGAGGAGAATCGTGAACACGTTCCCCGCGATCTGATCGTCGGTGAAGGTGCCGTCGCTGGCCTGGGCGGCGATCATCGCCTCGAGCATGTTCCGCGGCTCCTCATAGAGCGCGGGCGCTCGGTCCATCCGCTCGCGTGCCTCCCGGACGAAGCGGCGGATCGCCCGATTGACCGCGACGATCGAGCGCTCAGCGCGACGATCGACGGGCAACTTGAAGTGCCGCCAGTAAGGAAATGGGGCGGTGAGCCGCCGTGCGATTGTCTGCATGACGACGCGAAAGTGTCGCTGGAGCTCATCGTCGCGGCGCTCCAGCGTGTTCAAATCGTGCCCGAGGGCAAGCCACGAGGTGACATCGACGGTGAACGAGGTGAGCTCCTCGGTGATGTTCAACCACGCCCCCGAGTCCGCCGCGACTTTCAGCCGGGCATGAAGCCGCTCGGTACAGGTGCGCACGGCCTCGTAGTAGCGGTGGAGGTGGTTCGTGTTCAGCGCGGTGATCACGAGGCGACGCTGCGCCTTCCACTCCGTGCCCTCGGCACTGAACAGGCCGGTCGGACCCATTTCATCGAGAACGCTGCACTGCTCCGCCCAGCGCCGGTACCCCTCGGGGCGCTCGCGGAGGATCTGGTTGATCGTCGCCGCGTCAGCGATCCCCACCATCTCGCGGCGCCCAACATGCACACGGACCATGCTGCCGTAGCGGCGCGCCCACGACTCTGCTTTTAGATGCGCTCGCGAAGGCGGGATCAGCTGCACGGCGTTGCCGAGCAGCGGCAGCCCGCGCGGCCCAGGAAGGTCAGCGATCGAGCGGGGCATCAGCCGCTACTCCGGCAAGTAGAATTGGACCTGTCGTTGGGCACTGCCGGCAATCTCGCACAACGTCGTCGCGACAACTACGGCCATGTGGCCACAGTTTCCGCGTCGTTTTGGGAGGATCGCGCGATGGTCGCACCAGGGCCGTTCATCGGCCGGGAGTCCGAGCTGGCGGAACTGCGAGGAGCGCTTCGCTCCGCACGGCTGTTGACGATGACAGGCGCTGGCGGCTGCGGCAAGACGCGCCTCGCGCTCGAGCTCGCCCGCGGCGCGGGTGCGTGCGTGACCGTCCCGCTGGCGAGCGTGGCGGGCGAGGAGCATCTGCTCGACGCGCTGCTCGGAGCGCTTGGCGCCAGGGAGCACTTCGGAAGCACCGCCAGGCAGGTGCTCATCCAGCACGTCGCAGGGCGCAGACGACTGCTGCTGGTGCTCGACAATTGCGAGCATCTCCTCGACCCGCTTCGCGGCCTGGTCGGCGAGGTGCTGGGCGCGGCCCCCGGGGTGCAGGTGCTCGCGACGAGCAGGGCGCCGCTCGGGGCCGACGGCGAGCGGGTTTTCCGTCTTTCGCCGCTGCGGCTACCGGACGGCGAGGATGTGGCGGCGGTCGTACAGTCCGACGCTGGGCGACTGTTCATACAGCGGGCGAGCAGCGGTGACCCGGCGTTCGCGGTCACACCGTCCTCGGCGCGTGCGATCGCGCGGATATGCCGTGGCCTTGACGGGCTTCCGCTGGCGCTGTCGCTCGCGGCGGGCCAGCTGCAGAGCTCCTCTGCGGAGGAGGTCGCCGACCGCCTGGCACAGCAGGGACGCCTCGCGGCGGCGGCAGGCGACGACGGCCTTTCGCCACACCGCTCGATCCGCGCGTCGCTGGAGTGGAGCTACCAGCTGCTCGACGCGAAGGAGCGACTGCTGCTGCGGCGGCTCGCGGCGTTCGCGGGCGGGTTCACGATCCCCGCTGTGCAGGCTCTCGCACCGGACGGCATGAGCGACGAGGACGTAGCAGATGCGCTCACCGCCCTTGACCTGAAGGGCCTGCTCGCGCCGGCCCAGGCGAGCGGCGGCGAGAAGCGCTGGACACTGCTCGAGACAGTCGGCGAGTACGCGACCGAACACCTCACCCTTGCCGGCGAACGCGAGGACGCGGCGCGGCTGCATCTGGCGTGGTTCGCCGCCTACGCAGAGTGGGCAAGCCTCACGCTACACGACACCGACGGGCACGCCCGCGTCGATGACGAGCGTGCGAACCTCCGCCGGGCGGTGGATTACGCGCTGGAGTGCGACCCGCCCTCCGCGCAGCGGATCGCGGCAGCGTTGATGAGGCACTGGCTGCTCGCAGAGCACTACCACGAAGCCCGTGCCACCTGTGCCCGCGTGCTGCCTGCCACGCCCCAGGCGTCCACGGCGGTGCGCGCGACCCTCCAGTGCGGCGCGGCGATGGTACAGATGCTCGCCGAGGAATACGAGGAGGCGGTTCAGAACGCCTATCGGGGCCTCGCCCTGGCCGAGGAGACACGAGGCGCCCCGAGCGACGCGCTGGCCGGCGCGGCGATGGTGCTGATCCAGACCGCGACGGACCTAGACCGAGGCACGGGCTGCGCCGAGCGCGCCGTCGAGATCGCACGGGCGGGAACCGACCGTCTCGGGCTGGCGTTCGCGCTTGTGAATCTGGCGGTCGCGCGGATGCTGCGGGAGCGCTTCGACGAGATCGCGGCGTTGTACGAGGAGTTCCTCGAGATCCCGCGAGCGTGCGAGCACCCGCGGCTGCGGGCTTGGGGCGAGCAGGCGATGGCGTGGGCGCAGGTCAGCGTCGGCTCGCCGGAGCGCGCACTGGCGCACGCCGACCGCGCCCTCGCGCTCGAGGGAGACGACCGGGCGATGACCTACTTCCAGGTGGTGAGCTTCCGCGTCCATGCGCTCGCCCGGATGGGGCGGACACGCGAGGCCATCGCCGAGGGCGCCGCGGCTCTGCGCGCCGCGCAGGAGTCGCGGGCGATGCAGGCTGCCCCGGCGATCTCGCTGGCGCTCGCGGTCGCCAACTACATGCACGGGGACCTGGACGCAGCCGAAACGCACGCGCTCGGACTGCTCGACATGCCACACCTCCACACACGCGCGCTCGCCCGTGAGACGCTGGCGCGCAGCGCGGCAGCCCGCGGGCAGCCGGAGATCGCGGCCGGACACGCCGACGAACTCGAAGCGCTGGCCTCCCACGCGGACAGCGCGAGGCAGCAGGCGGTCGTCTGCTACATAAGAGGCCGCGCGGCGCTACAGGCGGGGGAGCGGCGCCGGGCGCGCGACCTGCTGCACAAAGCACTGGAGACCTGCGCTGAGAGCGACCTCGAGCGAGACGCCGCCGACGTGCTTGACGCGCTCGCCCACGCGGAGCAAGGACACGACAGCAACGAGGGCACGACTGAAGACAGCGAGCGCGCCGCGCGCCTTGCCGGCGCGGCGGCAGGCGTACGCTCGAGGCTCGGGTGCGCCGCTGGGCCGGACAGCCGGCGGCAGGAGAGATACGCGGCACAGGGCGCCTGGGATGAGGGGCACACGCTGACCCTGACGCAGGCGGTGGCGTATGCCCGCCGCGGGCGGGGAACGCGACAGCGGCCACCGGACGGCTGGGCGAGCCTCACAGCGAAAGAGCTCGAGATCGCGCGCCTGGCTGCGAGCGGCAGAACCAACCCGCAGATCGCCAGCGCGCTGTTTATCGCGCGCAGCACCGTGAAGATGCACCTCGCAAGCGTGTACCGGAAGCTGGATGTGGCGAATCGCACCGAACTGGCAACGACGATGACACGACACGACACCGACGACGGCGGCGAGACGACGCCGCGGGCAGCGACCGCGAGGTAGCAGGCACAAGGAGTGGGACCGCACCCACCAGCCCTGGTCATGCTACTGGCGCCAAACTCGCGCCAGGCAAACTGCGGATCAGGCGGTTATTCAGACGGTGAACGGGGACCGCGCAGGCTGGCGGAGCGTGGCCAGAATCCCGCATAGACATGCAGAAAACGACTCAAACAAGTCAAAATCCAAGCGGTGCGAAAGATGGTCCAAACATGGACCCCTGGATTTCAAGACCGGTGCATTCAACCGCTCTGCCACCCTTCCAGGGCGAACCACAAGGCTAGCGATTCAACATTTGCTGCCGACCTATCCAAGCAGTCCGCGGATGTCCTCTGCGGTGATGCTGCTGGCGAACAGGTCGCCCTCGTCCATGACGCCGCTGAACAGCGCGGCCTTGCGGCGCGCGAGGGCCGCGACTTTCTCCTCGATCGTCGCACGCGCGATCATGCGGTAGACCATCACGGGGCGCGTCTGGCCGATGCGGTGCGTGCGATCGATTGCCTGTGCCTCCGTCGCGGGGTTCCACCACGGGTCGAGCAGGAAACAGTAGTCGGCCTCGGTGAGGTTCAAGCCGAACCCGCCCGCCTTGAGGCTGATCAGGAACACCGGGTCATCTCCAGTTTTGAAGCGCTCCAGCACGCGCTCGCGCTTGTGCGTGCGGCCGTCGAGGTAGCAGTAGCCGATTCCCTCCGCGTCCAGGCGCTCGCGGGCCTTCGCGAGGAAGCCTGTGAACTGGCTGAACACGAGCGCGCGGTGCCCGCCACCGACGACGTCCCCCAGCTGCTCCACGAGCGCGCCGAGCTTCGCGCACGGCACCGCGTCGTGGTCGTCGTCGACGAGCCCCGGGTGCAGGCTGAGCTGGCGCAGCAGCGTGATCGAGCGCAGGATCGTGAAGCGGTTGCGGTCGAAGTCGCCGAGCAGCCCCAGCACCTTCTTTCGCTCGCGCTGCAGGTGCGTGTCGTAGAGCTTGCGATGACGCGGATGCAGGTCCACGTCAAGCGTCTGTTCCTGCTTGGCGGGAAGATCCGCGGCGACCAGCTCCTTCGTGCGGCGCTTGAGCAGCGGCTTGACGCGGCGCCGCAGGCGCGCGAGCCGCTCGCTGTCGCCGCCGCGTTCGATCGGCCGCGCGTACTGCTCGGCGAACCGCTGCGGGTCGGGGAACAGTCCGGGCGCGGTGATCGACAGCAGCGACCACAGCTCCATCAGGTTGTTCTCCATCGGCGTACCCGTGATCGCCAGCTTGAACGGCGCGGCCAGCTCGCGAACGCAGCGGTAGGTCTTTGCCTGGTGATTCTTGACGTACTGCGCCTCATCCAGGATCAGTCCTGCCCACGACACCGCGCGATAGGCCTCCGCCTCGAGCCGGAAGAGAGTGTAGGTCGTGACGACGACGTCGGCGGCCGCAACCCGCTCGATCGCGCGCCCCGACCGCGCGAGCGTGTCCGTGATCGCATCAACCTTCAACCCCGGGGCGAAGCGGCCGGCCTCCACCACCCAGTTCGACACGACGCTCGTCGGCGCGACCACCAGGAACGGGCCGATACCGGGGTCGCGCTCGCATGCGTGGCAGATCAGCGCGAGCGCCTGCAGCGTCTTGCCGAGTCCCATGTCGTCCGCGAGGATCCCGCCGAGCTCGAGTTCCCGCAGCGACGCCAGCCAGCCGAACCCCTCGCGCTGGTAGGGGCGCAACTGCGCCTGCAGTGTCGCCGGCGGATCGTGCTCGGCGATCGCATCGATCTCGAGCAGCGCGCCGACCTGGCGCTGCCATGTCTCTGCCTGCTCGCGCACGACGCCCAGCGCGGCGAGCTCGGCCCACAGCCCAGCCTGATAGCGGCTGATCCGCAGCGACCCCGCCGGCGAGTCCGCGAGCGCTGCGGCCTCTTCGATCAGACGCCGCAGCTCCTGCAGGTCCGGTGCGAGCAGCGAGAAGTGGGCGCCGTCCGCCAGCAGCATGTGCGTCTCGCCGCTCGCGAGCGCCGTGAACACCTCGGCGAATGGCAGCTCGTGACCCTCAACGCAGATCGTCACCCCCAGGTCAAACCAATCGCGCTCCCCCGCGATCTCAACGGTGGAGAGGCCGATCGTCAGCGACTCGCCGACATCGCGGTAGTCCGCCGGCTCACCGAGCACCGCCACAACCACATCCGGCCGCTCCGCCACACGCGGCAGCACCTCCGTCGTGAGACGCATGCTGTCTAGATCCGTCAGCGACGTCACATGCGCGTCGCCGGGGCGCCCCGCGCCGTCGAGCAGCCCGAAGCGCTGCAGACCCGTCGCGGAGAAGTCGGCGCCCGCGAGGATCGCGCGCTCGGCGTCGAGGTCGCGAAACCCCGGGCCGTCCCCGTTCACCGCGAACGCTGTGTGCCGCGTGCTCGCGCCGACCTCGTAAGACCACTCCCAGCCGACGTCGACGCGATGCCCGCCGCCGTAGCTCGCACGCAGCACGAGCGTCGGCGCGGAGATCTCCGGCGGCACGAACGAGCCGTCCGAGGACACCACCGTCGCGACATGGCGCAGCGCCGGACACAGCTCGTCCGCGAAGCGCTCAAGCTCGCCCGCCGGGATCCGCAGCCGCTCGTCGCCCAAGACCATTCGCTGCAGCGCCGCCGGCGCGGGCTCTGCAAGATGCACGAGGGCCAGCCGGCGGCGGTCGGGCCCAGTGATGGCGGCCTCACCGCCGCCGGCCTCACCGCCCCTGCCACCGCGCACAGCGCACACGACGCCGTGCCCGCTGGAGCCCAGGAACAGCAGCGGCTCCAGATCCTCGGCGTCCTGCCCGTCGACTCGCAGCACCGCGCGCACGATCGATCCCCGATCGGCCCCGCGCGTGACGTCGATCAGCAGCTCGCCCCGCTCATGGCAGCGCACCTCACCGAACGCCGGATACGCGTGGATCAGCTTCACCCCGAGGCGCTCCGCCTCCGCCAGCAGCGACCACAACTGCACGCTGTCGCAGCCCCCGAGATCGAGCACCTTGTCGGCGGCATGGGTGTAGTAGGTCGGTCGTTCCTCGCGCGCGCGATGAACTGCGTACAGCTCGCGGATCAGCGCCAGGTGATCGGCGCGGTACTCGCCGCTCTTGACATGCCACGAGTCCAGCCCACTCCAATTCAGCGAGCCGTTGACCCAGCCGCCGCGCGCGCCCTCCCGCATCAGCCTCGCCATCAGCCGCGGCGTGGCACGGTCCGCGACACCGCTCGCGTGCAGATCCAGCTCGATCGCCAGCGGCGTGCCCGCCGCCCGCGCCGGCGGCGGATCGATCAACGCGCGCAGCGGCTGCTCCCACGATGGTGGCTGTGGTGGGGGCGATGATGATGATGGGGACACGACCCGCAGCTGGGAGCGCGGCCTTCCCCGCTTCCGATCTGCCTCTCTCCCGTCGGCCACAGCGATCACGATCGCCGCGACGTGCTTGCAGTTGTATCCGACCGGACATGTGCACTCGCCGTCGTCAAACGCCAGCGCGCCATCACGATCGACGGTGAAGAACGCCGCGGTGTCATATAGCGCGCCCCGGCCGACCACAGAGCCGGTCAACGTCCCTGTGCTCGCGTCCCACTCGATTGCCAGTACCCTGTTGTTTTGCGCGTAATCGAGCCCGCGCGCGTAGGACCGCGACCCCACGATCGCCTCGACCTCGCCCCGATCCATACCGCTCAGCTGGCTGGTCACAACAGGCACGTCGCAACAATAAGCGCCCGCTCGGACCACACGAGCGTATACAGAGATGCTTCTACGCTGGACTCGCTCAGGGCATTCGTCGAACGATGGCGAGCACATCGGTACGCTCGGTAAGCCATGCCTTCGCGGCGGGCTCGATCCACCCAGCGATCGTGAGCATGTCTTCAAGACGCGCCTGGGCGTCTTGGTCCAGCGCCACGGCTCGCTCGTGATCGCCGCCAGCCGCATCGAGGAACCGCACGCAGCGCGGCTCGGATAGCCACGCCGGAGCAGTTCATCGACGGGGAACTGCCTCCAGCGACAGATCGCACGTGAGAATCGGGGCTCCGATGTGCAGGGTCCGCACCCGCCGAAAGGTGCGCGAGCGATCCCTGGTATGCGACCAGCTGCCGGGCTCCAGCTTCGATACCGATTGCGCGATGCGCTTGAAGGTCTCCTGTGCCTCCAGCCGGACGAGTCCAGCGCCGACGCAGAAGTGCGGGCCGCCACCGAAGGCGAGGTGTGGTGTACCTGTGCGGGTGAGGTGCAGACGGTCCGGGTCGGTGTAGCGGTCCGGGTCGCGGTTGCCGGCGCCGAGGATGATCAGCGCCTGCTCTCCCCTGCCGATCTTCGTCCCGTCGAGAACCAGATCCGACAGGGCGATTCGCGAGGCGACCTGGGCGGGGCTGTCGTAGCGCAGGAGCTCCTCCACGACTTGGGGAGTCAGATCGGGATGCTGCATGAGCCAGTCGAGCTGGTCGGGATGTTCAAGGAGCGCGAGCGTGCCGTTGCCGATCAGGTTGGCGCTCGTCTCGTGGCCGGCGGCGAGCAGCAGCAGGCACATCGTGATGATCTCGTCGGTCTCGAGCACAGCGCCGCCGTCGGGGGGATGGATCAGCGCGCTCAACAGATCCTCGCCCGGGTCGCGGCGGCGCGACGCGACGATCGGGACGAGAAACAGCATCACCGTCATCGCCGACGTGCCGATCGCGTCGAGCTCCGCGGGTGTCGGGTCGAGCTCGAGCATTCGCGCAAGCGTCGGTGTCTCCGCGCGGAGCAGTTCCGCGCCCTCGAGGCCGACATCGAACAGCTCCGCGATCACCGCCAGCGGAATCGGATAGGCGAGCTCGCTCATCAGCTCGATCGGCTCACCGTCGGCGAGCGGCGCGAACGCGGCCTCGACGATCGCGGCAACACGCCCGCGGATGCGCTGCATCGCGTGGGGGGTGAAGAAGCGATTGACGGCGCTGCGCAGGCGCGTGTGGGTCGGCGGATCGCTCATCAGCAGCAACCTGGTCCATTGCTCGGAAACAGATCCCGGGCCGCCGAAAGAGGCGAGTAGCTGCGGGCTGTTGCGCGGGTCGGAGCTCCACTCGGGGCTGCGTAGGACGGCCGCGGCGTGCTCGTTGGAGAGCACGAGATGGGCGCCGAGCTGCTCGTTCCACTGGACGGGCGCCTGCGCGCGGGCGGCACGGTAGGCGGGGTAGGGGTCCTCGGTCGGGAACGGCCATGCTTGCCAGTCAGGCATGGTTGCTCGCCGCCCGGCCGTCGAAGAACTCACTCTCCAGCTTGCCCATCGTCGTGAGCGGGGGTGCGCTCTCGAAGTGCTCGGCGGCGATTGACCTCCAGTCATTGGTTGCGCGCAGCCCGGCGATCGCGGACATCGCTCCCATCTCGATGCGGCTCGTCATCGTCCACTCAGGTGGTGCAACAGCGTGTTGAAAAGCGTTGCCGGAGGGGCCGATCGGTGAAAAGCGTCGTTCGATAAAGGCGGCCACGTACTCCGGTGTCACCGTGAACGGCTGCTCTGTCCAGTACATCTCAAATCCCTCTCGCCAGTAGTCGAACACTTCTTGGGGGGTGACATCGCCTGAGGAGGAAAAGAAGCCGATCTCGACAGCGGCCTTCCAGGTCGCGAGCACGTCACCCCGCAAAGATTCGCGCACGATCAAGTTCGTGATCTCGGCCTGATCGTGATGGAACCGCTTGACGCAGCCGAAGTCGAGGAAGCTAACGCTCCCGTCGTCATGAAACAGGTAGTTGCCGGGATGCGGGTCGGCATTGAAGATGTGGACACGTTGGTAGGTGCCATAGACAAAGCGCCAGATCGCCTCACCCCAACGGTTACGCAGCCCCTGTTCGGAGGTGAGGGCCTCGCTCCAGGATTTGCCCTGCACGAGCTCTTGGGTCAGCACACGATCGCTGCACAGCTCACCGATCACCTCTGGGACGTGGATGAACGGGTGTCCGCGGTACATGTCGGCGAACTCCGTCTGGTTGGCGGCCTCGAGCCGATAGTCGAGCTCCTCGATGATGCGGACACTCATCTCCCGGGCCATGCCGCGAAAGTCGAGCTCCATTTTATTCGGGGACAGCCCACTGATCAATCTCAGAAACGTGCCCAGCAGCTCGTTGTTCTTCAGGTCGGCCTGGATCGCGTCCGCCACCCCGGGGTATTGGATCTTCACCGCCACCGCGCGACCGTCGTGCAGCCGGGCGGCGTGTACCTGGCCGATCGAGGCCGCCGCCAGCGGCTCCCACTCGAACTCCGCGAACACGCTCTCGGTCCGCCGGCCGAGCTCGCGCTCCAGTACAGCGCGCGCGAGCTGGGGTGCCATCGGCGGCACGTCGTCGCGCAGGCGCGTCAGCGCTGTCTGGTAGATCGATTGGAAGCCCTCCTCCGCTGTGGGGCCGACCGATATGAACGACAGTATCTGCCCAGCCTTCATCAGCGCGCCCTTGGAGCGACCGAGCAACTCGGCATAGCGCTCCGCCGTGCGGAGGTGGAACTCGGTGCTGTCCGCACCAGTCAGCTTGCCGCGCAGTCCAACCACGACCGCCTCGCCCGCGGTGCGAGCCGTCAGCGCAGCCAGCGGGGCTGCACGCCGCACACGTCCCCCGCGAATGCCCCCGCCCTTCGGCATCGGCTGGTCACCTATATCTGGGGGCAATCCGACGTCGGACACACAAACACATCTCCTTTTCTCACTGGCTCCAGCTAAGTGTATACTTAGGACCGCCCATGTCAAGCACAACCCGCGAGCGGATCGTCGACGAGGCGATGCGCCTCTTCAGCGAGCACGGCTATTCCGGCACGAGCATCGCCAAGATCGAGGCCGCCGCCGGACTCACCCCCGGAGCGGGCGGGATCTACCACCACTTCAAGAGCAAGGAAGCGCTCCTCGCGGCCGGCATCGAGCGCCAGCTCGCGCGCCTCGACGCGCTCCGCGACATCCGCCGTGTGCTCGGCCCGCTCGGAGACATCAAAGCCGAACTCACCTTGACCGCCCGCTACATCCTCGCCGAGCTCGACAGCGAGTCCGAGCTGCTCCGCATCCTCGCCTCCGAAGCCCGCAACCGACCGCAACTGCTGAGCACCGCCGCCGAGCAGCTCGTCAGCTCGACGTTCACGGGCTTCGCCGCATGGATCCGCGAGCGCTCAGAGGCCCCGCTCACCGACGAGCAGGCAACGGCGATCGCCGCCGTCGGACTCGGATCGCTGCTCTCCTCCCGCCTGCTGGTCGACGTCCTCGGCATCCCCGCTCAAGTCGACGACGCAACGCTCGTCGAAACTTGGGTGCAGATGATGATGGCCACGGTCCTGGCCAAACCCGCACCCCGATGACAGGGCGGAGCGCCAGTCGTACCGGGGCGATCCCCACAGATCCTCGCGCCGCCGAGCACGGAGACACGCCTGCCTTTATGACCCTCAAGCGAGTGGCGCTGGCGGGCGCCACCGCGTTCATAACCGTCAACTTCTGGACGGGCGCCCCACTGCTCGCGCTCTGGGTCGGATCTCAAGCTGTGGGTCGGCAGACTCTCAGCATGGGAGCGGTCGGCGTCGTCATCGTCGTGCTCGGCGTGCTGGTGTTCACAATGGCGATGGCGCTCACATGGCTCAACAACGTCTACGACGAGCTCGTCAAACGCCCCCGCACCGAACGTCGGCCACCCTGGCTGCGCAGCATGCGCGGCGAGTCGGAAAGCCACGTCAGCCAGCGGGTGGGGACCACCGTGCTGGAGCTGATCGTCATGATCAACGTCTACATCGCCGTGATCGCGCTGGCGATCTGGTACGTCTTCTTCGCCGGGTCTCCGCTGCCGAGTAGCTAGAACAGAGCGCAGCGACAAGGCGTGCAGCAGATGACACTCCCGTCTCGCTGAACCCGATCATCGGCGCGCTGACAGCCGAGGGACTGCCGACCACGCTCGCGCCGCTGCTCTTCGCCAACGCCGCAACCGCACCGCCCGGAGCACCAGCACGAGCACGACAACAGCCAGGAGGAGCCTCACAATGACCGAAATATGCCGCACCGCGGCGCGACGACCCTTCCGTGCCTATCGCGACGAGTACAACCGGTCTCAGGAGATCGTGCCTGGCGGCGAGGTATCCACTGGGAGAGGGTACGGCGAGGCGGCCGTCCTAGGTGGATCGGTTGCGACGACCCTGCGCAGCTCGAAGTACAGCGCGGTCGCGCCGAGGTCGCTGCTGCGCCCGAGGGCGCGTTCCCACTGCGTGAGCGAGCTTGCCGTCGTCTCAGTCTCGGGGCTCGTTCCTCGACGTGGAGATCGTCGCGGTCTACTGGTAAGGCCCCGCGTACCCGGTCCCCTGCGAACGGATTGGTCAAGTTTCAGCTGTTGCCCCTTCAAATTCCGTCATGTCACCGGGCGAGCTGTGTCGATGCGCGCGATGATTTGCTGGACGTCGATTGCGGCTTGGTGAACGTCGGCGGGAGCGAAGCTGAGTTGTTCTGCGAGCGTCCGATAGCCCTCCGGCCAATCGGGAAGCACCGTGATGCTTGGGGGCCAAGAGTGCTTGGCGCGTAGGCGAAAGATCTCCACGCACACGTCTCGCACGCCTGCGCAATCCTCGTCCTGTACGAGCCGATCGACGAGGATCAGATCGATGAGGTCGCGGTAGCGATCGTTTGACCTCTCGTCGTCGGTGTGATCGGTGCAGGCGTGCAGCTTCTGGGCAATGAGGTAGGCGATCGTGACGAGCGGCAGCTCGCCGGGGGACGGTAGACCCAGGCGCTCGGGATCGACGAACGTGTTTCCTGTCCACTGCATTTGGTGGCCTGCGGTCCCTTCGGCTGGTGAGACCTCGAACTGCACGGTGCTCCAGGGGTCGCCCTGGTAGCTGACCTTGACATCGCCACGGAGAGCCGCGGTGTCGCGTACCTGCTCGAGCCCGGTCAGCCTTAAGGTGAATCCCTCCCAGTCGTGAGCCAGTGCTGCCCGCAGCCGTAGGCCGATGTCCTCGCCGGTGAGCCGCGCGCTGGCGTCGAGGTCCTTCGTCGCGCGCGCCCTGAGTCCGAGCAACAGCTCGATCGCTACACCGCCCTTGATCAGGAACAGGGGCTCGTCGTGCTCGTCGCGTGCATGGCGCATGAGCGTCGCGGCGAGGGCGACGTAGCCGAGCTGTCTGCGTGCACGCTGTTGAAGCTCTGTGTCGGCGATGACGTTGCGCAGGCGCTGCTCCAGCGCACGGCGGTTCTTCGGCGGGATGTCATAGCGTCTACCGCTCACGGGAGATACCCAGGTGACGCTCAGCGAGGGTGTCCCGCGCACGAACTGCGCCGTCACCGGTGATGAGGCTCTGCTGCTCGGCGGTCTGGATGGCCTGCTCGATCAGCTTGCCGCGCAGGTGGGTCTCGATCCCGTCGAGGATCGCCCTCAGCGGTGTCACGATCGGTAGCCCCCGCAGTTGCCCGGTCTCCTCACTCGCCAGGTTACGAGGATGCAGCCGGTAGAGCACCGGCACCGGTCTGTGAGTGCGATAGCTGTGCGGAACCGTCACGTCGACGCCGGCGGGGTTCACGTCGCACAGCTCATACAGGTCGAGCGCCGTCTCGTGCGAGAGCACACCGGCGCCCATCGGCCAGAGCGCCGCCCGCATGTACTCCTCAAGATCATCCGGTGGGATCGCCTTCATCCGGTAGACGCCATAGGCCACACGCTCAGCCACGCCGCGTCGCTCATAGTCGACCAGACGCTTGGGGTCAAAGCCCGCATCACGCACGTCCTCAGTACGCAGATACCCGTGCTGGTCCTGCGCCAGATCGAGCAGTTCGGTGTATACACGCCCCGGCATAGCCTTGTACATAATACCGCAAAAAGCGGTATCTCATACACAGCCACAGAGCGTTGCTCCAGTCGCGACGGGGACGACAACCCTCAACCAAAATGGTCCTGCTCGCGCCAAACTCGCGCCAGTCCAAGCGCGGATAGTGCGGTCTCAGGCGGCTTCGAGCGGTTTCGCGGCGCCGAGCGCTCGCAGGGACCAGCCAGCCGAATCCCGCTCAACCGTGCGGAAAACGGCTCAGGAAAGCCAAGAATCCGGGCGCTGGCAAAGGCGCGACTTTTCGGCCGGTGAGATTTTCAAGACCGGTGCATTCAACCGCTCTGCCACCCTTCCACGCGGAAACATGAAGGCTACCGTGACAGGCTCAGGCGTCGTCGCCGGGGTCGCTGGCGAGAAGAGCCCGAGCCCGAGCCCGAGAATACTCAGGATCGGCTTGAGGTCCTTGGCGTAGTGGCGGACCTCCTCCTCGGTCAGCGGCACGAAGCCCCAGTTGCGCTCCCAGGCGGAGTTGTAGATCTCCACGAAGCGGCCCACCTCCGCCTGCAGGTCCTGCTTGCGGAAGTTGCGGCAGACGATCCCGTGCTCGGACTCGAGCTTCTCGGCGACCTCCCAGATCGCGGGGTGGACCTGCTCGCGGCCCTCGACATTCAGGCTCCACATGTACAGGTCCATCGCCTTTTCCAGGTTCAGATCCTGCTCGAACAGATGCTGGTAGTAGGGGAGATGCCAGGGGCAGAGGACGATCGGAGGATGCTCGTGACCCTCGACCAGCAGACCGCACTCATCGTTGGTCGTGAAGTCCATCGTGCCGACCATCCGATCCCACCCACGCTCGCGCAGCCAACCCCCCGCGGCGTCCAGCAGCGCACGCGCCGCCTCGGGGTCGTCCTCGCACTCGAACCAGCCGAACAGACCCCACTCGTTGTCCTGGAAGCTGTTGAAGTTCTCGTCGACGTGAGCACTGACCCGCCCGACCGCTCTGCCATCGCGCCAAGCGAGGAAGTACTGAGCTTCAGCGTGCTTGAAAAACGGGTTCTTCGTCCGGTCCAGCCGCTTCTTGACATCCATCAAAAGTGGCGGGACCCAGTTGGGCTCCTCACGGTAGAGCCGCCACGGCAGCTCGATAAACGCTCGCAGCTCGCGCTTGGTCGCGACCGGTCGTATATCGAGCGCCATGCGGGTGGGCACCCTACATGATCCATCTGGCTATGAACCCAGCTGCCCGACAGCGAGGATCCGGACGCAGAGAAGCGCGTGCTCGAGCGCCAGCACTGTAACCCCGCTGTCCGTGAGCCGTTCATCGCGGCGCTGGCGTCCGTAGAGCGGCCGCAGCGGTAGCCACACCCGCTGTCGAGAACACCAGGCCGCCAGATAGATCGGCGTCGACCTGCCCTCGGTCGCGTGCCTCGACCAGCGCGGAGAGCATGTCGAACGCATCGATCGCGACAGCGGCCACGGCGGCCGGCCGCTCAGGGCACCGCAAAACAATTTGACTACATACCGGCCGGTCGGTATAGTGCTGGAGATGCCAGCCAAGCTCGATCATCGACAGGCCGATGTCAAGGCGAAGTCAGCACGGCTGGGCAGCTCGCGCGAGCAACTCCTCGCGGCGGCCTCCCGCGTGTTTGCGCGCAGCGGCTACCACGGCGCCTCGATGAGCGAGATCGCCGCCGAGGCCGGATTCTCCAAGGGCGCGCTCTACTGGAGCTTCGCGAGCAAGGACGAGCTGTTCTTCGCGCTGCTGGACGAGCTCGACGAGCAGCTGCGCGCGCTGATCACCGCCGCGGCGTCAGCGCCGGCGGACCGTGACATCAGCGGGGATCTGAGCCGCGAGGTCTCCGCCGTGCTCGAGCACGGACACGATGTCGTGCTGCTCTTTCACGAGTACTCCGCGCTCGCCGTGCGCGACCCCAAGGTGGCCGCGCGCTACGCCGAGCGCAACGCGCGGCTGCGCGAGGAGCTCGCCGCGTCGATGCGCGCGCGGCACGAGGCGATCGGTGTTCCGATGGCGATTGCGGCGGAGCAGCTCGCGACCGCCGTGATCGCGCTCGTCGACGGACTCTCGATTCAACGACTGACCGAGCCCGACGCCGTGCCCGTGGACCTCTTCGGGCAGATCCTCTCGCTGATCGACGACGGCATGACCCTCCGAGCCAAGGAGCCCACATGAGCAGCGAAGCGCCCACAGCCACATCCACATTCCCAGCCACGCCCACGACCGCGTCCGCACCGATGCCGGTGCCCGCTCGCCGTCGATCCCGCTGGCGCGACGTCCCGCCGCGCGAACCGCAGGCCCCGCCCGCCGACATCTCTCAGGCGCCGCCTGGACCCAACGTTCCCCGGCACCTGCTCGGCGCATACTGGCTGCTGGCCGAACACGACCTGTTGGAGCGCTGCCAGCGCCGTTACGGCGACATCTTCTCGCTGCGGATCTGGCCCGTCGGCTTCCTCGTCGTGATCGCCGACCCCGCCGAGATCAAGCGCGTGTTCACGAGCGACCCCGACCAGCTGCGCGCCGGCGAGGGCAATGGCGTGATGCTGCCCGTCGCGGGGCCTGAGTCGGTGCTGCTGCTCGACGGCAAGCGCCATCTCAACCGCCGCAAACTGATGCTGCCATCGTTCCACGGCGAGCGCATGGGCGTCTACGCGGAGGAGATCGGAGAGATCGCCGACGAGGAGATCGCGCGCTGGCCGGTGGGCGAGCGGTTCTCGGCGCACACCTCGATGCAGCGCATCACGCTGCGCGTGATCCTGCGCGCGGTGCTCGGCATCGAAGACGCCGCCCGCGGTGCGGAGCTCGAGCGCCTGCTGCCGAAGCTCCTGAACTCCCCGGCGCTGCTGTGGCCCGTCCTGCAACGCGACATGGGCGCCCGCAGCCCGTGGCGGCGCTTCGTCGCGCTGCGCGAGCGCGTCGACGCGATTCTCTTCGACGAGATCGCCCGCAAGCGCTCGGACCCGAGGCTCGCCGAGCACGAGGACATCCTCTCGATGCTGCTCGGCGCACGCGACGAGCACGGCGAGGCGATGACCGACGAGGAGCTGCGCGACCAGCTCGTCACGCTGCTGCTCGCCGGCCACGAGACGACTGCTACGGGGTTGGCGTGGATCTTTGAGCGCGTGCTGCGCACGCCCGAGGTCCACGCGCGCCTGCGCACCGCGATCGCCGAGGACGACGATCGGTATCTGGACTGCCTGATCAAGGAGGGCCTGCGCCTGCGCCCCGTCATCCCGCTGGTAGCCCGCCAGGTCAACGCGCCGTTTCCCGTCGGCGAGCACACCGTCCCGGCCGGCACGCTCCTGACGTGCTCGATGATCCTCACGCACAGCCGGCCCGACCTCTACCCCGAACCGGACGCCTTCCGGCCGGAGCGCTTCATGGAAGACGCCCCGGACACCTACACCTGGCTGCCCTTCGGCGGCGGCACGCGCCGTTGCATCGGCGCGGCCTTCGCGACACTCGAGATGAAGGTCATCCTGCGCCACGTCTTCGCCCAGTGCGAGCTGGAGGCGCCCGATGCGAAACCCGAGCGCCCGCGCCGGCGCTTCGTCACCTATCCGCCAAACCGCGGGGCGCAGGTTCTGCTGAGGAGCAGACACAGAGCCGGACACGACATGGCAACCCGGAAAGCCGCCCGCGCACGCCTCGAGAACGATCACCCGAACCAAGCGCGCCCAAACGCGCGCGGGGAGATAGCGTCGTGAGGCAGACGCCGAGCAGCCTCGCCGGATACCGCTGCGACTACGACGACTCCTTCGAAGCGTCCGTCGCCGCGGCGAACGAGCGCACCCCCGAGCAGTGGGCGCGCACCGTGTTCGAGGATGCGCCACGGTCCGTGCGCTGGTTTCTCCTCGTCGGTTTCCGCTACGGGCTCAATCTACGCTTGGCCCGCCGGACATCGCCCGAGCACGTCCTCGGCTGGGCGATCGTCGACCGCGAGCCCGACTCGCTCACGATCGAGTCACGCTCCTGGTACCTCACCTCGCGCCTGCTCTTCCAGGCCGAACCGGCACGCGTCACGCTGTCCACACACGTGCGCTACGACAAGCCGATCGCGAAAGTCCTCTGGCCACCCGTGTCGATCCTGCACCGTCAGATCCTCCCCCGCCTTCTGCGACACGCGGCCGCACACACCCCAGCAACACAACGACCCTCCGGCCAACCGACCCAAGAGCCGCAAGGGTGAGAGGGCACGAACCGATGCCAGTCCCTCGCGTCAGCTCAGTCGCCGGCGGGCCTTCTGGATGGACGGCAGGGCCTCCTTGGCGGCGGCGAGTGGCCGTGCTCGTACGTCGACGCTGGCCGGTTTGGCCGCGATCGTGATCTCCTCGCCGGTTGCCGGGTTGCGGCCCTTGCGCGCCTTTGTCGCCGGCTTGAGACGGACGGTCAGCTGGACGAGCTTGCCGATCCGTACCTTCTCCGCTTCCGCGAGCTGCTCGAGGACGATCTCTTCGAAGGCGTCGAGAATCAGTTTCGCGTCGGCTTTGCTCAGCTCGACGCGCTCGGCGAGAGCGCTCGCCAGTTGGGTTTGAGTCAACGGCACGACAATCTCCTCCTTGTGGGGTCCAGAGCTGCGGAGAGTAGTCAATCTCGCCTCGCCGGACGTCCGTCCGTCCTTGTCGTGTTCACGTGGTCGAACGCCGCTTGTGCGAATGACGATCCAAACGTTGCGGAATCACCAGATCGGCGACGGCCTTCAGAAGCGCGTCACGTGGACTACCAGGTTCAAAGGGTACATAGGCCCCTCCAGACTCACCCAGCGAGATCGAGCACCGCGCTGCCCGTGAAGCGCCCCTCGCGCAGATCCTCGAGCGCGGCGCCGGCATCCTCGAGCGCGTAGGGATGAACCTCGGTGCGGACCCCCGCGCGCGGGGCGAGCGCGAGCATCTCGCGGGCGTCCCGGCGGGTGAGGTTGGCGACCGAGCGGATCGCGCGCTCGCCCCAGAGGATCTCGTAGGGGAAGCTCGGGATCTCGGACATGTGGATGCCCGCGCACACGACCGTGCCGCCCTTTGCGAGCGCGCGCAGCGCGGTCGGGACGAGCTCGCCGGCGGAGGCGAACACGATCGCCGCATCGAGCTCCTCGGGGGGCGAGGTCGTGGAGTCGCCCGCCCACTCGGCGCCGTGCTCCAGCGCGAACGCCTGCGTCGCCTCGTCCCCCGGGCGCGTGAACGCGAACACGCGCCGGCCCTCGAAGCGGGCGACCTGGGCGATGATGTGCGCCGAG
The DNA here is from genome assembly GCA_963789675.1 of uncultured Solirubrobacterales bacterium. GTDB lineage: Bacteria > Actinomycetota > Thermoleophilia > Solirubrobacterales > Solirubrobacteraceae > Palsa-744. Next base: position 62,171 of record CAWBLR010000027.1, on the reverse strand, counting down.
GAGCCGAACCCGTACAGGCCGAGCCGCTCGGCCTCGCCGGTCATCCTCAGCGCCCGGTAGCCAATCAGCCCGGCGCACAGCAGCGGGGCGAGCTGCATGTCGGAGCCCTCCTTGGGCAGCGCAAAGCAGTAGCGCGTGTCGGCGACCGTCAGCTCCGCGTAGCCGCCGTCGATGTCGCAGCCGGTGAAGCGCGCCAGCTCGCACAGGTTCTCGCGGCCAGTCAGGCAGTAGCGGCAGCGACCGCACGTCCAGCCGAGCCAGGGGATGCCGACGCGCTTTCCGGGTTCCGGTGGCTCGGCCGCGGACGCCCGCCCGCTTGCCCCCTCGACTCCACCGTCCTGCTCCTCGCGGCCCTGCGCACGCGCGCCGCATTCGACCACAGTCCCGACGATCTGATGGCCGGGGACGATCGGCGGGCTGGGGATCTCGACCTCGCCATCGAGCAGATGCAGATCGGTGCGGCAGACGCCGCACGCTTTGACCCGCACGAGCACCTGGCCGGGGCCCGGACGGGGATCCTCACGCTCGACGGCGCGCAGCACACCGGGACGCTCGATCTGCATCGCCCTCATCGCCTCTGATCATGCCACCTCGCCGCGGGCAAATCGGACCGTTTCGCCGCCACACGCACATGCTGTCGCACGGTGACCGGCGCGAGGCGCGCGGTGAGAACAGGGATCAGGGGCCCTGCGCCGCGACGGTCGCGGCGCCGCCGAGCACCTGCCCCGTGGCGCCGAGCGCCTGCACCGTCAGATAGCGGCCGTGGGTCCCCGCGGGCAGCAGGATCGCCGTCTCGAAGCCGCTCCGCGTGGCCTGCGCGACCGGCCTGAGGCTGTGCGCGGTCGCGCCCACGAGCACCCGCCAGCCGGTGACCAGCGTGGCGCCGTTCCAGCTCGCGTAGACGGTCCCCGCGCTGCGCGCCGCGGCCGCGCCGTGCGCGACGACGAGCGCGAGCGCCGGCCGGGTCGCGGGGACGCCGGTCCAGGCGAAGCGCAGGTCGCGGTAGGACTGGTCGCCGGCGGGGAAGTGCGCGTCGAACAGCAGCGCGCCCGCGGGGCTGAGCTCGGAGAAGTCGGGGACTTCGCCCCAGCCGACGAACCAGTCGCCGTTGCCGAGCGCCTGCACGTTGCCCTGGCTCTTCGTCGAGATCGGCGGCGTGTGCGTGAGTTCGCTGACGAGCGTCGCCGTTTTCGCCTGCGGTTCGAGCGCGACGACGATCCCGCGCGACTGGCTGTGGACGGTCGGCGAGGCGCCGTTGTCGAAGATCGAGAACGAGCCGTTCGCGAGCTCGCGCGGATCGTGCTGCCAGGCGGTCGTCGTCCCGGGGCCCATCGCGAAGCTCGAGTGCTTGCCCCCCAGCTGCCAGACGATCTGGCCGGTCTGGGGGTCGAGGTCGTAGGCGGTCCACGTGTTGCGCGAGGAGATCAGCAGGCTTCCGTCCTGGTCGAGGTTGATCGAGTTGATGTGGAAGTAGTCGAACGGGAAGGCCGTATCGCTGACGCTCGCGGGCGCGTAGGATTCGGCGAGCGCGACGTGGTCGAGGCTCGTCCACTGGAACATCACCAGCCCCGTGCGCACGTCGATCTCCTGGAAGGTCCCGTCGGTCACGGCGCCGTCGGCCGGGCCGCCGACGCTCGCGAGGTCGCAGTGGATCGGGTCATACGCGGTGATCAGCGCCGTGCCCTGCGGCGTCAGCTGGAACTCGTGCAGGTCGGCCTGCAGCCCGTTCCCGGCCCGCACGTGGGCGATCGGGGCGTAGGCGTCGTCGAGGATCACGTCTTCGCCCTGCCCGAACCCGTGGATCGAGATGTCCCCCTGCCACCACGTCAGCACCGGTTTGCCGGCGAATTCCTGCACGCGCAGGTTGGTCGCCGAGGTGTACTTCGGCAGCGCTTTGAACCAAACCAGCCCGCCGTCGGGTTCGAGGATCATCGGCCCGCTCTGCCCCGGCCCGTCATACGGCGCGGTGAAGATGTCGCCTGGCGCCGTCGCGGGCGAGCTCGCGGTCACGGTGACCGTCGGCGGGCGCAGATCCGGGCGCGTGTGGAAGTACTGGATCTCGCTCGGGCTGCCTTCGTGGACGGTCTCGGGGGTCGTGCTGAGCGGGTCCTCGTGGGCGATCGTGAAGCTGTCGCTCAACGGCTGGACGGCGCCGCCCGTCGTCAGCTGCGCGGTGACCGTCACCGTCTCGCCTTCCGCGAACGGCTTGCTCGGCAGGAAGCTCGCGCCGTCGCCGTCGGAGTAGCCCTCGAGCCGCCCCGCGTGCGCGCCGGTGCGCGAGCCGACGACGCTGATTCGGCTAAGGTCGCCTTTAGGAGGACCCAGGAAGCTGATCTGCGTCTGCGGCGAGGCGTCGCGACTTCCCGGCAGCGGGGAAACGGTCACAGCTCCAGCAAGCGTCGCGGAGGTATTCAATGTCGTTGGTTCGCAATCCGGAGCGGCTCCGGCCGCGTGGGCGTCTGGGGCCAGCGCAGCACCAGCCCCTCCCCAGCAACGCCGCCAAGCCAACGATCCTAACGCGCACCGCAGGCATGAAACCAGATCGCAAGACCGACAGGCGCACCTTCCTCAAGCAGGGCGCGATCGCCGGCGGCCTGCTCGCTGGCGCGGGCGCGGGCGCGGCGCTCGCCGGTTGCGGCACATCCAGCGATGGGACGCAGACGCGGCCGAGCGCGACGACCATCGCCCAACCGTCGCACCGCGTCGCGCCGAGCACCGCGGCCGTGCGGCGGCCGAACATCCTCGTGATCATGGTCGACCAGCTGCGCTTCCCGCAGTGGTTCGGCCCGCTCCCGGGGCGCGGCGTGAGCCTGCCGCCGAACCTCCAGCGCCTGCGCGAAGGGGCGGTCTCCTTCGGCCGCCACTACACGGCCTCGAACGACTGCACGCCCTCGCGCTCGGCGATGCTGACCGGCCTCTACACCCACCAGACCGGCTGCATGATCACGGGCGGCAGCACGCTCGATCCGGGCTTTCCGACCTGGGGGACGATGCTGCGCGATCACGGCTACCACACCTGGTGGTACGGCAAGTGGCACCTCACCCACCACGACGGCAAGTGGACGCCGGCAAAGGGCCGGCCGCTGCTCGAGGACTACGACTTCTCGGGCGGCACCTACCCCTCGCCCGACGGCGGCCCCGGCCAGGGCTTCCGGGTCGACCCCGCGCATCGCGCGCCAGTTCGAGGACTGGTTCGCCCACGAGGGCGGCAGCGAGCCGTGGTGCACGACGGTCTCGTTCGTCAACCCGCACGACATCGCCTGGTGGTACAAGTGGACCGACCGCGTCCCCGCCGAGGCGCAGGCGCCGAGCGTGATCGGGCGCATGCCGCCCAACTTCGAGACGCCGGAGCTGCTGATCGAGCGCAACAAGCCGCTGCTGCAGCGCACCTTCCAGGACACCTCCGCCGCCTCCTTCGGGCCGGTCCCCTTCACGGGTCCCGAAGCCCATGAAAAATGGACGGAATTCCTCGACCTCTACATGAAGATCCAGCTCGACGTCGACCGCCACATCGGCCGCGTCCTGCAGACGCTCCACAGCCGCCCGCAGGTCGCGGAGAACACGGTGATCGTGTTCACCTCCGACCACGGCGAGTACGGCGGCGCGCACGGGCTGCGCGGCAAGGGCGCCTGCGCCTACGAAGAGGGCATCCGCGTGCCGCTGCTCGTCAAGGATCCCCGCGGCGTGCTCACCAGCGCGCCCGAACGCCTGCGCGAGCAGCTCACCTCGAGCGTCGACCTCGCGCCGCTGCTGCTCACGATCGGCAGCGGCTCGAACGACTGGCGCCGCGACCCGCACTACTCCCACATCGCCGCCCGCGCCGACCTCGCCGGGATCCTCGCCGACCCGGCCGCGCCGGGCCGCCCCTACATCCTCCACGCGACCGACGAGATCGTGACCGAGTACGCGATCGAACCCTACGCGGCCGACGCGCCGCTGCACGTGGTCGCGCTGCGCACACCGGCGGCGAAGCTCGCGACGTACTCGAACTGGCCGTATCAGGGGATCGAACCGCTCGCGCGCGGGGAGGAACGCGAGCTCTACGACTACCGCACCCACAGCGGGCGCCTGGAGCTCCACAACAGCGCCTCACAGAGCGCGCTGGAGGAGCCGCTGCGCGCGGAACTGGAGCGCGCCTTCCGCGAGGAACTGCGCGAGCCGCTGCCGCCGCGCCTGACCGAAGCCCACGCGCGCGGCTTCGCCGACTACTTCTCCACCGCCCGGCACGCCGCCGCGGAAGCCGCGGGACGGCGCAAACGCCGCTCCGAACGCGAAACCGGGCCGCTGGGCCCACCGGCGGGACCGCTGGAGCACCCGGGAGCACCGTTCGGCCGTCCGGGCCGGCCCGGGGGAGGACCTCCTGCACGGGAACCGGCCGGACAGAGACCGTTCGGGGCCTCGGGCCGGACGCGGAGAAGCTAGCCCTTGATCGTGCGCGAGCTGCCGAGCACCGCCCCCGCGCCGTTCAGCGCCTGCACCGCGACGTAGCCGCCCGTCACCGACGCGGGGGTCGCGATCGCGGTCTCGAAGCCGCTCTTCGGCGCGGTCGCGACCGGCGCCAGCGAGCTCGGCGAGGACCCGGCGAGCACGCGCCAGGAGGCGACTTCGGTCGCGCCGTTCCAGCTCGCGTAGACGACGGTCCCCGGGGTGGCGGCGGCCTTCGCGCCGGCCTTGCCGCCCGCCGTGCCCGCGGTGCTCGCCGGTTCGCTCGCGACCGCCAGCGCCGGCGGTTCGGCCGGCTGGCCGGTCCAGGGGAACGCGAAGGTCCGGTAGGACTCCCAGTCCGGCGGCAGGTGGGCGTTGAAGAGGACCTGGCCGGCGGGGTTGACCTCCGAGAGGTAGCCGGCCTGGCCCCAGCCGACGATCCAATCTCCGTTCTGCGAGCGCCTGCACGTTGCCCTGGCTGCCGGCGACGAGCGGGTTCTCGTGTTCGTAGCTGCGCGCGAGCGTCGCCGTCATGTTCGCCGTGTCGAGCGTCAGTTCGATCGCGCGCGACTGCGGGTGCACGACGGGGGTCGCGCCGTTGTCGAAGAACGTGATCGCGCCGTCGGGCTGCTGGATCGCGTCGTGCTGCCACGCCGGCGTGGCGCCGGGGCCCAGCTTGAAGCTCGAGTGCTTGCCGCCCAGCTCCCAGCCCACCTGGCCGGTCTTCGTGCTCGACGTCGTACGCCGCCCAGGTGTTGCGCGAGTCGACCAGCAGATCGCCGTCCTGCTCGACGTCGATCGAGTTGATGTGGAAGTAGTCGAACGGTTCGGCCTTGCTCGTCGGCGCGGCCGATGCGTAGGAGCTCTGCGAGGGGCACGTGGTCGAGCGAGTGCCACTCGTACATCACGAGGCCCGTCTTCAGGTCGATCTCCTGCAGCAGCGTGTCCGCGACGGCGCCGTCGCGGGGGCCGCCGACCGCGGAGAGGTTGCAGTCGATCGCGTCGTACACGGTGATCAGCGCGGTGCCCTGCGGGGTGATCTGGAATTCGTGCAGGTCGGGCTGGTAGCCGTTGCCGGCGCGGACGATCGCGACCGTCTGGTAGGCGCTGTTCGCGATCACCTCGCCGGCGGTCTTGCTGCCGTCGGCGACGAGCGGATCCTGCCACCAGGTGAGCACGGGCTTGCCTTCGTATTCCTGCACGCGCAGGTTCGCGGCGCGCGTGCCGGCGGGCGAGAGCGACTCGAACCAGACGAGTTCTCCGTGTTCGTTGAGGATCATCGGCCCGTACTGCCCGACCCCGGAGTAGGGCGCGAGGAACAGGTCGCCGCCGGTCGCGGTGCGATCCGTCGAGGACACGGTCACGTCGGGCGGGCGCAGTTCCGGGCGCGAGTGGAAGCTCTGGTATTCCTTCGGCACGGGCGGCGTGGAGTCCAGGCGCGTGCTCTCGGTCACGTCTTCGGCCCCCGGGTTGTCGGGCACGGCGACGGTGAAGCTCCACGCGAACGGGGTGCTCCTGCCCGCTTCGACGAGCACGGCGTGGACCGTCACGAGCTCGCCGGGCGTGAACGGCTTCGCCGGCACGAAGCTCGCGCCGTCGCCCTCGGAGTAGGCGCGCAGGCTGCCGGCGTGCAGGCCGCTGCGCGAGCCCCTGACGACGACGTGCGAGAGGTCGGCCGCCGGCACCCCGAGGAAGCTCACCTGGACGGTGGTCGACGCGTCGCGCACGCCGGGGCCGGGCGAGACCGTCACGCGCCCGCCCGCGAGCGCCGCGGAGACGTTCAGCGTCTGCGGCACGCAGCTCGGGGCGGGCGGGCCCGTGTCAGCCGCGGCGGCCGCCCTGGCGGCGGCGCTGTTCCCGCTCGCACCGTTCCCACTCCCATCCCCTCTCCCATTCCCGCTCGCCCCCGCGCATCCCGCGGCGAGCACCGCGATCCCGAGGCTCGCGGCGAGACAGGCCGAGAGCGCGCGCACGATCAGACGACGACGCCGGCGAGCGGGCACGGCCGGGCGCGCACTAATCCTTGACTGTGGCCGAGGTCGCGAGCACCGCGCCGCTGGAGTCGAGCGCCTGCACGGCGACGTAGGCGCTGCCGGCCGGTACCGAGATCGTCGTCTGGAAGCCCGCCTTCGCGGCCTTTGCGACCGGCGCGAGCGCCGTCGCCGAGGCGCCGCCGAGCACCTGCCAGGAGGCGACGTTCGTGGCCCCGTTCCAGCTGACCGCGACCGAGGAGCCGCTGACCGCGACCGCCGGCACGCCCGGCGCCTGGCCGCTCCAGGGGTCGAGGTAGGTGCGGAAGCTCTGCACGTTCTTGCCGAGCGTGCCGTCGAGCAGCACGTGACCGGAGGGGTCGTACTCGGTGAAGTTCGGCAGCCCGCCGTAGCCCATCAGCCAGTTGCCGGAGGTGCTTTCGCCGCTCGACAGGTTCAGCAGGTTGCCCTGGCTGGAGGCGAGCAGTGTTTTCGTCGGGTTGGTGAACTGTTTCGCGAGCGTGACGGTGTGGCTGCTCGTGTTCGGATCCAGCAGCAGGCCGCGCGACTGCTTCTCCTTCGGCGGGTCCGAGCCGTTGTCGAACACCGAGATCAGCCCGCCCGGCTGCCATTCGGAGTCGTGCTGCCAGTAGAAGCGCGTGCCCGCGCCCTGCTTGAAGCTCGAGTGGCTGCCCCCCAGCCGCCAGTCGATCGACCCCGTGTGCATGTCGACGTCGTACAGCGTCCAGGTGTTGCGCGAGGACAGCAGCACCTGGCCCGGCTGGTCGGCGCCGGCGCCGGATCCGCTTTCCGGACCGGGGGAGATCGAGTTGATGTGGACGTAGTCCCACGGATAGCTGGCTTTCGGCGCCGGGTTGTTCGATTCGCTCAGGCGAGATGTGCCCGAGCGCGTGCCATTCCCACATCACCAGACCCGGTCTTGATGTCGACCTCCTCCACGACCGAATCCGTCAGCACGCCGTTTGACTCGCCGCGCGCAGGAGGAGAGGTTCATGTGGATCGGGTCGAACACGTCGATCCAGGCCGTGCCCTGCGGCGTGATTTTGATCACGTGCAGATCGGCGTGGTACCCATTGCCCGCGTAGATCGTCGCGACGTGCTGGTAGGAGGTGTTGTAGATCACGTCCTCGCCCTGGCCGAAGCCGACCTCGAGGATCCGCCCCTGCCACCACGTCAGCACCGGCTTGCCTTCGTACTGCTGGACCTGGAAGTTCGTCGCGGAGTCGTCCTTCGGCACGCGGGTGGAACCACACGAGGCTGCCGTTCTGTTCGGAGATCATCGGCCCCGGCGAGCCCTTCCCCTGGTAGGGCGCCTGGAACAGATCGCCGGGGCTCGCGCCGGCCTTCGCGGGCGTGGTGATGCTGACCGTCGAGGGCGTCAGCGACGGCGCGGAGCTGTAGTGCTGGATCGCGCGCGGATCGCCCGGGTTGATCGGGAACTGCGTCTGGCTGACCGCGTCCTGGTGGGCGATCGTGAAGCTCGTGCTGACCGTCTGCGTCGCTGCCGCCGGTTTCGACGCGCGCGTGGACGGTCACGTGCTCGCCTTCGGCGAAGCGGCTCTTCGGCACGAAGCTCTCGCCCGTCCCGGTCGAGTACGCGCGCAGGCTGCCGCCGTGGCTGCCGCTGTGCGAGCCGACGACGTGCACGTCGGAGACCTTCGTGCCCGCCCCGCCGAGGAAGCTGATCTGGGTCGCCGGGGAGGCGTCGGGGGTGCCGGGCAGCGGCGAGACGGTGACCGCGTTCGCGGAGGCGGCGCTCACGTCCGCCGTCGGCGCGAGCGCGCCGGAGCTCGCCGAGGAGGTGCCGCCGCAGGCGCACAGCGCGATTGCCATCGTCAGCGCGACCGAGATCGCACCCGTCGTTCGTCTCATTCCCACTCCAATGCTCCCGTTTATCTCACCGATTCGCCGCCAGCGGCGACCTGAATCCTCGTCGGCCATCGACCCTACCGCGCGAACGGGCGCGATGTTCCGATTACCCGGCCGGCCGCGTCGAGCGCCTGCACCTCGAAGCTCTCGGTAGCCCGCCGGCACCGGGATCGCCGTCTCGAACCCGGACCTGGCGGCGCTCGCCACGGCGGTCATCCGGCCGTGCTCGCGCCCGCGGCGGCGTCCGACCCGATCCCGATCCATCACCCGAGCCGGCGCCCTGAGCCGGCGCCCGCGAGCTCGCGAGGACCCGCCAGGAGGCGACCTCGGTGGCGCCGTTCCAGCTCGCGTACACCGTCGTCGAGCCGCCCGCCTGGCGCGCCGCGCCCGCGGGGTCGGTGAGCGGCTCGCCGACCCACGGCTCGCGCATCGTGCGGTAGCTCAGGTCGTTCCCGGGGAAGCGCGCTTCCAGCAGCCGCTTGCCCGAGGGCCCGTACTCGGTGAAGTAGGGCTCCGATCCCCAGCCGATGAACGTGTTGCCGTTCGGCAAGCGGCTGCGTGTCGCCCATGTATTCCGATTCGAATTCATCGCCGCCGGTGTACTGGTGCAGGAGCGTCGCGGTCTGCGTCTGCTGGTCGAGCTTCAGCACGAGCCCGCGCGAGGGTCCCGTGGCCGGCACGGAGGTGCCACCGCCGGTCAGCTGGCAGCAGTGGTCGTCGAACAGCGTGACCGTCGAGTTCGGTCCCCAGAACGCCACATCGTGCTGCCACTGGAATTCGCGCCTTCGGGCCGAACTTGAAGCTCGAGTGCCTGCCGCCGAGCGTCCACTCGATCTTGCCCGTCGCGATGTTCACGAGGTAGGCGGCCCACGTGTTGCGCATCGAGACGAGGAACGTGCCGTCGCCCGTGAGGTCGATCGCGTTGACGTGGTAGGCGTCCCAGGGGAACCCGTTCGTCGGCACGGTCGCGCGCGAGTCGCCCAGCGGGATGTGTTGCAGCGCGTCCCAGCTGTGCAGCAGCTTGCCGGTCTTCAGGTTGTACTCCTGCACGGCCGAGTCGATCAGCGCGCCGTTGTAGGCGCCGCCGTAGTCGGAGAGGTTCTTGGCGACGTTCTTGTTCGCCGTCACCCACACGTCTTCGCCGTCAGATCGACGATCGCGTGCAGCGTCAGCTTCCAGCCGTCCGCGCCGTGGATCCTGGCGACCGTCTGGTAGTGCTGGTTGACGACCACGTCTTCGCCGCTTTCGGTCGAGCCCGTGCTCGTGACCACCCCCTGCCACCAGGCGAGCGCCGGCTTGCCTTCGTAGGTCTGCAGGCTGAGGTTGGAGGCGACGAGCTTTTCCGACACCGGCTGGAACCAGACCGGCTGCAGGTCGTTGCCGAGGATCAGCGGCCCGCTCTGGCCCACCAGCGGCGGGTAGTTGAGGTTGTAGAAGTTGGTCGTGAAGATGTAGCCGGATTGCAGCTCGCTCGCGGGGGCGGTCGCGCCTTCCCGCGCGAGCTTCGGCGGGTGCAGCGTCGGCTCGGTGACGAAGCTAGTAGGCGCCATCGGTGGTGTAGGCGCCGACCGGCGCGCCGTGGGAGCCCGCGAACGCCGTGTCGAGCGCGATGAAGCCGGCGAGCGACCACGACGACCACGATCGCCAGGCGCCGCGCCGACGGCAGCGTCACGCCGGGGGGATTGGGCAGCGCGACGAACGTCACGATCGCCGCCGCGGCGGCGAGGCCGCCGCCGATCAGGTAGGCGAGCCGGAAGCCGTCCGTCAGCGACTGCGCGACCCCGTGGCCGTCGCCGATCAGATGGCTGCTGCGCGAGGTCGCGAGCGTCACGAGGATCGCCAGCCCGAGCCCGCCGCCGATCTGACGCGAGGTGTTCACGAGGCCCGAGGCGAGCCCCGCCTGCCCCTCCTTGGCGCCCTGCGTGGCGGCGATCGTCGAGGGCACGATCGACATCGCGATCCCCGCCGCGGTGAGCAGCCCGGGGAGCATGATGTAGACGATCGGGCTGCCGCTCGAGCCGACTTTCGCGAGCAGCAGCATCCCGCCGGTCAGCATCACCAGCCCGCCGCCGAGCACCGCGCGGACCCCGAAGTGGCTCACGAGCTTGCCCGTGCGCGAGGCGACGAGCATGATCACGAGCGTCATCGGCAGGAAGATCAGGCCGGTGTGCAGCGGCGAGAGGTAGAGCACCTGCTGCAGGTAGAGGGAGCTGACGAACCACATCGGAAACAGCGACGCGCTGAACAGCAGCACGATGTTGTTCGCGATCCGCAGCGGCTTCGTCAGCTCCTTGAAGGGGATCAGCGGTTCGGAGGCCACGCGCACCTCGATCACGACGAACACGACGAGCAGCGCGATGCCGACGACGATCGGGCCGAGCGCGTCGAACGTGCCCAGCCCGGCGAGGCCCGCTTCGACGATCCCGAACACGAGCACCATCTGGCCGATCGTCAGCGTCAGCGCGCCGGCGAGGTCGAAGCTGCGGCCGGGCGCGCGGCGGCGCTCGCTGACGACCGCGTAGGCGACGATCGCCGCCGCGATCCCGATCGGGGGGTTGATCAGCAGCACCCAGCGCCAGGTCAGCTCCTGGGTGATGATCCCCCCGAACAGCATGCCCGCGGCGCCGCCGAGGCCGTTCATCGCCGCCCACGTGCCGATCGCGCGGTTCAGCTGCGGCCCGGGCGCGAACGAGGAGGTGATGATCGCCAGCGAGCACGCCGCCATCAGCGCGCCGCCGAGGCCCTGGACCGCGCGCGCGGCGACGAGCGTCACGCGGTCCGGCGCGAGGCCGCCGGCGAGCGAGGCGAGCGCGAACAGCAGCAGCGCCAGCACGAACATCCGCCGCTGGCCGAAGTGGTCGGCGGCGCGCCCGCCGAGCATCAGGAAGCCCGCGAACGTGATCGCGTAGGCGTCGACGATCCACTGCAGTTCGGGCGCGGTGAAGCCGAGGCTCGACTGGATCGAGGGCAGCGCGACGTTGACGATCGAGAGGTCGAGGATCACCATGAACTGCGCCACGCAGCAGACGACCAGCAGCCACGTCATGCGCGATCCCAGGCCGCGCCCGGCCGGCTCCGGCTCCACCGCCTCCACGCCCGGGCCGGCCGGCGCGACGGCGCTCATGCGGGCCGCCCAACCGGCGAGCGGCGGTGGGGACGCCTGGTAGTGTGCGCCTCCAAGTTTGCGAGCGAGAACAGGAGGCTGGCCGATGAAGCGAACGTCACTGGCCGCCATGCTAACGCTGCTGGCCACGATCTCGGCCACGCTGGCGGTGGCAGGGTGCGGCGGCAAATCGAGCACGACCGGCAGCTCTCAGTCGACGCCCGCGACGACGTCCTCGACGAGCACCACCACGAGCACGCCGACGACGACCACGCACAAGAAGGCCGCGAAAACACCCGGCTACTAGGCGTCGAGCCGATCCTCTGTCCCGGACGTGGAGGGGGACGAGCTGCGCGGGGAGCGGGAGCGGGTCACGATCAACCGCCGGCGCTCGGCAGCGCGGAGTCGAAGCTGCCCACCCGCGCCGCCGGCGAGGTTCCGAGCACGCGGCCGGCGGAGTCGAGCGCCTGGACCGCCGCGTAGGCGTACTTCTTCGTCAGGATCGTCGAGCTTTCGAAGCCGACCGCCGCGATCGTCGCCTGCGGCGCGAGCGACTTCGGGTCCGTCCCCGCGAGCACGCGCCAGGAGGCGACTTCGGTCGCGCCGTTCCAGCTCGTGCGCACGATCGTCTCTTCGCCGGTGTTGTTCAGGTTCGCCACGACCGCCGGGGGGCTCGACGGGCGCCCGCTCCAGGGGAAGCGGAAGCCCCGGTAGAAGGCCTCCGTGTAGGGAAGATTGGCGTCGAACAGCAACGCGCCGTCCGCGGAGAACTCGCTGATCTGCGGCACGCCGCCGTACCCCACCACCACGTTCCCGTCCGGCAGCGTCTGCATGTTGCCCTGACTGGCGGAGAGCAGCGGCGCGCCGGGATGCGTGTAGGCCTTCGTCAGCGTCGCCGTGTGGTTCTTCAGGTCCAACCGGATCCGCAGCGCCGCGCGACTGCGCATGGACGGGCGGGTTGGAGCCATCGTCGAACAACGTGATTTCCCCATTCGGCAGGACGCGGCCGTCGTGCTGCCAGGCGGTCTTCGTGCCCGGCCCCATCGCGAACGAGCTCTTCAGGCCGCCGAGGCGCCAGAGGATCTTGCCGCTGCCGCCTTCCAGCTGGTAGGCCGCCCAGGTGCTCCGCGCCGAGATCAGGACGTTCCCGTCGGGCTCGAGGTCGATCGAGTTGAGGTGGAACCAGTCCCACGGCACGCCCTTCGGCGGCGAGGTCTCGGACTCGGACACGGCGACGTGGTCGAGGCTGTGCCATTCCCAGCGCACGAGCCCGGTCTTGATGTCGATCTCCTGCACCGCCACGTCGACGATCGCGCCCTTTGAGGATCCTTCAGCCTTCGACAGGTCGCAGCGGATCGGGTTGTAGGCGGTGACGTAGGCGACGCCGCCGGGCTCGATCTGGAACTCGTGCAGGTCGGCCTTCAGCCCGTTGCCGCCCTTGACGGTCGCGACGTGTTCGTAGCTGGAGTTGAGCACGACGTCTTCGCCCTGACCGAAGCCCAGCGAGAGCACCTTGCCCTGCCAGAAGGTCAGGTCGCGGCGGCCTTCGTAGCTCTGCACGTTCAGGTCCTCGGCGGTCAGCCCGCCGGAGAGCTGGTCGAACCACACGAGCTTGCCCTGGGGCGTGTAGATCAGCGGCCCGTAGGCCCCCGGGCCGGGACCGTTGGTCGTGAAGACGTCGCCCGCCGCGGGGTCCTGGTCGGGCGTCGTGACGCTCAAGATCGGGGCCTTCACGCCGGGCAGCGTCGCGAAGCTCTCGTAGTCGGCCGGCGCCGCCTGCAGGTTCTTGTAGGGGGGCACGTTCGCCGTCGGGTAGGGGGTGTCGACGCGGAAGCCGAAGGAGACCTGCTTGCCGGCGCCGCCGTCCGCCACCGCCTGCGCCGACCCCGGTGCAGATCCTGACGCTGCCGCCGAGGAAGACTGTCCCGCGTCGATCACGGCGTGCACGAGCACGCGCTCGCCGGCTTCGAACGGCTTGTCGGGCACGAAGCTCGCGCCGTCGCCCTGCGAATAGGCCTCCAGGCGCCCGGCGTGGGAGCCGCTGTGCTCGCCCACGACCGAGACCACGTGGATCTGCGCGGCCGGCACACCGAGGAAGCTGATCTGCGTCGCCGGGTTCGCGGTGCCGGTTTCCGGCGCCGGCGAGACGTCGACCGGCACCCCCGCGAGCTTCGCACTGTGGTCGAGCGTCGACGGCAGACACGCCGGCGAGACGCCGCTCTGCGCCGAGCCGTCCGAGCTCGATCCGGATCCGGATCCCCCGCACCCGGCCAGCACGAACGCGGTCGCGAACAACGCGACAAAGGCGACCAGCGCGACGATGAGCCTGTTCCGTTTCATTCAGAGTCAACCCTGCGGCTCCGCTACGGAGCAGACCATCGAGTCGAATGTGCACGATACCGTCGCAAACAGCGTGCTTCCCGCGCAGATGCGCCGGATCCAGCGATCTTTACCAACTTCTTCGCCCGCCCTTCCGGCCTGTTTCGTCGTAGTGGTCTGGGCTGGACCTCTTCAAACTCACACACCTGACCCAGCAAGTCCCGATGGTGATCTCAGGCGGTGGCGACCTCGAGCACGAGCTTGCCCGTGTTCTCTCCAGAGAACAGGCGCAGGAGCGCCTCGTTGAAGTTCTCCAGGCCGGTCGCGTAGTCCTCGCGCGAGGAGAGCTTGCCTTCCGCATACCAGCCGGCCATCTCGCGCAGGCCCGCGGCGTACTGGGAGTAGTAGTCGGAGATCACGAAGCCGGTCATCGACGCGTGGTTGACGAGCAGGGAGAGGTAGTTGGACGGGCCGGCGACCGGCTCGGTCGCGTTGTACTGGGAGATCGCGCCGCAGATCACCACGCGGGCGTTGCGCGCCAGGCGCCCGAGCGCGGCGTCGAGGATCTCGCCGCCGACGTTGTCGAAGTAGACGTCGATCCCCTGCGGGCAGTGCTCGCGCAGGCCCGCGGCGACGTCCTGCGACTTGTAGTCGATCGCCGCGTCGAAGCCGAGCTCCTCGACGATGTAGGCGCACTTCTCGGCGCCGCCCGCGATCCCGACGGCGCGGCAGTCCTTCAGCTTCGCGAGCTGTCCGACGACCCCGCCGACCGCGCCGGCGGCGCCGGAGACGACGACGGTCTCGCCCGCGACCGGTTTGCCGACGTCGAGCAGCCCGAAGTAGGCGGTCATGCCGGTCATGCCGAGCGTGCTCAGATACACGGGCAGCGGCGCCAGCGTCGTGTCGACCTTCTGCAACGCGGCGGCGGGCGCGACCGCATACTTCTGAACGCCGAGCAGGCCGGTGACGAGGTCGCCGGGGGCGAGCGCGGGATCGTTGGAGGCGAGCACTTCGCCTGCGGCGAGCGCGCGCATCACCTCGCCGACGCCGACCGGCGGGATGTAGGAGCGGGCGTCGTTCATCCAGCCGCGCATCGCGGGGTCGAGCGAGATCAGGCGCGTCTTCACGAGCGCCTCGCCCGCGCCCGGCTCGGGTGCCGGCTCCTCGGTGTAGCGCCAGTCGCTTTGCTTCGGCAGGCCGACGGGGCGAGCGGCGAGACAGCACTGGTGGTTCACGAGGTCCATGGTCGTCGTCCTACCCTTCGTCTTGGAAAGCCCGAGCGGCGCCCGCGCGTGATCAACGGTACATACTCTTTCTCGAGATGACGACCAAGCTCCCGATCCCAATCCCCACCCTCGCCGCGGCGCTCGTGGCCGCGAGCACGCTCGCAATCTCGCCCCCATCGGCATCGGCATCGGCCGGGGCGCACGCCGGGAGGGGGGACGCCGGCGCGAAGCAGCACGTCGCCACGAAGGCGGACATCGCCGCGACGCGGGCCTATGTCGCGGCCGACTACGCGCTCGTGCACAGCGCGCGGGTCAACCTGAAGACCGGCGAAGCGGCGCTCGAAAGCCTGCGCCAGACGATCGGCGCGGAATGCCCGAAGGCTGCGGCGGCGTCGCCCGAGAACGAAGCGGCCGAACACCTGAGCAACGAGGTCGTCGGCGCGATGGGCGTCGCCTTCATCCGCTCCGACATCCCGGCGGTCACCGCCTTCGTCGCGGCGGTCGCGCCGCTGCACTGGAGCGACGCGAAGCTCACGCGGAAGGTCGTGACCTACGCCGACAAGTTCAAGGTGCTCGCCGCCCTGCAGGAGCCGGACGTGTGCGGCGACGTGCGCGCGTGGGCCGCGAGCGGCTACAAGACGCTGCAGCCGGCGACGACGCAGTTCGACCGCGAATACAGCGCGAACGACGTCGGCATCGGCGAAGTGCCCGCGCGCCTGCTCGCGCCGTATGAGAACGCGCGCGAGCGTGGGCAGCTGGCGCTGACGAAACAGTCCGAAAACGAACTCGTCGAAGCCGAAGCGCGCGCCGTCGAACCCTGGTCGAAGATCCTCGACGCGCTCGATTTACAGCCCTAGGCGGGCGATGCTCGCCTCGATCCCCAGCCCGTCGGCCAACGGGTTCCACGTCGGCCCGCTGTTCTTCCACTTCTACGGGCTCTGCTACGTCGTCGGCATCACCGCCGCGGTGATCCTGACGCGCAGGCTGTGGCGCGAAAAGGGCGGCGACCCGGAGCTCGTCTACACGGTCGCGCTGTGGGGCGTGCCCGCGGGCATCCTCGGCGCGCGGCTCTACCACGACGTGACGAGCTGGAACGAAGTCCAGCACAACTGGTACGGGTGGCTGGCGGTCTGGCAGGGCGGCCTCGGGATCTGGGGCGGGATCGCCGGGGGCTTCCTCGGCGGCCTGATCCCGCTGCGCCGCCACCACGTGAGCGTGACCAGGTTCATGGACGCCGCCGCCCCCGGGCTGCTCGTCGCGCAGGCGATCGGGCGGATCGGCAACTACTTCAACCAGGAGCTGTTCGGCGGTCCCACGAACCTCCCCTGGGCGCTCCAGATCAGCCCCGCGCACCGGCCGCCCGGATATCTCGGCTACGCGACGTTCAACCCGACGTTCCTCTACGAGCTGATCTGGGACCTCGCGCTCGCCGCCGCGCTGGTCTGGCTGATCCGCCACCGGCAGATCCGCGCGCCGGGCATCTTCGCGCTGTACGTGACCGGCTACTCGGCCTTCCGCATCTTCGAGGAGCTGCTCCGCGTCGACCCCGCGCACCACTTCCTCGGCGAGCGCCTGAACTTCTGGGTCGCGAGCCTGCTGACGCTCGTCGGCCTCGCCTGGTTTCTCTACACGCAGCGCGCCGCGCACGCACGGCCGGGGCCGGGCAGGCGGCGCGAGAACCGCCGCTGACGGAGCCGCCGCAGGGCGGGCTGGCGTAGGCAAACCCATGCCGCGCTCAGCGCGCACGGGGGTCGGGGCCTTCGAGCGGCCAGTGACGGACGACGCCGGGGCGCCAGTTGCCGTCCTGCTCGCGCGTCAGGACGAAGCGGCTGATCGTCGACTGGCCGCCCTCGTGGTCGCCATAGAGCAGGTCGACGGTCAGGATCTCACCGGCCTCGAAGGCCTCGCGCAGACCCTCGCGGAAAGGGTCGTCGGCGGCGCGGATCGCCCCCTGCCAGAAGCCGGTGTCGCCGGCGGGGACGTACAGGTCGCGCGTCTGGGGACGGTGCTCGGACAGCTCCGCGTGCGGGCTGTCGAGCCCGAGACGCCGCGCCATCAAACGCCAGGCCTGCAGCACCGCGAGGCCGTTGCCGACGTTGCGCAGCGGGATCACCAGGTAGTAGTTCTCGCCCTCGCGCTCGATCGCGGCCATGCCGCCCTCGACTCGCACCATCCGTCCCTCGCCGAAGCGAACCGTCTCGGGCGGGTCGATCACGCGCGCGGGGGCGAGCACCGGTCGCAGACCGAGCAACAGCGCCCGCTCGGCGAGCGCCGTCGAGCGCTCCGCGATCAGCGTCGAGCGCTGCCCGAAGCGCACCGAGGAGAAGGTCGCCACGGCCAGCACGAGCGTGCCGGCTGCGGTCGCCAGCGAGGCGATCGTCGGCCAGTCGACGGCGAGGGGCAGGGTCATCGACTGAGATGGTCTCGCCACGGGCGGACGGCCATCCCGAGAGCCGACGCCGGAGCAGGATCTACGAAATCACCGCTCACGCCCCCTCACGAGGCTGCCCGCCTAGTGATGCCCCGGCGCCGGCGGCGGGCGGCGAGCTCGTCCTCCTGGAAGGGCAGCTCGTCGATCACTCCCGCGTCCGCGAAGGCGCGCTGGATCGGCTGTGGCCCGGGGACGAGGACGATGCCGTTGCCCTGCCGTTTGCCCAGACGGCAGCGGAACGCGATCACCGCCACCCCGATCGGGTCGATGCGCGTCAGCCGGCGGAGGTCGAGCACGATGCTCGCGACCCCCTCCTCGAAGAGGCGTTCGATCTCCACTTCGAGCGCGTGCGCCGTGCGGTGGGTCAGCTCGCCGGTCGGGATCAGCGTATGCATCCGGACCCGTGGGCTCTCCGCCAGCGGGTGGGGCTGGTTGATACTTCCTGCGGATGTCGTCAGATGACGTTCCATCGTGTACTGCTCCTTCCAAAAAGAGGCTTCGAAATGATTTCCGGAGGCCTGGATCGCTGGATCCGGGCCGAGGTGAAGCGACCGGGAGGAGCTAGCCGGGGCGCTCGGGAATCAGCACGAAGAACGCCGTGAGCCACGGCTGAAACGAAAGTCGCAGGCGACGCATCGCGAGCGGGGCGCCCCGCAGCAGCTGACCCGCGAACGCCGGGACCCCGGCGAGCGGAGCGACGCCGGAGCCGCCCGGAGCGGCGCCGCTGAAGGACCCGTTCGGCGTGGGCACGGCCGGGGGCACGATCGGCGGATCCCCGCCCGTGGAGCCGGCGGCGGCGTCGTCCGCGCGAGCACCCGCCCTGCCCGCCGTCACCGCGGCCAGGCCGTCGACGAAGGGCGCCGGGAGGAGGCCGCGAGCGTCCGCGCCGATGACCGTGTAACCACCGCCCAAGGTCGATCCCAGGCCGCCGAGCTCGCGGTTGAAGTCCGCGGCGCGCTGCACGGCGATCGTCCGCGCCAGCGCCGCCGTAGCGCCTGAGCCCGTCGGGACTTCTTTGGAAGCATCCGGGATCACCGCCGTGATCGGGCCGCCAACAACGCTTGAGGCTGTCGGCACGGCCACGCTCGCCGGGTTCTCGGCGACCGCGGCCGGCGGCGAGCTCGCGGCGGGGGATGACGGGCCTTCCGTGCCCTGCCCCGAGGCCGGCTTGTCCGTGGGAGCTTCCGTGGTTTCCTTGCTCGGGTCGGTGGCGGGGGCTTCCTTGACTTCATTGTTGACCGGTTCGGCGGGGTGCGAGGCTTCCGGTGTCTGTTCGTTTACCGGCGTCGGGGCCGGCGCTTCCGGAGTGGACGCGACGACGGGTTCGGTGGAAGCCGAGGCTTCCGGAGTTGTTACAGCGGCCGGCGGGGGGGCGGCTTCCGGAGTGGATTCAACGGTCTGCGCCGGGGGAGAGGCTTCCGGCGTAGATTCGGTGGTCTGCGCCGGGGGAGAGGCTTCCGGCGCAGGTTCGGTGGTCGGCGACGAAGACGAGGCTTCACCCGCCGGTTCGGGCGAAGAAGACGCTTCCGGCGCTGGAGCGGAGGCTTCCGGCGCTGGTTCAACGGCCGGCGGCGTCGAGGATGCAGCTTCCTGCGCCGCTTCGGCCGGCGTCGAGGACGAGGCTTCCGGCGCGGGTTCGACGACGGGTTCGGCGGAAGCCGAGGCTTCGCCCGCCGGTTCGCCGGTGGACGCCGCCGCGCGGGCGCTGCCGGCGAAGAGGAGCGCCCCGAGCAGCACCAGCACGGCCACCCACGCGCAGACGGCCCCCTTGGCAGGAGCCCAGCGCGAGCGATCGCGAGCGATCGGGAGCATCTCTCCGCCGCCGGTCATCGCCAACCGACCATGCGCAAGGGCTCGTCGCGGGAGTCGAACAGGAACTGCTGGCCCGGGCGGTCCGCGGGACCCACCCGGCGATCGGCGAGCTGACCCGCCGCGAGCCACTCGGCGATGGCGACGGTCTGGTTGCGATCGCTGAGCGCGGCGGCGCGACACATGCTCAATCCGAGCATCGCGACCACTATCACGAAGGCACCGGCGATCAGGATAACGAGCATCACTGTCTAAGGCTACGCAATCGGAGCGGCCGGCGCTACACCTGGTGAGGACATCAGGGAAATCTCCACTCGTCGGCCTGCACACTCGAATCATGCCGCGCCAATCCACCGACGGCAAGCGACGAAAGGGCACAAGCTTCGTCGCCGCCTACGACAAAGTGACCAATCCAGTGGAACAGGTCCCGCCATCTGGGAAGATGGATCGATCGTGCGCGCTAGCCCTGGGAGCCCGGGAAGCGACGTCGCGGCGCGGCCGTCGTTGTGGCCTCGTATCGCCGCGGTCCTCGCGCTGATCGCGCCGGTTGCGATGGTCGTGGTGGCCGCGGTCGCGCTGGTGGGCGATCTGCCCATCGCGGTGCTGGCGGTCGGGCTCGTGCTGGTCTGCAGCGCGGCGATCTGGCTCGCCTTGACCCGTCGCGGCCCGCGGCGAGCGGCCGCCGCGGCGCTCGCCGCGCTCAGCGGGATCGGCCTGGTCGTGGTGCTGGCGACGCACTGGCAGGGGCTGGTGGTGCTGGTCGTGGTGCTGTTGCTGCTGGCCGTTTTCGGGCTCGCCGCGCGCTTCTCGCTGGGTCGGACCGGGCAGGCGGCGGGCGGGGGCGTGGTTGGTGGGATCGTGCCGGTGGGCGCTGCCGGATCTGCGGTGCTGATCGTCAACCCGAGGTCGGGTGGGGGCAAGGCCGAGCGCTTCGAGCTCGCCGCTCATGCTCGGCGACGGGGCATCGAGCCCGTCGTCCTGCGGCCCGGCGACGATCTGCTCGAGCTCGCCGAGCGCGCGGTCGCGCGCGGCGCGCGGGTGATCGGGATGGCCGGCGGCGATGGCTCGCAAGCGCTCGTCGCGACGGTTGCCGCGCGGCACGACATCGCCCACGTCTGCGTTCCCGCGGGGACTCGCAACCACTTCGCGCTGGACCTCGGCCTCGACCGCGACGATCTCGTCGGTGCGCTGGATGCGTTCACGGACGGCGTCGAGCGGCGGATCGACCTCGCGCGCGTCAACGACCGGGTGTTCGTCAACAACGCCTCGCTCGGCGTCTATGCCAAGGTCGTGCAGTCCGAGGCCTACCGCGACGGGAAGCTCGAGACCTGGACCGGCATGCTGCCCGACCTGCTCGGCCCCGGCGCGGAGCCGATCGACCTCGAGCTCACCGCTCCCGACGGCAGCCGCTGCGACGACGCGCCGCTCGTGCTCGTATCGAACAACCCGTACCGGCTGGCGAGCCTCGCCGGCGCCGGCACACGCGCGCGAATCGACACGGGCCGGCTCGGTGTCCTGGCCGCGCGGGTGCGCAGCGCCGCCGACGTGTCAAAGCTCGTCGCGCTCGAGCTGGTCGGTCAGGTGGGCCGCTTCCCGGGCCTCTTGTCGTGGTCGACCGTGGAGCTGGAGGTCCGTTCGAGCGGCCCGGTCGAGGTCGGGCTCGACGGCGAGGCGCTCGTGCTCGATCCACCCCTGCGCTTCGCGTCGCTGCCAGGCGCACTGCGCATGCGGCTGCCCAGGGGAGTCGGCCTGCCGCCGGCCGCCAGAGCCACGGCGCTGAGCACGGACAACCTCAGCGCGCTGCTACGGGTGGCGGCCGGCCGGTGAGCCGCCCGGTCGCCCGAGCTCGAATGACGATCTGGCGTCGCGTACAGCGTCTCGACCGCCGGCTGATGAGACGCTCGTTCGGGGCTCGCTCCCCCGCACTGGACCGCGCCCTCGTCGCGACCACCCGAGCGGCGAACTACTCGCGACTGTGGCTCGTGCTCGCCGGCGCGCTCGCGGTGTTCGGCGGGCGACGGGAACGTAGGGCAGCCGGGCGCGGCCTGATCGCGCTCGCGCTCGCGGCGGCAACGGCAAACGGCCCGGCAAAGCTACTCGTGCGCCGGCGGCGGCCATCCTCGCGTCGGCGGCCCACGCTGATCCGCACGCCGCGATCGACCTCGTTCCCATCCGGCCACACCGCCGCCGCGGTCGCGTTCGCCACCGGCGCAAGCACGGAGCTGCCGGCCCTCGCGCCGGTCCTCGTTCCACTGGCAGGCGCCGTCGCCTACTCGCGCGTGCACACCGGGGTCCACTACCCAAGCGACGTAGCGGCCGGCGCGGCGATCGGGATCGGCTCCGGCATGCTCGCAACACGCCTGCCGTGGTAGGCCTGCCGAGGTTGCGCGGAGCGCGGGCGAGCGGAGGGCATGTTTGAACCTCGGGCGGAGCAGGCTCCCCCCGAGAACCCCCCACGTGGAAGCCGACGCGGGGACTCGAACCGGCGCAGGATCGGAACTTCGTCCGGCCGGCCGACTGCGCGGCCTAATGGCCGGCCGAAGTTTCCGACCTGCTTTAGCTCCAATACCGTAAACTTAGTGTCTGGTGGGGTGGGTATTGTGGCGGTGTGCCTCGGGCTGGTCAGCTCAAGCCGCTATCGGATTCGCGTTTGACGGATCACATCTCGGTCGGGGTTTTGACGCGGGTGTTTCCGCCGGAGTTGGTGGATGGGGTGGTGGCTGAGGCGGGGCGTACGGAGCGTCGTCATCGGTTGTTGCCGGCGCGTGTGGTCGTGTATTACGTGCTGGCGATGGCGTTGTTCGCTGACTCGTCTTATGAGGAGGTGATGCGTCAGTTGGTGGAGGGGCTGGCGTGGGATTCGGGCTGGCGAGAGTCTTGGGAGGTGCCGAGCAAGGTCGCGATCTATAAAGCGCGTCAACGGCTGGGTCAGGAGCCGCTTGAGCTTTTGTTTCGTGCGGTCGCGGGACCGTTGGCGAGTGACGCGACGCGGGGGGCGTTCTATCGCGGGTTGCGGCTGATGAGCTTGGATGGCACGTGCTTGGACGTGGCCGATACCGAGCACAACGAGACGGAGTTCGGGCGGCCGGGCTCGTCGCGGCGAGAAGGTGGCGGGGCGTTCCCGCAACTGCGTTTGGTGGCGCTGGCGGAGTCTGGCACGCACGCGATCATCGACGCGGCACTCGGTCCCTATCGTGAGCCTGAGAAGGCACTGGCTGATCGGCTGTGGGACTCACTGAAGGACGGGATGCTGTGCCTGGCCGACCGCGGCTTCTACGGCTTTGAGTGCTTCCAGAAAGCCCGTAGTACAGGGGCACAGTTGCTGTGGAGGGTCAAGTCCAACGTCTGTCTGCCACGCGAGCAGACGCTCCCGGACGGCTCGTATCTGACCAGTATCTACCCGCGCAAGGACCGCGAAGCCAAACGCAACGGGCAGCCGGCGAGAGTCCTTGAGTACCGACTCGAGGATCCCGCGCTCGGCGAAGAGAGCAGCTACCGGCTGATCACTACGATCCTCGACCCTGAGCGGGGTCCAGCGAGCGAGCTCGCCGCGCTGTATCCGCAGCGCTGGGAGATGGAGTCAGCACTCGATGAGCTCAAGACCCACCAGCGCGGCCCCAGGGTGGTGCTTCGCTCCAAGGCACCCGACGGCGTCTACCAAGAGGCCTACGGTCACCTTGCCACCCACTACGCGATCCGTCGCGTGATGCACGACGCCGCGCTCCAAGCAGACATCGTCCCTCATCGATTGTCGTTCATCCGCGGCCTCCGCGCCGCCCGCCGCAGCACCCGCACCCACCCGGGGCTTTCCCCCCCTGACGATCGCTACCGCCCATCAGCACGCGATCGCCGAGATCCTCGCTGAACCACTACCCGAACGCCGCCGACGCGAGAACCCCCGCGTGATCAAGCGCAAGATGAGCAAGTGGCCCGTCAAGCGACCCGAGCACCGCAACTGGCCCCAGCCAACCGACGACACAATCACAATCCTAGCCGCCTAAGTTTACGGTATTGGGGCTAGCTCCCGACAAACAACAAGCGAACCCCAGACCCAACATTGAACCTCGGGCGGAGCAGGCTGCCCCCGAGGCCCCCCACGTGAAGCCGACGCGGGGACTCGAACCCCGGACCCCTTCATTACGAGTGGCTCCGGATGTCCTTTTATTGGCTCTAGCAAGCCATATTTGGTGGCATAAACGTGTCCCAAATCACCTCAGATTTGCGGAGTTCGGGACATATTTCGGGACGCGGTTCGCCGGGACATAACCCCTTCATTTCGACGACGCGAGTCGCGCATTCCAGGCGGGAGTCGACGAGAGCGGTGGACTCGTAAGAGATGGGGCTCTTGTGGGCGGCTTCGAAGCTTGAAAGACGGGTGCCGTCATCTTGTGGCGGCTACGTAATAGCGACGCGCGCGCGTGCGTCCTTCAGCGTGGGCCTGTCGGCTGCGTACGAGATCGTCGAGCATCTGCCTGACCAGCGTTCGGTCTACCTCGCCGAGAAAGTCTGCTGCCTCGGCCGTCGAGAGGCTGCCGCGGCGGTGTATCTCGTCGAGCAGCATCTGGCGCTTGCGGCTGCGCGCCTCCAGACCGGCTCCGCCGGCGCGCATGACGACCTCGTCGGAGAGGACATAGCGCGCGCCGCCGCCGCGTCCCACGCGGACGAGCAGGCCCTTGGCGACTGCGCTTGAGATGAGCGCATCCACGTCGAAGGACTCTCCGAGGAGGGTGCGCAGGCGCCGGGGGGTCACGCCCTCCTCGTGACGTGCGACGACGAGGGTGCGGCGTTCCTGAACTGTGAGATCTTCGAGATGGCCCAACAATGAGAGCCACGCCTGATCTTCGATGGAGAGGGTCGACCGGTTGTAGAGGGTGACGGTCAACGATGATGGCGTGGCGGCGAAGTTCGGCGGTTCCATGAGCCGCGCCTCCATCTCGTTGAACATGCGGTCGACGCCCTCGCCGTACTCCTCGACGAGATTGAGGATCTTCAGAACGCGCATGATCCGCCGGTTGCGCGAGTAGTGCTCGTTGCGCATGTTCTCAGTCGTGATGTGCCCTGGCAGCGATCCGGGGCTGTGAATCTCGATGCGATCGTCCCAGATCGTCACGTCAACGGTCGCCCCGGACAGTCCGTAGTCGCGGTGGGCCAGCGCGTTGAGGATCGCCTCGCGTAGGACGGTGGGCGGGTACTCGGCGAAGGTCTCTCGATGGGTGCCGACCACAGCCTCGTGGCGGCTCGTGTGCGCTTCGATGAACCTCAGCGTCTGGTCGAGCAGGACCGGGATCGGCCCGTCGATGTCCTCGCGTGCGCTCACCGGGCCGGGTCCGGGACCCACCCCAACACGTCGTACGACCTGCACGGCGGCAGCCTTGACATAGCGAGTCGGCTCCTTGACGAAAAGCAGAACCGCCGCGCGTAGTGGTTGGGGGTCGAGCGAAGCGTCCTCGACCTCGGCGACACCGAGATCCACGAGCGCCCGGCTGACGGACCCGACGCTGCGCCGGCGGATCGGCGACCGCCCATCCTCAACAAGCGCTCGGTCGATCAGCTCGAGGTCGATGTCTCGATGATCTAAGCGTGGGATGGGTTCGTCCTCACCGGACCGCTCCTCGCGTTGACGGACGAAGCGCCCGAGCGCATCTCCTCGGAGTGGCTGGTTGTCGCTGCCGACGCGGCGGAGCAAGCGTCCATCTGTGGTCGTCACGATGCGATCGCGCACCTCTGGGATGGCGACTATCGCCAGCTCCGCTCCGTTGACCGCGAGCGCGCGAGCCTGAACATCGACTCCCGCCTCATGCCCCGCTCGCGCGATCTTGTCGAGCGTCTTTTGCTCCAGCGGACAGCCGATGACTCGTCGTGCGTCGGAGACACCGCAGACGACGATGCCGCCGAGCGTCATCGCCATCGCAGGAATCACCTCTCTGAGATGGTTGGCTGACTCCTTGAAGTCGAGCTGCTCGTACTCCATCGTGCCGAACAACGCCCAGAACTCCTCCAGAGACACCTCGTCGGGGATCTCGGAAAGCCGTGGGAGCCGGCGCATCGACATTTTTGAAGATTAGCAAATGATGGTCATAAAAAGACTTTAGTGGAGCTTTTTAAGCATATCTTTTAGAAAGATGTGGGGGTAAAGGCCCGTTGATCAACGAAAGTACCGCGCCCCAAACTTTCCAACATTGAACCTCGGGCGGAGCAGGCTCCCCCCGAGAACCCCCCACGTGGAAGCCGACGCGGGGACTCGAACCGGCGCAGGATCGGAACTTCGTCCGGCCGGCCGACTGCGCGGCCTAATGGCCGGCCGAAGTTTCCGACCTGCTTTAGCTCCAATACCGTAAACTTAGTGTCTGGTGGGGTGGGTATTGTGGCGGTGTGCCTCGGGCTGGTCAGCTCAAGCCGCTATCGGATTCGCGTTTGACGGATCACATCTCGGTCGGGGTTTTGACGCGGGTGTTTCCGCCGGAGTTGGTGGATGGGGTGGTGGCTGAGGCGGGGCGTACGGAGCGTCGTCATCGGTTGTTGCCGGCGCGTGTGGTCGTGTATTACGTGCTGGCGATGGCGTTGTTCGCTGACTCGTCTTATGAGGAGGTGATGCGTCAGTTGGTGGAGGGGCTGGCGTGGGATTCGGGCTGGCGAGAGTCTTGGGAGGTGCCGAGCAAGGTCGCGATCTATAAAGCGCGTCAACGGCTGGGTCAGGAGCCGCTTGAGCTTTTGTTTCGTGCGGTCGCGGGACCGTTGGCGAGTGACGCGACGCGGGGGGCGTTCTATCGCGGGTTGCGGCTGATGAGCTTGGATGGCACGTGCTTGGACGTGGCCGATACCGAGCACAACGAGACGGAGTTCGGGCGGCCGGGCTCGTCGCGGCGAGAAGGTGGCGGGGCGTTCCCGCAACTGCGTTTGGTGGCGCTGGCGGAGTCTGGCACGCACGCGATCATCGACGCGGCACTCGGTCCCTATCGTGAGCCTGAGAAGGCACTGGCTGATCGGCTGTGGGACTCACTGAAGGACGGGATGCTGTGCCTGGCCGACCGCGGCTTCTACGGCTTTGAGTGCTTCCAGAAAGCCCGTAGTACAGGGGCACAGTTGCTGTGGAGGGTCAAGTCCAACGTCTGTCTGCCACGCGAGCAGACGCTCCCGGACGGCTCGTATCTGACCAGTATCTACCCGCGCAAGGACCGCGAAGCCAAACGCAACGGGCAGCCGGCGAGAGTCCTTGAGTACCGACTCGAGGATCCCGCGCTCGGCGAAGAGAGCAGCTACCGGCTGATCACTACGATCCTCGACCCTGAGCGGGGTCCAGCGAGCGAGCTCGCCGCGCTGTATCCGCAGCGCTGGGAGATGGAGTCAGCACTCGATGAGCTCAAGACCCACCAGCGCGGCCCCAGGGTGGTGCTTCGCTCCAAGGCACCCGACGGCGTCTACCAAGAGGCCTACGGTCACCTTGCCACCCACTACGCGATCCGTCGCGTGATGCACGACGCCGCGCTCCAAGCAGACATCGTCCCTCATCGATTGTCGTTCATCCGCGGCCTCCGCGCCGCCCGCCGCAGCACCCGCACCCACCCGGGGCTTTCCCCCCCTGACGATCGCTACCGCCCATCAGCACGCGATCGCCGAGATCCTCGCTGAACCACTACCCGAACGCCGCCGACGCGAGAACCCCCGCGTGATCAAGCGCAAGATGAGCAAGTGGCCCGTCAAGCGACCCGAGCACCGCAACTGGCCCCAGCCAACCGACGACACAATCACCATCCTAGCCGCCTAAGTTTACGGTATTGGGGCTAGCTCCCGACAAACAACAAGCGAACCCCAGACCCAACATTGAACCTCGGGCGGAGCAGGCTGCCCCCGAGGCCCCCACGTGAAGCCGACGCGGGGACTCGAACCCCGGACCCCTTCATTACGAGTGAAGTGCTCTACCAGCTGAGCTACGTCGGCGCGCAGCCTGATGCTAGCGACGCCGCCCGCGGCGGGGAGTCCTACGACGCTCCCGCAGCGCCCAGGGCGCCGACGCGATCGAGCTTGCCCAGCTCCGCCAGCAGCGACTCGCCGTGCTTCTCGCAGAACGCCGGGCCGATGCCGCGGATCTCGATCAGCTCGTCCGCGCTGCGCGGGCGCCGGCGTAGCACCTCCTCGAGCACCGCGTTCGCCGCGACCGTGTAGGCGGGCTTGCCTTCGGCGCGCTCCCAGCGCCACGCCTTCAGCTTTTCGAACTCGCCTTCGTCGACCGGCTCGGCGGGCTCCTCGGCTGCCGAGCCCGTCACGCCGCCACCGGCGTCGAAGCCGGCGATCGAGCCTGCGCCGCTGCCCACCGCCCTGCCGTCCGCCGCGCCGACCGCGCCGGCCCCGACGCGCCCGGCGCGGGCGCGTCCCCGGCGTGTCTCTACGGGCCTTGCCTGCAGTGCCCGCTCGAGCTCCGGGTCGGGGTCGCAGACGTCGCAGCAGCGGCCCTCGGGGGCGCCCTCCTGGGGGTCGCCGAAGTGGTCGAGGATCTGCCGGCGGCGGCAGCGCTCGCCGCCGGTCATGTAGCGCTCGATCGAGCGGTAGGCCTCCCAGCTGCGGTCCTTCGCGGCCCTGATCGCCTGGTAGGCCTTGCGCGGGGAGCCCTGGCCGGTGAGCCGCACCCGCAGCCCGCCGCCGGCGCCCGGCGCCAGCTCGACCGCGCCCGCGCGCTCGGCGATCGACAGCAGCACCCGGTCGCGCTCGCCCAGCTCGCCGGGGCCGATCGCGACGACCTCGTCCTCCGCGCCGCGCCGCAGGCCGGCGACGTAGCGCTTGACGTCCTCGACGCTCGTCTCGCGCTCGGTGATGAACCTGATCAGCCGGCCCAGGTCCATCCGCGCCGCGAGCAGCAGCGCCCGCGCCGGGCGCCCGTCGCGTCCTCCCCGGCCGGCCTCCTGGTAGTAGGCCTCGAGGCTCGTCGGCAGCGCCCAGTGCGCGACCGTCCGCACGTCGGCCTTGTCGACGCCCATCCCGAACGCGTTCGTCGCCACCACGACCTCGGCGCTCCCCTCCATGAACGCCCGCTGGCTGGCGCGGCGCGCGTCCGGGCTCATGCCCGCGTGGTAGCGCACGGTCTCGACCCCCGCGCGCTCGGCGATCAGGGCCGCCACCTCGTCGGTGTCCTTGCGCGTGCCGCAGTACACGATCGCCGGCAGCGCGGACTGTCCTCCCAACACGTGCAGCAGCGCCGCTCGCTTGCGCGCGACCGCGCCCTTGCCTTCGACGCTGACGACGTCGAACGCCAGGCTCGGCCGGTCGAACCCGGAGCGGACCGAGAGCCAGTCGCGCAGCCCCAGCCGCGCGGCGATCTCCTCGGCCACGCGCGGGGTCGCGGTCGCGGTCGCGGCCATCACCGGCGGGCGGCCGAGCGACTCGATCGCGCTGTGCAACCGCAGGTAGTCCGGCCGGAAGTCGTGGCCCCACTCCGCCACGCAGTGCGCCTCGTCGACCACGAACAGCGCGATCTTGCGCTGCGCCAGCGCCTCGCGGAAGGCGCGCGAGGCGAAGCGCTCGGGCGCCGCCAGCACGAGCTGCGTCTCGCCCGCGGCGATCTCGGCGAGCGCCTGGTGGTTGTGGCCCTCCTCCATTCCCGAGGCGAGCATCGTCGCGTTCACGCCCGTCTCGCGCAGCCGGCGCCACTGGTCGGCCATCAGCGCGATCAGCGGGCTCACGACCACGACCAGCGGGCGGCCGGGCAGCCAATCGCTCGCCAGCGCCGGCAGCTGGTAGCACAGCGACTTGCCGCCGCCGGTCGGCATCACGACGAGGCTGTCGCGCCCGTCGAGCGCCGCCTGCACGGCCTCGCGCTGGCCGGGGCGGAACGTGTCCAGCCCGAAGCGCTCGAGCAGCGCCTCGGGGCTCGGCGGAGCGGTCGTCTGGATCGATGCCTCCACCTCCCAGAAGCTACCCCTCGCCCCGGCCGGCTCGCTCTCTCCTCAGCCGCGGATGCGCGCCTTCGCCGCCTGCCAGCGGCGATGGAGCGGGCGCGTCGAGCGGTCCGCGCCCGGCGTCGCGGCGCGGTGCTCGCGCAGGGCCTCCGCCACGGTCGCGCGCGCGCGTCGACCTCCGCCGGCGTGAGCGTCACCCGGTGGCGCTCCAGGTAGCCGGGCAGCATCCGCGCGGGCGTGACCCGCACGCCCTTGCGCCGCGCGAGCGGTTTGTCGACCCACGCGCGGCTGAACACGATCAGCGGCTCGACCGGGACGTTCGTGACGCGTTCGATCGCCTTGCGCTGCGCCTGCGCCTGGCGCAGCGTGGCGCCGTGCACGCCCGCCACGCGGATCGGGCCGGGGTGGCTCTTGGTCTCGACCGTGAACACCCCCGCGGGCCCGATCAGGATGTGGTCGACGTTGCCCTGCCCGAGGCTCGCGTCGTGGATCACGTGCCAGTCCTCGCCGGCCATCTCGTCCAGCAGCCCGCCGACCTGCTCCTCGCCCGTGGCGCCGCGATCGTGGCGCTCGACGAGCGGCAGCACGTAGCGCAGGATCACGAACATGCCCACCAGCAGCCCGATCTCCGAGCCGAGGAAGCCGAGGTTGCGCAACCCGAAGGTGCGGCCGAGGATCGCAGTCGCCACGGCCAGGATCCCGAGCGCGACGAGCGTACGCATGCGCAGCCGCCGCACGGTCGTGCGCTCGTGCTGGCCGGGCGCGCGGGCGGCCGGGTCGTAGCTCGAATCGTAGCTGGCTAGCTGCATCTCTCTCCTTGCATCGGCCGATTCGAGCCTACCCCTTGAGGAGTCCCGGAATGAGGCTATCCGTTCAAATTAAACGAATGTCCGTAGCTGGAGACGGGGAACCGGCGCCGACACGAAGTTCTCCTAAGAAGCGTGGAAACTTCTCCCGATCTCCTAAAGCGATCGCGGCGGCCCGTCGAAGCCAAGAGCAGGTCGCCGATCCACGTCGACCCACGTCGAGCCAAGGCCGCGATCAACGTCAACCAAGGCCGAGCACGGATGCTTGCATGACCCAAGATCATCAGGAAATATCCCCTCCCTCCGACGTCTGCCTGCTGCTGCGGGCCCACGCCGAGCAACGCTGGCTGAGCCTCGAGGTCGGCCCCGTCCTGCGCCAGCTCCAGCAGCGCGACGGGCTCCCGGAGGATCAGCTCGGGGCCGCGCTCGCCTATCTCGAGGTGCTCTGGATCGAGGCCTCCCAGCGCGCCGCCGAGACCGACGCGGCCTACGCCCAGCTCGAAGTCTGCGAGCAGCCCGACGGGGACGGCCCGCCCGACGACGGCGGCTGGACGCTGCCCAGCAAGGCGCGGCGCTTCCACGCCGCCGTCCAGACGCTGCGCGAGGTGCTCGGACGCCAGGTCGCGACGCTGATCGCGGCCCCGGGCAACGGCTCCGCCGCGCACGAGCACGTCCGGCCCTGAACACGCCGCGACCCGCGCCAGCGCCCACCCGCGCCAACCCTGAGCGTCGCGACCCACGCCGCGCCAACCCGCGCCAACCCCCCGAGCACCGCGACCGCCGCCGGTCGCGTACGCTCCGGCGATGGCCACGCCGATGATCCGCTTCGACCTGCAGTCGCACTCGACCCACTCCGACGGCGCGCTCGAGGCCGCCGAGGTCGTCGAGCGCGCCGCGCGCGCCGGTGTGCAGCTGCTCGCGCTGAGCGACCACGACACCGTCGCCGGCGTCGCCGAGGCGCTGCGCGCGGGCGAGCGCCACGGCGTGCGCGTGGTGCCCGCGGTCGAGATCTCCGCGATCGACGCCGACGCGCAGACGCCGCGCGAACTGCACATCCTTGGCTATGGCATCGACCACACCGACCCGGCCTTCGCCGCGCGGCTGGCCGAGTTCCTCGCCGACCGCGAGCAGCGCACGCTGCGGATGGCCGCGGCGCTCGAGGAGGTCGGCTTCGAGCTCGACGGAGGCGCAGCTGCGTGAGCGCATCGCCGCGGGCAGGCCGATCGGGCGCCCGCACCTGGCCGAAGCGGTGCTCACCGCGCCCGCGAACGCCGCGCGGCTGCGGGAGGAGCGGATCGACGACATCGGCTCGCTGATCCGCGGCTATCTGATCGAGGGCAAGCCCGCCTTCCGGCTGCGCGAGACGCCCACCGTCGCGCAGGCGATCGACGCGATCCACGAGGCCGGCGGCGTAGTCGTGTGGGCGCATCCGTTCTGGGACATCCCCGACCCCGATGAGGTGCTCGCGACGATCGACCGCTTCCGCGCGCTCGGGATCGACGGGGTCGAGGCCTTCTACGTCACCCACACCGAGGAGCAGACGACGCTGCTGGCCCGGCGCTGCGAGGAGCTCGACCTGCTCAGCACCGGATCCTCCGACTTCCACGGGCCCGAGAACCGGCTGTTCTCGCGATTTCTCGCCTTCGACCTGTACTCCATGGAACCAAACCTCGGTCGCCTAACAGACTGAGACGAGTCCTTTAAGCATTTAAATAAATAATCTCTGGCGTGCGTCGTTACTCGACCAAGCCATCCTGATCTGGAAGCCGGTCTTCGAGCCGGTAGCTCAAAGCCTCCAGCGCGAGCTCCTCGGACACGTTCAGGGCCAGGCGCAGGCGCGTGTCCTGCACGAGCTCGACGCCCGCGCGCAGGGCGACGCCGTCGCGCCCGCCCGCGTCCGCCGTCAGCTCGTCGATGCGGTCGACCGCGTACACGCACTCGGGGGCGCCCTCGGCGACGCAGAGCACGTCGCGCAGCCACAGCTCGGCCAGGCGCAGCGTCAGATCGAGCGCCTGCGTGCGCGCGCGGCGCTCCGCCCGCCGGCGGGCGTCCGCGCCTTCGCGCTCGTAGCGTTTGCGCTCCTTGCTCGGCACCAGCTCGAGCTCCCCGCGCAGGCGCTCCTCCTCGGCCTCGCCCGCGGCCGCGCCGGCCCCCTTCGCGACCTCGAGCAGCCCGACCCAGCGCCGCTCGGCGGTGCGGCCGCCCAGGGCCGAGCGCACGAAGGCCTCGGCGCCGGCTCGCAGCGCCTCGCCCTCCTCGCTCGCCAGGCGCGCAGCCAGGCGCATGTCGCCCAGCGCCAGTCGCGCGCACGCCCGCGCACGCTCGGGCTCGATGCCCTGGACGGCGTTGTCGAGTAGGCGCTCGGCGATCAGCGCCGGGGGCAGCGGGTCGAAGCGCACCGCCTGACAGCGCGAGGCGATCGTCGGCAGCACGTCCTCGCGACGGTCCGTCAGCAGTACGAGATGGACGAACGGCGGCGGCTCCTCGAGCGTCTTCAGCATCCTGTTCGCCGCCTGGTCGTTCATCGTGTCGGCCCCCTCGATCACGAACACGCGCCGCGCCGATTCGAACGGCGTGCGCGTCGCGGCGGCCACGACCGGCTCCTCGATGTCGCCGACGAGCATCTCGGCGGCGCCGCTCGGCGTGACCCACGTCAGGTCGGGGTGCGTCCCGCGCGCGACCCGCTCGGCGACCGCGCCCGGGTCGCGCGCGCCGTCGGCGAGCAGCGCGGCCGCAAACGCGCGCGCGACCGCGCGCTTGCCGGCCCCGGCCGGCCCGTGGAAGAGGTAGGCGTGCGAGGGCGCACCGTCGAGTTGGAGGGCGGGCGCGAGCACCGCGCGCGCGTGGGGATGCGCGTCGATGCCGGGCAGCGCCGCCGCCGGCTCTGGGGTCTTCGCGAGATCGGCTGGATCGGCGGTGGTGGGCACTTCAAAGCATCCTAGAGTGCACTCCGGGGCGGGATGCTCGGCCGGGGGAAACCGTGCCTCCTGGAGTACCCCGAACCGACCCTCCGGCGGCGACGATCGCTACCGTCCCCGCCGTGGCGCGCGGCAAGCTGATCACGATCGAGGGCATCGACGGCGCCGGCAAGTCGACGCTCGCCCAGGCGCTCGCGCGCGTGCTCGCCGCGCGGGGGGCGGGCGGGTATCCGGTCGAGCTGCTGCGCGAGCCCGGCGGGGTCGACGTGTCCGAGCGGATTCGCGCGCTCGTCAAGGACCCCGCGCTGGCGGTCGCGCCGCGCGCGGAGGCGCTGCTGTACGCGGCCGCGCGCGCACAGCTCGTGCAGGAGCTGCTCGCGCCGCTGCTCGCGCGGGGGACGCTCGTGCTGCTCGACCGGTTCGTCGACTCCTCGCTCGCCTACCAGGGCGCCGGGCGCGAGCTGGGCGTCGAGGAGGTCGGTGCGATCAACCGCTTCGCCACCGGCGGCCTCGTCCCCGACCGCACGCTGTTGCTGCGGATCGACCCGGCACTCGGTCGCGAGCGCGCTCGCGAGCGGGCGACCGAGCCCGACCGGCTGGAGCGCGAGGACGAGCGGTTCTTCGCGCAGGTCGCCGCCGCCTACGACGAGCTCGCGCGCGAGGAGCCGGCGCGGATCCGCACGCTCGACGCCGGACAGGCGCCCGCGGAGGTGCTGCGCGACGCGCTCGCGGCGATCGAGGATCTGCTGTAGCGCTGCGGCCCGCGCGGGCGATTAGCATGCACGAGCAGATGGCCGCCGACACGAGCTCAACACCGACCTTCCCGGTCCCAGCGTCGGCCCGGGTGCATCCAACCGCGGCCAGCACCGCCACAGCGCCGGCCGGCACGACAACCCCCCCCACCGCCACCACGCCGGCCGCCGCGACAACGCCCACTACCGTCACGACGCCGCTCACGACGGCGACGCCCTCCAACGCGACTTCGCCTTTCAAATCGACGTTGAACGCGCGCGCGTCTACGCACGCGCGTTCAAGCACTCCGAATCGCTTTCAACGGCGGCGATCGCCGCCGTCATCGTCGCCGCCGTGCTCGTGCTCGCCTGCATCGCCTGGGCGCTCGCCCGGCGGCGCGCGTTCGAGCCCCACTGGCTGCTCTCCCTGCGCCACGCGATCGCCGAGGCCGGTTTTCGCGCCAGCGCCACATGGGCCGAATTCGCCGACTGGGTGCGGCTCGGCCACTGAATTTCGCGGACGTTGCGGGGGTTCTCGGGCGGCGGCTCGCGCCTTCTAAAATAATGGTTAGCGTCGTCTCTTTCCGTCCGACTGGCGCGGGACGATGCACGGCCCAGACAACAGCTTCGAGTAGGCGTCGCGCGCGCCGGCACAGCGCAGAGGAGGCAGGCCGATGAACCCGATCACGCACCCCACGACCACCCAGGAGACGACGCCCGGAGCCGGGCTTCAGATCAGACGCCTGCTCAGCACCGAGCACGAGCATCCGTTCGACGCCGTCGAGTGGGAGACGCGCGACGCGCGCATCGGCCACGGCGACCGGATCGCGTTCGAGCAGACCGACGTCGAGTTCCCGAAGAGCTGGTCGCAGAACGCGACGAACATCGTCGCCCAGAAGTACTTCCGCGGGCAGATCGGCAACCCCGCGCGCGAGCGCTCGGTCAAGCAGATGATCTCCCGCGTGGCCGGCACGATCGCCGGCTGGGGCGCCGAGCGCGGCTACTTCGCCGGCGACGAGGACGCGCGCGCCTTCGAGGACGAGCTGACCCACATCCTGCTGCACCAGATGGCGGCGTTCAACTCGCCCGTCTGGTTCAACGTCGGCTTCGAGGAGTCCCCGCAGTGCTCGGCCTGCCAGCCTTACCACGCACTGATCTCGACACCCCAGGGCATGGTCCCGATGGGAGAGCTGGTCGAGGGAGACGAAGTCGGTCGCGAGGTCTACGACTCGGCCGGCGTGACCCGGATCGTCGCGACCAAGGCGAATGGACGCAAGCGCGTCCTTCGCGCCCGCCTGCGCAACGGAAGCTTCATCGAAGCGACACCCGACCATGTCGTCAAGGCGGTCGCCGAGCGCCGCATGACACCGGCGTGGCTGCGGATGGATCAGCTGGAGGTGGGAATGCGCATGCACCTGCACCCCCACCGTGCGAAGGTTTCCGACCCGGTGCGCGTAGCAGTCGGCGCCGGTAGCGCGGAGGCGCTGCTGGAGAACCTCACGGAAGCCGATCAGGTCGACGTCGCCGAGGCCGCTCTGGCAGGGTGGCTGCAGGCAGATGGCTTCGTCGGGCAGTACGAGGGCACCAATAGCTCGCTGACGATCGAGTTTCAGGTCGCGACGGACGATGAGTACGACTGGGTCATGCGAAACCTCGATGTCGCTTTGCCGGCGGTGCACCGCAAGGTCCGCGAGGCAGACACCCAGCACGTGCGAGTCCGTCGCATCCGCCTCTACGGTGAGGTGCTTCGCGACTTCGTCGAGCGCTGGGGACTGCTGGCACGCGGCACTGAGATGCGGGTGCCCTCACAGCTCTTCACCGCTTCGCACGACGAGATCGTGGCCTACCTGCGCAGCCTCTTCCAGGCAGACGGGTATGTGACGGTTAGCCGCGATCGCTACGAGAGCGGTCGCATCGGCTTTGCCGTCATCGGCGAGCGCTGGAGTGAGGATGTTCAGATCCTGCTGGGAGTGCTCGGCATCTACTCGCGGCGGACGCGCAAGCAGGAGACGCGCGAGAACCGCCACGACATGCACGAGCTCTCGATCTCGCTTGGATCCGAGCGCGCCCGCTTCGCCGAGCTCATCGGCTTTGTCGGAGCAGAGAAGTCGGACAAGCTCCTGCGCTCGCTCGAGCTGCGCAACCCGAAGCGCTGCCCGGATCTACGCGAGGAGGAGATCGTCGCGATCGATGACCTCGGAGAGATGGAGGTCTACGACATCCAGACGGAATCGGGCGAGTACCTCTCCAACAACGTGACGGTTCACAACTGCTTCATCCTCTCCGTCGAGGACACGATGGAGTCGATCCTCGACTGGAACACGAAGGAGGGGATGATCTTCCGCGGCGGCTCGGGCTCGGGGATCAACCTCTCGAACATCCGCGGCTCGATGGAGCCGCTGGCCAAGGGCGGCACCGCCTCGGGCCCCGTCTCCTTCATGCGCGGCGCCGACTCGTGGGCCGGCACGATCAAGTCCGGCGGCAAGACGCGCCGCGCGGCGAAGATGGTCGTGCTCGACGTCGACCACCCGGACATCCGCGAGTTCATCTGGTGCAAGGCCAAGGAGGAGGACAAGGCCGAAGCGCTGCGCGACGCCGGCTTTGACATGTCGATCGACGGCGACGGCTTCAAGTCGATCCAGTACCAGAACGCGAACAACTCGGTGCGCATCACCGACGAGTTCATGCGCGCGTGCGAGCGCGGCGAGGACTGGCACCTGACCGCCCGCGCCACCGGCGAGCCCGTCGGCGAGCCGATCCCCGCGCGCGAGCTGATGCGCGAAATCGCCGAGGCCGCCTGGCGCTGCGCCGACCCGGGCGTGCAGTACGACACGACGATCAACCAGTGGCACACCTCGCCGAACAGCGGGCGGATCAACGCCTCGAACCCGTGCAGCGAGTACATGCACGTCGACAACTCGGCCTGCAACCTCGCGTCGATCAACCTGATGAAGTTCCGCCGCGCCGACGGCACGCTCGACACCGAGACCTTCGAGCACGTCGTCGACGTGATGCTGCTCGCGCAGGAGATCGTCGTCTCGCCCTCCTCCTACCCGACCGAGGAGATCGGCGTCAACGCGCGTGCCTTCCGCCAGCTGGGGCTCGGCTACGCGAACCTCGGCGCCTACCTGATGAGCGACGGGATGCCCTATGACTCCGACGCCGGGCGCGGCACCGCGGCGGCGATCACGGCGCTGATGACCGGCCGCGCCTACCGCCGCTCGGCCGAGGTCGCGGCGGCGCTCGGTCCCTACGAGCACTACGAGGTCAACCGCGAGGCGCACAACGGCGTGATGGCGATGCACCGCGACGCCTCCTACGCGATCCCCGACTCGACCTGCGCCGACGAGCAGCTGCTCGCGGCGGCGCGGCGCTCGTGGGACGAGGCGGTCGAGCTCGGCGAGCGACACGGCTACCGCAACGCGCAGGCGACGGTGCTCGCGCCGACGGGCACGATCTCGTTCCTGATGGACTGCGACACGACCGGCGTCGAGCCCGACTTCTCGCTCGTCAAGTTCAAGGAGCTCGTCGGCGGCGGGCAGATGACGATCGTCAACAAAACGGTGCCGCTGGCGCTGCAGACGCTCGGCTACTCCGAGCAGCAGGTCGAGCAGATCGAGGCGCACCTGGCCGAGCACGGCACGATCGTCGGCGCTCCCGGGCTCGCCGAGGAGCACCTGCCGGTGTTCGACGTCGCCGTCGGCGAGCGCGCGATCACGCACATGGGCCACCTGAAGATGATGGGCGCCGTGCAGCCGTTCATCTCGGGCGCGATCTCGAAGACCGTCAACATGCCCCAGGAGTCGACGGTCGAGGACATCGCCGACGCCTACACGCAGGCCTGGCACCTCGGCGTGAAGGCGCTCGCGATCTACCGCGACGGCTCGAAGACCGCGCAGGCGCTCCGCACCGACGCGCAGCAGGGCCAGGACGCGACGGCCGGCGCCGACGGCACTCCGGCCAACCAGGCGGAGATCGACGCGATCGTCGAGGCGGCCGTGGGGAAGGCGCTGAAAGAGGCCGGTCCCACGCCGCAAGCGGATGCCGCGCGAGCGCCAGTCGATCACGCACAAGTTCTCGATCGGCGGCCACGAGGGCTACATCACCGCGGGCATGTACGAGGACGGCTCGGTCGGCGAGATCTTCCTGACCGACATCGGCAAGGAGGGCTCGACGCTGCGCGGGATGATGAACTCCTACGCCACCGCGATCTCGATCGCGCTCCAGTACGGGGTGCCGCTCGAGACCCTCGTGCAGAAGTTCTGCTACATGCGCTTCGACCCCGAGGGGATCACCTCCAACCCGGAGATCCCCTTCGCGAAGTCGATGCCCGACTACATCATGCGCTGGCTCGCCTCGCGCTTCCTCGACACCGACGTCCAGGAGGAGCTCGGCATCCTCACCCCCGCCGTCCGCGCCCGCGCGGCCTCCCAGGACACGGCCCAGTCGGTCACCGCCTCCGACACCGCCGGGCCCGCCGGCGACGGCGCCGATGCACCCGACGGCGCTCCCAACGGCTCGAACTCGAGCTCGCCCAAGGCATCGTCCGGCGGCAACGGCGGCGGCTCCAGCGCCCCGACGGCCGCGCTCACGGACACGCCCCCGGTCGTCCCGGCCCGCCTCCAGGGCCTCGACCTCGGCCCCGCCTGCAGCCAGTGCGGAGGCATGATGCAGCGCACGGGGTCCTGCTACACGTGCTCATCGTGTGGCAACAACACCGGCTGCGGCTGAGAAGCACGGATAAAAGTAGGCGTCGCGAGCGGCCTGGCAGAGATGTCAGGCCGCTACTGGTTAAGGGATAGGACCCCCACCTCGTCGCGCAGGGTGCGACCGATCATCTCGGATCGGCGATAACGACGGCTCTCTACCCGAACGCGCTCGGACGTGAGCGTGAGGGACGCGAGCGTGAGGCATGATGAGCCACGAGAGCCAAGCAGGTCAAGGACGCAGGGTGCGACGTGTGCTCTGCACACGAGCGAATGAGGACGCCGAGATGCGCCGGCTTCGTGGCTCGCCGCGTACTCCGCCAGGGTCACCCGGGAGTCGTCGCGGCCGAGCATCGTGATGAAGACGGCGGCGAAGGCGATGCCGAAGACGAGGAACTCGGCGAAGCACATCGCCGCGCCGGCGAGGTGCTGGTCGTTGATCGCCGAGAGGCCGTAGGCGCGGGGGGCGCTCGCGTAGAGGGGGTACTCGGTCGCCGACAGCCACGTCAGCGGCAGGCACACGCAGGCGCTGGCCAGGCGGGTGAAGCCGAGCAGCGCGAGGCGCTCGCCGTTGGGGCGCAGGCGCGCGCGGGGAAGCGGGTCGATGATCAGCCACCACATCGCGAGGCCGGTGTAGAAGAGCGTGGCGTGCTCGAAGGCGTGGACGACGGGGTGCTGGGCGGCGTAGTCGAAGATGCTCGGGATCGCCCAGACCCAGGTGGCGAGCACCCACAGCGGGATCGCGACCCACGGCGAGGTCAGCCGCGCGAGCCAGCGGCCGGAGGGGCGTCCCGGCGCGACCGCCATCAGCGCGCGGCGCGAGAGGCCGAGCGGCAGGACGGGCGAGCGCAGGCCGAGCACGAGCAGCGCGGGCGCGATGTCGGAGAGGAGCACGTGCTGCATCATGTGCGCCGAGAGCAGGTATTCGTCGCCGATCGGGTCCAGCGGCGAGAGCAGCGCGATCGCGATCGTCACCAGGCCGCACATGTAGGGCAGCCAATGGCCGATGCCGGGGCCCTTGTTCGAGCGGGCGGCGGCGCGCGTGTACATGCGCCAGTAGACGTAGCCCGCGCCGAGCAGCGCGAGGATCACGATCGGGTTGAGGCTCCAGGAGCCCCAGCCGGGTGCGTTGCTCATCGGGTTCCTCCGTCAGCGGTCTGGGTCGGGCGACGGTCTGTCTGCGGTGCGAGCGTCATGTGCTGGCGGCATCCTATCGATCCTCCGCCGTGACCGCAGACCCACGCCGGTCGTGGTGCGGTCGCGACCGCGGGCCCAGTGCGCACCGGCCCGAGACGGGCCGGTGACACCGGGAAACAACGCGCGGGTGCGATCTAGTTGAGGCGCTTCTTCAGCGCGCTCGCCGCCGAGAACTTCGCCGCCTTGCTGGCCGCGATGTTGATCGTCTCGCCGGTCGACGGGTTACGTCCCTGCCGTGCTGCGCGCTGGCTGACGCTGAACTTCCCAAAGCCGGCGAGCGCAACCTCGCCCCCGGCCTCCAGCTCCTTGGCGATCGTCTCGATCGCCGCCTCCAGAGCCTCGCGGGCCTGACTGGCAGCCAGTCCAGTACTCGATGCGACCTGCTCAGCTAGCTCGTTCTTGGTCATGGCACTCCCTTCTCGAGTGTCGTTCTTCCCGCAGGCTAACCGCTAGTTAGGACGATTGCCCGCCCAACGGCCCGATCTACCGCCGATAGAAGCCCTAATTTCCGGGGAACTTCGGGCGCGAAGCCCGCCAGACCCGGGTCGCACGCGCCCGTGCCGGCGCGCCCGA
This sequence comes from uncultured Solirubrobacterales bacterium, assembly GCA_963789675.1. GTDB lineage: Bacteria > Actinomycetota > Thermoleophilia > Solirubrobacterales > Solirubrobacteraceae > Palsa-744. Next base: position 22,177 of record CAWBLR010000027.1, on the reverse strand, counting down.
GCGCGCGATGCGCCCAGCCCGATTCCCGCGGACTCCGGAGCGCTCAGGCGGAGACGCGCGCCGGGGGCGCGACGCGATGCTCGGCCGCGGGCTCCGCGCGGGGCGCCAGGCGGCCGGCCGCGCAGGCCGCCCAGAGGACCGACAGCCATGTAAGCGAGGCGAGGCCGACGTGCACCCAGACCAGCTCGGTCGGGAGGTGCGTCTCGTACTGATCCAGCCCCACCACGCCCTGCAGCGCCAGCAGCACGCAGAGCACCGTCAGCGGGCGCCTGATCCTCCGCGGCGCCGCGAGGCGGCGCGCGAGAAACCACACGGCGACGGCCGCGAGGCTGAAGACGAACGCGATCTCGGCGTGGCGGTGGATCACGAAGTCCATCGTCCCGCGCCCGTCGAAGTCCATGCGGTTGATCTTCTGCCCCGGCGAGCCGCCCGCGTGCGGGCCGGCGGCCGTGGCGGCGGTGCCCGCGACGATCGTCAGCGCCGCGAGGCCGACGAGCGTGCGCGACGCCAGCACGAGCCTGCGGTCGAGGCGGCCCGGCGCGGCGCTCGCGGCCGGCGCGGCGGTTTCGGCGCCGCTCTGCCGGGGATCGTAGGCCGCGCCGGCCGGGTCGCCGCCGCGGACCAGTTGCTCGCCGGACTCGTCCTCGCTCGGCCTCGGCCTCGGCCCCAGGCTCCGGCTCGTGCGCGGCGCGCCAGACGAGCACGACCGCGGCGACGAGGATCAGCATCGACAGCGCGAAGTGGCCCATCACCCAGCCGTAGTCGAGCTGGCCTTTCACGGTCAAGCCGCCGAGCACCGCCTGCGCGACCACGCCCAGCGGCAGCAGCGCGCCCAGCCACATCAGCTCGCGGCGGTACGGGCGCCGGCGCAGCGCGCCCAGCCACGCCAGGCCGGCGGCGATCGAGACCGGGACCGTGATCATGCGGTTGGAGAACTCGATCAGCGCGTGCGTTCTCAGCGGCGGGTAGACGTTGCCGTAGCACTTCGGCCAGGTCGGGCAGCCGAGGCCCGAGCCGGTCAGGCGCACCGCGGCGCCGGTCAGCACGATCAGCGTCAGCGCGCCCAGCGCCACCTAGGCGACGCGCAGGTACTGCTCGGGGGTGAGGGTGTAGCCGTTCGTGCGCTCGCGCAGGCGCTCCAGTCTGCCGCTCATCGCCCTACAGGATGCCAAGTCGCGCGCGACCGGGTGGAGGGCCGGATAATGCGCGGCGTGGACGCTCGGCTCCGATCCTGGTCACCGGGCCCGCCCCACGTGCGAGCGAGCGCGGGCGACGATCGATGCATGGAAGGTCGATCTCGCGGCGGTCGAGGACGGGCTCGATGATCTGCTCTGCGCGGGCGAGCGCTCACGCGCGGACCGGATTCTGCGCGGGCGCAACCGCACCCTGTGGACTCGCTCGCGAGGCGTGCTGCGAGCGCTGCTCGGGCGCTACCTCGATCGCGACCCGCGCGAGCTGCGCTTCGTGCTCGGCCCGCACGGCAAGCCGGCGCTGGCCCGCGAGGGAACGGACGCGGGGGAGGATCTGCGCTTCAACCTGTCCCACTCGGGCGGGCTCGCGCTCGTCGCGGTGACGCGCCGGACGCGAGGTCGGGATCGACATGGAGGTCGCGGGCCGCCGGGTCCTCGACGAGCCGGCGCTCGCCGCACGCGTGCTCGGCCGCACGCAGGCCGCGCGCCTGGCCGAGCTCGATCCCCGCACGCGCGAGCGGGAGTTCATGAGCGCCTGGGTTGCTCACGAGGCGGCGGTGAAGTGCCGCGGGCTCGGGCTCTTCGCGCCGCCGGGGGACTCGACGCGGCCGGGGGACTCGACGCGGCCGGGGGACTTGGCGCAGACGGACTTATGGACGGCCACGCTCGACATCGGCCCTGACGGCTACGCGGCGGTCGCGGTCGAGGGCGGGCCGTGCGAGCTGCGCCTCCGGGACTGGCCTTTCTAGAACGCCGCGCCGCCGGTGAGCGTCGCCGCGGCGATGTTCGCCAGGAAGGCCTCGCCCTGTTCGCGCGGTTCGCCCGGCGCGCCCCCGGCGGCGTCTCCCCAGATGTAGGCCGCCGCCGGGCGCGGGCGGTCGGGCTCGGCGGGGTCGCCGCTCGGGACATAGAGGGCGCTGTCGCTGCCTTCGGTTGCGCATGAGGGCTCGCGGCCTTCGCGCAGGAGGAGCTCGTAGTAGAAGACGTGCACCGGGCGCGCGTTCCTGATCAACGTGTTCACCAGCCAGTCCGCTTGCCGCGCCTGGCCCGCTTCGCCGTTTTCGATCAGGTCGCCGTCGAAGTCCGTGCACTTCCTCGCGGCGACCTCCGTGAACCAGATCCGCTCGCCCGCGCCCGCGTTCGGGAGGTGTTCGCGGACGGTCCTCAGCGGGGCTTCGCTTTCCTGTCCCACCGAGTAATAGGGGTGCACGCCCCAGTTTGTGGGGGCGGTGTTCAGGTCGCTCACGTATTCGTCCTCGTAGGCCGCAACGCCCGGCGAGTCCTCGAAATCGCCCGCGATCACCGTGCAGCTGAATTCTCCTGCGCAGGTCGCCGATGCCGCGTTCGTGAAAGCGGCGGCGTTTGCCGCCGGCTCACCTCCCTGGCCGTTCGGCTCGTTCCACGCCTCCACCCAGCCGATCGGCTCGCCGAGCGCGCGCGCACGACCCAAGATCTCCACCAGCTCGTTTCGATATTCCCTCTGTGAGCCTGGAAGCAGACCATCGTAACTAGTCAACGCGATCATCGGTTTAAGACTCATACTCTCCACGTCATCGAGCCACGCTTCGAATTCGCGCAGATACCTCTTGTAATCACCGTCCATCACGTTCCACTGCACCACATACCGCGCAAAAGCGATGTGAGCATCGGGGCCGTGCACCCAGGCGTCGTCGAACAGGCCCGCGAACCAGCTCTCCGCGAAATTCCCGTCCCACGCCGGGAGGCTCTGGTCGGAGATCCCATCGACATAGCTCGTCGCCGGTTCGTCCTCGGGGGTTAGAGCACCGGCCGAGGCGATGCGAAACCCGGCCGAGGAAGCCAGAGACACGAGGGCGAGGCCAAGCGCCACGAGGGCGGCGGCGAGGATCGGGCGGCGGGGGCTCACCCGAGGATCGTAGGCCTACCCGTGGTGGTGTGAGCCTTCGGGCAGGTGCACGATCGTCACATCCTTGCGCGTCACGTTTTTCAGCTTGTCGTACGCGAGGATCTCGAGCGTATGGTGGCCGAAAGAAATGTGCCTCGCGCCCATCCAATGGATCTGCGCGAGCACCGTTCGTCGGGTAACCCTTCCCTTCCACGAACGGGTCGAAGTTGCGGATCGAATGGCCGTCATACAGCAGACGGATGCTCTCGATGCCGACGCTGTCGGTCGCCCTCACCCTGATCCACAGATGGCCGCTGTAGCGGTCGCCGCTCGACGGGGTCTCGACCTCGACCTTCGGCCCGCTGAAATCTCCGCAGCCGCCCCTCATGCGGTCGCCGTGCTTGACATAGGCGCGCATCGCCGCGTACGAGGGCTTGTGCGAGCGGTTCGCGCGCTCCAGGCCGGACACGACCGCGCCTTCGTCCTCGATCGGGTACCACAGGCCGAGCTGCACATACGGGGCCTGCGCGAGGCAGTGATAGGCCTCGGTCAGATATTTCGCCTGCTCGGCTTCGCTCACGCCCTCGGGCTTCTGCCCGGCGAACGCGCCTTCGCTGCACTCCGCGCTCGTCGTCCGCCAGCTCATCTCCGTCATCCAGATCGGCACGTCGTCGCCGTTGGCGATCTCGGTCGCGTGCACTTCTCTATAGCCGATGAACGAGTCTTCGTCGATCTGCCCGTCGTTGTCGCGCAGGAACGTCAACGGCGAGTTGACGTCGCAGGCGGTATCCGTGTGCACGCCGATCGCTTCGAAGTAGCCCTTCCCGCCGGCCTTGTACACGCCCTCGAGGAAGTCGTAGTCGTTGCCCGTCAGCCCGCCGAGCACGACCTTCGCCGCCGGGTCGGCCGACTTCACGGCCGGATACGCGGCCTGCAGCAGACGGGTGTACGCCGTCGGGTTGGGGGCGCCGGCCCACCACAGCGGCGCGTCCTCCTCGTTCCAGATTTCATACGCGGCGACTTTGCCCTGCCACTGCCCGGCGAGGAAGTGCAGGATGTTCGCGTAGTCCGCCGGATTGCTCGGCGGGGCGTTCGGCGCGGACGAGCCGCTCTCCCAAGATGGGGTATCGACGAAGTCGACGATCGCATGCGTGCCCTTCGGCAGCGAGTCCAGCAGGCGGTCGTACTGGCCGAGCCAGTAGGCCGAACGCACGCCCGGCGACGGTTCGAGGTCGGGCCAGGGCGCGAACACGCGCACCCAGTGCACACCCAGCGCGGTCGCCTGGGCGACCGCCGCCGGTTCGAGGCTGTTCAGGTTCACGCCCGCTTCGGCGGCCTGCGCGGGCGCGGGCGCGGCGAGCAGCGTCGCCGTCGTGCCGGCCGCCGAGCAGGCGAACAGACCGGCCGCGATCAGCGCGGCGAGCGACGGGCGTGCGAGCGACGGTCGTGTCAGGGCGCGAAGCGTGGAGCGAAGAGTCAAAGCACTCGATCTATCGGCAGAAGCCACGCGCTCCTTAGGTTAGGAACGCACTCCTGGCCCATCGAGCGGTCAGTAGCGAAACGGCAGCTCGGCCGCGACCTCGGCCAGCAGCGGCGCCTCGCGGTCGCGCGCGGAGACGATCAGCTCCTCGACGGGCAGCGGCCACTCGATCCCGATCTCGGGGTCGTCCCAGGCGATCCCGCGCTCGACCGCGGGGTCGTAGTAGGCGGTCTGCTTGTACAGCACGTCGGCGGTCTCGCTCAGCACGCAGAAACCGTGCGCGAAGCCGATCGGGACGTACAGGACGCGCATAGTTACGTCATCGAGCTCGACGCCCTCCCACTTGCCGTACGTCGGCGAGCCCTTGCGCAGGTCGACGTTCACGTCGACGATCTTTCCGCGCGCGCAGCGCACGAGCTTCGCCACGCCCGCGCCGATGTGGAAGTGCATGCCCCGCACGACGCCGTAGCTCGAGCGCGAGTGGTTGTCCTGGATGAACTCTTGCGCCGCCGGGATCCCCGCCTCGGCGTGCCACTCGCGGCGGTAGGTCTCGCAGAAGAAGCCGCGCTCGTCGGGGAAGCTCTTCGGCTCGAGGATCGTCAGGCCGGGGAGGGTCGTCTCAATCATCTGCATCGGGGCGGGAAGACTACCGGCAGCTCACGATCGGGATCCGCAACCCGTGGGCTACGATGCCGCACGCCCGTGGAAATAACCTTCCTCATCCCCGCCTACAACGAGGCGCGGACGATCGCCAAGGTGCTCGACCGGATCGCCTCGCTCGGCCTCGACTACGAGGCGATCGTCGTCGACGACGGCTCGACCGACGCGACGGCCTCGATCGTCGCCGCACGCGCCGCGCGTGCGGAGGGCAGCGAGCCCGTGCGCCTGCTGCGCAAGCCGAACGGCGGCAAGGGTTCGGCTTTGCGGTGCGGGATCCCACACTGCCGGGGCGAGATCGTGGTGATCCAGGACGCCGACATGGAGTACGACCCGGGCGACGTGCCGGCGCTGATCGAGCCGATCCAGCGCCAGATCGCCGACGTCGTCTACGGCTCGCGGCTGTCGGGCGGGCGGCCGCAGCGCGCCTATCTGTTCTGGCACCTCGTCGGCAATCGTTTCCTGTCTTTGCTCACCGGCCTGCTCTACAACACGACGATCACCGACATGGAGACGGGCTACAAGGCCTTCCGCCGCGATGCCCTCGCGCAGCTGCACCTGACCGAGAACCACTTCGGGATCGAGCCGGAGATCACCGGTGAGATCTGCCGCCGCCAGCTGCGGATCTACGAGATGCCGATCGCCTACTACGGGCGGACGTACGACGAGGGCAAGAACATCACCTGGCGGGATGGGTTCCGGGCGGTGTTCGTTCTGTTTCGCACGCGGGTGCGGGGGCTGCGCTAGGGGTCCTCGTCGAGGCGTTGGTGTCGGCGACGCATGAAGTCGCCGAACATCGGGGCGGTGTAGGCGTAGACGCCGTGATCGTCGCGGTAGACGAGATTGTCGGCGATCAGCCGTATGAGGCTCTGGGCGAGCGCACCGGTCGAGCGGCTGGTGGCCGTGTCGAGATCTGCCTTTGTGAAGCGCTCGCCACCGAGCGAGGCGGCGACCCGCAGGGTGCCCTGATCCGCCTGCCGGGCGTCGCGGTAGCGTGGCTCGAAGAACTCCTCGTCGAGGCTTCGTTGAATGGCGCTGCGCTCGCGCTCGTAGAGCTCCGCCGTGATCGTGGTGGTGTCCTCCAGGTCGGCCGCGTCCCACAGCGCCTCGCCGAACCACTGAATGAAGTACGGGTAGCCGTCGACGTCGCGTGCGATCCGCTCGGCCATCCCGGGCGCGTAGGCGATGTCGCAGGCGGGACGCACCAGCGCCTGCGCGGCCGCGCTGAGCTCCTCAGGCGACTGCGGCTCGAGCGAGAGGTTGGCGATCTCCTCGGCGCGGAACAGACGCTCGGCGTTGCTGCGAGCCGCGTGGATGTTGCCCGTCAGCGAGGGCAGGCCACAAAGCGCGAGCATCACCGGCGAGGGATGCTCATCGTCGTCCTGGACAGCCGCGAGCGCCGAGAGCAGCGCCCCGAGCGGGAACTGATGCTTCCCCTCGCGGTCATACACGCTGTGCGCCTCGTCAAAGAGCAGCGCGACCCCACGGTCCTGAGCCCGGGCGATCTCCCCGACGCGCGCAAGCGCCACCCGCAGCCGGTCCTCCAGCACAGAGGAGACGGGCCGCTCACCACCGGTCCCCACCGACACGGTCACGCCCTCGGGGAGCTGCACCTGGATCTGGCCGATCGCCTTCATCGCCGCGGTGGCACGGTTCTTGAGCTTCGCCTTGACGCTCAGCGCCTCGACCGCCTCCCGCAGATAGTCAGCGATCGCGGTCGCGAAGTCAGCCTCATCGCAAAGCCTGCTGCTCCAGTCGCGGCGGACAACGACCCAATCGTGGCGCCTGGCGATCCGCTCGTACTCCTTGAGCAGCACCGTCTTGCCGACACCCCGCAGCCCGGTGACCCGCAGGTTGCGCCGCTTCTCCGGATAGTCCTCCAAAAGCCGCCGAAACCTGTGGATCTGCTGCTCACGACCAGCCAGATAGGGCGGCCGCGTGCCGACACCGGGACGATAAGGATTCTTCGCCATCACAGAAAGTTACCGCACATCACAGATTCCTGTGAGGTCCTATAACTTTCGGTAAGGTCCTCGAGTGGCGCCCGCGAGGGCTATCTCGCCGGCGACCGAGCTCATGGGCAGGATCTCTTTGCCGGTCGCAACGAAAGCCCGCCAGACGATATCCGAATCTGCTGACCCCGAGGCATCAGCGTGAACGTTTCCGGGATCGTAAGTTGCAAAGCTATAAGTTTGCAAACCATAACTTTGCTACTCTGGAAAGGTGATTGATCGCACAGAGGAGCTCGAGCGGCTACGCGCCGCTGCGGCGGAAGCGCCTCAGCTCGTCGTGATGCGAGGGCGCCGTCGTGTCGGCAAGAGCTACCTGCTGGACCGCGCCTACGCCGAGCATCGTCTCGTCTACTTCCAAGCCGACGAGGGCGAGGCGCGCGGGCACCTGGACCTGCTGGCGGCCGAGCTGGGACGGCTCGTGAACGCCCCGATCGCCTTCGGCGACTGGAACGAGGCGCTCGGCTCACTCGACGAGCAGGCCCGGCAACAGCCGCTCGTGGTGGTGCTCGACGAGTTTCAGTGGATGCTGCTGGCCGAACCCCTGCTGGACTCGATCATCATGCGTCATTTCGACCGGTGGGAGCGGGCGCGTATCCCGATCACACTCGTCCTCAGCGGCAGCGCGCTGACGATGATGGAGGGGCTCCTGGAGAGCGACAGGCCGATGTTCGGTCGTGCTGGATACAGGCCGTTTCTGCAGCCGTTCGACTATCGCGATGCGGCGCTGTTCGCGTCTGAGCGCACTGACGCCACACAGAAGCTGCTGCGATATGGGGTCCTGGGGGGAACGGCGCAGTACCAGGTCTGGGCTGGGCAGGCCTCACTTCGCGAGACCCTCAAGCGCAGGATCTTGACCAAGGACGAGCCGCTGTTCGAGGAGCCGCTGCAGCTGATCAGGGGCGAGAGCGCGATCCGGGAGCCGGGTAACTACTACGAGGTCCTGCGTGCGATCGCACGCGGCGCGACACATTTCAACGAGATCCTGCAGCAGTCGAAGATCTCCTCGGGGCAGCTGCTGACGGGCCGTCTCGACCGCTTGGCAAAGCTGCGCTACATCGACGAGCGCCGTCCCATCGGTGGCAACGGCTCACCGGGCTGGTCGGTTACCGACCCCTTCTTCCGTTTCTGGTTCCGCTATGTCTACCCAAACCGCTCACGTCTGCAGCGGGGCAGAGTTGAGGAGACCTGTGATGCGATCCTCGCCGACATCGACAACCACATGGGCGGCATCTTCGAGCAGGTCTGCCGTGACTGGGCCGGACGCTACAGCTCCGATCCTCAGCTGGCCGGCGCTGAGGAGATCGGCGCCTACTGGACACGCACGCACGACGTGGAGGTGGACCTCGTCGCGCGCGGCGGACAGAAGGGCATCGTCGCCGTGGGGTCGTGCAAGTGGTCGAGGAAAGCCGACACACATGACCTCGACCGCCTGCTCGAACTCCGCGGCCAGATCCGCGGTGCGGGTTCCGCGGCGCCATATGTCTTCGCACGAGACTTCCACAAGCGCCTCGTGGAGCGCGCCGAGCGCGACGGAGTACGGCTCGTCTCGGCTGACGAGCTGTTCGCCGAGCCGACCCTTGCAGCCGCCTGATAATTGTCGTCACCTGCCATAGAGCAGCGTGCCCGTAAGTAACTAAAATTGAATTACTGAATTATCAGACGATTCTTACTTTGTCCGTCGCGCGCGATGCTATGTTATGAGGGCGTGAAAACGGCCCATACGTTACGGGAACGCCACTGACACCAGGGTGAATTCCGGCCGTGCACGACTCGCACTGGTCAGCTCGCCGAGATCGGGAAACACGTGGCTACGACGGATGCTCGCCCCACTATTCGGGCTGGAGGAACGGGCCGCTCATGTTCCGGAGGAACTCGACTGGCATGGTTTGCCGGCGCATTCCGTGATCCAGGTGCATTGGCCGGTGACTCCCTCGTTCACCGCACAGCTCGAGGACCATGGTTACCACGTCGTGGTACCGGTGCGTCACCCGCTGGACATACTCATCTCGATCCTTCACTTCGCCAGGTATGAGCCCCAGACGGCGCGCTGGCTCGACGGCGCTCACGGCGACGAGCGCTTAATTCTCGATACCGAGCCATGCTCTGAGCGATTTGTAGACTACGCGACCGCACCGCGGGCAAAGGCGCTCATAGAAATCTCTTCGGAATGGTCGAGTCGGCCTGGCATAATCCCCGTTCGCTTTGAGGATCTGGTCGAAGATCCCGCCCACGAGTTACAGCGCATCGTTGGGCACAGTGGAATCAGACCGATCGCTTCGGTAGACGAAGTGATCGAGACGGTATCCTTCACCCGCCTGCAGAGCGAAGCAAATAACCAACATATCTGGCAGGGACGACCCGGGCTCTGGCGAAAACGTAACTATTCACGTCTCGGTCTTGTTGTGGGGCTCGCAGGTGGCGCGCGGCGCGTGCAGGGTTCGGTCTCTGTGCAGGGAATCTTGCAGCGATGGCACGTTCAAGGCGTCGTGTGGTGCGGTCGGGCAGCGCAGATCTGGGGGCACGGGTCGCGGAGTTGGAGGCGCTCGTGGTCGAGTTGCGTGCCGTGGTCGCTGACCGTGATGGCGTGATCGCTGAGTTGCGCAGCCAGCTTGGGGCGAACTCGCGTAATTCTTCCAAGCCGCCGTCCTCGGATGGGATCATGAAGCGCTCGATCTCGGCAACCAGGGAGCGCTCGAGCCGGCGCTCGTGAACGTTCTCTGTGAGCCCGAGGAACTCGAAGTTGTAGTCCTCGTGGACGATCTGCTGTACCAGCTCGCTCTCCGAGTCGGGTAGCACCTTTGCGAAGTTCGTCAGCGCCTTGCCCTCCCGCTCGTAGCGTCCGGTCGCGATGTGATGTTCGAGCACCTTGCGTGACCAGGCTTGCTCGACAGCGCTTTGGGCATACCACAGGCGAGCGGCACGATCGTCGGCCTTGTCGAGCAGGCACCGAATGTGGCCCCAGGGCAATTGCGCCACGGGCTGTGGCGGAATTTGGCTCTCCGGCCAGGAGGCTGCGAACTGGCGCATGTATTCGAGATTCCTGACTGACAGGCCTCTCATCTCGGGGAACTCTGTCCGCAAGTCGCTCGCCAGCCGGTCGATCACCTTGCCGCCCCACCCATCGCGCTCCTGACGCACGAGGATCTCCGTGCCGATCCGCCAGTAGAGCCGAACCGCGCCCGCCGCGGACGCAACGCCAGAAGCGCACCCCGCTCCACAGAGCGCACACACCGCCGCCGCGCCTACCCCCACGGCGCCAACGCCCCAGCACACGACGGACAACACAACAACCCAGCCCGCAGGTCTCCTTCGACCCCAGGCACGTCTATCTCTACCATAAGCACGGGTGCCACCTCCGGCATCAAGAGGCGTCCTCCCGGCTTTACGAACACTCACGAACGGACGGCCGGCCGGGAGGACCCTCGCGTGTATACGAACACGCGCAGCCTGACACCCCCGGTAAGCGCCCGCGCTCACCCCATACTCACCCCCAACGACACCGCGACACCAACCCCGACGACCCCACGCCCACCCCATCCTCACCCACAATGGCGCGAACCCACCCGGCCATACTCAAACAAGGTGGCGCCTAACACCAGGAAGCCCTGGCCCATCAGGCCGGCGTCCACTGGACATTCCTCGGGCAGGTCGAGCGCGGACGACGTAACTTGAGCCTGCACAACCTGCTCAAGCTGGCAGCGGGGCTGGGCATCGACTCGGCCGAGCTGGCCCAGGGACTCCAGCCACAGGAGGACGAGTCCCAAACGTAGCGGCGCATAACCTGTCGCCGGATCTCAGCCGACAGATCAAGGCCATCCTTGACCGCAGATCTTGCGAGGCCGGCACGCGAGAGCTACCCATATGGCCACGAGACTGTTGTCATCCACGATCCAGCACGCTACTTATAAGTCTGTAGACTGTCAAGTAGCGGGCCGGGAGCGTTTCCCTGCGTGGAAGGCGATCTTCAGCGAACCGTGGGGCGCAATCTGCGGGCCTACCGGCAGGCACGTGGCCTGAGCCAAGAGACGTTCGCAGACGTCTTGGGCGTCCACCGAACCTACATGGGCGCCATCGAGCGGGGCGAGCGCAACCTGACGCTCAGAAGCGTGGAGCGGATCGTTGCTCGCCTTGATCTCAATCCGCTGACCTTGCTTACGGAATCCGTTGAGACCTAGGACCACAAGCCGCTCGATTGGCCCCTGCCGGATCGTGGCCGATCGTATAGAGCCGAGCTCTCCGGAGCATAGTTTCCACCGATCTCAATTCGCGTAACTAACAGTCTTATAGATCTTTACGTTCGCGATGCTATTGATTGCGAATGGTCACGATTGACGAGAGGCAGTCGCGCGTCTTCTGCGGCTTGCTGTAGCTGTGCAGGCACACTACGCCAAGATGAGCCAGAACGTCTTAGGAGAGCTCGCTGGCGACGCTCCCAGGTGCTTTATGCATGTTCCAAAGAGCGGAGGAACGAGCTTCCACGCCGCGCTTGAGGCAGCCCTATCCCCGGACTCGCTGGCCCCACGCCGAATGGACGCCTCGATCTTTTGTGACTTCCGCGAGTTAGAGCTCTTGGAGCCGTCCACGCGGGAGTTGATAGCAGCGACTGATGAGGAGGTGCAATCGTTGCGCTGTTACCGAGCCGTCAGTGGCCACTTCACGCTGAACACACTGCTCCAGATCACTACTGCGTCAGCCATCGGGACGATCCTGCGCGAGCCTCGCGCCCGGGCCTTGTCGCTGTATCTGTACTGGCGCACCCCAAACATCTTCGACGCAATGCGGCCGTACAGAGCACAGCAGTTTGCGCTCTTGCCTCTTGACCGGTTCATGGCTGAGCCACGTGTCGCTCCAGCCACCGACAACCAGGTGTGCCGAATGCTCCTCGACAGTGACCCGCGTATCCCATGCGACGACTTCATCTCCGAGGAAGATGTCGACGCGATTGCCTCGGATGCGATCGCCCAGCTTGACGCTCTGGGTTTCGTCAGCGTGTTAGAGCTGGGGGACGTCCCATGGCAAGGACTCGCGCAGCTGTTCAACGTGGGGCTCGAACCGAAAAAGCTGAACGTCACCGGAGAACTTGAGGATCCGATAGCACCGCCTCCAGAAGAGAAGCTCCTAACCGCCGAGGCCCTCGCCCTAGTCGAGCGGCGCAATGCGGCCGATCGGATCGTCTACGATCATGCACTAGCACTCGCTGGCGTTCAAGGGGTCGAGCGAACGCACTTGGCGGAGTCAGCGTTCGCAAGCCATCTGGTGAGGTTAGAACCCTCTCACCGGTTCCGCTGCAAAGCTCGACAAGCTCCTCTGACCAATTAGTACAACGCGACGTGCGGCGAGAGCAGCGGGAGAGCGGCTCAGTTCCAAAGTCGCGGAACTCGATGTGAGCTTGAACGCGCGTGAGCGATCTTCACGAGAGCTCCGACAACTTTGACGGTGGTTCAGGCCTACTCGAGGTCACCGAGCGAACGTCACCACAGACGAAGGCGCGATAGGCGAGCCAACCTACCGCGAGACTCTAGGGAGACATCATGGGGTTGGCGGCGGTGCGGGGTCACGAGCTCCGAGGGAGCTTCGCGCAGCAAACGAACCAAATCGTCCTCGCCACATATCCCATGTATGCGCTCCGCCTCGTCGAGGAACGATTTGACATCAGCCATGAACCAGGACTTGAGCGCCTCGATCTCGTCGTCCCCCCAGGACCACCAGCAAAGCGCCAGGAGGCGGCGGCGCGTTTCGGCATCAAAGCGATAATGAACGACCTGCGCCGGGTTGCCGACCACAACAGCGTACGGAGGCACGCACTTGCTGACCACACTCCTGGTTCCGACAACCGCCCCATGTCCGACGCTAGCGCCAGAGAGGACAGTAGCGCCGAGCCCAATCCACACGTCGTGTCCGATCACCGTAGTGCCTCGATCGATCACGTCGGCAGCATTTCCTCCTGCGGGATCAAACAGGAGCGCATTGAGTGGAAATGTCGTAACACGCGTCATGACATGCTCACTACCGGCGAGAATTCTCACCTCTGGTCCAATGCTGCAGAAAGCCCCAACCTTGATCCGGACACCAGGCGTAAAAATTTTGAATGTGCACTCATCGTGGCCGTAAGTGTGGCGACCGATGCTCACACCAGGAGGCAGGGCCGGGTCAGTGGCAGCGTCACCTATCTCGGGCATAACAAAAGACGCCGCGCCGCCGCGGATTTGGACCGTTGCTGGGCATCCGCGCGGTCCCCATCAGTTGACCGCGCTACCACGAGACTTCCCCGGCCATGCAAGCAAAACGGCACGGTCTCCAAGAACATACTGGCGGTTGTGCTCTGGGGAGGCTTGGGCCACTTCAAGCTTCGCAAAGCCAGCGGCTCCAGCCGCCTGCAACAGGGCAGCGCGATTGGGGGTCAGGGAGACCACGCCCCCGGCTGAGGCGAGCATGTTACTCTCCCAATCAGTCTCGACACGCGCGCCATAACTGGCTGGACTCTCTTCGTATATGTCGCTCCGGCCATTGCCAAGCATGATCGGCTCGTTTTGCCTAGTCAGCTGAGACTCGATGACACATATGTCACCTGTAAGCGCACGAGCGATGCGCAGCGCGCCAACCGGATTCTCAAGGTGGTAGACAAGCCCAAGGCAGAGGACTACATCGAACGCACCCAGCTCCGAGACGTTTAGGTCGAACACATCGGCACAACGCAACTCAAGACGATCCTGAGATATACCAAAGTGCGCACGGAGCAGTTCGGCCCGCCGGATCACCTGAGGACGGATATCCACCCCGAGTACGTAAGACGCTCCCCACTCAAGCAGCCGGTGGGAGAACCAACCCTCGTTACACGCTAGATCGATCACTCTGGCATTGGGCCCTGCTGAAGATAGCGCCTCGCGCACGGGCGCCTCCAGCAGCTCGAGCCTCGTGCGATGAACGTCGGAAAGCTCGGGACCGAGGACGGGCGTCGTAATGCCTTCTCCGAGCTCCCATGCATACATCCACGCAGGCAGCTGATCGACCTCTTCCCTGAGTGCAGGGTCCATCCCCTTCTTTGGATCTGCGATCGTCCGCGACGACTGTAGTCTGCTCAAGAAGCTCATGGCACTCAACTGGGCATCCTATAGTTCGGTTCGGCTGAGCACGTTCCCAGAGTATCGAACGCGCCTTCGCCCTGTGCGAAGATGCACCGTACATGCTCCAGCGCCTGATCGCCCTGGGTGCCCGGTGGCGACGTGCCTGCTCGACCAGTCTACCCATCGCTTCCGAGTAGCCAGATACGCTACCGCATCTTGACTTTGACGAAGCCCCATATGCCTATAGATGCAGGCACGGTCCCTGGCGAGCCGGCACTCGCTCGGCGAGGCACGGCGCTCATAGCATTCGGCATCGCCTTTGCGGTTACCTTAGTGGTCGCACTCCTCTTGGGCCTCAAGACGTTCTACTACGACTCCGGCGGCTACTGGGCCCTAGGCAGCACCTATGTCCATAACGGGCACTTCTCGCTCCTCAACTTTGAGAGTCCGCTTCGGGGCTACCTGCTCCCTCTAATTGACCACGGACTGCAGGGACTCTCCGTTACTTTTCGGTGGAATCCGTCATCTTTCGCAAAGCTCCTTAACGTACTCTCATTTGCATTGATCGGAACCGTCCTTGGACCTCGACTTGCTGAGATCACGTGGCCTCGATGGCACTGGGGCATCGGTCGACGCCTAGTCTTGATGGCATTATTGCTGATCTTTTGGAAAGGCTATCTCCCTTACCCGCTCAGTGATTTTCCAGCCTTTACGTTGGCATTACTGGCACTCATCTCGATAGATCGCGCGGAAAGCCCCGGCTGGATGCTGCTCGGAGGCCTTGCATCTGCAGCGGCAATCGATATGAGGCCATCCTATCTGCTACTAGCACCGATTCTCGTTGCCCTGATCGTTTGGACATGGGTAAAAGAACATTCTAGAGAGAGCCCTTCGCTTCGATGGCGCATGCTCTGCGGAGGTCTTTTTTTGGTTGGCTTTTTGGCCATCTCGCTGCCTCAGTCGCTTTCCTCACATCGTTATTTCCATACATGGAGCTTCGTGCCAGGCTCAGCCGCACATTTGACGACCATACAGTTCGATGAAGGCCTCCACCTCCAGCGCTACGAAACCTACGTGGGATCAAACTTGCCGCCGAGAATGCTTTACGAAGATCCGACAGGCACAAAGCTTCTGTTAGAACAAAAGGATCAGACAATCTCAAGCACCTCTCAATACTTGGGACTCGTGGCCAGTCATCCTCTAACAATGTCGGGGGTCTTCATCCGCCACATTGTCAATGGACTCGATCAGCGCTACAGCACGCCTTACGTGTCCCATCTCTCGACCGGCTCCAACCGTTGGCTGCGTCTAGCCGGGTTTCTGCTCGTCTTCCTCGCGCTCCTGCGCGTTATGTGGTCTACCGCTCGACGCCGTCTGGCGCCTGCGCGGTGGCGCTATCCGGCCGCACTTGCGCTTTGCTGTCTTACGTCGGTGCCATCTGCGGTTGAAACCCGATATATGTTGCCGATCTTCCTACTCAGCTACATCCTCGTAATAGTACCGGGATGGCCGAACCCCGTTGACCTTTCCGTAGTGGGGCTTCACCGCTACCGAACCATGGTCGTTATCGCTGTCGCCTACCTGATCTTTATGGCTCTTGTATGGGATGTGGTCAGCCATACCAGCCAGCACCTTAACTTTGGAATGGTCTAACTGCCGGCGATGCTGGATCACTCAGAACCATCCACACCCTTCCAGATAGGCTGTCGTCGTGGTTGATCAACAGTCACTGCCCCCAGTCCGTGCAAACGATTTTGCGCGCCAGTGGCAAGATCTTGGTGTCACGGCCGTCGCAGCGATCGATCGCGTCGGCCATAGCGGCTGGCTCGTCCTCGGCGAGGAGGTACGCGCGTTCGAGCTGGAGCTCGCCGCCTGGTGGGGAGTACCGCATGCCGTCGGGGTGGCGAGTGGACTGGACGCGCTCGAGATAGCGCTGCGATGCGCTGGCCTTCCGCAGGGCGCCCGCGTGCTCACGACGCCGCTGACCGCCTTCGCGACGACGCTGGCGATCGTTCGTGCCGGCGCCGAGCCGGTTTGGTGCGATGTAGACGAGTCCGGCGGCCTGGACCTCGACCAGGCCGACGCGGCGCTACGTGCCGATCGCTCGATTCGGGCCGTGATGCCGGTCCATCTCTACGGTCACCCACTCGATCCGGCCGCACTCGAGCGTCTCGCGGCTGAGCACGACGTGGTCGTGATCGAGGACTGCGCCCAGTCGGCGGGCGCTGCGCGCGACGGCAAGCCGACGGGACTTGCCGGGATTGCGGCCGGCACGAGCCTCTACCCGACAAAGAACCTCGGCGCGATGGGCGATGGCGGCATACTGCTGACCTCCGACAAGGCGATCACGGAACGGGCGAGGAGGCTGCGCAACTATGGGCAGGGCGCGCAATACGAGCACATCGAGCTGGGGCTCAACAGTAGGCTGGACGAGCTCCACGCCGCAGTTCTGCGCTCGGCGATGCTGCCGCGGCTCGATCGATGGCTGGCGCGGCGGGCCGAGATCGCCTCGCGCTACAGCAAGGCCCTACACGAGAGCCGCTTGCGCCCGGTCGTTGCCGCCGGGGGACATTCGGCCCATCACCTGTTCCCGGTCGAGGTGCTTGACCTCGACCCCGGAGCCGTCAGGGAGCAGATCGTCCAACGAGGGGTAGCTGTCGGTCGCCACTACCCGCTGGTATGTTCCGACCAGCTGGCCGTGCGAGGCATCGGAACAATCGTCGGCGATCTTGCGGTCGCTCACCGGCTGGCCGAGCGCGAGTTGTCCCTGCCGATCCATCCATACCTCGAGGATCACGATGTCGAAGTCGTGATCGAAGCCTGTTTGGAAGCCTGCGCATGAGTCCTCCACTCAACTCGCTCGTCGTTCCGGTCTACGGCAACGCCGGCACGATCGCGGCGCTTATCGGCGCAGTCGAGCACATAGCCGATCAGGTCGACGGAGGCTTGGAGACGATCTTTGTAATCGACGGAAGCCCAGACGACTCCCGGGAGCTGCTGCTGACTGCCTTGGCAACGAGCAAGCTCCGCGCTCGGGTTGTCGATCATTCGCGGAACTTTGGGTCCTTCGCGGCGATCCGCACCGGCATGAGCCTCGCCCAAGGAGATCGTATCGCGGTCATGGCCGCCGATCTGCAGGAGCCCCCCGAGCTCGTGATCGAGTTCCTCCGTCGACTGGCAAGCGGAGACGTGGATGTCGTCGCCGGTGAGCGTAGAAGTCGTGACGACGACGGGGACACCGCATCCAAGATCTACTGGCGCCTGTATCGCCGGTTCGTGGTCAGCGACATGCCGCCCGCGGGCGTTGACGTGTTTGCTTGTACGGCTGCCGTCCGCGACGTGATCTGCTCGCTGGAGAGCGTGCACACATCGCTCGTGGCTCAGCTTTTCTGGGTGGGCTTCCGTCGAGAGCTCGTTCCCTACGACAGGCTGCCCCGATCGGGTAGGAGCGGGTGGACATTGCGCCGCAAGCTTCGCTACCTCTCCGATAGCGTCTTCGCCTTCACCGACCTGCCGGTCAGGATCCTCTGGATCGTGGGCCTCTTGGGGATGGCGCTCGGGATGCTCATCGGAGCGATCGTGCTGGTCGCGCGGGCCGCCGGGGCGATCACCGTTCCGGGCTACGCCGCGACGGTCTTGATCCTGCTGATCTTCATGAGCCTCAACTCGCTCGGGCTGGGGATCATCGGCTCCTATGTGTGGAGAGCCTACGAAACCACCAAGGGACGGCCTGGGGCGATAGTACGAGAGACCACGGAGATCGTCGGGAGCGCAGCTGATGAATGATGTTTTTGTACACGAGCAGGCCCTGTGCGAGAGCGACACAATCGGCGCGCGTACGCGCATCTGGGCCTTTGCCCACGTGCTCGCAGGCGCATGTATCGGCGAGGATTGCAATATCTGCGACGGCGTTTTTATCGAGGGGGAGGTGGTCGTCGGCGATCGAGTGACCGTCAAGTGCGGCGTCCAGCTCTGGAATGGAGTCGTGCTCGAGGATGACGTGTTCGTGGGACCGAATGCGACCTTCACAAACGATCACTTTCCTCGTAGCAGGCAGTGGCTCGAGACCAACCCGAAAACCATCGTCCGAGCCAGAGCATCGATCGGTGCCAATGCGACGATCCTGCCGGGCCTCGAAATCGGCCTTGGGGCGATGGTCGGTGCGGGTGCGGTCGTCACGCGGTCGGTCCCGCCCCATGCCGTGGTGACGGGCAATCCCGCCCGCATCGCCGGCTACGCCCAGACGTCCACCACCGAGGCGCCGACGATGCCGCCGGCGACAAACGAGCCGGAGAGGACTGAGCTCGGTGTCGGAGCGGTACACGTGCAGCGATTCGCCGAGTTCTCCGACCTGCGCGGTCGACTCACTGCGGGCGAGTTTCCGGCCGATGCCATACCTTTCACTCCTCAACGATGGTTCTTGGTCTACGACGTGCCCAGCCGCGAGATACGCGGAGAGCATGCTCATCGCGTATGCCATCAGTTCCTGCTCTGCGTATCCGGCCGAGTAACCGTCTCCGTCGACGATGGCCAGAACCGCGGCGAGGTATTGCTCGATGATCCCACGCTAGGCATATACATACCGCCGCTCGTGTGGGGCAGTCAGTACCGTTACGACACCGATACGGCGTTGCTGGTGCTGGCCTCCCATCCCTACGACCCGGACGACTACATCCGTGAGTACGACCAGTTTCTGCTCGAGACGGGCACGACCGCACGGCAACCTGATCGGCCGACTATGAAGCCTCGACTCGATGGGACCGAAAGGACCAGAGTCGGTTGAGCAGGAACGTGACCGGCGCAGCGATCAGGATCGCCAGGCGCTGCGAAGTACTCGCGCCGAGACCAATCACCGAGTAGAGCACGGCAAAGCTAGCGTAGTTGAAGACGAACGACACGGCTGCGACGATCCCAAAACGAGTCAGATCGCTCCTGACGGCGCGCCCGCTGGGGGGAAAGGCCCAGATGCGGATGAGCGCGAAGTTGAAGAGGCCATTGAGCACAAAAGCAACACCGAGTGCCGCGTACGGCGGGATCCCAATCGCGAGCTCGCCAGAATATATAGTGATCGCGAGCAGGTAACCACAGCCGGCAATGAGTCCGTAGCGAATGACTTGGACTGTGGGGTGCTCGGCTGGCCGTGACAGCAAGATTTGGCGGATACGCTCCATGATTAGCAGGCTATCCTAGACGGGTCCGACAGGCCCGGCTAAACAACCATAGCTACTCATGCTGGAGAGAGTGCGACAGGGTTCTCTATGTGTGGCTCCTGCAGCTAGCTAGTGAAACCGGAGATGATCGTCCAGGATGCCCGGCCAAGCCTCCAGGATCTATGACGCCATTCAGGAAGATGTGCCTGTGCACGGCATCTGACCGGGACGAGCGTTATCCTGCCGTCGCATGGTCGAGGAAGATGACAAGCGAGGAGGAACGGGTGCGTCAATCATGAAGCAAAATACAAGCTCTAAACCACAGGGCGTAACCGCAATGCTGCTCCTTGCGCTTCCAGCTCTGGTGATTATCCTCAACATAATGGTGTGGGTTGCTGGCGTGTCGCATAGTGGGTTTTGGGCTGACGACTTTTTCAACATCACTCATTACAACCAGTCGCTTGGAGACCTGTCATATCACGATAATCAAGGTAAGTACGCAATCAATGTCTTCTGGGCGCTTGGCACGCTAGCCTTTGGTCTTGGCTCTGTAGTACCTTTCCTTCTCCTCAACACGCTGGTCTTTGCGGTAGGTGTCGTCATGTGGCTATGGATTGGAACCAGGGCCAGGTGGGGAATTACCGAAGCATGGTGGATAGGTAGCCTGTTCCTTGCAACAGCCGCCTGGCTCCCCACAGCCCTGTGGTCTTCGAACATAGTGCATTCGGTCGGATTCCTCGCCCTTGGCTTTGGGCTGCTAGCCCATGAACGGTGCATGAAAGCCCGAACGGTTCGTGACAGCATGCTCTGGTCTCTAGCTGGCGGTGCAGCATGGACACTCGCTGTTATAAGCAACCTCCTCTACCTGGGCTTACTTGTTATCGCTGCTTACTGCGCTTTTCACCAGGTCAGGAGGATTCGACAGCTAGGCTTTGCCACCACCAAGACAGGGCTCTTGGTGGGTACCTGGAGCTTACTGGTCCCAATCGTTTACTTCCTGGCGATCGCTTACCCCTCCACAACAGCCAGTGCTCCATATGCGAATAGCGGATTGCAGTTTGTCCGTCAAGATCTTCACTATTACAGGGAAATCTTGGCGCCGACGACTATTCTTTTAGTGCTGTATACGGTGGTGTTGGTACTAGGAGCAATTGGAGGCATAGCGGCTATCCGCCGCAAGGACTGGTTCCCAATAACTGTATTGGGGGCTGCTGGCGCTACCGCGATTCCCGCACTGGTGCAGGGACAGCAGCGGGACATTCACTACGCCGCCATGCCGTTACTTCTCACATTCAGCGCACTGGCAGCCGGTGCGTACCCCGTGCTCATTGGTCGCTCTAAGCATCTGGTGGGGATGAGGACTGGGTTAGTTCTCATCATCGCCGTCGCCCTCATATTCATCTTTCGACAAGGCACAGGAGTTCGCTCATTCTTTATCCAGACCCCGTATGGGGGTCGCCTTACGACGTTTCGCTCCGAGGTCGCCTCGCTGACGCCGGAAGGAGGCACGATATGCGCGAATTTAGAACTCAGTACCCAGAACCAAGCCCTACTTAGCGCAGAGATGTCTGGGGAGAACGGGTTTTTGATACCTCCGATCGACGCTGCTCAGGCCTTCCTGCTACCACAAGGCCAACCATGTCCAGCGCCAACCTCGGCGACTCACATCACTATTAAGATGAACCCGCAGGGTGATTTTATTGCGTCCACTTAGAAGTCGGTTAGGTCGTGATCCTTTATTAGTCACGATCCAGATTAAAGCCAACCAAGTCTGGGTGCGTCTCATAATATTCAAAGAACGCTTGTACTGCTCGCGGAGTATCGTAAGTCACCCCACGAATTCTAAACGGCGATCCCCCAGCTATAAGCCCTGACCCAAACTCCAGCTCCAGCGCACGCACGTGATTGGCGTGAAGCGGATAGAACGTGGGCCCGAGGATCTCGTCCGGGATCCTCCTGTGATCGATGCCCCCAGGGATACCAATGAAGTCCGTAATCTGTTGTGCCATGTAGCCGAGCAGATGGTTCGCCGGGTGGTTCATCGTAAAGAACAGCAGCTCCTCGCGAAACTTGGACGCGATAAACGAGGTCACCTTGACCTCGCAGTCCTGACCACGGATCTCCAACTCTGCCGTGGCGTTTGTCGCCCACGCCTGCGCTTCAGAGGGTTGCTCAGGGTCCTCCAAGAGACGGCACACGCCCGCCACATCGATACCTGCGGCATATGCCTCCAAGATCGTTCGGTCGTGGTAGTCAAATGGACCATCGACAACCGGCTGCCCCTCTGCATCTCGCAGATAAAACAGATCCGGGAAATAGCCGGCCCAGTACACGCTCGGCCAGCGCACGATAATCGCCGATCCCGCGATTCTCGCAAGCGTCTCGGTGCCGAGACCGATCCCGCTGCGGTAGTCCTCCTGGACACGCTGAGGGATGACCACGGCGGCGTTGGCAACCGCTCGATGCAGCTCAGGCACCATCGCGTCGGGTATTTCATGCACGGGAGGGAAGCTCACGAGCTCAAACCGCTTCGTGAACTCCTCGTTGGTGCTCAGCATCATCTCCAGCGCCCCGGCCTGACAGTTGCCGACGACGACGACTTGATCCACGGTCCCCTCCGATCCGGCGTTGTGTCAGGTGTTGGAGCTTGCCGTCTCAGCTACCGAGGTTAAGGCACCGTCGAGCATCTCACCGAGTCGCTCGGTAATCAGCTCGGTAGAGCAGCGCTCAGTAACGATCACCTGGCCAGCGCTGGATAGG
>CAWBLR010000026.1:0-71379 GCA_963789675.1 uncultured Solirubrobacterales bacterium | reverse complement strand
TACAGCCAGCTCAGACCCGGCTGCGCCCGAGCATGACGAGCGGATGTTCCTGCTTCTGCGCAGCACCGTGCCTCAGCGCCCGTAGCTCACTCGGCGAGAGAGGCCTCCTCGGCGACCAACGCCGGGGTGATATTGAGCAACCGGTCGAGTCGCTCGGTAACCAGCTCGGTAGAGCAGCGCTCAGTGACGATCGCCTGGCCAGCATTGGATAGGCGCCACCACAGCTCGTTATCGCGGTAGACCTCGACCACGTGGGCCGCAAGCTCCTGCGGATCATCAGCGATCAACATGCAATCCTCGCCCTCACTCTCCAGACCTTCGGCCCCGATCGGCGTGGTTACAACCGGCAACCCGACCGAGAGCGCTTGCGTAATCTTGCCCTTCATGCCGGCTCCGTAGCGCAGCGGAGCGACCATCAGGCGCGCGCTGTCCAGCAGCGGCTGCAGATCCTCGACCCACCCCGCGACATCCACCAGCGGCGAGGCGAGCGCTTGCACCTCTGGCGGAGGATGAGATCCGACGATCGTGACCTGCACATCGCTGAGCTCGCGTCTCACGACCGGCATCACGTCCTTCACGAGACGAACCGCGGCGTCGCTGTTCGGTGGATGCTCGAAGCCTCCGACGAAGAGAATCCCCGAACGCCCCTCCGGCGGTGGCACATGCAACTCGACTTCGTGCACGTTCGGCATCACGAGGACGTCCGCGTCCGGCACATCCCGCTCGACCTGCAGGCGCTCGGACTCGCTCACGACGAGCGTCGTGTCGGCGGCCCGGATCATCGCCAGCTCGAGCTGGCGCAGGGCCTTGGCCTTGGGAGTCAACGAATCGAGCATGCCATTGCTGGTTGCTGCGGATGACACCCCAGGAGCCGTGATGGCGCCCTTCCTGGCTTCGCGCAACCAGTGAAGATCGACCGTGTCGTACGCGATCGTGGCCGACGGCGCAAACTCTCGCATCACGTCTAGCCAGCGGCTGGCCACATGAGGACGCGACAGGATCACCGTGGTCAGCTTTGGCCCAATCGTGGCCAACTCGGCATTGACGTCAAGTTGACCGTAGAACACTTCCACGCCCATGCGTTGCAGGACCTGGGTATAGGGCTGTAGCGGCGCGAAATTATCGGGCATGAAGCTGACCCGGGCACCGAGGTCGAGCATCGCTCGCATGATGTTGATCATGCGCAGCGACCCGGAGTCGCGATCCCAGGTCGGCACGCGGTGATCGATCACCAACACATGGGGACCTCGATGGCGATTGGCCGCCATCCGCACATTCGTCGGTGCCGGACGCATCTGCTCGGACTCGAGTCGCCTGCGCCACTTTGCAACAAACTTGGGGCGATTGAGCTCCTGGTAGCGCTTGTGACCGGACTCGAGATCGTTGCCGGCCGTCCCACCCTCGACGTGCATGACGACGGCGCCGGGCTCATAGAGGACGCGCCAGCCGCGCTCACGCGCCTCGAAGCAGAGGTCGGTGTCCTCGTAGTACATCGGCAGGTAGCGCTCGTCGAAGCCCCCGACCTCTCGCCATAGTTCGGCTCTGACCATCAAAGCCGCAGCTGAGCCGTAGTCGATCTCCCGCCTGTACTCGTACTGGAACAGTCCAGGATCATCGCCTCGACCATAATTGGCTCCCGTACCGTCGCTCCAGACGATTCCGCCGGCCTCGCTCAGCGATCCGTCCGGCGCGATGAACTTCGGCGCCACAACACCCACGGACTCGTCGGACTCGCCGCAGTCGAGCATCGCCTCCAGCCAGCCAGGGTGCACCTCGATGTCGTTGTTGCACAGGACGATCCACTCACCGCGCGCAAGCGCCGCCCCCCGGTTCATGCTGCGCAGATAGCCCTCGTTGCGCTCGTTGACGAGCACCCGTGCCCCACGCACCTGCTCGAGCAGCCGTTTGGTGTCGGCATCGGCGGTGTCGTCGACGAGAATCACCTCGTAGCCGACGGCCATCGTGTTATCGCGAATCGTCTCCAGGCAGCGGCGCGTGAGATCGGCCGCAGCGAACAGCGGAATCACCAGCGATACCCGCGGCTGATCGAAGGTCGGGAGCTCGATGATCTGAGCGAGATCGTCCAGCGCCTCCTGCCCCTGTACCTGCTCCAACGACGGGGGCGCCGATCTCTTGCTGATGACGCGCCCGGCCAGACGCAACGAGAACCGCAGTCCTCGCGAAAACAAAGAGGCCTCGCCGCCGATGGACATGAAGACGCGACCGCGTACGCGCTGAAAGGTCTGCCAGGTCACCGACTCCTCGACCCGGCGGTTGAAGCGCTGCGCCTGCTCGAAGCTCTCTCCCAGATCGGCAAGCTCGGAGGTGGTGCGCTCGAGCCGCGCGCGGAGCGAGTCGATCTCAGTCTGGCGATGACGGACGTACTCGTCGCGCTGCGCCAACAAGATATTGCTCTGCTCTCGCTCCAGCTGAACGCGTTCTCGCTCGGCCGCAAGTTCACGACGCTCGCGCTCCATTGTGATCCGAGCGACGCGCTCGCGCTCCTGACCCTCATCGCGTTCGACGGCTATCGCCTTAGCCGCGTTCCCTGCCTTTTTCTCGGCCGCACGTACGAGTTCGAGATCGCAATCGCCCAGCACCGACGAGGACGACGCATCCGGCAACGCGCCCTTCGACGCCAGGGCCACGAGGTATAGGGCTGCCGGCTCGCTCGCCATACGCCATTCGTCACCCGCGCGCTCGATGAAGAACTCAGTGGCAGAGAGCTCCTCGGCGGAGGAGCCGAGCGCCGCCAGATGCGAGCCGGTGATCGTTCGCTGCCCCCAGACGGCCACGTGCGGAAACGGCCCCTCGAGCAACGCGGAGAACTCTTCGTAGGTCAGCTCATGCCGATGGAATGGGTTGACCTGACCGGTGGCGTCGCTGTAGAGCCGGCGATCGGGCGTGGAGATGATCAGCACGCCGTCGTCGGCCAGCACGCGCGCCACCTCGGCGAGCACCCGCTCCTGCTCGTCCAGGTGCTCGATCACCTCGAACGCAACGACGGCCCCGAACGAGCCGTCTTCGAACTCGGAGAGATCGAGCGCGTTGCCCACCCTGAACGACGTTCGCGGCCCGCCCCAGTTCAGCTGGGCGTGCTCGACGGTGCGCTCGTCGATGTCGATGCCGACGACCTCTGTCTCCTCGCCGCCGGTCAGGATCGACGCTCCGAAGCCCTCGCCGCTGCCCAGATCCAGCACGCGACGTCCGGCAACGACCGTGGCCGCCCACAGATAGCGATGCATGTGCTCGTAGACAACCTGCACGTCGGGCGTCCAGGGGACGCACCGCTCGCCGGTCCAATCGATCAGGCGGGGAGCCCCCGCACGGCGCCGCAAACTCACTCCGGGACAGTATCGCAGGGTATCCGCGCCTGATAGCTTCACGCGCCGTGACTGAGCCGAGCCATCGACGCTCACTGCGGTCGCTGACCGAGCGGGCGGCGCTGCGCGTGCTGGCCGCGGTCCAAACCCCCGCGCCGCCGGTCGAGCAACCCGTCGAGATCCCCGAGCCACCGCCTCCTCCGGACCCTGCGCGCTTCGTACGTGAACTCGAGCCGGGGCCACTGGCCTGCGAGCAGGCGCTGGCGAGCGAGCTCCTCTACGGGCGCCTCAGCGACGCGGACATCGCCACGGTCGAGCAAACGATCCGAGACACCCCGGGAGCCTGGGAGCACTATGCCGACGCACCCGCGGGCGCGGGCAAGCGGCACGTACTGCTCGCCTTCGGCGTCTGGTATGGAGTGCAGAGCCTGATCGAGAAGACGGGACTAGCGGAGGCACAACCGCCAGAGGACATCCACATGATGGCCCGCGGAGCACTCTCCGCCGCGGGCGGGCTCTATGAGGCCGACATCGTCGCGGACGCACTCACGAGCGTCGGGGTGGACATGCGGGACCTGGGCAGCGGACTCGACTTCGGATGCTCCTCCGGACGGGTCATCCGGACACTCCAGGCCGCCTACCCCGACACGCGCTGGTACGGCTGCGACCCGAACGGGCCGGCGATCGAGTGGGCCAGCGAGAACCTCCCCGCGATCGAGTTCTTCGTCAACGACAACGCGCCCCCACTGACGCTGGCCGATGGCTCGCTCGATCTTGCTTACGCGATCTCGATCTGGTCGCACTTCGCGCCCGGTCTCGGTTTGAACTGGTTCGAGGAGATGCACCGCCTGATCCGGCCCGGCGGCCACCTCGTCTGCACGACGCACGGCCTGACCTCGGTCGCCCACAGCGCCGCCCACGGCCGCTCCGAGGAGCAGATCGAGGAGATCCTAGGCGCGCTCTACCGCCAGGGTTCCTGGTACGCGCCCGAGTTCGGCGAGGAGGGCGACTGGGGTGTCGTCAACCCCGACTGGGGCACCGCGTTCCTCTCCCCCGAGTGGATGCTGACCCACCTCTGCCCGCGCTGGCACGTGCTCGAGTTCGCCCCCGGGCGCAACCAGGAGAACCAGGACGTCTACGTGCTGCAGCGGGTTTGAGGCCTGCCCGAGCCAGCCGGCTTCTCACAAGAGAGCGATCCGGCAGAGTCCCTTACGCATCATGACAGCAAATCTGATGATGCTATGATGCGTCCATGAGAACGACGGTGACGCTCGATCAGGATGTCGCGGCGAAGCTGCGGGAGGTGGCACGGGAGCGCGGTATGTCGTTCAAGGCGACTATCAACGAGGCCTTGCGTGTCGGCCTTGGCGGGGGTTCACGCGCTGCCCGGCCCTACCGGATGCCCTCGCGACGAATGGGCGTGAGGGAGGGCGTGGATCTCGATCATGCCGGACGTCTCGTGGGTGAACTCGAGGACGCGGAGATCATTCGCAAGCTGCAGCTACGTAAGTGAAGCTCCCCGACGTCAACCTGTTCCTGTACGCGGTCGATAAGGCCTCGCCGCACTATGAGCCCGCACATGCATGGGTGGAGGCAACGCTGTCCGGATCGGAGACCGTGGCCCTCGCCTGGACGACGCTGGTCGGCTTTGTGCGGCTGAGCACGCGTGCGAACCTGTTCGAGCGGCCGCTCGGGGTGGAGTATGCGCTGGATCTCCTCGACGGGTGGCTGAGTCAGCCGTGCGTCACCGTGATCCACCCCACCGACCGGCACGCGACGGTGCTGCGCGAACTGCTGCTCCCGCTCGGCACGGCCGGCAATCTGACGAACGACGCCCACCTGGCCGCGCTCGCGATCGAGCACGGCGCGACCCTCTACTCATCCGACAACGACTTCTCCCGCTTCGCGGGCCTACGCTGGATCGACCCGCTACGGAATACGCGGAGCTGATCGTCCTCGACGTCCGGCGGTCTTACGCGCGCGCGACCCACCGCTCGGCGTTGCGGTCGTGGATCTGGGCGAGGATGTCGCGCACGTCGTGGGTGATGTCCCAGTCCGGATAGTCGCGCTTGAACGGCTCCAGGTCGCCGATCCACCAGCGGTGGTCGCCGATCCGGTTGTCCTCTCCCAGGCTCCAATCGAGCTCGCGCCCGGCGATCTCCTGGCACAGCTCGATCGCCTCGAGCATCGAGCAGTTCGACTGCCGGCCCCCACCGATGTTATAGACGGCGCCCGCCTTCGGGGCGCGATGGAACGCCTCGAACGCCTCGACCAGGTCGCCGGCGTGGATGTTGTCGCGCACCTGCTTGCCGCCGTACCCGAACACTGTGTAGGGATCGCCAGTCATCGTGCAACGCATTAGATAGGACAAAAACCCGTGCAGCTGCGTCCCCGCGTGGTTGGGGCCCGTGAGGCACCCGCCGCGAAAGCACACGGTCGGCATCTCGAAGTAGCGCCCGTACTCCTGCACGAGCAGATCGGCTGCGGCCTTGGAGACCCCGAACAGCGAATGCGTGCTCTGATCGATCGACATCGTCGTGTCGATGCCCTTGTGGTAGCGGTGATCCTCGGGGAGCTCCAGGCGCTGGGGCAACTCCAGCAGCGGCAGCGAGTTGGGCAGATCGCCGTAGACCTTGTTCGTCGAGCAGAACACGAACGTCGCACCCGGCGCGTGCTTGCGCGTGGCCTCCAGCAGGTTCAGCGTCCCGTTTGCGTTGACGCCGAAGTCCGTCTGCGGATCGGACGCCGCCCAGTCGTGCGACGGCTGCGCCGCCGTGTGGATCACGAACTCCAGCTCGTGCGCGTGCTCGGCGAACACGCGCTCGACACCATCCGCATCGCGGATGTCGATCTTGAGCGTGCTGAACTCCCGCGGATAGCGTTCGGTCAGCGTCTGCGTCGTGTGCGCGGTGGATGCGTCCGCGCCGAAGAACCGCGCGCGCATGTCGTTCTCCAGGCCAACTGCCCTGTAGCCGACCTCGACGAAGTGGCTGACTGACTCCGAGCCGATCAACCCTCCCGAACCGGTGACGATCACTGTTGGCATTCGATCCTCTCTCTATCAGACCGCGCGATTCCGCAGGCAGGTGACACAGGGCCGAGCGCGAAGGGTTCATCGCTGTCCCGTCCCGATTGCTAGCGTTCTCTGACCCTTGCCGACCACCACCACACGACCGGCAGCGATGCCGCCAGCCACCGTGCCCTCGACTCCCACGGCCGTCTCGGTCGAGCACGTCAGCAAGACCTTCCGGCTGCCCCACCGGCAGTACACGACGCTGAAGGAGCGGGCGCTGCACCCGTTTCGCAGCACCAGCTACGACGAGCTGCACGCCGTGCAGGACATCTCCCTGGAGATCGCCGAGGGCGAATTCTTCGGGATCGTCGGGCGCAACGGCAGCGGCAAGAGCACGCTTTTGAAGTGCATCGCGGGGATCTACGGGGTCGACACGGGACGGATCTCGATCGCCGGGCGGCTCTCCCCCTTCATTGAGCTCGGCGTCGGCTTCAACCCCGACCTAAACGCGCGCGACAACGTCGTGATCAACGCGATCATGCTCGGGCTCAGCCGCAAGCAGGCGATGGCGCGCTTCGAGCACGTCGTCGCCTTCGCCGAACTCGAGGGGTTCATGGACCTGCGCCTGAAGAACTACTCCTCGGGGATGCTCGTACGGCTCGCGTTCTCGACCGCGATCCAGGTCGACGCCGAGATCCTGCTGATCGACGAGGTGCTCGCGGTCGGCGACGCCGCCTTCCAGCAGAAGTGCTTCGAGCAGTTCTTCCGGCTCAAGCGCGAAGGCCGCACGATCGTGTTCGTCTCCCACGACATGCACTCGGTCGAGCGCTTCTGCAACCGCGCGATGCTGATGGAGCAGGGCCGGATGACGAAGATCGGCGATCCGCGCGAGATCGGCCGCGCCTACCACGAGCTCAACTTCGGCCAGCTCGCCCACGACAAGCCCGAGGAGAGCCACTCCGCCGAGGGCACCGCGATCGCCGAGGCCTGGTTCGAGAAGGCCGACGGCGAGCGCGTCACCAGCGCCAGCCAGGAAGACTCGCTCAGCATGTGCTTCGAGGCGCGCCTCGGCCAGGACCTCCACGAGCCGGTGTTCGCGGTCACGCTGCGCACCGAGCTCGGGCACACGATCATCGTTGCGCGCTCGGACCAGCACGGCCACTCCAGCGGCTCCTACAAGGCCGGCGAAAGCGTCGTCGCGCGCTTCGCGATCCCCAACTGGCTGACCGCCAGCCGCTACCTGCTGACGCCCTCGCTGGCCCACGAGGGCACGGGAGAGAGCGCGCTCGCGCTCGTCGAGGACATGGTCTCGATCGTGATCCACGGCGACACCAGCGGCGGGATCCTCGAGCTGCCGGTCGACGTACGATTGGAGCGGTTGTGAGCACGACCCCGGAGATCGGTCTGCCCGGCCCCGCACCGAAGCGCGCGCCGGCGAGCCACCGCGTGCACGCGCCTTCGGCGATGGGCGGCAGTCTGCATCGCTTCTGGTCGCTGACGTTCATGCTCGCGCGCACCGAATTCAAGCTGCGCTTCTTCGGCTCCGTACTCGGCTACGTGTGGACGCTGATGCGCCCGCTGATGCTGTTCGGGGTGATGCTGTTCGTGTTCACCGTGATCCTCAACATCAACAAGAACAACCCCGTCCCCCACTACCCCGAGTACCTGCTGATGGGCATCATCCTCTTCACCTACTTCCAGGAAACGACCTCGGGCTCGGTGCCGAGCCTCGTCGGGCGCGAGAACCTGTTGCGCAGGGTGCGCTTCCCGCGCCTGGTCGTTCCACTGTCGGTGGCGCTCTTCAGCCTGTTCAACCTCGGCATGAACCTCGTCGTCGTGTTCATCTTCATCCTCGCCAGCGGCATCACGCCGATGTGGAGCTGGCTGGAGCTGCCGCTGCTCGTGGCGATCCTGGTGATCTTCGCGACCGGGGTCGGCATGCTGCTGTCCGCTCTGTACGTGCGCTTCCGCGACGTCCAGCCGATCTGGGAAGTCTTCCTGCAGCTGCTCTACTACGGCACGCCGATCCTCTACACCGTCCAGACGGCGGCCGATCATCACTTCCTCGGCATCCCCTTCTCGCGGATCCTCGTGATCAACCCGCTCGGCGCGATCGTCACGCAGGGCCGCAAGGCGCTGCTGCAGCCGAGCGCGCCATCCGCCGCCGCCGCACTCGGCGGCTACGCACGCCTGTTGATCCCGCTCGGGATCGTCGCCGGCCTGTTCGCGCTCGGCCTCTGGTACTTCAACCGCGAGGCCCCCCTGATCTCTGAGAAGCTCTAGCGATGCCCGCCGCCGAGACATCCAACGAGCAGCCACTCCAGGCCGAGAACGAGCGCCTGCGTGCGCGCGTGGCAGCGCTCGAGGCCGAGCTCGTGGAGACGCAGGCGCGCACGAACGCGATCGTCGCCCAGACCCAGGAGCGGGTCTACTGGCTCGACCGCTGGCACCTCGACCTCAACGCGCTGATGCGCCGTCCCGGCGCCGCCGAGCTGCGCGGCGCGCTGCGCGGGATGCGCGCGGTCAGCCGTGCGATCCGGCGGGCCAAGCGCCGGCTGCTTCCGTGAGCGAGGACCCCGTCGTACCCACGATCTCGGTCGTGATTCCCGTCAAGGACGGCGAGCGCTACCTGCCGGAGCTGCTCGACGCGCTCGCCCGCGAGCAGGTCGAGGAGGTGCTCGCGATCGACTCCGGCTCGCGCGACCGTTCGCGCGAGATCGCGCGCGCCGCGGGGGTCGAGCTGCTCGAGATCGACCCCGCCGAGTTCGGCCACGGGCGCACCCGCAACCTCGGCGCGCAGCGCACCACCGGCGAACTCGTCTGCTTCCTCACCCAGGACGCCACCCCGGTCCCCGGCTGGGCCGCGGCCTACCGTGCCGCGTTCGCGCTTGGAGAGCGCGTCGGCGCCGCCTACGGGCCGCACCTGCCGCGACCCGACACGAGCCCGATGATCGCCCGCGAGCTCACCGAGTTCTTCGCGGGGTTCTCGGCCGGCGGGCAACCTCGGGTGCAGCGCCCCGGCGACCCAACATTCCTCTCGAACGTAAACGCTTGCTACGCCCGCGCCTGCTGGGAGGAGATCCGCTTTCGCGAGGTCGCCTACTCCGAGGATCAGGCGTTCGGCGTCGATCTACTGGAGGCCGGCTGGGTGAAGGTCTATGCGCCTCAGGCAGCAGTTCTGCACGCGCACGACTACGGCCCCGTGGAGTTCATGCGCCGCTACTTCGATGAGTACCGCGGCCTACGCGAGAGCACGGGGCACGTGGAGCCATTCAGGGTTGTGGCCACGGCGCGGCACGTGGGCGGAGCGATAGCCGGCGATCGGCGCTGGACCGCCGAGCAAGGTCTCAGCGCGGCCGAGCAGGCACGCTGGACGGCCCGCTCCGCCGTGCATCACAGCGGCCGACGCGTGTTCTCGGCGCTCGGCTCACGGGCTGAGAAGCTACCCGCGCCCGTCCGCGGACGACTGTCGCTGGAGGGTCGCGACGATCGCGCCACGATCGCACCCAACCCAGACGCGGCGGCGACTGTCTCGCCGGTGCCGCCGGCCACGCAGATGCCACCCAAGCGCGACCACGACGACTACGAGGACGTCGCGCGCTTCTGGCGCGAGGGCGCGGCGCCGCTGCTCGACCCGGTGCCGGGAATGGCCGAGCGCGAGCGCCTGCGCCTGGCGCTCGTGATCCCCTCCTTCCGGCGCGGCAGCGGCGGGCACAACACGCTGCTGCAGATCTTCTCCCGGCTCGAGCGGCGCGGGCACATCTGCAGCGTCTGGCTGTACGATTTCACCGGCCAGCACAACGCCGAGTGGCCAGCGGTGATCCGCGCGGACATCCGCGAGTTCTTCGCGCCGATCGAGGGGCCCGTCTACAAGGGCTTCGGCCAGTGGCAGGGCGCCGACGTGGCGATCGCGACCGGCTGGCAGACCGTGCACCCGACGCTGATGCTCGACCAGTGCCGCGCGCGCGCCTACATCGTCAACGACCACGAGCCCGAGTTCTACGCCGCCTCGACCGAGCGCGAAATGGCCGCGGACACCTACCGCCACGACCTGCACTGCATCGCCGCGAGCCCCTGGCTGCGCGACCTCTTGATCGAGCGCTACGCCGCGAGCGCCGACGCCTTCCAGCTCGGCGTCGACCACTCGCTCTACCAGCCCCAGCCCGTCCCGCGCCTAAAGGACACCGTGATCTACTACGCCCGCCACGTCACCCCGCGGCGCGCGGTGCCGGTCGGGCTGATGGCGCTGTCGGAGCTGCACCGCCGCCGCCCCGACCTGCGGATCGTGCTGTTCGGCGACGAGGGCCGGCTTGAGAGCCCGTTCCCCTACGAGCACCTCGGCGTGCTCACCCCGCCGCAGCTCGCGACGCTCTACTCCGAAGCGACCGTCGGGCTGTGCCTGTCGCTGACGAACTTCTCGCTGATGCCCAAGGAGATGCTCGCCTGCGGGCTGCCCTGCGTCGAGCTCGCGGGCGTCAGCGCCGAGTCGATCTTTGGCTCCGACGGCCTGCTCGAGCTGGCCGCGCTCGACCCGCGCGCGATCGCCGACGCGCTCGAGCGCCTGCTCGACGACCCCCAGCACCGGGAGCAGCGCTCGCGCGAGGGCATCGAGTTCGTCGCCCCCCACACCTGGGAGCACGCCACCGACGAGGTCGAAGCGGGGCTGCGGCATGCGTTGCGAGAGCGCGAAGGAGCAGCTCGTTGACGACGCTCTCCGAGCGGGCGAGGGGCTACATCGGAGGGGCCGAGCAGGCTGTAGGAGCCTGGCCGCGACGCATCCGCACCGCGGCGCGCCGGCCGGAGACGATCGCACTCGCGGTGATTGTGCTTGCCGGCCTCGTGCTGCGCCTGTACTTCATCGAGCAGTGGCGACCGGCGCTGGTGGGCTTCCCGGACAGCTCCATCTACATCCAGGACGCGCATACGGGTGCCTTCAACGACCCGCTGCGAGTCGGAGGTTATTCCGTGTTCCTGCAGTGGATGCATGCGCTGCGACCGCATCTGTCGTTTGTGATCTTCGTGCAGCACCTACTCGGGCTGGCCAGTGGGCTGTTGCTGTTCGGCGCCGTCCGCCGCGCCGGGTTCCCCCGCGGGCTCGGGCTCGTACCGGCGGCGGTGGTGATCCTCGGCGGCTCGGAGCTGTTCGTCGAGCACGCGCCGCTCACCGAGGCCCTGTTCATCTTCCTGGTCGACCTTTCGCTGTACGCGATCGTGCGCATGTGGCGGGGAGGATTGGGATGGGCGTTGCTCGCCGGCCTGGCGCTCGGCGCCGCGACCGACGTCCGCAGCGTTGGCCTGCTGCTCCTGCCGGCGCTGGCGCTCGTCGCGCTAATCCTCGCCCCCGGCGCGTGGCGAGGGCGGCTGCTGCACTGCGTATTGATCTTGATCGCGGCAGCCGTGCCGATCGGCCTGTACCTGAGAGCGCACGAACAGTCCCAGGGCTACGGCGGTTTCACCGGAGCCGGGTATTTCGACCTCTACGCCCGTGTCGCGCCCTTCGCGGACTGCTCGAAGTTCCATCCACCCGCCGGGACGGCGAAACTCTGCATCCACATCCCCCGCTCGCAGCGGCCCGGCCACGATGACTGGGAGTTCACGGCGATCTCGCCGGCCGTCCAGGCGTTCGGGGAGCCCGACGTCACCGTGCCGAAGCCAGGCGAGAACGCGAAGCTGCGCGCCTTCGCCGAGGCCGCGATCCTCGGACAGCCGCTCGAATACCTCGAATACGTCGGGCGGGACCTCGTGCGGATCGTCGATCCCTCGTTCCCGAGCTCGCCCTATGGCAACACGGGTCCGGCAGCGGCCGGGTACGGCAACACGCCGCAGTCGCTCACCGACTACTACTTCAACACCAGCCACAACTACTCGCTCGACCCGCTCCTGGCCGCCTACTACCCGGGCGACGGCGAAGTCCACAAGAGCCTCACGTTCCTGCTCGACTACGAGCGCGACACTCGTATCGAGGGGCCGTTCATGGCCCTGCTGCTACTGCTGGCGCTGCTCGCGCCGATCCTCACGAAGGCCGAGGAGCGCCGCGCGGCGTTGTTCTTCCTGTCGGCAAGCGTGCTGCTGCTCGTGGCTCCGATTCTGACCTCCGAGTACGACTACCGCTTCACGATCCCCGCTTTTGGACCGCTTGCGGCCGCCGCCGCGATCGGGGCGTGGGCCGCGGCCGTACGCGTGCGGCCGCTCCTCGTTCGCGCGCGCAGACCGCTGAGCGTCTCGGATCGTGGGTCTACGTGAAGAAGCTGCCGAGCGTCAACAGCTGAGAGGCGTAGCACAGGCCGATCATGCCGACCACCAGCACGGTCGCCAGCGGCACGTGCCAGCGGCGTCCAAGACCGAAGGTTCCCGCGACGACGATCGCGGCGAGCGCGGTGATCGCCGGGAAGATATAGCGACCCTGTTCGGCCACCACGGTGCGACCGCCGCTGGGGTCGAAGAACGCCGCCTCGACGGCCACCAGGACGGAGACGGGAAACAGCGCGATCACCGCCACCTCGAAGAGGCGTGCGCGCACTGCCAGCCGGTTGCGGATCGCCGATGACACCGCCAGGAGCCCCACGATCGCCATCGCCGCCACGATCACGTAGTAGACCCAGCGGGGGAACTCGAACGTGTACCAACCGAACGCGGCCCACCCGCGAACCACATATATCTGGTAGAAGGGCCAGCCCGGGGGAAACAGCTCCCCCATGAAGGAGAGCTTGGGCAGGAACAGCTCCCACAGGTAGACCAGGAAGCGACCCGGCATCTGTTTGGCGAGGGTCAGCGAGCCGGAGACAGACACAGAGCCCGCACCCGACGCGGCAGGGTGACCTCCGACGATGCTCGGGTAGAAGATCGGTTCGAGGATCAGCGCCCAGCCCGCCTGCACCGCGACGAACGACCCGGCGAGCGCCGCCCAGGCGCGGCTGTCGCGCAGACGGTGGTTGCGCCACAACAGGCCGAGCACGCCGACCGCGGCCGCGGGATAGATCTCATAGCCGGTCTTCTTCATCAGCGGTGCCACCGCCAGCGTGGCGCCC
The DNA here is from genome assembly GCA_963789675.1 of uncultured Solirubrobacterales bacterium. Taxonomy (GTDB): domain Bacteria; phylum Actinomycetota; class Thermoleophilia; order Solirubrobacterales; family Solirubrobacteraceae; genus Palsa-744. The sequence goes on along the minus strand of CAWBLR010000026.1, from coordinate 58,015 downwards.
AGACCGAGCGCCAGCCGCCAGCTCAGACCGCGTCGCAGACCCCGGATCAGCAGATAGAGCGACAGCGCGGCGGCCGCGTTGATGCCGTTGTCGTTGTTCACCGCACCCGCCATGAAGCTGAACATCGGGTGAAACGCGACCAGCAGGCCGGCGGCGACCGCCGCGAAGCGTTGCCGGGGCAGCAGCTCGCGAATGATCCCGAAGGCACACGCGGCCACCAGCGCTCCCAGCAGGCTCGACACCAGCCGCATCACGGTCAGCTGGGAGAACACCGACCCCGAGCGCACGAGCTCGTAGGCCAGCGCCGTCAAGCCGTAGTAGCCCGGTGGATGTGGAGAGGCCGACGGGGTGGCGCCGCCACCGTTGTCGCTGGGATGCGGCACCGAGGCGCGCAGGCGTTCGGCGGCGCGCTGCTGAGTCATGAGCCACGGCGGCCGTCCGACGAGCGAACTCGACTGCCCATACAGGTCCACGGCGTTCATCGCGAGCGTCTGATCGGTCGAGAACGCCTGCCGCGCGTCGGGCGTGCGCGCGGGAGCGTGCCCGGTCGTGGCCAGATACTGGCCGTAGGCAAAATGGTCGGGTTCGTCGGGGGCGTTAAAGGCCGGCGTGATCAGCGCCCACGCACCCGCGTTAGCAAACGCAACCAGCGCGATCAGCGCCACCGGGCGCAACACGCGGCCGCGCAACCGCAACGGACGCCCGGCCGCGCTGCGTGCCAGCAACAGCAGCGCGATCAGCCAGGTGAGTGGCAGGACGACGAACAGCAGCACCGGGTAGGTCCACGCACCGATGATCCCGGGACGGAACAGCGCGGCTCTGGAGAAGATCGCGCCGGCCGCAGAGAACAGCGAGCGCTCCTTGCCCGCCGGCGGTAGAAACCAGACCGCGATGCGCTGTTCGACCGGCGCACCGTCGAGCCTGGCAGGCAGGTAGCCGAACGGCAGGCCGGCCACGCCGCCGAGGCCGACCGGCCCGTCGAGCGGGCGCACGCAGACGGTCGCCGGCACATAGGCCGGCGCGGCGGCGCGCACCGGGATCGGCGCCTGGATGAACGCCAGGTTGCCACTGATCGCGGCCGCGGCGCGCGAGACCGTCGTCCTGCCATCGGCGATAACGCTCACGGCTGCCTGCACCCGCGGCCGAGACGCGAACAGGACCATCTGGACCTGGCCGGTTCCGCCCGGCAGATACAGCCCGGGAACGCAGAGCGTCTGCCCGACGTTGACATCTGCCACCAAGCCCGAGACATCGACGCTGTTGGTACCCGTGTAGTAAGGCCGTGGGATCGCCAGCTGCCACACGATCAAGCCGAGCATCAGCAGGCCCACGATCCCCGCCGGCCACCACACCGCCCGCGCGCCATCCCAACGCCCCGTGAGGACTCTCCGCCGGCTCGGATGTCCCGCCCGCGCACCTGGCGCTGACGCGAGCTCCGGCTCAGCCGCGCTCACTGACGCCGCAGCCCGAGGATGCTCAGCAGGAACGACGAGAAGAAGATCTGAATCCCGACGATCAGGAAAGACGCGGATACCACTGCCAGCCACTCCTTCGAGAGCGAGCCGAAGCCATGGGCGATCCAGGTCGCGACGATCACCGCGCCCATCACCAGCCCGATCAGCATGAACAGGCCGCCGAGCAGCAGCCCGTGCTCGAGGCGGAAGCGCGCGCGCATGCGATCGAACCAGGGGTCCTTCTCGCCCATGAAGTATGTGCCGTAGGCGTGCGCGCAGAGGCCGAGCGCGAGCACCTGGGTGCCGACGACCATCAGCAGCGAGCCGAAGATCAGCGCGTGGATGCCCCACGCCCGTCCGAGGATTTCCAGGCCCGAGCCGGCGATACCCGCGATCAGCACGCCGAGCACCGCGAGTACCGCGCCGGGGATGATGAACAGGTGCGTGGGGCTGTGCACGAGCAGGAAGCGCAGGTGCCGCCAGCCGTCGCGGAAGCTCGACAGCTTCGACTCCCCCCCGCGCGGGTGGTATTCGATCGGGAACTCGGCGATCTTCAGGTGCTCCTTCGAGGCGCGGATCACCATCTCCGAGGCGAACTCCATGCCGGTCGTGCGCAGGTCCAGGCGCCCCAGCACGTCGCGGCGCAGCGCGCGCATCCCGCAGTGGGCGTCTTTCACGCCCGTCCTGAAGAAGAAGTTCAAGAGACCTGACAGCAGCGGATTGCCGATGTAGCGGTGCAGCCACGGCATCGCCCCGGGCTGGATGTTGTCCATGCGGTCGCCCATCACGAGCTCGGCGCCGCCGTCGAGCTCGCTGACGAAGCGCGGGATCTCGTTGAAGTCATATGTCAGGTCGGCGTCGGCCATCACGATGTACTTGCCCTGCGCGGCGGCGAAGCCGGCGAGGTAGGCGCTGCCGTAGCCGCGGCGGGGCTCGGAGATCACGCGCGCGCCCGCGGCGGCTGCCAGCGCGGCCGAGTCGTCTTCGGAGGCGTTGTCGACGACGAGCACCTCGCCGGCGATCGCGCCGTCCCGCAGCGCGCCGAGCGCGGCGGTCACGCAGACCTCGATGTTCTCGGCCTCGTTCAGGCACGGGATCACGACCGACACGAGCGGCGCGGCGCGGTCGGCATCCGTTGGTGTCGGGGGCTTTGTCTGGACGGCTGTGCTCATGGGCGGCTGGGCGGTTGCTGCTCGACGCCCCGGTTTCCCGGGTGGGACGTGGAGCCGTGCTCCTATAACGCGTGAGCCAACGAAAAGTGGCGTACCTTGGTCGCTGCTTTTCCGCGACCGATCCTATCGAACGCCCAGGACCCACACGGCGCCTGTAAAGATGAGCGCCGCGCGTGTGACCACGCGCTCTGCACAGCGGGCCCCGGGAGGGCCCTTTTAAGAAAATAAACCCGCCCATGCGCATCTGCGTCATCTATGACTGCCTCTTCCCCTTCACGGTCGGCGGCGCCGAGCGCTGGTACCGCAACCTCGCCGAGCGCCTCGCGGCGGCCGGGCACGAGGTCACGTACCTGACGCTGCGCCAGTGGGACCGTGGCGCGGCGCCGGCGCTCGATGGGTCCGTGCGGGTGGTCGCGGTCGGCCCGCGGATGGCCTTGTACACCGACAGCGGCCGGCGGCGGATCCTGCCGCCGCTCGTGTTCGGGCTCGGCGTGCTCTGGCACCTGCTGCGCCACGGGCGCCGCTACGACGTCGTGCACACCTGCTCGTTCCCATACTTCTCGCTGCTGGCGGCGGCCCTGTTGAGGCCTGTCCGTCGCTACGGGCTCGTCGTCGACTGGTTCGAGGTCTGGAGCCGCTCCTACTGGCACGACTACCTCGGCGGGCTCCAAGGGCGGATCGGCGCGCTCGTCCAGCGCGCCTGCGCGGCGGTCCCGCAGCGCGCGTTCTGCTTCTCCGCCCTGCACGCCGCGCGCCTGCGCGCGGAGGGCCTGCGCGGCGAGATCACCGTGCTGCGCGGGCTCTACGCCGGGTCGCTGCGGCCCGCGCCGGCGCGCGCGGCCGACCCGCTCGTGCTGTTCGCGGGCCGGCTGATCCCCGAGAAGCGCGTCACGCTCGGCGTCGCCGCGGTGGCGCTCGCCGCGGCGCGGATCGAGGGCCTGCGGGGCGTGTTCTACGGCGACGGGCCCGAGCGGGAGGAGCTGCGCGCGGCGATCGCCGCGCACGGCGCCGAGGCGATCGTCGCGGCGCCCGGCTTCGCCGAGGCCGAGCTGGTCGAGGCCGACATGCGCCGTGCGCTCTGCATGCTCCTGCCCTCGCGGCGGGAGGGCTACGGGATGGTCGTCGTCGAGGCCTCCGCCCACGCGACCCCCAGCATCGTCGTCGCCGGCGAGGACAACGCCGCCACCGAGCTCGTCGCGGATGGGGTCAACGGAGTGGTCGTCGCGAGCGCCGAGCCCGAGGCCGTCGCCGACGCGATCGTACGCGTTTCCGAGGCCGGGCCGGCGCTGCGCGAGAGCACCGCTCGCTGGTTTGCCGAGCACGCCGAGGAACTGTCGCTGGAGGCATCCCTGGAGCGGGTGCTGGCAAGCTACGCGCCCTGATTGGATCGCTGCCGGCGCTTTCACCGGCCATCTGGATCTCGCTGGCGAATGCCCGTTGCCGCGGCCGGCCTGACGATTTCGTCGACATCACCTGTCTCTAGCGGGGATCTCAGCTCTCGATGCAGGGCGGCTCGTTGGCGTACTGTGACGGGACCGGCACCCCGCGAACGACAACCGGTGAGGACGGAATGTCACGCAGGTCTAGGCTTGCGAGTTCGATCGGACTGAGCGCGACAGGTGTGCAGCTCTCAAACGACCCGCCGCCTGGGGCCGGGCCCCTGACAACGTTGACCACGGTGCTCTGCTGTGCCCAGGCGAGCCCGTTGCCGCTGAGCGCCAGACTATCGGCGCTCGCTGAGCCTGAGAAGGTCACGACCGGCTTGGTTGTGCCGGCCAGGAGATTCCTCACGTCGATCGTAATGCCTTCGGGGCTGCTGGCGTCGGTGGACAGGAATGCCACGCGACCATCGGAAAGCACAGCGTCGCTCCCGAGGTGCGTTTCATGACCGACTGTTGACCCGGCTCTCGCCCACCACCATCCCTTCCTTTTCTCAGGGGGCTGGGCAATATGAGCCAGCTGCCCTGGAGGGGCCCCGCAGCATTCTTCGGTGACGAGCACGTCTCCGTATTCGTCAACCTGGATGCCCGACGTCCCGCTCGGTTGTTCGCCGCCGGTCTTCCGCGGCGGCGTGACCTGCTTGACCAGGGCGCCCGTCGCAGCGTCCAGGACGCGAACCAACAGCCGCCTTTCGGCGGTGGGGCGCTGCGTACTGCGCCAGTAGGCGAGTGCGAGGTACTTCCCGGAAGCCGCCATGTAATCGAGGGCGCCCGGCATCGGTGTGAGTACATGCCAGCGGCGCGTCCGCAGGTCGATGTCGACCACCTCGCCGAACGGTGCCCCCCGGCGCGCGAGGCAGACGCTCGGTAGCGCCGCATACAGGTGCTCGCCCGAGACCGCATACTGCGCCACAATCACACCGGGCTTGATACTTGTCGAGCCAGGGTTGCACTTACGCAGAAGCGGCAGCGCGCGCAGCTGGCCCCCGATCCGGCCAGCGAATACCCCCGAAGGGCGCGCTACCGCCCACCACTCACGGCCGAACCAGGCCAAGTCGGCGACATTGTCCCAGTTGGGAGCGTCGGGCCGGGCGAGAACTTTTGACCTGCCGGCGGAGTTGGTCAGCAAGATCCCGTGAGAGCTCTCCCAGACCAAACCAGCACTGGTGATGAACGGCCCCGCGGTTAGGCCAGGAGCGTCAACACTCGAGCTGTCGCCATGCGTCCCGGCGGATGCGACGACCGGCCCGGCGAACATCAACACAGCGACCACGAGCGCTACAGGTGTCGCGTAAGCACAGCGCACAAACCGCAAGCCTACACCGCCTCTCCACTCTCTCAGCTCAGCGCTCGTACACGCTGACCACGTTCGACGTGCCGGCGAGGAACGGGAAGTCCGCTTCGTGGGGCGCGTAGACGCGGAAGCGGTAGGTGATGGGGCCTGGGAATTTGAAGCGGTAGCTCGCGTGGTAGCGACCCTTCGCGGTGGTGGCGATCGTGCGGAACTGGATCCATTCCCCGCCCGAGCTGGCCTCCAGCACGAGCTGCTTGCCATCCGGCGGGATCGGCGTACCGTGCAGCGTTCCGCTGAAGACGATCGTGTGCCCGACACTCGTTACGCGAGGCACGATTCGCAGCGCGATCCCCGCGTGAACAAGCAAAGTGAGGGTCGCGGTCGCGACGGGGATCGTGTCGTCGACGTGGCTGCGGTAGGCAAACCGCACCGTGCTCGACGAGACACTCCGGGGCAGGGTGAGGGTCCACGCGCCCGTCGGGCCAGTACGCACGCTCGCAAGCGACGCGGACCTCGCCCCCTGGTCGAGCGGTGTCGCGGCGACGTCGATCAGCGCTCCGGAGATCGGCTGCCCGGTGGACGTCGTCAGGCGTCCGGAGATACGATCGGCCTGGCCGTAGACGCTCGTGCGCGTCGCCTTCGCCGTGCTCTCCCAACGGGCGGTCAGCTTGGCCTGATCGGAGGCGTTCGTGCCATTGGCGGGACCACGCTCGGCAGCAGGACTGCCGGGACCGATCGGCGCGCCCGTTGGGGAACCCGGGTTCGCGACCGTGATCGTGCCGGCATAGACGGTCGAGGAGTTACCAGCGGCGTCCTGCACGGTGACCTGCAGCTGATGAGACCCGTTGGAGAACTCGGTTGTGTTGACGGGAACGTCAACCGCCACCGTGCGCTTGCACGGCTGAGCGTAGAGGAACTCGCTGACACCGCTGGAATCGAGGCCGATGCTCGCGCACCTGCCACCATTGGTTTCAGGCGTGCCCTGATAGACGGCGGTTCCATCGACATCCACGATCACCCGGTACACACCAGGCCCTTCCGGATCCTGCGCGCTGAATGTCAGAGCGGCGGTTCCGCTCGCGCTGGGCGCGAGCAGCGAGCCGGCAAAGGCCGTCCCAGCGGGTGTCGAGCTGTTTTGAAGCTCCACATCAGCGGCATACAAGCTGATCTCGGCGTTCACGCCCTCGCCTGAGTCCGCCGGACATTTGGTGGCTCCCTCGGTCGGTGCGACGCAGAACGCCGCCATGAACAGCTGCGTGCCACCCGGATGTTTGATCGACACCGTCGTGACCCCGATGCCGCTGCTGCCACATGGTGGGGTGTTGTACTGACAGTTGACCAGCACATCTGCCGCCGATGTGAAGCTGTTCTGCGGTGTCGCCACATACGCCTGGCCCTGCGGCGTGAGCAACGAGACATCGAGCGCCCCGCCGGCAATCGTTGAGCCGGCCGGCGCCGTATACGTCCACATCGGACCCGAATAAGGCGTTTCTTCTACGTCCGAGCTGTCGAATGCCGTCAGCGCGCCTCCTGACTTGCATGTTTCGCTTGGGCCGCTACCAGGACCACCGTCATTGACCGATTCCCAACCTTCGATCGGAGCCGGCGCGCCATCCGGCTGGGTGCACGTCACCTGAACCCACTCGCCCGCCCGTGCTGGTGCTGTGGACACCACCGCCAGGCAGCCGGACGCCACGAGCAGGTACGCCACGAGCCATCTGCTCCAACGAGATCCGCTCACAACCGTCGACATGCTGCCAGGTGTCTCCATCTTGCTTTCATGAGCTTCCTACCCAATCGCCTATCTCTTATACCGACCAATCTCTTCCAACGGGACAGTTGCACCGTCAGAATTAGCCAGGGCCCTATCTGCGGCGCCGCCCGAGCGCCCGGCGATAGCTCTCGAGCGTCAGCCGCGCGGTGCGCTGCCACGTGAACTCGCTTGCGCGTGCCAGGCCGCGGGCGCGCAACTGCTCGCGCAGCGCTTCGTCATCCAAGAGACGGCGCAGCGACCTGGCGATCGCATCCTCGTCGTACGGGTCGAACAGCAGCGCCGCCTCGCCCGCGACCTCGGGCAGCGAGGAGGCGTTCGAGCACGCCACCGAGACGCCCCGTGCCATCGCCTCGAGCACGGGCAGACCGAAGCCCTCGTACAGCGACGGGAACACGAACGCCCCAGCCAGCGCCCACAGACCCTCCAGCTCCTCGGCCGAGAGCCATTCCGGGAAGCGCACGTCGTCGGTGAGACCCGCACTCTGCGCACGCGCGCGCAGCTCGGCCTCGTGCGCGGTCGGATAGCCGGCGAGCACGAGCACGGGACGCTGCTCGGCGGGGATCCGTGCGAGCGCTCCGATCAACGCGAGCAGGTTCTTGTGTGGCCGCTTCGCGGACAGGCTCAACAGCACGCGGCGCTCGCCGAGGTCAAAACGCACGCGAACCTCGCGCTCATCCAAGGGCGCGGTGCGCCGCACGCTGCCCAGCCCGAGCGGCACCACGTCGATGCGATCGGGTCGCAGGTCGAGCAGCTCGACTAGGTCATCGCGCGTGCTCTGCGAATCGGCGATCACCCGGTCGGAGCGACGCGCCGCTTGGGGCACGAGCACCCTCATGCCCTTGTCGCGGATGCCCGCGTGCGCCTCGGGAAAGCGCGCGTAGATCAGGTCGTGCACGGTCACGACCCGGCGAAAGCGCCCCCACAGCGGCGCGGTGCTCGCGAGGCTGTGCATGAGATCGACGCGCGCTTTCATCACCAGCGGCGGCAGTAGCGTCTGCTCGCCGAGCACCCACTGCACGCGGTTGCGCGCGTTCACGGGCACGGTCACGGAGGGGAGCAACTCGCCCCAGGGCCCGTCCTTCGCGGCGGCGGCCTCGCGGTTGATGAACGCCGTGAAGCGCATCCCCGGGGGCGCCTCGTCGAGCAGCGCCGGGATCAGCTCGCGCGCGGCCACCTCCATGCCGCCCGTCTCACCGGGGACGAGGAAGACCAGGTTCAGGCCGATGTGGGTCGGGGACCGATGCGGGGTTGGGTTGTGAGCCACGCGGCGTCCGTCACCGGCGCACTGCCACAAGGTTGATGGATGGGCCGTGAGGGTGGTCCTCGTCGACCTCGGTGCGAACCTCCGACCAGCCGAAATGCTCGAGTGCGCCGATCAGACCTTCGAGGGTGAGCCAGTTGCTGAAGGGTCGTGTGCCACCCCAAAAGCCCCGTAGACCGTTCGTGCCGCCGTAATCCTGACGATGCAGCTGATGACGGTAACCCTTGTGTACAGCTTCCCTGGGCGTGCTATTTGCAAAGGCGCGGCCTTTGTTTTCGCTGAGCGCCAGCTTGCCGGCATCGTAGTAGTGAGTCCACATGTACAACCGGGACGCCCGCTGCGAAATGAGATCGATCAGCTGCACAGGATCGACCATGTGGTACAGGATTCCAGCGCACCAGCAGACATCGAATTGCTCGTCCGTCGCCTCCAGATACTCGACCACATCGCCGGATAGGAACGAGCAGTGCTGCAGTCCGAACAGCTCCTTGACAATTAGACACTTGAGGTAGGCATCCTTGTTCGCCTCAACCGCGGTCACCGAGCTGGCCCCAGCCTTTTCGAGCATATAGCTGTGGCCGCCCTCCAGCGGCCCAAGCTCAACGCACTTTGCTCCGCTCACACCGCCGAGTGCCTCGATCGCCCAGTCGACACGAGAATCGGCGAACAGCTCACTCTCGCCAGAGCTCACACCGGGCAGGGGAAGCCGCGATGCCCACGCACTGGACGCGGCCTCAATCGCCGTTTGCGGCGATGGAGCGTCGGTCACAAAGCGATCCTGCTCGCCGCGCAACAGCGTCCGCAGAGAGGACAGGAGGGACACAATGCGCTGTGGGGGCATCTGCATGGGCGGCACAGTCTACGAGCCACAGAAGCGGGGAAAGACCGGGCCTGCCCTAGCATGGCGCCGTGGCCGCCTCGATCGACGTCGTCGTTCCCGTTCACGATCACTACGCGCTCACGTCTACCTGCCTGGAGCACCTGGCACGGCAGACGGTGCCCCATCGGGTGATCGTGGTCGATGACGGGTCCAGCGACGGCACAGCGGCGCTGCTGCGGCGCGACTGGCCAGCAGTGACGACGATCGAGCTCGGATGCAACCACGGCTACACCAGAGCGGTGAACCGCGGCGTGAGCGCCGGGGAGGGCGAGTATGTGGTCCTGCTCAACAATGACGTCGAGCTGCGCCCCGATTGCCTGGAGCGGCTCGTCGCCCCGATGGCAAACGCCGAGATCGGCTCGGTCGCAGCCCTGATGCTCGTCCCGGGGGAGGAGACGATCGACAGCCTCGGGGTCACGGCCGACGCCACTCTGGCTGGATTCGCCCGGCTGCAGGGCTACCCAGCCGTCGAGGCCCGCGGGTGCGAGCCGCTGCTGACCGGCCCGGAGGGCACAGCCGGCGCCTATCGCCGCAGTGCCTGGGAGCAGGTGGGCGGCCTGGACGAGGCCATCCGCGCCTACATGGAGATCCTCGACCTCGCTCTGCGGCTGCACACGGCCGGCTGGAAGACCGCGAGCGCCCCGGACGCAGTCGGAGTCCACCTGGGCTCCAGCACCTACGGACGCCGCTCGGCCACACAACGTCGCCTCGCGGGCTTCAGCCGGGGCTACCTGTTGCGCCGCTACGGCGTGATGAGCAGCCGGGCGGCCGCGCGCGCCCTGGCGACCGAGACGATCGTCGTCGCCGGCGACATGCTGCTCTGCCACGACCTACAGGCCCTACGCGGACGATTTGAGGGTTGGCGTGCAGCCAGGGGCCGCGAACATCGTCAGTGGCCGCCGGTCGAGGCCATCGACGCATCGATCTCGCTACGCGACTCGCTGGCGCTACGCCGCGGCGCGGCGCGGCCACACCGTTCATAGGCGGCACGGTTCAGGTCAAGTCCCGGCGCGTACCGTCGATACAGCCAACACATGGGGTCATCATCGCGAGCAACGGCGATCTCTCCCGTGATCACGCCTGGCCGCTCGAGCGCGATCGGAATATCGCTACCAGCGCCGCTGACACGCTTGCTGCCGCTGTGGGGCACGCTGCTCGCCGGGGTGCTAATCGTCAGCCGCCGGCCCGACGCCGTCACGCACGCACAGTTCTGGGCGGAGGACGGCAAGTTGTTCTACGCCGATGTGTACGCCCACGGTGTGCTGGCCACGCTGGCCGTGCCGCAAGCCGGGTACTTCCAGGAGCTGCCGACCCTAGCCGCTGCGATCGCGCGGCTCGTGCCGCTCGCGCTCGCCCCGCTCGTGATGAACTTGATCGCGATCGCCGTCCGAGCGCTGCCCGTGGGACTGTTGCTGTCGCGCCGCGCCACGCCGATCTCATCGGACATCCGGGTTCGCGCGCTGCTCGCCGCGCTGTACATAACCCTGCCCGGCGCTCCGGAATCAAACGCCAACGTTGATAACGCGCTCTGGTTTCTGGCCGTCGCCGCGCTCATCGTGCTGATGCTGCGCCCGCCACTGCGCCGCCCGGCGCGCACGCTGGACCTCGTGATCGTGGCCATGTGCAGCGTGACCGGCGTGTTCAGCATCGCCCTCGCCCCGTTGGCGTTCGCGTACAGGCGCTGGCGCGGCCCCGGCGCGGTGAGCCGCCCCCTGCTCGCGATCCTCACCGCCGGCGCCGCGATCCAATTGCTGGCGATATTCGTACTCCAATACCACCTGCCCACCGGCTTCGGCGCCGCTACCCGCCCGTCAGACCCTCTTCACCCCACCGTGGCCGGCTTCTTCCAGATTTTCGGCGCCCGCGTGATAGCCGAGCCGCTGCTGGGCAGCTCGATCGTGCTGACCGCCACCGCCGCGGCCCTACTGGGCCTGCTGGGCGCCGCCGGCGCCGTGGCGGCGTTTCGCCGTGGCGGCCCAGAGCTCAAGCTGACAATCGCCTTCGGCGGCGCCCTGTTCGTCATGGCACTCGCGCATCCGATCGGCGCAGGCTGGCTCACGCTGACGGTATTTCCCAACGGAAGCCGCTACTTCGTCATTCCCCAACTGGCCGCCGTCGCCACGCTCGTATGGGCCATCGGACACACCCGGAACGGACATTGGCGCCCGGCGCTCACGATCATCCTCGTGTACATGTGCCTAGTCACGATCCCTCTGAACTGGCGCTACGCGCCGTTTGAACAAACTGGCTTCGTACAGCTCGCCCCAGCATTCGAACGAGCCCGCCCAGGCACACGCTGGAGCTTCCCACTCAATCCCAACGGCTGGTCGATGACGCTTGTGAAGCAGTGATCCACCGATCAGCAATGCGTGAGCCACTAATCGCGGAAGCTCGGGGAAAGACCAGTCGACCCAAACGCGGCGTCTGTCGTCGACTCAGGTGCGGCGCAGGATCGCGATGAACTCGTGCTCGTTGCGCTGCAGGGCCTCGATTGCGAAGGGGAGGCCCTCGCCTTCGCGGGCATGACCGAGCAGAGCCCCGAACTCCTGAGGGTTCCAGACGTGGAAGTGGATCGAGTAGTCGTGCTGCTCGAGCTCGCGCACCCTCCCGGGCACATCCTCGGCCGGCACCTTCTCTACCAGGCGCGCCCATTCCTCTTGATGCACCGACCTGGAGGCGGACGGTCCATGCCGGTGATCCTCGATCAGATGCACGAGCGTAGTGGGCGGCCGGTCGGCGTCGAAGGTGCGATGACGGTTCGGAACGGCCAGATAGAGGACTCCCCCGGGGCGAATCACACGCAGGTGATTGGCAAGCGTTCCGAGTGGATCTTCGGTGTGCTCGATGAAGTGGTTGGCAATGATGAAGTCCACCGACGAGTCGGGTTGGGTGCCAAGCTTCTCACCGTCATCAATGATGTCGACCTCGACGAGCTTCTCGCCGGCCAGCTCTGGATAGTGGCTGCGGAGGCCGTCGATGTCCATGCGGTCGACATAGCGCACCAGCGCACCTGACGGAACCCGCAGAGGGCTGTGCAGAGCGCCCACCTCCAAGCCGCTGCCACGCAGATACTTCCGGGCCAATCGCCGCCGCCGAAGCTCGAACCGGATGAACCCAGGCGCGGTTCTGGCCCTCCCCACAAGTCCGGCCACGCGCTCGCGACACCGCTCCAACAGGCTCACGGGGTGATCTTCTCAGATGGACTCATGGGGCGAGCTCCGTGGTTGTCTGAGCGATTTCTCATGCCACCCTCGGGCGGGCGGCCCAATCAGCGGACATACTGCCCCACGCGTCGTGCGACAGACGTTTGCGCAGGCGACTTGGCGCCCGTAGCCAGTCGACGGTGCGTCTGTCGGCCACGAGCAGATTGCCCTGGACTCCGCTGCGATAGGTGTGGCTGGCGGGCCATGCGTCTACGTCATAGGCACAGCCGTCGCGCCCCACGACCACCGATCGCAGGCCCAGCGCCGCGACCTGCGCGGTGATGCTCCGGCGGCCGCTCTCCAGCAGGTAGGTCGCGTGCTTGTCGTGCGCCAGCTCGAGCCCCATCTCCAGGAGCGCATGGCGCTTCAGCATGAAGGCGGTGGTGCGAATGTGCGGATTGGGGAAACGTGGGTAGTCACGACGCGCCCAGCGCAGACCGGCCAGCTGGTAGGGCCAATGAACGACCTTGCCCCTGACCCACTCGGCCTGGCTCTCCCAGCTGCCGCTGGCGCCCACGAGCCCGACCGTCGAGTCCTCCAGCGCCCGCGCCAGATGACCCAGCCAATCGGCGGCCAAGACGACGCTGTAGGAGTTCAGGAAGCACAGCCGCTCGTGCTCCAGACGCTGGGCGCTCAGCCCATAGGCGGCGAGGTCGAGCACGGGCCGCTCCAGCTCGAGGAGCCGGTGCGCTGTCCCCTCCAGCTCGGCAAGCAAGGTTTCGCGGCAAGCCCCGTCGGCCGGCCCCTCAGGTCCGGCTCCGTTGAGCACGATCACCAGCTCGTGCTCAACCCCCGCCCGGTGCCCATGGTAAGAGTCCAGGAACTCCCGCAGAGGGCCGACCCCCAGGGGAGCCCACAGGAGATACACGAGCCCGATCATTGCTCAGCCACGGCGCGCGCTCACGAACCGGTCGAACTCGCTCACGGCAATGCGCCGCCGACGCATGATCGCGCGACGCTCGCGCAGCCATCCGGGAGAGGCGCGAACGGCAGCGCAGAAGGCACGAAGATGCACGTGCAACATGCCCGCCCGAGCACTGTAGGCCAGGCTCAGGAGATGCTGCCCGACGACGATGTGGGCATTGCGCAGGAGGAATCTCGCGGGCACGTTCTTGATCACGACCGCCAATGTGTTGCGGCGCTGCAACTCGAAGTAGACAGGGTTCTGGTCCCCCTTGGTCGTCTGACGACCCATGTGGTAGCCGATCGCGGTGGGCACGTAGCGGCTGCGGTAACCGGCCCATTGGGCCCGCAGACCCCAATCGACGTCCTCGAAGTAGGCGACAAACGACTCGTCGAACGGACCCACATCCGCCAACGCGGCGGCCCGATAGAGGCCCGCCCCGGCGGTGGGTGCGAAGACCTCCTCCTCGACGTCGTACTGACCTTCATCCGGTGCGCCCGCACCCCGCCCCCAGCCCATCGCGGCGCGGGTGAAGATATCCCCGGCTCCGTCGAGCAGCTCGCGGCGACGGTAGTTGAGCAGCTTGCCCGCAACGGTACCCGCCTCGGGGTGACGGTCGAGCGCGGCGACCAGCTCACCCAGCCAGTGCGGGTCGAGCTCGATGTCGTTGTTCAACAGCGCCACGAGCTCTCCCGTAGCAGTCCCGACCGCGACGTTCAACGCGGCCGCGACGCCGACGTTGGCGACCCCGGCACTCACAACGCGGACCTGCGGCCACCGCTCGTGGATGTAGGAGACGGAGTCGTCGGTGGAGCAGTCGTCGATGACGACCGTCTCGAAGTCGCGATACTCCTGAGCGGCCAGCGAAGGAAGGATCACCTCCAGGAGGCCACGACCGTTGTAGTTGAGCACGGCGGCGCTGACGCGAGGCATCGAGAGCCTGACTCTACCCTCGAGCCAGGTGCGTCGACGCTCACTGAGGGGCAGCGCGATCTCCCCAGGCATAGCGCGCGAGCAACAGACGTCGCGCCGCGGCGGCGCTGTCGTAGTCGGCGGTCTGATTGTCGGCCACGAGCAAACCCCGCTGGGCCCCCTGCCAGAAGGTCTCGCTGAGGGGCCAGTCCTCGTGGTCGTAGACACGACCACCACGATCGACCACCACCGCGCGCAGACCGAGACGCTCGACCTGGCGAGTCACGCTGGCGCGGCCGCTCTCCAGACGGTGACTGTCGACCTTGCGGCGCTGCGGGGGCGCGGCCAGGCGCAGCAGGATCGCGCGATCGATCATCAGCGCGTTGGTGCGCAGGTGGTGCGCGGGAAAGCGCTCGAACCCGACGAAGGTGCCGGCAAGGGCGACTGCTGTATACGCCCAGCGGCGTGGCGCGGGAACAGTTTGGGGTCCGCCGGTGCGCTGCGCGTGGAGCTCGGCGAACTCGCGGAGGGCCGTGCGTCGATCACCGTAGATGCGGCTGTAAGCACTCGGCAGGCCGGCGCGCAGAAGCCCGTAGGAGAGCAGGCTGGCCCAGGAGCCACTTGCACCCGCCAGGCCGATTCCCGGCTGCGCGAGTGCGCGGTCCAGATGACCGAGCCAGCCGGGAGCGAGGATGCGGCTGTGCGAGTTCAGGAAGCAGAGGCGCGAGTGCTCGAGTCGCCGCGCGGCCTTGCCGTAGGCGACGAGATCCAGCACAGGCCGCTCCAGCACGATCAGCCGGTGCTCGACGCCCTCCAGCTCCTCCGCCAACCCAGCTCGCGTGAGAGGGGAATCGACGCCCTCCACGTCCACCCCGTTGGCGAGGACGACCAGCTCGTGGTCGACACCGGCACTGTGGGCGCGATAGGACGCGAGGAACTCTCGCAGCGGCCCTACTCCCAGCGGACCCCAAACGAGGTGCACCACGCCGATCATCGTCGCCCCGCACGAACGACCGCCTCGAGCTCGGCCACGGAGATCACACGCTTGCGTTGGATCTCACCTCGTTGCTCGAGCGCGGCGGGAAGACCGCGCACGGCATCGCGCATCGCGCGCGCCCAGACATGCAGTCGCCGCGCACGCGCCGCCGTGTACAGGTTGCCGAGCTGACCCAGGAGCAGAGAGGGCGCGTGATGGAGCAGCGCCCGCCCCGGATAGCACCTGGCCACGAGCCAAATCGGGTTGCGCCAAAGGTGATATCCGTTGAAGTCGCTGAGCCCCTGCCCGAGCGTGGCGCTACCCCGGTGATAGAGGATCGCGCCAGCGGCATAGCGGCAGCGCAAGCCGGCCAACTGCGCTCGAAAGGCCCAGTCGACATCCTCGTAATAGGCAAAGTAGGGCTCGTAGAGATACCCGACGCGATCGAGGGCACTGCGACGGTAAACCGCCGAACCCCCGCATGCTCCGAACACATCCTCCGGCTGGTCGTATTGACCATGGTCGACCTCACCGTGTCCGCGACGCGTTGCCCCACCGCGCCAGACGAGCAGATCGCCGGCGCCATCAAAGGTCTCGCGCGCTGAAAAGTCGAGCATCTTGGGCGTCGCCGAAGCAGCCTCGGGGTGGCGGTCGAGCTCGGCGACCAGCTCGGCCAAGCAACCCGCATCGAGCTCCATGTCGTTGTTGAACAGACCCACCAACTCGGTACGGGCCACCCGCAGGCACTCGTTCAATGCAGCCGTCACCCCGCCTCGACGCGGGAGCTCAATCACGTCGACCCCCGGCCAATGCGCGCGCAGGTGCTCGATCGTGTCATCGTCTGAGCAGTCGTCGACGACGACGATCCGCGCGGGACGCAGGGTCTGCCGCTCGAGCGAGGCGAGCATCACATCGAGCAGCTCGCGTCCGTTGTAGCTGGGAATCACCACGGTCAGCCGTGATCCGTCGAGCGAGGGGAGATCCGGCACGGTCTCGCCGTTGGGATCGCCGACGACACGGTCGCTCACGGTCATCGGCTCCTCAGGCGGTGGGCGACGGCGGCGGGCAGCAGCGCGTCGAGCTCGGCGGGGAGGGCCCGCGTAATCAGCAACACGACGGCGTAGAGAGCTGTAGAGCCCGCCAGGCGGACGATAACCGGCACTCCGGTGGCGAGCATTGGTGTGAGCGCTACCGCCGCCGCCAGACCCACCAGCGGAATGATTCTCAGCGAGAGCCGCAGCTCGGGGCTACGGCGGGCAAGGACCACGCCACTGACGACCGCCACGCCGACCTCGCCCGCGGCGAGGCCGATGGCCGCACCGATCGCGCCGTCGACCTCGACGAGTGTGGCGATCAGCACGGCGCTCAGCACCAGCGCGCACAGGGTGATGACCAGCAGGTCGCGGTGGCGGCGCAAGCTGAGCAGGCCGTTGCCCCAGACGGCGCTGATGAACGTGCCCGCCAGGGCGAGGCCCAGAATCCGCAGCACGCCAGCGGCGGCGGCGAAGCTAGGTCCTCCGATGATCGCGATCGCAAGGCTTGCACCGACAGCGAGCGACACCGCGATCCAGCAACCCACCACCAGTGCGACCTCGAACACTCGCTGGAGCGAGTAGCCGAGCCGGTTCAGATCGTCGCGCGCGGCGTGCGAAAAGATCGGCAGCGCCGCGCCCGCCAGCAGCGCCGGAATCACCGTCAGGAATTCGATGATGCGAAAGGACGCGCTGAACAGGCCGAGCTGCTGTCCACTGGCCAGCAACGACGTGAGAATGATCGCCATCCGGAAATACAAGGCCGACGCGGCCACGGCAGCGGAGTAGGGCAGTATGTCAACGATCATCGGGCGCCATCGCCGCCAATGGAACGCCGGTCGCAGCGAGCGTCGACCGCGAATCAGCTGGGCGGCCACCGCCAGGCAGACGATCCCCACCGCCACGGCCACCGCGACAAAGGCAAGGAGCTTTGCTCCCGCGAACACGAGCAGGACGACGAACAGAGCGGTGCTGAGCTGACGCAGCATGTCGAGCACGGCAACCCAGCCAAGGCGCAGTTCGACCTGAAGCAGCACGGCGTAGTTGTCCTGGGTGACCTGCAACAGCAGTCCGACTCCGGCAATCGCAACCCCGGCGACGAAAACATTTGAGTAGAGGGCAGCTGCCACGCCGGCCACGATCGCGACTCCGGCGAGCGTGAGCGTGAGACGCAGTCCCAACAGATCGCGCAGCAAGGGACCGCGTTCATCGCTCTCGCGTATCGCAGCCTCCCTCACCCCCACGGCCGTCAGCCCCAGGTCCGAGAACCCCGCGACGACCGTGACCAGCGAGAGGATCGTCACATAGCGGCCTGTTTCGACCACACCCAAGTGACGGAACAGCAGTGCCGCCGCCGCGGCACTGGCCAGTGCACCAACGAGGAAGCCCAGCCCGCGCAGCCCACCTCCCCGCACGGCCGCCGGACCGGCGGCCGGGGTGGACAGCAGGTCCACGCGATCCTCCTCGCCGAATGAGCGCGGCTCCTCAGATGACTGGCGAGCCGTCCTCAACTCTGCCCTGCACCCCACGGCGTCTGCGTGGTGGGCTCGTCACGCACAAACACGGCCGTGTACGCAGCTCCCGCAAGCCCTCGACGTTCGACGGGGGCGAGCGCCAGCGTCAGCGCATGGGCGAAGTGCAGCTGGTTCATCGTTGGCGCGCGCCGCGCGGGGTGGCGGCGCGCGACCGCCTCCCAGCCCATCCGGTTGAGCGCCTGGCCGACAGGGTCGGCGGTCGTGACGCGCGCGAGACGCATCCCGAGAGCGGCCATCCTACGCTCCAGCGCGGAGGCCGGGATCAGCTGCAGGTGGCGCGGAGCGTCGACATGGGTCCAGTAGCGGCCCAGTAACCGGGATTGGAGTGAATCCGGATTGGGGCATGACAGCGCGATGACGCCCCCGGGGGCGAGGTTCTCGACGCTACGCTCGAGCACCTCCCAGGGACGCGGGAGATGCTCGATCACGTGCCACATGACGACCGCGCGGCTCGGTGGGAGCGTCGGCAGGACGGTCTCGGGGTCCGTGGTCTGGATCGCCCTCACGCCGACCTGCTCGGTGAGATAGCCGCAGTAGTGAGGGTCCATCTCCAGCGCGGTCACCTCAAAGCCGGCCTGCTTGGCGACGCGCGTGAAGAGCCCTGGACCGGGACCGATCTCGACGATCGGGCCGGGAGGAGCGAGCCCCTGCATCAGCTCGAGCTTCGCCGTCTCCCGACGTACCAGCTCCGCGGTCAGGGGCTGGTTGCCCTGCCCATATCCGTCGACCACGTAGTAGCGAGGCAGATCCGCGGGCACCTCGGTAAGCGCGATCGCGCCACAGTCTTTGCAGCGTCGATATTCAAAGCGGCCAGGGCCGAGGCCCCGGTTGCGGTCACCCACGACGAACTCATATGTTGACGGCCCGCCGCAGAGCCGGCAGGCGACCTGCTCCGTTGCACTCATCCCGAGCAGCGTACCCGGAGGGTCGCTGGCAGGACCGGCCCGCCGTGCCCGTCTCTCTATTCGCCTCTGGCCGCTACCGCTCGTCGTCGCGCCGGTACCCCAGCCGCGCCGAGATCCGGTCGGCGGTGGAGACCAGGTGCGGGCCGAGCGCGTCGACGAGCTCGCCGAGCGAGATCATCGAGCTGTGGGCGGCCATGTTCACGGCGGCGACCACCTCGCGGGCCTCGTTGCGGACGGGGGCGGCGATCGAATACAGGTCGGCCGCGAGCTCCTGGTCGTTGACGGCGAAGCCGGCGTCGAGCACCTGGTCGAGCTCGTCGCGCAGGGCTTTCTTGCTCGTGATCGTGTTCGGACCCTTCTTCGTCAGCGTCATCTCGCCGATCAGCTCGCGCTGCTCCTCCTCCGGGAGGTTGGCGAGCAGGATCTTGCCCATCGAGGTGCAGTACGCCGGCAGCCGCGAGCCGGGGTGCAGGCCGAGGTCGATTTTGTCCTGCCCGCGGCGCCAGCTGCGAGCGCGCTCCACGTACAGCACGTCGGTGCCGTCCAGCACCCCGAGATTCACGGTGTAGGAGCTGCGCACGCGCAGTTCCTCGAGGTCCTCGCGCGCATGCTCGCGCAGGCCGGTCGCGTTCAGCGCCGACATCCCCAGGTCGGTCACCTTCAGGCCGAGGCGATACTTGCGCGACGCGCCCTGCTCCAGGTAGCCCAACGCGACGAGCGTGATCACGTACCGGTGGGTGGTCGAGCGGCTCATCCCGAGCTCGTCCGCGATATCGGCGATCCCGAGCACCGGACGCTCGGGGGTGAAGCACCCCAGGATCGCCAGGCCGCGCTCGAGTGACTGCGAGTAGCGCGGCTCGCGCAACGACGGCACCGACCAGGCCGGATTCTCGATTGCGTTGGGGCTTCTCCTAGGCATCAAACCTCCTCATCGCACAACAGATAATATAGACGAGCGGAACTGCTCGCCCCTTACGCTCATACCTTGCCGGCGCGCCGATACCGGCGTGAGACCGGATCGCGCTCCAACAGCCCGACCTCTACGAACGTCGCGGCGTAGCGGTGCGTTGTACTGATGC
Organism: uncultured Solirubrobacterales bacterium; assembly: GCA_963789675.1. Classification (GTDB taxonomy): domain Bacteria; phylum Actinomycetota; class Thermoleophilia; order Solirubrobacterales; family Solirubrobacteraceae; genus Palsa-744. The sequence continues at coordinate 38,196 of CAWBLR010000026.1, read as the reverse complement.
CCATACCGAGCTGCTTCGCGACATCCGTGACCGCGCGATCGCTCCCGTCGACGGGAAAGGCCGCGAGCACCATCAGGCCTCGCAGCAGCGACCGCGAGAACCGCACATCGTCGAGCCGCGTGTTGAAGGCGTCGACGTCGAGTTGCTCGAGCATCCGCGAGTCCGCGATGCCGTCGTGCGCAGCTTCGCGAATAACGCGATTGATCTGCGCCTTCGACAGCTCGATTGAGACCCCGTTCTCGGACACCGTTGCCATTTGAATGATACTGACGACGCCGCCTGTCCCTGCATAGTGACGCGTCGCCACAGATTCCGAGCACTCTCGCGATTCCGGCAGTTCTCGGCCCGATCGCCTCCATCTCCAGTTATCAGCGACATGTCCGGTTTCTCAGCGACATGTCATCCGCGGCGACGGTGCAGCACGACGCGCGATCCCGCGTGCGGGGTGACGATCACGCTGCGCCAGCGTGGATGCTCGATCCTGCGGGCGGCCGGCGCGACGGTCATCGTCTCCAGCACCGTGCGCAGCACGGTCTTCATCTCGAGCGTCGCCAGGTGCAGGCCGGGACAGCGCTTGCGACCGCCGCCCCACGGCAGCCACGTGTAGGTGCTCGGCGAGGACTCGAGGAAGCGCTCGGGGCGGAACTCGTGGGGCTCGGGATACAGCCCCGGGTCGTGGTGCACGAGGTAGATGCACCCCAGCAATTGTGTCGGCGGGCGGTAGGTCCAGCCACCGATCTCGATCGGCTGCTTGACCGCCCGCGGGATCGCAAACAGAAACACCGGTCGATCACGCAACACCTCCTGGACGGTCGCGGTCAGGTACTCCTCGCCAGCGTCCCCGTCGATCTCCTCGATCAACTTGTTCAGCACCCTTGGGTTGTATGCCAAGAGCTGAAACGCCCACGCGAGCTCCGAGGCGGTGGTCTCGTGCCCGGCGAGCACGATCGACATCAGGTTGTCGCGCACCTGCCGCGGCGTCATCCGCGAGCCGTCGGCGTTGCGCGCCGCGAGCAGCATGTCGAGCATGTTCCCGCAGCCATCTCGCGCACGGACACAATCCTCGATGATCGCGTAGAGCAGCTCGTCGACCTTGGCCCGATCGCGCAGGAAACGCGTCCAGATCCGGCGTCCCGGACCGTGACGCAGCAGGGGCTCTGGAAAGACTGCGCTGGTAGTTACCGACAGCATCTGCAGCAGACGATCGCGTAGCGTATAGAGACGGTCATCGGCTCGACTTCCCGCAGTCCCAAAAATCATTCGCAGGATGACCTCCAGCGTCATTGCACGCAGACGCGGGTGTAGTGCGAAGGGAATGTCCGGCGACCATGAGGCAACCGCACGACGTGTGACTTCGGCAACCAATTCTGCGTGCTGTTGCACCACCCTCGCATGGAATGGTGGCAACATGACCCTGCGACCGTTGAGATGCTCGCCCTCGTCGGCGATCATGAACGAGCTCTCACCGACTATCGGCGTGACTGTCGCACCACCCTCTCCCGGATGAAGTACCTCGGCGGGCGCCGTAAAAATTGCCTTTACTTCATCCGGGGCAGACAAAAATATAAGCGGGGGACGACTTGTAGCACGGATCGTGAAGTTACTACCATAACTGCGGCGACATTGCTCGAGATATGTAAATGGCGACTTCCAGAGCGCGAGAGTTTGCCCGGCGGGAGGTAGATGAGAACCTGGTGGAAGTTCATTTCTCGCGGACGGTCGCATCTGTCGCTATCCGATCTATACGGAGCGTAGGCCGTAGGCGATACGCCACGCTCGAAGGACGGGCAGCAACAGTTTTGTGAGAGATCCCCCTGCATCGAGGAGCGTGCGGGTAGTTGCACGCATGTCGACCGTAACCACGCTGTCGTTGGACAGGTACATCGCAACCATGCAGGCGACGATGACCGCATGGCGATGACCGTTTCGCAAGGCTCGCGCCTCACGTCCAGCACGCTCTACGATCTCGCCTAGGCGCCGTACAGCAAGATCGCGGCTTGCGTAGTGGGCGATATAACTGTGGTCGCCGTTTACAGCGTCGTCGAACTGATCGACGTAACTGTCCAGCATGGTTGTCGCCAGCGACAACCATGGGAAGTAGACAGCGCAAGCGCGATTGACATCACGCTCGTCAAACGTAGGCTCGGCGGCCAGCGCCAAGAGCAGATGGACGGTCAATGATGACGTTGCCGCCCCACTCAGCTCGAACCAATTTGCCTCCCCGTGATCGTTATTAAACTCTTGTGTGACCCACTGCCTGAGCGCAGCGTCGCGACGATCTGGACTTGGATCGTGATTGATTGCGAGAACCTGAGCACGGGTGGCTTCCCGAACTGCCAACTCACGCACCTGCGGATAGGACGGCAGATATAAACATTGCTCACGACATCCCTCCACGAGCGCCCGCAGATAGCCACCATCGTCATCCCACGGGTGCAAGCGATAGTAATCGGAGATCCGTACGTCGGGATCCAGCGCCTCGGCGAGCGCGAGATGCAGTTGACGCCCGTTTTCCTGGCCGGCATCAGCGGCACGCTCGTTCATGTTGTCGAGGAACTCCAGAGTGACCTCGTATGCGACGAGAGCTCGCAATAGATGCACGTTCCGACGGCGCGGCAAGATCCAGAGCAGTGCGGCACCGTCGAGGTGGGTGCGCTTGCGAGTCAGCGCGTCGAGGGCGTCTTGACGGATCCGCGGATCCGGGATCGCCGACGCTCGTCGTCTCCACATATGAACCTCGCGGGAGACCGCCCGCAATCCCCACAGCAGCTCACGGCTCGCTGCGCCCAGCAGAGCCCAGACCTGCCTGGGGCTCAATGGCAGCGCGTCGGACTCTGGGGCTATCTTTCCGGGAGGCGGGATATTTCCCGATCCTAGGAGATCGGGTGGATCGCAAACCTCCAACGCTTGAGAGTCGAGCCAGAGGGCTCGAGATCCCCTCTATGCGGTCCTCCGAATGGAGCGAGAGGCCGGCGAAGCTACACGTACGGCGCCACGCGAGCGGCCCGATAGCCCGGTATCGCGACGATCATGGCTGCGACGGCAGTGACGAGCACAAAACTTCCAATAGCGGCCAGCGCCCCAGTGGAGAAGACAACCGGGAAGCCCGTTACGCTCAACAAGGCATGGCTCAATAGAAGCTGTCCATAGCTCCCAAAGATGGCTCCGGTCAAGCACCCCGTGCCGAGTAGCAGCGCGCTCTCGCAGAAGAGCGCATACCACAACACGCTCGTGAAATACCCCTGCACCTTCATGCGCGCAAACCGGCGGCGACGCTGCCAAACCATGGTAGTCATCGCCGCCACCATCGCCAGTGCTCCGGCAATCAGCACAAGCAGCGAAATTTGAGTGAGGCGTCCAAGGCCCTGACGACTGGCTGCTTGCTGGAGCGCATCACGCTGCTGAGCGCTCTGCACCACGAGCGCCGATCCCACTCCCAACGCCTGTTCAGCCTCCCGACGTCCCTGCTGGACCGAGACTCCGGGTCGCAACGTGAGGTTGTAAGCACTTGGATCGGCGCTACCCCAAGCTCGCACATAGTCCTCGGAGTTGAGGATGATCGCGCCGGGCGGCCAACCGAGATTGGTGGTCAACGCCGCAACGCGGAACGTCCTCGGGTACGGGGAGGGCAACGTGAAACGCTGTCCGACATGCAGATGATACTGGTTGGCGATGGCTTGTGAGACCACGGCCCAACCTCCCAATCGAAGCCTCGCGGTTGCCAGCATCAGGTTGCCTGTGACAAGTTGACTCGGGGGAATCGGGTTCATGGCGGAGGACGGCGGTGCAAGGACCCATATGCGACGATCGCCGTAGTCGAGAAAACCTGCGCGAAACAGACCAACGGCCTGAATACCGGGGAGACGCTCCAACTTGGAAGCCTCGGTGTTTTGGAACGGTGTCGTGGCGAGTAGGTTCTGCGTGCCGGGTGGAAGCACCCATAAGTCCGTAGTCGCCGATAGCTGATGGACGAGACGATCCAGGCCATGCTGCAGATTTGCATGCGATCCCTGGATCGTGACGCCGCCGAACACGGCGACCGCACCCGTTGCGGCAATCGCGAGCGAGCGGGTCCGGGTTCGAGGCGAGCGCAGCTCTGCGACGGCGAGACGACTCCACCCGTAGTCGAAAGAAGACTGCAGGCGCTCGAAAACCGCAACAACCACATCGAGCAAGGAGGGCAAGAAGAGCAGCAGCGCGAGGACCAAGCACACGATGCCGATAATCGCCGACTGGGGCGCCTCGAACAGGATCACCGTCGTCACCCCCAGACACGCCAATCCACCGGTCAAAGTCACGATCGTCGCACCGCGGATCAGGCGCTTGGGAGCACCGGAGACGCGATGCAGAGGACGCGACCAAATCTCCCGAATCGGGGTCAGCACCCCCACGCAGGCGGCAAACAGACCTCCGCCCACGGCGATCGCGATGTTCTGCCAACTCACAATCCGTTGTGAACTGACTGGGAATCCCAAAGACAGATAGCCGGCATTTGCGTGGAAGACGGTGAGCGAGATCGCCTCGCCCAGCGCCAGTCCAACGAGCGAACCTGCAATGCCGAGCACGAGCGCATCGAACAGCAGCGTCTCGATCGTCTCCAGTCGGGTCGCGCCGTTACGGCGCAGGCCCCTGACCAGCCCCTGACGCAGGGGGGTGGTGAGCAGCATCGCGCAGTAGGCGAACATGAAGCCAACCAATGCGCAGATCGCCGCGAAGGTTTCCGTGGACTGGTTGATCGGCTCGGCGGCCTGGCTGAAGAGGGTCGCGTCGAAGTCGGCCGGCTCGACGTTCAGGTGACCCGCCGCCAGCCTCACCAAGCCAGCCCGCACCTCGCGGTCGCGGCCTGCTCGCGCCTCTACGAAAATGCGTGTGATCCGACCGCGCATATCGGTCAGCTTCTGTGCATAGGCCAGCGGCGCGACCGCGACCGGGCTGTTCACAAGCGCCCCGATATCCGAGCCCTGCAGCGTGGCGGCGAGGAAAGCGGGTGCGATGCTCGCACCAACCTGCAGCTTGATTGGCTGCAGTGAGCTGGCCCCGATCGCCTGTGCGACCGGTTCAGGCAACGCGAGCGCCTGCTGATCGGAGAGTAACGCGAAGCGGAAGTGTCGGAGCAGAGAACCAGCGGCATTTACATAGCGCGGGTCGCCGGCGATCAGATCGACGGCCTGCTGACCGGATCGGCCGATCACGCTCACGCGCTCGTCCAGCACCGGCATCGCGGCGCTGACACCGGGCAGCCGCTGCACCTCCTCCAGCAGTCGTTCGTTGAAACCTCGCGGATCGCGCGACTCGAGCTGGTACTGCGATTGACCGACGATCCCATCCATCAACTGTCTCACCGAACCATTCAGGCTCGCGTTAGCGACCTGGGAGGCGAACAGCAGCGCCACCCCGACGGCGAGCCCCAGAACCGCCAACAGCTCCTGCACGAGCACGATCCTCGCCTTCAGCCGGACACGGTAGAGATGGGCAATGCTCGACAGCTTCATCAGCCGGCTACCGCCCGCTGAGCGGAGCGAACACCTCGTCGGGCTCGTAGTCCACGAGCCGGCCATCACGCAAGGCGTGCACGCGGTCGGCGAACACCGTCGCCTGGGGATCGTGGGTGACGAGCAGTACGGCCGCGTCGCGCTCGCGGCAGATCTCGCTCAGCAGTCCCAGCACCTCACGACCGCGCTGGGAATCGAGGCTTCCCGTCGGCTCGTCCGCGAGCACGAGCTTTGGTTCGGTCGACAGCGCCCGTGCGATCATCACGCGCTGGCGCTCGCCCATCGAGAGCTCGTCGGGGCGATGACGCAGACGCCCGCCCAGCCCAAGACGCACGAGCAACGGCTCGACAATCCGCTCGGCGCGGCGCGCGTCTCCGGTCAGCCAGAGCTTCATCGCGGCGTTCTCGAGCACCGTCCCGCCCGGGAGCAGGTCGAAGGCCTGGTCGACGTAGCCCAGCTCGCGCAGGCGGTAGCGCGCGCGATTATCGTCGGAGAGCGCGGATATCTCGCGCCCGTCCACAATCACCGCGCCGCTGTCGGGTGCCAGTAGCGCCGCGATCAGCATCAGCAGCGTTGTCTTGCCCGAGCCGCTCGGGCCATACAGCGCCACCAACTCGCCACGGGCGACCCGCGACGACACGCCGTCAACGGCGCGAACCGGCTCCCCGTCGCCGACGGGATAGTGCTTCGTCAGCTCGCGCAGCTCGAGCACTGACGGATCGTCTCGGCGGTCGTGGGCGCTGCCCGGCGAGTGGGAGCCATCTAGGAGATCCCGCGCCCCAGGTCACTCCCGCCCTGCGCAGCGCCCGGGAAGTCGATGATGTTGCCCAGGCGCGCGGGCGGCCGCGCGGACTCCAGCAGCTCGCCCCCGGCCAGCGTCGCGACGCGCCGCGACCAGCTCGTGGCAGCGGCGTCGGAGACACCCATCAGCACGGCAAATCCCCGTTCCATCGCCAGCGCGTCCACCAGCTGCGTGATCGCATCGACCTCCCCGAGTCCGAGTGAGACCGTCAGGTCATCCACGAGCAGCAGCTTTGGTCCGCGCGCGATGCCCTGGGCGACCGCGACGAGCGCGCGCTCCCAGTCCGCGAGGCTCGTCCAGAATTGTTCCGCGCACTTCTCCGCTCCCACCCGCTCGAGGGCGACCGTCGCCCGCGCATAGGCCTCACGCTTCCCGTGTGTCGCAAACAGCGGCAGCGCGACGCTGGCGAGCATCGGCAGGTCGAGATCCGGCGCGGCAGACCTAACCCAGCCGATCTGCCCACCCAGCAGCCGCGAGCGCCGCCGCTCCGAGAAATTCCAGAGGTCCTCACCCTCGAAACAGACGCTCCCCTTCTCAGGCCGTTCGATCCCGGCCGCGACCCGCAGCAGCGAGGTCTTGCCCTGTGCGCGCTGCGCCAGCACGGCGAGGGTTTCCCCCATATCGAGCTCGAGCGTCACATCCTTGAGCACATCGATCGTGCGCGGACCCCGCGGGAAGCTCAGGCAGACCCCCGTCAGCGACAGCACTGACATCGCTCAAACCCGGGGCGGCGAGGAGGCCGGCGGGTGTTCGGCCGCGTAGCGCTGCCCTTCGCTCTGCAGGTACTGCCGCAGCGCCTGCAGCCACTTGATCCGCGAATCCCACCAGGCGACGTCCCCGGCCGTGCCGATCATCCCCATCAGCCGCCGCCAGGGATCGTCGCCCTCCAGGCGCCGCTGGCGGCGCATGCGCTCGTTGAGATCCTCCAGCTGGGCCGCACAGGCGAGCTCGGCCTCGCGCACGATCTCGACCATCCGCGGCAGGTCCTCGGGGCCGCAGAAGGCGATCTTCGCCTGCAGCTCCTCGCGCACCGGCGGCGTCGCCGACGAGGCTCGCAGCCAGTGCTTGAAGTAGGCGACGCCCTCCGGGGTCACCTCGTAGGTCGTCCCGGGGAGCTCCGCGGCCTCCGTTGCGGCGCCGGCGGCAGATCCCGCGGGCGAGCTCGCGTCTTCGATCGGGCGGATCAGGCCCTGTTTCGTCAGCCGCTTGAGCGCGTGATAGGCGGTGGCGTGGCCGAACTGCGCCGAGCCGAAGCGTCCCTCCAGGCGTCGCTCCAGCTGATAGCTGTTCCCGGGCTGCTCGATCACGAGCCCGAGGACAGCCTCACCGGCCGACAGCGGCTGTGCGGTCGTGCGTCCCATATCACGAACCGTAGCCGAAAATACTTGGATGGGACTTTTCCATTGAGTGATCAGCGCTCCAGGACGCCGACGACATGCGAGCTCGCTTCCAGAAACGGGAAGTCCGCCTCTTGCTTTGACAGGACCCGGAACTGGTAGCGCTCGGGGCCGGGGAACTTGAAGCGATAGCTCGCGCTGTAGCGGCCGTGCGTCATCGTGTGGATCACGTCGAACTCGATCCATTCTCCCCCGGGGGAGCGCGCCTCGAGCACCAGCTGCTTGCCGCCGGCGGGCAGCGGCGCGCCTTGCAGCACGCCTTTGAAGAAGATGCTCCGCCCGACGCTCGTCACGCGCGGGGCGATCTTCAGGCTCACGCCGGCCCTCACGCCGAGCGTCAACGTGCGCGTCGCGACGGGCGGCTCGCCGATGTAGGCGCTGTAAGCGAGGCGCAGCGTGCGCGAGGACTCGCCGGGCGGCAGGCTCACGGTGAAGTCTCCGTCCGTGGCGGTCCGCGGGCTCGCCATCGTCAGCGGCTTTGCGCCGGTGTACGCCGGTGTCGCCGTGAGGTCGAGCGACGCGCCGGCGATCGGCACGCCGCCGGGGGCCGTCAGCCTTCCTGTGATCGTCTCCCGCTTGCCCCAGTTGCGCGTCAGGTGCGGCTTCGTCGTGCTCGCCCAGCGGGCCGTGAGCGTCGCGTTTGTGGAGGCGTTCGTGCCGTTCGGCTGGGGCGGGCTCGGCGGGCTTGGCGGGATCGGGTTGTCGACGTCGATCTCGCGGTCGATCACCGGCGCCGAGTTCCCCGCCGGGTCGACGACGCTCACGACGAGGTGGTGCTGGCCGTTGCTCACGGCCGTCGTGTTGAACGGCACGTCGACGCTCTCCGTCTGCGGGCACGGCTGCAGGTACAGGAACGCCGGCAGGCCGTCCGTCGTCTGGCCGACGTTCCTACAGCGCCCGCCGGCAACGTTGGGCACCGTGCTCTGCACGATCTCCCCGTCGATGCTGAACGTCGTCTCCCACACGCCCGCTCCCGGGTCTGCGGCGTCGAACGTGACGTCGCTCATCCCGCTCACGGTCGGCGCGCTCGCCAGTTCGCCGCCGACGTCGCTCGCGGTCGGGCCGGCGGTCTGTTCTAGCAGCAGGTCGGCGGCGTAGAGATAGACGACGGCGGCGTATCCGTTTGCGTCGCCTTTCCCTTGGGACATTCTTTGCCCGTGATACCACCCTCGCACGCAGCACTCAAATAGAGATGAGCGCCCAGGTCAGCCGCTCGGGACAACCACGCGATTTTCCGGAGATAAGGGCTGAGTCGGTTCCCCTAGACCGTTCAAACAGGGACATAACGGACTGATACACACATGCATCGAAGATATTTGTGATTAGTACCTGCCCCGCAAGCCAGAACTCATATGTAGCGCCTTCGTGCCTCGCCCCCATCAGCATCTCCAGCACGCCAAAGAGTGGCCCCCGCCAGCGTCTCTCCAGCCGGCACGCCAAAGTCCAGGTCGCTATGTCCAGATTGCTCTGACGTGAGTCGTCACATCACCGAGCGCTGCCGTCAGCGCCCCGCCCGTGCCACAGGTTTCGATCGCGTAATCGTCGTAGGCACCTTCAACTGATCCTGCCCACCCATCCGTCGGCGCGCTTTCCCCCGACGGCGTCCTGCACGAATACACGTGGTACTCGCCCGCGCTCGCCGTTCCCACCGACGCCGCCCCGAGACCGGCAAGTCCCGTGAGCCCCGCCGCGAGGGCCACCCTCAGAACCCTTCCTCTTCCTCTTCTTCCTCTTCCTCGTCCGACCATCTCTCCATGTCGCTCCGAGCTCGCCAGCGACCCCCCTCCCGATGCCCTTCTGGCACCGGCCGCTACCGAATAATCGCAGCTTTCCACATGGGGAGAGTAGGTTCAACGCTCCCGGCATCCGTGCCGCTCCCCCTACGAGGCATCCGACCTCGCGTGCCCTGCTATTTCTTCTTGCCGCTCACCGCCTGCTTCAGCGTCGCGCCGGCGCTGAACTTCGGCGCCTTCGAGGCTTTGATTTTCACGCGCTCGCCCGTGCGCGGGTTGACACCCTGGCGCGCGGCGCGTTTGACGACGGAGAACTTGCCGAAGCCGGTGATGATCACGTCATCGCCCTTCTTCAGCGTCTTCGTCACGGACCCCAGCACGGACTCGAGCACCAGCGCCGAGTCGGCTTTCGTCAGACCGGTGTCGGCGGCGACCGCCTCGATCAGCTCGGACTTGTTCATTCGCTTCCTTCCTCTTTTGTTTTTTACTCGTTGTTCTGCATCGATCCAGCCAGACGCGCGCAGGCTACCGTGCCGGGCGGAAAGACCGCTTGCCTGCATGAGATCGAGGCGGCTCTCCCCCTCCTTTTTGACGACCTCGATCAGACACGGTCCAACACCCTGCGCAGCTGTTCGCCCGTCAGCGCCAGGCCCGTCTCGACATCGGTGGCGGGATGGCCGAACCGCGCGCGGGCACGATCGTCGGCGAGCGCGGTATTCGGCGGCAGCGGCAGGCTCGTCGCCTCGCCGCTGGCCTCGAGATAGGCGGTGATCTCGCCCGCGCGCACCAGCCCCGGGTCACAGCCGAACGCGCGCGCCAGCAGCCGCAGGTACTCGCGCCGGTGCATCGCGTCCGGCCCCGCCGTGTGCAGCACGCCGTCGCGCCACTCCGCGATCAGCTCGCAGGCGCGCTGCGCGTAATCCCACACATACGTCGGCGAGCGGTACACGTCCGCCGGGGCCGGCAGCGGCCTGCCCTCCCGCAACCGCTCCACCGCGCGCAGGGGACTCCCGGAGCGCTCCCACACGTGCCGCGCGGTGCTCTGCTCGAGCGCCCGCGCGAGGTTCACGCCGTAGACATCGGCGACGCGCGTGATCTGCCAGTCGACGCCCGCCTCCCGCACGAGCTCCTCCGCGGCCAGCTGCGCGCGGCCGTACTCGTTCACCGGCTCCATGCGCTCCCCCTCCGCCCAGCGCTCGCCGATCTCGCGCAGCCCGCTGAACACCCAGTCGCAGGAGACGAGCACGTACCGCGCGTGCGCCGCCTCCGCCGCCGCGAGCGTGTTCTCGACCGCCTGCCTGGCGCGCCACGCCAGCAGCGGATCGTGCTCGTAGGCGCCGGGCGTGCCCGGCGCGCCCGCGTGCACGACCACGTCCGGCTCGAAGTTCATCGCCGCCATCACGCACGCCGGCCTGTCGGTCAGGTCCAGGCCGATCGTGCTCGCCCCGTCGATCCCCACCGGCGCATTGCCCCAGGCGCCGAGCACGCTCCAGCTCTGCTGCACCGCGGCAGCCGCGAGGTTGGAGCCCACCAGGCCGCTTACGCCGGTGACGAGGATCCGCATGCTCCTCCAGGGTTCTCCCCTGCGGGCCCTTTGTCAAGCAGCTATCCAGAAGGCAGGAACTGGTTCGTTCCGTAACGCGTTGACGAGATTGGAACTTTGATCAGGTGGTTCTCCAGCATCCACGTGCTCATCGCGGCGACGTTCCTGCTCTGCAGCGTCCCGAACGGCACGCCGCCGCCGGCGAACAGCGGCAGGTACACCTGCAGCGAGGCGGCCGTCAGCCCGCGCGGCAGCGACGGGTTCAGGCGCAGCAGGTCGTCGAGGCTGCGCGCCGGTTCCCGCAGCGTGTCTTCATAACCCTCGACGGTCGCCGCGACGAAATCCCGCACGAGCATTGGGTCCGTCGCGATCAGCCGGCGCGTCGTGAACGCGACCAGGCCCGGATACGCGGGGCCGCCGTGCTCGTCGAGCGCGAACGTCGTGACCGGATGCCCGCTCTTGCGCAGCGTCACGCCTTCGTCGGGGATGAAGCCCGTGAACGCCGCGATCCGCCCCGCCACGAGCGCCTGCGGGCCGTTGAAGCCGACCGTCACCACGTGCACCTTCGCCGGATCGCCGCCGGCGTGGCGCACCTCGGTGTCGAGCACCGCCGCGTCCGAGGGCACGCCCGTGATGCCGACGGTCTTTCCTTGCAGTTGCGCGGGGGAGGTGAGGTGCTCGGAGGCCAGCGCGATCAGCCCGCCGAGCGGGCGCTGCACGAGCGCCATCACCGCCTGCGCGTCGCCGCCCGTGTCGATCAGATCGGCCACGTCGCTCCCGTCGGCGAGCCCGAACTGCGCCCTGCCGGCGTCGATCAGCTTCAGCGTTTCCTGCGTGCTCGTCGGTTCGACCACCCGCAGGTCGATGTTCTCTCGCCGGTACAGCCCGGCCGCCAGCGCGCGGTAGATGCCCGCGTGCACGGCGTTCGGCACGAAGTCGAGGATCAGCGTCACCTGCCGTGGGTGCGCCGGCTTGGCCTGTTCCGCCGCGCCGCAGGCGGAGATACCAAGCCCCATCAACACCAGCATCAGGCCCGCACAGCTCACGTTCGCAATCAACCTTCGCAACTTCTTACCCTCTTTCTGAAGCTTTTCGCCCAGGTCCGTGTTATCTGGACGTTACGATCTCCAAGCCTCGCGGGCCCCGAGCTCGGTCGCGACGGCCTCCCCGCTCGGTCGCGATGCCCGGTAACCACGACATCGGCAAACACCCCCCCACCACCTACCTCCTGCGCAGGCTGCTGCTCTGCATCGGCGTGCTGGTGCTGTGCTGCAGCGCCACCGCGCTCGCCGTCGCCGCCAAACGGATCGTCGTCGCGCAGGCCGCCTCCTCATCCGCGCCCTCGCCCGCCCCGCGCTGCGTGCCGAGCACGCTCAACCGCTCGGCCGTGCTGCCCGGGCACCACGCTCGCGGTCTCGCCGCTGCCCGACTCCTTCGACGCCGCGCCGCACACGCAGATCAGCCTGCTCGGCGCGCCCCCGGCGGAGCTCTCGGAGATCAGCGTCAGCGGCTCCCGCAGCGGACACCACAGCGGCCATCTGGGGGCCTACTCGCAGGGTGACGGCGCGAGCTTCGTGCCGTCCAAGCCGTTCGCCGCGGGCGAGACGGTCACCGTCCGCGGGCGGCTCACGGTCGCCGGCAAGGCACAGACGTTCGCCTACCACTTCGTCGTCGCGGTGCCCGATGACCTGCGCTACGTCGCCCCGGGGCACGCCCCCGCCGATCCCGCCGAGACGCAGCACTTCCACTCGCGCCCGGAACTGGAACCGCCGCAGCTCGTGATCACGGCGAGCTCGCCGCAGACGGCGCCGGGAGACCTGTTCTCCGCGCCCTACTCCGGCCCGGGCCAGAACGGGCCGATGATCTTCAACGAAGCCGGCAACGTCGTCTGGTTCAACCCGGTGCCGGCCGGCGACGCGGCGACCAACCTGCAGGTGCAGCAGCTGAACGGCAAACCGGTGCTCACCTACTGGCAGGGCTACATCCCGCCGCAGGGCTTCGGCGAGGGCGAAGAGGTGATCCTCAACAGCGACTACCAGCTCGTCGGCCGCGTCTACGCGGGCAACGGCCTCAAAGCCGACCTCCACGACTTCCACATCACGCCCCAGGGCACCGCCGTGCTGACGGTCTTCGAGCCGATCGACTGCAACCTCTCGAGCGACCACGGCCCCGCCAGTGCCGCCGTCACCGACAGCATCTTCCAGGAAATCGACCTCCGCACCGGGCTCGTCCGCCGCGAATGGAGCAGCCTCGACCACGTCCCCCTGAGCGACTCCTACAGCGCCGCGAACACGACCAGCACCGCATGGCCGTTCGACTACTTCCACATGAACTCGATCGACCCGCTCGCCTCGGGCAGGACGCTGCTCTCGGCGCGCAACACCTGGGCGCTGTACGAACTGAACTCGACCACCGGCCAGATCCTGCTGCGGATCGGCGGCAAGCACTCCGAAGTCAAGCTCGCCGGCAACGCCGCGACCGCCTTTCAGCACGACGCGACGATGCTCGAAAACGGCACGATCAGCGTGTTCGACAACGGCGGCGTCCCGAAGGTCCACCCGCAGTCGCGCGGGCTCGTGCTCGCGGTCAACCCGCAGACGAAGACCGCCACGATCGTCGCCGAGTACGAGCACGCTCCGGCGGTGTCCTCCGGCAGCCAGGGCAACATCGAGCAGCTGGCCAACGGCGACATGTTCGTCGGCTGGGGCGCCGAGCCCTACTTCTCGGAGTACAGCTCCTCCGGGCAGCTGCTCTTCGACGGCCACATGCACGGCTCCTACGAGTCCTACCGCACCTACCGCTTCCCCTGGGTCGGCACCCCGGCGACCGCGCCCGCGATCGCCGCGGTCACCAGACACGCCGGCGCCGCGACCGTCTACGCGAGCTGGAACGGCGCGACCCAGGTAACGAGCTGGCGCGTGCTCGCGGGCGCCTCGCCGACGAAGCTCGCGCCGGTCGCGACGGCTGCCGACACGAGCTTCGAGACCGCGATCGCGACACCCGGCGCCGCGCCCTACGTGGCGGTGCAGGCGCTCGAAGCCTCGGGCGCGGTGATCGGGACATCAAAGACGATCAAGGGCTAGAAGGCCGTGAGCGCTTCGCGGATACTTTGTCCTCGGTCGCTCGCGTGCGTTGCACGCCACGCTCCCTGCGTCCTCGTCCCGCTCGACTCACGGCCTTCTAGAGCGTTCTTTACTTGACCGGACCGGACAGTTTGATACCCTAACCTGGCTCGATGTCAAATGGAGGTTTCTGAGGGACATGTCCGTACCAGACGCCAAGCCAAGATCTTCGTCCCCGCCGTCCGCGAAAGCCGGCGGCGAGCGCTACCGGCGCCTGCCGACCGGCGCGCACGGGATCGATCCCGAGGAGGTCAAGCGCGATCAGCGCGAGCGCCTGCAGAGCGCGATCGTCGAGCTGATCGCCGAGCGCGGCTACCAGGCCGTGCGGATCCTCGACCTGACGAAGCTCGCGCGGGTCTCGCGTCCGACCTTCTACAGCCTCTACGACGACAAGGAAGAGCTGTTCCTCGCCGCCTACGACGAGATCGCCCAGCGCACCGCGAAGACGGTGATCGCGGCCTACGAGGTGAAGGACGTGGGCGAGGTCCCGAACGGGCGCCTGCAGGCGGCGATCCGCGCGTTCGCCGAGCTGGCGGCGGGCGCGCCGGAGGCGATGTCGCTGATGGTGCTCGGCGCCTTCGGCGCGGGGCCGAGGGCGATCGAACGGCGCAACCGCACGCTCGAAGCGCTCGAGCAGAGCATTCGCGTGAGCCGCGACGGCGCCGCTTCCGGCGGCAGGGCGGGCACGCGCCGGAAAGCCGGGGCGGGGGCGCAGGCGGAGAAGGAGAGCGGGGAGGACCTCACGGTCAAGGTGATCCTCGGCGGGATCCGCGAGGTGACCGCCGCGCGCCTGCGCCAGGGCCGCGTCGGGGAGCTGCCCGGGCTCGCCGACGAGCTCGCGACCTGGGCCGCCAGCTATCCCGGTGAAGCTTCCCGCCGGCCTGCGCGTACCGCCGCGGCGCCGTCCCCCCAAGCCGGCGGAAGCGGACGATCCGGCGAATGGGGCGGGGACGGCCTCGCTGTCCGAGCGGGCGCTGCGCGCCGAAGGCCGCCTGCCGAGCGGGCGCCACGACCTGCCGCGCCAGTTCATCGTCAAAAACCAGCGCGAGCGGATCGTCGACGCGACCGCCGCGATCGTCGCCGAGAAGGGCCTCGCCAGCCTCACGATCCCGGAGATCGCGCGGCGCGCGAACGTCTCCCACCAGACCTTCTACGAGATGTACCCGACCAAGCACGACGCCTTCCTCGGCACCCAGAAGGTCGGCCTGCACCAGGCGCTGCGCGTGACCGTCGCAGCCTACGAGGAGAACAAGGAGGACTGGCCGCGGGGCGTCGCGGCCGGCCTGCGCGCGCTGCTCGGCTACCTCGCCTCCGAGCCGGCCCACGCGCACCTGATCCTCGTCGACACGTTCGCCGCCAGCCCCGAGGCGATCGAGATCCGCGACACGAGCATCCACGCCTTCGCCGCCTACCTGCAGCCGGGCTACCACTACGCGGCATCGGCGCCGGCGGCGTCTGCGTCGGCGGCGTCGGCGTCGGCGTCGAGCAACGGCTCCGGAACGTCGGGAGGCAAAGGAGCGGCGCCGCGAGGCGGCGGGTGCCGGGCGTCGCGCCGGAGGCGATCGCCGGCGGCATCTGGCAGGTGCTCAACTACTACATCGAGGACGAGCGCACCGACGAGCTCCCCGAGGTCGCGCCGCAGCTGATCTACGCCGCGCTCACGCCGTTCATCGGGCCCAAGGACGCGGCCAAGGCCGCGCGGCGGGCGCCGGCGCGGCGGTAGCTCAGCCGGCCCACTTGCCGTGGCCGTGGCGCGCGAGCTCGAGCCGCGCGATCACGCCGCGGTGGACCTCGTCGGGGCCGTCGGCCAGCCGCAGCGCGCGGGCCGTCGTCCAGGCCGCGCCGAGCGGCAGATCGTCGCTGAGGCCGGCGCCGCCGTGCAGCTGGATCGCCATGTCGACGACCGCCTGGGCCATGTTCGGCACCGCGACCTTGATCTGCGAGACCGCGCCGAGCGCCTCGGGGGCCTGCCCGTCGACCAACCACGCCGCGTGCAGCACGCGCAGCCGCGCCTGGTCGATCGCGATCCTCGCGTCCGCGATCCGCTCGCGGTTGCCGCCGAGGTTCGCCAGCGGCTTGCCGAACGCGACGCGCTCCGACGCGCGGCGGCAGGCGAGCTCGAGCGCCAGCTCCGCGAGCCCGATCAGGCGCATGCAGTGGTGCACGCGCCCCGGCCCGAGGCGCGCCTGCGCGATCGCGAACGCCTGCCCGGGACCGCCGATGATCGCGCTCGCCGGCAGGCGCACGTCGGTGAAGCTGACCTCGCCGTGGCCGCCGGGCGCGTCGAGGAAGCCCATCGCGGGCAGCATCCGCTCGACCTTCACGCCCGGCGTGTCGACGCGGGACGAGCACCATCGAGTGCTGGTGGTAGCGATCGGCCTCGGGGTCGGTCAGCCCCATGAAGATGATCGCCTCGCAGTTCGGGTGCCCGATGCCGGTGCTCCACCACTTGCGTCCGTTCACGACGACCTCCTCGCCGTCGAGCGTCGCGGTCGCCTGCATGTTCGTCGCGTCCGAGGAGGCGACCTCGGGCTCGGTCATGCAGAACGCCGAGCGGATCTCGCCGGCGAGCAGCGGCGCCAGCCAGCGCTCGCGCTGCTCGCGAGAGCCGAAGTGCAGCAGCACCTCCATGTTGCCGGTGTCGGGCGCGTTGCAGTTGAACACCTCGCTCGCGATCAGCGAGCGCCCCATGCGCTCGGCCAGCGGCGCGTACTCGACGTTCGCGAGGCCGGCGCCGAGCGGCTCGCCGGCGAGCTCGGCGCCCGGCGGCAGGAACAGGTTCCACAGGCCCTCCGCGCGCGCCTTTGCCTTCAGCTCCTCGATCACCGGCAGCACGACCCAGGGGTCGGCGCGCGCGAGCAGCTCGCGATGGTAGGGCTCCTCGCGCGGCTCGATCTCGCGCTCCTGGAAGGCTGTCAGGCGCTCCAGGAGCTCCTGCGCGCGTGGCGAATGCTCGAAGTCCATCGGCTCTCGACCCGGCGTGGCGTCCGCGCGCGGGCGCTCAGCTCCGCACGTCGAGCACGACCTTGCCGGTCGCGCGGCGCTCGTCGAGGAAGCGCAGCGCGTCCGCGGCGCGCTCGAGCGGGAAGCGCTCGCCGACGATCGGCGCTACGAAGCCCTGCTCGATCAGGCGGTTGACGGCGGCGCCGATCTCGAGGTTGACCTCGGGGCGGCCCATCACGTAGCCGCCCCAGCCGGCGCCGATCACCTCGGTGTTGCCGAGCAGCAGGCGATTGACCTTCACCTCGGGGATCGACCCACCGGCGAAGCCCACGACGAGCAGGCGCCCGCCCTCGCGCAGCGAGCGCAGGCTGTCGGTGAAGCGTCGAGCCGCCGACCGGGTCGAACACGACCTCGACGCCACCGTCGGAGAGCTCCTTCACCTCGTCCTTCCACGGCCCGTCGGAGCGCACGACGTGATCGGCGCCGGCCTCCAGCGCGACCTTCTCCTTCGCCTCGCTGGAGACGACCGCGATCGTGCGCGCGCCGAGGCCCTTCGCGACCTGCAGCGCGGCGGTGCCGACGCCGCCCGCGGCGCCGTGGACGAGCACCGTCTCGCCCTCGCGCAGGCGCCCGCGCAGGACGAGCGAGAAGTAGGCGGTGTGGTAGTTGAGGATCAGGCCCGCGCCCTGCGCGAAGTCGAGCTCCGCTCCGGCAGCGCGAACGTGAGGAACGGCGGCGCGACCGCCGTCTCGGCGAAGCCGCCGAGCGCGCAGAACGCCGCCACGCGGTCGCCCGCCGCGACTGTCGCGTCGGCGGGGGCGCTGCGCACGATGCCGGCGACCTCGCTGCCGGGCACGAACGGGAGCGGCGGTTTGATCTGATATTCGCCGCGGGTCTGCAGCAGCTCGGGGAAGGCAACACCGGCGCAGTGCACGTCGACGAGCACGCCCGCGCCCGGACTCAGCATGTGGCTCGGCTCAGGCTCCGGTAGTTCGACGAGTTCCAAAGCACTGTCGGGACCGGTGAGCTCGATGATCTGCATCGCTTTCATGCAGCGTGATCCTACAGTGCGAATTGGGGGTGGGTGGGGTCCAGTTTAAGCGGCGAGCTGCCGATGGGGGGCCATGTATCGCATCTCCCCACCCCCCAAGCAGCTACCCCAACCTCCCAAGCAGGCCGATCGACCGGGGCAGCGCACGGCGCGCCACATGGCCCCGTTCTTCGGCGCCTCGCTGCTGGCGTGGATCGCGGTGCCGATCGGCTCCCCGATGCACTGGGGCACCTACGCCGCATCGGTGGGGATGGCGACGCTCGCCGGCGTGCTCGGCATCGTGCCCCTGGGCGGGATCCTGGCGAAGGCGCGGGAGACGATCCCGTCGCTCGTCTTCCTGCTGGCGATCGCGCTGCTGCGCGACTCCGCCGGCGGCATCAACTCCGCCGTCGGCACGCTGGCGCTGCTGCCCGTGTTCTACACGGCCCTCTACAGCACCCGCGCGCAGCTGTGCACGGTGCTCGTCGGGATGACGGCGGTGCTGTTCGCGCAGAACCTGCTGATCGGACCGCCGGCCTACCCGCACAGCCAGTACCGCGCCGGCGTGATCTTCATCATCGTGAGCGCGATCATCGGCCTGGTCACCCAGCGGCTGGTCAGCCAGCGCGCCGAGATGCTCGACTACGTGAGCGAGATGCTCGACCAGGTGAGCGACATCGCGAGCACCGACGCGCTCACCGGCCTGCCCAATCGCCGCGCCTGGGATACGCGTCTCGTCGAGCTGCTCGCCGACGACCGCCAGATGACGGTGACGATGCTCGACCTCGATCACTTCAAGCAGTTCAACGACACCCAGGGTCACCCGGCGGGCGACCGCCTGCTGCGCGAGACGGCCGCCGCCTGGCGCGAGGAGCTGCGCGCCGGCGACTTCGTCGCGCGGCTCGGCGGCGATGAGTTCGCGCTGCTGCTGCCCGACTGCACCGCGGCCAACGCGCTCGAGGTCGTCGAGCGCCTGCGCCTGCGGATCCCCAGCGAGCAGACCTGCTCGGCCGGGATCGCCACGCACGTGCCCGGCTCGCCGCCGGAAGCGCTGATGGCCGAGGCCGACACCGCGCTGTACGAGGCGAAGACCGCGGGGCGCGACCGCACCTGCGTGACCAGCTGATCCGCGACCGGCGGACCGCTCAGCGCACGGTGCGCAGGTAGGCCAGAACGGCGAGCACGCGGCGGTGGTCATCGTCACAGGCCGGCAGATCGAGCTTCGCGAAGATGTTCGTGATGTGCTTCTCGATCGCGCCGAGGCTGACCACGAGGCGCTCCGCGATCGCCCCGTTCGAGCGTCCTTCGGCCATCAGCCCCAACACCTCACGCTCGCGGACCGTCAGGCGATCGAGGACCCCTGACGAACCTGCGATCGGAACGAGCAGCCCCTCTGGCGCCGCCGCACTCGGCGCGAGCAGCCGGTTCACGGCCTCACGGTCGAGCACGACGCCGTCGCGGGAGAGGCGCCGCTGCGCGCCGAGGAACGCACGCAGGGCGCCGGCGCGGGCCCTGCCGGCCGCCATACGCCGGCGCAGCGCCCGGCCCCCGTTCGCGATCAGCACGCGGTCGTGCAACGCGATCGACGAGTAGACGCTGCCGGCGGTGGCGAGGCCGAGCAGCGCCCACGCCGGCCAGAACGTGTGCACTCCCGCGAGCAGCCACGTCAGCAGCCAGGTCATCACGAGGATCACCGCCGCGACGCCGATCGCCGACCACACGAACGCGACCCGCCGCGGGGCGCCCGCGGGGCGGCGCCACACCCAGCCGGCTGCCGCAGTCGCACAGCACGACCACCAGCAGGCCGAGCCAGGCCCACGCCGGCCAGAAGTACCCCTGGCCGGTCAGCGCCCAGATCGCCGCGAGCAGCACCGCCGTCAGGGCCGCCAGGCGGCGCACCAGCGAGCGCGCGTACTGACCCCACGACAGCCCGGCGGCCGGCCGCGGCATCCGGCGCCGCGACGCGGGGGCGGGCGGGGTCGCATCAGGCGGGTAGCGGGCCTGTGGAACGGGCTGCTGGCTCACCCGACAATGGTCGCACGCCGGGCCCCGGGGTGGAGAGGGAGCTCAGTCGATCGATCGATGCCTCGGCGACCACCGACCTCGCCGGTCAGGCCTCGAGGCCCGGACGGTGCAGGCGGGCCTCAGTTGACCAGGGCCTTCGCGGCCTGGCGCTCGGGGCTGATCCGCTGCACGTCCCAGACCAGGCCGAGGCGCTCGAGGCCGTGGATCGTCAGGCCCGACAGGTCGACCTCGCGTTTTGCCATCCCGTGGAAGGCCGAGGTCGGGAACGCGTGGTGGTTGTTGTGCCAGGCCTCGCCGAACGAAAACGGCGCCAGCCAGGTGAGGTTGTGCGATTCGTCTTCGGTCGCGAAGCGGCGGTAGCCGAAGAAGTGGCAGAGCGAGTTGATCGAGTAGGTGACGTGGTGCAGGATGAAGATCCGCACCGCGCCCGCCCACAGCATCGCCTCCAGGCCGGCGGCGACGGTGCCGGCGATCAGCCAGCCGAGCCCGAACGGGATCGCGAGGCCGAGCAGCGACCAGAAGATGAACGTCTTGTCGACGAAGTTCACGACCGGGTCGGCGATCAGGTCGGGTGCGAAGCGCTCGCGCGCGCCGCGCTGCTGGTGGTCGAACAGCCAGCCGACGTGGGCGTGGCCGAGGCCGCGCAGCGCGCCCTTCCAGCCGCCGCCATTGTCGACGTGAGGGCTGTGCGGGTCGCCGAGGCGGTCGGAGTAGGCGTGGTGCTTGCGGTGGTCGGCGACCCACGAGATCACCGGACCCTCGATCGACATCGTGCCGAGCACCGCGAACAGGCCGCGCAGCGCCGGCGAGGTCTTGAAGCTGCGGTGCGTCAGCAGCCGGTGAAAGCCGACCGTCACGCCGAGGCCGATCGGGACGTAGAGGAGCACCAGCAGCACGATGTCGCGCAGGTGCAGCTCCCGGTTCCACAGCTGCCAGCCGGCGAGCACGACGAGCACGGGGGGCACGACCGTGATCAGGCCGGTGATGAAGCGATCGAGGTTCTCCATCACCGGCTCCTGGATCTCCTCGGGGGTCGGGCCCTCGCGGACGGGGGCAGGGGAGGTATCGGCGGGGATCTTGGGAGCCTCGACGGGCCCGGCGGTGGCGCTCATATGCGGATCTTGACGGAGCGGGAGGCGGTTTTCGCTGCGGCCGGCCACCCGACTTGCCCCTGCCTGCCCCCTGATTTGGCCCCTCCCACCCGGGGGATAACCCCCGGTGGGTGCCTTCAGGCCCCTTCAGGCCGGTAGGGACCGGGCTTCGGGCGAACCTTCCCACCTGGGAACGCGAGTCGCAGGATCGTGCGGTGGACGGTGCCGAGCTGCTTGCTGAGCGGGCCGGTGTTATACGGCAGCCCGTAGCGGCGGCAGATCTCGCGCACGCGCGGGGCGATCTCCGCGTAGCGGCTGGAGGGCATGTCGGGATAGAGATGGTGCTCGACCTGGAAGCTCAGGTTGCCGGCGAGCAGATGGAAGAGGGGGCCACCGTCGATGTTCGCCGATCCAAGCAACTGCCTCACATACCAGCCACCGCGGGTCTCATTCTCGACCTCGGCCTGGCTGAACGTATACGTCTGGTCGGGGAAATGCCCGCAGAAGATGATCGAATAGGCCCACACGTTCCTGACGATGTTCGCGGTGAAGTTCGCCGCGAGCGTCGCCTTGAAGTTGCGCGCCGCGGCGGAGGAGCGACTCGCAACCGCCGACTCTCCCGCAGCGGCCGGCGATCCCGGTCGCCGGGGCGCAAGCGCCGCGACAGCGGCGGACAGCAGCGGGAAGGCGACGTAGTCCTTCACGACCTGCTTGCGCGCCTTCACGCCGATCGCCTTCAGCTCCCTGTTGACCTTCCCCTTCGACTTCTCGCCGGCGCGGATCGCGTCGAAGTTGAGGTCGTGCAGCGCGACACCCCACTCGAAGAAGCCCATCAAGATCAGGTTGTAGAGCGGCTGCAACAGATACACCGGATGCCATTTCTGGTGCGGGTCGATGCGCATGATCTCGTAGCCGAGGTCGCGGTCCTTGCCGCGGATGTTCGTGAACGTGTGGTGCTCGTAGTTGTGCGAGTGCCGCCACGCGTCCGCCGGGGAGGCCGTATCCCAGTCCCAGTTCTGGGAGTTGATGTCAGGGTCGTTCATCCAGTCCCACTGCCCGTGCATCACGTTGTGGCCGATCTCCATGTTCTCGAGGATCTTCGCGACCGACAGCGCCGCGGTGCCGCCGAGCCACAGCGGGCGGTAGCGCGCGCCCGCGAGCATCGCGCGGGCGGCCAGCACGAGCTCGCGGTGGAGCTTGATCGTCGAGCGGATGTAGCGCGCGTCGCGGTCGCCGAGCTCGGCGTAGACCTCGTCGTGAATCGCGTCGAACTCCTTGCCGAGCTGCTCGATCTGCTCGGGGGTGAGACGCGCGAGGGGGTTGTCGGGCTCGTCCTCGAGGCTCCGCTGGGGTCGCTCCTGGGGCTCGGCGACGGACGTGGCGCGCGGCGGCGGTCCCTCGATCTCGTTGAGTCGCAACGCGGCGGGGGGACTGTGGGTGGCTGACATTTATGAATCCTTTTTTGGTGGGGTTTCTCTAAAGCTCGATCTCGACCGCGCCCTCGGGCGCGTTGATGCACGTGCGCATCATCTCGCCCACCTGTCCGTGCACTTGACCGGTGCGCAGGTCACGGACCCGGCCCGAGCGCAGCCGCCCGACGCAGGTGTGGCAGATGCCCATACGACACCCATACGGCAGCTTCGCGCCGGCCTGCTCGCCGGCGGCGAGAATCGGCTGCTCGCCATCGCTTGACGCCCGCAGATCGCTCTTGCAGAAGTGGATCTCGCCGCCCTCGCCGCGCTCGCCATCGCCGACTTGTGCATCTGGCTGAAAGTGCTCGACGTGCAGCTTTGCGGGGTCGCCTTCGGCTTGCCAGTGCTCGCCCAACGTCTGCAGCAAACCTGCGGGGCCACACAGAAACGTTTCCCGCTCGCGCCAATCGGGACACGACGCAAACAACGCGTCCGCAGTGAGACGGCCCTCCGCGCCGGTCAGGCGCTCGTGCAGCTCGTAGCCCTCGTTGACGGCCGCAAGCGCGCGCAGCTCGCTCCCAAAGATCACTTCCTCGGCGCTCCGTGCACAGTGCACGTGCACCACATTCCCCAGCTTCCCCTCGCGCGCGAGCGCACGGAGCATGCTCATGATCGGCGTGATCCCGCTGCCGGCACTCACGAACAGCAACTTGGTCTTTGCCGGCAATGGATCGGGCAGCACGAACGTGCCTTCGACGCCACCGAGCCGCACGATCGTCCCGGGGCGAACCCCGGAGAACAGAAACGGCGAGACCTTCCCGTCCGCGACGAGCTTCGGGGTGATCGAGATGCAGCCGTCCGCGCGCCCGGGGTCGGAGGTCAGCGAGTAGGCACGCCAGTGGTGCACGCCGTCGACCTCGATCCCCAGCCGCAGGTACTGCCCGGGCCTGTGTCGCGGCCATTCCCAGCCGGGCTTGATCAGGACGGTCGCCGCGTTCGGCGCCTCGCGCTCGATCCGCTCGACCCGCCCCCGCAACTCGCGCGTCGACCACAGCGGGTTGACGAGCTCGAGGTAGTCGTCGGGCAGCAGCGGGGAGGTGAACGAGCGGATCATGCCCAGCACCCGGCGCCGGCCCTCGGAGACCTGCGGGACCGCGCCCCGTTCAGCCATCCTGGGCCTGCCGATCAGGGTGGTTTGGGTTGCTCATCCGTTCACGCTCATTTGACGACCTCAACCGATGATACCTCAAACGAGGTTACATCGATGGTGGTACCCTTATCCCGAGATGGCAGCGACGAAGACCGACAAGACCTCTCTACCCGATCGGGGCGCGAGCGACACGCCACCGGACCTGACGATCGAGCAGCTCGCCGCCGAGGTCGGGATGTCGGTGCGGAACATCCGCAACCACCACTCGCGCGGTCTCCTGCCCGCGCCCGAGGTGCGCGCGCGCGTCGGCTACTACGGCGCCGACCACGTCGCGCGGCTGCGCCTGATCCTCGACCTGCAGGCCGACGGCTTCAACCTCGCCGCGATCGAGCGGCTGCTCAGCGGGTCGGACGGCCTGGCCGAGCGGCTGCTCGGGCTGCGCCACGCCGTGACCACGCCGTTCGAGGCCGAGACCCCCGAAGTCGTCACCGCCGAGGACCTCGCGCGGAGCTTCGGCGAGGTCTCTGCGAAGGACATCGAGCGCGTGCGCAAGCTGCGGCTGCTCGTGCCTTTGGGCGGCGATCGCTTCGAAGTGCCCTCGCCGGCGTTGTTGCGCGCCGCCGAAGAGGTCGTCGCGCTCGGCATCTCCCTGCACGCCGCGCTGGCGCTGATGGAGCGCGTCAGCCGCGACTGCGAGTCGATCTCGCGCGCGTTCGCGAAGCTGTTCCTGAAGGAGCTCTGGGACCCATTCGAGCAGTCCGGTCAGCCGGACGAGCGCTGGGACGAGGTGATCGAGGCCGTCGGCGCGCTGCGGCCGCTCGCCTCCGAGGCGCTGCTCGCGGTGTTCAAGCAACGGATGACGACCCAGCTGGAGAGTGCCTTCGGCAAGGTGCTCGAGCACCAGGCCAAGCGCTAGGAGTCCCTGGACACGGCGCTGGACGCCACGTGACGTCTTGCACGTACTGCCTGGTACGCGCTTCACCGTCACGCGTCGCCCAGCTTGGTCCATGAACGCCTAGTTTTGATGCCTAGGCGACGAGGGCGGGCTCCGGTGCCGGCGCGGGCACGACGCGCGGGCGGCTGCGCACGAGCGTGCCGTGGCGCGGGGAGAACGTCACGTTGCGGCGCGTCAGGTGCTCGGCCGTGCTCGCTCGCGGGGCTCAACGCGCGGCGGCGCAGAACCGTCTCGAGCACGACCCGCATCTCCATTTCGGCGAACGCCGCACCCAGGCAGCGCCGGATGCCGCCACCGAACGGCACCCATCCGTACGTCGTCGGCGAATCCTCGAGGAAGCGCTCCGGCCTGAACGCGTAGGGCTCGGGGTACAGATCCGCGCGGGTGTGCGCCAGCCAGATCGCCGGCGTCACGTCGGTCCCGGCCGGCAGCCTCAGCCCGTCGACGGTCAGCTCTGACGCCAGCCGCCGGCCCGCGAGCGGGACGACCGGGCGCAGCCGCAGCGACTCGGAGATCACCGCGCGCAGGTAGGTGTCCTCCTCGCCCGCGTCGACCTCGGCGGTCAGGCGGGCGAGCGTCGCGGGGTTGCGCAGCAGCAGGTCGAACGTCCACGCGAGCGCGGTCGCGGTCGTCTCGTGGCCGGCGAGCAGCAGCGTCACCAGCTGGTCGCGCACCTCGCGGTCGCTCATCTCGCTGCCGTCCTCGAAGCGTGCCGCGACGAGCAGCGAAAGGATGTCCTCGCGCTCGGTGGCCGCCGAGCGATCCGACGCGGCGCTCGGCGATCTCCGCGAGCAGCAGCTCGTCGATCTCCACCAGCAGCTCGCGCAGGCCCGCCAGCGGATCTCCACGGCCCAGCCGGCGCGAGAGCAGCACGCGGAACTGCAGGGCGGGCGAGGCCGTGTCGCCCAGCAGCAACGGCAGCCGCTCGTGCAGGCGCGCGTCGCGCGCCGGGTCGGTGACGCCGAACACCGCCTTCAGGATCACATCGAGCGTGATCGCCTGCATCCGCGGGTGGACCGCGAACGTGTCCCGATCGGGCCAGCCGTCGAGCTCGCGTTCGGTGACCTGCTCTGACCGTCGCCTCGTAGGAGCGCATCCGCTCGCCGTGGAACGGCGGCAGCATCAGCTTGCGCCGCGCGAGGTGCTCCTGCCCCTCGAGCAGCAGCACCGAGCCCGGCCCCATCACCGGCAGCAGCGCGACGCTCCGCCCCGGCGGCAGCCCGTGCTCGTGCGCCGTGTACAGCGCCCTGATCGCCTCGGGGTCGCTCAGCATCACCAGCGGGCGCTCGAAGCCGAGGAAGCGCACGCTGAACGCGTCGCCGTAGCGGCGCCGGCAGGACTCCATGAAGGAGATCGGGCGCAGCAGCCAACGGGCCGTCTGGATCACGGGGGCTTCGGTCGGGCCGGGCGGGAACTCGCTCACTGCTACAGCCTGACAGACCGCGGGCGGCGGTCAATGCTTGGCGGGCAGCACGCGCGCGCTGCACCGCGCGCGAGTAGCCCAATACCTTTCCTTCGGCGCCGAGCGCCTGTACCGCGACGTAGCGCTGGTCGTGGACGCGACGATCTCGGTCTCGAAGCCGCTGCGCTGGAACTCACCGACGGCCGTCGAGCGCCTTCGGCGAGGACCGGCAAACACGCGCCAGCCGGTGACGGCGGTGGCGCCGTTCCAGCTCGCGTACGCGACCGTCGTCGTGCCCGCGCCCGCCGCCGCCGCGAGGACGGGGGCGTGCGCCGGGGTCGCGGTCCATGGGCTCCGGTAGGCGCGATAGCTGCTCCCGCCGGGCGGCAGGTGCATGTCGAAGTCGAGCGCGCCGGCGGCCGAGAACTCGGAGGCGAAGCCGACTTCGCCCCAGCCGACGAACTCTTCGTCTTCCGGCAGCGCCTGCGCGTTGCCCTGGCTCTGGGTGAGGATGCGCGTCCCCGGATGGATCAATTGGCGCGCGAGCGTCGCCGTGTGCGTGGCCTGGTCGAGCGCGATCACGATCGCGCGCGATTGGTCGCTCTCGGGCGGCGAGGCCTCGTCGTCGAAGATGCTGACGTTGCCTTCCGGCAGCACTTCCGCGTCGTGCTCCCAGGCAAAGCGCACGCCGGGGCCGAGCGTGAAGCTCGAGTGCTTGCCCCCCAGCGTCCAGACCGTCCCGCCGTTCGCGGTGCTGATCATGTACGCGGCCCACGTGTTGCGCGAGCCGATCAGCAGGTCCCCGTCGGCCTGGGGCTGGATCGAGTTGAGGTGGAAGTAGTCGTACACGGTGCCGCTCAGATGCGGCACGGGCGCGTAGGAGTAGCTCAGCGGGACGTGCCCGAGGGCGTGCCATTCGAACATCACCAGGCCGGTCCGCACGTCGATCTCCTGCACCACGCAGTCGTTCAGCAAGCCATCGCTCGAGCCTCCAATCGAGGAGAGGTTCGCGTGGATCGGCTCGTAGGCGCTGATCAGCGCCGTGCCCTGCGGGGTGAGGTTGAATTCGTGCAGGTCCGCCTGCAGGCCGTTGCCGGCGTGCACGGTCGCGACCGGTTCGTAGGCGCTGTTGTAGATGTAGTCGTCGCCGCGGCCGTGACCGTCGATGATCTGCCCCTCCCACCAGGTCAGGACGGGCTTGCCTTCGAACTGCTGCACGCGCAGGTCGGTCGTGTCGACGCCCGTCGGGACCGGTTTGAACCACACGAGCGCGCCGTTCGGTTCGAGGATCATCGGACCGTCCTGGCCCGGGCCGGTCGCCGAGGTGATGAAGATGTCTCCCGCCGCGGGATTGCTCGCCGGCACCGTCACGTCCACGACGGGCGGGCTGAGGTCGTAGCGCGAATGAAAGCTCTGCACGTCCGATGGGCGGTCCGCCGGGCGTTTCGGGAGCGGTTCTGCGGGCAGGGAGTAGAGGTGGGCGATCGTGAAGCTCGTGCCGATCCGCCGCCTGGAGGCGCCCGACCCGACCACCGCGGTGACGGTCACCCGCTCGCCTTCGTCGAAGCCCCTCGACAGCAGCAAGCTCGCGCCGGCCGCGGTCTCGTAGGAGACGAGCCTGCCCGGAGTGCGCTCCGCTGCGCGAGCCGAGCACCCTGATGTCGTGCAGCTCGGACGCGGGCGCGCCGAGGAAGCTGATCTGCGTGCTCGGCGTCGCGTCGGGCGTGCCCGGCAGCGGCGAGATCGTGACCGCGGGCGCGGGCGCGCGCGGCCGTCGAGGGTGTTGCAGTCGTCGCGTGGGCCGCGGTCGGCGCGGTCGCCACGACCGGCGCTGGCACCGCTGCCGCCGACCCGTCGACCGGCCCCACGACGATCCCGAGTAGCGCAACGGCCAAGGTCAGTGCCGGGAGGCGACGCGGCGCGAGGGACGCTGCCGCGCATGAGCAGAGATCTGGGCATCGCGTCTGAGCCTAGATCGGCAGGTGAGCATTTTGTGAAGAACGCCGCCCATCGGCCGGCAGACACGAGCGATCCTCGCCGGCGGGCCCCACCCGACGGCCCGCCGTCCGGCTCCTCTCAGTCCGGCGTCGGTTCGATCGGCGCCGTGACGTGCAGGTGGGAAGCGGCGGCCCTTTCGCCCTCGTTCTCGTCGACGTCGTAGTAATTGCCCATCCCCTTCCCCTGCGGCTTCTCCAGATAACCCGGCAGCGGCTCGTGCAGCTCGTTCGGGATCGCGTCCCCTTCGAGCGTCGCCCGCAGTTCCTCGCCGAGCGCGCTCGAGCCGGCCACGTTCGTGAGCTCCGCCCGCCCTTCCCCTGTCCCGTATTCGTAGCACTCCACTTCCTGGCCCGTCGACTCGGCCTCGATGCTTTCCTGACCCCAGTTCGAATACAGCCCCAGCTTGCCCGCCGCGGTGCGGATCGCGACCACGTGGCGAGGCGCTTCGGCGTCGTGCAGGTCGCTCGCGAACTCGGTCACGTCCTCGTCGGTGGCGTGCAGCACCCAGGGCCGGCCGGGCGCTTCCGCGTCCGCGCAGATCGCGGCGAGGTCGGCGCGCCCGGCGAGGTGTTGCAGCGAGCTCTCCCCGCGCCACGCGTTCGAGCCGGTCGCGATGCTGAGCAGCAGCGGCACGACGTCGACGCTCGAGCTGAGCTGGCTGCGGGGCACGCCCGTCGCGGCGGTCGCGACGCCGCGACGATCGCTCACGTAGAGGGGTACGTGGATCGCCTCCTCGTAGGCGGAGGCGCCCTTGCCGCGCATGCCGTGCGCGCCGCCGTACTCGCCGTGGTCGGAGGTGAACACGATCACCGTGTTGGCGCTCACCGCGGGCCGGCCCGCGAGCTTCGCGAGCACGCGCCCGATCTGGCGGTCGACATACGTCTGCAGGAGCAGGTACGTGTTCGTCAGGCCGCTCCAGGCTTCGACCATTTCGGGGCCGTCGAACGGCACGGCGCCGAACGAGCGCGCGGCGGTCTCCTGCAGCGAACGGTGCAACAGCGGCTTGCCACCGGCCAGCAGCTGCTGCGGGGTCTCGAAGTTCGGCGGGATTTCGTTGACCCACCCCGGCGGTTCGCTCTCGAGCGGGATTTCGCTCGTGAAGCGGTACCACCAGGCGACGTCGTGGGGGTTCACGAGCGAGACCGTCGTGCACCACGGCCCGTTGCCGGACTCGTGGTCGAACCAGTCTTCGAACTGGTCGACGATCGTCGGGTCGACCTCCGTGCCCTGCCCGGGGGCGCCGTTGGGCGAGGGGTATGTTCCCCCGGAGAAGCCGTAGGGCTCGAGCGACGCGCGCGCGTTGGGGTTCAGGTGCCACTTGCCCCACCAGGTCGTCTCGTAATCGAGCTCGCGCAGCAGCGTGCCCCATGTGGGGAAGCCGGTGCTCAGCCGGCTGCGACCGGTGATCATGCAGCCGGTCTGGTGCGAGTACAGGCCGGTCAAGAGCGCCCCGCGCGAGGGCGAGCAGTCGTTCGACGCGGTGTAGTGGCCTTCGAAGTTGACCGACTGTTCGCGCAGCGCCGTGATGTTCGGCAGCAGCGCGTCGAGCGCCAGCGACGCCGGCGCCCACGCCGGCGCGCGCAGTTGGTCGACGAGGACCACGAGGATGTTCGGCGCCCCGCGCGAGCCGCCCGCGCCGCGGACCCGGCCGCGCCTGTCGTGACGCGGTCGCGGCGGGCGCGTGGCCTGCGCCACTCCGGGGGCGCCGGCGCCGGACAGCGCCAGCGCGCCGCCCGCGAGCAGCCCTCGCTTGAGGAACGTACGGCGGTCGCTATCCACGTCGATGAACCTGTCGGGGGGCATGCCTATAGAGACTCTCAACAACCGACGGCGCCCGGCGGAGCGGTGTCCGGCCAGATTTATGCGCGCCCGGCGCTTCCTTCCAGACCCCACGAGGATGCTCGTACGCGCCGCGGGTGCTCTGGCCACGCCAGTGAACGCTGGGCACTTGGTGAGCGCCGGATGAGCGCCGGATGAGCGCCGGATGAGCGCCGGATGAGCGCCGGATGAGCGCCGGCGCGCAGGCCGATAACCTGCCGGCGATGGAGCCGGCGGCGCGAGCACGATGATCGAGGTCGAGCACGACGGGCCGCTCGCGGTCCTCACGATCGACTCGCCGCCGCTGAACCTGTTCACGCGCGAGCTGATCTCGGAGCTGTCCGGCGCGGTCGATCGGATCGCGGCCGATCCGCCGCGCGGCCTGCTCGTCCGCGCCGCGGGCCGCGCCGTCAGCGGCGGCGTCGACGTGCACCTGTTCGACGGGCTCTCGCCCGCGGCCGCCGCGACCCTGTGGCGGGAATTGCTCGGGATGATCCATCGAGTCGAGGAGCTGCCGCTGCCGACCGTGTTCGCGGCGCACGCCCTCTGCCTGACGGCGGCGTTCGAGCTCTCGCTCGGCTGCGACCTGCTGCTCGCGGCCGAGTCCGCGCGCTTCGGGCTGGTCGAGACCGTCGTCGGCCTGACCCCGGCGATGGGCGGCACCCAGCGCCTGTCCGAGCGCGCCGGCCCGGCGCGGGCGCGCGAGCTGGTGATGACCGGCGCGCTCTACGACGCCGCCACGCTCGAGCGCTGGAACGTCGTCAACCGGGTGCTCCCCGACGCCGGCTTCGACGCGGCCGCACGCGCGTTCGCGCTGGGCCTGGCGGAAGGTCCGACGCGCGCCCACGCAGCCACCAAGGCGATCGTCCGCGCGGGCCTTCGGGGCGGGGGCGCCCGCGCCGCCGACGAGCGCGTGCCCGAGCTCGCCGGCGACCTGTTCGCAACCGAGGACCTGCGCGGCGCCGTGCGCACGTTCCTCGAGCGCGGGCCAGGGCACGCGAGCTACGAGGGGCGCTGAGCCGAGCAACCGTCGCACGATCTCTGCCGAATACGTCGTCCTTCCTGAATACGCCCTACGATCCAGAGATGGCGATGTCGGCTCATCGTGACGCCGTGTCTGCTGGATACGGTCCGAAACGCGTGCTGCTCGGCGCGGCGCTCGTGATCGTCGTGATCCTCGCGCTCGTGATCGTGGCGGTGTTCGCCTTCTCCGGCGTGACGCTCGCGAGCGATTCGACCGCGCTCGCGCACGTGACGGTGCAGCAGTTCGGTGGGACGATCGAGCATGTCGAGGCTTTCGGGCCGGACGGCCGGCGCGTGCCGATCTCGGTGCAGGACGGGCGCCTGACGCCGCTGCGGAAGCTCGCTCCGGGCGAGCAGGTCTCGGTCGACGTCGAGGTCCGCCGGCCCAGCTGGCTCGGCTGGGCGCTGGGCAGCCGGCGCAGCGAGCACCTCACGCTGACCGCCCCGGTCGCGCAGGTGACCGAACCCTGGATGACCGTCCGCTCGGGCTCGGGGGTTCATGTCAGCTTCGACCAACCGGTCAGCACGGTGGTCTACGGGAGCAAGGGACATACCACCGTCCACACGCTCGGCACGCCCCAGCGCACGATCTCGCTCGGCGCCCAGCCCGAGACCGGCGCCACCGAGATCGCCGTCGCGGCACGGCCCTGGGAGACCGTCGGCGCGCCCACGCAGGTGAGCTGGTTCCCACCCTCGAACATGCCGGTGATGGTCAGCCTGCCCACCGCGGGCACGCAGATCTCCCCGGCGACGCCGATCCATCTGACGTTCTCCAAGCCGGTCTCCGCGGTGCTCGGCTCCAGCCGCCCGCGCCTCTCGCCCAGCACGCCGGGCAGCTGGCGCGAAACCAACAGCCACACGCTCGTCTTCACCCCGACGGGGCTCGGCGCGGCGCTCGGCTCGCAGCTGCACATCCTGCTTCCCCACGCGGTCGCGGTGACGGCCGGGTCCGGGTCCGGGTCCGGCGGCGGCTCGAGCGGCGGCGCCGGCGGCGGCGGGCTGCGCACGACCAGCCAGATCGAATGGACGGTGCCGCCCGGCTCGACGCTGCGCCTGCAGCAGCTGCTCGCCGAGACCGGCTACCTGCCGGTCGACTGGCAGCCGGCGGCGGGCACCGCGGCGGTGGCGCGCACGCCCAGCGCCGAGGCGCAGGCGGCGGTCGAACCGCCCAGCGGCAGCTTCAGCTGGCGCTACCCGAACACGCCGCATCAGCTCGAGGCGATGTGGAGCCCCGGGCAGTGGAGCGAGATCACGAAGGGCGCGGTGATGAAGTTCGAGAACGAAAACGAAATGACCGTCGACGGCCTCGCCGGGCCGGCCGTATGGCACGCGCTGCTCGACTACGTGATCGCCGGGAAGCGCTTGAGCAGCGGCTATTCCTACGTCTACGTGCACCGCGAAGTCCCGGAGACGATGACGCTCTGGCACAACGGCCAGACGGTCATCACCTCGCCCGCGAACACCGGCATCTCCGGCGCGGAAACCGAACTCGGGACGTTCGCCGTGTTCGAGCACCTGCCCGAAACGACGATGTCGGGCACGAACCCCGACGGTTCCCACTACGAAGACCCCGGGATCAAATGGGTCAGCTACTTCAACGGCGGCGACGCGCTCCACAACTTCGACCGCGCCTCCTTCGGCACGCCCCAGAGCCTCGGCTGTGTCGAGCTCCCGCTCGCGGCCTCGGCGGAGATCTTCCCCTACACGACGATCGGCACGCTCGTCACGATCGAAACGTGAGGCCGGCGGCCGGCGGCGACCGGCGGGCAGGTGGATCTGGATCGCCGGCTCGCCCGATTACGCTCAGCCGAGCATCGCCTTCTGATAGATCGTGTCGTAGCGGCCGTCGTGGCGGAAGGTCAGTGCCAGCGTGTAGGTATCCGCGGGTAGGGCGCGCTTGGCGAACAGCACGAGCTCCGTTCCGGAAATCCGCCCCGTCGCATAGAGGAGCCCGGCGCGCGAGACCGTGGCAAAGGCCGACGGCGTGACGTTCACCTTGATCGTCGCCGCCGACAGCCTGGCGGTACACAGTCGCCGTGCGTGCACAATGCTGTGAGGAGACATCGTGCGGCATGAGAAGAGCTCCATCCGGCCTGCCGCGCCCTGCGGTCCAGCGGGTCCGCTCGCGCCGCGTTCGCCCGCCGGCCCCTGAGCGCCCTGCTTGCCTTCCTTGCCCTGGGCACCGGTCGTGCCTTGTTTGCCTTCCTGACCCTGGGCGCCGGCCACACCCTGCTTGCCTTCCTCGCCCTGCACACCAGCAGCACCTTGCTTACCTTCCTCGCCCTGGCCGCCTTCTTTGCCCTGAGCGCCTTCTTGACCGGCTTGGCCTTCTTTGCCCGCCTGACCTTCTTTACCCGCGGCGCCTTCACTACCGGCAGGACCTTCTTTACCCGGGGGACCTTCGGGACCTGTCTGCATCGCTTCGGCGGTCCCCGAGAGTGAGCTCGTGACCGTCCCCACAGCCGGGTTGCCGGAGCCGGCCGGAGGAGCCATGCCCTGCGTGTACGGAATCGACAAGCTCGCGGTGCGCGAGGCGGTGGCGCCCACCTGAGGCGCAAAGCGCAGACCGATCGTGCACGTCGTGCTCGACGTGATCGTCTCCTCGGCGCATTGATCGGCGACGACCAGGAAGTCGCCCGCGTCGGCTCCGACGATCTCGGGAATGCCGAAACTCACCGTTTCGGTGGCGCTGACGGTGACCGTCTGCATTTCGCCGACCGTCCCGGCCGGCTGATCGGAAAAGACGACCGTTTCGGGGCTGACCTGTGCCGAGCTGAATTCGGCCTCGAACGACAGGTCAGCGTAGTTGTATTCACCATATGATCCGCCGGCGCGGCCGTCGTACTGGATGCCGGCGTTGCAGCTACCGCCATTTGAGACCACCTCCTGGGACCATCTGACTTCCGCGGTCGCCGGACCGCTGATGATCGCGAACATGTAAGTGTCACCACGAGTGACGGGAGCGTTCACGGCAAATGTCTGCAGTTCGAAGTTATCTCCCGCGGTGGCGGCGATCGTCGCGCTGCGCGACCAGATCGGGCCGCCCTCGGGCACAGGGCCGTTTGCTTCGTAGAGATCCAGCGTGACCGCCTGGCTGGCGCTGGCGGCGAGCTCCGCGCTGAACGTCCGCAGCTCCGAGGCGGGCGCAACGAAGGTGTTCCCGAGATGGCCTTCGTAGCCGGGCATCATCATGATCGGTTCCGCGGGGATGGAGAGATCCGAGTAAAGCCACTGCGTCGGGCAGCCCGTAACCGTATTGATCGTGCTGCTCGCCCAAGCGGCGCTCGTCGTAGAGCAGAGACCGACGAACAAGGTCACCGACGCCGCGAGCAGCAGGCGGCTGGAGGCGGGCACGAATTTCCCCAGACCGATCGAACGTGACATAGCTACTCCGATTCCGTAGAAATCTTTCAACGGCGAAGACACCACGTCTCGGCCTGTGCGCTCCTTCTCGACCGGGGGGTCTAAGGACTTGAACAGCGGGACGAACGCTTCTCCGCGGAGGGAGTCGCCCGGTCGAGAAGATCGTCGGTTGCGAGCGCTACGACGGTTCTGTGATCGACCGGGGACTAGATGAGCCGCTGAAACTCCTCGCGGGTGATTCCGGCGGTTCGCAGGATGTTGCCAAGCGTCCCCCGCTTGATCGGCTGGTTGCCGTGGACTGGCACCGGCAGGGCATCGGGGATCGTTGGGTGGCGCAGAATGTGATGGCTGCCGCGGATGCGCTTCACGTACCAGCCTTGGCCTTCCAGAATCTTGAGGAGCTGCTTGCCGGTGACGGCAGGCAGTTGGCTCACGCGGCGTGGACCGCTACGCGGTCACGATGCACCGAGGGGATCGGCAGGTCATCTTCATGCATGACCTCCAGGTAGCCCTCAATCGCCTCTTGGGCATTGACACGCGCTTCGTCGATCGTCTCGCCCTGGGTCGCCACGCTCGGCAGATCAGGGACAAACACGCTGTAGCCACCCTCCGGCTCAGCCACCATCACGACATCGAACTCACGCGCGTCCATATCTCCAGCATACGTTAGCGCCGCCGAGGCGCTGGCGGCGCTCATCCTTGAGTTCTTGGGCTACCTGCGGCCAGGCTGCGGTCGATGAAGAACTCGATGAGCGGGCGATGATCTTCGCCCGACTTTCCCGCGCCGTCAGGGCGTGCGTCGGGCCGCTGCTCACCCCCGGGGTCGCAGTCCTGAGTGTCCGGACGGATGCCGTACACTGTGGGTATGGCATCGAACGCCGCCACGAAGACCCGCAGGATCGAGATTCGGATCACCGAGGAGGAGCGCAGCCTCGAGCAGGCCGCGGCGACCGCTAACGGCGAGACCCTGAGCGAGTTCGTACGCAAGGCGGCGCGTCGCGAGGCCGAGCGAACGCTGGCCGAGCGCACCCGCTACGTCGTCGATGACGAGGCTGCTCAACGTTTCCTCACGGCACTGGAGCAACCCTCCGCCACCGCCGCGCGGAAGCTGCGCCGGCTGATCGAGAAGCCGAGCGTCCTGCCCGCAGCGTGACACCGAAGCTGAGTACGGCCGTCCCGTTCGACCGTCGAGCGCACCGCGTCAATATGTTCAGTTGCGGCGAGGAGAGCCTGGATCGCTGGCTGCGCGCCTATGCGGGCCAGAGCCAGCACCGCGATGCCGCCCGCACATTCGTCACCGCCGAGCCGGACGGCACGGTCGCGGGCTACTACACGCTCGTCGCGGCACAAGTCGAGCACGGCCAAGCGACCGCCGATGTCCGGCGAGGACTCTCCCGGCACTTCCCGATCCCCGTCGCACTCCTCGCCCGCCTCGCGGTCGCGACCCCCCATCAGGGCACCGGCCTGGGCCGCAGCCTCCTGCTCGACGCCCTCCAGCGCGTCCTACGCGCCTCCGACGAGCTTGCAATCCGGGCGGTCACGGTAGATGCCCTCGACGAGCGCGCCTCGTCGTTCTACCGCACCTTTGGCTTCGAGCCCTCAGACCTCGCGCCCAACACCCTCATGATCCCACTCCAAACCATCAGGCAAATACTCGGCCCATGACCGATCAGATCTCGCCCTGGAGACTGCGCCGCGCAGCGTGGACTGCGCCGCGGTCAGGGGCATTGCCAACGCGGGCACCGACTCACCGAGCAAATGGGCTACGGACTCGCCGGAACGCCGCCGGCCCGCAGCTGGGCGGTGGTCAGGCAGAAGGCTCGCACCTTGGCTTCTGCCAGCGCGTCGCGCTCAGCGGGCCGGCGGCGGATCGCCTCGTCCTTCATCAGCACGACCCAGTCGTGCTGTCCGGCATCGACAAGCCAGTGCTCATCCTCGAGTTCTTGGGCTACCTGCTCGCCGTAGACCGATGCCATCGTGTGGACCGTGAAGCCGAGGTCCCCGAGCGCTTGGGCCAAGTGCTTGCGGCCCAAGCTGCGGTCGATGAAGAACTCGATGAGCGGGCGATGATCTTCGCCCAGCCTTCCCGCGCCGTCGGGGCGTGCGTCAGGCCGCTGCTCGGGTGGCGACACGAACGACATCCTCGACTTCGGGCTCGGGAACCCCGAAGTCCTCGGCGATGTCCGCCAGCGTGTCACCCGCCACGAAGCGATCGACGAGATCCTCGACCCGCGCTCCGCCATGAACGACCAGTGGCATCCCAAACGCCCGTCGCGGATCGACGACGACATCCGCGTGCCGGTAGGCCGGCAGGCGCACCCGGGAGGCCCAGCCGTCATCACCGTAGGTGATGCGCTTCAGGTAGGCGCGCACGATCTCCGCGAACTGCCGCTGGCCGGTACGGACGACCGTCAAGCCGCGCAACTCCTCGTCGTTCTCGCTGGCCGCATAGTCATAGAGCACCTCTGCGCCATCGGTGTACAGGCTCTTGGACGCCAGTGCGTGCTCGACGCCGATGCCAGAAGAGAGCACCTCGACCGCTGGCCGAATGCGCTGCATCGGCACGCCGGCACGCCGGAACGCAGACAGGACATACGCCTCCGCAAAGCCGATGAACGGCACCGTCGCCTCCCGTCCGTGAGCCGGAAAGCACGTGATGATCGGCCTCACCGCGCCGCCGGGACGCGCCCAGCTATGTAGCGTGGAGTTCGGCAGCCCAAGATAGGCCGCCGCCTCTCGCAGCGTGAACACCGCCCGCGCGACCCGCAGGTCGCCTGCGCCAATCGCCCTCGTGCCGTTTCGTCGCTTGCTCGTCGCCATCACCCCGAGGGTCGTAGTTTGCCTTTGTTGATCCTACTCACGCCTCCAGCCACCAGCTGGACGGCCGAGTCCTGTGGCCTGATGGGTCCTGTAGCTGGCCTACGCCTACCTATGATTCGACAATGCGTGGACCGCGAAACCGATGGGCTGGTTGGAGTGCTCATCGCACATCGGGATCGTCACCAGAAGGTTTCGGTCTGCGGCTACCTGCTGGACGTCTACTGCCTGGGCGTAAAGGACGCGCTCGGACCAGACCGCATGCGCCGCGACGAACTGGCGTCCTTCGCACGAATCTACTTCCACGCGTGGGGCGCCGATGGTATGGCCGCCCCGATCGAGCTCGCGCGCGAGCTCGTGTTCGGCGCCGTCGAGTACGCCCGAACTCTGGGGTTCGCGCCGCATCCCGACTTCGAGCTGGTGCGCGGCCAACTCGGTGCGTGGGAGGGCCCAGGCGTGATCCGCTTCGGGCGCAACGGAAAGCCCTTCTTTGCGCAAGGTCCCTACGACGACCCCGCAGCCGTCCTGCACACGCTGGAAGAATCGGTCGGGTCCGGGAACTTCGACTTCACGATCCCCGTTGGCTCACTGGACGGCCTGTCGATCGCCGAGCCGGGGCCGTCTCGCCGTCCGATCTCCCGCCACATGGCGGCTTGATCCTCAACCTCTCGGATGGTTGGTTCGACGAGCAAGGCACAGCTCGACGCGATGGTCGAGGAGGCAACTGTCGATTGCTACAACGAGAGTGAGCAGATCACCGGTCTGTTCACCGTGATGGAGGACGAGCTGGCGACTCCCTTCAAAGCACAGGTGCTAGGTGTGGAGGTCACAGTCGAGCGCGTGACGCTGAACGACAATGACCAAATCGTGGCGATCTGCTCGCGCGAGAAGCTGCGACAGACCATCCCGCTCCTCGACCTCCCTCTACCGACCCCGCCGCCCGAGGGAGCGCAGTGGATCGAAGCGTACCGCCACTGGCTGCGTTGAATCGAACCGCTGGAGTACAAGACCGACACCGCCGCCGTACTGCTCGCCGCCGGCTGACGCCCCCAAAGCAGACCAGAAAAAAGGGGTGACCAA
>CAWBLR010000025.1:0-142903 GCA_963789675.1 uncultured Solirubrobacterales bacterium | reverse complement strand
CGGTGGGCGCGGCCGCTTTTGTGGTTGGCGATCGCTTTGAACCTTCTGTATTGGGTTCTCGGCCAGGGCTTCGGTGGCATCTTCGCCGGGGGCGCGAGACCAGGACCCGAACGCCGGGCCACTGTTCATCCTGCTGGCCGTCGCAATGTTCCCGCTGGTGGGCGTCGGCGAGCGAGCGCCCCGCCCGTGTGCAAGAGCCCACACCCACCCCGGCAGTCCTCGGGGGCTCTCTGAAACCACGGAGCGCGTGATGGGCAACACACAACCTGACGATCACAACCAAGGAGCAGAAATGAGAAAGCGCGCGTACCGAGGTGTCGTGCTCTGCGTTATCGCAGCGGCCGCGGCGGTAGCGATGGCCGGCTGTGGCGGCTCCAGCGGCGCGAAGACCGAGGCGACCGTCGCCTTCAAGCCGATGGCCGTGTGGGACGCATCCAGCAAGGCAAAGAGTCCGCCGACCCGCCCAGCTCGATCAAAGGGCATGAGCGCCAGCCGAGATGAAGGAAATGCAGTCGAGTGCGAAGGCCGCCGAAGGGATGCCGTTCCTGCCGAGCACGGCCTCGGGCGAAGGGCACTTCGAACAGGTCGGCGACCATCTCACCGGCTGGCGGCGGGTCACGGGCCTGGTGCCCTATAGCGACCATGCGGAGCACCTGCACGGGCCCGACGGCGCCTGCGGTACGGAAGTAAGATGGTCTGGAACATGGCTGTGGTCTGCCCGACTTGGTCGCCAACGCTAAAGGCGAAGCTGAACGGTCAACTTGATCGTCCATCAGCAGGTCATCGGCCGGGCTACTTCATCGTGGTTCACGCGGAACCGACGCCACTCGTCAGCGCGACCAGATCGGCTCTGCACCGGCCTCGCTGGCGTTCATGCAGGCGCTCTCCAACAACCCGGCGATCCTCTGCGGCGACGTCGAGGTGAAGCTGAGGGGGCGCGCGCGCCGGGCGCGGCCTCGGGGTGGTTGGCGTGCCTCGCGGCGCTGCTCGCCTCCTCCTCGCGCCGGGGCCGGCCTCCGCCCACGGGATCGTCGGCCGGGCCGACCTGCCGATCCCGGCCTGGCTCTTCGCCTGGGCGGCGGCAAGCGTCATCGTCATTTCGTTCCTCGCGCTGTGGAGACTGTGGTGAAAGCCCCGACTGCTGCCCCCCGGGCGGGTGCTGCTACAGGCCCCGGTCCGCTCGAATGGCTCTCCGGCATGGTCGGTGTCGGACTCTTCGCGATCGTCGTCTACGCGGGTCTGCGGGGGAACAGAACTTCACCTCGAACCTGGCCCCTACCTCGGTCTACGTCGTCTTCTGGGTCGGCATCCCGATCTCACGGCTTTCCTCGCGACCTCTTCCGACCGTTCAACCCGTGGCGCGCGGTCGGGCGGCTCGCGGGCTGGCTGCTGCCCCGGATCGGCTACCGGCGCGGGCCGCTGCTCGGCTCCTATCCCGAAGTGGTTGGGCCGCTGGCCGGCAGCGGCGACGCTGCTCGGCTTCGCCTGGCTGGAGCTCGTCTACCCGAGCAAGGACGACCCGGACCTGCTCGCGATCCTGATGATCGCCTACGCGGCGTGCAGCTCGCTGGGATCGCGGCATTCGGTGTCAGACGTGGTGCGAGCGAGCCGACGGGTTCGGCGTCTACTCGGACTGATCGGCAGGCTGTCGCCGCTGTACTGGCGCGCCGCGAGCTGCGCCTGCGCAGGCCGCTGTCCGGGCTCGGTGACCTCAAGCTGTGGCCGGGCACTGCAGCTGTTCTGTTCGTCCTGATCGGTTCGACGAGCTTCGACGGCTTCTCCAACGGCGAGGTCTGGTACCGCTCGCACCATCCCTGGAGGCCGATCTCGGCCACCTCGGCATCAGCGCGATCGGCGCCTTCGAGGTCGTCGGCACGATCGGCCTGATCTTCTGCGTGGCGTTCGTCGCCGGCCTCTACAACCTCGGCATCTTCGGCATGCGCGCGCTCTGCGCGACGTCGCCGTCGCGGACACAGGCGCTGTCGCGGACATTCCTGCACACCCTGGTCCCGATCGCCTTCGGCTACATGCTCGCCCACTACTTCTCGCTGCTCGTGCTCGACGGGCAGGCCCTCGGCTACCTCGTCTCCGATCCGCTCGGGCGCGGCACGACCTCTTCGGGACCGCCAACTTCCTTATCAACTACAACTTGATCTCCTTCGCCGCGATCTGGTACGTCCAGATCCCCGCGATCGTCGCCGGCCACGTCAGCGGACTGATCCTCTCCCACGAGCGCGGCCTCATCGAGTTCAAATCCCCCGCGCCGCGATCCGCTCGCATACTGGATGCTCGCGATCATGGTCGCCTTCACCTGCCTCGCGCTCTGGATCCTCTCAGCCGTCACCACGACGACGGGGTGAGCGACGCCGCGCTACTACGCAGTCGGTGCGGTCGTCGGCGGCCCTTCGCCCCGATCGCCGGGTGCTCTGGTCTTCCACCAGCCCCAGCCTCCGACGGCCACTACCGGCGCGACATAGAGCGCCGAGAGGATACCAATGCATCAAGCAGGCAAGGGTCATACAGAGCCACAAACTATCAGGCCACCCCCGCGAGACTCAGCCAGCCACAAGCAGGCGCCACGACGAGCTCTTCGTTGAGTTCTCAGCAGTCCTTTAACCCAACGACCGGAGCCCTACGCACAGCCGCCTCCACCTCGTCCCGCAGGAAGATCCAGCGCCGCCCGAGCTTGCGCCCGGGAAGCAGCCCGCGCCGCGCGTATTCGAGCACGGTCGAGAGCGGCAGGTGCAGCAGCTCGGCGACGTCGCGGCCGTCGAGGACGTCTTCGCGCGTCAGCCGGGGATGGGTTCCGATGGATGTGGGGATGGTGCTCATCGAACTCTGGGCGGAGAAGTAGCTCCTTGGGTTAATGACCGTGAGCAGCCGAAACCGGCCAACGAGTTCATCTCTCCGCACTCGCCTGAGCGACGATTCCGCGGCCTTCCTGGCTTCTGATCGACTTCCGGCAGCACCTGGCTGTCCACAACAGCGGCCCAAGGTCGCCGCCGTCGCGACCCCCAGCACGCGACACCGGCGCCGTCTGAACGCCCTGCGTCGCTTCGCTCCGCCTTCCAGCACAGACCAGATGCACGGCCGTGCGACGGCACCCGGATCGCTGTGCAAAGTCGGTGGCCGGTTTGAGGTGCTGGCGGTCATTAACCGTGTGATGACTGCGGCGAGCATAGGTGCGTCCCGAGGTGGCGGGTACGCGCGCTACCTGGAGGGCAAGACGGTGGAGCCGGAGCGCGGGGACTACTACCTGACCCCGGACGGCGAGATGGCCCAGGCTCCTGGCCAGTGGCTCACCGATGCCGAAACGTTGGACAGGCTGGGAGTCCAGGCGGGCGGGCCGGTGGATGGCGCTGATTTCATCGCGCTGATGGAGGGCCGCCACCCCGGCACGGGCGATTGGCTGCGCCCCGAGGGCGCCGGCGGTGGCCGGGGCGGCGGGATCGATGTGACGTTCAGCGCGCCGAAGTCCATCTCGACTGTGTGGGCACTCGGCGATCCCTGGCAGCGCGAGCAAATCGAGCAGGCCCACACCAGCGCGGTCGAGCAGACAATCCTCTACCTACGCGAGCAGGTGCCGGTCGTGCGCCGGCGTTACAGCGGCCAGGTTGTGGAAGAGCACGCCAAGGACGTGATCGCGACCGAGTACCGGCACACCACCGCCCGCGGAGTCTCGGGCGCGCAGGCGCCGGACCCGCAGCTGCACAGCCATGTCGTGATCACCGGCGCGGTACGGGAGGACGACCGGATCGTGGCGGTCGCGTCACGGCCGATCTTCCGCTCCGCTCGGGAGCTGGGCGCGTTCTACCGCTCCGCGCTCGCCGACGAGCTCGTACGGGAGGGATACCCGATTGAACAGGGCACCGGGAAGGACGGCCGGTACTTCGAGATCGCTGGTGTTCCCCGCGAGCTATGCGAGGCGTTCTCCGGGCGCTCCCGCGAGGTCGCCAGGGCGGCGGAGCGCTTCCGTGCCCGCTACGGCCGCGCCCCTGAACGTGGTGAGCTTCGCAACCTCGCGCTCGAGAACCGCACAGCCAAGACGCTGACCACGCGCTCGGACCTGCAACGAGTGTGGACACAGACCGCTCGCGACCACGGGTTCGGGCCGGATGAGGCCGTGCAGTTGATCGGCGCATCTGAGCGCCCGGGAGCCGAGCCGCGCGATCGAGGATCGGGTCGAGGCGAAGCTGACCGAACAGCACGCCGTCTTCGAGGAACGCGACCTTCGCGCGGTCGCGCTGGAGCAGGCCGCCGGGGAGATGGCACCTGATCAGGCGCTCGGCAGTCGCGCGGGAGATGGTCCGCGACCGCCGCGTCCTCACCTTGGAGGGCGGACGGATGACGACCCTCGCGGTCCGCGCCAAGGAGCAGGCGATCGAACGCCGCGCCACCCAGCTCGCGCAGCCCGCAGGCCGCGACGTCGGCGAGACCGCACGCGATAACGCCGCCCGTGAAGTCGCCGAGCGCATCGGCGCTCCACTCAGCCCCGAGCAGCGACAGGCGCTCCGAACGATCACCGGCCCCGAGCGCCTCGCCGTCCTTGTTGGCCCAGCCGGGACAGGCAAGGGCGTGGTGATCGACACGGCCGCACGCGCGGAGCAGGTGGCTGACCGGGACGTCATCGGGGTCGCCGTATCGGGCTCGACCGCTGAGCGACTCGGCGCCGACAGCCCAGCGCTTGCCGGACGCACGCTCACCCTGGACGCCCTGGTCGCTCGGGCAAACACGGGCACTATGCACGTCGGTAAGAACACGACGGTGTTCCTCGACGAGGCGGGGATGGTCGACCACAAGCGCCTCGATGCTCTCACCGAGCTGATGGAGCACTCCGGAGCGAAGCTGATCGCCGCCGGGGACGGCAAGCAACTCCCCTCGATCGGACCCGGCGGCATGTTCGACTGGCTCGCCACCCACGCCCCGACCGCAGAGCTGGCCGACATCCACCGCACCAAGGACCCCGCCGAGCAGCGCGCATGGCGCGCGCTGCGCTCTGGCGAACCCGAGAAGGCGATGGCGCACTACCTCCACCGGGGACAGCTCTACTTCAACGACACCCGCGACGATGCCGGCGAGGCAGCCGTGCAGCGCTGGCACACCCTCACCCAGCAACACGGGATCAGAGAGGTCGCACTGATCGCCGACGCCTCAAATCAGGAGATCGACCGTCTCAACGCCCGCGCTCAACACCTCCGCGCCCAGCACGGCGAACTCGGGTGTAGCGAGACGCAACTGCCCAACGTCCACTACGGCATCCGCGACGGAGACCTCGTCGCCTTCGCCCGGCAGCACCGCCCGCCAGGACAGCCACGAGTCGAGAACGGCACGCGCGGCCAGGTCATCGCCGTCCACGAGCGCGGCGCCACGATCGCGCTCGACGGTTCAGACCGTCGCGTCCACCTCGCCCAGACCGACCTCGACTCGATTCGCCTCGCCTACGCCCAGCACGTCTACCGCCAGCAGGGTGCCACCGTCGAGCGCTCGGTGATCGTCACCGGCGGCTGGCAGACGAGCAAGGAGAGCGCCTACGTCGAGGCATCCCGCGCGCGCCACGGCTCCGAGTGGTTCCTCGCGCGCGACGAGCTCGGCGCCGAGGGCCAGGACGAGCGGCGCGTCAGTCCGACTCGCCGGCATGATGCGCCAGAGCCGCGCGCAAACGCCCTCGCTTGCCCATCGAGAGATGCCCGACCGTGACTGGCTCCCGACCCGCGACCCCTTACGGCTCCGCTCCGTCCTCTCACCCACACGCCGGCTCTTTGACGCACGCCACCGCGACGCGCCCGTCCGCGATGTCGATCGCGGACGCTGAGCCCGTGGCGATAACTGAGGGCAACTCTACCTCCCGCATACAACCTCCGGCCTGCAATCCGGCAAGAGCGCGTCTTCCCCACAAAATGAAGCCTTGATGCGGTACTCACGAGCGGTACTCTCATCCCTCACTCGCGCAACTGGCAGATACATCTGCCCAAAGAAAAAGCCCTGATTACCAGGGCATTCTCTAAGCGGGAACGACGGGACTCGAACCCGCGACCTCCGACGTGACAGGCCGGCGCTCTAACCAACTGAGCTACGTCCCCGCGTGTGCGCCGAGGAACCCGATGAGGCTCCCAACGCCTCCCCAGTATGCCAAGGCGCCGCGCGCGCCGGGCGCCCGGCCTCGATCCGGGTCCATCGCAGCACCCGGGGGAGACCCATGGGTAGATGGCCACTGAGCCGTAGAGAGGCGCATAGCGAGAGACCATTCGTCTGCTTTGCGCTGGGTCAGGCGTGCGGTCGTAGTCCTTCGAGCAGGGCTGTGAGTACGTTGCCGGTGTCCTCGCGGGCCTGGGCGGGATCGTCGCTGTCGGCGATTGCCATGCATCCTTCGAGGATCGCGCCGGTCAGCATCAACGCGAGCGTCTTCAAGGGGAGTGCTTGCACGATGCCTGCGCGGATCGCGCGCCTGAGTGCGCCGCGCAGGACAACCGCGCCGTAGCGCGCATCGACGCGGC
Organism: uncultured Solirubrobacterales bacterium; assembly: GCA_963789675.1. Lineage (GTDB taxonomy): Bacteria > Actinomycetota > Thermoleophilia > Solirubrobacterales > Solirubrobacteraceae > Palsa-744. The sequence goes on along the minus strand of CAWBLR010000025.1, from coordinate 136,409 downwards.
GGATCGTGTCCGCGTCGAGCACCGCTTGGGCGTCCTGGAGCACGATGCGCTGTACGGATGGGTCGAGGTGGGCGTCGAGCATCGCCTGGCACCCCGCGCACAGGTCCTTCCAGGGGTCTGGTTCGATGAACGCCACGGCGAAGCGGTCCGAGACCTCGAGCTTGACCTGTTCGTAGACGGCGGCGAACAGGTCCTGCTTGCCGTTGTAGTGGTGGTAGAAGGCGCCCTTCGTGACCTTGGCGCCGGCGACGATCTCGTCGAGTGATGTCGCGGCGTAGCCCTTCTCGCCGAACAGCTTGCGGGCGACGTCGATCAGCGCGCGGCGGGTCGCCTCGCCCTGTTGGGCCTTCTTGTTCTTGACATCCGTACTCTTAGTATGCATAATGGATACCGCCAGTATGTTAGCGAGGCTGGTCAATCATCGACAGAAGGAGACGACAATGCCCAAGTACGTGATCGAGCGCGAGTTTCCCGGGGCGGGGAACCTCAGCGCGCAGGAGCTGCAGGGAATATCGGCGACGTCGAACAAGGTGATCGGCGAGCTCGGCCCGGACATTCGCTGGCTCACGAGCTATGTCACGGACGACAAGATCTACTGCGTCTACGTCGCTCCTGATGAGGACATCCTCTACGAGCACGCCCGCTGCGGCGCCTTTCCCGCGGATCGGATATCCAAGGTCTCGACGGTCATCGATCCTTCGACCGGCGAGTGAACGGCGATGTCTGATTCTGAGTTGAAGGCGCGTCATCGTGCGATGTGGGCGTCGGGTGATTACCCGGATATGGTCGAGACGTTCCTGCTTCCGTTGGGGCCGACGCTCGTGGAGGCGTGTGGTATCGGACCTGGGATGAATGTGCTGGACGTGGCAGCCGGGACCGGCAACGCGTCGATACCGGCGGCGAAGGCCGGCGCTCAGGTCACCGCCAGCGATCTGACACCCGAGTTGCTGCAGGCCGGCCGTGCTCGTGCCGAGAGCGAAGGGCCGACCCTCGACTGGGTGCAGGCTGACGCCGAGCACCTGCCGTTCGGGGACGCGTCGTTTGACATCGTGATGTCCTCGATCGGCGCGATGTTCGCGCCCCACCACCAAGATGTCGCCGACGAGCTCGTCCGCGTGTGCCGCCCCGCGGGCACGATCGGACTTCTCAGCTGGACCCCAGAGGGCATGATCGGAGCGCTGTTCCGCACGATGGGGCCATTCGTTCCAACACCCCCGCCCGGCGCACAACCTCCGCCACTGTGGGGCAGCGAGACGCACCTAAGCGAGCTGTTCGGCGATCGCGTCGACTTCGGCACGCTCCAGCGGGGGGTGCTGGAGGTCACGGCGTTCGAGCAGCCACGCGACTTCGGCGAGCACTTCAAGGCACGTTACGGCCCGACGATCGCCGCCCGGGCCAACGCGCGTCAGAACGGCCGCGACACAGAGCTCGACGAGGCGCTGGACGGATTCTGCGAGGAGTGGAACCTCGGCACACCCGATAACGCGCGCTTTGAGATGGAGTACCTGCTCGCGGTCGGCACACGGGCGTGACGCAAATGGCGAGTGAGATGGCAAAAATGGTGCGACCCTGCATTACAAGGAGCGAGGGAGCGGGCCGCCGCTGTTGCTCGTGCACGACGCACCCGCAATAGTGGTCTGACCCTGCGCTCCGCGCGGCACTCAGGAGAGCCCAGCGACACCCTCAAAAGAAAGTTGGCTAGCCAGCCAGTTTTGTTGTAGGGTGCTCTCGTGGCGCTCGTCGGTCCCCCTCCGCTGCTCGACCTCAACCCCTTCGCCGCGGTGTTCGCGGACCTGCGCGAGGAGCGTGCGGCGGGCGTGCCGTTCCCGCCCGGGGATACGCGCTTCTCGCTCGCGCGCACGCGGCGCTTCGCCAACGATCCGCTGCCGTTGCTGCTCGAGTCCTACGAGCGCTACGGGCCGGTCTTCACGCTGCGGCTGTTCCACGGCAACGCCGTCTTCATGCTCGGGCCGGCCGCCAACCACTACATCACCGTCTCGCACGCCGCCAACTTCACCTGGCGCGAATCGCACTTCCGCGACCTGATCGGGCTGATGGGCGACGGGCTGCTGACGATCGACGGCGACTTCCACCGGCGCTCGCGGCTGATCATGCTCCCCGGCTTCCACCGCGAGCGGATCGCCGCCTCGGTCGAGGTGATGGTCGACGAGACCAACCGCGCGCTCGACCAGCTCGCCGTGGGCGACCGCATCGACCTCTACACGTGGACGCGCCGGCTCGCGCTGCGGATCGCGATGCGCGCGCTCTTCGGCCTCGACCCCGACGGGGAGACCGCGCGCTCGGTCGACGCCGCCGGCCTGTTCGAGCGGGCGCTCTCCTTCTACTCCGTCGACTACTCGCTGCGCCTGCTCCGCGGTCCCCACACGCCGTGGGCGCGACTGCAGCAGGCCGCGCGCTCGCTCGACCGGCTGATCTACGCGGAGATCTCCTCGCGCCGCGCCTCCGGCGAGCGCGGCGAGGACATCCTCTCGCTGCTGCTCGACGCCCACGACGAGGACGGCAACACGCTGGCCGACCTGCAGATTCGCGACGAGGTGATGACGCTGATGTTCGCGGGTCACGACACCACCACCTCGACCGTCGCGTTCATGTTCCACGAGCTCGCCCATCACCCCGAGATCGTCACGCGCCTGCTCGCCGAGCAGGACTCCCAACTTGGCCGCGACCAGGCCGGCGGGCGGGCGAACGGACAGCAGGCGGACGGATACGCGAACGCAGGCGCAGGCGCAGGCGGGCGGGCAGGCACAGGCGTGCGGGCGAGCGGGCAACCCAATCCCTCCCAGCTGATGTCGGGCGAGCTCGCCGAGCTCGAGCTGGTCCTCGACGAGACGCTCCGCATGTACCCGCCCGCCTGGATCGGGCCGCGGCGCTCGGTCGCGGCGTTCGAGTTCGCGGGCCACACCGTCCCCGCGCGCGCGTTCGTCAACTACTCCTCGTGGGCCTCGCATCACCTGCCCGACGTCTTCCTCGAACCCGATCAATTTCGCCCCGAGCGCTTCGCCCCCGAGGCCCGGGCCGCGCTGCCGAAGGGCGCCTACGTCCCCTTCGGCGGCGGCTCGCGCACGTGCATCGGGATGCGCTTCGGCCAGCTCGAGATCCGCACGATCGTGACGCTCCTGCTCTCGCGCTTCACGCTCTCTGTCGCGGATGACTTCGCGCTCGAGATCCGCCAGATGCCGACGATCAGCCCGCGGCACGGCCTGCCCGTGACCGTCCACGCCCGCCCCCCGCGCGGCAGCGACGCCGCCCCGCGGCCCGCGGTCGAAGGTGCCTCCTTGTAGTGGGGATGAGCTGGTGTTGAAAGCGCTGTTCCTCTTCACCCAGCCAGGACCGGGATGCTCCCTCTGTGGCGCCGCTCAGCGCAGGCTCGCCCAGATCGACAGCCTGTAGCCCGCCCCTTCGCCCGGGGGTCCCGCCGCTGCGCTCGCGCTCACGCCTTCCACATACACATGTTGGTTGGCGAAGATCGTCAGCTTCAGCCCTTCCAGCAGGAAGCCCAGCGGGTGTACGACGAGCTTGCCTTCCTGCGCCTCGGCGACCGCGTCGACCGACGCACGCACGCCAAACAGGCCACCGCTCGCGCTCACCCGCACCTGGCCGTCGTGGCTGCCCAGCAATTGCACCTCGACCCCTCCGCCGAGCGCCGCCTGCACGTCCTCGCGCGAGGTCCACGCCTCCCCGTCGAGCGCGTCGCCGTGCTTCTGAAAGCTCGCCTCTCTCAGCATCAACGAGCCCTCCTTCATCCTCGCCGCGCTCAGCTGCATGCTCTTCACCCCGCGCGCTTCGCCGAGCAGCTTCGCCGTCTGCCCCGGGCTCAACGTGAGGCTCTGCGCCCGCACGTCGACCGTGTCCGCCTTCCCCCACAGCAGCTCCACCGCCGGCCAGGCGCTCACGCTCACGCTCTCGACGGTTCCATACCGCTCGACGCGCTCGCGGATCCTGCTCGCCGCGATCCCGGGCAGGAAGATCTGCGCCAGCACCAGCACGAACACGACCGTCGCCGCCAGCAGCGCTCCGATTCGGCCGGCTCTCCCCACCCGCACAGCTTCGCAGCCTCGCTAGCCTTAGGGTCTTCGGCCCCGGGGGCGCGTAGCTCAGTTGGTCAGAGCACCTCGTTTACACCGAGGGGGTCGCCCGTTCGAGTCGGGCCGCGCCCATCCATGTCAGAGAAATATCCGAGAGCTCCGAGACTCCTGCCCGGCGAGCGCAGACACGCAACCTGAGGAGCTCTCGGATGGACGCCAATCCCCCAATTCGCATCGCCGTGATCGGCTCCGGGCCGGCCGGCTTCTATGCCGCCGGGCACCTGCTCAAGGACGGGGCGGGCGGGCACGCGATCGACTTCGAGGTCGACATGCTCGAGCGGCTGCCCACGCCCTGGGGGCTCGTGCGCTCTGGCGTCGCCCCCGATCACCCGAAGATCAAGTCGGTCACGCGCATCTACGAGAAGACCGCCGCGCACCCGCGCTTCCGCTTCTTCGGCAACGTCTGCTTCGGCGAGCACGTCTCGCGCGAGGAGCTCCTGCGGCACTACCACGCGATCGTCTACGCGACCGGCACCCCCGTCGACCGGCCGCTCGGGATCCCCGGCGAAGCGCTCCCCGGCTCGCACGCGGCGACCGAGTTCGTCGGCTGGTACAACGGCCACCCCGACCACACCGACCTCGAGGTCGACCTGCGCTCCGCCGAGCGCGCCGTCGTGATCGGCAACGGCAACGTCGCGATCGACGTCGCCCGCATGCTCGTGCTCGCGCCCTCCGAGCTCGCACCCACCGACACCGCCGATCATGCGCTGGATGTGCTGGCCGGCAGTCGCGTCTCCGAGGTCGTGATCGTCGGTCGCCGCGGACCCGCGCAGGCGGCCTTCACAAACCCCGAGCTGCTCGAGCTCGGCGAGCTGGCCGACGCCGATGTGATCGTCGATCCCGGCGAACTCGAGAGCGCGCTCGCCGTCCACGACGCCGGCGCCGAGGCCAACATCACCGCGCGGCGCAACGTCGAGATCCTGCGCTCCTACTCCGAGCGCCCACCCGCTGGGCGCGCCAAGCGGATCGTGCTGCGCTTCCTGCTCTCGCCCGTCGCGCTGCTCCCGGACGACTTCGGCCACCACCTCGGCGCGGTCGAACTCGCCCGCAACGAGCTCGTCGCCGATCAAACGGATCCCGCCCACCCGCAGCTGCGCGCGCGCGCCACCGGCGAGCGGGAGACGATCGCGGCCGGTCTCGTCTTCCGCGCGATCGGCTACCGCGGTGTCGCCCTGCCCGGCGTCCCGCTCGACGAGCGCCGCGGCGTGATCCCGAACGCGGGGGGGCGGGTGCTCGACGCTCCTGCCGGGGACCGGCTGCAGGGGGAGTACGTCGTCGGCTGGATCAAGCGCGGGCCCTCGGGCGTGATCGGCACGAACAAGAAGGACGCCCAGGAGACGGTCAATGCGATCTTCGCCGACTCCGGACCAGGTGGAGACGGCCTGAACGTGCCCACCGCGCCCGACGCCGACGCCGTCGAGCGGCTCTTGCGCGAGCGCCAGCCGGAGCTCGTCACCTATGAAGGCTGGGCCTCGATCGATCGCCACGAGCGTTCGCTCGGCGAATCCTCGGGGCGGCCCCGCGTGAAGCTCACGCGGATCGAGCAGATGCTCCGCGTCGCCGGCGAAGACGACGATACGGCGACGTAACCCACCGTTGATCTCCCGTGTGCAAGTCGGCTTGAACCCCATCTGGCAGACTGTCGCCCGCGAGCCCCGTTAGCTCATCTGGTAGAGCGCCGGACTTTTAATCCGGTGGGGCGGGTTCGAGTCCCGCACGGGGCATTTATAAAATGCCTGGAAATGGACCGGTTTTGGTACATAGCCGACCCACCGATTTACAAATTGGTCCCCATTTGGTCCCGAGATTTGCGGCGACACGGCGCCAACGACGGCCGGTGCCCGCGCACGAGCTGTCATCTCGCGGCGTGGTGTGCGCCGCAGCCATGATGCTGCGATGGGGAGTTGCAGCCAGCGTCAAGCGTCCGAGCTTCAACGCCGTCGCGGGAAGCGAGCGAGAGCCGATCGAGGAAGGCCGTCGGATGTCGTCCATAGCATGCGTCGCGTCTTCCGGCCGACGACGCGCCTGCTTTTGGCGAGGAGCGGGTCGCCTACGGTTTCGGCCGGCAGACCTGTTTCCTTGTCATCGCGGCGCTCGGAGCGGGCTACGCGGGTGACCTACGAGCACGCCCGCACAGGCAGAGATCGCTCATCTCTCTCCGTCCCAGTAGTCGAGCGGCTCGATGCGGCCCTTGATGCCGATTCCCCGGAGGTTGACCTTCTTCGAGTCCGGATACCAGACTATGTCGTTGGGCTCGTGGGTACCCCAGGCGAGCAGAGTAAGTCCCTCCTCGCCGGCAATGAACTGATGGGCGATGCGAGTTCCGGGCGGTCGTGCGACAACATGGCCGGCCTGCACGGCGTGGCGCTCGTCGCCGAGGCGCAATGTCCCGCTGCCGGCGAGCACGACAAAGAGCTCCTCCTCAGCCCCGTGGCAATGAAACGGGCAACTGCGAGCGCCGGGCGCGACTTTGACATGATTGATCCCACTCGCGACCGAGCCTCCCGCGACCCCCAGGTCGCGCCACTCGCTGTCCACCACGCCGTGGCGCATGGGCTCCGGTGGAACACGACCTGTTGCGACGATCGTCGGCGGGCGGTCTTGCTCGGGCTCGGGCAACTCGAGTTCGCCGGCCTCCGCCTCAAGCTGGAAAGGGTTCGGTCCGTCGCTTGGCAACCACCGCGGCCCCATCCACCAAGCGTCCGCGCGCGGTAGCCAAGTCATCCCCGTGTTGCTACCGCTGGAGAACGCCAGCACCTCAAGACCCTCATCGCCGGCAATGATCGTGTGCGACTCCGCGCCTGCTCGATGGATGATGCAATCGTCCGTAGCCACGCGATAGCTGCGACCCTCCTGCCAGGACAGGCCACTTCCGCCGAGAATGTAGAAGAGCTCCTCCTCGTCAGCGTGCAGGTGCACCGGCATCGCGCGTCCCCCAGGGTCCATCCGATATCGGCTCAGGCCGGCGCGCGCCGCGCCGGCCGCGGCGCCCAGACGCTGGCGCAGGCCACGAAGCGGGCCGCGCTTGATCTGAGTCCACTCAACCTCGTCCCAATGGGCCATCATGGCCCCGACAGGCTAATGAACTTATCCCGGGCATGCCAGGAACGGAAGCCCCTACCCTTTCACTCGCCAGGGACCTGCTTCGCGCCACCGCAGACACTCGACCCCCTACCGGCCGAGCATCTCCCGTTGCGCGGAAAGCGGGCACCCCGCGTGGCAAGCGAGGCGCCTGCGTTGACGAGTAGCAGTCATCTCGGCAAGAGGGGTGCGACTATCTCCGGGGTGTTCGAGGACCCTGCACTTGACGAGTCGGCTGCGGTCGAGGCGCTTGCGGCGCAGGCATGGCCCTCGGCGCACTGTGAGGAGTACGAGGGCTGGGTGCTTCGGCACACCGCGTCAGTCGCACGTCGGCGCTGCAACTCGGCTCTGCCCCCCGGAGAGGACGCGCCGCCATCGTCGTCCGCTCTTGCCTCAGTCATCGAGTTCTACCGGGCTCGGCGGCTCAACGCGTGCATTCAGGTCACGCCGGTGGAGTCGCACGCCATGCTCGACGCAGAGCTGCACAACCAAGGCTGGCAGCGCGACGCGCCGACCGATGTTCTCGTCGCTCCGGTCGATGAGGTAATCGCGACCCTCGCGCTCGAACCGGACGTGGATGTCGTGGTTGACTCGTCTCCAAGCACAGGTTGGCTTGACGCCTGGACGGACATCGAGCAGCGAGCAGACGCAAGCGAGACGGCCCGCCATGTACTCGCACGCATCCAAGCATCGACCGGATACGTGATCGCCGACGTCGAGGGCGTGCGGGCTGGTGTCGGGCTCGTTGTTTGCCAGCGCGGGTGGGCCGGGGTGTTTTGCATGGCGACTGATCCGCCCATGCGCCGCCGCGGCGTCGCGTGCTCCATCCTGCACGCAGCTGCGCAAATGGCGCTACGTGGAGACTGCCATCGCCTATACCTCCAGGTCGAACACGACAACCTGCCCGCCCAAGCGCTTTACGCCCGCGCCGGCTTCGTCCGCTCCCACGGCTACCACTACCGGCTTGCGCCGCAGACGCTCGCATAGCCGGGCGAAGCGAAAGTGCTTGCACCACCGTGCCTTTGACCCGTCATCGTCAAAGGCAGAAGCGCATGAGAGACATCTGCCGGTGCGCTCGCATCGACTTGAAAGCGAAGTAGTCAATCAGTCATTCACGAGTGATCCAGCTCGCCAGCAGAGAGAACCTGACGATGATCCCGACAACGATTGCGTACAGGAAGGCGAGCGGCGGCGCCAGTAGGTACAGGACGACGCCAATAGCAAAGAGACTCGTCAGCCAGAGGAGCGTTGGCCAGAGCGGCTTGCTCCTCACTCCACGTTCACGTTCCGCCAGTCCATGCCAGACACAGAACCCACCAATGACAAGCAGAGCAATCCCGCCGTTGCCTTTCCGCCAGATATCGCTGCCGTGGGCTATTTCGAGCCCGAGACCCGCGATTCCGACCGCCACTAGGACAGCCCCAAAAATGGCGAGCAGCGTCCACCTCATGCGGCGAGTATCGGCGCAAAACCCAAGAGCCTGAAGATGTCACTGAAGGCTCAGTGATCGCCGCTCAGTCGGAGGACGTCGTCGCGAACGTACTTCTCATAGGCGTCAACGGTGCGGCCAATGACTCGGAAGATGCTCCTGCCCCGCGCATGCAGGCATCATGATGTTTCGACCGGAACGATGGAGAACGACGCTCTCGCAAGTTGCTGCTCTGCGCGAGAAGGAGGTGCGTCCGGTGGGCACAGCGGCACTACCGCAGCGGACGAACCGCAAGAGTCAAGATCAAATCTTGGCCTGCCGCCGCTCCAATCACAGAAGCGGGAGCATGCCCCAGATCTAACGGGTCGACGCTGCCGCTGCGGGCTGCCGCCGGCGCTGCATCAGCTTCTGGTACTCCGCCGCCTTCTTGGAGTAGCCGAGGCTGGTGAGGAGTGCGGAGTCGGTCAGGGCGACGAGAGCCTGCGGATCGCTCAGGGGCAGGAACTCGCCGTCGACGACCGCGTAGGCACCGCTGGGCCCGTCATAGCCGATGATCTTGCGTTGCTTGGGCATCTCGATCTTCAGTCGTCCTCGGGGAATCTTCCTTTTGTCAGCTTATCGACAATCAGCGCCTGGAGCGGGATATACGATTGTTTTCCGTCGCTGCGCAGGGCGGTGCCGAGCGCTCGTTGGTGGGCGTCGAAGTCTTCCAGGGCTACACATGCGAGGCCGCTTCGCGTGAGTGCGTACTGCAGGATCGTGAATGCGGTGCGGCCGTTGCCGTCCAGGAACGGGTGGGTGGAAAGCACCTTGGCGTAGAGCCGGACCGCGGTGAATACGAGGGCGTCGAGCGCGATCGGGTCGGACTGGTCCTGCTCAGCGACGGTCTCGTTGAACTCGCTGCAGATCTGTTCGAGGCGTGACACGACCCGGGCGCCGGCGGTGGCGCGTTCGCCCTTGGCGATGGGCTGCTCGGCGGTGCCCAGGACGATCCCGTATTCCCCTTCCTCGTTGCGCTGGCGGAGGCGCCCCGCGTGCTCGGGGAACGTCGTCAGGAAGATGATCTCGTGCAGGCGGCAGATCGTCTCGATGGTGATCGGTCGCCGTGCAGCGCCGTGTACTGCCGCGACGGTGGTGGCAAGAACGACGTGCTCGGCGATTCGCTCCCAGGTCTGCTCGGGTGAGAGATCCTCGACCGAGTAGAACGGCGAGTCGGGCATGTCGTTGAATGGGCCGAAGGTCCGGGCGGCCGCGATCTGCGCTGGGTCTCGTAGCTGATCGACCTGGCTTTGATCAGCGGCGTCCAGTGCATGCAACTGCTCGTCATCGAACAGGTGGTCGTTCACCGGAGACGGCTTTCTCGTGAGGTGCTCACGCGGCCACTGGCTCCGGGGGTGCCTCGGTTGCGTCGTCGTCCGCGAACGCCGCCGCCAGCCTCTGTGCGGCGTCGGCCTTGGACTTGTAGTGCAGGTAGCGCATGGTGGTCTGGACGTTGGCGTGTCCCATCCACTCCTTCAGCTCGAGGATCGAGTCGGCCTGCTCGACGGCGCGGGTTCCGAAGGTGTGGCGCAGGTCGTGGAAGCGCAGGTTACGCAGGCCGGCCCGGGCGAGTGCGGCCTTGTACTCGGCGCGCACGTCTTTGGAGTCCACGTGCCTGCCCGTGACGCCAGCGAACACGAGGTCGCCCTCGCCGGTGAAGTGCTCGCGCTGGCCGAGGCGGGCGAGGGCGGTGGCGACCTCGCGGACCATCGGGACCGAGCGGGGCTTGCCTGACTTGGGGCTGCTCTCGCCGCCGATCGTGAAGCTGCGCACGACGCGGATCGTCTCGGCGGCGAAATCGACCTCGCCCCAGCGCAGCGCGAGCAGCTCGCCCATGCGCAGGCCGGTGAACGCGGCGGTGAGGATCAGTGCTTTGTGCTGCTCGGTCGATGTCTCGCGTACGAGCGTGCGCACCTTGGAGGCCGAGAGCACGTCGATTTCGCTGGAGTGCCGCACACGTGGGCGCTCGACGAGCGCCATCGGGTTGCTCGGCAGCCTATAGACCTTCATCGCGCGCTTGAAGATGCCGTTGAGCACGATCAGGTACTTCTGGCTGGTCCGGTTCGAGCAGGAGAGTCCTGCGCGCCAGCGTTCGATGTCCTCGGCGCCGATGCGCTCGATCGAGGTCTCGCCGAACGTCCGGTCCAGGCGCTTGGCCATGTGCCGGTAGTCGGCGAGTGTGGCTCGGCTTCACGTCGCGGTCGTGTTGCACGTAGCGCAGCCACTCGGCCGAGGCGTCGGCGAACTTGGCGTCGACGGTAGTCATGCCCGCGAGCGTGCCGCGGCGGGCATCGGTGAGGATGGCCTGCAGCGCCTCCTCGGCAGTGCGCCGCGTGTAGTAGCCGGCGGGCGCGCGTCCGCGGCCGCTCCATGCCCGGCCGAGACGGCGCTTGACCTGGCGACCGTCGGGCAGGCGGTACTTCAAGTAGTAGACGGGTCCGCGCGCGCCCTGCCGCAGGATGACGTGCCCGCTCACGTGGGTGTCGGCGATGTTGGCGGCATCAGAATCCGCCTCCAGTCCTTGTGCGCCGGATTGGATCGGGCGTGATCCGGTTTTCGATCAGCCATTGCTTCATGTCTTCGGTGTTGAAGCGCACGTAGTGGCCGAGGCGGTGGTGGGGGATGCGCCCGGCGCGGGCTTGCGCCAGCAGCCAGGTATGGGGGACGCCGAGCAGTTCACCCGCGGCCTTCGCATCGATCAGCGGCGTGAAGGGGCGATGATGGTCGGGCGTCTCGCCGCCTGTCGGGTGGATCGCGCCAAGGGCTGGGCTCGCTGGGGCGGAGTAGGCGAGGCGCAGGCGGCGCTTGGGGTAGGGGACGCCCAGCTGGGCTCCGCCGAGGCCCTGTCGTGGGCTCGGAGGGCCGGGGCGGGCGCGTCGGGCGTGGTCTGTTGTGATCGTGGCGAGGGGGGTCATCGGGATCTCCATTCGTTCGGTTTGGTTCAGGTGGGCAGGGCCGGCCCTGCCCACCTCAGTGATCTTTCAGCGGAGGGGTCGGGTTCAGTCAAGGTGAGTCCGTCAGGACCGCGAAGCGGCCCCCGGAAATCCTCGCGATCTAAGGACAGCCGCATGGATAGGTGCCGCGCCAGCCGGTCCGGGCGCGGCACCTACTCGCCCATCAATCACCATCACTGGGGCTCACGAACCGCGCCCTGTGCTGTTGACGTTCATAACCGGCGGCGCGCCAGAAGCGCATTGCGTCCGTCTCGTCGTCGGCGACGATCGCAGTGAGCCTGACGGCGCCTCGCTCGCGCAGGCGCCGTTCGCCCGCTCTGAGCAGCATCGTCGCGAGACCAGTACTCGACGATGTCCTCTGAAGCTGCTTGGCGTAGCCGGCGGCGATGAGGCGATTGTGGCCGAGGTCCGAGCCAGGTGGGGCGACCGCCTCGAGCTCGACATTTCGCCGCTGGCCCTGCGCAGCTGCCGCATTGTGATCCGGCTGGTCGGTCATCGATTGTGCGCAGCCTAACGGCGCAAACGCCTCCTCGTGAGGACCGTTCACCGAGCATCGCGGCGATCCTCGCCAACAGCGGGATGTTAGGGTTGGCGGGTGAGCGTGCGGGTTGATTACGAGCGTCACGGGCGCACCTACGCGCAGCATCGCCGGGCAGATCCTCGGATCGCCGCGCATATCCATGCCGCGCTCGGTGATGCTCGCACAATGCTCAACGTCGGTGCGGGCGCGGGATCCTACGAGCCCGACGATCGTTGGGTGCTCGCGGTCGAGCCGAGCGCGACCATGCGCGCCCAGAGACCCCTCGGCGCCGCGCCCGCGATCGACGCTCGCGCGGAGGCGCTGCCGCTTGACGACGGGGCAGTCGACGCAGCGATGGCATGCGTGACGATCCACCATTGGGAATCCCCCGAGGCGGGGCTCGCGGAGCTTCGCCGGGTGGCGCGCGGGCCGGTCGTGATCTTCACGTTCGAGCTCGACCATCTGCCCGCCTGGCAACTGGAGTACCTGCGCGAGGGGGTAGCGAAGGAGCAGCCAAGGTTTCCCGCGATCGATGACGTCGCGGCCGCCCTGGGTGGGCACACGCGCGTGGAGCGCATCCCGACGCCCGGCGACTGCACAGACGGATTCTTCGAGGCGTTCTGGCGGCGACCCGAGCAGCTCCTAGACCCGGAGATTCGTGGTGCCCAATCGGTGTGGGCGCTACTCGAGCCGGGCGTGGAGCAACGCATCGTCGAGCGGCTCGCCACCGCACTGGACTCCGGCGCCTGGGACGCCGAGCACGGCCACCTACGCGAACAGGACGAGCTCGACGGCGCCCTGCGCCTCGTGATCTCAGAGACACCGTAAAGCATGCCTCCGCTCCACAGATCAGCGCGTGGCGGGGGCGCACAATGCCCAGCTGTGCCAGCGTACCCTTGCGGCCGGCAAGACTGCCCCTGTGCGCATGAGGACCGCCACCGATGAAGTGTTCGGAGAGTTCATTCGCTGAACATGGGTGAATGAGAATTCGGAGTCGGCGAGGATTCGCGCGTTACGCGGAGCGGGTGAGAGCGGCTTGGACGGCGGCGACGGCACTCGCACCCGCGATTTGTAGCGGCTCGATGGTGCGCATGGCGCGGCAGAAGATGAAGGCGCCCTCCAGCAGGGAGAGCATCGCGAATGCCAGTCCGCGCGCCGTGTCGCGTTGGATGCCGGCGGCGGCGAAGTACTCGGTCGCACCGGCGATCCAGCTGTCGAACACCTCGGCGGTCGCTTCGCGCATGGGCTCGCTGGTGCTGGCGACCTCCAGGGCGACCGTGGCGATCGGGCAGGCGTCGGCGTAGTCGGTTTCTTCGAGTGTCTCGGCAGCGCCAGCGAAGAAGTCCCTGACTGCGCTGAGTACGTCCGGTGCCTGCATGGCGATCGTCGCGAACAGCTGGATGTAGAGCTGGCCGGAGAAGCGGATCGTCTCCGCCCCGAGTTGCTCCTTGCCTCCGGGGAAGAAGTGGTAGATCGACCCGAACGGGGCGTTTGCCGCCTCCACGATCTGTTTGACGCCGGTGCCGGTGTAGCCCTGGCGGCGGAACAGCTCAGCGCTTGAGTCGATGATGCGGTCCTTGGTGGTGCTCGCCATGTTCCTCCTCTGATTCGCGTGGCGCTCGGCTGCGAGATTCCGGTCCTGTCCTCACTGGTTCTGAGAGGTGATGATAGGCTCTCGCTCACTAGAGCGATCTATCAAATAAATGGTGGAGGTGGTCATGCCCGAGGTGGAGCTGGCAGCGGGAACGATCGAGTACGAGGACACTGGCGGCAGCGGACCGACGATCGTGTTCGTGCACGGGCTGATCATGGACGGCTCGCTTTGGCGGCACGTGGTGGCGGATCTGCGCGGCGACTACCGCTGCGTGCTGCCCACCCTGCCGTTCGGCGCTCATCGCCGCCCGATGCGTCCTGACGCCGACCTGTCGATGCGGGGCATGGCGGAGATCCTCGGCGAGTTCATCGAAGCATTGGACCTGCGCGAGATCACGCTCGCAATCAGCGACTGGGGCGGGCCTCAACTGCTCGTCGGCGGCGCCCGCGACGAGCGGATCGCGCGGCTCGTAGTGTGCTCGTGCGAGGCGTTCGAGAACGTGCCACCCAAGGGTCCCGCCAGGCTCTTGCCATACCTCGCACGCATCCCCGGAGGACTCGACGCCGCGCTGCTGCCGTTTCGCGTCGATCGGCTGCGCAGGCTGCCGATGACATACGGCTTGCTGAGCAAGCGCCCGGTCCCGCGCGAGGTGATGGACCGCTGGTTCGGCCCCATCCGCGAGCGCGAGATTCGCCGCGACCTGCGCAAGTACGTGCGCAGCGCACCACAGGGCCGTCGCGACCTGCTTGCAGCCGCGGATGCGCTGGCGACGTTCGACCGTCCCGCGCTGATCGCGTGGGCGGCCGAAGACAGGATGATGCCCGCCGAGCACGGCCACCGGCTCGCCGAGCTGCTGCCCCAAGGCCGCCTCGTGGAGATCGCCGACTCCTACACGCTGATCCCCGAGGATCAGCCGGCCGTGCTCGCCACGCACATACGCGAGTTTCTCAACGAAAGACAACCACAAGGAGAGCCGGCGCCCTCGGAGACGACCCGGTGAACCGTGTGCGTACAGAGCTGCTGATCACAGCTGGAGCCGCTGGGGCGATCGCCACAAGAATGCTGCTGGTACGCATCCTGTTGGCCAAGCTCCGCCGCGATGTGGCCGCGCTGAACGCCGGTGACTACGAGCCGGTGCTCGCTGGTTACGCTCCCGACGCAGTGCTGCATTTCAACGATGGGCCGCACCGCTGGGCTGGCGAACACCGCGGCAAGCCCGCGATCGCAAGCTTCCTGAAGAACTGCGTTGACGCCGGCTTACATGGCCACATCACCGAGATGTTCATCTCCGGAGCACCATGGCGCATGACGCTGCTCGCGCGCTTTGACGACCACGCCCACAATCCAGAGGGCGAGGAGATTTACCGCAACCGCACCGTTCTACTCGCGCGCACCCGCTGGGGGCGCATCGTGCGTCAGGAAGACTTCTACGAAGACACCCAGGCCATCAACATGTTCGAGACCCGCCTCTCAGAACTCGAATGACCTATCTTCGCGAGTTGCAGGTAGGCCCAGGAGCCTTCCCGTACAGGTCTCCTACAACACCCGCTCGTAAACCCTGTAGCGCCGCTTGATCTCCCCGCCCATGCCTTCCATCGCGCGGTTCATGGCGGTGTTGGTCTCGAGGATCCAGCCCATCTCGCCGCCCTTCTGCGGCGTGCGCTCGGCCGCGTCGAAGTGCATCTGGTAGAAGCGCGCGCCGACGCCCGTGTGTTGATACTCGGGCTTGACCCCTAGGGCGAACACGCGCACCGCGTCGATCTTGCTTTTCGCTCGTAGCGCGGTGATCCAGCCGAAGGGGAGCAGCCGGCCGTTGAGCTTGGCGAGCACCTGGTTGAAGTCGGGCAGCGTGAGGGCCGCGCCGACGACCTCGCCGGTGTCCTTCTTTTCGGCGACCATCGCCCAGTTCTCGTCGAGGACGGGTTTGAGGTCCTTGGCGTAGTGGCGGACCTCATCCTCGTTCAGCGGCACGAATCCCCAGTTGCGCTCCCAGGCGGAGTTGTAGACCTCCAGAAACCGGGTGACCTCCTCCTGTAGATCCTTCTTCTTGAAGTTGCGGCAGACGATCCCGTGCTCGGACTCGAGCTTGTCGGCCACCTCCCAGATCGCCGGGTGGACCTTCTCGCGTCCGGTCACGTCGAGGCTCCACATGTACAGGTCCATTGCCTTGTCGATGCCGATGTCCTGCTCGAACAGGCGCTGGTAATAGCGGTGGTGCCAGGGGCAGAGGATGATCGGAGGGTGCTCGTGGCCGGCGATCAGCACACCGATCTCGTCGTTGGTGGTGAAGTCCATCGGGCCGACCATCCGGTCGCGCCCGCGCTCGCGCAGCCATCCCTCCGCGGCGTCCAGCAGCGCACACGCCGCCTCCGCGTCGTCCTCGCACTCGAACCACCCGAACAGACCCCACTCGTTTGACTGGAACTCGTTGAAGTTCCGATCGATGTGGGCGCTGATGCGACCGATCGGCCGGCCGTCGCGATAGGCGAGGAAGTACTGAGCTTCGGCGTGCTCGAAGAAGGGATTCTCGCGCTGGTCAAGCCGCTTCTTCAGTTCCGACACCAGCGGCGCCACCCAATTGGGCTCATCGCGATAGAGCCGCCACGGGAGCTTGATAAACGTCCTCAGCTCACGCCGGGAGCGGACGGGACGAACCTCCACGCTCATTGTCGGTCCCTGGTCCCCGCCGTCATCTGAGACCGCAGCCTACAATCCGCTGCGTGCGAGGGCCGCTACGGAACCCGAGCGGGGTGTTCTGGGTTTGACCCGCAAGCAGTGGCTGATCCTGCTCGGTATCGCGATGGTCGCGCTCACGATCGTCCCCGTCTTCGTCTTCGAAAAACGCCTGGAACACACCGGCGGGCCGGGAATCGTCGGGTTCGAGTTCGCCGCGACGAAGGCGCGCGCGAGCCAGATCCTCACCGAATGGGGTCCGACAGGCCGCCGCGTCGCCCGGCTCTCCCTGATCGTCGACTACGCCTACATGATCAGCTACGGCGCGTTCTTCACGCTCGCCGGTCTCGCCACCCGCGACCTCGCCCGGACACGCGACTGGCGACGCCTCGCCACGGCGGGCACGATCGTACCGTTCTTCGCCACCGCCGCGGCGCTGTTCGACGCCACCGAAAACGTGTTCCTACTGCTCGTCCTGGAAGGTCACGGAGGCGCACACGCCCCACTGATCGCAACGATCTGCTCGAGCATCAAGTTCACGCTGATCACGATCGCGATCCTGTACGTGCTCTGTGGACTGGCGTGGCGGGCTGCAACAGCAACCAGCGTGAAGCCGACCTCGGCGTAGACGCCGGTCACAGCCGGGACAGCGATCGATTAGCCGAGTCCCAGCAGCCCCGGCAGCTCCTCCATCCTGTCGAACACCTCGGCGCCGGCATCCCGCAGTGCCGCCGCGTCGCTGTCGGCCGCGTAGCCGAGGACGCGCATTCCGGCCGCGACCGCGGCGGTGATCCCGGACGGGGTGTCCTCGACGACCGCGCAGCGCGAGGGCTCGGCCACCATTGTCGATGCGGCGTGCAGGAAGAGGTCGGGGTGCGGCTTGCCGCGTGGGACCGAGTAGGCCGAGAACAGTGCTCTGTCGGGGAAGAGGTAGTCGAGCTTCGTCAGCTGCAGCGACAGCCACGTCTTCTCGAGCTTGCCCTGGGAGGCGACGCATACCGCCACCCCGGCCGCCTTGATCCGCCGGATCGCCTCGACCACTCCCGGCACCGCGCAAAGCTCGCGGCGGAAGGCGATGGTGCGGTCGCGCTCGTAGCGTTCGACCCAGTCCTTGGCGAGCGGTCGGCCGAGCTTGGCCTGCGCGAGGGAGTCGATCTCGGCGAGCAGCAGGCCCTGGTAGTTGCGCCGGGATTGAGCGAGCGTGGTCGGCAGACCTTCCGCTGTCAGCGCGCGGGCGAGCACCGCGTTAGAGATCGTCTCGCTGTCGACGAGCACCCCGTCGCAATCGAAGATGACCAGTTGGAGATCGAGCATCAGGCGGCCTATAGCTCGGTACGAATAGTGGCGAGTTCGACGATCGGGTTCGCGACGTACAGGTTGATCATGACGATCAGCTCCAGCGCGTTATGGTCTGCGGGCATGCTGATCCGGGATGCCGATCCAGAGCGCGACGCGAGCGCCTGTGCGGCGATCTACGAGCCGTATGTCTCCGATTCGGTCGTGTCCTTCGAGGAGTGCCCGCCGACCGCAGGGGAGATGGCGGATCGCATCGGTGCGGCATACGCGTGGATCGTCGCCGAGCACGAGGGCGTCACGCTGGGCTACGCGTACGGCTCGCGCCACCGGGAACGGGCCGCGTACCGCTGGGCGGCGGACGTTGCCGTGTACATCAATTCGGGCCATCACCGGTCGGGCATCGGGCGGGCGCTGTACACCCGCCTGTTCGAGCAGCTGCGAGTGATCGGCCTGTGGACACTGTGTGCCGGGATCACCCAGCCGAACGACGCGAGCAACGGACTGCACCGCGCGCTGGGATTCGTCCCCGTCGGGACCTACCGCCGCATCGGCTGGAAGGCCGGCGCCTGGCACGATGTCCAGTGGTGGCAGCTGGACCTCCACCCCGGCGAACCAGGACCACCGGAGGAGCTCTCGGGTGCGACGGTCGGTGCCACGAATGCCGTGCACGAGGCGGCGGCTGAGGGTTTCGCTCGCGGGGCGGGCGCCTACGAGCGTGGTCGCCCGAGCTATCCCACCGAAGCAGTGTCGTGGCTCGCCGAGCAGATGGGAATGGCACCTGGTAGGAAAGTGCTAGATCTCGGTGCCGGAACCGGCAAGCTGACACGTCTGCTGATCGCCACGGGCGCCTCGCTGATCGCGGTTGAGCCGGTAGCTGAGATGCGCAGTGCTTTGGACGGGCTGGCGCCGGGAGTCGACGTGAGAGCGGGCACCGCGGGGGCGATCCCCCTTCCAGATGCCAGCGTCGATGCAGTCGTCGTCGCGCAAGCGTTTCACTGGTTCGCAAGCGAGCAGACGCTCGCGGAGATCGCTCGCGTCCTGACCCCTACAGGCCGCCTTGGGCTGGTCTGGAACCGCCGCGACCTGCGCGAGCCCCTGCAGGCCGCGATCAGCGAGATCGTCGAGTCACATCGCGGATCGACACCGTCCTTCATGACAGGGAACTGGCGAGAGGCCTTCCGGCACACGCGACTGTTCATCCTTGAGGCCGAGCATCAAGTCTCTTATGAGCAGTCCCTCGCCATCGATCAGCTCATCGACCGTGCGCTCTCGGTCAGCTTCATCGCGGCGCTCTCACCGTCTGCGAGAGACGAGGTGGAGAGAGAGGTGCGAGCGCTCGCGCAACGCCACGACGACAGACCGCTTCGCCTCGGCTACATCACCGAGCTTTACACCTACAGGCGGGTTGACATCGGATGACTCGCCAACACATCGCTGGTGGAAGAATCCGGCGGGTAGCGGATCTTAAATCCGGCGGGCTCGGAGGCCTCCGGCCCCCACCACGACACCCTGACGTTCTGTCAGTTGGGATCTAGGCTTGGTCCCCAACTTGGTCCCGAGATGAGCATTTCTAAGGTAACCTGAGCGCACGCGATCGCCCGTGTTTGCTGGCGATCGCACCTCACACAGCCCCCTTTGGAGCCACTTTTAATCCGGTGGGGCGGGTTCGAGTCCCGCACGGGGCATCACTACTACTGCTACTACAGCTCTATGACCACCCCCGAGCACCACCGGATCGTGATCGTCGGCACCGGCTTCGCCGGCCTCGGCTCGGCGATCCGGCTCAAACAGCGCGGCGAGCACGACTTCGTGCTGCTCGAGCGTGCCGCCCAGCTCGGCGGGACGTGGCGCGACAACAGCTATCCGGGGTGCGCCTGCGACGTGCCCTCGCACCTCTACTCGTTCTCGTTCGCGCTCAACCCTGACTGGACGCGGCTCTGCTCGCCACAGCAGGAGATCCAGTCCTATCTGGAACGCGTCGCGGATGAATACGCCGTGCCACCGCACATCCGCTTCGACCACGAGCTGCTCGAAGCCGCCTGGAACGAGCAGCGCGGCCTGTGGGAGATCCACACCTCGGCCGGTGACTTCACGGCCGAGATCCTGATCAGCGGCATGGGCGGCCTCAGCGAGCCGGCGCTGCCCGCGTTGAAGGGTCTCGACACCTTCCAGGGCACCACCTTCCACTCCGCGCAGTGGGATCACGAGCACTCGCTCGCGGGCGAGCGGGTGGCGGTGATCGGCACGGGCGCGTCCGCCGTCCAGTTCATCCCCGAGATCCAGCCCGAAGTCGGCGAGCTGCAGGTCTACCAGCGCACCGCGCCGTGGATCGTGCCGCGCCGCAACGCGAAGATCAACCCGCGCCTGCGGCGCCTGTTCCAGCGCTTTCCCCCGGCGATGAAGCTGATGCGCGGCGCGCTCTACTGGAGCGCCGAGCTGCTCGTGCTCGGGCTCGCGAAGGAGCCGCGCCTGATGCGGCTGCTCGAGCGCGTCGCCGAAAAGAACCTCGCGCGCCAGGTGCCCGACCCCGCGCTGCGCGCGAAGCTCAAGCCGAGCTACCGCCTCGGCTGCAAGCGCATCCTCTTCACCGATCAATACCTGCCGGCGCTCACCAGGCCGAACGTCGAGGTGATCGACGCGGGCATCCGCGAAGTGCGTCCCCACTCGATCCTCACCGCCGACGGGGTCGAGCACGCGGTCGACACGATCATCTTCGGGACCGGCTTCCACGTCACCGACCAGCCTCTGGTCGACCGCGTGCGCGGCCGCGACGGACGCCTGCTGGCCGAGCACTGGCAGGGCGCGATGGCCGCGTTCAACGGCACCACGATCACCGGCTTCCCGAACCTGTTCACCCTGCTCGGCCCCTACACGGGACTCGGCCACACCTCGATCGTGATCATGATCGAGGCCCAGATCGAGTACATGCTCAGGGCGCTCGACGCGATCGACGCGCACGGCGGCGCCGCCGTTGACGTGCGCCCGCAAGCGCAGGCGGCGTTCGTCGCCGAGATGAGCCGCATGGCCGAGGGCACCGTCTGGACCGCCGGCGGCTGTCAGAGCTGGTACCTCGACGCGCACGGCAACGCCTCGACGATCTGGCCCGACTTCACGTTCCGCTTCCGCTCGCGCACGAAGCGGTTCGACACCGGCGACTACGAGCTGCTGCCCCGCGTCGCGTCCGGTGTCGGCGAGCCGCTCGCGACCGCCGCCATCCCAATCGCGCCCGATTCGATTCCGGCCGGGGGCATACCGATTCCGGCCAGATCCAATGCGGCCACGACCGATTCCATGCCCGGCCCAACGAACGGAGAGGCCCTCACCACATGAGCCGCAAGCAAACACCACCATTCGACGTCAACGGCCGCACCGTCTTCATCACCGGCGCCGCGCGCGGGATCGGCGCCGAGACCGCCCGCCGGCTCCACGCGAAGGGCGCCAACGTCGCGCTCGTCGGCCTCGAGCCCGAGCGCCTGGAGGAGCTCGCCGCCGAGCTCGGCGAGGAGCGCGCCGCGAGCTTCGAGGTCGACGTCACCGACTACGACGCCCTGCAGCGCGCGGTGCGCGCGACGGTCGCGCGCTTTGGCGCGCTCGATGTCGCGATCGCCAACGCCGGCGTCCAGTTCAACGGCGCGCTCGCGACCGCGCCGGTCGAGCAGGTCGAGCGCGTCCTCTCGGTCAACCTGCTCGGCGTGTGGCGCACCGACCGCGCCGTGATCGAGCAGATCTCCGCGCGGCGCGGCTACCTGCTGAACATCTCCTCGCTGTCGGCAATCACGCACGCGCCGCTGCTCGGCGCCTACTCGACCGCCAAGGCGGGGGTCGAGGCCTTGAGCGACGCGCTGCGCTTGGAGACGCTGCCCACGGGCGCGCGCGTCGGCTGCGCCTACTTCGGCTTCATCGACACCGACCTCGTGCGCGGCGGTTTCGCCGGGCCCTCCGGTCAGGCGGCCCGTAGCCAGATGCCAGGGTTCATCGGCAAGCCCGCGCCCCTTTCCAAGGCGATCGACGCGATCGAGGACGGGATCTCGCGGCGCGCCGCGCGCGTCTGGGCGCCGCGCTGGGTCGGCCCGATGCTGACGTTGCGGGGCCTCGTCCAGCCGCTGATCGAGCGCGGCGTCGAACGCGACCCCGCGCCGCTTGCGGAGAGCCTGCGCCTCGCCGACCCGAGCTCCGGGTCGAGCGAAGTCGTCGACCAAGACCCGGTGCTCGGCGTCTCGGCGCGCTCGCACACACCCTGACGCCCGAATAGCTGCGCTAGCCGATCTTCGATCGGTGCTGCGTCCTCGGTCGCTCGTGTGCTAAACCGAAGTTCCCCCTGTAGTCGTCCGATGTGAGGCCGGAATCTCTGTAGCGACGGGGATTTTGGCCTTTTCGTCACGTTGTAGTGTAGTCACGACAATCATGCCGGTGATGGTGTATGATTTGGCTATGGCTCGTTCTGTTCGATCCGCTGGTGCGATGCATGTAGTCACGAACAAACGGAGGTCCGGGGAGGCGGTGTACACCTCGACGCTGCTGCGGCGCTCCTACCGCCAGGACGGCAAGGTCAAGAAGCAGACGCTCGCGAACCTCTCGCACCTGCCGGCCGAGGCGATCGACGCGATCCGTCGGGTACTGGCGGGCGAGACGCTGATGGACGCCAAGGACGCGTTCGAGATCGAGCGCTCGCTCCCGGCCGGGCATGTCGACGCCGCGCTGGCGATGGCCGGGCGCTTGGGCCTCCCCGGGCTGCTCGACCCCCGCCCGAGCCCCCAGCGCGACCTGTGCATGGCGATGATCGTGGGGCGCGTGATCTCACCGGTGTCAAAGCTCGGGTTGGTCAGGGCGCTTGAGCAGTGCACGCTCGCCCGGGAGCTGGGCGTCACCGGCACCGACGAGGACGAGCTCTACGGGGCGATGGACTGGCTGCTTGATCGCCAGCAGCGGATCGAGGATCGGCTCGCCCGCCGCCACCTCAAGGATGGGGAGATGGTGCTCTACGACGTGTCATCGAGCTATTTCGAGGGACGAACCTGCCCGCTGGGGGAGCTCGGCTACTCCCGGGACGGCAAGCGCGGCCTGCCGCAGATCGTCTACGGGCTGCTATGCGACAAGGACGGACGACCGGTCGCGATCGAGGTCTTCAGCGGCGAGTGCCACGACGATAAGACGCTCCCGTCACAGGTCTCCAAGCTCAAGGACCGCTTCGGCCTGGAGCGGGTCGTCGTCGTGGCCGACCGCGGGATGGTCACCAAGGCGAACATCGACCTGCTCTCAGGGGCCGAGGGCGTCGACTGGATCACCGCGCTGAAGGCCCCGACGATCAAGCGGCTCGCCCGCTCGGGGGCCTTTCAGCCCTCGCTGTTTGACGAGCAGAACCTCGGCGAGATCACCGCCCCCGAAGACTTCCCCGGCGAGCGGCTGATCGTCTGCCGCAACCCCCTCGTCGGCGCCCAGCGCGCCCGCAAGCGCGACGAGCTGTTGGACGCGACCGAGACCGATCTCACCGCGATCGCTCACCGCGTCGCGCACGGCACGCTTGCCGGTGCCGATCAGATCGGCCTGGCCGTCGGCCCGGCGCTAAAGCGCCACCGGATGAAGAAGCACTTCGAGATCACGATCGGGCAGAGCACCTTCACCTATGCCCGCAAGGCCGAGCAGATCGCGGCGGAGGCCGCGCTCGACGGGTTCTACATCCTGCGCACCAGCCTCGCCCGGGACCTCCTTCAGACCGATGGCGTCGTGCGCGCCTACAAGAACCTCGAGCAGGCAGAGCGAGCGTTCGGGTCGATCAAGGGGCCCGACCTGCGGATCCGACCGATCCATCACCGCCTCGAGGACAGGGTCAAGGCGCACGTCCTGATCTGCATGCTCGCCTACCACCTCACCTGGCATCTGAAGACCGCGTGGAAGCCGCTGCTGTTCACAGACGAGGACCGACCCGTGAACCCCGACCCTGTCGCCAAGGCCGTCCGCTCACCCGCCGCCCAGGCAAAGGCGCAGACCAAGCGCACGAGCACAGAGCAGCCCGCGCACAGTTACCAGACCCTGCTCGCCGAGCTCGCGACCCAGACCCGCAACACGATCCGCCTCGCCGGCGCGAGCGCGACGTTCGAGAAGCTCGCCCAGCCGACGCCCCTCCAAGCCCACGCCCACCAGCTCGCCCGGCACGCCCCCGTCACCGCGTAGACACGACCCGAACACGCAAGACCTTCCAAAAACCCAGCAACCACCGGCGAATCCGGCGAAATCCGCCATCACGCCAGGGGGAACTTCGGGCTAAAGCACACCACGCGGGGTGGGTGGGCCTTTCTAATCTTGCCCCGCTTGCTCTTCGGGCGTCAGGGGGGTATTACTCGGCCTGGGAGAACTCCCAGATCGCTACTGACAGCATCACCAGCCCGAGGATCGCGATCACCGCGACCTCGAGCGGGGTCGGCACGCGCCAGCCGAACCACGTGATGCCGGGGTCGAGCGCCTTGCGGGCGGCAGCGGAGACGTTCAGGTGCGAGAAGATCGCGCTCCGCATCGGTTCGACCGCATAGGTCAGCGGATCGAGGCGATTGAGCACCGCCAGCCACTGCGGCAGCGCGGCGACCGAGAACATCGCGCCGGAGAGGAAGAACATCGGCATCACGACCATCTGCATCAGCGCCATGAACGACTGCATCTGGTTGATCCTCGCCGCGAACATCACCCCGAAGGCGGTGATCGCAAACGCCACCAGCAGCGACAGCCCGAACAGCTCGAGGATCAGGCCGATGTTGTAGGGGATGTCGACGAGGCCGGCGATCGCGATCACGATCAGGCCCTGGAAAGCGGCTACGGTGGCGCCGCCCGCGACCTTGCCGAGCACGATCGAGCTGCGCCGCACGGGCGCGACCATCATCTCGCGCAGAAACCCGAACTCGCGATCCCACACGATCGAGGCGGCCGAGAACATCGCCGTGAACATCACCGCCATGCACAACACGCCCGGGTAGATGAACGTTTTGAAGTTGACCCCGTGCGTGCCGGCCGAGGCCAGCGTGCCGATGCCCGTGCCGAGCACGAACAGGAACAGGAACGGCTGGATCAGCGAGGTCAAGATCCGCAGGCGATCGCGGCTGAAGCGGATCAGCTCGCGCTTCCAGACGACGCGGATCGCGCGCAGCTCGCTGCGCAGGCTGCGCGCGGGGACGTGCACGCGGGCGACTCGGTGCGCGGGGATCGAAGGGCCACCACCGGACGCGGGGGAGGGCTGTCCGGGTTGGGGCGTGGTCGTGGCGGTTTCGGTGGCCATCATCAGCAGTGCACAATAGAACGCGCGTACATGTATGAAACGGGGGTCATCAGCGGCTCATCATCCTCGCCATGTTGCGGCGCATGTCGCTCTGGCCCGACTCCTCGGCGTCGCGGATCGTCTTGCCCGTATACGACATGAACACGTCGTCCAGCGACGGCCTGGAGAGGTTGACCGACTTGATCGGCTGATCGAGCTCGGCGAACAGTCGCGGCACGAACTGCTCTCCCGCCGGCACCCCGAACGTGACCGCCCCTTCGGCGATCGTCGCCTCGATCTCGAACTTCTCGCGCAAGGCCGCGATCACGGTCTCGTCGTCCTCGGTCTGGATCTGCACGCGGTCGTGCCCGACGCTTGCCTTCAACGCCTCGGGCGTGTCCAGCGCGACGATCTCTCCCCGGTCCATGATCGCGATCCGATCGCAATACTCGGCCTCGTCCATGTAGTGGGTGGTCATGAAGATCGTGATGTCCTCGTCGCGCTTCAGCTCCGATATATAGCTCCAGATCGAGCTTCGCGTCTGCGGGTCGAGCCCGACCGTCGGCTCGTCGAGGAACAGCACCCGCGGCGAGTGCAGCAGTCCCCGCCCGATCTCCAGCCGGCGCTTCATCCCGCCGGAGAACGTCATCACGAGGCTCGCCCGCCGCTCCCACAACCCGACCATCTCCATCACCTGCTCCAGCCGCTCCGACACCGCGCCGCGCGGCATCCCGTACAGCTCGGCGTGCAACCTCAGGTTCTGCTCCGCCGTCAGATAACCGTCGAGCGTGGTGTCCTGGAACACCAGCCCGATGTTGCGCCGCACCTCGTCGCGTTCGCGCACGACGTCGTGCCCCGCCACACGCGCCGCGCCGCCGCTGGGCTTGACCAGCGTGCACAGCATGCTGATCGTCGTCGACTTCCCCGCCCCGTTCGGGCCCAGGAACCCGAACGTTTCACCGGGGGCGACCGTGAAGTCGATGCCCTTCACGGCTTCCAGCTCGCCGTAGCGCTTGACGAGGCCTTCCACCGCGACGGCGGGGTTGACCGAGGGCTCGGGCTCAGGCATCCTCGCCCACGATATCGGCCTCGGAATCGCCCTCGCCGGGATCGCCGTCGGCGAGGATCCTGTACAGCTCTTTCCGCGTCGTCGTCAGCACCTTGCGAGCCTCGCCCATCTGCGCCTCGCTGCCGGTCTTCACCACCTGCGTGAAGGCGGACGCGACCTCGCGGATCAGCCTGCCCAGCTCGTGCGCCTCGTCTGAGACATCGCCGCTCATCTGCTCCCACGGCGCCGGCTTGTCCGCACCGCGCTCCCTCACGTACTCGCGCCCCGCGTCGGTCAGCTCGAACAGCTTGCGGCCGTCCAGCTCCCGCGCGCGGATCAGGCCCTCGTCCTCCAGCTGTTGCAGGGCCGGGTACGTCGAGCCGGGACTCGGGCGCCATACACCGTCGCTGCGCTCCTGCACCTCCTGCATGATCTGGTAGCCGTTTCTTGGCTCCTCGTTCAACAGCAGCAATGCCGCCGTGCGGATGTCGCCGCGGCGCGCCTTGCGACCACGGCCCCGCGGACCGCCCGGACCGAAGCCCGGACCAAAGGCGCCGAACGGGCCGCCGCCGCCGAAACCGCCGCCGCGCGGGCCGTGGCGATGGCGATGCCCGCCGTGGTGGCCGGGATGGTGGTGGTCCGGGTGGTGGTGGCCGGGATGATCTGGATCCGCCGTCGTTGTGTCGTAAAACCTATTCCCAAACATGTCTTTCTCCTATCGTGAACCATCTTTGTAAGCTCACGATATATCGCAATCTAACTTCTGTCAAGTCCTTCTCGCGAAAGAGAGTTCCGATGTGGGAATGAAGAGGAGGGTGCTAGTGGCGAAAGTGGCGGCGCTCTGTCGCGACCATCGCGATGCCCGCCGCGTCGGCGGCGGCGACCACATCCGCGTCGCGCACCGACCCACCCGGCTGGATGATCGACGTCACCCCCGCCGCGATCGCCAACTCGGGACCATCGGCGAAGGGGAAGAACGCATCGGAGGCCAGCGCCGCGCCAGCCAGCAGATCAGGCCGGTTGGCCTGGGCCTTCTCGACCGCGATCCTGACCGAGTCGACCCTGCTCATCTGCCCCGCGCCGATTCCGATCGTCGCGCCGCCGGCGGCGAGCACGATCGCGTTCGAGCGCACGCGCCGGCAGACCCGCCACGCGAACAGCAGGTCCTCCCACTGGGCCTCGCTCGGCTCCCGCTCGGTCATCGCGTGCATCTGCTCGCGCGTCTCGGTGACGGCGTCGCGCTGCTGCACGAGCAACCCGCCGAGCACGGGCTTGGAGTCGTACGCCTCGGTCGGCGCGGGCCAGTCCGCCAGCTCCAGCAGCCGCACGTTCTTTTTCCCCTTCAGCACCTCCAGCGCGTCCGCGTCGTAGCCGGGCGCGAGCAACACCTCGATGAACTGCCCGTTCATGCGCTCGGCACAACCCCGATCGACGGGCCGGTTGACCGCGATCACGCCGCCGTAGGCGCTTTCCGGATCGCAGGCGAAGGCGCGTTCATAGGCTTCCTGCACGCTCTCGCCGAGCGCGCAACCGCACGGGTTATTGTGCTTGACGATCGCGCACGCCGGCCCCGCGAAGTCCTCGACCAGCTCGCGCGCCGAGCTGAGGTCGAGCAGGTTGTTGAACGACAGCTCCTTGCCGTGCAGCTGCTCGACGCCCGCGAGCAGGTGCGCCGGCGCGGCCACGTCCGCGTAGAAGGCCGCGCTCTGGTGGGGGTTCTCGCCGTAGCGCAGCTCGCTCACGAGCTCGTATGACTCGTGCCACGTCGGCGGGAAGCCGTCGAAGGTCTGCCGCGCGAACCACGTCGCGATCGCCGCGTCGTAGCGGGCGGTGCACGCGAACGCCTTCGCCGCGAGCTGTTTGCGGCGCTCCAGGGACAGACGTCCCTCCGACTTCCTCAGCTGCTCCAGCACATCGTCGTAATCCCCGGGGTCGACGAGCACCGCGGCGAACGCCTGGTTCTTCGCCGCCGCCCTGATCATCGTCGGGCCGCCGATATCGATGTTCTCGATCGCCTCCGCCTCGCTCGCGTCGCCGCGCGCGACCGTGTGCTCGAACGGGTAGAGGTTCACGCACACGAGGTCGACCTGCTCGATCTCGTGCTCCCGCGCCGCCCGCAGATGAGCATCGTCGTCGCGCCGCGCCAGCAGCCCCGCGTACAGCCGCGGGTGCAGCGTCTTCACGCGCCCGTCCATGATCTCGGGAAAGCCCGTGAAGTCCTCGATCTCGCGCACCGCGATCCCCGCGTCCGCGAGCGCGCGCGCGGTTCCGCCGGTCGAGACGAGCTCGACCCCGAGCCCGCTCAACCCGCGGGCGAAGTCGACGATTCCGGCCTTGTCCGAGACCGACAGCAGGGCTCGCTTGACCTGGGCCTCGCCGGGCTCTGCTCGCTCGACTCCTGCTCCCTCCGTCACGTCTGTCCCGGCCGTGCCAGTGTCGCCGTCTGCGCCCATGGCCCGCAGCCTACCCCTCGACGACGATCCGCCGCTGGTTCTCCGGATCGACGCCCAGCGCGCCGCGCGCAAACAGCCGCACGGCCTCCGGCAAGAGCGCGTGCTCGAGCGGCCGCAACGCCTCGAGCACCTGCCTCGGATCGCGCGCGTCGCGCAGCTCGACCGCGCGCTGCAGGATCACCGGCCCGCTGTCGACCCCGGCGTCGACGAAGTGCACCGTCACCCCGAACACCTTCACCCCGTACGCCAGGGCCTGCTCGATTGCTTCGAGCCCCGGGAACGCCGGCAGCAGGGAAGGGTGCACGTTGATGACCGCGCCGGGGAAACGATCGAGGAACGGCGCCCCCAAGAGCTCCATGTATCCCGCGAGCACCACCAGCCGCGCGCCGCGCGCCCGCACCCAATCCGCCATCGCGCCGTCGCGCGCCTTTCGATCCTCGTACTCCGAGCGCGAGAAGACCGCCGTCGGCACACCGCGCTCGGCGGCGCGCTCCAAAGCGGGCGCCGCCGGCACACTCGAAGCCACCGCCACGACGCGCGCCTCGTGACCGTGCACGGTGTCGAGCAACGCCTGCAGGTTCGTGCCCGTGCCCGACACCAAGACTGCGATCGGCAATTTTCCCTGCACGCGCGGGACCATATCGGGCGGGCGCTCGCTTGCATTCCGGACGATCGTCCCGCAGCATCGTCACCGACGGCTACACCGGGGAACTACTCGACGAAGACATCGGCACCCCCTCGAGCAGCATCGATTACAACGCCGAAAGCAACGCTCTCGTCTCGCGGTCGACCGGCGTGCCCGGGTTCATTGCGCCCCCCGTCCGCGAATCCTGGGGGACCGAGGGCGGCAAGCTCCGGTTGCAGATCGCCACAGGCTCGCTGCGCCCGACCGGCACCACCACCTTCCTCGCGCGACCCGCCAATACCTATGTGGGCCCCGCCGAAGGCGGCCAGGTCAGGTATGTGATCGATGCGGCGACCGACTACCCGCTCGAAGAGGCCGTGTCAGGCACATACGGTAAGCAGACGTTCACGCAGGTATCGACGGTCACGGCCTTCGAATCCCTCAATCCCGCTGCGGCCGCGACAGACCTCAGATCGCGGAACCATCCGGGCGCCACGACGAGCCGCGTGAAGACAGCGGCGAGCTCGAAGCGCAAGTCCCCAAAGCGCCACCATCGGTGAGGCACGTCGGCCACAGAGTCTGTCATTCGGTGAGGGTGAGGAGCACCGGCCGAATGGGGACGCGGCGATGAGCAGAGCGCACAGTGTGGTGGCGGCTTCGGCGGCCACCACACTCGCCGCGTGCGCGGCGGCTCTTCCATCTCCGGCAGCGGGCTCGACGGCCCCCATGAACAGAGCGGCCCCCTCCCCCGCGGTGGTGGCCGCGACAGCCGCCACGGCGAATCGCTGGGTATGTCACGGACCCGCCTCGGTATTCGACACGCCGGCGGGATCGTGATCGGAGTCCTGGCGCAGGGGGACCATGTCACGGTGCTGATGCACGCCGCGGCGATCGCGAGTGGGTGTTGGTGCATGGGCCGATCGAGATTCGCGGCTGGATGCGAGAGTGGGCGCTCTGCTGATGAGCCTGCCCGGTCCGTGGCCCAGCACCCGCACCGACGAGGCCGAGCTGGTGGATCGCCTGCGCGCGGTGAGGAGAGCGCCTTCACCGAGATCGTCCGCCGCTACCGGCCGCGGCTGCTGGCGTTCTCCCGGCGCCTGCTGGCGGGCAGGGCGAGAATGCCGAGGACGTCGTCCAGGAGTCGCTGATGCGCGCGCACCGCGCCCTGCGCCGCGACGCACGCGAGATGCACCTGACGCCGTGGCTGTTCGCGCTCACCCGCAACTGCTGCCTGGACGAGCTCAGCCGCCTGCGCGGCGACACCCTCGCCCTGGATCAGCCGGGCGGCGATCAGCTGCTGGTGGACAGCAGGAGCCCGCATGTGGTCGTGGAGGGCCGAGCGAGCCTGCGGGAGATGCTCGACGGGATCGCCACCCTGCCGACCGAGCAGCGTCACGCGCTCGTGCGCCGGGAGGTCGACGGGGCCTCCTACGCACAGGTGGCCGACGAGCTGGGGATGAGCTCGCAGGCCACCCGCGCCCTGGTCCATCGCGCGCGCCGCAGCCTCGTCGCGTATCGCACGGCGGCGGCAACCGACGTGTGCGCCACGGTCCAAGCCGACCTGCTCAAGGCCCACCGCACCGGGCGGCGCGCGTCGCACGCGACCCACCGCCACCTCGTCGTGTGCTCCGGCTGCCGTGCCTACCGGGCGCGGCTGAAGACGCTGCGCCGCAGCCTGCACGCGATGCACCCGGGCGCGGCGATCGTGCTGGCCGCTTCGGTGGTGAAGCTGGCGCCCGCCGCCGGCAAGCTCGGCGGTCTGACCGGCAAGCTGCGAAGCCTTGCCGGCGCGCCTCCGGCAAATTCGGTGGGATTGGCGGCAGCGCGGCTGCCGGCGCCAAGACGGCGGCCGGCGCAGCCGGCGTGCTGGCCGCGCTGGGAGCCGCCGCCGTGGGCGGGACGCTCGTCTTCAACACGGGAGATCCCAGCCCGGTCGCGATCACGAGCTCGGTGCTGCCCGGCGGAACCCTGCCGGCGGGCGCGCCACTTCCAGCGGGAACCGCGGTCGTCGCGAAGACGGCGCGGCTGTCGCGCGGACAGGCCACCGTGTCGCTGCCCTGTCCCGCCGGGGAGCGCGTGGCCGACCTGCTCCCGCCCGGGAACCCGGACGTCACCGCGGGCTATGCCCCCGGCACCAACCCGGGTGCGAGCACGGCCGCTCGCGTGATGCTGCTCGGAGCTCACCCCGGCGACCAGCAGGTGGCGGTGGCGGTGGCGATCCTCTGCCGCCGCCCACAGGGCGACGGTGCGCTCGTGCCCTTTGCGGGGGCTGTCAGCGCGCGAACATCCCAGCTCGCCACCACCTGCGTGGCCCACGCGTTCCTGCGCGACCGTCCGCACGGTCATCCGGTGGGCTCGGTGAGCCTCGCGCAACCGCTGCTGACGCTCACGCGCGATCGGACCTGGGAGCAAGTCCGCACGCAATTCCACGCGACGGGCTGGCTACCCCAGAGCACCGTCTGCGACGGCGCGCTCCCGCGAAGCGCAGGTCCGCGCGGCGCGACGTGACGGGGGGCGGCGGACGCGCTCGCCGGCATCGCGGACAATGAGTGAGCGACCTCACATAACGGGACGATCACGGCACTTATAAATGCTGACGAGGGTGGAGAACAATCAACGAATCGAGGTTCTCCCATGTTGTCAATCATCATCGCCGTCGTCATCCTCGCCGCTCTGGCGAACGCCTTCCGGCCGGGACGCGGCGACATCATCACTGCTCGCCCCTACAACAACCGCTACAACCCCGCCGCCGGCGCCCGCGAAGGCTCCTTCGCCGAGTAGCGGTCAGGCGCGCACGAGCGGAAGTGCGGGACCGGTCGGGTCCCGGTCGTCCTCCAGCGCGTACTTGCCGTTCGCCTCGTCGCTGCCCTGCATCGGGTACTCGCCGGTGAAACAGCCATCGCAGTGGGTCTCGCGGGTGCCGCGGATCGCCTCGTAGACGCCCGCCAGCGAGAGGTAGTGCAGCGAGTCGCAGCCAAGCTCGGCAGCGACCTCGGCGCTGGTGCGGCCGTGGGCGATCATCTCCTCGCGCGTGGACATGTCGATCCCGTAGTGGCACGGGTGCTTGATCGGCGGCGCTGAGATCCGCATGTGCACCTCGGCGGCGCCCGAGTCGCGCAGCATCTGCACGATCTGCCTGGTCGTGTTGCCGCGCACGATCGAGTCGTCGACGACGATCAGTCGCTTGCCCGCGACCACCTCCGGCAGCGGGTTGAACTTCAGCCGCAGCCCGTGCTTGCGCAGCTCCTGCCCGGGCTGGATGAACGTGCGCGCTACGTAGCGGTTCTTCACGAAGCCGTCGTCCTGAGGGATCCCGCTCGCGCGCGCCAGACCCCGCGCGGCCGGGTTGCCGGAGTCCGGCACCGCGATCACGACGTCAGCCTCGACCGGCGCCTCGCGCCAGAGGATCTCGCCCATGCGCCCGCGCGCGACCTGGAGCACCTGGTCGTTCATGCGCGAATCTGGACGCGCGAAATAGATGTACTCGAACACGCACAGCGCCGGACGCACGTCCGAGACCACCTGTTTGCTCGAACAGCCCTCCTCGCTCAGCGTCACGACCTCGCCCGGCTCAACGTCGCGCAGGAACTTCGCGCCGATGATGTCGAACGCGCACGACTCGCTCGCCACGCAGTAGCGCGGCTTGGCGTCGGGATCCCGGGGGTGGGCTGAGTCGGAGGTGGTGGGGTCGGAGGGAGCGGCAGGATCAGCGCCGAGCGTGCCCAGCGCCAGCGGGCGCAGCCCGTGCGGGTCGCGGAAGGCGACGACGCGGTCCTTCGTCATCACGACCGTCGAGAACGCGCCCTGCAACCTCGGCAGCACCGCCGCGATCGCGTCCTCGACGTGCTCGGCGGGGTGCGTCGCGATCAACGCCGCGATGATCTCCGAGTCCGAGGTCGAGCTGAACGTGACCCCCTGCGCCAACAGCTCGTTGTGCAGCTCGACCGCGTTCGTCAGGTTGCCGTTGTGGGCCAGCGCAACCTCGCGCTGGGAGCCGCGCGTGCCGACCGATCGCTGCACCGGCTGCGAGTTCTCCCAGGCGTTTGAGCCCGTCGTCGAGTAGCGCACGTGCCCGATCGCGAGCTCACCGGCAAGCGTGCTGAGGTCGTTCTCGGTGAACACCTGGTTCACCAGCCCGAGCTCGCGCCGCGTGATGATGTGCCCGCCGCGGTCGGCCGCCGCGATCCCCGCCGACTCCTGCCCGCGGTGCTGGAGCGCGTACAGCGCGAAGTACGACAGCCGTGAGACCTCGTGCCCGGGTGCGTATAGACCAAACACACCGCACTCGTCGCGCGGTCCGTCGCGGTCCTCCAACTCGGGCCCCGTGGGCCTTCCGTCAGCCATCGCTGTTTTCACGCTAGCAGGATGGGGGACGCCGGGACCGGGGTGGAGCTGAGAGACGAACAGCGGGCGTCCGCGGCTGAGCAGGTGTTCGTGCCGGGAGCGCTTTCGCAACCGAGCGTGACACGTCTGCGGCCGGGCGGATGGGGTTCACCGGAACAGCTCCGCGAGCGCGCCGTGGGCCATTTTCAGCTCCGCCAGCGTCGCGTTCAGCGTTGCCTCTCCGGGGAGCGAGATCCGCAGCTCATCGCCGCCGACCGTGCCGATCAGGCTGAGCGCGACGCCGGCCCGGCTTGCGCCGTCCGCGAGCCCGCGCAGGGCATCCGGCGGTCCGCTGAGGACGAAGCCACCGGGGGACTCGCCGAACAGCGCCTCGCGGGGGTCGATGTGGGGGTCGACGCCGGCGAAGAGCTCGCCGAGCACCACCTCGGCGCCGAGGCCACCCGCCAGGCAGCACTCGGCCAGCGCGACCGCGAGGCCGCCCTCGGCGATGTCGTGCGCGCTCGCGCAGACGCCCGAGCGGACCGCGTCGCGCACCAGCGCCTGCGCCGCGATCACCGCGTCGAGTGCGAATTCCGGCAGGCCGTCGGGCAGCGCCTCGCCGCGCAGCTTCGCCAGCTCGCTCGCCTGCAGTGACGGGGCGAAGGGACCGACGAGCGCCACCGCTTCTCCGGCTCGCGCAAAGCCCAGGCGACCCGCGCGCCTGACGTCGGGCAGGCGGCCGACCATGCCGACGACGGGCGTCGGGTAGATCGGCCCGGCCGTCGCGCGGGTGGGTGGGCTCTCGTTATAAAGCGACACGTTCCCGCCGACGATCGGCGCCTCCAGCGCGCGGCAGGCGTCGCCGAGGCCACGCACCGATTCGGTCAGCTGCCAGGCGATGTGCCCCTTCTCGGGGTTGCCGAAGTTGAGGTTGTTGGTCGTCCCCAGCGGCTCGGCGCCCACGCACGCGAGGTTCGCCGCGCACTCCAGCGCAGCCTCGATCGTGCCCCTGTAGGGGTCGGCGGCGACGCGGCGGCCGTTGCAGTCGATCGACACCGCCAGCCCCGGGATCGGCCGGTCCTCGCCGGCCGTTGCGGGATCGTGGGCATCGCCGGCCGTGGCCGAACCATGCCCCCCGCCGGCGGAGACGGAACCGTGGTCCTCGCCGGCGGTCGTGCGACCGTGGTCGAGCGCGAGTACCGCCGCGTCCGCCTGCTCGGGCCGGCGCACCGTCCGCGACTGCACGATCGCGTCGTACTGCTCGAACAGCGGCCTGCGCGAAGCGATGTTCGGGGCGGCCAGCAAGGCCAGCAGCGTCTCGCGCGGCGAGGTCGTGGCGGGGAGCGTCGCGGGGGGCGGCGCGTAGATCGGCGCCGCCGGCTTCTCCGGCGCCAGGTCATACAGCGGGCAGTCGTCGACGAGCGCCCTGACGGGCATGTCCCCGACGAGCTCCTCCCCGTCGAAGACCCGCATCCGGCCGGTCTCCGTAACCGTGCCGATCGCCGCGCTGTTGACCTCCCACTTCTCGCACAGCGCTCTAACCGCGTCCACGTTCGCCGGCTCGACCACGCACAACATCCGCTCCTGTGACTCGCTGACCATCACCTCGAACGGCTCCATGTCGGGCTCGCGGAGCGGGACCTGCGCTACGTCGAGGTCGATCCCGACCTCGCCTTTCGAGGCCATCTCCGCGGCCGAGGAGGTCAGCCCGGCCGCGCCGAGATCCTGCAGCGCGACGATCAGCCCTCGCTCCAGCAGCTCCAGCGAGCACTCGAGCAGCTTCTTCTCCTCGAACGGGTCGCCGACCTGGACGGTCGGGCGCTTGTCCTCGCCCGCGTCCGCGTCGCCCAGCTCGGCCGAGGCCAGCACCGAGGCCCCGCCGATCCCGTCGCGCCCCGTCCGCGCGCCGAACAGGACGAGCACGTTGCCGGGGCCGGCGGCCGCGCTGCGCACGAGCTTCTCGCGCTCGCCGAGGCCGAGCGCCATCGCGTTGACCAGGCAGTTCTGCTCGTAGGGCCCCTCGAAGTAGACCTCGCCGCCGATCGTCGGTACGCCGATCGAGTTGCCGTAGTGGCCGATGCCCTGCACGGCTCCGTCGAGCAAGAACCGCGCGCGTGCGCCCGTGTGCGTGCGCGCACGCGCGTTCGACGTGCTTTGTACATCGTCTCCACCGGCGTCTTTAGCTTCGGCTGCGTTCCCGCCGGGCTCGCCGAAGCGCAGCGAGTCGAGCACCGCGATCGGGCGCGCGCCGATCGCGAAGATGTCGCGCAGGATCCCGCCCACGCCCGTCGCCGCGCCCTGGAAGGGCTCGACCGCGCTCGGGTGGTTGTGCGACTCGACCTTGAACGCGCACACCTGCCCGTTGCCCACGTCGACCGCGCCGGCGTTCTCACCGGGGCCCATCACGACGTACTTGCCCTCCGTCGGCAGCGTCCGCAGCAGCTTCTTCGAGTGCTTGTACGCGCAGTGCTCACTCCACAGCAGCGAGTACATCGCGAGCTCGACTTGATTGGGCGGGCCATCCTGCTTTTCGCAGACCAGCTGATACTCGGCGCGGGTCAGCCCGAGCGCGAGTGCGTCCTCGACGGTCGGCAGGACAGCGCTGTCAGGCAACTGCTTTGTACGGGAGGGGGCTCTCGACGGGCGAGGGGCAGGCCCCCCTCCCGTACTCCCCCCAGAAGAATCAATCCCGCCCACCCCGGGCCTGCCCTCCCCCAGCCTAGGCACGCGCGCCCTCCACCGCCGCGCGCATCGACGCGAAGATCTTCAGCCCATCGGCGGAGCCGCCGAACAGCTCATCAACCGCGTGCTCGGGGTGGGGCATCAGCCCGAAGACATTCCCCCGCTCGTTGCTCACGCCCGCGATGTCATGCGCCGAGCCGTTGAAGTTCTCGCCGTCGGCGTAGCGCAGCACGATCTGCCCGGCGCGATCCATCGCCGCGAGCGTCTGCTCGTCGGCGTAGTAGCGCCCCCACGAGTGCTTGGCAGGGATGCTCAGGCGCTCGCTCAGCGCACAACCCTGCGTGAACGAGCCGCCGCTGTTCAGCACCTCGAGCTCGACCTGCCTGAAGGTGAAACGCCGGTTGGCGTTCACGAGCAGCGCCCCCGGCAGCAGTTGCGCCTCGCACAGCACCTGGAAGCCGTTGCAGATCCCCAGCACGAGACCACCGTCATTTGCGAACTCGATCACCGACTCCATCACCGGCGCGAAGCGCGCGATCGCACCCGCGCGCAGGTAGTCGCCGTAGGAGAAGCCACCCGGCACGACGATCGCGTCGGCGCCGCGCAGATCGCGGTCTCCGTGCCACAACAGCTCAGCGTCACCGACGCGCCGGGCAGCGCCGAGCGCGTCGACCTCGTCGCACGAGCCCGGGAATTGGAGGACGCCGAACTTCATCGCAGCGAGGCGACCGCGGCGGCGTCGGCCGGATCGATGCGCTCGATGCCTGGGATCCCGTCGAAGCCCTTGTCGGGACTGAGGATCGCATCGATCTCGCGATTGAGGGCCTGGGCCGCGAAGATCGCGTCGCGGACGTCGAGCCGTTCGTAAGCTGACCACAGATCGAGCGCACGCTCCATGTCAGAAGGCTCGACGGTGTGCAGCAAGAAGGCCTGCGTGATCATGTACGCCGAACGTATCGCATCGGCGCGGCGCTCTACCTGGCGAAGGCGCACGTAGGCGAACTCGTGAATCAACTCGACGCTTGCCTCCGCCGCCTGGCGTTTATCTTGAACTTCCCGCAGGATTTCGCGGCACGGCTCGCGATAGCGATGCTCGCCTCCAAGCGCGTAGATGAAAACCCCTGTGTCGAAGAGGAAGCGACGCACCCTGGTCAGTCGTACGTGTCGAGGAGTCTCATGCCACCAGCGTTCATATCTTCGATCATCTGCTTCTTCATCACCGGCCAGTCCTCGACGGGCATCGGCTCCGCGGCGAGCAGTTCGTCGATCGCTTTGGCGCGATCGTCCTGGACGTCCTGGGCGCTCGCCAGCTTCTCGTCGATCGCCTCACGGATCAGCGCCCCGAGCGAGATACCGCGCTCAGCGGCGATTTTTCGCAAGCGCCGGTGCAGGTCGTCGTCGAGCAAAAGTTGGGTGCGGCGTGTCAGTGTCGGCATGTACCGACACTAACACAGACGCAGGCGGATGCACAGACAAAAAATCACATCACATCACAGCACATGCACACCTGCACATGTCCCTCTTTAGCCGCTCGCACCGTCGATCAGCTGGACCTCGTAGTCCTCGACCAGCGGGTTCGCGAGCAGCCGCTCGCACATCGACTCCAGCTGTGCCGGGTCCTCGACGTCGAGCTCGACCAGCCGGCCGACGTGCACGTTCGCCACGCCCGCGAAGCCGAGCGCCGGCAGCGCGCGCTCGACGGCCTCGCCCTGCGGGTCGAGGATGCCCGCCTTCGGGCGGATCAGCACGCGGGCCCTCATCGCGTATCGGACGCCACGGCCGGCGGGAGGATCGGTGCGCCGCGCGTGGTCATGCGTCCGCCGCGATCGATCGATGACCTTGGAACACCGCGCACGCTCTCATGTGTCTGCGCCGGTCCGCTCCAGCCACGCGTCAAACGGCTCGCCCGTGATCAGCTCGTAGGCCTCGACGTAGCGCGCG
Source organism: uncultured Solirubrobacterales bacterium (assembly GCA_963789675.1). Lineage (GTDB taxonomy): Bacteria > Actinomycetota > Thermoleophilia > Solirubrobacterales > Solirubrobacteraceae > Palsa-744. Next base: position 98,402 of record CAWBLR010000025.1, on the reverse strand, counting down.
CGCGTGCCCGCGACGACGTCCTGCGGGATCTCCGGGGCGGGCGGGCGCTTGTCCCAGCCGCTCCCCGCGGCCCAGTCGCGTACATACTGCTTGTCGAAGCTCGGCTGGCCCCGGCCGACCTCATAGGAGTCCACGGGCCAGTAGCGCGATGAGTCGGGCGTCAGCACCTCGTCACCCACCACCAGCTCGCCGTGCTCGTCGAGGCCGAACTCGAACTTCGTGTCGGCGAGGATCACGCCGCGCTCGCGCGCGTGCTCGGCGGCGAACGCGTACAGCTCGATCGACCTCTCGCGCACCCTCTCCATCAGCGCGCCGTCGCCGACCAGCTCCGTCGCCTGGGCGAAATCGATCGTCTCGTCGTGGCCAACGTCGGCCTTTGTGCTCGGCGTGAAGATCGGCTCCGGCAGTTGCTCGGACTCGCGCAGACCCTCCGACAGCTCAATCCCCGAGACGGCGCCCGTGGCCTGATAGTCCTTCCAGCCCGAGCCCGTGATGTAGCCACGCACGACGCACTCGACCGGCAGCATCTCGAGCTTGCGCACGACCAGTGCGCGACCGCGGACATCGTCGGGCACGTCCTCGGTCGCGGAGATCAGGTGGTTGGCGACGATCTGCTTCGTCTTCTCGAACCAGAACACCGACAGGCCCGTCAGCACCTTGCCCTTGTCAGGGATCGGCGTCGGGTGAACCGCGTCGTACGTCGAGATCCGGTCGCTCGCGACCATCAGCAGGCGCTGCCCGTCCAGCGCGTACATCTCGCGGACCTTCCCTTTGGCGAGCAGCTTCATGTCGGCGAGCGTGGTCACGGCCCGGACGATATCCCGTCGAGACGCTGGATTATCTCCCCGGCGTAGCGTGTGTAGTGGTCGTAGGTGAAGATCGCATCGAGATCCAAGCCGACCGCGCGCTCATCGTCCGCGAGCAGCTCGCGTAATGGTGTGCCTTGGTCCCAGGCGCGCTGCGCGAGCTCCTGCACGATCCGGTAGGCCTCGTCGCGGGTGGAGCCGGCGGCGACGAGCGCGAGCAGCACCCGCTGGGAGAACAGCGCACCGTACGTCAGCTCCAAGTTCTCAAGCATCCGCTCCTCGTTCACTTTCATACCCTCCACGAGCGCGATCGCGCGATGCTGCAAATAGTCGAGCAGGATCGTCGAGTCGGGCAGGACGACGCGCTCGACGGAGGAGTGGGAGATGTCGCGCTCGTGCCACAGCGCCACATCCTCGAGCCCGGCCTGGGCGTTGCCGCGGAGCACGCGCGCGAGCCCGGAGATCTGCTCGCTCTTGATCGGATTGCGCTTGTGGGGCATCGCGCTCGAGCCCTTCTGCCCGGCGCGGAACGGCTCTTCGACCTCGCGCACCTCCGTGCGCTGCAGGTGCCTGATCTCCGTCGCGAAGCGCTCCAGCCCGGCGCCGGCGAGCGCGATCGCGCTCAGCAGCTCGGCATGGCGGTCGCGCGCGACGACCTGCGTGGAGACGTCCTCGCGCTTGATGTCCAGGCGCTCCAGCACGCGCGCCTCGAACTCGGGGCTCGTCGCCGCGTAGGTCCCCACCGCGCCCGACACCGCCCCGACGGCCACCTGCGCGAACGCGCGCTCCAGCCGCAGCGCGTTGCGATCGGCCTCGAACGCGAACCCCGCGAGCTTCACACCGAACGTCGTCGGCTCGGCGTGCACCCCATGCGTGCGGCCCACGCACAGCGTGCGCACGTGCTCGCGCGCGCGTTTCGCGAGTGCCTCGGCGAGCGCGCGGGCGCGCGGCAGGACCACCTCGCCGACCGCCTTCAGCTGCAGCGCGAGCGCGGTGTCGAGCACATCCGAGGAGGTCAGGCCGAAATGGATCCAGCGTCCCGCCTCGCCCGCCGATCCGGCGAGCACGTCGACGAACGCCGCCATGTCGTGGTCGGTTGTTCGCTCGCGTTCGTTCACGGCCTCGACCGTGAACGTCGCCCCACGGATTGCCTCCAGCTCCGCGGCTGTCGGCCCCTCCCCGTCCCCGAGCAGCCCCGGCAACTCCTCGCAAGCCGCGACCTCGACCCGGCGCCAGGTCTCCATCCGCGCCTCGTCTGTCCACAGACGGCCCAACTCCGGGCGGGTATAGCGAGGGATCAATTACGCCCCAAGAATCTGCGCCGCCAGAATCGCCGCGTTGCGCGCGTTGTCGAGGCCGACGCAGGCGACTGGCACGCCCGGCGGCATCTGCACGATCGAGAGGATCGCGTCGAGCCCGCCGGCGGCGGTCAGGCGGCCGGAGAGGGGGACACCGATCACGGGCAGGTCGGTGTGCGCGGCGACGGCGCCCGGCAGCGCGGCGGAGATGCCCGCGCCGGCGATGATCACGCGCAGGCCGCGCATGTGCGCGTTCTTCGCGTAGTCGGCGACCACATCCGGTTCGCGGTGTGCGGACATCACGCGGATCTCGTGCAGGATCTCGCGCGTTTCGAGCTCCTTCGCGGCCTTCTCCATCGCCTCCATATCGCTCTTCGAGCCCATCACGATGCCCACGCGCGGCGCGTCGACGTCGATGTCGTCGAGCTGCGCCTGCACTTCCGCCTCCCGCATCGGCTCCGGCGCCAGCGAGAGTCCCGGTGCCTCGCGCTCGCTCATCGGGCCGTCCCGGTCGCCGTCGCGTCGGCCGATCGGCCGGCATGCGCGGCAATGTCGCGCCTGAGTTGCATGCCCTCGAAGGAGATCATCTCGGCGGCAGCATACGCCGCAGCGCGGGCGGAGTCGGCGCCGTCGCCGAGCGCGGTCACGTTCAGCACGCGCCCGCCTGCCGTGACCACGCCCGCCGCGGTGCGCGCGGTGCCGGCGTGCGTCAGCTCGACCGCCATCCCACCGTCGGGCGCGCGCTCGGCGCCGGCGTCTCCGTAGCGTTCGCGAAACTGCTCCAGCCCGGCGATCGCGTCGCCCGCCGAGGAGGACTGCGGATAGCCGGCGCTCGCCAGCACGACCGTCACCGCGCAGGCGGGCGACCACTCCAGCCGCATGCCCTCCAAGCCCCCGGGGCGCGCGGCGCGCAGCAGCACGTCGAGCAGGTCGGTTTGCAGCCGCGGCAGCACCGCCTGCGTCTCGGGGTCGCCGAAGCGCACGTTGAACTCGAGCACGCGCAGGCCGTCGGGCGTCAGCATCAGACCGGCGTAGAGGATCCCGTGGAAGGGCGTGCCGCGCGCGCGCATCAGATCGACGAGCGGCTGGTGGACGGTGGCGAGGATCCCGCGCACGCGCTCCTCGTCGATCCCTGCCACCGGCGAGTAGGAGCCCATGCCGCCCGTGTTCGGCCCCGCGTCGCCCTCGCCGATCCGCTTGAAGTCGCGTGCCGGCGCCAGCGCGACGGCGCGCTCCCCGTCGCAGACCGCGAGCAGCGAGAGCTCCTCGCCGGTCAGGCGCTCCTCCACTACCGCACTCGCCTCACCGTTGCCGAAGCGACCCTCGACGAAGATCTCCCGAAGCGCCGACTCAGCCTCGGCGGAGGTGTCGGCCACGGTCACACCCTTGCCGGCAGCCAGGCCGTCGGCCTTGATCACCACGCCCGCGCCAGGCGACCCTGGCTCGCTGGAGAGCTCGCGTACTGCGTCGATCCCCTCTTCGAGTGAGCGCACGCGCGACCAGCGCGCGGTCGGCACCCCGGCCTGCGCCATCGCGTCCTTCGCAAACGCCTTCGAGCCCTCCAGCCGCGCCGCGCCGGCGCTTGGGCCGAAGGCGGCGTGCCCCCGCCCGACGAGCGCGTCGACGAGTCCTGCCACTAGCGGGACCTCCGGCCCGACGACCGTGAGGTCGACGGCCTCGCGCTCGACCGCAGCCACCAAACCGTCAATGTCATCCACCGCGACGTCCAGCACGCGCGCGTCCTCGGCGATGCCCGCGTTGCCCGGCGCGCACAACAGCTCGGGTTGCTGCGGCGAGCGCTTCAGCGCGCGCACGATCGCGTGCTCGCGGCCACCTGCGCCCACGACGAGAACCTTCATCGAGCCTGATCCACCCTCACCGATGCACCCGGAGCGCCCTGCCTACAAGGACGCAATGAACTCCTCGACCGGAATTGCCGACAGCGTCTCGTAGCGCCCGGTCCCGCGCGAGCCCAGCTCCAGCGAGACCCTCGCCATCGTGCCCTCATCCGGTGCCTCGATGATCGAGATGAAGTCGACGTGGCCGAGCGTCGCCCACTGCGCCTTCACGGTCGCGCCGAGCTGCTCGACCTCTTTGTTGACCTCCTGGATCCGCTGCGGGTTGTTCTTCACGGTCTGCACGCCCTCGGGTGTGAGGGTCGAGAGCATGATGTAGGTGGGCATTTGGCTTCTCCTCCGTCCGATTTGGGCCTTCGTGCGCAGTGACGCGCTCAGCGTCCGTTGTACCGGATCTACCGAAGCGTTGTCCCGTTTGTGCCGCGCCGTCGGATTAGGAGAGGATGGAATGCGCGCGTACAGCCGGCCGCACCGACGATGCCCTTGGCTTCTATGCAAGTGTTGGCAACTCACAACAGGCCTGCTACCGTTGAGGCCCAAGCACCCAAAGAAGCAGGTCGAGGTGGCGCTCAGACAAGCGGAGAACCAGGGTTTTCGAGTCGATACGAACCGGGGCCACTGGGGAATTCTCTACTGCCCAGGAAGCAGAACCGGCAAGTGTCCGCAGCTCTCCGTCAACGGCTCGCCACGAAGCGCCGACAACGAGGCCAAGAGAATCAACCGCTACGTCGACAGCTGCGCCCACCGAAACCCATGAAAGAGCACACTTTCACAATTCGCTTCCTCGCCCCCGGCAGGACGCTGGAGGACCTGTCGATCGACTTGTACGACCGCATCGACGAAGCTTCGCTAATGGGACCGGACGAGGACGGCTCGTTCCTGTACGAATTCGACCGCATCGCCCCAAGCCTTCCCGATGCGCTTGCGACGGTGCTGGCCGAACTGATAGACGCCCTACCGGAGGCGACCCTGATTCGCGTTCACGAGTACGACCTGGCGAGCATGAGCGACATCGCCGCGCGGGCCGGTCGCACGCCGGAGAGCATCAGGCTGCTGGTGAACGGCAAGCGCGGACCAGGGGGATTTCCACCTGCCGCCGGGGACCTGGGCGGGCGCATGAAGGTGTGGCGCTGGGCGGAAGTGGCGCAGTGGTTCGAGGAGACCCTGGGCCAGCCGCTCCCCAACACCTCCGACAGCGCCTTCCTGCAGGCGTTCAACGATGCCCTGGAGATCCGCCGACTGGTCGGACGGCTCGACAAGTCACAGCGCCGAGCGGTGTCCAAGGCACTGCCGGGCAAGCTTGCTCTCGCTTGATCTCATCGCAACAGCCGGCCGGTCGCCTGACTCTCACGAGGCGGAGACTGCCTGAGCGGGCGCCCAGTCCAACGCCAGCTCTCCATCCCGCGCGTCCACGGTGACGGAATCCCCTTCACGCAGTTCCCCCTTCAACAGCGCGAGCGCGAGCCGGTCCGTGAGCTGCTTCTGAATCACGCGCCGCAGCGGTCGCGCGCCGTAAGTCGGGTCGTAGCCGAGGTTGCCAAGGAGGGTAAGCGCATCGTCGGTGAGCGTGACCTCCACGCCGCGCTCGGCGACGCGGGCGATCACGCGGGCGACCTGTAGGTTGACGATCTCCGAGATCTGCTCGCGGGAGAGTCGCTTGAAGCGGACGATGTCGTCGAGGCGGTTGATGAACTCGGGCTTGAAGTAGTCGAGCAGACCCGCTCTCAATTGCGCGTCGGCGTGGGCCGAATTGGAGTCGCCTGTGTCATCTGCACCCATCCCCACAGGGATATTTGAAGTCATGATCAAAACGGTGTTCTTGAAGTCCACCGTCCTGCCCTGGCCGTCGGTGAGGCGGCCGTCGTCCATTACCTGCAGCAAGGTGTTGAACACATCGGAGTGCGCCTTCTCGATCTCGTCCAGCAAGACGACCGCGTAGGGACGTCTGCGTACGGCCTCGGTTAGCTGGCCGCCCTCTTCGTACCCGACGTACCCGGGGGGCGCGCCGACGAGCCGCGAGACGGAGTGTTTCTCCATGTACTCAGACATGTCGATCCTGATCATCGCGTCCTGGGAGTCGAACATGAACTCAGCCAAAGCTCGCGCGAGCTCGGTCTTGCCTACGCCCGTCGGGCCGAGGAACAGGAAGCTGCCAATCGGGCGATCCGGGTCCTGCAGGCCGGCGCGCGAGCGGCGCAGCGCCGAGGCGACCGCCTCGATCGCCTCGTCCTGGCCGACGACGCGTTCGTGCAGGCGCTCCTCCATGTGCACGAGCTTCTCCGTTTCGCCCTCCATCAGACGGCTGACCGGGATGCCGGTCCAGCGCGCGACGACCTCGGCGATGTCGTCGGCGTCGACCTCCTCTTTGAGGAACACCGGCGCCTGCCCATCGACCCCACGCTCCCCGCCGGCGGCGCCCGCTCCGCCCCCATCGGCCGCGCCGTCGACCCCACCGGCGCCGTCGGCTCCATCGGCCTGCGCCGAGGCGCTTTCGCTCTCGCGCTCGGCCGATTCGTATTCGGCGATCTTGCGCTCGAGCTCGGGGATCTCGCCGTAGCGCAGCTCGGCGGCGCGCTGCAGGTCGGCCTCGCGTTCGGCGCGCTCCATCTCGATCCGCGCGGCGTCGAGCTGCTCGCGGGTCTGGCTGATCCCGGCGATCGCCTGCTTCTCGCTTTCCCACTGTTCGGTCATCTCGCGCTCGCGCGTCTCGAGCTCGGCGACCTCCGCCTCGAGCGCCTTGCGCCGCTCCTTGGCGGCCGCGTCCTTCTCCTTGCGCAGCGACTCGAGCTCGATCTTCAGCTGCATCACGCGTCGTTTGACCTCGTCGATCTCGGTCGGCAGACTGTCGATCTCGATGCGGATCTTCGAGGCCGCCTCGTCGACCAGGTCGATCGCCTTGTCGGGTAGGAAGCGGTCGGCGATGTAGCGGTTGGAGAGCGTCGCGGCGGCGACGAGCGCGTTGTCCTGGATCGTCACGTGGTGGTGGACCTCGTAGCGCTCCTTCAGCCCGCGCAGGATCGCGATCGTGTCCTCGACGGTCGGCTCGCCGACGGTGACCGGCTGGAAGCGGCGCTCCAGGGCGGCGTCCTTCTCGATGTATTTCGTGTACTCGTCGAGCGTCGTCGCGCCGACCGCGCGCAGTTCGCCGCGCGCGAGCATCGGCTTGAGCAGGTTCGAGGCGTCGACCGAGCCCTGGGCGGCGCCCGCGCCGACGATCGTGTGGAGCTCGTCGAGGAACAGGATCACCGTGCCCTGGGCGTCGGAGACCTCTTTGAGGACGCCCTTCAGCCGTTCCTCGAACTCGCCGCGGTAGGCGGCGCCGGCGATCAGCGCGCCCATGTCCAGGGCGATCACGCGGCGGTCGCGCAGCGACTCGGGCACGTCGCCGGAGACGATCCGCTGGGCGAGGCCCTCGACGATCGCGGTCTTGCCGACGCCCGGCTCGCCGATCAGCACGGGGTTGTTCTTGGTGCGGCGACTCAGCACCTGGATCACGCGGCGGATCTCCTCATCGCGGCCGATCACCGGGTCGAGCTTGCCCTGCTCGGCGCTCTCTGTCAGGTCGCGCCCGAAACGCTCGAGCGGGCTCTGCTCCTCCTCGGGCTGGCTCTGCTGCGCGGCGGCGGGGCTGGGAGCTCCGTTAGGCGACATCGGGCCTCCTCCACAGAAGATCTGTTACCCGCATATTTATAGGCCACTCCCGGTTGGTGTGACACCCCCATCGGCCGCTCCGCGGTCGATGGGCTTACCAAACGGCGAGCGCGCGTCGGCCGTGCGCACGAGCTCGGTCCCTCCACGGTAGGGCACCGTCAGCTCGGCGCGGAACGAGCGGCGCACCTGCTCGAGCTCTTCGGCGAGCTTGACCTGCGCGTGCAGCGCCTCCAGCTCGAGCTGCTCGATCCGCGCGTGCATCTCTTCCAACTCCGCCTCCTGCTCGAGCACGCGCTCGACCCCCGCGAGGTTCAGCCCGAGATCGGCCGTCAGCTCCTGGATCCGCCGCAGCTGCTCGACATCGTCCTGGGAGTACAGGCGCGTGCCCTTCGGCGAGCGCTTGGGCTCGATCAGGCCGCGTGCCTCGTACACGCGCAGCGTCTGCGGATGCATGTTCGCGAGCTCGGCGGCGACCGAGATCATGAACACCCCGCGGCTGGTCTCGACCTCGACGCGGCCGGCCTGGCCGGAGAGCTCGACCCGTTTGATCGTGCGCTTGGCGGTCATCTCGCCGCCGCCGGGCTCGGTGTTTCTCTCGAGACGTTGAACCGTGTGCGCCCGCGCGCGCACGTAAGCGCGCGCGCGTTCTGGACGAAAAGAAAAGGATCACTCACGAGCTCGCCCCCTCGTGACCCCCGGCCCCGGCGCCCCCGGCTCCCCCGGCTCCGGCCCCGGCTCCGGCCCCGGAACCCTCGAACAGCCCCGCGCGCGGATCGGCGCCGTCGAGCGCCTTCGCGAGCGCATCGACGGCCTGCGCCTGCTCCTCGCTCAGCTCCTTCGGGACGTCGATCAGGAAGCGGTAGTGGATGTCGCCCTTCTTCGGCGGTTTCCCACTGCCCGGCGTGGTGGGCCCCTCGCCGCGCAGGCGCTGGACGGTGCCGTGCTTGGTGCCCGGCGCGACACGCAGGGTCTTTGCTCCATTCAGCGTCGGCACCTGTACCTCGGCACCGCGCAGCGCCTCGGGGATCGTAAGCGGCACCTCGACCTCGAGGTTGTTGCCCTTGCGCGTGAACACGGGCGAGGAGGAAACGTGGACGACGAGATACAGATCGCCTGGCGGCCCGCCCCCCGGCCCGGGCTCGCCCTTGCCGGCGAGCTTGATGCGCCCGCCGTCGCGCACGCCGGCGGGGATGTTGACGCGCAGCTTCTTGACGGTGCGCACGGCGCCCGCGCCGTGGCAGGTCGGGCAGGGGTCCTCGATGATCGTCCCCGAGCCGCCGCAGCGCGAGCACGGACGGGAGATCGAGAACATGCCCTGCCCCTGGGGCTCGACGCCGCGGCCTTCGCAGCGGGGGCAGACGATCGGTGTCGTGCCGGGCCTCGCGCCGGTGCCGTGGCAGGTGGGGCAGGTCGTCCGCATCGGCACCTGCAGCGGGATCTGCGCGCCGGCGATCGCCTGGTCGAAGGAGATCGAGACCTGCGCCTCGAGGTCGTTGCCGCGCTCCACGCGGGCGCGCGCGCCGCCGCGTCCGGAGCCGGCCCTGCCGCCCGCTCCGCCAGGGCCACCCTGACCGGGGCGGGCGGGACCCGATCCCCCGAACAGGTTCGAGAGGATGTCGCCCATCGAGGAGGCGTCGAAGTCGAAGTTGCCAAAGCCGCCGAAGCCGCCCCCCGGCCCGCCGCCGGAGGCGAAGGCGCCCGAGCCACTGTCGTACTGCTTGCGCTTCTCGGGGTCGCCGAGCACGTCGTGGGCCTGGGAGATCTCCTTGAATTTCGCCTCGGCGTCCTTGTCGCCCGGATTGGTGTCGGGGTGGTATTTCCGCGCGAGCTTGCGGTAGGCCTTCTTGATCTCCTCGGGGGTCGCCTTCTTGTCGACCCCGAGCGTCTTGTAGTAGTCGGGACGCGATGCCATCTGTCAGCCCTCGATTACGCGGCGACGAGCACCCGCGCGGGGCGGATGATGCTCGCGCCCAGCCGGTAGCCGGGCTGGTAGACCTCGACCACGCTGCCGCTCGCAGCCCCCTCCATGGGCGCCTGGGCGACGGCCTCGTGCTCGACCGGGTCGAACGTGTCGCCGACCGCCCCGAAGGACTCGATCCCGACGCGCGCGAGCCCCGAGCTCAGTTCCCCGCGCACGAGGCGCACGCCGTCGAGCAGCGGATCGTCCTGGGCCGCGGCGTCGAGCGCGCGGTCGAGGTTGTCGAGCGCCGGCAGCAACTCCTTCGCGAGCTTCGTCACCCCGCGCTCGGCCGCGGCGGCGGCGTCGCGCGCGACGCGCTTGCGGTAGTTCTCGAAGTCGGCCTGCGTGCGTTGCGCGAGCGCGAGGTACTCGTCACGCTTGGCGGCAAGGACCTCCAGCTCATCGAGATCGCCCTCGATCTCGACCGCGTCCTCCTCAGCCTCGTCCTGGACGACCTCGCCCTCGAGCACCTCGCCCTCCACGACCTCGGTTTGGGTATCAGCCTCTCCAGAGGTCCCGTTTCCCGGCGTCGATGCATGACCAGCTGTAGAGGGGGTGGTAGCAGCTTCATCCGGCGCGAGAGCGCCGGAGGAAGATGCGGACGCCCCACCCACCGGCGTCTGTCCCGTATCGGTATCGGTCATGTCGATCAGCCCTGGGGCTCGTCGACGACCTCGGCGTCGACGACGTCCTCCTCGTCGGAGGACGTCCCCCCGTCGGAGCTACTACCACCGTCGGCCGCCGCGCCATCTCCACCAGACGCCGCCGCGGACTCCTGCGCGCGCTGATACATCGCCTCCGACACCGCGTGGAACGCCGTCTGCAGCGTCTCGGTCTTGGCGTTGATCGCGGCGGGATCCTCGGACTCGAGCGACTCGCGCACCTCCTTGATCGACTCCTCGATCCGGCCCTTGGAGTCGGCGTCTACCTGGTCGCCGAGATCGGAGAGCTGTTTCTCGGCCTGGTAGGCGGCGTTCTCGCCGTTGTTGCGCGCCTCGGCGAGCTCGCGTGCGCGGGCGTCCTCCTCGGCGTGGGACTCGGCGTCGGAGACCATGTTCTTGATCTCCTCGTCCGACAGACCCGACCCGGACTTGATCTCGATCTTCTGCTCCTTGCCCGTCCCGAGGTCCTTCGCGGAGACGTTGAGGATGCCGTTCGCGTCGATGTCGAATGCGACCTCGATCTGGGGGATGCCGCGCGGCGCCGGCGGGATCCCGGTGAGCTGGAACTTGCCGAGCGACTTGTTGTACTGGGCCATCTCGCGCTCGCCCTGCAGGACGTGGATTTCGACCGAGGGCTGGTTGTCCTCGGCGGTCGAGAAGACCTCGCCCTTGCGCGTCGGGATCGTGGTGTTGCGCTCGATCAGCTTCGTCATCACGCCGCCCTTGGTCTCGATGCCGAGCGTCAGCGGGGTGACATCCAGCAGCAGCACATCCTTGACGTCGCCCGCGAGCACACCTGCCTGGATCGCGGCCCCAACGGCAACCACCTCGTCGGGGTTCACGCCGCGGTGCGGCTCCTTGCCGGTCAGGTCCTTGACCTTCTCCTGCACGGCCGGCATGCGGGTCATGCCGCCGACCAGCACGACGTGCTCGATCTCCTTGACGCCCTTGTCTTTGGCGTCGTCGATCGCCTGGCGCACGGGCGCCACGATCTTCTCCAGGAGATCCGAGGTCAGCTCGGAGAGCTTCGCCCGCGTGAGGCGCGTATCGAGGTGCTTCGGCCCTGACGAGTCGGCGGTGATGAAGGGCAGGTTGATCTGCGTCTCCTGCGTGGTCGAGAGCTCGATCTTGGCCTTCTCGGCCGCCTCGTAGAGACGCTGCAGAGCCATCGGGTCGGTCGAGAGGTCGATCCCCTGCGACTTCTTGAAGTCACTCACGAGCCAGTCGACGATCGCCTTGTCGAAGTTGTCGCCGCCGAGGTGGTTGTCGCCGGCGGTCGACTTGACCTCGAACACGCCGTCGCCGATCTCCAGCACGGACACGTCGAAGGTGCCGCCGCCGAGGTCGAACACGAGGATCGTCTGGTCGGACTCCTTGTCGAGCCCGTACGCGAGCGAGGCGGCGGTCGGCTCGTTGATGATGCGCTTGACGTCCAGCCCGGCGATCTTGCCGGCGTCCTTCGTGGCCTGGCGCTGGTCGTCGTTGAAGTAGGCGGGGACCGTGATCACCGCGCCGTCGACCGTTTCGCCCAAATACGCTTCGGCGTCGGTCTTGAGCTTCTGCAGGATCATCGCGCTGATCTCGGGGGGCGAGTGCTGCTCGCCACCGGCCTCGACGCGGGCGTCGCCGTTGGGGCCGGAGACGACCTTGTAGGGGACGATCGACTCCTCCTCCTTGACTTCGGCCTCCTTGCGGCCCATGAAGCGCTTGATCGAGAAGATCGTGTTCTGCGGGTTGGTCACGGCCTGGCGCTTGGCGACGGTGCCGACGAGCCGCTCGCCCGAGGCCGTGAAGGCGACGACGGAGGGCGTCGTGCGACCGCCCTCGGAGTTCTCGATCACGGTCGGCTCGCCGCCCTCGAGCACGGCCATGCACGAGTTCGTCGTACCGAGATCGATGCCGATGGTCTTAGCCATTTTGTGGTGCTCCTTTTTATGGAAGAAGATGGATGGAGTTCGCCCGACGCGCGCCCAGCTCGATCGCCCGAGCGGCACCCGTGGGCAGGACGCTCGTTTTCGCGTCCCGAACAAATCTAAGTGGGAGTGTGGCAGATTTTCTATGAACCGTCAACTGTTACCGTATGTGGATGGAGTTGGCGTCGCTCGCGCCCGTCAAGCCCCGCCTGCGGGGTGTGTCCCACCAATATGCGTTCTTCGTCTCGCTCGTCTGCGGCGTCGGCCTGATTCTCGCGGCCTCCGACGGGCGCGCGCGGGTGGCGGCCAGCATCTACGCCGCCGCCGTCTCGGGCCTCTTGGGCACGAGCGCGCTGTACCACCGCGTGACCTGGCGCCCGGGGCCGCGGCGCTGGATGCGGCGGCTGGACCACTCGATGATCTTCGTGCTGATCGCCGGCACCTACACGCCCGTGGCGCTGCTCGCGCTGAAGGGCACGCTCGCGAGTGCCGTCCTGGTCGTGCTGTGGGCCGGGGCGCTCGGCGGGGTGATCTTCAAGCTCGCCTGGATCGACGCGCCGAAGTGGCTGTTCGCGGCCGTCTACGTGCTGCTCGGGCTGGTCACGGCCGCGGTCTTCGGCGAGCTGCCCGCGGCAATCGGCTGGCTCGGGGCCGCGGGCCTGGCGATCGGCGGCGCGCTGTACGTCGCCGGCGCGGTGATCTACGCGAGCGGCAAACCGAACCCGTGGCCGCGGGTGTTCGGCTACCACGAGGTCTTCCACGCGCTCGTTTTGGCGGCCGCGGCGCTGCAGTACGCGGTGATCGCGTTCGCGGTGCTGCCGCGGGGGTAGCGCGGGATCAGCGCGGGATCGGCATTCTCAGCCGGCCGTAAAACCCGCTTCGCGGGCGACGGCCGTCTGAGAATGTCCGCCCCGCTTGGCCGAGAGGGTTGTCTTACCTTACGTAGGGTCCAGCAGGGCGACTAGGCGCGCGTGCTGCTCGGAGTCCTCGCCAAGGATCTCTCGCACCCAGCCGAGCGTCTCCTGCGCGTCGATCGCCGTGCCCCAGGCGATCATCTCTTCGATGTCCAGCCAGTCCTTTGGTCGGTCGAACACGGCCTTGCACACGATCAGGTGCTCGGGGCTGAGAATCGGGATCTGCACTGGACCGAACTCGACCTGGCGCGAGCGCTCGGCCATCTCCCGGTGAAGCTCGAACGTGGCGAAGAATAGATCGAGGTATGACCCGCCCCAGTCCAGCCGCGCCTGACCGTCTCGCTCGATCAGGGCTCGATCCGCGGGGGATACGGTTACACCGAGATGGGTGAGGGCACCCAGCACGGGGGCCGCGTCCTCAGGCGAGACGGTTACGTTGAGGTCGACGTCGGTCGTGGCGCGCGGATTGCGGTACCAGGCGAGGGCGATGGCCCCGCCGAACTGGTGGAGCACGCCCATCGAGTCGAGCATCTCGTGCACCGCCACGATCCTCCCGGTGAGAGCCCCCAGTCTCCCGGTGGCGCTCATACCTCAGGCGGGACGGACGGAGTCGCGCCAGCCCTCGACGAGCCGCGACAGCACCGGAAACTCGAGCGGCGCAAACGGCCTGGGAGGCTGGCTGCGAGTGACGGCGTCGGCGAAGCCGAGCAGATCGATCAGCGCCGCCCCCGGATCCGCTGCCCCACCTGCGGATGGACGCTGCAAAGTCCGAGCCATTCGGCGAGAGGACTCCACGAACCGCCCGGCTGAAGCGCCGGTCCTTCGCCCACCACCGACCCTTGCCGGAGCCCCGGCTCGGCGTCCCGAGGCAAGGACCGCCTCCACATCGAAAGGTCGCTGTGCCCGCCGCGCGGCCTTGGCGAGGATCTCGTCGGTCAGAACATCGAACCCGGCGAGACTGCGCGCCCGCGGACCATCCGGCGTGTGCAGCGACTCCCGAATCTCAAAGCGCCCCTTCGGACGCGCCACGACATAAGCCATACCCACTAGGGTACCACTACATCTCGTTTATACCCACTAGTGGAGAATCATGTGTGAGATAGAGCGAGATCACGCTGCGGATCCCCACCACACGCTCAGGCGAACTCCCCCCGGCTCGGACACATCCGCGCGAGCGCGCATTCGCCGCAGGCCGGTTTGCGCGCGTGGCACGTGCGCCGGCCGTGGCGCAGCAGGTTGACATGCAGCTCGAGCTCCTCGCCGGGCGGGGTGAGCGCGAGCATCTGGTCGTGCAACTGCTCGAACGACGCTCCCGGCTGGAGCAGACGCAAGCGCATGCCCACGCGCGAGACGTGCGTGTCGACGGGCACGTCGTGCAGGCCGTAGGCGAACAGCAGCACGCACGCGGCGGTCTTGCGGCCGACGCCGGGGAGGGCGACCAGATAGTCGCGCGCCTGCTCGATCGGGACATCCGGGAGCCAGTCCAACGACAGCTCAGGCGAGGAGGACTCGAGTTGAGCATCGGCTTCGCCACCCCCTGATCGCTCGGCGATCGCCTCGAGGATCGCCTTGATCCGCGCCGACTTCACCTTCGAGATCCCGCCCGGGCGGATCGCCTCCTCGACCTTCGCAACCGGCGCGCGCATCACCTCCTCCCACGTCGCAAAGCGTTCGCGCAGGCGCAGGTAGGCGACGTCGCGGTTGCGGTCGTTCGTGCTCTGCGAGAGCACCGTCAGCACCAGCTCGGCGATCGGGTCGCCGTGCGGCGCCATCAGCGGGATGCCGTAGACCTCGCGCAGACGATCGCGGATCCGGCGCACCCGCGCGCGGGTCGGAGGCGTCCAAGTCGGCGAGCGCATCGGCCCACGGTATATATCCTCGCGCGGTGAACTCCGTGAGCACGCGTGGTGCTGAGCTCCACGGGTCCCCGCCGGCGCAACGCGCGAGCGAGCACGAGCCCGGCGCATTTCTGGGGCGGGTCCCCACATGGGCGCTCGCGAGCGCCCTGACGGCGGTCTTGGGTCTCGTCTACGTGGTCGCCGCGCCGCCCTCCACCGACCTCGCGGCGGCCGCCTACCGCAGCACGCTCTTCTCGCACGTCGGCTTCACGCTGTGGGACAACTCCTGGTACGGCGGGCACCACCTGCCCGCCTACTCGCTGCTCGCGCCGGCGCTCGGCGCGTGGCTCGGACCGCAACTGCTGAACGCGCTCGCGATGGTCGCCGCGACGGCGCTGTTCGCGCTGCTGATCGACGGCTGCTTCCCGGCACGGGCGACGCGGATCGCGGCGGTGTGGTTCGCGATCGGGGCGTCCTTCGCACTGCTCGCCAACCGTGTCCCCTACGACCTCGGCCTGGCGCTCGGGCTCGGCGCACTGGTGGTCCTGCGCGGCGCGAGCGACTCTCGCGGCGCGAGTTCCAGCAACGCGGGCAATCGACCCGGGCGGAGTGGATCGCCGCGTGCGAACCTCACCCGGCGCGCGGCGGCGCTCGCGCTGGCCGTGCTCTGTGCCGTCGCGAGCCCCGTGGCGGGCGCATTCCTCGCGCTCGCGGGGCTCGCCTGGGCGCTCACGAGCCGCGCCGCGAACGGGTGGCCGCGCGCGTGGCCGATCGCCTTCACGTTCGCCGCGCTCGCGCCGATCGCGTTGTTGACGCTCGCCTTCCCCGAAGGGGGCACGCAGCCGTTCGTCGCCTCGGCGTTCTACCCCGACATCGCTGCGATCCTGCTGATCGCCGCGTTGATCCTGCGCGATCTGCGCGAGCGCACCGACAACCACGGCGAGGTCGACCGCCTGCTGCTCGCGGGCACGCTGCTGTACGCGCTAGCGCTGCTAGGCAGCTACGTGATCCCCTCGGCCGTCGGCGGCAACGTCGACCGCCTCGGAGCGCTGCTCGCGGGGCCAGTCCTCGCCTGCGTGCTCGCGCCGCGCCACCCGCGCCTGCTGGTGATGCTCGCGCCGCTGTTCCTCTACTGGCAGGTCAACGCCCCGGTCGCGGACTTCGCCTCGGCCGCCTCGGACCCGGCCGTGAACGCCTCCTACTACACGCCGCTGCTGGGCGAGCTGCGAGCGCTCGGCGTGGGCTATGACGCGCGCCCCGTGCGGATCGAGGTCGTTCCCACCGTCGACCACGGCGAGGCACGCTGGATGGCGCCGCACGCGATGCTCGCGCGCGGCTGGGAGCGCCAGCTCGATCAGAAGGACGGCGCGCTGTTCTACGACGAAGCCAGCGTGCCGCTGACGCCCGCGCGCTACCGCGCGTGGCTCTCCGAACAGGCCGTCTCCTACGTGGCGCTGCCCGACGCGCCGCTTGACTACTCGGCGAAGGGCGAGGCGCGGCTCTTGCGCGAGGTAGGTTCGGGCACGCCCAGCACGACGGGCGCCGAAGCCAGGCATGAGCCCGACCGGCTCGGCACCGTGCCACCGGCCTACCTGCGCGAAATCTGGCACTCGGCGCACTGGCGGCTGTTCGCGGTGCTCGGAGCGACGCCCCTGGCGCAGGCGCCCGCGACCTTGACGAGTACCACAACCGACTCGTTCACGCTCTCTGAGCCCCGCCCCGAGAACACCACCGTGCGGATCCGCTTCACCCCCTACTGGGCGATCCTCAGCGGGCACGGTTGCGTGCGCGAAGCGCCCGGAGGCTGGACCGAGGTGCGGGCGCGCAGCGCGGGCAGCGTACGCGTCGGGATCGACTTCTCGCTGGGACGGGTGTTCGACCACGGCCCCCGCTGCACCCCTGGATGACCGGCCGGGAATGGTTCTTAGATAGGCCCTCTTTACATCGTCTAGGCTTCTCCTAGTGGTCGCTCGTGCTCGTCTCCTGCAGGCACGCGTCCTGCCCCGTGGATGGCTGGACGTGCTGCGCCAAGTCGCGCTGTTCGGCGCGGCCTACCTCGCCTACCGGCTCGTGCGCGGCCTGGTCGAGGGCGATGCGAACGCCGCTTTCGCCCACGCCCGCGACGTGATCTCGCTCGAGCTCTCGCTGCATATCTTCGTCGAGCCCTCGATCCAGGCATGGGCCTCCGGCAGCCGCGCGCTGATGGACTGCCTGAGCTGGCTGTACGTGAACGCGCAGACGACGGTCACGGTCGGGGCGCTCGTCTACCTGTACCTGCGCCACAACCGCAGCTTCTACTTCGTGCGCAACATGTTCGTGATCGCGATGTTCATCGCGCTGATCGGCTACACCGTGTTCCCGACGGCGCCGCCGCGGTTCATGCCCGAATGGGGCTTCATCGACTCCGTCGCGAACGTCACCGGCGTGCACGTCTCGCACACGAGCGCCGCGCTGAACGCGCTCGTCAACCCCTACGCCGCGGTCCCCTCGATGCACGTCTGCTTCGCGCTGATGATCGGCTGGCCGCTCGCGCGCCTGGCGCGGCACCGGGTCGTGAAGGTCGCGTGGTTCCTCTACCCGTTCCTGATGGCGTTCGTGATCATCGCCACCGCCAACCACTTCATCTTCGACGCGATCCTCGGCGCGCTCACCGCCGGCCTCGCCGCCTACGGCGCGAGCTGGCTCGCGCGCGCCCGGCCCGCCGTGTGGCGCTTCTCCGGCGCGGGTCCCACCACCCACCTGCAGGCGAGCTGACGCCGATGGCCCAGCGACATCAGGCTCCGCCGCGCCGCGCGCGACGAGGGGCACCTCGGGCGCGCGCGAATGGGAGGGCCCCGATCGGCGCGGGCGAGCGGCGCGAGCTCGTGCGCAACCGCCTGATCCAGTCGCGCCTGACGCCGAACGCGATCTCGCTCACCGGCTTCGCGCTGAACCTCGTCGCGGCGGTGCTCGTGTGGGAACAGCTCTATTTCCTCGGCGGCATCGCGTTCATCGTCGGCTCGGTGATGGACACGCTCGACGGGCGCTACTCGCGGATGTCGGGCAAGGGCACGCCCTTCGGCGCGTTCCTCGACTCGACGCTCGACCGCATCGAGGAGGGGGTCGTGCTGACCGCCGTCGCCGGGGACTTCGCTTTGAAAGGCGATCGCGTCGCGGCCGCCGCGGTCGTCGTCGCCGTGCTCAGCTCGCTGATGGTCAGCTACACGCGCGCCCGCGCCGAGGCGCTGGGCGTGGAGTGCAAGGTCGGGATCGCCACGCGGCCGGTGCGCGTCGTGATCCTCGCGATCGGCCTGCTGTTCGCCGACGTCGCCGGGGGGTCGCAGCTCGCGCCGCTGAAGGGCGCCGTATATGTACTCGCGGCGCTCAGCCTGATCACCGTCGCCCAGCGCATCGCCCACGTGCGCCGCGAGCTGTCCGAGCCCGCGGTGTGACCTAGCTCACCCCGCGGAGTAGTTACCCCGAACCTTCAGGAAGGACATACGACTTGACTCCCACCACACAACACAGCAACGGTAACGGCAACGGCGCGGCCGCCAAGAACGGCGCCTCCAGCAACGGCCTAGCGCGCTACCAATCCGACAAGGTCCGCGTCGCGATCGTCGGCGTCGGCAACTGCGCATCGGCGTTCGTGCAGGGCGTCCAGTACTACCGCGACGCCGACCCCAACCAGGAAGTTCCCGGCCTGATGCACGTCGACCTCGGCGGCTATCACGTGCGCGACATCGAGTTCACCGCGGCCTTCGACATCGACCGGACGAAGGTCGGCAAGGATCTCGGCCAGGCGATCTGGGCGGGGCAGAACAACACGATGAAGTTCGCGAAGGGGGCGGGCGGGGTTCCCAAAAAAATGGGCGTGCCCGTCTATCGCGGGATGACCCACGACGGGCTCGGGAAATATCTGAAAGAGAAGATCGTCAAGGCACCGGGTGAGACCGCGGACATCGTGAAGATCTTGCGGGACACCCACACCGATGTGGTCGTCTCCTACCTGCCCGTCGGCTCCGAGCAGGCGACCAAGTGGTACGTCGAGCAGGTGCTCGAGGCCGGCTGCGGCTTCGTCAACTGCATCCCCGTGTTCATCGCCCGCGAGGACTACTGGGACAAGCGCTTCAAAAAGGCGCACCTGCCGATCGTCGGCGACGACATCAAGTCGCAGGTCGGCGCCACGATCGTGCACCGCACGCTCGCGCGCCTGTTCGAGGAGCGCGGGGTGCGCATCCAGCGCACCTCCCAGCTGAACGTCGGCGGCAACATGGACTTCTACAACATGCTCGAGCGCGAGCGCCTGGAGTCGAAGAAGATCTCCAAGACGAACGCCGTCACCTCGATCATCGACCACGAGCTCGCCCCCGAGAACGTGCACGTCGGCCCCTCCGACTACGTCCCCTGGCTGACCGACCGCAAGTGGGCCCACATCCGCGTCGAGGGCCAGGCCTTCGGCGACGTGCCGCTGAACCTCGAGATGAAGCTCGAGGTGTGGGATTCCCCGAACTCGGCCGGGATCGTGATCGACGCCGTGCGCTGCTGCAAGCTCGCGCTCAACCACGGGCTCGGCGGCCAGCTCGACGGGCCCTCCTCCTACCTGATGAAGTCCCCCCACAACCAGCGCCCCGACAACCAGGCGCGGCTGGACACGGAGAAGTTCATCGCCAAATATGGACGGGCACGGGCCGGCAACGCAACCGCGGGCGGATCTCCAGCAGCCAAGCCCCGGCCGGCGAGCAAACCGCGGAAGGTGACGCAGAAGGTGTGATCATGACGGGCCAGATGGCCTCGTCGGAACGGTTCTCGATCGCCCATGTGACCCCGTATCCGTGGGAGGAGCGGGAGCACGAGGTCAACGCCTACATCGAGCGCGTCACGCGCGAGCTCTCCGCACGCGGCCATCGCGTGCTGGTGCTCGCGCCGTCGCGCTCGCAGGAGCAAGTCCGCGCCTCGCGCAGGACGCTGCGCGAGAGCAAAAGCCGGACGGCGGGAGCGACGGGGGGTAGCGCAGAGGGACTGCTGGGAGGGACCGACGGCGGCACGCCGCGCGTGATCGCCGTCGGCGAGGTGCTCGATCTGCAGACCACGGCACGGCCGGCTGGGACCACGGCGACCCGGCGGCGGGCGCCCGCCCTGCCGATCGACGTCGCGCGCACGATCGAGGAGCTGCTCAGCAGCGTCCCGCTCGACTTCGTCCACGTGCACGAGCCGTTCGCGCCGAGCACCTCGAACGCGGCGCTGCGTCACTCGCGCTCGCTCAACGTCGGCTCCTTCCACGCGCCCACCGAGCGGCTGCTCTCGACGCTCGTCGCGCGGCGCTTCGTCGAGACCTTCTTCGGGCGCCTCGACGCGCGCACGGCGAGCCTGCCCGCGACGGCCGAGCTGATGGATCGCCACTTCCCCGGCGACTACAGGCTGCTCGACGAGAGAGCCGATGCGATACGCGCCGCCGACGAGCTCGAGGAGATCTATCGCGGCGTGGCGGCGCGCAGACACAGCGCCACCGGCGACCGCGAGCTGCATCGGCGCCTGGCGAAGCGACCGCTGATCGACGTCGACCTGCACATGCACACCGATCACTCCGGCGACTGCGCCACGCCCGTCGAGGTGCTGCTGGCCACGGCGCGTGAGCAGGGACTGGGTGCGATCGCGGTGACCGACCACAACGAGATCTCCGGCGCGCTCGAGGCGCGCAGACAGGCGACGGACGCGGCCTCCTCCGACCCGTCGGGGGGGGCGGGGGGGCCGATCAAGGTGATCGTCGCCGAGGAGGTCAAGACGGCCGAGCAGGGCGAGGTGATCGGGCTGTTCATCGAGGAGAAGATCCCGCGCGGCCTCTCGCTGGAGGAGACGGTCGCCGAGATCAAGCGCCAGGGCGGGCTCGTGTACGTGCCCCACCCGTTCGATCGCATGCACTCGGTCCCCGACTACGAGCACCTGCTGAAGATCCTCGACGACGTCGACGCGATCGAGGTCTTCAACCCGCGCGTGGCGATCGGAGCGTTCAACGAGGAGGCCGCGCGCTTTGCCGCCAAGTACCGGATCGTCGCGGGCGCGGGCTCGGACTCGCACGTCGCCCAGGGTCTCGGCTCGGTACGGATCCGGATGCGCGACTTCGACGGTCCGCAGGAGTTCCTGCAGTCGCTGCGCGACGCCGACATCCTCACGCGTCCCACCAGCCTGCTGTACGTGCAGGCGCTGAAGTTCCTGCAGACGAAGGCCAGACCCGCCTCCGCCCAGCGGGCCAGCAAGGCCAGGCGGGTGAAGCGTGCGAAGCGAGCCGGGGGTCGTGGCTCGTGATCGACCCGGCCCGGAAAGCGCAAGTCTCGGTGCACCGCCAAGGACAAGTAGGAGCGTCGTCAAATCTCTCGGGGTCGATGCCCGTAACCGATGACGAGATCCGCGAGAAGTACCTCGAGCGCGCCATCCGCGAGCTGAACTCGCTCACGCGCGAGCTGCAGTCATGCCCGCACTGCCCGCGCGGGAACCTGATGCCGGTGCTCGGCTCGGGCCATCCCCAGGCGGACATCATGCTGCTCAAGCACGCGCCCCTACCCTCGGAGATCGAGGAGGGCGTCGCCTTCTACGGACGCGCCGGCGGCGCGCTGATGAAGTCTTTGAAGCGGCTGTCGATCGATCCGCTGGCGGTCTACGGCACGCTCTGCGTGAAGTGCCCGCTGAGCGATTCGTCGCTCGCTGACTTCGCGTGCGTGGCGCGTGTCGTCGAGGAGCTTGCGATCGTGCAGCCAAAGATCGTCGTCGTGATGGGCCCCGAGGCGCTCGCCGCGCTCGCCGAGATGGAGATCCCGCTCGCGCGCCCACTGGAGGCACGGCTGGGCGAGATCCAGCGGCTGACGCCGACGATCGACGCGCTGTACGTGCCGAACATCGACGAGTCGCTGGACGAACAGGACGCCAAGCGTGATTTCTGGGCAGCGTTCCGCACGCTCGGCGACTGGTACGCGGCGCAGCCGCCGTACTGAGACCAGCGTCAGACTGTGAGCACGATCTTGCCGAGCTTGCCGCCGGACGCGAAGCGCTCGTAGGCGTCGGCGGCGCGCTCGAGCGGGAAGGTCTCGGCAACGGGCACGCGCAGGGTGCCGGACTCGAACAGCGGCAGCACCTCCTGCTCGACACGCCGCGCGTTCAGGGCTTTCTCCTCCAGCGGGCGCGCGCGCAAGGTCGACCCATGGATGCGGGCGCGCTTGCCCATCAGCGCGAGCAGGTTCAGCTCGGCCTTCGCGCCGGCGGGGACGCCGATCACGGCGATCCGCCCGCCGGTGCCCAGGGCCTGGAGGTTCTCAGCGAGATTCGGCGCGCCGACGAGCTCTAGGATCACATCGAACGGTCCGTGCTCGGCGAAGCCCTCGGGTGCAATCGCCTCTGCGCCGAGCGCGGCGACCTGCTCGCGTAGCCCCTCGTCGCGCACCGTCGCGGTCACCCGCGCACCGGCCGCACGGCCCAGCTGGATCGCGGCCGTGCCCACGCCGCCGGCGCCGCCGTGCACGAGCAGCCGCTCGCCGGAACGCAGCTCGGCCTGCACGAACACGGCGTCGTGCGCGGTCGTGAAGACCTCGGGCAGACCCCCGGCGGCCGGCCAGTCGAGCTCCCGCGGGACCCCCATCAGCAGGCGCTCGTGCACCGTCATCAACTCGGCCTGCGCGCCACCGCCGACGATCGCCATCACGCGATCCCCCACCGCGAAGCGCTCGGTCCCGGGCGGATGGTCACCGAGCGCGACCACTTCGCCGGCGAGCTCCATGCCGGGGATGTCCTGCGGGTAGCCGGGGGGCGCGGGGTAGAGCCCGCGCAGCTGCATCATGTCGCCGCCGTTCAGCCCGGCGGCACGCACGCGCACGAGCACCTCCCCGGCGGCGGGCCCCGGATCGGGGTGCTCCTCGATCACGATCTGCTTGTTGCGAATGGTGACGGCGCGCATCGCCAGCGAAGCCTACCCGGAGTCAGAACTACGCTCTAGGAGTGCCACGCACTCGATGTGATGCGTCTGGGGGAACATGTCGACGGGGCGGACCTTCTTCAAGACCCAGCCAGCCTCGACGAGCTGAGCGGCATTGGGCGCCAGGGTGGTCGGATTGCAGGACACGTAGACGATCCGCTTCGGCGAGGCCTCGATAATCCGGCGCACGACTTTCTGAGATAGCCCAGCCCGCGGCGGATCGACGACGACGACGTCGGGCCGCCCGGCGCGCTCGACCAGCTCCCCCAGCGCCAGGCGGGTGTCGCCGGCGAAGAACTGCACGCCGCCGATCTCGTTGCGCCGCGCGGCGGCGATCGCGTCGGCGACGGCCTCCTCGACGAGCTCGATCCCCCAAAGCTCGCCGGCGCGCGGGGCGAGCGTGAGCGCGATCGTGCCAATCCCCGAGTAGAGATCGTAGACGCGCTCCCAGCCCTCCAGCGCGGCGTACTCGACGACCACGCCGTAGAGCAGCTCGGCCATCTCCGTGTTCGTCTGAAAGAACGCCTCGGGGGAGATCCGCAGGTCGAGCTCGCCGAGGCGCTCGGGCAACTCGGCCTCGCCCCACACCAGCTCGGTATCGCCGCCCGCGGTCGTCTCCGCGAGGCTGCGCGAGCGCGTCCACAGCACACCCGCGAGGCTCTCGCCCAGCGCCTCGCTCAAAGCCTGCGCGAGCGCGCCCGCCTCGAGCTCGCCGTCGGTCGTGACGATTCGAATCTGCAGCTTGCCGGTACGCCGGCCTTCGCGCACGACCAGGTTGCGCAGGCGCGCGCGCCCGTCCGGAGCGGCCCCTACGCGCGCCGCGCGCTCCCGGTCTGCGTCTACGTTCGCGTGGACATCGTGGGGATCGTGGGGATCGCGACTCCCACGCCCCGCGCTACCCCGATCGCGCTCCCAAGCGCCAAGGCCCTGCGCGCGGCACCACGCGAGCGCCACCTCGCGCGCGAGGTTGCCCCGCTCGGATGCCAGCAGGCAGTCCTCGATCGCCACCACGCTGTTGCCGCCCGCCGGGGCGTGGAACCCGCACACCAGACCACCCTCGCCCGCGGCGCCGGAAGTACCGTGCCCGCCCCGCCCGCCGCCGAAGGAGTACTCGAGCTTGTTCCGGTAGCGCCACTGCTCCAGCGCGGGCACGATCTGCTCGAGCTCGAACCCGTCGAGGCGGCCGATCCGGCGCAGCGCGTCATCGACCTGTGCGTGCTTGATCTCGAGCTGGCGCTCGTAGGGGAGCACCTGCCAGGGGACGCCGGGATGGCCGGCGCGCGGCGCGATCCGTTCGGGGCTGGGCTCGAGGATCTCCACGGCGCGGGCGTGCGCGTAGCTGCGCTTGCGCTTGTGCACGACCGCGCGCACGCGATCGCCCGGGACGGCGCCGGCGACGAACACGACGTAGCCGCCGTCGCCCAGCGCGCGACGCCCTCGCCGCCGAAGGCGAGCGAATCGATGCTCAGCTCGAGCTCGTCCCCTCTTTGAGGGCGCTGCATGGGTACAGCGGAGGCGGCCTCGGAGACGCCGATAGCCCCCGGAGCATCCGGACGACCCGTCGAGTCCTCGGCGTCGGGAACCACCCGTGGATCGATGGTCATGTCTGCTGCGATGACGGACCGTCGGCGGACGCCACCAGGAGCTCGAGCAGAGCCTTCTGCGCGTGGCGGCGGTTCTCGGCCTGGTCCCAGACGTGCTGGCGCGAGCCGTAGAGGACCTCCGCGGTGATCTCCTCGCCGGGATGCGCGGGCAGGTCGTGCATCGCGAAGGCGCCGGGCGCGGCGGCGTCGAGCAGAGCGTCGTCGACGCGGTAGCGCGCGAGCGCCGCGCGGCGTTCGTCCGCGGTCGCCTCGTCGCCCATGCTGACCCACACGTCGGTGTAGACGGCCTGCGCACCTGCCACGGCCTCGCGCGGGTCGACGTGCAGCGTGAGCGAGCCGCTGGCGCCGGGGAGCAGCGCCAGGTCCTCCTCCAGCGCGTAGCCGGGGGGCGAGGCGACCGCGACGTCCAGCCCCGCGAGCGTGCCGAGCAGCGCGAGCGAGCGGGCGACGTTGTTGCCGTCGCCGACATAGGCGATCCGCGGGCGGGTGGGACCCCTAAAGGTGCCCGGGCCCAGCGCCTCGCGCAGCGTCAGCAGGTCGGCCAGCGTCTGGCAGGGATGGTGCTGGGCCGTGAGCATGTTGAAGATCGGCACGTCGCTGTACTCGGCGAGCTCGGCGAGCATCGCGTCGGGGCCCGTGCGCACGCCCACCGCGCAGACGTGCCGGGAGAGGACGAGCGCGGTGTCGCGCAGCGACTCTCCGCGCGAGAGCTGCAGCTCGTCGGCGCGCAGCACCACGGGATGGCCACCGAGCTCGTCGATGCCGACCTCGAACGACAGCCTGGTCCTGGTCGAGGGCTTCTGGAAGATCAGCGCGACGCTCCGCCCGGCGAGCGCGCGCGAGGAGAGCGGTGCGGCCTTCAGCTCGAGCGCCCGATCGAGCAGCGCGTCCAGCTCGACGGCGCTAAGCTCGGCGCCTGTGAGGAAGTGGAGAGGCATAGCCCGCCAGTCTACGTGGCCCGTCGCGCTCGTCTGCGCCGGCGCGCTGCTCGTGGCCGGCTGCGGATCCAGCTCCAGCTCCAGCTCGACCACAACCACGACGGTCAAGACCTCGACGGCGTCGAGCGCCGGCGGCGGCTTGAAAGCGGACACGGCGCCGAAGTACGCCTCGCCGTCCTCCTCCGAACCGGTGCAGAGCGGGCTCGTGCAGATCGCCTACAGCAACATCGCGATCGACCCCGACACGGTCAGGGCGAAGGTCGGGAGCACGGTCAAGTGGACGAACAACGATCCCGAGAAGTGCAACGTCACGAGCGAGGGCGGTCCCTACAAGTTCTCCTCCGGCGACTTCGGCGAAGGCGGCACGTTCGAACTGAAGCTCGACAAGCCGGGAACGATCCACTACGAGTGCACCTACTACCCGGCGACGATGAACGGGACGATCGAAGTCGTCGGATAGGTAGACGACGGTGCATGCACCGTCGTCCGGGTGGGCGCATGCGCCCACCCGCAGGGGCGCGCATGCGCGCCCCTGAACAGCATCACCGTCATCGAAAGTCCGGCAGGCCCTCGTCGGACGTGGAGGCCGTCGCGTAGGTACGGCGGGGGATCCGCCCGGCAGGCGCGCCAGGCGCCCGGCCTCGACCGCGTGGCGCATCGCGCTCGCCATCCGCAGCGGGTCCTCCGCACGGGCGATCGCGCTGGCGGCCATCACCGCGTCGCAACCGAGCTCCATCGCCAGCGCCGCGTCGGAGGCCGTGCCGATGCCGGCGTCGAGCACGACCGGCACCTCCACGGCTTCGCGGATCAGGGAGATGTTGTAGGGGTTGCGAATGCCCATGCCGCTGCCGATCGGCGAGCCGAGCGGCATCACCGCCGCGCAGCCGACGTCGACCAGGCGCCGGGCGAGGATCGGATCGTCGGTCGTGTAGGGCAGGACCGTGAAGCCGTCGTCGACGAGCTCCTCGGCCGCGCGCAGCAGCTCGGGGGCGTCGGGCAGCAGCGTGTCCTCGTCGCCGATCACCTCGAGCTTCACCAGGTCGGTCTGGAACGCCTCTCGCGCGAGCTTCGCGGTGAGGACGGCATCGCGCGCGGTGAAGCAGCCGGCGGTGTTCGGCAGCAGCTCGACTCCCGCCTCGGCGAGCACATCCACGAGCGAGCCGCGCGCGGCCGGATCGATCCGGCGCAGCGCGACCGTCACGAGCTGCGAGCCGCTGCGCGCGATCGCCTCGGCCATCAGCTCCAGCGAGGGAAAGCCGCCCGTGCCGAGCAGGAGACGCGAGGAGAACGTGCGCCCGGCGATCACGAGCTGGTCGGCCTGAGCGTCCGCGGTTGCTGCGGGCATCCTCACCCTCCCTGCATCGCGGTCAGCACCTCGACGCGGGCATCCGCGGGGAGCGCTGAACGTCTCCCAGTTCGAGCGGGAGACGACCTGGCCATCGACCGCGACGGCGACACCGCGCGCGTCGAGCGACAGCCGCAGGCGCGCGAGCGCCGCCGCGACGGTCTCGCCGGCTTGCAGGTCGGATCCCTCGCCATTGAGCAAGATCATGCCGCAACCCCCGCCAGCGCCTCCACGACCAGCTCGGCGGTCAGCGGCGCGAGCAGGATGCCGTTGCGATAGTGGCCCGTCGCCCACGTCAACCCCGCGAGCGCGCCCGGACCGATCACCGGCAGGTTGTCGGGCGTGCCCGGCCGCAGCCCTACGCACAGCTCCTCGATCTGCAGCTCGCTCACCCCCGGGACGAGCTCGTGGGCGTCGCGCAGCAGCTCGTAGACACCGCCCGCGGTCGCATGCTGTTCGAAGCCGCGCTCCTCGACGGTGGCGCCGAGCACATAGCGGCCGTCCGCGCGCGGGACGAGGTAGCCGCCCTCGAACCTGACGACGCGCTCCAGCAACCCCGGACCGGCGGGGTCGCGTAGTCGCAGGAGCTGGCCCTTCACCGGGCGTACCGCCACACGCGCCTCGGCCGGCAACCCTTCGAGGTTGCCACTCCACGCGCCGGCGGCGATCACCAGGTGGCGTGCGGATACGAGCTCGCCGGCCGTATCTCTCGCGGCCTTGCCACCGTTCGCCTTCGCCCCATCGCCGGCGTTCGACTGCTGCGCGCCCGCATCGCCCAAGTAACCCCCGTCACTCTGTTGCCAAGCTCGTCCAACTCCACCCGCGCCACCGGGGCATGCTCGCGCAACCGAACCCCCGCCGCTTCACAGGCGCGGCGCAGCGCGACGAGGACCAGTCGCGGATCGACCGAATGGTCGTCCGGAGCTTCCAGCGCCAGGCGCATCGTGGGCGCCAGCGCCGGCTCGTGGGCGCGAGCCTCGCTCCCCCGCAGCCGGCGCGTCCGCAGGCCAAGCGATTCGCGGAAGGCGATCTGGCGCTCCAGCTCGCGCGCCTCGTCCTCGTCGCGGGCGAGCACGAGCGTGCCCGTCCGGCGCAACCCCACATCCGCTCCGCTCGCCTGTTCCAGCTCGGCCGCGAACTGCGGCCACAGCTCCGCCGAGCGCAGCCCCAGCTCGAGTGCCGCACGACCGGCCTCGCCGAACTCGACCTCGGCCACCGGCGCGAGCATCCCCGCCGCCACATACGAGGTTCCCCGCCCGATCTCCCCACGCTCGAGCAGCGTCACCGACAGCCCCTTCGCCCGCGCGCGCCAGGCCACTGCCAGGCCGATCGCGCCGCCGCCGACGATCGCCAGATCCACCTCGCAGTCGTTGTGGTTGGGCATGGGTTGATGCTAGCCCGCTGTCAGACTGGGGATCTATGCCCGTCCAAGACACCGGCGCCGACCGGCGCGCTCGCCTCGCCGCCGCGCGGCTGTATCTCGTCTGTTGGCCGATCTCCGATCGGTCGAACGCCGACGACACCTCCGCCGAGGCCACGCTGCCGGCGCTGCTGCGCGGGGCGATCGCCGGCGGCGTGGACATCGTGCAGCTGCGCGAGAAGCACCTTCCCGACGAGCAGCTCGTGGCGGTCGCCAACGCCGCGCGGGCGCTCTGCGAGCGGCTCGGCGCGCTGCTGATCGTCAACGACCGACCGCTCGTCGCGCGCGAGGTCGGCGCCGATGGCGTGCACGTCGGACAGGACGACATGCCGGTGGCGGAGGTACGCGAGCTGGTCGGGCCGGAGATGTTGATCGGGCTCTCCACCCATGCCCCGGGGGAGATCGACGCGGTGGCCCTGAATCGAGCCCGCCCGCCCGTCGACTACATCGGCGTCGGCCCCGTCCACGCCACCCCGACCAAGCCCGGGCGCCCCGCGGTGGGGCTCGAGCTCGTGCGCTACGCCGCCGCCCACGCATCGGTGCCGTTCTTCGCGATCGGTGGGATCGACGCCGCGAACGCACCCGACGCGATCGGCGCGGGCGCGCGGCGGCTGTGCGTGCTGCGGGCGATCGCCTCCGCCGAGGAGCCCGAGCGCGCGGCACGCGGGCTGCGCGAGTTGCTCGACGCGCACCCGTTGGCGAGCTCAGATGAAACCTGAGCTACAGCCTTTGACACCGGGTGCGCGCCCGGACGAGCCGACGCTCGAGGATGCCGCCGCAAGCGAGGATGAAACCGGCAACACACGGCCTGGCCGTCCAGAGCGCGGGCAACGCGAAGAGCTGCTCCGCACCAAACTGGAGCCCCTCGGCGAGCACGAGCGCCCCGCGGCGCTGCTCATCGCGATCGCGGTCTGCGGCCTGCTCGCGCTGGCGGTGGTCGTCGGCGTCGCGACCGACCACAATCTGCGCAGCCACGGCGGCTCGGTCCCCGGGGGAATCTTCCTGGCGATCGTGTTCGCGTCGCTGGCCTTGGCCATGTACCGGCGGCGCTACTGGGCGGTGCTCGGCTTCGAGGCGCTGCTCGCCTTCCAGATCCTCGTCACCTCGCTCGCGCTCGTGGTCGCCTCCACGATTCTCGCCGCGGGAATCTGCGTCGTGAGCGTCGGTCTCGGGGGGTGGCTGTTCTGGAAGCTGATCCGCGTGATGGGGCGGATACAGGCCAGCGAACAACGGTAGGAGCTCGCGCGCACGAGCAGCGCCCCTGGACGCACACTGACCTTCGATAGGCTCTGGCCCGAGATGGCAGAGACCAGCTACGACTGCATCGTGATCGGCTCCGGGCCGGGCGGCTATGTCGCCGCGATCCGCGCCGCCCAGCTCGGGAAAAAGACGGCGGTGATCGAGCGGGACAAGGTCGGCGGGCGCTGCCTGAACTACGCGTGCATCCCGGCGAAGGCCGTGCTGCGCTCCGCTGACCTGCTGACGGAGATCAACGAGGCCGAGGAGTACGGCCTGAAGGTCGCGAGCGTCGAAGTCGACTACGCGGGCGTGCAGGCGCGACGCGAGAAGGTCGTCTCCACGCTCACAGGTGGGGTGGCCGGCCTGTTCAAGAAAAACAAGATCGACCTGATCGAGGGCTCCGGCGCGCTCGACGCGGACGGCAACGTGCTCGTCGAGACCGACGGTGGCAAGCAGACGCTCGCCACGGAGACCGTGATCCTCGCCACCGGCTCGGTCCCGCGCGCGATCCCCGGCGTCGAGTTCGGCGGACGCGTGATCGGCACCGAGCAGGCCTGGGCCCTGCCGGAGCTGCCCGCGCGCCTCGCGGTCGTCGGCGCCGGCGCGTCGGGGTCGGAGATCGCCTCGGGCTTTGCCCGGCTCGGCAGCGAGGTGCTGCTGCTGGAGGCGCTCGAGCGCGTGCTGCCGACCGAGGACGCGGACATCTCGCGACTGGTCGAGCGGGGCCTGAAGCGCCAGGGCATCCAGGTCCACACCGGCACCCCGGTCAAAGACGTGCAGGGAACCGAGCGGAGCGTGAGCTTCTCCTACGGCGAGGAGACCGCCGAGGTCGACTATCTCGTGATCGCCGCCGGACGCGGCGCCGACATCGATGGGCTCGGCCTCGCCGAGGCCGGGGTCGAGCTCGACGAGCGCGGCCTGGTGAAGGTCGACGGCGCACTGCGCACCTCGCGCAAGGGCGTCTACGCGATCGGCGACCTCGTCGCCGGGCCGGCGCTCGCGCACAAGGCATCGGACGAGGGCGTGGTCGCCGCGGAGGACTCGGCGGGTATGCAGACCCACCCGATCGCCTACCTCGACATCCCGCGCGCGACCTTCTGCACGCCGAACGTCGGCTCCTTCGGGCTGACCGAGGCGCAGGCGAAGGAGCAGGGCTACGACGTGATCGTCGGCAAGGTGCCCTACGGCGCGGTCGGCGGCGGGATCGTCTACGGCGACCGCTCGGGGATGGTGAAGCTCGTCGGCGAGTCGAAGTACGGCGAGCTGCTCGGCGGCCACATCGTCGGCGCCCGCGCGACCGAGCTGATCCAGGAGCTCGTCAACGTGCGCGCGCTCGAGGGTGGCTTCGCCGAGGTGGCGCGCACGATCCATGGCCATCCGACGCTCTCGGAGGCAGTGATGGAGGCTGGCCGCGCGGCCGACGGCTGGCTGATCCACGGTTGAGCCGAGCGCACTAGTCTCGGCGGGAATGCCCGACCCGGACGCAGCTTTCTACTTCGACCTCGCGAGTCCCCTCGCCTATCTCGCCGCCGAGCGGGTCCTGCACGTGTTGGCCGGCCCCGCCGAGTGGCAACCCGTGATCGCCCGGGAGCTGCCGGGCGCAGAGACGTTCGAGGCCTACCGCTGCCGCACCGAGGAGCAGGTCTTCCGCGAGGAGATCGAGCGAAGCGCCCACGGGCAGGGGCTGCAACCGCTGAAGTGGCCGACCCCGTTCCCTTTCGACAGCGCGCTCGCGATGCGCGTGGCCACGTACGCCAAGTCGATCGGGCGCACGGTGCCGTTCGCACAGGCCGCCTTCCGCCAGGCATACGCCGGCGCGCGCTCGCTCGAGGATCCCGACTTTGTCGTGATCGCGGCCGCGGCCTGCGAGATGCACCCGGCCGCGGTGCTCAAGGGGGCGGAGCTGCGCTCGATCAGAGAGCAGCTGTCGAACACGACCGCGCGCGCGGCGGATGTGGGTGTGACGGACGTGCCGGCGGTGCGGATCGGAGCGAGGGTGTTCGTCGGAGCGCGCGCGGTCGAGGAAGCGGCGAACCATGCGAGCGCCGAGAGAGCACGATGAAGGCCAACCGCGCCTACCGTCTGATCGTCACGCGCGGAGGCCTGATGCCAGCGTTGCTGGCGGACACGAGCCGCGTCGACCATCTCGAGATCGTCGAGGTCGACACGGGCGAAGTGATCCTCTTCTGGGACCGGGCCCCCCAGGCGGCCTCGAAGCTCGCGCGGGCGCTCCGCGCGGACCTGTCGCAGCTCCAGGACGAGGAGTTCATCGCGCGCTGGGCTACCGTGGAACATTGATGGCACAGCAGCCGGAGCCCGAGGTCACGTCCAGCGCACCGGAGCAGACCCGCACGCCTACCGTGCCGGCAGAGCTTCGGTCCGACCCCGGCCAGTCCCACCCCGGCCTACCCGAGCCGGAGACCGCGATCGAGTGGCTACAGACGATGACGCTGATCCGTCGCTTCGAGGAGCGCGCGGGAGAGATGTATGCGCGGGCGAAGATCGGCGGCTTCTTGCACCTGTCGATCGGCGAGGAGGCGACGATCGTCGGCAGCACGCGCGCGCTGCGGGCGAGCGACTACCTCGTCTCAACCTATCGCTCGCACGGCTACGCGCTCGCGCGCGGCACCGAGCCCGAGCGGGTGATGGCGGAGCTGTTCGGGCGCGTCGGCGGGTGCTGCGGCGGGCATGGCGGCTCGATGCATATGTTCGATCTGCAGCGACGCTTCATGGGCGGCTACGGGATCGTCGGCGGCAACCTGCCGATCGCGTCGGGGATCGCGCTCGGCAGCGACTACACCGGCACCGACGACGTGACGCTCTGCACGTTCGGAGACGGTGCCTCCAACCAGGGCACGTTCGGCGAAACGCTCAACCTCGCGGCGCTGTGGCGGCTGCCGGTCGTGTTCCTCGTGATCAACAACCAGTTCGGCATGGGCACCTCGCTCGCGCGCCACTCAGCCGTGACCGACCTGCAGCGCAAGGGCGAGTCGCTCGGCGTGCCCGGGACGCGCTGCGACGGGATGGACGTGCTCGACACCCATGCGGTCGTCGCGGAGGCGGTCGCGCGCGTGCGGGAGGACCGCCGGCCGGTGCTCGTCGAGGCCGTCACCTACCGCTTCCGCGGCCATTCGATGGCCGATCCGGAGGAGTACCGCTCCAAGGAGGAGGTCGCCCACTGGCGCGAGCGCGATCCGATCCCCGCCTTCGGCGAGCTGCTCGAACGCGAGGGGATCCTCGACGCGCAGGGACGCGAGGAGCTCGACCGTAGGGCAATTGCCCGGGTCGACGCGGCGGTCGAGTTCGCGGAGGCCTCGCCGTTCCCGGCGCCGGAGTCGCTGTACGAGGACGTCTACGTGCTCGATCGCCGTGCTCGCGGGGCCTACCACTGATGGCGCAACTGCGCTACCGCGAGGCGCTCAACGCGGCGCTGCGCGAGGAGCTCGCGCGCGACGAGCGCGTGCTGCTGATGGGCGAGGACATCGGCGTCTTTGGCGGCGCGTTCAAGGTCACCGCCGGCCTGCTCGAGGAGTTCGGCGAGCGGCGCGTGCGCGATACGCCGATCTCCGAGAACACGATCGTCGGGATCGGCGTCGGCGCGGCGATGAGCGGGCTGCGCCCGGTGGTCGAGCTGATGACCGTGAACTTCGCGCTGCTCGCGTTCGACCAGATCGTCAACAGCGCCGCGCACGTCCGCTACATGTTCGGCGGCCAGGTAACGGTCCCGCTCGTGATCCGCATGCCCCAGGGCGCCGGCCACCAACTCGGGCCGACCCACTCCCACTGCCTGGAGGCGATGTTCCTGCACGTGCCCGGCTTGCTCGTCGCCGTGCCCGCGACGCCGGCCGACGCGAAGGGCCTGTTGAAGACGGCGATCCGCGACGAGAACCCCGTGATCTTCATCGAGCACGAGTCGCTCTACGGCATCCGCGGCGAGGTGCCCGACGGCGAGGATGCGCTGGTCGAGTTCGGCCGCGCGCGGATCGCGCGCGCGGGGGACGATGTGACGATCGTGGGCGTCTCGCGGATGGCGCTGACGGCCGAACGGGCCGCCCAGACGCTCGCGCAGGAGCACGGCGTGAACGCCGAGGTGATCGACCCGCGGACGCTGCGCCCGCTGGACCTCGACACGATCCTCGCCTCCGTACGTAAGACGAACCGTTGCGTCGTCGTCGAGGAGGGCTGGCCGCACGGGGGCGTCGGCGCGAACCTCGCGGCGCTGATCGCCGAGCACGCCTTCGACGACCTCGACGCGCCGGTCGCGCGCGTGTCCGGCGCCGACGTGCCGATGCCGTATTCGAAGCCGCTCGAGGACAGCGCCTTCCCGCACGAGCCGCAGATCGTGCAGGCGGCGCTCGCGAGCCTCGGCCGGCGCATGGCGTCGGCGGGGTCGCGGGGGGCGGACACGGGAGCAGTTGCGTCTTCCAGCCCGCGCGGAGTGGATGCGGAAGCGACGGAGACCACAACAGCTCGGGCGGGAGGCTAGATGGCCGAGATCGTGATGCCGAGGCTGTCGGACACGATGGAGGAGGGCACGATCCTCAGCTGGCTCGTCGCCGACGGCGAGACCGTCAGCCGCGGACAGGAGCTCGTCGAGATCGAGACCGACAAGGCGAACATGACCTACGAGTCCGACCAGGAGGGGGTCCTGCGGACGCTCGCCGCCGAGGGCGAGACGCTGCTGGTCGGCGCGCCGATCGCGCGGGTCGGCGAGGACGAGCCGAGCCCGAGCGTGCCTGGAGCGACGGCGGCACAGACAACGACCAACAACGATGATCAGCCGGCCTTCCGGCCGGGGGACGTGCACGCAGCTGGTGGGAAAACCCACGATGACCTGTCTGCGGTCGAGCCGGTCTCGCCGGAGGCGGCAGGAGTAGTGGAGACAGGAGCGAGCGAACGCCTGCGGGCGTCCCCGATCGCACGTCGAATCGCACAGGAGAAGGAGATCGATTTGAGCACGCTTACCGGCAGCGGCCCCGGCGGGAGGATCGTGAAGGCGGATGTCGAGGGCGCGGGTACGGCCGACCCGCCCGCACTCACCTCGCCCACCCCCGGCGCGCCTGCCACAGGCCCGGCCGGAGTGAGTACCGCGAAGGGCGAGACGACGATCGTCGAGCTCAGCCGCACCCAGCAGACGATCGCGCGGCGGATGGCCGAGGCGAAGGCGACGATCCCCGAGTTCACGCTCCAGATCGAGATCGACATGGAGGCGTGCGTCGCGCTGCGCACAGAGTTGAAGTCGCTCGGCCAGGACGACGCGCCGACGTACAACGACATGGTCGTGAAGGCATCCGCGCTGGCGCTGCGCGAGTCCCCGCGCGCCAACGGCGGCTACCGCGACGGGCGGCTGCAGCTGCACTCGCGCGTGAACGTCGGGGTGGCGGTCGCAGGCGAGAGCGATGAGCCGTCGGGGGCAACGCTGGTCGTGCCGACGGTGTTCGACGCCGACCAGAAGTCGCTCGGCGAGATCGCCCGCGAGACGCGCGCGCTGGCGGGGCGCGTGCGCGACGGCTCGATCACGCCGCCGGAGCTCGGGGGCGGCACGTTCACGGTCTCGAACCTCGGCATGTTCGGCGTGAGCGCCTTCACCGCGATCATCAACCCGCCGCAGGCGGCGATCCTCTCGGTCGGCGCGCTCGGGCCGCGCGCCGTGGTCCGCGACGGGGAGGTGCAGGCACGGGCCACGATGACGGTCACGCTCGCCTGCGACCACCGCATCCTCTACGGCGCCGACGCGGCGCGATTCCTGGCGAGGGTCCGCGAGCTGCTGGAAGCCCCCGCCGCGCTCACGCTGTGAGCGAGGCGCACGAGAGCTCGACGATCGAAACGTCACCGAACCCCGCCCCGTGCAGCCACCCCCGGAGGATGAGGGACGGAAGGCCGGTGTCCGCCGAGATCGAGGTGGAGGCGCCGCTACGCCGTAGCCGTCTCCGCATAGCTCTAAAGTGAGCAGGCATCATGCACTTGGTCGAGTCCAGCCTGAGCGCTGCAGATTTACACGCAGTCGGGCGGAACCATCAATGACTTCGTTGGTCACGAACGACTTCCGCTCCGCTGCCGGATTCATGGCGCTGCAGTCCTTGCCACGGGTCGGCCCCGTGACGGCGCTGAACGCGACGCTCCACTCCACGCAGCTGGAGCAACTGCTCGAGCGACATGGCAGCGAGGTCGATGTAGCCTTCGAGCTGGCGCAGCGACGCTTGACGGATTACGCGGACGCGGATGTGCGGCTGGTGAGCTTCTTCGACGAGCGCTACCCCGATCGCCTCCGCAACCTCTCGGACCCGACGCCGCTGCTGTACGTGCGCGGCGACGTCGAGTTGCTGGCTCGCGAGCGGCTGGTCGCGGTCGTTGGTACGCGCGAGCCCACGGTCTTCGGAACCTCGGCGGCCGAGAACATGACCGCGGCACTCGCGGATGGCGGGTGGGGCATCGTCAGCGGCCTAGCCAAGGGCATCGACACGATTGCCCACCGGACGGCGCTAGAGCACGGCGCGCCCACGATCGCGGTGATGGGCGGCGGACTCGACAGCGTCTATCCGGCGGAGAACCGGGCTTTGGCCGCTCGGATAGTCGACGAGGGTGGGGCGTTGATCTCGGAGCAACCTTTCGGTGAGCAAGCTCGCCCACAGCATCTGATTGCGCGCGACCGTCTGCAGAGCGGTCTGTCGGTCGCCGTGGTCGTCGCGCAGAGCGGCGTGAAGAGCGGCACGATGCACACGGCGCGCTTCGCGGCCACGCAGGGACGCCCGCTGTTCTGTCCCGTCCCGCACAACGAGAACGGCGCCAGTGAGGGCCTGCGGGTGTTGCTGGATAGGCCCGCACGAGAGCTGTGCTCGATCCTGCCGGCGTGGAGCGGCGCGAAGGCGTTGTGCTCTCGCTTGGGTGACCAGCCGCTCGCTCGTCCGGTGAGCCGCGATGATCTCGGGGAGTTCGTGCAGGTGGTGGAGCAGGCGCGTGGATGGCCGGAACTCAGCAGCGATCAACAGATGCTGATCATGCCCGCCGGCGTAGACTGACGACGACTACACCGAGGGCGCCTCCTCCGTATAGCGGCAGCCCCGGTAAAAGTTGGAGCAGCCGATGAAGTCGCCGCGAGGGCCGGTCGTGATCAAGCGCAGGAAGCCGCCGCATTCGGGACAAGCGCGCGGCAACCTCTCCTGCGTGACGCCCAGCGCGAGGACGACGACCCGACTGGCGCCCTGAGCCAGCATCTGACAACGGCACTCCTCGGCCTGTCCGCCGCTGGTGATGACGTCGTCGATGAGCAAGACGCGCTCGCTGTTCAGAGCGGCAGAAGCGAAGCGTTCGCTCACTCGCCCGGGGCGGTCATCTGCCCGCTGATGCTTGTAGTCGTCGTCATCGAAGAGCTGTCGCAGAACATCGCCTCGCTCGATCGTGTCCGACGCCGCGGCGATCGCGGCGCGCACTGGGGCGAAGCGATCGTAGGTTTGGTCCGGCTTCGGCGGAACGGATGTGATCAGGTCTACATCCATGCCCTTCCACGGGGTGCCGACGAGCCCGGTGAGCAGCTCACCGACACGCTCGGCTGCATCCGGATCGTCCTTGGCTTTAATGATGAGCCGCGACAGCGGATCGTTTGGGTGCCGGCTGTCGGACTGGGTGTAGTAGTGCCCCGCGCCATAGATCCCATTGCCCAGCCGTAGTAATGAGCCCCAGTGCCAGAGGGGTCGGTTTCCTGCCAGCACCGCCTCGGCGAACGGGAGACGAGAACCGTCTCTGTCGAGGACGTCGATGAGACGGTCCGGACGGGCGATTGCAACGTCTGGCCAGCGGCGGCGCCAGGACTGGGGCGCGTGCCGTGACCAGGCAACGCCGATGCTGACAGCGCCGGCATTCTGGGCTGCCCCGATGTCGGCGGCATCATCGCCGACCATGACGCAATCCTCGACGGCCACGCCGAGTTCGTCGGCGATCGCCCGCAAGGAGCTGGGATCGGGCTTGGGCGCGTAGCCATCGGAGCCGGTGATCAGGGCGTCGTAAGAGATCCCAAATGCGCTGAGCAGGCGCTGGGCGTACCAGCGCGGGCTATGGGTGAGGACCCCGACCTGGAAGCCCATGTCCTTGACTCGTGCCGGAAGCTCTGCGGCTTGGAGTTGCGACCTGTCGTCCGAGTAGGACTGGACCTCGTCGAGGCGAGCCGCGAGCTGGCGCCAGCGGCGCTGGTCGCGGTCCTTTCGCAACATGCTGGTATCCAGGAGCGTCTCGTCCAGGTCGAAGATGATCGCGGGCATCGTTGGGGGTGGATTCTTCTACATACGCGAAGGATCGAGGGAATCGAGCACTGCACCGCCTTGCCAAACGCCGGTCGAGCCAGTCAGTCGAGGTGAGATGAGCGGCACAACTGCCCGGTCAGGTCCAAGCCGATTTACACGGCACCGATCTTCGCGAGCAGGCGCTTGATGACTTCTTCGGGCTCGAGCAGCGTGTTTTCAGGCGATCGGCTGAGGTCCACGGGGATGCCGGCGAACGCCAGGTCGGGGCGAATGGCTTCGAGCAGGTCGCGGTCGCTACTGGCGATCAGGTAATCCGACATCGTCGCGAGCTCGAGCTGGGAGGACCAGCGGAGAATGCGTCTGAGCGCGCCGAGCAGCTGGGGCCAGTCACGGCCGGGGGGCAGCTCGTCGGGGGAGCCCCCGAGCAGGGCCGCCCATGCGGGGCGGTCGGCCTTGTAGCGCTGTTCACCGTTCACAGTAAATGCGGACACCACGCCAGCGTTGCTCAAGCCAACGAGCGCCTCGTGGACGTTGCGCTTGGCGTAGCCCGTGGATCGGGCCAGCGTCTGGGCGTTGACACACGGAGCGTCGGTGGTGAGCAGGACACGCACGGCCTCGGCACGGATGCCCACGCCGAGGATCTGGCGTAGCCGGAAGGCGAGGTTGATCGGCGCGATCGAGTCCGGCGGGCTGGACTTGTGGGACGGGACCAGGGGCGGGCGCGTCCATCCGGCGGCTGCAAAGTCCTCGTCGGCCTTGCTCACGGGCCCTTCGGAGCGAAATAGCGGCCGGAGCGTCGTCACGGCCGCTGTCGGTTCCCGCTTGCCAAGGCGTGCTCGGGGACGCCGGCGAGCGAGCCATCCCAGCGCCGCCGCCACGAGCGCACGGTCGGTCTCGTCGATACACATCGCGCGCAGGCGCCGGACGCTGAGCAGCGACTCGTTGACGAGCAGCCAGTCCATCAGCTCGTCGAACAGCCGGGCGTCCGCGCGCGCGACCTCGAGCGTGAACACGATCAGCGCCTCGGGGTCCTGCGCCCACGGGCTGCGTCGGTGCGGCGTGGCGAGCACCCCCATCTGCGCCCACTCCTCCCAGGCGAAGGCTACGAGCTGGTCGCTGAGGTGGTGGCTAAGGGAGCTGTCCACCGTCGACTCCAAAGTGGGCGAGAACCCGCTCGAGAACACTGAGATAGCCCTCCGACGGATCGTGCGAGCGACTCCAGCGAGCGGCGTCGAGTAGCTCCTGGTCGGTGGGTTGCAGCGCTTCCAGGTCGTCGAGGTGCTTGCCTGCGCCCTGATCGACCGTCGCATAGAGCTTCAGATGGATCTGGTCGATGCGTGATGCGAACAGAACCTCCAGGCCGGGACCGTAGACTCGATGCTGCGCACGCTCGTAGAAGCCGTCGGGCAGACCGAGGTCGAGCAGTGACGTAGGTCCTGGGTTCAGCCAGTCGTCGGACAGCCCGAAGTCGCGAGCGACGGTATGCGCGGCATCGAGCAGGGTGGCGGGGAGCGGTTGTGCCGATATGAGCTCGTGGTTCTCGACGATCGCGAGGATGTCGACGTCTCTCGTGGATCGTGAGATGAGCCCGAGCGCCAGCAGCGCCGAGCCGCCGACGACGGCAAGGGTGTAGTGCTCGTCGTGGGCTGCGAGCTGGTCGGCGAGGGCGTGGAGGAGATCCTCCGGTGCTTCAGCGCGATCTACTGGGGTGTTAGTCATCCTGATCTAGGATGTTATACAGTCCGATCACCTTAATCAAGTATGTCAAGCGGCCCTTGAAGCGAGCCTTCTGCTGTATCTGGGGTCTTTGCGGTGGGGCTGGACGGCGAGCTATCGCCCCAAGCAGCTACCCTCGCACGGCAATGGAAGACAGGATGTGGCCCGATGCGGGCGTCGAGCTGATCCGGGAGCTGCGCGCGCACCGCGGTCGGCTGTGCTTTATCCAGCGTGACGAGCACACATCTCCGGTGACGACCACGCTTGCGCGCCTGCTTTGCTGCAAGCCCTTCCGCGTAGGGCTTGAGCTGACTGAAACGGAGTCCCCGCTATCGGCCAGCGCCGTGAGCGATCGTCTTCTTGGCCAGCGGCTGCTGGTCGACCTGGATGTGCTCTTTTGGCGACCGTGGCTAGCGCTCGATCCACTGGCCCTCGTGCGAGAGCTGGCTCGTCGCGATCCACCGGTGATCGCGGAATGGCCTGGGGACCTGTCAGGCGCGCGCGCAACGTATTCTGAAGTCGGGCGTCTGGATCATTTCCAAGGTGCGTTGGAAGACGCTGTTGTCCTTCGTCCGCACGTGACCGTGTTCCCGGATGAGATTCCCTACAAGCTCGAGAGGTGGCTGTGATGAAGTACGGCGATCTGATCGCGTTTGAGCCGATCGACAGCATCAAGGTCCTTACGGAGGCCGACGATGCCGATCTGGCCAGGCGTGACGTTGAGACTTTCGTTATCTCACCGCAGATGCGCCGGATGCTCGGCAGGCAGCTGTTCCCGCACTTGAGCCTCGACGGTAGCGCCGACACGAAGGGCATCTTTGTCGTGGCCAACTACGGTACCGGCAAGACGCATCTCATGGCAGTCATCTCAGCCGTAGTCGAGCGCGCTGAGCTGCGCTCGTCGCTCACTGACGCCGAGGTTGCCGAGCAGATCGAGCCGCTTGCTGGCCGCTTCCGTGTGATACGTGCCGAGATCGGCGCGACCACGATGGGCCTGCGCGACATCGTGTGCGGCGAGCTTGAGCGCGGACTTGGACGGTCCGGCGGTCGGTGTCCACGAGCGCGGGCGTGGGCCGGGGGATTCCTTTTCGCTGCCCCACTTCACCGTGAGCGACATGGCCGAGGCGCTGAAGAACGTCCAATCGCTGGGCGGGAGCGTCGTCCACCCCGGGGAGAGGTGGGCGGTCTGCAAGGACTCGGAGGGAACTCCCTTCGGGCTGGCACAGGAGCCGTTCAAGGCGTAGCCGGGACGGTCATCTGAGCTGAGTTTATGCAACTATTTGTCTACATGGCCAACCACAAGCGCAAGGGTCCAAAGAGCAAGCGCGCAGGCTGTCTGCTGTGCAAGCCGCACAAGCACCAGGCGGAGCATCGTCGCGACCGCACACGCGGCGATCGACGCTGGCGCGAACAGCAGGTAGCTGCCGATCTCGACGGTCATCGAGATCGCTCACGGTCTCTCGATTAGCCGCTCGAAGAAGCACCCATCGCGCTCGCGCCGCGACTGTCCCGGCCGTAGCCGCCGGTAGCTTCTTCGCCAGGGTCATCGCCACCTGTCCGATCATGCCGACCCGAGGCCGATCGGCCCGGGAAAGGGGGTGATTGGATGGACTACATTGAGTTCATTCTGGCGATTACGCTCATGTTTGCGGTCATCCGCAACCTGAGGTAGCGCACCCGAACTCCGGCGGGAGTCGGCCTCGAGCCCGCCGGAGCGACCTTTAACGAGACGGGGCCCGACGAACCGGACCCCGTCTCGTGATCAGATGAGCAGTTCCATTGAACTCATCCTGGCGAGCCTCAATTGTATCGGACGTGCGGCGGATGACCCAAGCGCACCGTGTCTTGCCACTTGGCCCCGGCGCTAACCTGAGCGTATGACCCACGACGAGCTATGGGTGTGCCACCTCGG
The DNA here is from genome assembly GCA_963789675.1 of uncultured Solirubrobacterales bacterium. GTDB lineage: Bacteria > Actinomycetota > Thermoleophilia > Solirubrobacterales > Solirubrobacteraceae > Palsa-744. The sequence continues at coordinate 57,151 of CAWBLR010000025.1, read as the reverse complement.
CACGGTCCCCTACCGCGACGCGGTCAGCCTCCAGGAGCAAGTTCGTGAGCGACGGCAGGCTGAGGAGCTGCCCGACACGCTCCTCCTGCTCGAGCATCCACCCGTCTACACCCACGGGCGGCGCACGGGCGCGGGCGAGCTGCCGTTCGGCGAGGGCTTCTACCGCGCGAAAGGGATCGACGTCGTCGCGACCGACCGCGGCGGGCGCGTCACCTACCACGGCCCGGGCCAGCTCGTCGGCTATCCGATCATGGGCGTCGCCGACATCGGCTCGCACCTGCGCGCGATGGAAGCCGCGATCATCGACGCGCTCGAGGCGGAAGGAATCGACGCCCACTCACGCTCAGACGAGGGCCCCGACTACACCGGCGTGTGGGTCGGCCCGCGGAAGATCGCCTCGATCGGCGTACACGTCTCGCGCGGCATCTCCACCCATGGCTTCGCGGTGAACGTCGACAACGACCTCGACCCCTTCTCCTGGGTCGTCGCCTGCGGCCTGCCCGACGTCTCGATGACGTCCCTCGCCCGCGAGGCGCCGTCCGGCGCGACGACCGGCGTGCCCTGTTTCCGCCGCCGCATCGCCCACGCGTTCTGCGAGGCGCACTCACGCCGCCAGCGTCTGGTCTCGCCGCGGCGTATTGGCGTCGAGGCGCCGCTCGCGCACGCCCCTTCGCGACGGGTGGCGGTAGCAGCGTGAGCCCACCTACCACCGCCACACCCCCCACCACCACGGAGGCGAAGACCGCACCCGAGCGCGAGCACGTCACGCGCTCGCGCAAGAACCCCGGCGGGATGGACGTGCTCGAGATCCTCGGCTCGGACGTGCGCCCGCTGCGCGAGCGCAAGCCGCCGTGGTTCAAAGTGCCACCGCCCGGCGGTGAACGCTACCGCGCGCTGACCGCGTTGATCAAGTCGGAGAACCTGCACACCGTCTGCCAGGAGGCGGCCTGCCCGAACGTCGGCGAGTGCTGGGAGCGGGGCACCGCGACGTTCATGATCCTCGGCGACACCTGCACGCGGCGCTGCGGGTTCTGCAACGTGCAGACCGGCAAGCCGACCTGGAACGATCCGCTCGAGCCCGCGCGGGTGGCACGCTCGATCGCGCGCATGGGCCTGCGCCACGCGGTCGTCACCTCGGTCGATCGCGACGACCTGCCCGACCTCGGCGCGTCCGCGTTCGTCGGCGTCATCCGCCAGGTCCGCCGCCAGGCGCCCGAGTGCCAGATCGAGGTGCTCACCCCCGACTTCCAAGGTCAGGAGATGCCGCTCGCGAAGGTGATCGCCGAGCGCCCTGACGTCTTCAACCATAACGTCGAGGTCGTCCCGCGCCTCTACCCGGTCGCGCGGCGCGGCTCGGAATTTCAGCGCTCCTGCCGCGTGCTGCGCCTCGCCGGGGAGATGGGCGAAGGCGAGGTCGTGACGAAGTCCGGCCTGATGGTCGGGCTCGGCGAGACCCACGAGGAGCTCGTCGAGACCTTCGCCGTCCTGCGCGAGCACGGCGTCGGGGTGCTGACCGTCGGTCAGTACCTGCGCCCCTCCGAGCGCCACCTCCCGGTCGTGCGCTACTGGCACCCGGACGAGTTCGCGGTGCTGCAGCGCGCCGCCTACGAGCTCGGCTTCGACCACGTCGCGGCCGGGCCGCTGGTGCGCTCCAGCTACCACGCCGACCAGCACGTCCCGCAGGCACGCCCCGGCACGGGGCCGCTCGCTCGCGGATAGTCTGCGTCGATCCTCGCGCCGAGCAACAACATCAGATCGCGCCGGCCATGACGCGCACCCTCGTGCTCGCCGTGTCGCTCGTCTTCATTCTCGGCTTCGCCTTCCTGACGATCAGCTCGGCCCTCGAACAGGGACTCACGATCGGCAGCCTGCTGGCGGCGTTCATCATCCTGCTGCTGCTCGTCGGGGTCCTCGGCGCGCTGTTCAATCCTCCCCGCCAGTAACACTTCACCCGACACTTCACGCGCCGCGGCGAGCTAGTCTCGTCATGACCCTCGGGGAGAACCGCGTGGGCTCCCCGGCGGCGCTGGTCGAAGTCGAAGGAGAGAGCTATGAGCACCTCACCGTTCATGACCCCCAGCCACCACCGTCGCCGCCGGCGCGAGCTGGCCTCACGGCGGCGACGACGCAGACGCGGGCTGTTCGCGATGGTCGTCGTGCTGGTGCTCGTGGTAGCAGGCGGCGTGATGGCCCTGGCCGGGCCAGGTGCCGCCCATGAATCGACCGCGGCGGTGCACCACCGATCACAGGCGCACGGGGTCACGGGTACGGCGACCGCCGCGACCACGACGGCGACGGCGACGGCGCGCTCCCCGATCGGGCTGCCGCTCGGCAAGCCCGCGCTCGCCCTCACCGGAATCGGCGACCCGGCAAACAACCCCGTGCACGCCGATTTCCCCGAACCACCGCACGCGGGCATCCTCTTCAACCTCTCCACCGGCCAGGTCCTCTGGCAGCACAACGCCTACGCGCGCCTGCGGATCGCGAGCCTGACGAAGATGATGACCGCGCTGCTGACAGTCACCTCGGCTCCGCCGAACGCGCCCGTGCTGATCACCAGGGAAGCCGTCGACATGCCCGGCTCGAAGGTCGGGGTGCTGCCGCTCGGCAGGCACGTCGAGCTCGAGTCGCTGCTCTACGGCCTGCTCCTGCCCTCGGGCAACGACGCCGCTGTTGCGCTTGCCCAGCACGTGGCTCACACCGTCAACAAGTTCGTCGCGCGCATGAACGTCGAGGCGGCGAAGCTGGGGATGGGCTGCACGCACTACTCCTCGCCGTCGGGCTACTACGACCAGTACAACTTCTCCTGCGCCGCCGACCTCGCGCTGCTCGCGCACGTCGACCTCGAGCAGCCGCGGATCGCGAGCATCGTGCACACCTACTCGGCGGTTCTCCCCTTCCCGATCAAGGGCGGCAAGCTCTACCTCTACAACAACAATCCTTTGCTGATCTACAAATACCCCGGCGTGACCGGGATGAAGACCGGCGAAACCGAAGCCGCCGGGCGCTGCCTGGTCGCGACCGCCGAGCGCCACGGCGTGCGCCTCGGCGTCGTGCTCCTGCACTCCCCCGACCCCGGCACGCAGGCGGCCTACCTGCTCAACCGCGGCTTCGAAGGCGTCTATCACCAGGCGCCTGTCCCTCAAGTGCCGCCGATCCCCCCGGACGCCTGAGAAGAACACGCCCTCGCCCGCAAGGGAGTACCGTTCTTCTCATCGATTGACTGGTCAGTCAGCCAAAGGAGGATGCAGCCGTGGATCTCGACGACACACCAGAGCAGGCCGCCTACCGCACCCAGGTCCGTACGTGGCTCCAGGAGCACAAGTCCCAAGCGCCGGTCCTCACCGGCCCCGGCGCGCTGAAGGACGAGGACGAGATCGTCGCGGCAAGGCGCGCGTGGCAGGGCAAGCTCGCCGAGGCCGGGCTCGCGGGCGTGACCTGGCCGAAGGAGTACGGCGGCCAGGGGCTCGGCCCGATCGAGCAGCTGATCTGCAACCAGGAGATCGCCCGGGCGAAGGTGCCGGGGATCCTCGACGCGATCGGCGTCGGGATGCTCGGGCCGACGATCATCGCCCACGGCGCCGAGGAGCAGAAGGCGCGCTACCTGGGCCCGATGCTGCACGGCGACGAGGTCTGGTGCCAGCTGTTCTCCGAGCCCGCCGCCGGCTCGGACCTCGCGGCCGTGCAGACCCGCGCGCGCCTGCAGGACGACGGCAGCTGGCGCATCACCGGGCAGAAGGTGTGGACGACGAATGCCCAGTTCGCTTCCTACGGGCTGCTGCTCGCGCGCACCGACGCCGATGTGCCCAAGCACAAGGGCATGACGATGTTCATCGTGCCGATGGACGGCGCCGGTGTGACGGTCAGGGGCCTGCGCCAGATCTCCGGCGAGGCCGAGTTCAACGAGGTGTTCTTCGACGACCTCGCGGTCGACGCGGACGCGGTCGTCGGCGGTGTCGGCAACGGCTGGGGCACCGCGCTGACGACGCTGATGTTCGAGCGCGTCACGATCGGCCTCGGCGGCGAGGGCCTCGGCTACAACGCGACCCGCTTCGCGCAGGCGATCGCCGCGGACGAGCACGCCCGCCGCGACCCCGAGGTGCGCCACCAGCTCGGCGAGATCGTCTCGGAACTGCTCGCGGTGCGCTTCACCGGCTACCGCACGCTCACGGCATTGCAGAAAGGCCAGATCCCCGGCCCCGAGGCGGGCCTCGCGAAGGTCACGATCGTCAACGGCGCGATCAAGGCCGGCGACCTGATCACCGACGTCGTCGGGCCCGACGCGCTCGCGCAGGACAGCGAGTGGGCCTACATGATCTCCTTCCTCCCGGGCCTGAAGTCCGCCGGTGGGACCGAAGAGATCCTGCGCAACACGATCGGCGAGCGTGTGCTCGGGCTACCGCCGGAGCCGCGTCTGGACAAGGGCATCCCGTTCTCGGAGCTCCGCTCCAAGGAAGGAGCGGCAGCATGAATCTCGCACTCTCAGACGAGCAGGTGTTCCTGCGCGAGGCCGCGCGCGGCGCGCTCTCGCGCTTCAAGACGATCGAAGCCGCGCGCGAGGCGCTCGACGGCAACGCGGAGCTGCCGGACCTGTGGCCGACCGCGATCCAGGCGGGCTGGCCCGGTCTGCTGATCGACGAGGCGCATGGCGGCGCGGGACTGGACGCGTTCGACGCGATGCTCGTGCTCGGCGAGTGCGGCCGCGTACTGGCCGGCATACCGCTGCTGGGCCACCTGCCCGCGAGCGCGATCCTGAACGACTCGCCCAACGCCGCCTCGTGGCTGGGAGATGTCGCGAGCGGCGAGAAGCGTGCGGCCTATCTGCCCGCCCAACCGCCCACCGACCTGATCGATCGCTGGAGCACGGACCCGGCCAGCGGGCTGGAGCGTGGGGCTCTGCCCACCGCCGGGGCGCCAGACGGGGACGGTCGCGTGCTCGTCAACGGACGCTTCGCGTTCGTCCCCGACGCTCCGGGAGCAAGCGGCATGATCGGGGTCGCCCTGCAGGACGGCCGGCCGATCGGGATCGCGGTCCTGAGCGAGTCCCCCGGCGTGGAGGTGCAGCCGGTCACCCGTTACGACGCGACCAGATCGCTTGGCCATGTCTCGTTCACCGACTCCCCCGCCATCGTCCTTGACGCCCCCGAGGAGTCCCTCGCCGCGGCCTGGCACATCGCCCAGGCGCTGATCGCCGCCGAGTCGCTCGGCAGCGTCGAAACGGCGCTGGACGTCTCGGTCGCCTACGCCAAGGAGCGGTTCACGTTCGGCCGCGCGATCGGCTCATACCAGGCGGTCAAGCACTCCCTCACCGAGGTTCTGCGCCAGCTCGAGAACGGCCGCTCGTTGCTCTACTACGCCGGCTGGTCGCGCCACGGCGCGCCGCAGGAGTTCCCGCTCGCGGCGGCCGCCGCACGCTCGGTGGCCGGCCGTGCGCTCGACCAGGCGGCGCGCACGATGATCTCCGTGCACGGCGGCATCGGCGCCACCTGGGAGCACGACGCACCGCTCTACTTCCGGCGCGCCCAGCTGTCCCGGCGCCTGCTCGGTGGGACAGCCGGCGCGACCGATCGCGTCGCGGGCGAGCTGATCGCGCAGGCCAGCGCCGCCTGACCTGACGGTCGGATGGCGGCGCGCTGCTGCGTCCTCCCTCGCTCATGTGCAGAGCACACTTCGCTCGGTGCGTCCTTGCATCGCTTGCCCTCCGACCGTCAGGACGCTGGATGATCAGGCGCGGCGTTTGACGGCGCGGGCGGTGACCGCCTGCGGTTTCGCTTCGGCTTCGAGCGCCGCCAGCACCGGCGCGCCGTAGGCGGCCTGCACTGCTTCGACCATCCCTGCTTCGACGCCGCAGTTGATGCAGAAGGAGTGCTGGGACCAGCCGATCGCGCGCGCGAGCACCTCGTCGGCATAGCTCACGCCGGTGGCATCGTGACCGTAGTAGTCATACGCCGCATCCCAGGCAGCGCCGTTCAGCGCGTATTCCGCGCCGTCGGCCGAGAGCAGGTGCGCGGCGGCCATGATCGCGTCGAAGTCGTCGTAGATCGACGGGTGCGTCGCCGTCATGTGGTCATAGACCGCCGGGCGTTTGCCGTACTTGTAGGAGTCGCTCACGAGATCCCACGTGCTGACCGGGCCGTTGGTCACGTTGAACTGCATCGGTCCCCCGCAGCACCCGGCGAAGTTCAGCCCGTGGTAGGTGGTGGGGGCGGTCGAGAACGCCGACTCCTGCTTGTGGATCGACGCGATCAGCAGCCAGTTGACCCCGAACGTGCTCTGCGCGGTGGCGTAGATCGGGTAGAAACCTTCCATCCAGCGCGGTGAGATTTCCGTTTCGGTCTCGTCGACGAGGCGCGTCGACTCCGCGGCCTGCTGCGCGCCCGATGGCCGCGCGACGATCGCCGCGTGGTACGTTCCCCGCCGCGTGCCGCTGTTTCCACTCCGCGCGACGCGCACCCCGTCGGCGGAAGCCCCACCCGCGGACTGCGCCGCGCTCGGCGCCGGGGTGACGGCGGCCACGAGCACGGCGGGAGGCGCCGCGTGGGACGCAGCGGTGCTCGTACGTCCGACCACGCCGCTGAGCACCGCCACCAGCACTGCCACGCCGACCGCGCCGAGCGCAATCGCCACCAGCCACGCACCCCGTTCGGATGGCGGCGCCGGCAGGTGCGCGCCGTGCGTATCGGGCGGCGTGCCGGCGTCGGGTGCCTGCGCGGCGGGAGCCGGCTCGCCAAGCTCAGGTGCGCCGGGCGCCAGCCCACCGGGTACCTGTGTGCCGGGCGCCGCAGGTGCCGCGAATATCCTGGAATCGTCTGTCATCGCTCGTCTCTGCGCTACACCGTATCCGGATCGACCCGACCGGGCAGCCGGTTGAGAGCGCGTCGATCGACCCGCGCTCGGGTTGTGTGATCGACATGAACCACATCAATCGGCTCGCCCTCGCCCTGATTCTCTCGACGTCAACGCTCGCCGGCTTGAAGGCCCCAACCGCGCGCGCGGCCACACCGGCGCCACTGTCACCCACCCAGCAGCACTACCTCGCCCTCGCGCAAACGGGCGTCGCGCGCGCCGAGCAGCGCTGGGGCGATCGCCGCCTCGGCTGGTACGACGCGCAGCTGGGCGACCGCGAACGCTACCCACTGGCGACGATCTGGGACATCGTGCCGCTGTTCGAGTCGCTCGACGCGATCGCGATCGCCGAGCCAAGCCAGGCCAACAGGCGGGCCGTCACGCGCTTTGCCGCGGGCGCCGAGCGCTACCTGAACCGGGGCCTGCGCCCGCTGCCCGGCTACTCGCCCTACCCGGGCGATCGCGAAGCCGACACCGAGACCTGGTTCGACGACAACGGCTGGTGGGGACTCGCATTTGTGAACGCTTACCGCGCAACCGGCACGCGCCGCTGGCTGAAGGATGCCGAACGGGCGCTCGCCTACGTCGCCGCCGCCGGCTGGGATCCGCAGGGCGGGGGGATCTGGTGGAACACCGAGCACCCCTACAAGGCCGGTGAGGCGCTCGCCGCCGACACGCTGCTGGCGACATTGATCTACGGGCAGACGCATTCGACCTTCGCCCTGGGCCAGGCGGAAAAGTTCCTGCTCTGGGGCAACACGCTCGGATTCAGCTCGACCAACGGCCTGTATGCCGCCAGCAACATCAACCCAACCCCGATCGACTACATCGAGTCGCCCCTGATCTACGCGCAGGCGCTGCTCTGCGAAGAGACGGGGAACCCAGAAGATTGCGAACGGGTCGAACCGCTCACGACGACAGCGCTGAAGCGCTTCGGGCAGATCCTCGACTTCTCGCCGCAGTACGACGCGATCTACCTGCAGTGGATGCTCGCGCTGTACTCGCTCGACCACAACCCCACGCTCTACACGCTCGCCGCCGGCAATGCCCGTGAAGCCGCGGCGCATGCGCTGAACGGCGAAGGGCTCTACCTGCTCTCCTGGAGCGGCGCGTCTCTACCGACGGCCGACGCCCTGCCGGGGAGCCTGCAGACGCAGGCGGCGACGACCAGCCTGTTCGCGTGGCTGGCGGTGTACCCGCCGCCGTCGTGATGCCGCTCAGACCCCGAGCACGCGCCGTGACACGCGGTCGAAGACGTGGTCAGGCAGCAGCCGCTTCGCGAGCAGCATCGCCTTCGCGTCACGGCCGATCAAATAGCGTGCGCGCATCCGCCGCGCCGTGAGCGCCCGTTCGATCGTCTCCGCCACCTGCTCGGGCGGGACGCCACGTCGCTCGGTGCTGTCCAGAACCTTGTTCATCGCCGCCGGCACATGCCCGTACTGATCGTTTAGCTCCGCAGGGACGTGCAGGCCGTCGCCCTGCGCGCGCCCCTTGTCCCAGATCGGCGTCGCGACCGACCCCGGCTCGATCAGCGCGACCTGCACGTGCGAGCTGTGTAGCTCCACGCGCAGGGCATCGCCGATCGCCTCGATCGCGTGCTTGGAGGCGGCGTAGGGCGCGGTGAAGGCCATCGCCACGCGTCCGCCGACGGAGGAGATGAACAGGACCCGCCCGCGCGCGCGGCGCAGCGCCGGCAGCAGCGCCTGGGTGAGGGCGACCGGCCCGAGCACGTTGACCTCGAGCTGGCTGCGCAGATCGTCGATCGGCACCAGCTCCAGCGGGCCGCCGAAGCCGATCCCGGCGTTGTTCACGAGCGCGTCGAGCCCGCCCCGCTCGTCCACCGCCGCGGACGCCGCGGCGATCTGCGCCGCATCGGTCACGTCCAGTTCGATCGGGACGATGCGCTCGCCGCCGGCGGCCCTCAGCGACTCGCCGTCCGCGGCCTTGCGCACGCCCGCGAGCACCGTCCAGCCGGAGCCGGCCAGCCGCAGCGCACTCGCCCGGCCGATGCCCGTCGAGGCCCCGGTGATCAGCACGGTGGGCACCCGCTGAGTATGACCCGATTGCGGCCCTGTCGATGTTCGGCCCGTAGGATGTCCCGGGGATGATCTCGCGGATCGCCACACATCTGAGCGCCAAGCGCGCCGCGTTTGCGCTGGCGCTGCTCGCCGCGCTCGCGGTCGGTTACGTGGCGAGCGCGGCGGGCGGCTCCGACGATCCTCAGCTGGGCGGGACCGCCAGCGCTTGCGGCACGACCGTGCTCGAAACGCTCAACCAGGTGACGCAGCGCGTCTACGACGAGGGCGTCTCCAGCGAACGCACCGAAATCGCCCGGCGCCTGGTCAAGGGCTCGCACGCCCTGCGCGAAGCCATCGAACACGACGATGCCGGGGCCGCGCACGCGGCGGCGCAGGCGCTGCTCGCGGGCGGGCACCTGACGAACCTGACGGTGACGCGCGACGGCAAGACCCTGACCAGCGTCGGCCCCGCCGGCGCACTGGCGCCGTTGCATGGATCGATTCCCGGCGCCGCGGGAACGCCGATCGCGAGCTTCGTTGCGAGCGTGTGGGACGATTTCGGCTTCCTCTCCGAGCTGAAGGGCGTCGTCGAGGGCGACATCGCCCTGCGCGAGAGCGACGGCCACAGCCTCGACGGCTCGTTCGAGATGCCGGCGGGCACGATCCCGCCGGCCGGCACGCTGACCGAGCACGGCACCGTCTTCCAGTACGCCTCGTTCCCCGCCGCCGCCTACCCCTCCGGCTCGCTGCGCGTCTACCTGTTGAGGACCGCCGACTCGACCGCCCACTTCTGCGGGGCGAGCACGCAGGACACGCTCGTCAACACGCTCAGCCGCGTCGCGGCGCTGATCTATGCCGGCGAGGCTGGTCCGCATGCGCTGATCCAGGTCCATAACGCGCAGCAGAACAGCGCCCTGCTGCAGGCGGTCGCCGAACGCAACCCCGTTGCCGCGCGCAAGGCCGTCGTCGGCTTGGTCTACGACCACAGCCACATCGTGCGCCTGCGCGTGAGCGCCGGTGGCCACCTGCTCGCGGACGTCGGCGGACCGTACGTGCTCGCGCCCGTCAGCGCGCCGCTGCGCCTGCACGGCAAGCGGATCGGCGAACTCGTGCTCTCGATCCAGGACGACGAAGGCTACCTGCGCCTTGCCAAGCGCCTGGTCGGACTCGACGTGCTGATGTACATGAACCCCACCAGCGCACACCCCGAACTTGTCAAGAACAGCCTCGGCCCCGGGGTGGGTGGGCTCTCATCCGTCCCGGCGAGCGGCACCTACCACTACCGCGGGCACACCTTCCGCGTGTTCACGCTCGACGCCCGTTCGTTCCCCGCGGGCACGTTGCCAATCCGGGTGCTCGTCCCGATTCCCTACTCCTGAGACGGGGCGAGCGCGGCCTGCTTCTCGCCGAGCGCCTGCCGCAGCTCGTCGGACGAGGCGGAGAATTTTTCGACGCCCTCGCGCTCGAGCGTGTCGGTCAGATCGTCGTAGTCGACGCCGGCCGCGGCGAGCCGCTCGAGCAGCCGGCGTGCCGCGGCGAGCCCCTGCTCCAGGCGGGGCGCCGGCTTGCCGTGGTCCTGGAAGTCGTGGATCGTCTGCTCGGGCATCGTGTTCACGGTGTCGGCCCCGATCAGCTCCTCGACGTAGATCGTGTCGCGGTAGTTCGGGTTCTTCGTCGAGGTGCTCGCCCACAACACGCGCTGCGGGGTCGCGCCCTTGCCGGCGAGGTACTCCCAGCGCTCGCCCGCGAACGCGCGCTTGTAGTGCTGGTAGGCGAGCTTCGCGTTGGCGATCGCGAGCTTGCCCTTGAGCTCGTCGTGCCCGCCGATCTCGTCCAGGCGGCGATCGGCCTCGGTGTCGATCCGCGAGACGAAGAAGCTCGCCACCGATGCCACAGTGCTCGGATCTCCACCCGCGGCGACGAGCCGCTCGATCCCGCGCGTGTAGGACTCGGCGACCTCGGCGTAGCGCTGCAGCGAGAAGATCAGCGTCACGTTGATCGAGTGGCCCTGCGCGATCACGTCCTCGATCGCGGCCAGGCCCGGCCTGGTCGCGGGGATCTTCACCAACAGGTTCGGCCTGTCGACGGCCTTGTGTATCCGGATCGCTTCGCGGTAGGTCGCGAGCGTGTCGTAGGCGAGGGCGGGGTCGACCTCGAGCGAGACGTAGCCGTCGCGACCGGCGCCCCCGTCCCAGACCGGGCGGAACAGGTCGCACGCGTCGGCGACGTCGCGCTGGGCCAGCGCCCAGAACGTCTCTTTGGCGTTGCTCCCACGCCCGGCCTCTTTGCGCAGCTGCTCGTCGTAGGCGTTCCCCGCCGTCATCGCCTTCTGGAAGATCGTCGGGTTCGACGTCGCTCCGACGACGAAGTCCTCGTCGATCAGCTTCTGCAGGTGCCCCTCGCGGATCGATTCGCGCGAGAGGTAGTCGATCCACACGCTCTGACCGAGCGCGGAAAGGTGACCGAGAGGCGAGAGTCCCATGTGTAGATCAGCCCTTTCGCTCAAGCAGCGCACTGGCGCGCGCGACGATGTTCTCGACGCTGAAGCCGAGCTCCTCGAGCACCTTCGGCCCCGGCGCGGAGGCGCCGAAGCGGTCGAGGCCGAGTACGTCCCCATCCGTGCCGACCCACTTCCACCAGCTCATGCTCGCGCCCGGCTCGACGGCCAAGCGTGCCGTCGTGGCGGGGGGGAGCACGGTGTCGCGGTACTCCTGCGTCTGGGCTTCGAACAGCTCGATGCAGGGCATCGAAACCACCCGCACGCTCGCCTGCGTCTCCGCGACCAGCTTCCGTGCGGCCGCGAGCGTCAGCGGCACCTCGGCACCGGTCGAGATCAGGATCAGCTCGGGCACGGCCGCGGAACCGCCCGCCTCTCGATCGCCCGCTCCATCGCCGCCGGCTGAATCCCACAGCACGTACCCGCCGCGCTCGAGCTCCGCCGCGGCTCCGAGCTCGGCGCGGTCGAGCGTCTCGACGCCCTGGCGCGAAAGCAGCAGCGCCACGGGACCGTCCTCGCGTTCGAGCGCCACGCGCCATGCGTGGCTCGTCTCGTTCGCGTCGCCCGGGCGGATCACCCACAGCTCGGGGATCGCGCGCAGCGAGGCGTAGTGCTCGACCGGCTGGTGCGTCGGGCCGTCCTCGCCGAGGCCGATCGAGTCGTGCGTCCAGACCCACACGACCGGCAGGCCCATCAACGCCGACAGCCGTACCGACCCGCGCATGTAGTCGGAGAACATCAGGAACGTCGAGCCGTACGGTTTGACGATGCCGCCGTGGGCGGACGCGCCGTTGACGATCGCGCCCATCGCGTGCTCGCGGATCCCGAACGGCACGTTGCGCCCGGCGTGGACCTTCGAGAACTCGCCGGCGCCCTCGAACAGGGTCTTCGTCGACTCGACCAGGTCAGCCGCGCCGCCGATCATCGTCGGCGCGTACGCGTTGAAAGCCGCCATCGCCTTCTGCCCAGCCGCGCGTGTGGCGAGCTTCTCGCCGGCCTCGAAGCTCGGCAACGTCCCCTGCCAGCCGTCGCGCAGACGCCCCGCCCAGGCCAGGTCCCAGTCCGCGGTCAGCTCTGGATTGGCCTCGCGCCAGGCCTCGTAGCGCTGCTGCCACTCGCCGCGTGCCTGCGCGCCCGCGTCGCGCAGGTTCATGTGCTCGTAGACGCGCTCGTCCACCCAGAAGTGCTTGTCGGGATCGAAGCCCATCGCCTGCTTCGTCGCGCGCACCTCGTCCTCGCCGAGCGGCGACCCGTGCGAGGCGGCGGTATCGACCGCGTTCGGCGCCGGGTAGGCGATGTGCGAGCGGATCGAAATAAACGAGGGGCGCTCGGCTTCGTCGCGCCCCGCCGCCAGCGCCGCCTGCAGCGCGTCGAGATCCTCGGAGTCCGCGACCCGCTGCACGTGCCAGCCGTCGGCCTGGAGGCGTGCCGCGTGGTTCTCGCCGTCGAAGCTGAGCGTCGTCGAGCCGTCGATCGTGATGCGGTTGTCGTCGTAGCAGACGACGAGCTTGCCGAGCCCGAAGTGCCCGGCGATCGAGGCGGCCTCCTGGCTGATGCCCTCCATCAGGTCCCCGTCGGAGCAGATCGCATACGTGTGGTGGTCGACGATCTCCTGCCCCGGGCGGTTGAAGCGCTCGGCCAGGAAGCGCTCGGCGATCGCCATGCCGACGGCGTTCGCGAAGCCCTGTCCGAGCGGGCCGGTCGTGACCTCGATCCCGGGGGTGTGCCCGCGCTCGGGATGCCCCGGGGTGCGTGAGCCCCACTGGCGGAACTGCTTTAGGTCCTCGAGGCCCAGCTCGTAGCCGGTCAGGTGCAGCAGCGCGTACTGCAGCATGCAGGCGTGACCGGAGCTCAGCACGAAGCGATCGCGGTCGGGCCAGTCCGGCGCGGCCGGGTCCGCGTGGAGGAAGCGCTCGAAGATCGTGTACGCCAGCGGCGCGAGCGCCATCGCGGTGCCGGGGTGACCCGCGTTGGCCTTCTGCACCGCGTCCATCGCGAGGCCGCGGATCGTGTCGATCGACAGCTTGCTGATCTCGGGCTGCTCCACCGAACCGATCCTAGCGATGTACAGTCGATGGATCATGTCTGAGCAGTTCTGCGAGGTGAGCGACGGGATCACCCTCTGCTACGAGACCTTCGGCGACCCCGGCGATCCGGCGGCGCTGCTGATCATGGGCCTCGGCGCGCAGATGGTCGCCTGGCAGGAGGACTTCTGCGAAGAGCTCGCGGAGCGCGGGCTGCATGTGGTGCGCTTCGACAACCGCGACATCGGCCGCTCGACCCACCTGCAGGGTCCGCCACCGTCGCTCCTGCAGCTGCTGCGCTACTCCGTCTCTGCCCCCTACAAGCTCGCGGACATGGCCGCGGACGCGGTCGGCCTGATGGATCAGCTGGAGATCGACCACGCGCACGTGATCGGGGCCTCGATGGGCGGGATGATCGCGCAGACGCTCGCCGCCAGGCATCCGGCGCGCGTGCGCTCGCTGGTCTCGATGATGTCCAGCACCGGCGGGCGCTGGGTCGGACGGCCGGCGCTCTCGATCTACCCGATCTTCCTGCGCCATGCCCCCACCGAGCGCGAGGCGTTCATCGAGCACGCGACGCGGCTGTTCGCGAAGGTCGGCTCGCGCGGCATCCTCCGGGACGCCGAGGGGATTCGCGAGATCGCGGGGCTCTCCTTCGACCGCGAGCTCGACCGCACCGGCGCCGGACGTCAGCTCGCCGCGATCATCGCCTCCGGCGACCGCACCGCCGAGCTCCGGGGCATCGCGGCGCCAACGCTCGTGATCCACGGCAGCATCGATCCGCTCGTCTCGCCCTCCGGTGGACGCGCGGCGGCGCGCGCGATTGCGGGCGCCGAGCTGACGATGATCGAGGGCATGGGCCACGACCTCCCGCGCGTGCTCTGGCCGCGGCTGATCGACGCCCTCGCCGCCCATGCGGCCGCGGCCGACCGCCGCGCCGAGCAGCGCCGGCTGGCGCTTGGGCAGCGGGCCTACACATAGCCTCGCGACACGCCGGCAAGGTCGCTCGTCGGTCGCCCGCGGCGAGCCGCACGTAGACAGCCATCGCCATCGGAATGCGTTTCGCTCGCGGGTGTTCGCAGAGGGCGGGGAGAATCCTCAATCCGGAGGAAGCTCAATCCGGATACGGCCGGCGGCGGTAGGGCGGCAGGCTCGCCATCGAATGCGCGCGTCCCTTCCCGCACCACGCCCGCCGCGGCCCCACCCGCACCAGCCAGTGCAGATCGTGGCGGCAATGTGAGCGCCGATAGGGCCAGCGTCCGTGCAGCGCACGGAGCATCCGTTGCTCCTCGCAGTTGAGCAGTCGCATGGCTAGGAACCCCCCCAACTGGCCGTCGCCGTCGCGGGCGCGGACGAACGCGCGCTCGCACCAGATCGCGCGAGGCCGACCGGACGATTTGTCCAGTCGATGCCCCCGACGTGCGCCGGAACGTTCAAACTAATAATCTGTCTCCTACAGAACTCCCGCCAACTTTCTCGGGATGCCACATCCCCCAACGGGCCCCCACCCGATCCTGAGATTGCGTTTCGTACCAGACCCATCTCCCAAGCCCCTCCATCGTGTTCGATCCTTGTGCCACCCATCTGCAACGACATCTGGATGCACGGGTTTCCGTTCCCGCAACAGACATATAAATCATGTTTTACTCAATCTGTCAAATTGGTGAGCACATGGGCGCGTGGCCGAGAGCGGGCCTAAAGCCCTCACGGTCACGCCGGGCCGGGATCGGCGGGGACTCGTGAGCACTGGGGCGGGAGACGACGCCAAGCCAGGAGACGACGCCGGGCCGGAGTCGCGACGTGGATCGAGCCAGCTACGGGGTACCGGCCTGCCACGGGGACCCCAGGCGCTGCCGCGCGAGACGGTCGCCGAGCATCAGCGCGAACGCCTGTTCAAGGCGATGGTCGAGGCCGTCAACGAGCGCGGCTTCGTGGCGACGACGATCTCCGACCTCGTCACGCGCGCCGGCATCTCGCGACGCAGCTTCTACGAGCACTTCCAGAACAAGGAGGAGTGCCTGCTGGCAACCTACGACACGATCGTGGAGCACCTGCAGCGCCGGCTGATCGTCGCGGTCGCCTCGGCCGCGAGCTGGCCCGAGCAGCTCGAGGCGTTTCTGCGCGAGCTGTTCGAAGCCGCCGGCGACCGTCCCGACCGCGCGCGGCTGGTGTGCGTGGAGATGGGCGCTGCGGGCGCGGTCGGCGTACAGCGCTGGGCAGAGGGCGCTCAGGCGATGCAACGCTTCCTCGTCGACGGCTTCGAGCGGGCTCCCGGGCGCGGGACTGTCCCCGAGCCGGTGGCGCGCGCGATCGTGGGCGCGACGCGCAGGATTCTCTACTCGCGCGTGCGCAGCGAGCGCTCGAGCAGGGCGCTGAAGGGCGAACTGCTGGAGCTGCTGCCGGACCTGCTCAGCTGGATCGCGCTCTACTACCCATCGCCTCGAGCGATCCCCGCGCGGCCCGCCCGTGCCGCAGGCTCGACGAGTCCCCGGCGCGGCTCCGGGACCGCCCCGCGACGACCGCTCGGGGGACGCGCGCCCGGCACGCTCTCGCCGCGGCCGCTCGTCGGCGCGCGAGGCCTGCCGCGTGGCGAGCACAACCTGCCGCGGGCGTTCGTGGTCTACAACCAGCGCGAGCGGATCTTCGACGCGATCGCGAATCTGACGGCCACCAAGGGCTACTCGGCGCTGAGCCTCGACGAGATCGCGAGCGAGGCGGCGATCTCGCTGCAGACGTTCTACACGCACTTCGCGAACAAGGAGGAAGCGTTCCTCGCGACCTACGAGGTCGGGCACGCGAAGGCGATCGCGTTCGTCACCCAGACGCTCGCCGGGCAGTCCAGCTGGATCGAAGCAGCGCGCGCCGGCGCGCAGGCATTGCTCGAGTTCCTCGCATCCGAGCCCTCCTACGCACATCTGGCGTGCGTCGACGTGCTGATCGCCTACCCCCACCTGGCCGACCGGCTGGAGGAGGCGAACGCCTTCTACACGCAGCTGCTTGGCCTCCGAATCGGCAAGGACGCGCCCTCGTTGCCGGCGGCGCCGCTCGTCGGCGAGGCGATCGTCGGCGGCGTGTTCGAGCTCCTGCACGACTACATCCTGCGCGGCGACACCAGGGAGCTGGGGGAGCTCGCCGAGCAGATCGTCTACATCGCGCTCACTCCACTGATGGGCGCCGAGCAGGCCTGGGCGGCCGCCGAGGGCGCCTGAGCACGGGCCGCCTTCTATCTTGCTTCTGTTTTGCTTCCGTTTCTTGTTACAGTAGGAGCATGAGCTTGGCTTACGCAGACGAGGCGATCCGAATCAGGCGACTAGCGCCGCTGACCGAGCGCGACATCGCTCGCGCGACCGGAGCGGGCGTCTCGACGGTCAGCGCGTGGCTTCACCGCACCCGCGCGCCCACCGGGCGCCGGGCAGAACGACTGGTGGAGCTCTCGGCGATCATCGACCGGCTGGCAGCGGTGCTGGAGGCCGACTACGTGCCGGTGTGGCTGAACCGCCCACTCACAGCGCTCGGACATCGCAAGCCGATCGACGTGCTCGCCGGCGGCGGCTACGAGGAACTCTCGCGCATGGTCGCCGCACTCGAATCTCCAACCTTCACGTAGACGCTCGTGGACGCGCCGCACTCGACGCGGATGGACGGCTCGGGCGAGCTCTACGGCTCCCCTTCAATCACCGAGCGCGGGTATTCGTGGCCGGGAGTGTCCAGCGCCGTGCCATAGGTGACCGCCTGCCAGTGTGCGGGCGTCTTTCTGAAGATCACGGCCTGAGGTTGTGCTGCGGGCCAGGTGGCTCCGGCCCATTCGCCACAAACCTTGACTTTGGTCAGACTGCTGAGTTCTCGCCACCGACTCTTGGCGACGGCTTCCAGTTCCGTCACAGTCGCTGGCGACGCCGGTTGGCATGGCGCCGCTCCCACGCTGGGTGCTCAAGCAGATCCCAGCGGTCCTTGTACGCCGAGAACTCCTGCTTGCTAAGGAAGTTCCGTCCCCCGATCTCAAGCTCAAAGGCTTCCACCGTCGCTCTAACGTGGTCACGAGGTATCACGTAGTAGTCGTGGCTACCGGCTTCGCACAGTGCGACGAGTATCACCCACTCATTTGAGTTCGGCGCGCTATAGTCGCTGATCCCACCAAGCTGGAAGTCCTTTGAGCGCTCGGACTTCGTCTTACTTGGATCGCCGCCGCGAGCCGGTGAGTGCCGACCTGTGCGAGCACGTCTGTCCTTGGAGTGTTGCCGAATGTCAGCGATGCCGCCCAACCCTGGAGTGTGAGCTGTCCGGCGACGAAGTACGCACCCGCTGCGCCGGTTGCCGCTGTACTCCGCGTCATTGCGCCATTATGGCGGCATGAGGGGCGATCTACTGAATCAAGTTTTGGGGAATGAAGTGGAGAAGGGCGCGGCGGGCTCGAACCTGTTACCTCTCGCCAGCCGCCCTGCTCAGGGGCGTAGCACCGATCCTGCCCGGCTGAGACGTTGAGGGCTCACCTGATACCCTCATCGGTACCGAAGTACCGAGTCCCCATAATGCGAGCGCAATCCCCGATCAAGGTTCATGAGGCCACCAAGGAGAAGGTCCGCTACGCCGCGTTGATGGCAGGCCTCAAGCAGGCGGAGTTCGTCGAGCGCGCGGTCGATGAGTACGTCGAGCATCACCGCGAGCTGTTTGCGCTGCGCATGGAGCGTGCGCATGAGGCGCTGCTGGGCGGTAAGACCTCCACGCTCGCATACTCGGTGGGCGCCGATGAGGCCGATGTAGAGCGAGTCGGCGGTGTCTCTTCCGATCAGCTCGGTGGCTCTCCTCGCAGGCCGAGGCGAGCGACCTCGAACCACGCAAGCTCACCGGAGGGCCAGTCCGCGCGTGGCTCCCAAAGCTCTGCTTCCGCGGCGTCCAGGACCAAGCCGAAGAGGACGTCTCGAAGCCGCTCCTCGACGAAGCGGCCGTCCGTCGCCTGAGTCGCGATCGCGACCCAAACCTCCTCGCCCGGCACGGTGACATGCAGGCGAGCGTCGACCAATCCACCGAAGCAGGCCGTGACATCGCGGTCTCTATGGGCGAAGGCATCAGCGAGAACAGATGGAATCGAGTCGGCGGCGTCATCGACGATGCGCGCATTACGCTCGAGCTCGAGTCGTCTTCCATCTGGGTTAACAACGCACTTGTCTCGTTCGGCCGGCGACTCACGCCGGAGCCATCGCCATAGGAGCCCGCCGCAGCCACCAAGTAGGAGGCCCACCCGGCAGGACGACCTCTGTCGCCTGTGTGAAGCCCCGACGTTCATAGAAGCGGCGATTCTCCGCTGTCGATGTCTCGAGGCAGCACGCGGTGCCGAGTCGGTCGGCCTCGTCGAGGATCGGCATCAGCAGCGCGGTCGCCAGACCCTCACGTTGACGTTCCGGATCTGTGGCCAACACCCCGAGGTACCAGTAGGGCTCTGCCGGCGACGCGGCGGCGACAGCGTCGTTGTAGCGCGCCAAGCGGTCGAACGCACCCTCACCGGCAGTTGCGCGGTAGCGGGCCCACACGCTCTCGGCGTATCCCGGCGCGGCATCGCTCTCCCCGGGGGAGTCCCACATCGCCACCGCGGCCAGGTCATCGGTGACCCACACGTTCTGGGAGGCGACCCTCACGTCAAATAGCGCTCCAACGAAATGGGCTACCAGGCGCTGGTATCCCGTGCCAAGGATGAACGCCCATCCAGGGTCCTCCGCAAACGCCGCCGCGACGGTCGCCACCACCCCGGACCGCTCCTCCGGCAACGCCTGGCGAGTCACGGGACACGTCGACACTGCTCGTCCTCCGTCGGTCGTTGGAATCTCCACCGTAGCTCGAAGACGACCAGTCGGCTCTGACCTTCCACGGCCTGTGCTGGGCCAGAACGGCCCCACAACCGGGCCCAAGCCACGCGCGCTACCTGGGCCCCGGCTGACGCCCCAGTTTGGTACCCACGAGTGGTACCCATGGGACCCTGAAGGCCACGCCAGCCTCAGCCAACCCCAAATCCCCTGCACCTGAGCCCCTTCAACAATGCGCCCGGCGGGAATCGAACCCGCGGCCTGCGGCTTGAAAGACCGCTGCTCTTTGGCTCCCCGAAGAGAACCGTTGACCACTGAGCTACGGGCGCGCGCTGCCGGTATCTAAGCACGCTGTCGGCGCGGTCGCGGCGAGGCACGGTGGGCGGGTCTCACGAACACCCGGCACTCCCGGCGACAGGCGGCCGATCGGGCGGTCTTCGCGGCAGATCTCCCGCCCGCGGGCCGGCTAACGCCCGAGCGTGCGCACGAACTGGCGCGCGCGGGCGGGAACCTCGCCGAGCAGCTTGCGGACCTCCTCCAGGCCGGCGCGCAACTCGGGGTCGCCGACCTCGACCGGGAGCATCGAGTCCTGGAGCGTCGCGAGTGCGCCATCGGCCCTGGCGACGCCGTCGACGGCGCTGTCGAGGAAGCCCTTCACGCCGTGCGAGGGAGCACCCGCGGGGGCCGGGCCGAACTGCTGGTCGGGGAGCTCGTGGCGGGCGGCGAAGCCGTTGTAGGTGCGCTGCGCGCGACCGTAGGCGGCCTGTACGGGCTTGAACAGCTCCCGCTCGAGCCGGTCCGCGCTCTGTTCGTCGAGCTGCTCGTAGGCCTCGCCCAGCGCGGCGAGCGCGAAGGCGATCTCGTCGATCGCCTGGGCGACGCTCTGCAGCAGCTGTTCGCGCGCCTGCGCGTTGGTGTAGGTCATCACCGCAGGGTACGCACAGATCCACGCCTGCCGGGGGCTGCAAGCGAAGAACCGCCCGCGGTCTGGCTCGCTCGTCGAGCGCGAACCGCTGCCCCGGAACAGACGAATCTAAATCTTGGGATGATCTGCCTTGCGCGACGCGGCTTAATGGGCTATAGATCACTGTGGATTACGTGGCACGTTCGGGAGACGGTCCCGATGTTTGCCCGCCACGCGTCGAGGGAAAGAGAACCTGTATGTGCCTGGCCATCCCTGGTCAGATCCTCGAGATCGTCGACGAGTCCAACCGACTCGCCAGGGTCGATGTCGCCGGTGTCCGGCGGAACGTGAACATCGGCCTGCTCGACGTCGACGGTGCCGGAGTTGGCCCGGGCGACTGGGTCCTGATCCATGTCGGCTTCGCGATGTCGAAGGTCGACGAGGACGAGGCGCTGGCCACCCGTCTGGTGCTGGAAGGCATGGGCTCCGACTACGAGCGCGAGCTCGAGGAGCTGAAGGCGAGCGTGATCGAGTGAGGGCGACGTGATCTAGGTGAGCGCACCCGACTCCCTCTCCGGCTGCGACTGCGGCAGCGAGCAAGGTCATTGCATTACGTGCAGTGACGAGGGAGTGAGGATGCGGGTGCTGCGCCTCGAGCGGGAGCGGAGCCTCGCGATCTGCGCGGGGACGGACGGCGGCGACGCGGATGAGGAAGGTGTCGCGATCGATTTGGTCGAGCCGGTTGCCGTCGGGGATCTGTTGCTGGTTCACGCCGGCGTCGCGCTGGCGAACCTCGGGGACGCGTCGCTGGTGGGCGGGGGCGGGCGATGAAGTACGTCGACGAGTTCCGCGACGCAGCCCTCGGCCGTGCCGTCGCCGGCGAAATCCTCGCGGCCGTCGAGCCCGGCCGGCACTACAAGCTGATGGAGGTGTGCGGCGGGCACACCCACTCGATCTACAAGTACGGGATCGACGATCTGCTCCCGTCGAACGTCGAGCTCGTCCACGGCCCGGGCTGCCCGGTGTGCGTGATCCCGATGGGCCGCGTCGACGACGGGATCGCCGTCGCGCACGAGCCGGGCGTGATCTTCACGTGCTTCGGCGACATGCTGCGCGTTCCCGGATCGGAGGGCACGCTGCTGGATGCGAAGGCGCGGGGGGCCGACGTGCGGATGGTCTACTCGCCGCTCGACGCTCTCCGGATCGCGCGCGAGAACCCCGACCGCGAGGTCGTGTTCTTCGCGATCGGCTTCGAGACCACCGCCCCCTCGACCGCGCTGACGCTCAAACGCGCACGGGCCGAGGGTCTGCGCAACTTCAGCTGCATGTGCAGCCACGTGACGATCGTGCCGCCGTTGCGGGCGCTGCTGGACTCGCCCGATCTGCGCCTCGACGGCTTCATCGGGCCGGGCCACGTCTGCACGGTCGTCGGCGCGCGGCCGTTCGAGTTCATCCCAGCCGATTACCGCAAGCCGCTGGTCGTCGCCGGCTTCGAGCCGCTCGACGTGCTCTACGCGGTGCTGATGATCCTGCGCCAGCTCGGCGAGGGTCGCTGCGAAGTCGAGAACCAGTACACGCGCGTGGTGCCCTACGAGGGCAACCCGCAGGCGCTTGCGGCGATCGCCGAGGTGTTCGAGCTGCGCCCCCACTTCGAGTGGCGCGGTCTCGGCTTCATCTCCCAGAGCGGCCTGCGCCTGTCCGACGCGTATGCCGAGCACGACGCCGAGCTGCGCTTCCAGGTTCCCGGGGTACGCGTCGCCGACCCCAAGGCCTGCCAGTGCGGGGAGGTTTTGAAGGGCGTGATCAAGCCGTACGAGTGCAAGGTGTTCGGCACCGCCTGCACCCCCGAGCGGCCGATCGGGACGTGCATGGTCTCCTCCGAGGGGGCCTGCGCGGCCTACTACAACTACGGGCGCTTCGCCCGCGAGCGCGAGGCGGTCTGAGCATGGCGACCCGCCCGCCTGGCATCTCCGAGGAGGCGGGCGCGCGCGAGGCGGTGTCCGCGCGCGAGCAGCGCATCCTCGGCATCATCGAGACGGCGCGTTCGAAGCCGATCAAGTTCCGCGACGAGCAGATCACGATGGCCCACGGCGCGGGCGGCAAGGCCACACAGGCGCTGGTCGAGGGCCTGTTCGTGCCGGCGTTCACGGCCGGTCGCGACGGGGCGGGCGACAGCAACGGCGCGCTGGCGGAGCTGGCCGACGCCGGCAGGGTTACCACCGCCGGCGGGACCGCGCTCGCGCTCACGACCGACAGCTTCGTCGTCAAGCCGATTCGCTTCCCCGGCGGCTCGATCGGCGAGCTCGCGGTCAACGGCACCGTCAACGACCTCGCGATGGCCGGCGCGCGGCCGCTGGCGCTGTCGCTCTCGCTGATCCTCGAGGAGGGCCTGCCCGCCGCGGAGCTGCGCGCCGAGGTCGAGGCGATCGCGCGCGCGGCGCGCAACGCCGGCGTGCAGATCGTCGCTGGCGACACGAAGGTCGTCGAACGCGGACACGCGGACGCGATGTACATCTGCACGACCGGCATCGGCGAGACGGACGACCGCGCCGCGCTCTCGCCGACGTCGCTGCGGCCCGGCGATCGGATCCTCGTGTCCGGCTCGATCGGCGAGCACGGCACCGCGATCATGCTCGCGCGCGACGAGTTCTCGCTCGACGCCGAGATCGTCTCCGACACGCGTTCGCTGTGGCCGACGGTCGACGCGCTGCTCGACGCCGCCGGCCCCTCGCTGCGCTGCCTGCGCGACGCCACCCGCGGGGGCGTCGCCTCGGTGCTCAACGAGCTGGCGCGCGCCTCCGGCGTGAGCGTCGCGGTGCGCGAGGCCGATGTGCCCGTGCGGGCCGAGGTCGCGGGCGCGGCGGAGATCCTCGGGATCGACCCGATGTACGTCGCCAACGAGGGGCGGCTGGTCGCGATCGTCGCGCCTGAGCGGGCCGAGCGGGCGCTGGACGCGCTGCGCTCGATCGACGGCGGGGAGACGGCGGCGGCGATCGGCGAAGTCGGGGCCGAGCCGCCGGGGATGGTGTTGGTGGAGACCGCCTTTGGCGGCAGGCGGGTGATGGACCTGCTCGTGGGCGACCCGCTGCCGCGGATCTGTTGAGTCGAACGGAATGCGTGCGAGCGCGACGGCGAGTGGCAAGGATTTTTTTATTTATTTAGAGATTAAGGGTTTGGAAAGTTGAAGACAAAGGTGAATGAGCGGCATCCGAGGGCGAGGTAACGAACAAGGGTCGAATGAACGGCATTTTTATAGGAGTCCAGGCGACAAAGGAGCGAGGGAGAAAAGATGAGCACGGTCGAGTTCACACCGAAGCAGCACGAGACCGAGGAGATCACCGCGCATGTGATCTGGATGACGACGGGGCTGGGCTGCGACGGCGACTCCGTCGCGATGACCTCGGCCACCAGTCCGTCGCTCGAGGACATCATCACGGGAGCGATCCCCGGGATGCCGAAAGTGGTGGTGCATACACCCGTGCTCTCGCTCGAGAACGGCGCCGAGTTCATGCAAGCCTGGTTCGATGCCGAGGCCGGCAAGCTCGACCCGTTCGTCCTGATCCTCGAGGGCTCGATCCCGAACGAGCAGCTCAGCGGCGAGGGGCACTGGGCGGGGATGGGCGTCAACCCGTCGAACGGTCAGCCGATCACGACGAACGAGTGGGTCGACCGGCTCGCGCCGAAGGCCGCCGCGGTCGTGGCGGTCGGCACCTGCGCAACCTACGGCGGGATCCCGGCGATGAAGAACAACCCGACGGGCGCGATGGGGCTGCCCGACTACCTCGGCTGGAACTGGAAATCGAAAGCGGGGCTGCCGATCGTCTGCATCCCCGGCTGCCCGGCCCAGCCGGACAACACGACCGAGACGTTGATGTATCTGGCTTTGCACCTCGCGGGCAAGGCGCCGGCGCCGGAACTGGACGAGCAGCTGCGGCCGAAGTGGCTGTTCGGGCGCAGCGTGCGCGAGAGCTGCAACCGCGCGGGTTTCAGCGAGCAGGGCGACTTCGCGACCGAATACGGCTCCGACCACCGCTGCCTGGTCAAGCTCGGCTGCAAGGGGCCGGTCGTCAAGTGCAACGTTCCCGTACGCGGCTGGCAGAGCGGGATCGGCGGCTGCCCGAACGTCGGCGGCATCTGCATGGCGTGCACGATGCCGGGCTTTCCCGACAAGTTCATGCCGTTCATGGACCCCGACTCCGCCGGAGAGTGGGCGGCGAACATCATGAAGTTCAGCTACGGGCCGATCGTGCGTCATTTCCGCCGGCGCAATGTCGCCGGCAAATACGACGTCGAGCCGGCGTGGCGCCGGCCGGGGCCGACGCTCACCAGCGGCTACGCGAGGCGCTGGTAGACCCGCCAGAAAATCCGATTAATTAAAGATTTTAAAGGGAAAGGGATACGAGATGGCGACGGTAGAGACTCCCCAGGAGCGCAAGGTGATGGTCAAGGAGATGTCGTGGGATCCGATCACCCGGATCGTCGGCAGCCTCGGCATTCACACCGAGATCGACTTCACCAACCGGCAGGTGCTCAAGTGCTACAGCACCTCGATGATCTTCCGCGGCTTTGACATCTTCATGAAGGGGATCGACCCGCGCGACTCGCACTTCATCACGAGCCGCATCTGCGGGATCTGCGGCGATAACCACTGCACCTGCTCGTGCCTGAACCAGAACATGGCGTATGGAGTGAAGCCGCCGAAGCTCGGCGACTACGCCTTCAACATGGCCGAGTCCGCCGACTACATGTTCGACCACGCGATCTTCAACGACTGCATGTGCAACGTCGACTTCTGCGAGGCGATCGTCAAGGACACAAACCCGGAGGTGCTCGCCAAGGCGGAAAACACCTCCTCCCCGCACGCTGGGATCCACGGCTACAAAACGATCGCCGACATCATGCGCGCGCTCAACCCCTTCACCGGGCAATTTTATTTAGAGACCCTGCAGGTGGCCCGTTACACGCGCGAGATGTACTGCCTGTTCGGCGGGCGGCACACGCACCCCTCGACGATCATGCCCGGCGGCTGCAGCGCCGACATCACCCACCAGACGTGCACCGACTACTACGTGCGCCTGATGCGCTACATCGACTACGTCAAGCGCACCGTCCCGATGCACGACGACCTCTACGACTTCTTCTACGAGGCGCTCCCCGGCTACGAGCAGGTCGGCTACCGCGACACCGACATCATCTGCTGGGGCGCGTTCGACGACCCCGACTACGTCGACTACGGCTACAACACGATGACCGACTGGGGCCGGCGGCGCTTCATCACGCCCGGTCTCGTCTTCAAAGGGGAGCTGATCACGACCGACCTCGTCGAGATCAACCTCGCAATGCGGATCCTGCTCGGCAGCTCTTACTTCGACGACTGGGCCGGCGAGCAGACGTTTGTCACCAAAGATCCTCTGGGCAACCCGGTCGACAAGAACCACCCCTGGAACAAGACCACGCTGCCCAAGCCCCAAAAGCGCGACTTCGCCGACAAGTACAGCTGGGTCACCTCGCCGCGGATGTACGACGCGCGCAACGACATCCACGTCGCGACCGACACCGGCGGCGGCCCGTTCGCGCGCCAGTGGGTCACGGCCAAGGCCGGGCTCGTCGACCTCGGCTACCTGAAGGCGACCGGCGAGTCGATCCAGATGGTTCTGCCGAAGACCGCGAACCTGGGAGAGACGGAACTGGAGTGGAAGATCCCGCAGTGGTCGAACGCGATCGAGCGCGACCGCGCGCGCTCCTACCACCAGGCCTACTCGGCGCTCGTCGGCCTCTACAACCTCAAGAAGGCGCTCGTCGAGGTGCGCGCCGGGCGGACGAAAAGCTGGAACGGCTTCAAGGTCCCCGAGCAGGCCGTCAGCGTCGGCTTCCACGAGGCCGCCCGCGGCGTGATCTCCCACCACATGGTGATCGAGGACGGCAAGATCGCCAACTACCAGCCCTACCCGCCGACCCCCTGGAACGCCAACCCGCGCGACGTCTATGGCACGCCCGGCCCCTATGAGGACGCGGTGCAGAACACGCCGATCTTCGAGGAGAACGGGCCGGACAAGTTCAAAGGCATCGACATCATGCGCGCGGTCCGCTCGTTCGACCCGTGCCTGCCGTGCGGAGTGCACATGTACGACCATCGCGGCGGCCCGGTGCGCAAGGTTCAGCACACGCCGACGGGGATGTGCTGAGCGGGGTTCGGGCATGGCCACGATCGAGACATCCACCGCAAGGCCGGAGGCGAATGGCGCTCGCAACGGCGGCCCACCACCCGCTCGGGAGGCACGGCCGGAGGCGCTGGTCGAGCGCGTCGAGCGGCTGATCGAGCTCTCCGAGCAGATCCCCGATCCGGGGGCGCGCGCGCTGGTGGGCGATCTCACGAGCGCGATCATGGACCTCTACGGCGAGGGCCTCGCGCGGATCGGCGGCGTGATGCGGGACGCCGGGCCGGCCGGCGAGGAGCTGCGCGAGCGGCTGCTCGCCGACGGGGTCGTGGCGAGCCTGTTGTTGATGCACGACCTACATCCCGTGCCCCTGGAAGAGCGGGTGCTGGCGGCGCTGGACAGCGTGCGCCCGTACATGGAATCGCACGAGGGCGGCGTCGAGCTGCTGGGGATCGAGGACGGCGTCGCGCGGCTGCGGCTGCAGGGCAGCTGTCACGGCTGCGCGGCCTCACAGGCGACGCTCGAGCTGGCGATTCGCGAGGCGCTCGACGAGCACGCTCCGGACCTGCTCGGCCTGGAGGTCGAGGGCGTCGCGGAGAGCAATCCCCACCCCGCGCCCGGGCCCTGCGAGGCGCCGGGCGCGGTCGCGCTGCCGATGGCCACACCCGCGCCCGCGCCTGCGTTCTCGCTGCCGATGGTTCCACCGTCTACAACCGCATCCGCATCCAACACGCTGACATTCCCGATGACTCCACCGGCGGAGCTGGTGGGCTTGTCCAACCGCGAGTTGCCCCCTACTTCCTCCTCGGATGAGCGATGCGAGCTGTGCGGGGTGGACGTGCCCGCGGAGCACCGGCACCTGTTGCACCTCGAAGAGCGCCGGATCCTCTGCGTCTGCCACTCCTGCCTGGCGCTGCACTCCGGCGACGCCACCTATCGCCCAACCGGCACGCGGACGCTGTGGTTGGAGGACTTCGATCTGGACGACGAGACGTGGAGCGCGTTCGGGATCCCGATCGGGCTCGCCTTCTTCCTGAACAGCGGCTCCGCCGGTGGCATCGCGGCGCTGTACCCGAGCCCGGCGGGCGCGACCGAAAGCGAGCTGCCGCTCGACGCCTGGGAGCGGCTGGCGGCGACCAATCCCGTGCTGGACGACCTCGAGCCCGATGCGGAGGCGCTGATCGTCAACCGGATGGCCGACCCGCCCCAGCATGCGATCGTGCCGATCGACGAGTGCTATCGGCTGATCGGGCTGATCAAGTCGCGCTGGTCGGGCATCTCCGGCGGGGCGGCGATCGAGTCCGCCGTGCCGGAGTTCTTCGCCGAGCTGCGTTTGCAGGCGGTGACGCCGTGACCGTGCCGTCTTCGAGCAACGGCACGTCTGCCGTAGGAACGCTCGTCTCGCCTGATGCTGACGCGCCGCCCGCACCGGAGTTCACCGTGCTCGGCGTGCGCGCTGTCGAGCAGGCGGCCGCGCCAACGCTGAGCCTGACACTCGGCGTGAGCGAGCCCCAGGGCCGCGAGGTGTTCGCGATCGCACTGCGCACGCAGATCCAGTTCGAGCCTGCCCAGCGCTCCTATGCGCCGGAGACGAAGGCCCTGCTGAGCGAGCTGTTCGGCGCGCCCGAGCGCTGGGCGGCGACCACGCACAGCCTCGTCTGGGCGGTGGCGGACGTGATCGTGCCGAGCTTCACGGGCACGGGCACGTTCGAGATCCCAGTGCCCTGCACGTACGACCTCGAGCTGGCAGCGACGAAGTATCTCTACGCGCTGCCGGATGGCGTGGCGCCGCTGAGCCTGCACTTCAGCGGTTCCGTCTTCTACCCGGCCGAGCTGGGACGGATGCAGATGACGCAGATCCCCTGGAGCACGACCGCGCAGTTCGAGCTGCCGGTGCAGACGTGGAAGCGGATGATCGCCGGGCACTACCCCGATCGGGGCTGGGTCGCGCTGAGCTCGCATACGCTCGAGCGGCTCTATCGGCGCAAGGCGGAGCAGGGGGCGACGACGTTCGACGCTTGTGTAAGCGACCTGCTCGATGTGGCCGGGGGCTGAGATGGACGGGGAGCGGATGACGGCCGAGACGCCCGCGTCCGCACCCGAGACGCCTGGCGAGCACGAGCTCGATGGCGAGCTGGAGCGCCTGGTCGACTCGCTTTTGTACGAGGGCTACGCCCTCTATCCATACACCCCCGGCGCGCAGAAGAACGCGACGCCGACGCCGTTCGGGATCGTCTACCCGCCGGCCTACGCCGCGCGCAACCCCGCGACGTTCGACCGCGCGCGACTGCAATGCCTGGCGCGCCCCGCGGCCGGCGCGCAGCTGAGCGTGACCGTGTGGTTCCTGCGCCCGAGCGGCGAACGGCACGAGGCCGAGCGACACTGCGTCGAGGTGGGGCCTACGCAGCTCGGCGAGCGCGTGACGGTGCCCTTCGCCCAGGGACGCGTGACGCTCCGCTCTGAGCCGGTGGTGCGAGCAGGAGACAGAGACGAAGCGGGGGATGGAGACCTCGGGGGCGCCGGGCAGGGACTTTGGAAGGTGTCCTCGTGCGTGCACAACACCTCCGCGGCCGACCCCGGCCCCGAGCGGGCCGCCGCGCTCGGCGAGTCGCTGATCTCGACCCACATCGTCGTGCGGATCTCCGCCGGGAGCTTCGTCTCGCCGCTGGAGAGCGAGGGCTGCGAGAGCGTCAACACCTGGCCGGTGCTCGCGACTCCGGCCGACGACGCGATCCTCGGGGCGGCGATCGTGCTGCCCGACCATCCCCGGCTCGCGCCGGAGAGCCTCGGCAACCTGTTCGACAACACCGAGATCGAGGAGGCGCTGTTTGCTGCACGTGCACGCGCTGAGCGACTCCGAGCGCGAGCAGATCTCCGCACAGGACCCGGCGGTGCGGGCGATGGTCGAGCGCGCGGCCGCGGCGACGCCGCAGGAGATGCTGGCGTTGCACGGACGGATGACGCTGAGCGACCCCTCCCCCGTCCAAGATCGTCCGCCCGAGCCGCCGCCCGACGCCACCGACGATCTGCCGGGCGAGCAGACGCAGATCATGGTGGAGGGCGTCGAGTACAGCCGTGGCGAGCAGGTGGTGCTGCGGCTCGGCGCGCGCGAAGACCCCTACGACCGGATGCTCGACGGTCGCATCGCCAAGATCCGAGCGCATCAGGGTGGACATGGACGACCGTGTGCACTTCGCCGTCAGCCTCGACGACGACCCGATGCACCAAGTGCTCGGGGAGACCGGGCGTTTCCTGACGTTCTTCGCGGGCGAGTTCGAACGGATGCGACGTGAGCGTATAGCACGAGCAGCCACCGTCCGCGTTCGATCGAGGGCACGCTCCTCCCGTTCCGCGCGCCGCGAGGATGAGCTGCGCCGCCGAGAAGCAGATCCTGATCGCGGGCATCGGCAACGCCTGGATGCGCGACGACGGCTTCGGCGGCGAGGTGATCCGCCGGCTGGAGCGGTGCGAGCTGCCGAGCGGCGTGCGCGCGCTCGACTTCGGCACCGGCGGCCTCGACCTAGCCTACGAGGTGATGCGGGGCTACGACGCGCTGGTGCTCGTCGACGTCAGCCACCAGGACGGGCCGGCCGGCAGCCTGTACGTGATGGAACCCGAGCAGGAGTCGCTCGCGGGCCAGATCGAGGACGGCGAGATCATCGACCCGCACGGGATGGATCCGCAGAACGTGCTGCGCTTCGTCAACATGATCGGCGCCTGGCCCGGGCGCGTCGTGGTCGTGGCCTGCGAGCCCTCGGATCTGGACGCGGCGGGCTTCGGCCTCAGCGACGCCGTCGCCGCGGCGGTTGACCCGGCAGTGGAGCTGGTGCTGAGCACCGTCCGGGAATTGCGCACCGACGCCGCCTACCAGACATGAGCGCGGGGCGATCCACCGCTCTGCCGATCCTCGATCGGCCGGCACTCCCCTCTCTGGAGAGATTCCCAGGAAAAGTCCGATGCACGAGCTGGCGCTGAGCACCGCGATCGTGAACACCGTCGTCAAGCACGCCGAGGATCGGCGTGTCAGCCTCGTCAGCCTGCGCGTCGGCGCGCTGCGCCAGGTGGTGCCGGACTCGCTTGCCTTCTACTTCGAGATCGTCGCGCGCGACTCCGTCTGCGAGGACGCGCGCCTGGAGCTCCAGTTGATCCCCGCGCGCCTGCGTTGCCGCGCGTGCGCGCACGAGTGGCAGGTGGAGTGGGCGGCGTTTCGCTGCCCGCGCTGCGAGTCGGCGGACGTCGAGGTGCAGAGCGGCGAGGAGTTCGAAGTCGAGTCCATCGAGATCGAGGAGGAGCAATGCATCGCACAAAGGTGAAGGTCCAGGAGGACGCGCTCGACGCGAACACGACGATCGCCAACGCCAACCGCGCCGACTTCGACCGCGCGGGCGTGCGCGTGCTCAACCTGATGAGCGCGCCCGGCGCCGGCAAGACGACATTGCTCGAACGCGTCGTCGACAGCCTCGACGGCGTCCGCGTCGGCGTGCTCGAGGGCGACGTCCAGGGCAGCTTCGACGCCGACCGCCTGGCGCGGCCGGACGTGCCGGTCGTCCAG
This sequence comes from uncultured Solirubrobacterales bacterium, assembly GCA_963789675.1. Lineage (GTDB taxonomy): Bacteria > Actinomycetota > Thermoleophilia > Solirubrobacterales > Solirubrobacteraceae > Palsa-744. Next base: position 26,354 of record CAWBLR010000025.1, on the reverse strand, counting down.
CTCAACACCGGCAAGGGCTTCGGCGGCGAGTGTCATCTCGACGCGAACATGGTGCGCGCGGCGATGCCCGAGCTGCCGCTGAATGAGATCGACCTGCTGATCGTCGAGAACGTCGGCAACCTCGTCTGCCCGGCCGAGTTCCGGATCGGCGAGGACGCGCGCGCGATGGTCTGCTCGGTCACCGAGGGCGAGGACAAGCCCGCGAAGTACCCGCTGATGTTCCGCACCTGCGATCTCGTGCTCGTCAACAAGGTCGACCTGCTGCCGCACCTCGACTACGAGATCGACCGCTTCCTCTACCACCTCGACGCGGTTCACCCCGACGTGCCGCGGATCCTCACGAGCGCGCGCACGGGCGCGGGGGTCGATGAGTGGAAGGCGTGGCTGGGCGAGGTCTCGGCCGCACGGACACGCACACGACCATCACCACGCGGAAGAGGTCCACGCGGCGTGAGTCAGGCATCGGCCACCGACCCGCTCACCGCACGAGTCGAGGATCTGCGCGCGCGACGTCTGGCGGCGGGCGACGGCTTCTTCGCGGCCGAGGCCGAGCGGATCGCGCGCCTGTGCCACCGCATGGCCGAGCGCTTCGCCCGCGGCGGGCGGCTGTTCGCGCTCGGCGCAACTCCCGCCGCGCGCTCGGACGCCCGCCACGTAGCGGTCGAGTTCGTCCACCCGGTGATCGTCGGCAAGCGCGCGCTGCCGGCGCTCGCGCTGACCGCCGAGGGCGGCCCGGTGGACACGCAACTGGAGCTGCTGGCCGAGGCCGAGGACATGGCGATCGCGTTCGGCGCCGAGTGCGATCAAGCGACGCTGCGCGCGCTCGGGTTGGCACGCGAGCGAGGACTGCTCACGATCGCCTTTCCTGCGGACGCTCCGAACAGGTCCGACATCGCGGAGTGGGCCTTCCAACTCCCCGGCGAGGACCCGGACGTCGACCAGGAGCTCGTCGAGACGCTCTACCACGTGCTGTGGGAGCTCGTGCACGTGTTCTTCGAGCACCGCGGCCTGCTCGCCGGCCGGACCGAGCGACGGGTGCACGACAGCGGCGCCTCGAGTTTCCTGTACCCGTTCCTCGGCGAGCAGGAGGACGACCTCGAGGCGGTGGTCGCGGACGTGCGCGAGTCGGTGCTGATGAAGGCCCGCGAGGCATCGGAGCTGCGCGCGCGGACGCTGGCCGAGGCCGGGGAGACGCTGGTTGTCGCGGCACGTGGGCTGCGGTCCTGCTTCGACGACGGCGGACGGTTGCTGGCGCTGGGCAACGGGGGATCGGCCACCGACGCGATGGATCTCGTGGCGGACCTGAGCCTGAGCGCCGATATGGCCGCCCACCCCGCCCGGCGCCCACGCCCGGCGCTGGACCTGACCGAGGACACCGGCATCCTCACGGCGATCGGGAACGACATCGGCGTCGAGGCGATCTTCTCACGCCAGGTGATCGCCCACGGACGCGCCGGCGACGCGCTGCTCGCGCTCTCGACGAGCGGCGGCTCGGCAAACGTGATCCACGCGCTCGCCGAGGCCCGGCGGCGCGGCCTGGTGACGATCGCGCTCGTCGGCTACGACGGCGGGCGGATCTTCGCCGAGAGCCTGGCCGACCACGTGGTGGTCGTCCGCTCTGAGCACATCCCACGCATCCAGGAGGCCCAGGCGTCCGCCTACCACGTGCTCTGCGAGCTGGTGGAGATGGCGGGGGAGGCTCGCGCGTGAGCATCCCCGGCGAGTGCTCCACCCCGCGCGAGATCGTTCGGCGCCGCGTCCCCAGGCGTAGCGGACTCAGAGTGGGTTCCACAGGTGGCTCCGTGAGCAGCAGCGACACGCACTCCCCGCCGCACTCCGACGATCGACGCCGTGTATGCGTGCGCGTGCGCGGGGTCGTGCAGGGCGTCGGCTTTCGCCCCCACGTCTACCGCCTCGCCAAGGAGCTTGCGCTCGACGGCTACGTGCTGAACGATGCGCGTGGCGTGCTGCTCGAGGTCGAGGGCCGCCCGGCGACCGTCGAGCGCTTTCTCGAGCGCCTCGTGGCCGAGCCTCCGCCGCTGGCCACGGTCGAGAGCGTCGAGCCGCGCGAGCTCGAGCCCAACGGCCGGCCGGGCTTTCGGATCGCGCCCAGCCGCGACGCGAGCGAGCAAGCGGGCGTCGCCACCACGCGCCAGGCGCTCGTCTCCCCGGACACGGCGCCCTGCGCGGAGTGCCTGGCGGAAATGCGCGACCCGCGCGACCGCCGCCATCGCTACCCGTTCATCAACTGCACCAACTGCGGCCCGCGTTTCACGATCGCGACCGGCGTCCCCTACGACCGGGCCTCGACGACGATGGCCGGCTTCGTCATGTGCGAGCGCTGCCTGGCCGAGTACGAGGACCCCGGCGACCGGCGCTTTCACGCCCAGCCGAACGCGTGTCCGGTGTGCGGGCCGCGGGCGCGGCTGCTGCGGCCGGACGACGCGATGATGGGCACGGGCTCCGACGCCGTGCGAGGGGCCGCCGAGCTGCTCGCCAAAGGCCTGATCGTCGCGGTCAAGGGCCTCGGTGGCTACCACCTCGCCTGCCGCGCCGACTTCCAGGTCGCGGTCGCGGTCCTGCGCGCGCGCAAGCAGCGCGAGGAGCGGCCGTTCGCGCTGATGGTCGCCGACACACCCGCCGCGGAGGCGCTGATCGAGCTCGACGCGTCGACACGAGAGCTGCTGCAAGACCGCGCGCGGGCGATCGTGATCGCCCGCCGTCGCGCCGAACACCAGCGTGGCCGAGGCTGTCGCCCCGGGCTGTCCGGACCTCGGCGTGATGCTGCCATACACGCCGCTTCACCACCTGCTGCTCGCCGACTTCGCGGATCTCTCGGGCGAGACCGGGCCGCCCCCGCTCGTGATGACCAGCGGCAACCGCTCGGACGAGCCGATCGCCTACGACGACGAGGACGCGCTCGCGCGGCTGGCCGGCATCGCCGACGCGTTCCTCGTGCACGACCGGCCGATCCACATGCGCACCGACGACTCCGTCGTGCGCCACACGGCGATCGGGCCGCTGACGATGCGTCGCTCGCGCGGTTACGTGCCGGGCGCGATCCAACTGCCCGTGCCGACGCCTCGGCCGCTGCTCGCGTGCGGGGCGGAGCTGAAGAGCACGTTCTGCGTGGCCAGGGGCGAGCACGCGTGGGTCGGCCATCACATCGGCGATCTGAAGAACTTCGAGACGCTGCTCTCCTTCCGTCAGGGCGTCGAGCACTTCCAGCGCCTGTTCGCCGTCGATCCCGAGGTCGTCGTCCACGACCTGCACCCCGACTATCTCTCGACCGGTTACGCGCTCGAACGTGCGAGCGATGGCGCGGGAGCTCACGAGGGCGCCGAACAGGCGGCCATGCCCGTTGTGATCGCGGGAGCTCACGCGCAATCGGCAGCCGACGGGATCGAGGCGATCGCCGTCCAGCACCACCACGCCCACCTCGCCGCCTGCCTGGCAGAGCACGGCGAGACCGGGCCGGCCGTGGGCGTGATCTTCGACGGCAGCGGCTACGGCCCCGACGGGACGGTCTGGGGAGGTGAGCTGCTCGTCGGCGACCTGCGCGACTTCACGCGCGCCGGGCACCTGCGGCCCGTGCGCCTGCCCGGGGGCGACCGGGCCGTGGACGAGCCGTGGCGGATGGCCTGCGCCTGGTTGACCGCCGCCGAGCCGGACGGCGGGCTCCCGCCGCTCCCGGACACGCTGTCCGGCCAGGTGAGCGCCGAGCGCTGGGAGACGATCGCGCGGCTCTCACGCAGCGAGCTGGCTCCGCTCACGACGAGCGCCGGACGGCTGTTCGACGCGGTCGCCGCGCTCTGCGGGTTGCGCGCCGCCGTCACCTACGAGGGACAGGCCGCGATCGAACTGGAGGGCCTGGTCGATCCGGCCGAGCGCGGCGCCTACCCGATCGCACTGGACCACCCGCTCGCGCTCGAAGCAGATCGAGAGGGCGCGATCGAGCTCGACCCGCGGCCGGCGGTGCTGGCCGTCGCGCGCGAGTGCGCGGCGGGGGTGCCGCGGGGGACGATCGCCGCGCGCTTTCACGCCGGGCTCGCGCGCGCCACCGCCGATGCGTGCGCGCGGATCGCCGGCGGCCGCGATCTCGACACCGTCGTCCTGTCCGGCGGGGTCTTCCAGAACCGGGTGCTGCTGGAGTCGACGGTCGAGCGCTTGCACGAAGCCGGGCTGCGCGTGCTCTTTCCCCGGCTGCTGCCGCCCAACGACGGCGGGATCAGCTACGGACAGGCGGCTGTGGCCGCGGCCCGGCTGTCCTGAGCCGCGCGGCCCAGCGCTCCTCGATGTGGCCGTACCTCCACAGCGCAGCGCGCCGGCCCAGGTCACGACGAACATGCCGACGATCACGAACCCGGCCTTGTTGATGTCGAAGGCTTCCATGAAGTGCCAGAAGCCGCCGTGCAGGCCGCCGAGCTCGGCCGGGAGCAGGCCGAGCGACCTCGATCGTGCCGATGAAGAAGCAGATCGAGACCGACAGGCCGGTGATCGCGAGGTTGTAATAGACCTTGCGGACCGGGTTGAAGAACGCCCACGAGTAGGCGAAGTTCATGAAGACGCCGTCGATCGTGTCCATCAGGGTCATGCCGGCGGTGAACAGGATCGGCAGGCACATGATCGCGTAGAAGGGCAGGTGCTGGGTCGCGAGCAGCGCGGTCGTCGCGAGCAGCGCGACCTCGGTCGCGGTGTCGAAGCCCATCCCGAAGATCACACCGACCGGATACATCTGCCACTCGCGGGTGATCGACCGCATCCACCTGCCGAAGAAGCGGTACATCAGCCCCCGGTTCTGCAGCTGGCGCTCGAGCTCAGCCTCGTCGTAGTCGCCGCTGCGCATCGCGCGGAACACGCGCACGATCCCGGCGAGGATCACGAGGTTCAGCAGCGGCGATCAGATACAGGAACGACGCCGAGACGACCGTGCCGAAGATCCCGCCGAACTGCTCGAGGCTGGAGCCGCTGTTGGAGACGGCGCCGTAGACCGATTTCTCGGCGAGCACGATCCCAACCCCGATCGCGATCACGACCGTCGAGTGCCCGAGCGAGAACCAGAAGCCGATGCTGAGCGGCCGTTTGCCTTCGTTCATCAGCTTGCGCGTGGTGTTGTCGATCGCGGAGATGTGGTCGGCGTCGAAGGCGTGGCGCAGGCCGAGCGCGTAGGCGGTGCCCGACACGCCGATCCCGAGGCCCTTGTAGTGCGAGGGGAGCACGAACAGGAAGAAGACCGCGAACCCGAGCACGTGCAGCAGCGCGATCGCCGCGAACATCAGACCCGCCCGCACCCGCTCGCGCGGGGTCATCTCCCTGACGATCTGGACGATGTACCCGAGGATCCCAGCGACACTAGCACCACAGTGTCGCTACTGCAACTCCCTCGCAGTTAGCCCTTTGGGAAGCTTGAAAACCACCTCAGGGCACGTTTGCGGAGGCTTTCTCGGACCGGCAGCCGGGACACAGCCCAACGATCGGGAAGTGGGTGAAGCGGACCTCATAGCCAAACCCCTCGCGCACCGCCTCGCGCACCGCGTCGAGCTCGTCTGGTGCCACCGCCTGGGCGCGGCCGCACCCCTCGCAGAACAGGTACTCCCGCTCTCCGCCGCCCACCAGCATGTACAGACCCGGGCCGTGGCCGAGATGCACATGGCGCACGATTCCCCCGCGCTCGAAGGTCTCGAGGTTGCGGTACACCGAGGCCACGTCGAGCTCCGCCTCGGTCCCCTCCAACCCACCGGCGATGCGCTCGGCCGATACCGGCCCGGCGGCGGCGAACAGCGCCTGCAGGACGAGTCGCCGCGAAATCGAGACGCGCAGGCCCTGCTCGCGCAGCGCTCCCAGCGCGCTGTCGAGATCGTCGAAGTGAACCCTCGGCGCCGACGGTGAAAGAGTCACGACGTTCATCGTAGTCACCCCGGCATCCGCGGAGGATGCGGCCACGCCGCGGGCCGCTCCGGCAGGTAAAGTCCCGCGGCACGTCCGATTCGCCTGCATCCGATTACGAGCACTGGACGGGCCACGTGATCGTGTGCGGCCTGGAGGGCGTCGGCCTGCGCACGGTCGAGCAGCTGCGACTCGCGGAGGTGCCGGTGGTCGTGCTCGACGACGACCCGTCCGCGCGGATGGCGGCGCTCGTGGAGAGCTGGGGCTGCCCGCACATCGAAGAGCGACGGCGACCCCGGCGCGCAGCTGCGCGCAGCCGGCGTGGCCGGGGCGCGCGCGGTGGTCTGCACGCAGGTGAGCGACCTGCGCAACGTCGAGACCGCGCTGCTCGTGCGCGACCTGCGCGAGGACATCGCCGTCGTCGTCCACCTCGACAACCCGACCGTCGGGCGCGCGGTCGAAGACGCGACCGGCGCCGGCAGCGCGCTGGACGTCGCGGGCCTGTTCGCGCCGTCGGTCGTCGACGCGTGCATGGGGCGCACGAGCTACGACGTGATGCTCGGCGAGGAGCTGTTCGTCGCCGCCGAGGTGGCCGTGGTCGAGGAGGGGACGCTGCGGAGCCTGTTCGGCGACCTCGCGCCGGTCGGGATCATTACCGCCGCGGGCGAGCTCGTCGTCTGCCCCGGCCGCGATCACGCGGTGGGACCCGGCGATCGGGTGACCGTGCTCGGCAAGCCCGAGGAACTCGGCGGCGTCGGCGTCAGTGACGGGATCGCGGACGCTCGGGCGCGGAGCGCCGACAGGCGCACGGCGGCCGCTCGGCGCGACGCGTCGTGCGCCGGGTCTCGCGCACGCTCGCCGAGGAGGCCGACCGCGCGCTGATCGTCACGCTGCTGCTCGGCCTGCTGCTGCTGCTCGATCTCGACCGTGGTCCTGCGGCTCGGCTATCGCGCGCCGGTCACCCACCACCACCTGTCGATCGAGGACGCCGTGTACTTCACGGTGGAGACGGTCGCGACGGTCGGCTTCGGCGACTTCTCCTTCGCGACCCAGTCGGCCTGGCTCGAGGGCTTCGGCATCCTCCTGATCGTCGCGGGGACGACGCTCGTGACGACGATCTTCGCGCTGCTCACGAACGTGCTCGTCAGCCGCCGGATCGAGCAGTCGCTCGGCCAGGGGAGCATCCGCGGGATGGAGGACCACGTCGTGCTCGTCGGCCTCGGCGCGGTCGGTCTGCGCGTGCTCGAAGGTCTGCGCGCGCTCGGCCGGGAGGTGGTCGTGGTCGAGTACGACGAGCGCAACCGCTACGTCCAGCACGCCCGCTCGCTCGGCGTGCCGATCGTGCACGGCGACGCGACGCTCGGCCAGACGCTGCGCTCGGTCAACATCGCCGAGGCGGGCGCGGTCGCGATCCTCACGAGCGACGACCTCGTCAACCTCGAGACGGGCCTGGCGGTGCGCGACTCGCTCGGCGAGCGCTGGACGGAGGTGCCGGTCGTGCTGCGCGTGTTCGACCGCGCGCTCGGACACCGCCTGGAGAAGACCTTCAAGTTCCACCACGTCTGGTCGACCTCGGCGCTGGCGGCGCCCTGGTTCGTCGGCGCAGTGCTCGGGCTGGAGGTGCTCGCGACGTTCTACGTGCGCAACCAGCCGTTCCTCGTCGCGCGCCTCACCGTCCGCCCCGACGGCGGGCTCGTCGGCCTGGCGATGCGCGAGCTGTCCGCGCGGATCCGCGTCGTGGCGATCGTGCGCGCCGACTCGGACGACGGCGCGATGGAGCACCCGCCGCGCCGCGACACGCGCTTCGCCGCCGGCGACCAGGCCTATCTGGTCGGTCCCTACGAGGAGCTGCTGCGCGTGCTCGGCCGCGAACGCGAGACCGAGTCGCCGAGCTCCTCCGGGCGGCGCCGCGGCGGACGACAGCGCGGCTGAAGATCTCGCAGCTCAGCCGCGATCGCCCCAGTCCCGCTCAGTCCCGCTCGAACCGGAGCAGCTCGCCCGAGTCGCCGGGCCCGTCGCCGCGGTGGACCTCCAGCTCGACGCCGGGCGGGAGCTCGACTTCGATCTCGGCCTCGTGGTCGACGCGGACGACGCACTCGGCCGGGCGGCAGGAGAGCACGTGCCCGCCGCGCGTGCGGTCGGCGGAGAGGAAGTGCAGGTGGCGGCCGGGGAGGTTGAGCCGGCCTCCGTGGGCGGGGAAGCAGAAGCCGACGACGACGCCCTCGATCTCGTCTTCGTCGAACACGCGCTGCTCGGCGAGCACGTCGGTGAGCGGCGGGTAGGGCTTGCGCTGGGGGCCGACCGAGCGCAGGCGGACGTGCTCGAAGCGCCCTTCGATCCGCACCGCGGTGCAGCTGGGCGACTGCGGCGCGACCTGGGAGAGCAGCGCGTCGACGTCCTGGGCGACGCCGACGTAGATCTCGACGCCGGGCTGGAAGTTGGTGACGAGCGCGAACGGGCTGCGGCGCTCGGGCTCGGCGGGATGCACCGACCCGTCCTCGCGCGGCGCGGTAGAGGATCCCGTCGGCGAGCACGAGCTCGCCGTCGAGCGCGTTGAACGTGCCGAGCCCGAGGTCGCCGCGGCCGGCGAGCTCGGCGACGGTCACGTCGCCGTCGTAGGCGCCGTGGAGCAGCGCCTCGATCGTCGAGACCTGGAACAGCTCGTGCGGCTCGCCGCCGCTGGGCAGCTCGGCGTGGCGCACGGCCTGCACGTGGAGCGCGTGGAGCAGGTGAGGATCGAGCATCGCCGTGTAAGCCTATTGACGTCCCACGCAGAATTGTTCGGTCAGACGGCCAAAAGACCTCCGACGGCCGTCCAACCGTTCCCCTTACCGCGACAGCTGCGCCTCGCCACGGACGGCGGTCCGTCGCCGCGCGCTCGAGAACAGGAGCGCTTGGGTGACCAGCGCCGCGGCCGTCGCGAGCGCGAACGCGGCCGCGACGGTCGCTCCCGAGAGCGAGACGGTCAACGTGAAGCAGAAGAGCGCGAACGCGACGAAGCCGGTGAGCATCCCACCGCAACAGGCGAACCGCTTCGCCGGCGCCACGCTGGCTATGGGTGAACGTCGCGAGCACCGTCGTGATCACCGGGAACGGCGCGAGCAGCCCGCTGAGCTGCGGCCCGAGCCAGCCCGCGGCCGTCGTGAGCGCGAGCACGAGCGCCAGCGCGCAGCCGGCGCGCACGGGCAGATCCCACGCCGGCGCCGTGGCGGGCGCGCCGCCGGCCGTGATGTCCCGCCGCCGGCCAGGGAGCAGCAGCAGGCCGACGGCGAACCCGACACACACCAGGCCCAGCGCCACCGCGGGCGCCACCGCGACGCCGTCGAGCGCGACCGTCACGAGCGCGAACGCGACCCAGCCGCAGAGCATGCAGACAAACCACGGCGCGCGACTTGCAAGACGCCCGTAGACGACCACGAACGCCGTCAGCGAGAGCAGCCCGAGCAACGTCCCCGCGGCCGCCTGCGCGGCGAAGGAGCGGCCGTGGACGAGCGCGTAGGCGAGCAGGATCGGACCGGCCACGACCGGCAGCCCGCCGACGATCCCGCCGACCCTGGGCCCGAACCGCCGCGCGGCGAGGGACGCGCCGACGACGAACGTCGGCGCCAACAGGGCCTTCACCGCGAGCACTAGCACGGGGGGATTATGACCGGTGCCCGCGATCAGACGGGCACTTCATCGAGTGGATCCAGGGGGACTCGAATCCCCGACCTCCTGGGTACGATTCCAGCCTTGGCGGATCACGGGGTCTCTAAATTTTGGCTTTGCAGAGCCGATTTTGGAGGCTTCTCGAACCTGCCGAACAGGGCCGAATAGGGGACGAACCGTCAGGACGGGTATCCTAGCCAGCGCCGGTAGGCGGCGGCACGGTCGAGTGTGGTGTCAGGCTCGAACGTCACGTTGGCCAGCGCGATCTCATGGCGTGATCCCTCGTGCTCGCACGCTGCGATCGGGCCCCGACCGCATGTCTGGGCCCGATTTGCGGTCCGGGGCGATGGCTATCTTGCGGGCGTGCTGAGCGCGCTCCGCGAGGTGGATAATGTCGAGCTGGGCGAGGTCGAGGCAGCCCTTGGACTGACGTCGTTCAAGCGGGGACGCAGCTATGCGCGCGCCAACCGGGTGCTGAAGATTGAGTGGGACCCGGACACCGAAACGTTGACCGGCTCGGTGGCCGGCCGGGGCGCGCTCTATGACACCGCGGCGTTCTTCACCTCCGACGGCGCCGGGTCGCTTGAGTTCGATGACGGCGAGTGCACCTGTCCGGTGGGGTACAACTGCAAGCACGTCGCGGCGATCGTGATCGCCGCAACCGATGGCCGCGGCCCCGATCGACTACGACGCGGCATCGATCGACCGCGAGGAAAGCAGCGCCCGCCGCTCACGGTCGTCAAGACGGCACAGCCACCCTCCTGGGAGCAGCCCCTGCGCGCGCTGATCGACCGATCGGCGGCGCAGGCGGTGGGCAACCCGCTGGCGATCGAGCTGACGCTGCAGGCGAGCAGCGTCGCGGACCGCGGCACGCCACGTCTGATGGCGAAGTTGATGCGAGAAGGCGCCCGCGGCGGCTGGATCAACGGCTCGCTGACGTTGGAATGGACTCGACTCATGGCACATGCAGAGCGGCGAGTACCGTCCCGATCACGTGGCGCTGGTCCGCGAGCTGCACGCCGTCCACCGCGCGCGCGAAGGACGAGCCGCCTACCTACAGCTACGGCGCCGACAAGACGCTCGATCTCGGTGGCTGCGACAGCGTACAGCTGTGGTCGCTGCTGGAAGAGGCGGACCGTCTCGGGCTGAAGCTCATCCATGCGCACCCCGGGCTCGGCGAGGTGCGCTACCACCAGCGGGGCGAGCTGCTGATCGACGTCACGCGAGGAGACGATCGGGGGTCGCTCGTGAGCGCTGTCCTCCAGGTTGACGGCGAGGACATGGATGACCTGGAGCCGCTGCTGTTCCTCGGCTCCAGCGGGCACGGCCTGGTGTGCGCCGAGCGCGATCACGGCGAGACCGGCGCGGACGCCATCGATGGGCCCGAGCGCCGGCGGCTGCGGCTCGTGCGCCTGGTCAAGCCGGCGCCGGCGGCGCTACAGCGGATGGTCCTGGGCGGCGAGCGGCTGAGCATCCCGACCGGCGAGCTGCAGCGCTTCGCCGAGGAGCTCTATCCCGCGCTGCGCAACGTCGCCACGGTCGTCTCCTCGGACGGCTCGTTCACGCCGCCGGAGATCTCCGCGCCGGCGCTCGTGCTGCGCGCGAGCTATGGCGCCGGCCACGATGTCGAGGTCGGGTGGGAGTGGGCCTACCGGATCGGCGACGCCACACGGCACGCGGCGCTCCGCCAGCAACGGGGCCGGCCCCGGGTTTCGCGACCTCGACGCCGAGCGCGCGATCCTCGCGAGCGCCGACCTCACCGGCACGGGCCTCGAGCGCTTCGGCCTGCTCGACGGCGCCGGGCGTCCCGCCGACCTGCACGCGGTCCAGGTCCCACTCACGGGCATCGACAGCATGCGCCTGACGACTGAGATGCTGCCGCGGCTGGCGGAGCGGGCAGACGTGGCCGTGGAGGTCGTCGGAGAGCCCGCGGACTACCGCGACGTCGGCGACTCGCTCACGATCGGCCTCTCCACCGCCGATGTCGCGGGAGAGCGTGACTGGTTTGACCTCGGCGTGACGATCAGCGTCGATGGCCGCGAGCTGCCGTTCGCCGAGGTGTTCGGCGCCCTCGCGAGCGGCGAGTCGCACATGCTGCTGGCCGACGGCGCTCACTTCTCGCTGCTGGAGCCGGGCCTGCAGGAGCTGCGGCGGCTGATCGAAGAGGCCAGAGCACTGTCGGACTCGCCAGCGGCCGAGCTGCGGATCAGCCGCTACCAGGCCGGGCTCTGGACCGAGCTCGCCGCGCTCGGCGTCGTGACCGAGCAGGCGCAGGCGTGGCAGCGCCAGGTGGGCGCGCTGCTCGAGGTCGACGCAGTCGCAAAGCACGAGCAGCCGGCTACGCTTGCAAGCGCAGCTGCGCCCCTACCAGAGCGACGGGTTCGGCTGGCTGGCATCGCTATGGGCGCTCGAGCTCGGTGGGATCCTCGCCGACGACATGGGGCTCGGCAAGACGTTGCAGGCGCTCGCGCTGATCTGCCACGCACGCGACCGCGACCCGGGCGTGGGCCCGTTCCTGGTGGTCGCTCCGACGAGCGTCGTGTCGAACTGGGTGGGAGAGGCCGGTCGCTTCGCCCCCGGACTCAAAGTCAACGCGATCACCGACACGCTGGCGCGCTCCGGTCGCACGATCGAGGAGGCTCGCCACCGCCGACGTCGTGGTCACGACGTACACGCTGTTCCGGCTCGAGGCTGACGCTTACCGCACGGTGGGCTGGGCGGGGCTGATCCTCGATGAGGCGCAGTACGTCAAGAACCACCAGGCCAAGACCTACCGCAGCGTCCGCGAGCTGGATGCGCCCTTCAAGCTGGCGATAACCGGAACCCCGATGGAGAACAACCTGATGGAGCTGTGGTCGCTGCTGTCGATCACCGCGCCCGGGCTGTTCCCCGACCCGAAGCGGTTTGCCGAGCAGTACGCGCGACCGATCGAGCGCGGCGGCGATGGCGAGCGGCTCGCACGCCTACGGCGCCGGATCAAGCCGCTCATCAAGCGCCGCACGAAGGAGCTGGTGGCCGCGGATCTCCCCGCAAAGCAGGAGCAGACCCTCGAGGTGGAGCTGCATCCGCGCCACCGCAAGCTCTATGACACGTACCTGCAGCGTGAGCGTCAGAAGGTGCTGGGACTGATCGACGACTTCAACCGCAACCGCTTCGCGATCCTGCGCTCGATCACGCTGCTGCGCCAGCTCAGCCTGCATCCAGGCCTCGTCGACGACGACCACGACGCCATGCCCTGCAGCAAGCTCGATGCGCTTGTGGAGCAGTTGGAGGACATCGTCGGCGGAGGCCACCGAGCGCTCGTGTTCAGCCAGTTCACGGGATTCCTCGCCAAGGCCCGCAAACGTCTGGACGCCGATGGCATCGCCTACTGCTACCTCGACGGCCGCACGCGCCGGCGCGATCGCGTGCTCGAGCGCTTCAAGGACGGCGACGATCCGGTGTTCCTGATCAGCCTCAAGGCAGGCGGGTTCGGCCTCAACCTCACCGAGGCGGACTACTGCTTCCTGCTCGACCCGTGGTGGAACCCCGCCACCGAGGCTCAGGCGATCGACCGCACCCACCGCATCGGCCAGACCCGCGCCGTGATGGCCTACCGGATGATCTCGCGCGACACGATCGAGGAGAAGGTCGCCGCCCTCGCACGTCGCAAGGCCGCGCTGTTCAGTGGGGTCATGGACGAGGGCGACCTATTCGCCTCAAGCCTCACCGCGCAGGACATTCGCGGGCTGCTCGACTGAGAACGGGCCCGAGTCGCCGGTTGAGGCGTCCTCAGCTATGGCAAAGCCACGTCGCACCGCAATGCAGTCCGGCGGCTCTTCGACGCGCCGCCGTGCGCGCGCCGGGACTGGAACGGCTGCCAGCGCTGTTCGCGCCGGACGCCTGCGACCGGCTACGCGGCGCTTGGAGGAGGTGCTCGCTGAGCGTGGTCCGCTGACCGGGCCGATCACCGACGCCGGCACTCGCGCGCTCGTGGCGGTACGTGGCGAGGCCTCCGACGGCGAGCATGGCAAACGCTGATCCGCCTGAGCAACGCGCGGGCATTCTCTACGTCGATACGTCAGCACTGCTGAAGCTGCTGGTGCGCCTTGCGGACCCAACAGGTGCTCTGAGCAGCAGTGCGAGGCCCCGACCGGGTTGTTCTCCGCGGGAGAATCGTAGCTCCGGGGAGGTTCGTGGCGGTGATCTCCCCACCGTCCCGACCTCAAGCACGCGCCATGCGCCGAGCGGTTATTCGTCGTTGTCGGTGATCCTCCAGGCGCCTTCGGTGTAGACCGCTGTGAAGACGGTCGCCGGTGTGGTGCCCCCGGAGGCTTCGCTTTCGTCGAAGGCCTCCGTGCCGGGCGGTGCCTGGTAGCTCGCGCGGTTCCCGAGGAGTTCGATACGGCCGCCCGCGACATATTCACCCAGGGTCTGACTATACGGCCCGGATTCCGTCCTCAGCGCTCTCGTGCATGCCTCGATCGAACCGCCGCGGCTGCCGAGCAGTGCGGGCGTGAGCAGTTCGCATTGGCGCTGATTGTCGTGGTTTGCCAATGCGCCCCGCAGCGCCTTGCGTAACGCTTCCACGCCCTGGGTCCCGGGATTCTCAAGCGCGGCGAGAGGCTCACCGCCACCGCCGCAACCGGCTACCGCGCCCAGCGCAAGGGCGAGTGCGAACGCACCCGCTGCTCGTGATGCTCCAAACATGTTCGGCTCCTCTGTCGTCGTGTCAATCGAGTCGGGAGACACCCAGGAGCCTCACGGCCACGGGTATCCCCTACTCCCCACTCCGACCACGCACAGCAAACGGGACACCCTCACATGCCCGCCCTCACGCGCGGTGGCGATCAGGCATAGACCCGCATGAGCAGGTGGGACAGGTTGTGTTATCGTGGGTGCCCATAAAGATCCTGCATCTCGACCCCACAGCCGCAGACCAGGCAGCCCTCGTGACCAAGGAGATCGACCGCCTGCTCGGCGAGGGCAAGCGCCTCGCGGTGACCGTAGCCGAGGAGAAGGAGTTCCTATCGCCGCAACAGGCCGCCGACCGGCTCGGGTTCTCCCGCCAACACGTCGTGCGGCTGATCGGCTACGGCGATCTCCCAGCGGAGAAGCTGGAGGGCTCGAACTACTGGAAGATCCCACTCACATCGGTACTCGCCTTCGAGGAGGAACGCGAGCGGGGGCGCGAGCTCGCCGCGCAATGGTCGCGCGACCTCGACGCGATGGGCGCACCGGCGGAGTGAGCTCGCCGACACGGCTGCGAGCGGTCCTTCGCCCCTGAGCGCTACCACAGCCCAGCTACGCCCCTACCGCGCAGTGCGGTTCCCAGCCGGCGCAGCGAGATCGACATGTCTGAACCGTACTCGCGGATACTCATGCCATGTAATCCGGGCGATCCGCGTGTTATACTGTGCCGGTATGACTCATCGTGTTGGTGCCAAGGGGCAGGTCGTGATACCGAAGGATCTGCGTGAGCGGACTGGGCTGCGCCCGGGCGCGGACGTCGAGTTCGAGTTGGATGGGCAGCGGTTGAGCATCAGGGCAGCTCGCGTTGGCCCCGGGCTGGGCGGGCGGTTCGCGCGCAGCGGTATGGCCGAGCGTCTGCTCGAGGATCGCGCGAGCGAGCCACGTTGACCGTCTGTCTGGACTCGTGGGCCGTCCTTGCCTGGCTCGACGGCGAGGAGCCAGCACACGGACGCATCGAGCAGCTGCTCAGCGATCGGCCATTGATGAGTTGGGTGAACGCCGTGGAGGTCTACTACCGGGTCGAGCGCGACCACGGCCGCTCCGAAGCAGACGAGGTGCTCGCCGGGTTGCGCAAGGCCTTCGAGCTGGATCTGCCCGGCACCACGCTGATGATCGAGACAGCACGCTTGAAGGCGAGCACCCCGATCGCGCTCGGCGACTGCTTCGCGATCGCCACCGCCTGTGCTCGCAACCTGACGCTCCTGACCGGTGACCCCGAGATTCTCGATCGAGACCTGGCATGTCCGGTCGAGGACCTGCGAGGCAACCGGACATAGCCTGAGAGTTCACCGACTCCGAGCTGGCCGAAGTCGGAAAGATCAGGCCTCCAGATAGCACTCCTGCCCATGTCGCCGCAGCCGAGCTGACGAGGTGCGTCCCTTCGCACAAGGCGATCATGAGCGGCGGATCCGCGCGCGATGCTGCTAATCGTCCCAAGGCGATAGTGCCGCTGTGCCCATCGGACGCTCCTCCTGCTCGCGCAGAGCGGCAACTTGCGAGAGCGTCATTCTCCATAGTGGCATCTTCAGGCCCTTGGGTTTTGCGCCGATACTCGCCGCATGAGGTGGACGCTGCTCGCCATTTTTGGGGCTGTCCTAGCGGCGCTCGGAATCGCGGGTCTCGGGCTCGAAATAGCCCACGGCAGCGATATCTGGCGAAAAGGCAACGGCGGGGTTGCTCCGCTCGTGATCGGTGGGTTCTGTGTCTGGCATGGACTGGCGGAACGTGAACGTGGAGTGAGGAACAAGCCGCTCTGGCCGACGCTCCTCTGGTTGACGATTCTCTTTGCTATTGGCGTCGTCCTGTATCTACTGGCGCCACCGCTCGCCTTCCTGTACGCAATCGTTGTCGGGATCATCGTCAGGTTCTCTCTGCTGGCGAGCTGGATCACTCGTGAATGACTGATTGACTACTTCGCTTTCAAGTCGATGCGAGCGCACCGGCAGATGTCTCTCATGCTTCTGCCTTTGACGATGAGCAGCGCTTTGTGTCGGCGCCTGGGCCGCGCCGGCTGGCCGCCAAGAGCGAGCGTGCCCGTCCGCCGAATACGTGCGGACGAGACCGGTTAGGCTTCGGCGAACGTGTCGAAACGCAGCCTGATGCTCGTCAACAGCCTGTTCCGTGTGAGCTACGGAGTCGGCGCGCTGTTCGTTCCGTCGAAGATGGCCGGGCTGAAGCTGGCGGCGAATACCGCCGAGCACCCGGAGGCTCGACTGTTCGTTCGCGGTTTCGGTTCACACCAGATAGCCGTAGCGGCAGTGGGCCTCGCCAGCCGGCGCTGGCGGCGACTCGAGCAGCCAGCGGCTGTCGCGATCGACGCGTTCGACATGATCTCCGCGCTGGTCGAGGCACGCGAGCGAGGGCAAGTAGATGCCGACCTATCCGGTGGCCTGGTGTTCTCGGCAGCGGGCGTGGCTACCGCTGCGGCCGCTCTATGGACGCCAGCGCCGCGATGAATGGCTCCCGGACCTCCGGGTCGCAATGCTTGGACTCGAGCGCGCGCTTTTCGGCGTCGGGATCTTCACCGGCTGGGTAGTCGCGCCCGGGACCACAGGCGAGCGGCAGCGAAGAGCGCCCATCCCACGGCGGCCCGGGGAACGTCGCGTCGACGGTGATGCGCCGGTCGTCGACGATGATGGTGAGGTAACGGTGGACATCGACGAGCCCATCCTCGGGGACGGCATCGGCAACCCTCGTGTCGAACAGCTCCCGGGCGCGAGGGCGATCCAGCCGGTAGACACGATGAACGATCAGCGGCTCTGTCTCGGGGAAGCGCTCGGCCAGCGCTCGGGCGAGAAACAAGTGCTTGGTGGAGCAGGTGCCGCGACGCTCGCGCAGCATACCCTCCACGCTGCGGTCACTTGGACGACCATAGGGCAGCGCCCTCACAGCTTCGACCAAGCCGAGCAAGGGGGAGCCGGATGCAACGAGCGCGTCGATGAGCGCAGCGTAGAGCCATGCGTCTCGAACGACGAGCCGGCTATACCCGGGGGGGTTGCCTGCCCTGTCGCGGACCTCAAAGATCAGTCCTCTACGATGGATACAAACCGCGCGCGATCACTCTGCCTCCTATAGCCGGCGGCCCGCCAGAAGCCCATCGCGGTCGCATCGTCGTCGGCAACGATCGCCGTCGCCTGACCGCGCCCCGCGCTCGCAGGCGACGCTCGCCATCCCGCAACAGTGCCGTGGCGACGCTCGGCAGGCTACCGGCCGCCTCCCACAGGTGGAGCACCGGCTCGATGTCCTGCTCGATCGCGCTTCGGATCATCCAATCGGGCATGGTCGGACGAATATCAGGAGCGGCGGACCTCGCGCAGAACAGCCCCAGGATAGGGTTCGAGGAGATGCAGGCCGGCACGGCGCAAACCCGGGAGCTCCTTACCGGCGAGACCCATCTCGCCCACCAGGCGATGCGCGCATTGCGAACGACCTACGAAAGCGAGCAGGACTTCGTCGAATACGTCGACGGTGTGTGCTTCGACCCGCCGGCTACAGGTCCCTCGGCGCCTTCTCACCGGACCGTGAGCCGAACCTGACTTCATTGCCTGGAAGAACTTGCGCCTCGATTTGCCCTGTAGGGTGAGCCGCGATGGTGGCGAGGAAGATCTGGCGATAGCGATGAGCGTCGAAGTTCGTCCCGTCATCTCCAAAAGTGAGCTGCGCACGTTCATCAAGCTGCCGTGGCAGCTGTATCGTGACGAGCCCAACTGGGTGGCGCCGCTGGTGATGGACCTGAAGAAACGCCTCGGTCAGAGCAAGAACCCGTTCTTCAAGCACGCCGAAGCTCAGTACTTCCTCGCCTACCGCGACGGCCGGCCGATCGGTCGCATCAGCGCCCACATCGATCGGAACTTCAACGAGTTCCAGGACAACGAGTGGGGCCTGTTCGGCTGGTTCGAGTGCGAGGACGACCCCGAGGCAGCGCGTGCGCTGCTGGACGCCGCAGAGGGGTGGTTGCGCGAGCGCGAGCGCGACCGGATGGTCGGCCCGATGGACTTCACGACCAACGACGAGATCGGCGTGCTGATCGCCGGTCACGAGTATCCGCCGATCGTCCTCTGCCCGTGGCACCACCGCTATTACCAGCGCCTGTTCGAGCAGGACGTGGGCATGGACAAGGCGATGGACCTGTACATGTGGAGCCTGCACGTGACCGGCCGCGAGAACGTGCATCCGGCGATCTGGGAGACCGCGGACAAGCTGGAGGCCGAGCACGGGATCGTCTGTCGCAACTTCCGCAAGAAGGACCTACAGGCAGAGGTCACCAGGTTCCTGGAGGTGTACAACTCCGCCTGGGAGCGCAACTGGGGCTTTGTGCCGCTGACAGAGGAGGAGGTCCGCCACTACGCCAAGGATCTGAAGCCCGTCCTTGACGAGAACTGGGCGATGGTCGCCGAAAAGAAAGACACGGGCGAGATCGTCGGCGCCGCCCTGACGCTGCCCGACTTCAATCAGGTGCTCGCCAAGCTCAACGGGCGACTGCTCCCCTCCGGCTGGATCACCGCGCTTCGCGCGAAAAGCAAGATCGACGCGGTGCGCGTGTTCGCGCTGGGGGTCAAGCCCGAGTACCAGCACACGGGCGTCGGTGCGCGCTTCTACCAGATGCACTTCGACGCCGCCGAACGTACCCCGCAGAAGGGCGGCGAGATGGGCTGGATCCTGGAGACCAACTGCCAATGCTCGTCGCCACCTCCAAGCCGCGCGCGTTGGCCGAACCGTTGCTTGAGGCTCTGAATCTGCGCCGCTTCTTCGCCGCGGTGGTCGGCCCCGAGCTCGACAGCAAGAACGAGCAAAAGGCCGTGACGGTCGGTCGCGCGATGCAGAAGCTCTCGCCCAAAGCCCGGCCGGTCATGGTCGGCGATCGAAAGCACGACATCGCAGCCGCCCACGAGCACGACATCCACGCGATCGGCGTTCTCTGGGGAATCGGCCCGGAGATGGAGCTGCGTACGGCTGGCGCCGACGCAATCGCTCGAACACCGGTCGAGCTCGAGGCCCTCCTCGCTCCCCCAGGCTAAGCGCCGTCGCACCTGCCGGCAGCGCCATTGGCAACCACAGCAGGCCGTCCGGTCGCTATTCGGAGGCGAGCAACTCGATCCGGTTTCCCCAGGGGTCCTCGCAGTAGAACCGGCGCATGCCCGAAAGTGCGTCGTCCCACCGAACCATGCACCCAGCTCCAGCCAGGCGCTCGGCGATTTCGTCCAACCTCACTGACTCGACGCGAAGCGCTGGATGAGCCTTGCGAGCCGGCGCGAACGCATCCTCGACGCCGATATGGAGCTGCTGGGCGCCCACGCTGAACCACACGCCTCCTCGTCCACGCAGCGGTTCAGGCTTCTCGATCTCGGTGAGCCCGAGCAACTCGCCAAAGAACTGGCGGGCCACAGGCTCACATCCGGCTGGGGCGGCAATTTGCACATGGTCGATGCCGATGACGCTCATCAGATTCAAAGCTACATCAGTTCCTATGACACTCCCGCACTTTTTCCTCGAATGGAGCTAGGGGGACTCGAACCCCCGACCTCCTGGGTGCGATCCAGGCGCTCTCCCAACTGAGCTATAGCCCCGCGCGCTCGCGCCGCGGGGGCGGTGCGAGGTCTGAGAAGTGTAGACGCCGAGCGCCGGCGGCGAGTCCGGCGGCGGATGGAGCAGGCAGTATCGTTCGGCGGGGAGATGGGACTGCTCGACGACGCCATCCGCGAACACATGGACCTCAAGCGCCGCCGCGGCGCCGATCCGGGCGAGGTCGCTCGGATCGAGCGCGACGCGCTGGGGCCCGTCGTGCGCTCGCACGACGACGCCGCGGAGGAGACGGCGTTTGAGGATGGAGAGGTGGCGCTGGAGGACGACGAGCACGGCGGCCACGCGGTCGAGGAGGACCACCCCGCGCGGGGCCCGGACTTCGCGCACGTCGGGCAGGAGACCGCGGAGCTCGACATGCGCACCGTGCTCGACGCGCAGCCGCAGGACGGCTCCGACTCGCTCGAGGTCTCGCCGGAGGCCCCCAGCGTGATACCCGGCCAGGAGCGGCTGTGGTTCGACCAGGAGCAGGGGTCGCGGGACTTCGACTTCGATCCGTAGGCGGGCGTCGCACGATGACGATCGTTATCACTGCGTTTGAGCGGTCGCCGGATGGCGGCAAGGGCCTGGCGCGCGATACGCGCGTTCGCTGGGCGCTCGAGGAGGTCGGCCAGCCCTACGAGGTTCGCCTCGTCTCGTTCCGCGCGAAGCAGGAACCCGCGCATCTGCGCCTTCATCCTTTCGGCCTGATCCCGACCTATGAGGAGGACGATCTCGCCCTGTTCGAGACAGGCGCGATCATCTTGCACATCGCCGAGCACCATGCGGGACTGTTCCCGGAGGATGCCAACGCGCGGGCGCGGGCAATCACCTGGATGTTCGCCGCGCTCAACACCGTGGAGCCGTCGATCCTCGAACTCGTGACCGCCAGGTTCGCGGAGGGTGAGAAGCCATGGGCCGAAGAGCGCCTGCCCCTGGTCAAGGACCGCATTCGCGATCGACTCCTCCAGCTCTCTGCCCGCTTGGGCGATGCCGACTGGCTCGACGGGAACTTCAACGCGGGCGACCTGATGATGGTCTCGGTGCTGCTCAGGCTCAGACCCTCGGGCCTGCTGGACGAGTTTCCGACACTGGCCGCCTATGTCGCCCGCGGCGAGGCGCGGCCTGCATACGAACGGGCTTTCGCCGCCCAGTGGGCGATCAACGCAGGTCATTCGCAAGCTGGGTGACGAACCTCTGCATTGCGTCGTCGTCGTCCCGGGACGCGTGGGTGCCCACACTGAGCGCGAGAACCCCCGTGAGACGCACCCCATGATGTCTCTGGCATTCTCTTACAGAAGATGCAACCCAGGACCGAGCGGAAATGAGCAAGCTGAGACTCAGCCTCACGATGTCGCTGGACGGCTACGTCGCCGGCCCAGGCCAAGATCAGGAGAACCCGATCGGTTCCGGCGGGCAGGATCTGCACGAGTGGTTCTTCCCGCTGAAGGCGTTTCGGGAGACGCACGGCGAGGAGGGCGGCGTTGTAAACGCCAGCTCCGCGGTGGTCGAGGAGCGCTTGACGAACGTAGGCGCCACGATCATGGGCCGCAACATGTTCGGGCCGGTCCGGGGTCCGTGGATGGATGAGTCCTGGCGGGGCTGGTGGGGCGAGAATCCCCCGTTCCACCATCCTGTGTTCGTGCTCACCCACCACCCGCGCGCGCCACTCCAGATGCAGGGCGCCACCACCTTCCATTTCGTCAGCGACGGGATCGAGTCAGCGCTGAGGCAGGCAAAGGACGCCGCGCAGGGATGCGACGTCTCGCTGCCCGGTGGCGCGTCGGTGGCCAACCAATATCTCGCCGCAGGGCTGGTTGACGTGATCGACATCTCGATCGCGCCACTGATCCTGGGCAGCGGTGAGCGCCTATTCGCGGGGCTCGACCATGGGGCGATCGAACTCGGGCAGATTCGGTCAGTCGACGCGCCCGGCGTCACACACATCAAGTACGAAGTCAACCGACCCGCTGCCTGACCGGGGCGGCGCCGTGCTCGATACCTACCTGCGCTTCTACAACACCGATCGCGCACACCACGGCAGACTCACACAAGGACGCATCCCCGCAGACATCGTCTACCGTGCCCGAAAGATGGAGGCAAAATGAGCCACACCTGTCGGCACATCTCGGAGGCTGCCCACCCTAAACGCCTAACGACGCGCACGGCCTCCGCCGCTCTCAGCACGTGCTCGTCAGCGTCACCGAATCTCGCTTCGCAGGGTTTCGCTATCCGGCGAACGTCGCGAAGGTCCAGTGGTTTCCATCGGGGTCTGCCACGGTGAAATCGCGCGATGGATAGTCGGTTTGATCCACGAGTGGATGCACGATGGTGGCGCCGAGCGTGAGCGCTCGCTCCATCACGGCGTCAGGATCGGAGGTGACGACATGCAGCGAGCTGGTGCCTGCCCGACAGGGCGTGCTGCGCTCGCCGGTGCTGGACAGCAACACGCGACCGCCCTCAGGCCAATCCAATTGGCAGTGATGGACCAGCCCGTCCCCCTCTCCAGGGATCATCAGATCCTCGGTGAAGCCGAGACCAAGCAACCAGTCGCGCAACACCAACGCG
The DNA here is from genome assembly GCA_963789675.1 of uncultured Solirubrobacterales bacterium. Lineage (GTDB taxonomy): Bacteria > Actinomycetota > Thermoleophilia > Solirubrobacterales > Solirubrobacteraceae > Palsa-744. Next base: position 3,962 of record CAWBLR010000025.1, on the reverse strand, counting down.
CGGTCGCTAACGACGCTCGCCCAGATGCTCGGCTGCTGGATTCCGCTGGTTCGCACGGTCATCTTGGACATCGAAGCCTAACGCGACCGCCGACTCCGCGGCGATGCCCGCTGCCAGACAATCTTTTATGCCCTGTATTCTTGGGCCTCCTGGGGCCTTAGCTCAGCTGGGAGAGCGCCTGCTTTGCAAGCAGGAGGTCACCGGTTCGATCCCGGTAGGCTCCATTTTGGGAAGTGCCCGCATATGCGCAAATCCCGTCGGTCTTCTCCCGGATGTCGGCGTCCGGCCGTGGCGGGTCTTACGCTCTTGTGATGGCCAAGTCCGTTGCCGACCTACTGTCCGAGCGCGAGGGAACTCGTCTGGACTTCAAGGGAGACCTATCGAGCATGAAGCGAGTCCTGGAGACCGTCTGCTCGTTTCTGAACACGGCCGGCGGGACCCTCGTCGTGGGCGTCGAGGATCAGACGAAGGTCGTCCTCGGGCTCGACGACGTGGAGAAGCAGGAGGAGAAGCTGGCAAACGCCGTGGCGAGCTCGATTGAGCCGCAACCCACGGTGCAGCTGGAGATCGTGACGCACGACGAGCGCGATCTGCTCCTCCTGCGCGCTGCCTATGCCGCGGGACCTTTCTTCATCAGGGACAAAGGCAAGGAGCGAGGCACGTTCGTCCGGATCGGCAGCAACTCGCTCCCCGCGAGCCCGGAGAAGGTCGCCGAGCTCGAACGGGCGCGGCGAATGGGCGCCTGGGACCAGGAGCCAATGCCGGGACTGACCCGTGACGATCTCGACCGGCAGGCGATCAAGCGGTGGCTGGACGTGGTCGGAGAGCGTCCGACGGACGCGAAGTTGCGAAGTCTTGGTGTCCTGGCCGAGTACGGCGGCCAGCCGGTCCCCACCCGCGCCGGGGTCATCCTGTTCGGGCGAGAGCAGGCCATCCATTTCCCTGACGCGCAGATCAGGTGCGTCGTGTTTCGCGGAGTCGATAAGAGCCGGCCGGTTGTCAGGGGCGAAGACAGCGATGTGACGGTGCTCGACGGGATCGAGGAGGCGATGAGATTCATCGAGCGCAACACCGACACGATCGTGCGGATCACAGGCCGCACCCGCCGCGACGAGCTGGACCTCTACCCAAACGTCGCTGTCCGTGAGGTTCTGAACAACGCGGTCGTCCATACGGACTACGCGGTGGAAGGCGCTTCGATCTTCGTCGCTCTCTTCTCCGATCGCCTGGAGATCTCAAGCCCTGGAACCTGGCCGCCGGGCTTCTCCCGCGAGGATTTCGAATCGGGCGTGAGCCTCCGCCGCAACAAGGCCATCTCGCGAGTGCTGATGCGGCTGGGCGTGATCGAGGGCTACGGGAGCGGATACGACCGCGTGATCGCTGCCTGCCGTGATGAGGGCTACCCCGAGCCCGAGTGGATCGAGAACGGACCCCAGATCAAGGTCGTCCTCCGGCCGCATCCGAGCAGCAGCCCGCTTCCTCAGCCGGGCAGCGACACGTCGCTCGGAAGCCAGCGATCATCACAAGCCCGTCTCACCCCCGAGGAGCGACGTGATGTCGTCCTGGCCGCGCTCGACGATCTTGAGCGGCCGAACACCTTGGACATTCAACGGCGCACAGGTATTTCCGCAAGGAGCCTGGAGCGTGACCTTCGCCATCTTCGTAATGCTGACTTGGTGGAGTTTGTTGGCTCGCGACAGGGTGGCTTCTACCGCCGCAGGCAAAACGACTCCGCCACATAGCGCCACAAACCGCCATCAACCGCCACAAACCGCCAGTCACCGCCAACATGTGCCGGAGACCGAGCCGATGGCGACCGAAGCCTGGCCCGATACCCTCGTCGCGTGACACCCGATCAGATGGGCATCAGCGGTAGTGGCCGTGACGCCGAGACACGCTTCCTCGAACTCACCGGAGCTGAGCGTACCCCCCAAGCGGCTCGCGGTGACGCAGTCGTGGACGGCAACTTCGTTGAGATCAAGCGGGCCACCAAAACGACGCTGAACCAAGTACGGGCGGTCAAGTACATCGTTCTGATCGCCTACTACTGCCCTGATGGGATCTCCCCGTGCTGGTACGTCGTTCCGGCCCATCGCGTCGTAGCGTTGGTTGCGCGCAAGACCAGAGGCCAGCACACGGAGAACCCCTTCGAGTCGGCGACGTTGAACATCAGAGACCTCGCGGACTATCGCGTCGATGACGAGACCCAACTGCGCACGCAGGTGTTGGCAGCCGTGCACGATAGCGCGCGATATACAGATCTACAAGCGGAGATGGCCCGCATTCTCAGAGAGTCCCGCTCGCTCGCGAGCGATTCGCGCGAGCGCGTTTCCGTTGTCCTACATCGCCACGGGCTCGCCTGACGTCGCTGGGCGCGTCCGACCCTCAACGTATCTTGGCGCCATGAGATTCCTTGAGGAGATAGACCTTTCCGACCAGATCTGTTTGGAGGACGATCTCGTCATCCAAGCCGACAACGCCGAGGTTCTTCCGCGCCTTGAGAGTGGTGCGTTCGACCTGATCTACATCGACCCACCGTTCAACACCGGCCGCGCTCAGGCCCGTACTCAGATCTCGGTCATGCCGGATCCAGAGGGGGATCGCGTAGGTTTCGCCGGCCGTCGATACGCGACCACCGAGATCGCCAGTCGTGCCTACGGCGACATCTTCGACGACTACATGGGGTTCATCGCCCCGCGACTCGAAGAAGCCCGCCGGCTTCTCGCCTCGCACGGGACCCTCTATTTCCACATCGACTATCGCGAGGCGCATTACTGCAAGATCCTCCTCGACCAGATCTTCGGGAGAGATTGCTTTCTCAACGAGATCATCTGGGCCTACGACTACGGCGCGAGGACGAAGAAGCGCTGGCCCGCCAAGCACGACACCATCCTCGTCTACGTCAAGGACCCCGCCGGATACCACTTCAACTCCGCGGAGGTCAACCGGGAGCCCTATATGGCCCCCGGCCTGCAAACGCCTGAGCGTGCAGCCGCCGGCAAGCTGCCGGTCGATGTCTGGTGGCACACGATCGTGCCCACTAACGGGAAAGAGAAGACCGGCTATCCGACACAGAAGCCGGAGGGCATCGTTCGCCGGATAGTCGCCGCATCAAGCAAGCAGGACGACTGGTGCCTCGACTTCTTCGCGGGCTCCGGCACACTGGGCGCAGTCGCAGCAAAGCTCGGCCGGCACTTCGTCCTTGTGGACAGCAATCCAGACGCCATCGACACCTGCCGAACGCGCCTGGATGCGCTCACGCGCCCAGCTGATCAGATGCAGCTCACGGCCTGAGACGTACTGGCCTGCGCTCACTCATCCGGCGAGAAACGCCCTGGCGGCCACGAGCATGTTGCGGAAGTCGCCTTCGCGGAGGCTCTGCGCGGGAGACTGGTCGTCGAGCTGCGGGTTCAGGCCGAGGAACCACGCGCGGACGGTGTCGGGCGACTCTCCGGTGATCAGGAGCTGGACCGTCTCGTAAGCGCAGCGAAGACGCTTGTCATGCTCCGCTTGGGGTATCTGGCCAGCTGCCCACGTCCCGATGGCGCTTGGATCGGACACGTCCGCGACGTGAGCAGTGAGCTTCTGTCCGAGGATCTCCTGCAGGTACCCGGTGATTTCGGAGATGCCCGGTTCAGTGGTCTTTCGGTGGCCTGCTTGCGAGGCTGTACGGAGCGATGTCATGGGTCTCTACGCTGGCGAGGACCTGAATAGATACTCCCCGGGAACGTTTGTTGCAATATTCCAGCAGTAGACGGACAGACTGGGGACGGACCCACCCGCCCAAAAGTGTGCGGTTGAGGCAAAAGTAATTGCACCGAACAAATTGGGGGGAATGGACCCCTACTTCTTCATCACACGATCGGTGTGTAGTCCCTCGACCTCGACCAAGTACTCCACGCTGGCTGCATGTCAAGAAGATTGTATGCTGGGCGTACTCTGGTGTTCCAAAAGACCCCTGT
>CAWBLR010000024.1:0-91990 GCA_963789675.1 uncultured Solirubrobacterales bacterium | reverse complement strand
GGCGGGCTCGCGTTCGGTGGCGCGGTCGGCCGTCGTCGGCGGGGCGGGCAGCTCCGGTTTGCTCGGCTCGTCGGCGCCGAACACTTCCTCCTCGCTCTTGCCGGCGAGCAGCGCGAGGAACTCCTCCTTCTCGATCGTCTCGCGTTTGACGAGGATCTCGGAGATGTTCTTCAGGTCGTGCGAGTGCTCGGTCAGGATCTCGCGTCGCGCGTTTGTGCGCGGACTCGATGATCCGGCGCACCTCGTCGTCGATCTCGCGGGCGATCTCGTCGGAGTAGTCGGGCTCGGTCGAGAACTCGCGGCCGAGGAACGGCTGGCCGTGGTCGTGGCCGAACACGCGCGGGCCGAGCCGCTCGGACATGCCGAAGCGCATCACCATCTGCTTGGCGGTCTGCGGTGACCTTCTCGATGTCGTTCGAGGCGCCGGTCGTGATCTCGCCGAACACGATTTCCTCCGCGGCGCGGCCGCCGAGCGTCATCGCCATCGTGTCGTTCAGCTCCGCGCGCGTCGTCAGGAAGCGATCCTCCTGGGGCATCGAGATCGTGTAGCCGAGCGCCTGCCCGCGCGAGATCACCGAGATCTTGTGGACGGGGTCGGAGTGCTCGAGGAAGTGGCCGGCGATCGCGTGGCCCATCTCGTGGTAGGCGGTGATCAGGCGCTCCTTCTCGCTCATCACGCGCGTCTTCTTCTCGGGGCCGGCGATCACGCGCATGATCCCCTCCTCGAGCTCGACCTGGCCGATCTCGCGCTTGCCGGTCCGCGCGGACAGCAGCGCGGCCTCGTTGATCAGGTTCGACAGGTCCGCGCCGGTGAAGCCCGGGGTCTGCCCGGCGAGCGCGTCGATGTCGATGATCTTCGCCAGCGGCTTGCCGCGCGTGTGCACCTCGAGGATCTTCGCGCGGCCCTTGCGGTCGGGGCGGTCGACGGCGATCTGGCGGTCGAAGCGGCCGGGGCGCAGCAGCGCCGGGTCGAGGATGTCGGGCCGGTTGGTGGCCGCGATCATGATGATGTTGTCCTTCGCCTCGAAGCCGTCCATCTCGACGAGCAGCTGGTTGAGCGTCTGCTCGCGCTCGTCGTGCCCGCCGCCGAGGCCGGCGCCGCGGTGGCGCCCGACGGCGTCGATCTCGTCCATGAAGATGATGCAGGGGCTGTTCTGCTTGGCCTGCTCGAACAGGTCCCTCACGCGCGAGGCGCCGACGCCGACGAACATCTCGACGAAGTCCGAGCCGGAGATCGAGAAGAACGGCACGCCCGCCTCGCCGGCGACCGCGCGCGCGAGCAGCGTCTTGCCGGTGCCCGGCGGGCCGTACAGCAGCACACCGGTGGGGATGCGCGCGCCGAGCGCCTGGAACTTCTTCGGGTTCTCGAGGAATTCCTTGATCTCGTGCAGCTCCTCGACGGCCTCGTCGACCCCGGCGACGTCGCGGAAGGTGATCTTCGGCGAGTCGGCCGACATGCGCTTGGCGCGCGACTTGCCGAACGACATGACTTTCGATCCCCCCCCCTGGACCTGGTTCATCAGGAAGATCCAGAAGCCGAAGAACAGGACGAACGGGATGATGTACGTCAGCAGGCTGAGCAGCACGCTGCTCTTTTCCGATTCGACGTTGAACTTCACGCCGGCCTTTTCCAGCTGGGCGATCAGCTGCGGGGCGGCCTGGTCGATGTAGCCGGTTTCGTAGGTTTCTTCGTGGCCGCTCGCTTTGTTCTTGACCTTGACTTCGAGGACCTTGCCCTTGTTCTTGAACTCGACCGACTTGACTTCGCCGTTCGGGATTTCTTTGGCGACGAGCGTCTGGTAGCTGTGCGGCACGCTGTTGCTGGTGCCCGTGCTCGCGAGTTTCGTGAAGAAGAACGCGAGCACCACCACCAGGAGGATCGGGAACGCGGCGCTCTTGAAGAAACGGTTCATGGCGTTTATCTAACGGGTTCTGGGGCCGACTTCTGCCGTGACCGCCAGTGCCCCAGCGTACCACGGAGGGTCGATTTTCCAGCGACTTCGACGGGGATCGGGCGGGTGGGGCGGTGTGGGCTCTACTTCTCCAACGCGGCGACGAACGGAAGGTTGCGGTGGCGCTCGGCGTAGTCGAGGCCGTAGCCGACCACGAAGCGGTCCTCGATCTCGAAGCCGACATACTTCGTCGGCAGCTCGACCTTGCGCCGCGCGGGCTTCACGAGCAGCGCGCAGACCTCGAGCGTGCGCGGGTTGCGCGAGCCGAGGTTGCGCATCAGGTACTGCAGCGTCAGACCGGAGTCGACGATGTCCTCGACGATCAGCACGTCGCGGCCCTCGATCGCCGCGTCGAGGTCCTTGAGGATCCGCACGACCCCCGAGGAGTCGGTCGCCGAGCCGTAGGAGGCGACCGCCATGAAGTCCACCTCGACGGGGATGTCGATGTGGCGCATCAGGTCGCTCAGGAAGAACACCGCGCCCTTCAGCACCCCGACCAGCAGCAGCGGCTTGCCGGCGTAGTCGCTCGCGATCTGCGTTCCCAGCTCGGCCACGCGGCGCTGCAGGTCCTCGGCGCTGACGAGCACCTCGCCGACCTCGCTGCTGCCCTCCTCGCCGCCGGCGGCGACGGGGCCTGCGGCGGCTGCGCCATCGACGGGCGCTTGCGCGGGGGTTGCCACGCGGGGGAGTGTAGTCATCGCGGCGGGAGCCTCGCCATGCTCAGCACCCCGTCCTCGATCCGCGCGCTCACGTTCCCCCCCACGTGCACCTCCAGCCTGCCCCCGCCGCCCGCGCGGCCGCGCCGGCCCAGCGCGAGGATCTCCTCGACGCGCTCGCCCGCCTGCGGCACGTAGGTGCCCGCCGCCAGCTCGGCGAGCCGCACGACGACCAGGCGCGCCAGCGCCCGCGGCAGCTCTCCCAGCCGCGCGAGCGCGATGCTCCGCTCACCCTGCAGCGTGTCCGCGACCAGGCCGTCGAGCAGCTCGGTCTCCTCGCGCAGCAGCTCCGCGGTCCGCAGCACGTTCGCCTCGGCCGCCGGGTGCACCGCCCGCAGCGCCGCCCCCAGACCGTGTCTGACGCGCCCGCGCGCGTAGGCGTCGCTGTCGTTGCTCGCGTCCTCGCGCCAGCGCAGGCCCCGCGCTTCGCAGTACGCGCCCGTCTGCTCGCGCGTGACGCCCAGCAGCGGGCGGACCAGCCGGCCCTCCGCGGCCCGCATCCCCAGCAGCGCGCGGCGCCCCGGCGAGGCCGCCAGCCGGTAGAGGATCGTCTCGACCTGATCGCTCGCCGTGTGCCCGGCCGCGACAAGCGCGTCCTCTCGCTCCGCCAGCTCGATCGCCGCGCCGTAGCGCACGTCTCGCGCCCATGCCTGCAGGTTGCCGCCCGCGTCCTCCCCGCGGTCTGCGCGCACGACCTCCAACCCCACCCCCAGCTGCTCGCACAGGGCGGCGCAGTGGCGCTCGTCGGCGTCGGACTCCGCGCCGCGCAGGCCGTAGTTCACGTGCAAAGCCCGCACGCTCCCCGCCGGCCGCAGCGCGACCGCGACGTCGAGCAGGCAGACCGAATCGCGACCGCCCGAGAGCATCGCCACGAGCGGCCGGGTCGGCGGATCGTCCTCCCTCCACAGCAGGCCGCCCCTTCGCACAGCGTCGCGAACCTGCTCGACGATCACGACACCTCGTCAGCCCTTCCGCGACGCGTTGAACAACTCAGTCGGCTCAGTAAAACCCTTCAGCACGACCTCGCCGATCAGCTCGAACTCGAGCCCGTCCTGGCGGCTGGCGGCGTCGAGCACGGGGCGCGTCACGAGCACCTCGCCGCCGGACGCGCGGGCGACGACGCGCGCCGCGCGGTTGACCTCGCGGCCGTAGTAGTCGCCGTCGCGATACAGCGCCGCGCCGCTGTGGATGCCGATCCGCGGCGGCGGCGAGCCGGCCGGCAGCTGCGCGGCGAGCGCGACCGCCCAGCTCGTCAGCGCGCCCGCGTCGGCGCCGACGACCATCACCTCGTCGCCGAGCGTCTTGATCACGCGCGCGTCGATCGGCAGCGTCTGCTCGACGACCTCGACGAAGCGCTCGACCGCGCTCACCGCCTGCGCCTCGCCCTGTTCCTCGGTCAGCTTCGTGTAGCCCGCGAGGTCGGCGAACGCGATCGCGACGCGCATCCGCCCCTCCTCCGCGGTCTCCTCGTCGTCGAGGTCGGACTCGATGTGGCCGATCACGTCCTGCTCGACGAAGTAGCCGAGCATCCGCCCGTGCAGGTAGTTGATGAACGGCACCGCGAACGGCAGCATCTCGCGCGTCATCCCCTCCATCGCCTGCGCGACCTCGACGCCGGGCACGCCCTCGCGCATCAGCGGCTCGTGCAGGTACAGGTGGAACAGCCTGACCTCGGCGTCGGCGACCTGCGCCATCGCCTGGCCGTAGACCCTCACGATCTGCAGGAGCGCCGGCAGCGGCAGTCCCGCCGCGAGCACCTCCGCGCCGTAGCGCAGCACCTGCAGGTCTTCGTCTGAGAGCTCCTCGCTGGAGAGCGCGTTCAGCCCCATCGCGGCGACGAGCCGCTCGATCAGCGCCTTGTCCACGTCGAGCGCGCGCGCCGCCTGCCTCAGCGTGTAGCGCGCCTCGGAGCTCGGCAGCAGTTCGTCGATGTACCCGAACGCGAGCTTCCCGCTCTGGCTCGCCTCCCTGATCTTCCGCACGCTGTGCCCGCGCTCGCGCAGCCGCGCGACGATCCGCACGTGCGAGGCGGCCGCGGGCGTCCATCTGCCCTCGTACTGGGGCACGAGCCCCTCCTTCACCCAGCGCCTGACCGTCGCCTGCGTCACGCCCGCGCGCACGGCGACCTGCTTCAGCGTCAGCTCGCTCGGCGCGGGGTCCTCGGGAGCGCCCTCCGCGGGGCCGTCCTCGGTGCTGTCGGGGGGGGTTGCCATCGCCCGGGAGTCTAAGGTCGCGGCCGGTGTCGCAACCCGTGGGGACCACATCCCGGAGCTTTACGTAGCGAAAATCTATACTTTTTCGCTATGAAACGCACAAAAAACCATAGTATTTCGCTACCATTGGTCCGTGAACGACTCTCAGCTCAGACGCCTGCTGACCGAGCGCAGCCCGTGGCGGGCACGGGCTGGATGGGAGGCTGACGATCCCGATCTACGGGCGGCGGGACGGCTACCGCTGGACTACGAGCCCGCGCCGCTCGCGGACATCCACGCACCTGGGTTGTACGTGCTGCGGGGCCCGCGCCGCGTGGGCAAGAGCCTGGAGCTCAAGCGCGCCGTAGGGCGGCTGCTCGCGGAGGGAGTGGATCCGAAGACGATCTTCTACTGCTCCTGCGACGGGCTCTCAAAGCAGGACCTACGACGCCTGGTCGCACAGGGTCACAGCGTCACTCGTACTCTGCCCGGCCCCCGTTACTGGCTGCTCGACGAGGTGACCGCCGTGGTGGGCTGGTCACAGACGATCAAGGAGTTGCGCGACCAGGACACCACTTTCCGCGAGGCCTGTGTCGTGCTGACGGGATCCTCCGCCCGCGACCTGGAGCAGGCACGCAAGGACCTCGCCGACCGCCGCGGTGGCATCGCCGACTCCGACAGGCTGCTGCTGCCGATGGGCTTCCGCTCGTTCTGCCGGGCGCTCGACGGTTTCGAGGAGCTGCCCGCTCAAATCATCCACCCCAGAGACTGCCTGACCGCCGGCGCCGAGCGCGTTATATCCGCCTTGGAGCCGTGGAGCGACGCGCTGGCGGACGCGTGGGAGCTGTTCCTCGACGTCGGTGGCTTCCCGCGCGCCGTCGGCGAGCTGGTCGGCGACGGCGCGGTGAGCGATGGGTTCATCCAAGGCCTGTGGGATGTCGTGCTGGGCGACGCCATGCGCGCGGCGCCGATGTCCGAAGCGGACGTGGCGGCACTTCTGGACCGCCTGACCCTGAACCTGTGCAGTCCAATCAACGCCTCGCGCATTGCCAGGGATGTGGGCCTGCCCGGACACCAGGCGGCCATGAACCGCATCGAGGATCTCGTCCGCGCGTTCCTCGCCTGGCGCTGCCACCGTATTCGCGACGGCAGGCCGAACACCGCGGCGCAGCGCAAGCTGTACTTCGTGGACCCGCTGATCGCGCAGCTGGCCCACCGCCGCAACGCAAGCCTCCCCGCTCCGGACGCCGCCAAGCTCACCCAGCAACAGATCGGCCTTGCCCTGGCACGAGCCATATCGCTGCACGCACCGGCCGCCTTCGTACAGACCGACAGAGTCATGTACGAACGAACCGACACCGGCGCGGAGATCGACTTCGTCGGCCCGGACCTGGAGATCCCGTTCGAGTGCAAGTACACCGACGGCAGCTGGCGCAAGGAGGCACTCACGATGCGAGCCCGTCACGGTCGCGGCGTGATGGTTACCCGCTCGCCCCTGCTCACCGGCACGGACGAGCCGATCTGGGCAATCCCAGCGGGCATGCTTGCTTGGCTGCTGGGGCACTGAAACAACCAGACGCGTTCTGTGTCGGAGTCGCAGGCAGATTCCGAGCGCGTCCCGGACGCCGAAAGTCTAAAGTCGCGGCCGGTGTCGCAACCCGAGCCCGCATCCGAGACCGCCATCACCACATCCGGCGCCGCGAGCGTGCCCGATGCGTCCGACCCCGCCATCGCGCCGCGGTACCCCCAGGCGATCCATCTGCGCCCGACGGCGCCGCTGGCCGAGCGGGTGCTGCTGCCCGGCGACCCCGGGCGCGCGCTCGCGCTCGCGCAGACGCTCCTGGAGAAGCCGCTGATGTTCAACCACCACCGCGGCCTGTGGGGCTACACCGGCACGGCGCGCGCGGACGGCGAGCCACTCACGATCCAGGCGACGGGCATGGGCGGGCCGTCGGCGGCGATCGTTCTCACTGAGCTGATCGCGCTCGGCGCGCGGCGGCTGATCCGCGTCGGCACCTGCGGCGCGCTCGCGCCGGATCTTTCGCTCGGCGACCTCGTGATCGCACGCGAGTCCTTCTGCCTCGACGGCGCCTCGCGCGCGCTCGTCGCGGGGGATCGCGCGCTCGCCGACCCCGGCCTCACCGACGCGCTGGAGCGGGCGGGGCGGGTGCACGCGAGCCCCTCGACGCGCCGAGTCCAGGCCGGCCCGATCGTCAGCGTCAACCTGTTCTACGACCCCCATCCCCCCTCGCCGGCCCCGGGCGCGATCGCGGTCGAGATGGAGGCGGCGACGCTGTTCGCGGTCGGGGCCGCCGCGTCGGTGCCCGTCGCCTGCGCGCTGGTCGTCTCCGACACGTTCGACGCTCTGAACGCGCGCACGCACATCGACGACGATTTGCTGCTCGCCGCCGGCGAAGCGATGGGGGCCGTGGCCGTCGCCGCGCTCCCGGCCTGATCGCTCAGGCTTTTTTGGGTTTCGCTTTCGCGGCGGGTTTGGCTTTGGCGGCCGGTTGTTTGGCTTTCGATGCCGCCGGTTTCGCTTTAGCGGCCCGTTTCGGCTTCGACGGTGTTTTCGCCTTCGCGGCGGGGTTGGCCTTTGATGCGGGTTTCGCCTTCACAGCGGGTTTGGCCTTTGATGCGGATCTCGCCTTCGCAGCGGGTTTCGCCTCAGCGGCGGGTTTCGCCTGAGCGGCCGCTTTCGCCGCGGATGCCGGCTTCCCCTCGGCGGCGCGCTTCGCCGCCTGGCCGAGCTTGCTCGCGAGCGCGCCGAGCTGATCCTCGATCGCCGCCAGGCGCGCGTCGACGCCGCGGCCGGAGAGCGCGCGGTCGAGGCGGTAGACGCCGTCCTCGATGCCCTCCAGGCGCTGGGAGACCGAGCGCAGCCTGCGCGTGAGCCGTTCGATGTCGGCGGCGGAGGGGATGTTGAACGCGCCCATCGCGACCTCCTGTGCCTGCGCGGCGCGCTCGCGGGCGTCGAACGCGGCGCCGACGACGCCGGTCAGGACGGGGTTCTCGAGCAGGTCCGTCAGCGCCTTGCCGAGGCGGTCTTCGGTGCCGTCCGCCAAGCGCTCCTTCAGGCCCTTGACGGCTTTGCTCGCATCGGACATGCTCGGAAGGATACGGTGCGAGCGTGCCCGAGCGCCTGTTCCTGTTCCTGCAGCTCGAGTTTCCGTGGGAGCTCGGGCCACCCGACGGGCGCTACCTGCTGCGCGGCCGCGAGCCCGCCGGACCGCCCGGACTGCCGCCACCCGCCCGCGCGGGCCGCGAGCGCGAAGCGGGCGAGGCGGGCGCGCCGGAGCACGTGGTCGTGCTGAACACGCTCGGCGCTCCCCGCCGCGCCGGCGCGGGCGCGGGCCCAGGGGGCGGCGCGGGCGCGAACGCCGGCCGCGGGGCGCTCGCGCTTCCGGGCCTCGGCGCCCGCCGCGCGCGGCGCCCGCGCGAGACGACGCCCGACCCGGCGCCCGTGCCAACCTCGCGCGCGACGATCGTCGACCCCGTCTCGGTCGCCGCCGAGCGCCAGGCGCAGGCATGGCTGCGAGGGTTGCGAGGACCCGACGCCGAGCGCGAGACGCGGGCGGCGACGGCGGTGCTCAATCGCGTGCTCTACGCGCATCGGATCGCGACCGCCGACCCGCACACGCACGAGGTCGACCCCGCCCAGGCGCTCGTGATCCGGGCGGGCTGGGGCGAGGGCGAGCAGCTGGCCGACGGCTACTGGCAGCATGCGCTCGAGCTGCCGTGGACGCCGAGCAAGCGGGCGCAGCGGCGCGCGGCCGCGCTGCGACCGCAGGAGCGCCTCGGGGAGCTGCTCGGCGCGCGCACGCGGGAGCTGCTGTGCGAGGAGCTGGCGCTGCGCGCGCGCCTGGACCTCGACCGGGGACGCCTCGCCCTCGCCGCCCACGAGCTCGACGCGGCGCTCGGGGCCGCGCTTGGGGAGCTCGGCGGGGAGGCCAACCCGGCGCTCGCGCCGCGCGTCGACGAGCTGCGGGCGCTGCGCCCGGGCGTGAGCGCGCTCGCGCGGGCCGCGCTGCCCGGCGCGAGCGATGTGAGCGCGGCGAGCGGCGCCGGAGAACCGCCCAAACCAGATACCGACGACGGCGCCAACGCCACAACCGATGCCGACGAACCCGACGAGGATCTCGTCAGTCACGCGCTCGAGCGCCTGGAAGCGGCGCTGCGGGCGCGCACGGCCGGCGGGTTCACAGGGGGGAGCTAGCCGGCGCTGCCGCGCTTGGCGGCCCATACGCTCGCGAAGCTCAGGTCGGTGTGCTTTGCGATCAGGTCGTAGTCGCCGTCGTAGTGCAGGATGCCGGCGCCGTGCCGGGCGGCAACCGCCGCGACGAGCAGGTCGATCGGCTTTACGCGATGGGAGATCCGGGGGTTGGCGGCGAGCTTCGCCTGCGCCTGCAGTGCTCCCTGAATCGCGAGCTGGTCGAGCTCGAGCAACGGCAGGGCATCGAGCTCCTCCGCCAGCGCCGCGAAATCTACCCCGTCGCGAGCGGAGTACCGCATCTCCAGCAACAACGGCTCGGTGCTGGCCAATTCCCCACGCTCCAACCTGGCGAGAACGCGCTCTGCATCGCGGCCGACGAGACGCCCGTCGCGCATCCTCGCCCAAACTGAGGTATCCAGCAGCGCGAGGGCTTCGCTCATGCGCGAGTCCAGCCGCCACCTCGCACCTCGTGCAGCGCGTCCGCGTCGATCCCCTCACCGGAGCGCAGCCGCTCGGCCAACCGTTTGCGCAGCAGCACACGACGCTGCCGCTCCGCGCCCTGAGTGCTTGCGTCGGCAAGCAGAGCCTCCGCGCCGGCGAGCGCCAACTCGCCCATGCTCGCTTTCAGCCCGCGCCGCCGCAAGCGCTCACGCGCCGCCTGTAGTGGCGGCGTCAACGTGACCGAGACTCGCTTGTACTGTGTCGGCATTGGTAGTCAGGGGCGCGGTGCCGTGAAGGCCCGTTTCCCCGTTCCCCTTTCAATCCGTGCGTGCGGTTTTCCCGCACACGGCTTACCGATGATCTTCTTGATGGTCACGACGCTGTCACCGGGTAGCGGATGGTGCCGCGCAGACGGTAGAGGCCGTGGGCCTCAAACCACTCGCGCGTCCAGGTCTTCCAGTGACGGGGGCGCAGGTTACGGCCATAACGCTTGCGCATCAGGCCACGAAGGCGCCCCACGACATACCAGTCGATCTGGTTGAAGCGGATGGCGGCATTACCGGTGCGGAAGTAGTTGCCCCAGCCGCGCAGGATCGGATTGATCAGCGAGATCACCTCGCGGATGTCCATCCCTGAGCGGCCACGGCCGGTCAGCGCCTTGATCCGCTGGCGTACCCGCTTCATCGCTTGCTGTGAGGGCCAGCGCTGAAGGTAGTAGCGGCGGATGCCGCGCTCCAACAGCCGACCCGACATGCGAGCGTGGAAGTGGCAGCCAAGGAAATCAAGACCTTCCCGGCCTTCTCTGAGGTCAACGACCCTCGTCTTCTCCCGGTGCAGCTCCAACCCAAGATCGACCAGCACCTTCCTGGCCAGCTCTCCGGCCGCGTGGGCCTGCGCCTCGCTCCTGCACAACACGACGAAGTCGTCCGCATAGCGAACGAGCCTGCCATGAGCGCCGTCAGCGAACGCGAGGTCCAGCGCGTGCAGGTAGATGTTCGACAGAAGCGGCGAGATCACGCCGCCCTGCGGGGTCCCAGCAACCGAACGCCTGAGCACCCCCTCGTCCATCACACCCACCTTAAGCCACTGCCGCAAGAGCTTGAGCACACGCCGATCCGAGACCCGCTCTGCGACCTTCCCGAGCAACTGCTCATGGTCGATCGCAGAGAAGTAGTCGCGGATGTCGGCCTCGAACACGAAGCGATACCCGTCGATGAACGATCGACGCAGCACCTCCTTGGCGTCCGTGGCCGACCGGCGCGGGCGAAACCCAAACGAGACATCCAAAAAGTCAGCCTCGAAGATGGGCTCCAAGATCATGCGCGCGGCCTGCTGAACAATCCGATCCCTCACGGTCGGGATGCCTAGCGGCCGCATACCACCCTTGGGCTTGGGAATCTCAACCCGCCGGACCGGCCGCGGACGATAAACCCCTTGGCGCAGGTCCCGCTGCAACTCGGCCAAAAGCCGCTCTGCCCCGTACTCCCGCACATCTGCCAGCGTCTGGGAATCGACCCCGGCAGCGCCCTTGTTCTTCTGCACACGCTTCCATGCCTCCCGCAGGACGTCACTCCTGAAGATCCGGTCAAACAGGGCATGGAAACGCCTACCCGGCGACCGCTTGGCAGCCACCCATAGCTTGCGCTGAAGTTCTCGCACATCCCCACCAGTGGCCTCCAACAGCACCATTTCGCTGACAGGAACACCAGGCTTATGCCCGGCGGGGTCGATAGATCGAACGGTCTCGACCATGCCCTAACGCTTACCCTCGACGCTTACGCGATCAAAGCAGGGGTCCTTCGCTCCCGGCGCGTTGTTCTGCACGCCGATCACCACTACTACGACCCCCTCGGACTCCCGCTGGCCTCCGCTCGACTTCACACGCGGCTTATACGAACGGTCTTTGCTGACGAGGCTAGCCAGACGGGTCTCCCTTGTTCCGTGATCAGACCTTGCGCGCGTGCAAGTCTCCCTACCCCGCAGGGACCCGCCGCACCCAGTTCGGATCAAGGACTGGCGGACATGGCCTTCGCCGTGGTATGAGCGGCTCGGCTCCCCGATTGTTCCTATGACGAGGCTGCAATCCCAGCCCACGCGCTTGCTCCCTCCAAAGAGGCTTTCGACGCCCCGCTCAGCCCGCCACCTCTCGATGACGAACCGGGGCCTGCTACCGGGCGCTCCGACACCTACCCGGACCGGACTCCCACCGGCTAGCCTGACACAGCTTCCAAGGCGCAACATAGACCCAGTGTAACACTTGGGTGCTGCACTAGAATCGGCATGAGGGAGCGGTGTTCAAGACTTGGGATCAAGCGATCAAGACGGTCACGCTCGTTTTCAGCTTGGCGCCTTTCCTGGGGTGAAACGGAGCTCGATCTTCGCCCGCAGCTTGCGGGCCGCGTGCTTCCTCAGGAACGCCTGCTCGGCCTTTCTGAGGGTCACCCGCACGCGCACATCGCCGGCCTTGGCGGCCTTGCCCCTGCCTGTCGAGACGCCTTCCCGGTGGCGAGCAGCTTGCCCGCCGAGGGCACGCTGACGACGATCGTCGCCTTCGTCCCCTTGACGCCGCTTTCGCGGCCGACCTAGTGGGCCTGGTCGAGGCGGAACAGTTTGTTGAAGAAGCGGTAGACGAACTCCGGGAATCCCGGGCCGCTGGTGCCGCCGAGGGCTAGATCGGCGGCGAGAACGCCGAGCGCCTGCGCGTCGAGGCCGCCGGCGAGGGTAGCTTGGATCGTGAGTTGGCTGAGCCCGACCTCGCGAAGCGGGTCGAGCGCGGCGCCGTGGAGGCGGCGGGGATCGTCGAGGCGCGACACATGGGACGGGTCGGTCATCGCAGAGCGGAACTGTCGGCGATCATGCCGACGTTCTAACACGAACAGGTGTTCGTATCAAGGCGTCCCGTGCAGAAGGCACACAATTGGCACACTTGTGCGCTGCTTGTCACATTTCGGAGCCGCCGCGCCTTCCCCGTCTACGAGCGTGCCGTCGTGTGGTGAACGCGACATCCCGTTGAAAGGAGACGCCGGCGACCGTAGGGGATGGCCGCGGCGCCCGACGACAGGGACCCGGCGCGGAGAGGGACTGTGCGCCGTTTTATGGGTTCCTCTCGAGCGACGCCCCAGAAAGGGTCTGAGGGGGCGGCGCCCAAGACTTGGGATCAGGCGATCAGGACGGTGACGCTCGTCGTCAGCTTGGCGCCCTTCCTGGGCGTGAACCGGAGGTCGATCTTCGCCCTCAGTTTGCGATCCGTGTGTTTCCTCAGGAACGCCTGCTCGGCCTTTGTGAGGGTCACTTGCACGCGCACGTCGCCGGCCTTGGCGGCCTTGCCCCTGCCCGTCGAGACACCCTGCCCGGCCGCGAGCCGTCAGCCTTCCTGACCGGCGCTAAACTTGGCCACATGACTACGCGCGAGAAGGCTCACAAACTGTTGGACGAGCTGCCCGAGGACGAGCTCGGGCCGGTCGTTGAGATCCTCGCCTCGCGGGGTACGAGCGTCACCGATCCCGCGGCCGCCGATGGCCCGGTGACGGAGCTGGATGAACCGGAGATCGCGCCGCTGCCGCAGGGCTGGGGATCTCTGCCCTCGGGAGCACCGGCGCCCAACTGGGTGGCCGGCCTGGACGACGTCCGCAGTGCCCGCTGAGGATGCTCGTTATCGAAGCGAACGTCGCGCTCGAGGCCTGCGGCCAACAGGACGGCTTTCAAACGCTCGGAGATGACCTCGCCGCGCCCCCGCTGATGTGGTCCGAGGCCCGCGCGAACCTGCACCTCTCGCTCATCAACGGCGAGATCACCGCGCAGGACGCGATGATCATGCACGAGCGGCTCGATCACTGCCCCGTCGCGCGCAAAGACCCACCCGGCCTCGGACGCCAAGCCTGGGAACTCGCCGAGGAATTCGGCTGGGGCCGCACCTACGACGCCGAGTACGTCGCGCTCGCCAAAATTCTGATATGCAACCTGGTGACGATCGACATGCGACTCTGGCGCGGCGCAAAACGCCTCGGGCTGGTCATCACACCCAACCAAGTCGAACCCAAACACGGCTGACCCAGGCGTGCTTGTGATCGAACGGGAGCGCTGCGGGGCACGGACGTGCCCCGCACCGGCCCTGAAAGAGACGCCGCGGCCGTAGGGGACGGCCGCGGCGCTCGACGGCAAGGGACCCGGCGCGGAGAGGGACTGTGCGCCGTTGATGGGTACCTCTCGAGCGACGCCCCAGAAAGGGTCTGAGGGGGCGGCGCCCAAGACTTGGAATCAGGCGATCAGGACGGTGACGCTCGTCGTCAGCTTGGCGCCCTTACTCGGGGTGAACCGGAGGTTTATCTTGGCCGTCAGCTTGCGGCGCGCGTGTTTGCGCAGGAACGCCTGCTCGGCCTTGGTCAGGGTCACCTGCACACGCACGTCGCCGGCCTTGGCGGCCTTGCCCCTGCCGGTCGAGACGCCCTTGCCGGTGGCGAGCAGCCTGCCCGCCGCGGGCACGCTGACGACGATCGTCGCCTTCGTCCCCTTGACGCTGTCGCTGACGATCCCGAGCGCGGGCTTGCAGCCGGTGACGGAGAGCGGGGTCGAAGTGTGGATTTCGGCGCCGTTCTGGCCGACGAATGCGGTCGGCAGCGCGAGTTTCTGACCGCAGAAGCTGCCCCTGGCGTTGGCGGGCAGGTTCGCCGCGAGCGCGGAGTACGGCTCCTGCGGGAGGGTCAGTTCGAAGGTGCCGACGGGGACGTCGGGGACGGCCTTGAACGTCGAGCTCGTGATCCCCGCTTTGGAGATGTAGGTCGTGCCGACGAGGTCCTCGGTGACGCCGTAGCCCTGCAGCACGAAGATCAGGCTCGGGAACGCTTCGCCGCCGTGGGAGACGAAGTACGCGGGGCCTTCCAGCGGCACGGGCAGGATCGGCGTGATCGCCTTGGCGTGACCGACGATCGACGCCGCCGGGCAGTTCGCCGGGTTCGCTTCGAACACCTTCGCCACACACGCTTTCTGCAGCGTCGTCAGGCGCGAGGGGAGTTGCTTGGGGAGGTCGACCTTGACCTTCGCGATGTTCGCCTCGGTGCCCTGCGGCGTGTTGGGATAAGTGAGCTTCACCGTCAGGCTCGCGCCGTCGGCTTTACTCGTCTTCCCGCTCGTGGAGGCCGCGAACGTCGGTTTGAATGCCAGGTTCGCGCAGTTGGTCACCTGGAACGGCACACCGATCGTGCCCGTGCCGCCAACGCTTGAGTGAATCGTCCCGGTGACTTCCATCTTGTTGCAGTTCGTCGGGTTGAACTGGAAGTCGTTGCGGGTCGTGATCGCGTTGACGTGCTGGATTTCCAGCGGGACACCTTCGATGCTCGTCGGGATCGCGCCCGGGGTGCCGGGCGGGTTCGAGGTGATCGTGATCGCCGCGGTGAGCGGGTTGACTTCGATCTTGCCCCTGACGAGCACGCAGTCGCACGCGGGATGGTTGTTCTTTGTGTTCGCGAAGTCGAACGGGCCCGCCTTCGCGGGGACCACGAACGTGATCCCGAACGGCGCGCAGTCGGGCGTACCCACCGTGCAGCCACTCGTGCCGTTGTAGGGGCCGGTGAGGTAGAACTTGCCGCCGCTGACCGTGTAAGGCTCCCCGCCGACACCCACAGAGACGGTCGTTTCGCCGATCAGGCTGTTCGGGCCGCACTCGCCGAGGTTCGCCTGCGGTTCGGGGCATAGTTCGACGCCCGTGAGGATCCCTGAGAGGCCCGGCGGCAGGTGCACTTCGATCGACTGCATGTTCTGTTCGCCGCTGGAGCGCGAGAACGTCGCGTCGAACGGCGAGAACGCACCCGCGTTGACGTTCAGCGCGCCGCCCGTCAACGACGGCGAGAACGGCAGCGCTTCGCCCGCATACACACACCGGCTGTGATTCGGACCGGAGGTGATTTCAAAGCTCGACTTCGACCTTACCGACGGGTTGCCCGACCACGGCGTGTACAACGCTTCGGTCGTATACGTTCCGCAACGCGAAGGTGTCGCCAGCGGCGCGCGTTCCCCGCCGAAGAAGTGCAGTTCGGCGTCTTCGAACGGCAGCTGTGGGTTGTCTTCGAACGTCGAGACGAGCTGCCCCACCGCTTCGCAGCTCATTTCCGCGATGACTTCGCCCGCCGCCCGGCAGAGCTGCAGCTCTCCCGGGAGCTTCGCGAGGAACCCGGATACCGGATCTTCCGCGACGAGATAAATCGCCAGCACGCTGCCGAACGGGTTGGATTCCTGAGAAGCGAGGTACACGAAACCCTTGACCGGCTGGTTTGCGGGCAGCAGCGGGGAATGGATCGGTGACTTCGCCGACCTTCGACGCGTTCGGACAGAAATCCGCCCCAGGCTGCAACAATTCGGTATAGCCCGCTCCCAGCGCATCGAAGCTGCCAGGAAGATAGCGCGTGAACGCCGGCGTCCTCACACCGGGTTCTGTCACCGGGTCAAGTTCCCGCTCGCCTTCATACCCCACCTGATCGCCGGCGCTGCCAAGCACACCGGCTGTGAGCGCGCTCGCGTCAGACGAGCATGCCTGCAGACCGTCCCCACTGGAGGGATTGATCGCGACACCCGCGGGCAGCTTGACCGTGATGTCCTTGATGTTCGATTGCGCGAGCCCCGTAGGGTTCAACTGGCCTTCCTGGGGGACGTGCACGTCAACCGTCAACCCGCTCGGGCTGCTCGCCTGCTGCCCGTCAGGAGAGACCTTGATCTGCGGGACGAACGGCATCCCACCGCAACCGTCCAGAGCCTCCTCGGCTTCGTTCGGATCGAAGCTGAGAAAACTGCCGGGCTGCGTCCACGAGCCGGCTTCCACGGAGGTCTGCAGCAGCCCGGTGCACGATGTCGGCAGCGTCAGAAACGGCTCCGCCTGGGACTGTTCGAGAGCGGCACACGATGGAACGTCAGCCTGATAGTCGCCGCCCTGAATGCAGCCCCACCCACGCGACTGATCGTGGCGCGGATCACCGGGCACCCCCCAGAAGGTCACGCGGGACGATATGAACGCATCCAACTCGCTGATGTTATCGACACTGACCGTCACACCATAACCGCCACCGGTGCGAACGGAGGTATTGAGCAGCACCGGCACGCCCCCTCCGACATTGAAGCCGAAGCGCGCCGGTTCACCTCTTTCCGGCACCAGATTGAACAGAGGCACTGGGCCCGTATCAACAGGCCCCTGCTGGTCAAAGGTCACCGACGCGACTCCCATCGCGGTGTCGGGGGGACACTCGTTGACCCCGCCCGGGCCACGCTTTCCGAACTGCAGTTGGGTGCACTGCGGGAACACAGTGGGGTTGCCGATCAGGCCCGGCGGCAGGTTGAAGTGCAGATCCTTCACAGCCGCGGGGGGCTTCTCGGGGTCGGCCGTCTGATTCAGCGCGAGCGTGGTCGTCAGCTGGAACGGGTGGGAGCCCGCCTGCGTATCCGGCGTACCATTTGCGTTTTCCGGTAAGAGCTGGTAGTTTTCTACTCCAAACTTAACGGCTTCTTCACTGATCGCGACCGGCCGCGCCACCGACGCGCTCGGAACCGTCTCCCCGCCGAGCTGCATTTCATAGTTGCCTTCCGAGCTTGAGCTTTCCACCCTGCAGAGGCTGTCCGTGAACTTGCCGGTCTTCGCTGCGACTTCGTTGCACACGTAGGCTTCGCCGCCGGAGACCGTCACCTTGTTTTCTGCTTCTCTGCCCAATTTTGCGTTCGCGGCCACATCGACCGGGATCACGACTTCCACCGCTTCGTAGGGCTGCACCGTTCCATACGGGTGCGGAAAGTCCGGGAGGTGTGGGAGCGTGCACGTCACCGTCATCGTTGTTGTCTCGCAAAAGCCGAACGAACCCAGTGGACCGTTCGGGCCGAGGTTTATGGATCCGACCCCGGGCGTCTGGAATTCGACGTTTGGACTGAGCGCATATTCACCCCCCGCTTCGCTTTCCGTGCAGCCACCATCTTTGTAGCTGCCGTTTCCGGCTCCGACATTGACGCATTCTTCCTTCACCGTAAGCCCGGGGGGCAAGGTATCGCTGATCGTGATCGGTGCTGATTCCCCGTTCGCCGCCGCGTCGCCGGCGTCGGTCGCGAGCACCACGAGCTTGCCTTCTCCGCCGAGATGAAGGTTCGCCGGCCTGGCGCTCGAGGCGATATGCCACCAGGGGGTCGTCTCGGACGGGGCCGTCTCGGCAAACGCCGGGGCGACGCCCACCAATGCCACCGCTCCCGCCACAGCGCCGGCGGCGATCACGCAAAGCATGGTTCTCCTTATCGCGCCCATGACGATCACCCCCTGCCTCTCTTGCTCGCATTGCCCGCACGTGACTTCCCCGCGCGGGATACCTTAGCTCCGTAGCTTTTTTGCGCCTGCTTTACGCATACGGCTCGCTTGCGCTTGTTCCTTTTCTTGCGACACACCGTTAGCGCTCTTGAGAGCTTCTGCGTCCGCGTCAACGACTTCGCCGCGGGCTTCGTCACGATCGGCGCGAGGTTGCCGGCGCCGGAGAACGTCGCGCTCGGCGGCGCTCCAAAGACAGACGGTTGCGGCGAGGGCGCCGCCCTGCACGAGTCCGTCGTCGTACACGCAGGCGGCACGACCGCCGACGTCACCGGGCACGGCGATGCGCCCGGGCATTCGTGAGCGTCGTATACGTCGAAGGCCGCGTCGACATCCTGCGGCACGAGCTCAGAGGCTGTGAGAAAGAACACGTCCCCGCCGCCGGCGCTCGCGTCCAGGAACGCAGATTCTTCGCTGGAGGTGCCAGAGGAGATCAGATCGACGCAGCCGCCCGACTTCTCACTGAATGTTTCACTGGAGGCCCCGCAGCTCCCGACCCCTTCCGGCTCATACTCGTAGACATCCTCTTTGCCATTCACATCCGCGGGCACGAGCGCGTCCGGGCTGTCGAAGAACAATCGGCCGCTGTTCGAACAGGTAACGAGACTGGTAGAAGGCGAGGTTGTCGTTCACCGCCGTCCAGCTCGGGATGCTCCCGGCCAGCCAACTCCCCGCCCACACACCGCGGCGGTCAACGAGCAGCCCGGGGTAGACGGGGGTGTCGAACACCCCCATAGGCTTGGCGCCGGTAGGTTCGCACGACGCGCAGGCCAGCCGGCCGGAGGTGGCATCGTAGAGGAAGACCTCCTCGTCGGGCATGCCGCTGTTCGCGTCGACGTTGTCATATCCTGTCAGGGGCCTGTCGGACATGAACGCGAGGTAGCGGCCATTGGGCGAGACCCGAGACGTCATGTAGGGGAGCTGTTCCTTCCAGTCGGGTGAATCTTCGTTTGAGAGCATCGCGATGAACGTCGGTTCTTGCCATTCGCCGCCGTTGTTGTGGCGCACATAGAGATTGTTCCCGCCCGCCATCGCCGTTTCGTGCTGGCCGTTTTCGCCACTGCCGAGGACGCCATGCGCAATGAAGTAGACATAAGATTCAGATTCATTTTCTCCTTCACTGGCTCCCGGCAGCGTACCCTGCACGTTGGCGTCTTCATCGAGATTGGGATCAACCGTCAGGTCGGTCAGCCTACCGGCCAGCGGTTCGCCACTGCTGCTGCTCACTTCGAACACGTAAAGGTCTGGGTTCTCATATGTCGCGGTCGAACCCTGGGTCAACGGCTGTTCGTCGGTGAAGAACACCTTTGAACCATTGCTGCTGGCTGTCTGGAACACCGGCCCTAGAAGAGCACTTCCTGAGTTCGAACCACCCTGGAGACCATCGACCTCGACAGTTTCACCCCTCGCCATATCACGCATATAGAGGTGTTCTTCCCTGCCCTGGCCGCCAGCCCAGACGATGCGCGTGCCGTTGTTGGAAATCGCATGCCTGACATCCTGACCTGCATCGCCATCGCCACCAAGCTGCGGACCTTTCGCCGGCTGTTCACCGGGCCCTGGCAGCACACTGACAAGCTGCTGCTGTCCCGCGGCCCACTCGTAGAGGCCACCTTCTGGCGCCGGCGTCGAGGTCAGGGCTACGGGGGAGCCAAGGACCACATTGCTGAGATCTGGTGTGGCCCCCGCGACGTGAACCTTGTTGGCGAATTCGGTGCCCGATGGTACGTTCGCGGATGTGACAAGTGGCTTGTACTCACCGTCCGCTTCACGCAGGTAGACCGTGCTTTCCGATATGGCGGGGTTGACAAGCGGTTCGACGAGCCCAAGCGACAGGTCCGCCGAGAAGAACTTATACTCCGTCGGGTCCCCAATCGGCGTCTCGAGGATCGGGGTTTCGTGTGGTGTCGCGATGTCCTGCGTGACCCAGTCTCCTTCGGGGCCGCGGGTGGAGAGGATTTGTGTCCATCCGAACGCTGGATTGCCCTTCGGTTCTTCGGCTCCGATCGGCCCGTGCGTGACATAGGTGATCGCGCCGCCGTCTTCGGAGGCCTGAATCACACCGCCTTCTTGGGTGAGCGCTTCGATCGTGGCACCGTGCTTGTCTGGCGGAGAGACCATTTCCCAGGCGCGCCCGTCGAGCAGCGCGAATTCCGAGGCGACCTGCGTGGTGAACGTGTGGTCGGGGCTGTAGGTGACTTCGTGCGATGCGTTCGTGGCCACGACACGGAAGTGATAAGTCGTGTCCGGCTGCAGGTTCTGGAGGTGCGTGCTGACGGGCACAAGTCCGGAGCCCGTGCCGGCGTCCCCATCGGGAGCCGGTACGCTTGTGCCGTGAGCGGCGCTCGTGTCATATGGGCTGGTGTCATATTCAAAGCGGTATCGGGTGTCCGAGCCCCCCGGGTTGATCTGCGCCTGCAGCGTCGCGCTGGTGTCCTTGACGTCCATCGCTCCCACGCTCGTCGGATCGATCGTGTTCAGCGCGGTCACGTGATTGTCGGGGGCTTCCGATGTCAGATAGATGTCGCCGTTGAACGAGCCGACCGCAAGGCCATTGTCGGAGGGGATCTTGGCCCCCACGCCGTCCGGCGCGCCGATCGGCGTCCCTGCGACGTCGAGCTCGAACACCTGCTGTTCGAGTTCGCCGCTCACCGTGTTGGCCACGGGCTTCGTGACGTACACGTCGTCGGTGCCCGGTTCGACCGCGACATCGCCCGGGCCGGGAGTGCCGGAGAGCTGTGCTGCCGCAAACGTTTCCGCGCTGCTCCCATCCGCGGCGAACTTCTCCACCCGCGAATTCGAGGGATCTACCGCATAGATCACGCCCGAGGAATCGACCGCGACACGGGTCGGGCCCGCGGTCCCGAACTCGCCCGCGCCGTCGCCTTCCAGCCCCGCGACGCAGCCCGTCGCGGTCGTGCACACCTGAAGTTCGTCGTCGGCATTGGAGATGCCGCCCCAGCCGATCGCGCGCACGAAGGTCGCCGTCACCACGCCAAGCGTGACCGTGACGCTGAATTCATCGATTCGCCGGTTGGATGCGTCAGCTAGGACGACATCGCCGTTTGTTGGATTGACTGCCAGGTAGCCGACTTCGGCTCCGAGCTCGCCCGCACCCGACCCTTCACTTCCGAAGGAGCCCTCGAACACCCCGGCGGCGTTGAAGACATCTATTCTGCTGGGGTCTCTGGCCGTCACATAGACCGTGCCAGTGGACTGGTCGATCGCGACACCTTCAGACTCTGCCAGACTAAGATATTCAAACCGCGACAGATAGTCGCCATTGGCATCGAACACCTCGACCCGATCCTCGGTGCTGTCCACGACATACAGGTCGCCGGTCGAGTCGTTCACCGCGACCCCTCGCGGCGCTTCGAACTGCCCGGGCTCCCGACCAGTGGAGCCGAACGTGCCGATGAGGCCCTTCGACGCGCTGGCGAGCGAGGCGCCCGACCCCAGCGAGAGAGCACAGGCGAGCGCGAGACACAGGGCACACAGCCTGGCCTGCCGGTGACATGGCCCCGGGACCAGCCACACGCTGCGCGCACGAAGTCCGATAAGACCATCAGACGCACATCTGAATACCGCATGAGTCCCCACTATGCCATCCGCCCTCTCCACTGAATGCCCTCTCCATGACCGCGCCTCCGGGCTTACCGGTGACGAGGTCCCAAACTACGGGTGTGTGGGGCCCTCGCTAAAGGCCCCACACACCACAATCGCTCTATATAACTGGATGCTCCGATGATGTTAAGCGCTGACCTCCCCTGCTTCTTTGAAGAGAAGGTCATCTACGACTGACTCTGCAGATTGTTCATAGCCAAAGGCGATTAGACCTTCGCCTTTAGTTTCGAGTATGTCTTTAACTTTTTCCCCTGCTTCGTTTTCGTATTCGGTCGGTTTCTGTACCCCTGCCGCCTGGCTATACGTCAGCGCGAATTCACTGGGCGGCACGACCCATGTGTTGATGGGCGTTATGGGTGCAATGACGGAGCCCTTGACTTTAATCGTCTCTTTTATGATGGGCGTGTTGCATTTGAATTCCACAAACAATCCGCCTGCCACTGATGGTTCAAGCACTATGCCGACTTCCTTCGGTGCTGCTTTTTTGATGTATACCAGTTTGCTCAGCGCGGTGAGTTTTATTATCCCTTCCGCTTCGCCGGCGCTCTGGCATTTAAAGCCTTCCGTCGTGCATTCGTCGAAAGTAATAGTTGCCGTGTCCGTTTTTGGTCCGGTGAGTTCACCCGTGTTCGTCAGGCTTGTGCATGTTACTACATGCCCTCCTACCGTTGTGAGTACCGCGTTGGCAGCGGTGCTTTTGGACGACGTAAAGGCGAGCGGATTTACAGCTGGGCTTTGAACCTTGAACCATCCGGTGCCTGCCGTTGTGCATTCGGCCGAGTTGAATTTACCCACTTCGCTCGGCGCGCCGGGGGCACACCATTCTGTGCCTGCGATATGTTTCCATGGCGGCTTGACCTTAACATATTCTTTGCCGCCGCCTGCTATTTCGCATTTGCTGTTTTCGTAGACGCCGACTTGTCCGGTTGCCACCTTGGCACAGATATAGAATTCAGGCAACGCCGCCGACGCCGATGCCGTCCCAACCGCGCTCATCGCGAACACCGCCACAAGGGCGAGTCCTAGTGTACGTAAACGTATCATCTGGTACGATCTCCTTGCTGATTGTTGGTCATTGTCTCCGGCGCCCGAGCTTCCATCCACTGGCGCTCGACCGCCGGCCCATCTGATGAACGACGCAACAACGCGTCACGAGAAACCGACGCTGCCCCATCACGGCGCGCGGCACGACACCCGCGGGCAACCTGCTCCCGCGGGACTCCGCGCGCCATCGCGAGACGGCCCTGACGCACGTGCATCCGGCACACGCGCCGTGACCCTGCGTGCGCAAGCGGCGCCAGACCGAGCCACCGCGACCGCACGCTTTCGATCCCTCTGTCCACCATAGCCGAGCATCCTTACCCCCTCAGCGCCGCGATATAAGCCAGATCTTGAGGGTTCTAGATCTAGAACAGTTCTCCACGACCGGCGCGGGGAAACCGGCGGGACAATCGCGGCCGGCCGGCGACGCGATCGGCGGGCACTCTCCCCATCGGCGGGCGCCGATCGGCACGGTGACGAACCGAACGGCCGGGGCGCCCATCCTACGCGTACGCGCGTACGCAGACACCCCAGTCGCCGGTTCGCGTTCGGTCTTGCCGGGGGGTACCCGTACCGAACGTACTCACAACGGGATCGGCGCGCGAGCGCCCGAGCCAACCAACTCAGGCGACCGGCGGAAGATCGCGCCGGGAGCGGGGCGATCATACACCTTTCCAAATGCCAAATCGTTCCGGTTTGCAAAATGGACACATGTTCGAACGCATCGGCGTGCGGGAGCGCGCCCACGGATCA
Source organism: uncultured Solirubrobacterales bacterium (assembly GCA_963789675.1). Lineage (GTDB taxonomy): Bacteria > Actinomycetota > Thermoleophilia > Solirubrobacterales > Solirubrobacteraceae > Palsa-744. The sequence goes on along the minus strand of CAWBLR010000024.1, from coordinate 68,732 downwards.
GCGGGGCGGCCCGCGCGGCCGTCCTCGCTTTGACCTAGAATGTTTCCCACTCCTTCCCGGCCATAAACAGCCGGGCATGGGTTGTTGTCAGCGGCGCCGGGGTGTCCATCCTAAAGCAGTACGCAGGCACCCCGGCGTCGGTTTATGCCCGTGACGGGCTCCGGTTCGGGGTTTCAACTCGTGAACAGTTCAGGTACGCTGTGCCTGGGATGAATGCTGGCACGGCCAGAGCAAGGAGCGCCCCGGCGATGCGATCGCCGGTCAGCTGGGCGCTCTTGGGGCTGGTGATCCAGCGCGCGAGCTACGGGTACGAGCTCGTGCAGCGCTTCGAGCGCACCTACGAGGACGCGCTCGAGCTGTCCAGCCCCTCGCAGGTCTACGCGGCTCTCGACGCGCTCGAGCGCCGCTGCCTGATCGAGCGGATGACCGTCACGGAGCACGACGCCTCACGCCAGCCCAAGCCCCACTACCGCGCCACCGCGGAGGGCGTGCACGGCTACCGCGACTGGCTCGTCGCGCAACTGCAAGCGGAGCGGCAGCGCTCGCGGCTGTTCGCGCGCCAGGTCGCGATGCTCGCCTGCGCCGACGCGCTCGTCGTGATCGAGCGCTGCGAGCGGGCCTGCCTGCGGGAGGCCAGCGATACGCGGCCCGCCGGGACCGACGATGCCCAGCGGCCCGCCGGGGCGGACGACACCCAGATTGACGACCCCACTCACCCAACCCACCTTGCCGCGCGCCTGGTGGGCGAGGAGGAGCGTCTCGCCGTCGGCGCGCGACTTGCCTGGATCGAGTACGCGCGGCGCCAGCTCATGACGCCCGCCGCACGAGCGACCCCAAGGCGACGACCATGACCCTGCTCGCGCTCGAGCACGTCGGCCGGCGCTACCGCGAGGGGGCGCACGAGCGCGTCGCGCTGCGCGACGTGTCGCTGCAGCTCGACGCGGGAGAACTCGTCGCGGTCTGGGGCATGCGCCGCTCCGGGCGCTCGACGCTGCTGCGGATCGCCGCCGGCATCGAACCGCCCGACAGCGGTGTCGCGCGCTTCGCCGGACGCGATCTCGCCTCGAGCGGCGGGAACGTGCTGGGCGGGGGGATCGGCTACTGCCAGCGCGGCCTCGGCGAGGGCGCGGGACGGCCGGTGCTCGAGGAGCTGATGGTCGCCGCGCTGGCCCGGGGAACCCCCCGTTCGCAGGCGCGCGAGCGCGCGTTCGCGGCGCTCGAGCGGGTCGGCGCGGAGCGGTGCGGCCCGCTCACGCCACGCGAGCTCGACACCGCCGAGACGGTGCGCGTGACGCTCGCGCGCGCGCTCGCGCTGGAGCCGTCGCTGCTCGTGCTCGACGAGCCGACCGCGGGCGTCGAGCTGCTCGAGCGCGATCGGATCCTGTCGCTGCTGCGCTCGCTCGCCGACGAGGGCCTCGCGGTGCTGATCGCGACCGGCGATGCCACCGCGCTGTCCGGCGCCGACCGCGCGCTGTCGCTGACCGCGGGCGAGCTGCGCGGCAGCTTCGCCGCGCCCGAGCTCGCGCCGGTGCTGCCGCTGCGCCGCCAGGCGAGCGGGTGAGCGCTCCGGCGCCGGGCGAGGCCCTCCGGGTGAGCGGTCCCGCGCCCACCGACGCCCGCCGGGTGAGCGACCCAGCGCCCGGCGACGCCCTACAGTAGGCGCCGTGTCGATGCTCGAGCTCGAGCGGGTCGTCAAGCGCTACCGCAGGGGCGCGGACGAGCAGGTGCGCGCCGTCGACGGCGTCAGCCTGCGCCTCGATCCGGGCGAGATGCTCGCGCTGCACGGACCCAGCGGCTCCGGCAAGACGACGCTGCTGTTGCTGATCGCGACGCTGCTGCGCCCCGACCGCGGCGCGATCCGCTTCGACGGCCGCGACCTCTCGACGCTGTCGGAGGGCGAGGCCTGCGACTACCTGCACGCCGACGTCGGCTTCGTCTACCAGAGCCCGCAGCTGATGCCCCGCGTCTCGGCGCTCGAGAACGCCGCGATCAAGCTCGTGCTCGGCGGGCTCGGCACGCGCGAGGCCCAGGCCCGTGCGCGGCCGTGGCTGGAGCGCGTGGGCATCGCCGCCAACGCGGGGCACACCCCCGAGCAGCTCTCCGGGGGCGAGCGCCAGCGCGTGGCGATCGCGCGCGCGCTCGTCGGCGAGCCGCGGCTGATCCTCGCCGACGAGCCGACCGGCAACCTCGACAGCGCCCGCAGCCGCGAGATCGTCGAGCTGCTGCGCGCGCTCGCGCACGAGCGCGGCGCCGCCGTGCTGCTCGTCACCCACGACCTCGAGGCGGCGAGCATCGCCGACCGCCACTGCACGCTGCGCGACGGCAGGCTCACGGAGGCGCTCCCCCGCGAGCGGACGGCGGCGCCCCCCGGCGAGCGGACGGACGCGATCGCCGCGCAACCCCCGCGCGCGGCGACCGCGCGGGGTTGAGCCTTGCAGTCCGCTGAGGCCTCGCGCGCGCGGCCGCTGATGCGACCCGGCGCGCTCGTCTACCTCTACCGGCGGCGGCTGCGCGTGCACGGCGTGCAGGAGCTGCTCGCGGGCCTCGGCATGGCGATCGCCGTGGCGCTCGTGTTCGCGACCGTGCTCGTCAGCGGCAGCGTCGCCGGCTCGGCAGCCGAACTCGTCCACGCCGTCGTCGGCCCGGCGACCCTGCAGCTGCGCGCGAGCGGCGCGGACGGCTTCGACGAACGCCTGCTCGGGCGCGTCGAACGCCTGCCGGGGGTCGCGCAGGCCGCGCCGCTGCTGGAGCAGACGGCGACGATCGCGGGGCCGAGCGGCCGGCGCCTGACGGTCGACCTCGCCGGCGCCGACACGAGCCTGGCCGTGCTCGACGGGCTCGCGCACACGCTGCCGATCGCCACGCTCGCGCCGGGCGGGCTCGGCCTCAGCCGCGCGAGCGCGGAAAAAATCGGGGTCCCCGCCGGCGCGAGCGCCGGCCAGGCCGGCTCGGTCTCGCTGCTGCTGCGCGGGCGGGCCGTGACGCTGCGGGTCTCCGCCGTGCTCGGGCCCGAAGCCTTCGGCGCGCTCGCGCAGGCGGACGTCGCGGTGATGCCGCTGGCCGATCTGCAACGGCTCGCCGGCCTGCGCGGACGCATCACCCGCATCCTCGTACGGGCGCGGCCGGGCCGGGAAGCGTCCGTGCGCCGCGAGCTGCAGGCGCTCGCGGGCGGGCGCCTGCAGGTCGTCGCCGCCGACGAGGACGTCGGACTGCTGCGCCAGGCGCTGCGCCCGAGCGACCAGGCGAGCGGCCTGTTCGCCGCGATCAGCGTGCTGCTCGGCTTGCTGCTCGCCTTCAACGCGATGCTGCTGACCGTCCCCGAGCGCCGCCGGGCGATCGCCGATCTGCGCCTGATCGGCGCCCGGCGCAGCGCGATCGTGCAGATGCTCCTCTTCCAGGCCCTGTGCCTCGGCGCGGCCGCCTCGCTCGTCGGCCTGCTCGGCGGCTACGCGCTCTCGCGGGGCGTCTTCCACCAGTCGACCGGCTATCTCGCCGAGGCCTTCACGCTCGGCACGCGCACGATCGTCACGGCGCGGCCGCTGCTGCTGGCGCTGATCGCGGGCGTGCTCGCCACCCTCCTGGCCTCGGCGGCGCCGCTGCTCGACCTGCGCGGCGCGGGCGCGCTGGACGCCGTCTACCTGCAGGACGGCGTGCCCGGCAACACGCTCTCCGTGCGCGTACAGCGGGGGCTGGCGCTCGCCGCCGCGATCCTGCTGGCATTCGCGACCGTGCTGTTCGCGACCGCGCCCGCGCTCGCGTTGAGCGCCTGCGCGCTGCTCGCGCTGGCACCGTGCTCGCGGTCCCTCCCGTGTTCGCGGGCGTGCTGCGCGCCGCCCATGCGCTCGCGGAGCGCTTTCAGGAGCTGACGATCCTGCCGGTGGCGCTGTCCTCGCTGCGCGCGACCACGCTGCGCTCGCTCGCGCTCGCCGCGACCGGCGCGGTCGCGCTGTTCGGCAGCGTCGCGCTGGGCGGCGCGCGCGGCGATCTGCTGCGCGGGATCGAAGGCTTCGCCCACAGCTACGCGGCCGACGCCGCGATCTGGGTCGGCAATCCGGGCGATAACCAGGCGACCGTCGACTTCCGCGCGGACGGCCTCGCGCGGCGCATCGCCCGGCTCCCGGAGGTCGCGAGCGTGCGCGCCTTCCAGGGCGGCTTCCTGGAACTCGGATCCCACCCGCCCCGGCGCGTGTGGGTGATCGCGCGCCCGCCGGGCGCCGAGCGCGAAGTGCTCGACAGCCAGATCCTGGACGGAAGTCCGGCGCTCGCGAACAGCAGGCTCGGCGCAAGCGGCTGGATCGCCGTCTCGCGACAGATCGCGGAAGCTCACCATGTCGGCGTCGGCGGCACGCTCGTGCTGCCGACGCCGAGCGGCCCCGCGCGCTTCCGGATCGCCGCGACGACGACGAACCTCGCCTGGCCTCCCGGCGTGATCTTCATGAGCGCCGCCGACTACAGCCGCCTGTGGGGGACAAGCGCGCCGACCGCGCTCGGCGTCGATCTGAGGAGCGGCGCCAGCCCGGCGCACGTGCAACGGGAGATCGAGCAGGCGCTCGGGCCCGCGAGCGGCCTGGAAGCGAGCACCGCCCGCGAACGCGAGGCGCGGATCGACGCGCTGACCGGCGAAGGGCTCGGCCAGCTCCGCGAGATCTCCACGCTGCTGGCGATCGCGGCGATCCTCGCGATGGCCGCGGCGCTGACATCGGCGATCTGGCAGCGGCGCAGGTCGCTCGCGATGCTGCGACTGTCGGGCGTGGCGCCGCAGCGCCTGCGGCTGATCCTGCTCGTCGAAGCGGCGCTGATGCTCGGCGCGGGCTGCCTGACCGGCGCGGTGACGGGGATCTACGGCCAGCTGATCATCGACGGCTACCTCGAACACGTCACGGGCTTTCCGCTCGTCCGACTGGGCGCGAGCTTCAGGCCGCTGGAGATCCTCGCGCTCGTGATCGTGCTCGTGCTCGCGATCGTGGCCATCCCCGGCTGGTTCGCCTCGCGCGTGTCCCCGACCCTCGCCTTGAATGACCAGTAGCCCGGATCCGTTCGCGGACAGGCGACTGCTGGCGCGCGCGAGCATCGCCCTGCTGCTCGCGAACGCCCGCTACTGGAGCACGGTCGCGCCGCTCGTGCGCGCGCAGCTCTCGCGCTGGGAGCGCCGTGCCGCGGCGATCGGAGATCCACGGCTGCGGACGCCGGCGCTCGCCAAGCTGCGTGGCGAGCGCTTCAACGTGCAGAGCGCGGCGACGCTGGCGACGCTCGCGCCGCGGGCACAGCGCGCGGGGGCGACACGGGCGATCGTCGCCCTGCAGGTGATGTACGACTACCTGGACCTGCTCACCGAGCAGCCGCTGGCAGACCCCACGCGCGGGGCGCGGCGGCTGTTCACGGCGCTGCTCGACGCGCTCACGCTCGAGCCCTCGGCCGGCGGGGGTCCGCTCGATCTGCAGGCGGGCGGGCTCGGACTCCACGCCGGCGAGAGTCCGCTCGAGCCGCGGGCCGGCGGGGATTACTACCGTTACATCCCCCAGGCCGACGACGGGGGCTACCTGGGAGAGCTCGTGCGGACGGTCAGGCTGGAGCTCTCGCGGCTGCCCGCGGCCGCCGCCGTCGCCGCGGTCGCGCGCGCGAGCGCCGCGCGCTGCGCCGAAGCGCAGGTGCGCAGCCACGCGGCGGCGCGCGCGGGGACGATCGACGAGCTCGAGTTGTGGGCCGCGCGCGAGGCGGCGGACACGGCGCTGGGGTGGCCGGAGTATCTCGCCGGCGCGGCGGCGTCGGTGCTCGCCGTGCACGCTCTGATCGCCGCCGCGGCCGACGCGCGCACGACGTCGCGCGAGGCCGCGGAGCTCGACGCGGCGTACCTCGCGATCGGCGCGGTGACGATGCTCGACAGCCTGATCGACCGCGACGCCGACATCGCCACGGGCCAGCTGCTGTACGCCAGCTTCTACGAGAGCCCGGAGGCGATGGCGAGCGCGCTGCTGCGCGCCGCCGGGGAGGCGACGCGGCAGGCGCGCCCGCTCCCCCGCGCGGCGCATCACGCGATGACGCTCGTCGGCGTCGTCGCCTATTACGCCTCGGCGCCGGCCGCGCGGAGCGCGTTTGCCGAACCGGTGATGGCGCGTCTGCGCCGGGAGCTGCGACCGCTGATCACGCCCACGCTCGCGCTGCTGCGGGCCTGGCGGCTGGCGAAGCGGTACCGCACCACGACGGAGCCGCCGGTGTTACAACTGTTCGAGGGAGAGGAAGAGAGGGGTAAGGGGTGAGCAGCATGATCGCCAGGCTGAGACGGTGCGGGATCGTGGTCGCGACGGGTGCGGCGCTGCTCGGCATGCTCGCGAGCGGAGCGCTCGCCACGAGCGCGAGCGGACCCGCGCGGGCCCGCGCCGCCGCCGCGGACCCCCAGCCGGGAGCGCGCGCGACGCGCACGCGCGCACATGCGACACGCGCGCTCGAGGCAACCGACACGGCCGACCTGCGCTACGTGTCGGCGTCCGGTTCGCTGCTGCTGGAGGAAGGCAGGGCCGCGGGCACCCTGCCGGGCAGCATGCGCGTCCACTTCGACGTCGGCGCGACTTTCAGCGGCAGCTTCACGATCCACACCGGCGCCGGGTCGATCACCGGTCACGGCGCCGCCGTGCCGCACGGCGCCGGCGTGTACGAAAGCTTCTCCGGGTCGCTGACCGTGACCGGCGGCAGCGGACGTTACGCGCACGCGCGGGGCAGCGCGCGGCTGTACGGCACGTTCAATCGCGACACATACGCGCTGCTCGTGCAGACCGTCGGCACACTCCATTACTGACACAAAGGGGCAGATGACGCGAACGAGACCAGCGCTGCGCCGGCTCCTGCCACAGGCGGCCGTGCTCTGCGCCTGCCTGGCGGTCGTGACGAGCGCGCGGGCCGCGACCTCCGCGACGCTCAGCGCGGCGTTCAGCCCGGAGCGGCTCGGCCAGCGCAGCACGCTCGACTTCGGCTTCAGCTTCTCCTTCGCCCCACCCGCCGAACCGGTTCCGCCGCCGCTGACACAGATCGAGCTGCGCTACCCGGACAACCTCGGGATCGCGCTGAGCGGCCTGGGACTGGCCACCTGCACGGCGCAGACGCTGGAAGTCTCAGGCCCATCGGGCTGCCCGCGCGATGCCGTGATGGGCCACGGCCAGGCGCTCACCGGGATCGTCCTCGGCAGCACGATCATCACCGAGACCGCACCGATCACGGTCATCCGTGCACCCGACGAGGAAGGCCGCATCGAGCTGCTGTTCTACGCGGAAGGAACGACCCCCGTCACGACCCGGATCGTCTTCCCCGGCCTGCTGCTGCCCGCCTCGGCGCCGTTCGGCGGGCTCGTCAGCATCGGCGTCCCGCTCGTCCCGACGCTGCCCGGCGCCCCCTACATCTCCGTGATCAGCCTGACCGCCACGCTCGGACCGATCGGCGTCACCTACTACGAACAGATCGGCGGCAGAACGCTCGCCTACCAGCCCAAGGGGATCCTGCTGCCGAACAACTGCCCGCACGGCGGTTTTCCATTCGCGGCCGAATTCCGCTTTCTCAATGACGAGGCCGCCAGCGCGCACACGGCGGTGGGGTGCCCGGGAGCGCGACAGGGACGCGTGAAATAGCTTTCGGCTCGGCTGCTAAGCCGCGGTCGCCAGGGCTCTGGTGGCTTCGGTCACGATGTCGCCGAGGCCGAGTTCGTTCAAGCGATACAGGGCCTCACCGAGCTGGCCGCCGAGCTCTTGCAAGTCGGCAGCCCGCGGAGCGACTTCCTCCAGGAGCGCCGGACGATCCGTAGGTCGACTGACCGCGGCCAGTCGCCCGCCCTGGATCGGTCCGAGCTCGGCCGCCGCGTAGCAGGCCTGCTTAACCGCGTCGACCAGCAGCGCCGGACGATCATGGCGACCTTGCAACTGGCTCAACTTGAATAGCTGGGCACCCAGATGCTGACCCCGAGCGAACGCCTCCTCCGAGTCCCCAATCGGCGTCGTGTCCGTCCCACCCACGCCAACTGAGTCCAGCGCTCGAGCGGCCCACTCTACCCCCACGCCGAGCGCTGTCCACGCCTCTTCGCGCTGGGCGAAGAGATCCTCATCCTCACGACTCCGAAGAGCATCCAAGCGTGCAGCGGCGGTCATATCATCTCGCGCCGCGACCGCAATCAAGCGTTCACCCAGGGTGCCACGGTAGAAGAGGGGCTCAACCGCCATGACCAGATTGTACTCTGGCCAGGTGCTGTTCGCCACAAAGCCGTACTGGACCGACTACGTCAGCGCTTCGGGGCCGTCGTCGGCATCTTGGTCGCCGCCGGCGCCTTCGTCGTGGCACTTCGCAGCGCGCGTGATTCCCGCCGCAGCGCCGAGGCCGCGGAGACGACCGCGGTCAGCCCACACGAGCAGCTCATCCTCGCCCGCGCGGAGCACGAGCAACTGGAAGCCGACCGCCGGCGCCGCCCCACAATCGAGCGCATCCATATCGGGGCACTCACTCCAGGCCCCGGCGAGGAAGACCCGCCGGCCGGCGTGTTCAGCATCGGCTTGACCAACACCGGCGACCGCGACCTACAAGACGCCGTCCTGACGATCCTGTTCGAACGTGCATCCGCCGCCCAGCTCACAAACCACTGGGGTCAACCCGACCCCGATCAATCCCACGACACCACACAGGAGATCTGGCCCGGAGTCCAAGGCTCCGCAGAGAGCTTCACAGACAAATGGCTCTAGCAAGCCATTTTATACGACACCCGGGGAGAGCATCTTGGCTTTTTGGTACGCGACTGTTCGGGTTTGGGACCCCTGCTGCCCGCCGCGGTGCCGTGCCCGGGCGACCGGCAGCGACGCGTGAAACAGCGCGCAGGACCCGGCCGATCAGGCGCCGGCCCAGAGTGCCTGCAGTGGGATCGCCGCGCGCTAGAATCTGTCGGTGTGAGCCCTCCGACGACCACGACGGTGGAGATCGACCGTGGTCTGCTGCAGCGCCTGCGCAAGCTACGGCCCACGAAGAGCGACCGTGAGCTGCTCGAGAGCCTCGCCCGCATCCAACTGGGACGCGAGGCGAGCGATCGCGCACGAGAGGCGTTCGCCGGCACCTCCTCCGAGGAGATCGAGCACGAAGCCGTCAAAGCCGTGCGCGAGGTGCGTCGCGAGCGAGTGGCCGCCCGACAGGCCGCTGGGTGAGACGCGTCGTCATCGACGCCAACACACTGGCATCCGGAAGCATCAACCCCCACCTCGAAAGCGCAACCAGCCTGATCTACCACGAGCTGACGGGAGCGCGCCTGGAGGTAATCATCTGCCCCGAGCTGCTGGGCGAGGTCAGCGACACCTTGCACAAGCCCTACTTCTTCAAGCGCCTGGGTCAGACCACCGTTGAGGACATCCTCACAGGCATCGCCAGCGCATGCACCATGCAGCCCGACCCTGCCCAGGTCGCCGCGATCCTGCGCGACCCCGAGGACGACTACCTTATCGCGCTCGCACGCACCGCCAAAGCCGAGTTGATCGTCACCGGCGACAAGGACCTGCTCGACCACATCGACCTGGAGCCCCCGGCTGTCAACGCACGCAGCGCCTGCGAACTGCTCGGACTGATCGAGCCGAGCTGAGTCGAACCGGATCGCGGTAGAGGACCGATCCCGTGCGACTCGAAGCCCCCGCGCGTTCGGATACGCTGCGCCAATAGCAGAGAGAGACCGACGGGGAAGACCACTATGTATTCCACGACATATGTCCCACGTGCTATAATGCTTGGGTGTGGGACATCGAGGTCACAGACCAGTTCGTAGAGTGGTGGGACGCCCTGACCGTCCAGGAACAGGACCCCATCGAAGCCGCGATCGACATGCTCGAACAGGATGGCCCCGGCCTCGGGCGACCGCTCGTCGACACCGTGACGGGCTCGCGCCACGCGAACATGAAGGAGCTGCGCCCAGGCACGATCCGCCTGCTGTTCGCATTCGACCCCACACGCACCGCGATCATCTTGATCGGCGGCGACAAGCGCGACCGCTGGAAAGAGTTCTACGCCGAAATGATCCCACTCGCCGACGACCTCCTCGACGAGCACCTCACCGAACTTGAAAGCAAAGGAGCTATCTAAATGCCCAAAACCAAATTCAGCGAGCTGCGCGAACGAGCCAGCCGGCGCGACCCCGAGCGAATCGCCAACGTCGCCGAGTACCGGCGCGCGATGGAAGACGCGGTCGCGCTCGCAGACCTGCGCCAGTCGCGGAACATCACTCAGATCCAGCTCGCGGCCCAACTCGGAATCACCCAGGGCAGCGTCTCCCGCATGGAGGCCCGCAGCGAGATCTACCTCTCCACCTTGCGCGCCTACATCGAAGCACTCGGCGGGCACCTGGAGATCGCCGCCGTCTTCGGCGACGACCGCGTCCCCGTAGCCGTGGGCGAGACCAGCGAATAGCACACCAGAGGGCGTCACTTCTTCCTCGCCTTTTTGCCCTTGGACTTCGCCTTCTTTGCCGGCTTGCTCTTCGCGCGGGCGGGTGGGCATCCCGTCACGCCGATCGGGGTGCTCTGGTGGATTTCGGCGCCGTTCTGGCCGACGAACGCGGTCGGCATTTCCAGCGTTGCGGGCTGGGTCTGTTTGATCGTGCGTGTCTCGGTCTTCTTCTTGTGGCCCTTGATCCTGACCGTGACCTTCTTCTTGACCGTCACGGTCTTTGTGAGGGAGCAGAGGTTGCCGTTCGCGGCGAGGGCGGAGTACTTGCCCTCGGGTAGGGTCAGTTCGAAGCTGGTCACGGGCTGGTCGGGGACCGTTTTGAACGTGCTGCTCGTGATCCCCGATTTGCTGATGAACGTATTGCCCGTCAGCACGATCTTCACGCCGTAGCCCTGGAGCACGATCTCCAGGTCGGGGAACGCTTCACCGCCGTGGCTGACGAAATACGCGGGGCCTTCCAACGGGACCGGGAGGATCGGCGTGATCGCCTTGGCGTAGCCGATCACCGACGCCGCCGGACAGCCCGCGGGGTTGGTGTTGAACTGGGCCGCGGTGCAGGCCTTTTGCAAGGTTGTGAGCCTGGAGGGTAGCTGTTTGGGGAGGTCGACCTTGACCTCTTTGATGTTCGCCTGGGTGCCTTGTGCGGCGACGGGGTAGACGAGCTTGGCGGTGAGGCTCGCGCCTTGGGCTTTGCTTGTTTTCCCGCTCGTGGAGACCGAGAATTTCGGCTTGAACTGGAGGTTTTGGCAGTTCGCGAGCTGGAAGGAGTCGTTGGTTGTGGCGGGGGTGTTGTCCGCGGGGTTGGTGGGGTCTGCGCCGCCGCCGATGACTGTCGCTGAGAAGGTTTGGGGGTTGCAGTTGGTGGGGTTGATCATGAAGTCTTTGCGTTCGATGTAGACCCGGATGTCGCGGACGTGGATGATGATCCCGTCGATGATGTGGGGTATCTGATTCGCCGCGCCCGAGGGGATGCTGACCGCCGCGCCGTCGACCGCGTGGTTGAACGCCACCAGGAAACAGTCTTCGCGATCGCCGAAGCACTGATAGAACGTGCGACTCGAAACGCCCGCGCGTTCGGAAACGCCGCGCGCGGTGACAGCCTCGTAGCCGCGTTCGCCGACGAGCGCATAGGTAGCGCTCAACAGCCTGTTGCGCTGCAACTCCGAAACGTGACGGCCGCTCCCGAAAGAGCGACGCAGCTCCTCGGCGGCCATCAGCACACCCTCCCTACACGGGCGCGCGCGGGGGTACAACGAGATGTGCCGCGCTCAGAGGCGCGGCGGGTGTTTCCTAGAAAATGAGTTTCTGCGCCTTTTGCAGCGCTTTTTAGGCTAGAACGCCGATAGCAGAGAGAGAGAGAGAGAGAGAGAGAGATGTGTCAGCCACGCTGACGCATCTAACGACGACCCCTTTTCGGCGCGCGCCGACTCCCATCACATCTGTCCCCAACGGACTCATGCAAACACAACCCCTCATCACGCGATCCGGCCCTCTCCCCTACATCCCCTGACAAGCGCTTGACATCGATCCCAGAAAGATCAACCCAAACCTGAATCTATTTCCGTGCCCCCAAACCCGGGAGCACCTCTCCAAAGAGCATAACCACACACGTACCTTCCCGTCAAGTACCAACTAAAGCCCCACGAAAATGGCTCTAGGAAGCCGTTTTCTACGACACCAGGCGAGAGCACCTTGGCATTTTGGTACACGACTGTTCAGAAGCGCAGGATCCGGACATTCATTCCGGCCAACAAAAGTCTGGCCGGAATGAAGTCCGGACCTGCTTGGCCGAGGGGGTCCCGTAAAGTACGGCTCACGATGGACCCGACTAGAACCGCGATTGGAACTTGGAGTGGCGGGCGCTTCATGCACTTTGGGGAACCGCTGGACGATGGGCGGCTGGAGACGTTGTTGCGGCCTGGGGACGGGATCGACACCGTTATGACCGCTGACGCCTACGGGGCCGGGGAGGCCGATCGCGTGCTGGGCCGGGCACTGAAGGGTGTGGAGCGCGATAGCTACTGCCTGATCGGGGCGATCGGGCACGACTTCTACGAGGGGGAGCGGGAGGGGGCGAAGGGGTTTCCGCGCTTCACCGACCCGCGGCTACGGGGAGCGGACGCGTATGGGGATTACATCCGGATGGCGACCGAGCGCAGCCTCGCGCGGCTCGGGGTCGAGCGCTTCGACCTGCTGCTCCTGCACAACCCCGATCGCACCGGCTATACGAGCGACGCGGTGTGGGCGGGGATGGCCGCCGCGCGCGAGGCGGGGCTGACGCGACAGCTCGGCGTCGCGCCGGGGCCGGCGAACGGGTTCACGCTCGATCTGATCGACTGCCTCGAGCGCCACGGCGAGTCGATCGACTGGGCGATGGCGATCCTCTCGCCGATGGAGCCGTGGCCGGGCGAGCTCGTGCTCGACGCGGCCGTCGCGAACGACGTCAGCCTGATCACGCGCGTCGTCGACTACGGCGGGCTGTTCCACGACGACGTGCGGCCGGGGCACGCCTTCGCCGAGTACGACCACCGCAAGTTCCGGCCCGACGGGTGGGTGGCGGCAGGGGTCGAGAAGCTCGAGCGGATGCGGCCCTATGCCGAGCGCCACGGGCTGAGCCTGCTGCAGCTCGCCTGCCAGTGGAACCTCGCGCACCCGGCGGTGCGCTGCGTCGCGCCGACGCTGATCCAGGAGAGCGGCGCCACCGATGGGACGCCCGCCCGCCCGATCGAGGACAAGCGCGCGGAGCTCGCCGCGCTGGGAGCCGAGGTTCTGCTGAGCGCGGCCGAGGTCGATGAGCTGCGCGCGATCGGCGACAACACGGGGAGCATGGCTTTGAAGGGCGCCAACCCCGCGCACGAGGGCGCGGCGCGGCCGGACCGCTGGAGGATGAGCGAGGAGCTGGATGCGCTCGCCGCGCGCTGGGAGATCGCGCCGCAGCGCGATCTGACCCAGGTGACGCCCGCTCCCGCCGCGTAGGCGTTGGGCCGGGAGCTCAGCTATACGGCGTAGGACGCTGGTCCGTGGTCCGGAGAGGGCGTGCGGATCTCCGCGGCGGCACGAAACCGCCGGCAAAGCCACCGGCCAACGCCGAGCCCACGATCAGGGCAATCGCCCACCCATAGCGACCGAGCACGCCTTCCGCAGCCAGCATGCCCAGCAGCAGGGCCAAAAGCACCGCCACAACAAGCGAGACGAGAATACGCAACCACATGCTCACGAGTGTACCCCCGATAGTTGGAGAATCGCAAGAACCACCCCGAAGACAAGCCCGATCGCCGCGCCTACGATCCCTCCTTTGGCTATGTCCTTGCCCCTGAGCATGGCGATAGCCCCGCCGAAGACGCCCCCGATACCGGCACACCCATCACACGCGGTGAATAGGTCCAGGTGTTCCGGCAGCAGGCGTAGGACGCGGTCCGCCAACACCGGTATGAGGAGATTGCATAGGGGCACATTCCCTTATCCGACCATTCCCCTCAAACGGGACAGATGCCGATCGCAAGCGGTCGATCTGCGCGCGGCCGCAGTCCCCGCGGCCGCGTCGCGCCCGGCCCTACTTCCCCTCGAAGTGCGGCGCGCGTTTGCCGAGGAACGCTGAGATGCCCTCCTTGGCGTCGGCGGAGGCGAACACGCTCGCGAACGCCCCCTTCTCCGCCTCGATCCCCTCGTCGAGGTCGCCGGCGGCGGAGACGCGCTTGATCTGCTCGAGCGCGAGCGGCGCCTGGGAGGCGAGCTTGCGCGCCCACGAGAGCGCCGTGTCGAGCAGTTCGTGGTCTTCGACGACGCGGTTCGCGAGGCCCATCTCGAAGGCCTCATCCGCGAGGATCGGATCGCCCACGAGGTTCATCTCCAGCGCCTTGTTCGAGCCGACGAGGCGCGGCAGGCGCTGGGTACCGCCGAAGCCGGGGATGATCCCGAGCTTGATCTCGGGCTGGCCGAACAGCGCCGAGCGCGCGGCGATCCGCACGTCGCAGGACATCGCGAGCTCGCAGCCGCCGCCGAAGGCGAGGCCGTTGACAGCGGCGATCGTCGCGATCCCCTCCGTCCCCAGCTCGCGGAACAGCGCGTGGGCGGTGTGGATCAGCTGCTCGCCGCCGGCCTCGTCCATCTTCGTGAAGGCCTTGATGTCGGCGCCCGCCGAGTAGAGGAACGGGTTGGAGGAGGCGATCACGAGCGCGTGCACACCCGAACCGGGTGACTTTACATGTGCCCAGACCTTGCCGAGGTCCTCGATCACCTGCGGGGCGATCGAGTTCATCTGACCGTTCGCGAGCCACGCGATCGCGACGCCGTCGGCGCGCGTCTCGAGCTTGATCACCTCGGCGGGCTGCTCGGCGTCGGGCTGGGGGTAGGCGTAGAAGCCCTGGCCACTGGACTGACCGAGGCGGCCCTGGGCGACGAGCCGGCGCAGGACGGTCGGCGGGGTGAAGCGCTCGCCGTGGCGCTCGGCCGCGTGCTCTAGCCGCTCGAGGATCTGCTCGAGGCCTTCGACGTCGGCCTTCATGAACGGGGGCAAGAGGCCGCGACGCGGGTCGAGGCCGGCGCCGGCCATCATCCCGAAGTCGATGTCGCGGTGGGTGGCGACGCCCTCCTCGAGCACGAGGCAGGCCTCGACGAACGTCTTCAGGCTGAGCAGCTCGACCAGCTCGGCGACGTCGGGCTCGGCGTCGCCGTCGATGTTCGGCTCGCCGTTCGAATAGAAGCCGTTGCCACCGGTCTTCGCCCCGAGCTTGCCCTCGCCGACGAGGCGCTGCATGCCCTTCGGCACGTAGAAGCGCTCGTCGCCGTAGGACTCGGCGAGGTGCTCGGCGACGTGCAAGACGGTGTCGAGGCCGAGCAGGTCGACGAGGTAGTACGGCCCGATCGGGACGACGCCCGCGGCGCCGACACCGGCGTCGATCTGCTCGATCGAGAGGCCCTTCTGC
This sequence comes from uncultured Solirubrobacterales bacterium, assembly GCA_963789675.1. Classification (GTDB taxonomy): domain Bacteria; phylum Actinomycetota; class Thermoleophilia; order Solirubrobacterales; family Solirubrobacteraceae; genus Palsa-744. Next base: position 53,355 of record CAWBLR010000024.1, on the reverse strand, counting down.
TCCTGCTCGCGCCACACCTCGGAGATCCCCGCGTTGAGGATGCGGTTGACGACGAAGCCCGGGACCTCGGCGCAGGTGATCGGCTGCTTGCGGATCGCCTGCGCGAACGTGACGGCCGCGCCGACGGTCTCGGCGGCGGTCTCCTCGCCCTCGACGATCTCGATCAGCGGCATGATCGAGGCCGGGTAGAAGTAGTGGAAGCCGACGACCTTCTCGGGCCGCAGCGTCGCTTCGCCGATCTCCGTGATCGACAGCGAGGAGGTGTTCGAGGCGAGGATCGCGTGACCGGGCGTGGCGGCGTCGAGCTCGGCGAACACGGCCTGCTTGATCGCGATCTTCTCGGGCACGGCCTCGATCACGAAGTCGACGTCGCCGAAGTCCGCGTAGGAGGTCGTGCCGGTGATGCGGCCGAGCACCTCGTCGATCTGCGCCTTGCCCTGCTCCTCGGTGAGCTTGCCCTTCTCGACGAGCTTGCCGACCTGCCCGGTGCTGACGCCCAGGGCCTCGTCGAGGCCGGCCTGCACGAGCGCGTCGTCGATGTCCTTCAGCACGACCGGGATCCCGGCGGCCGCGATCGTCTGGGCGATCTGGCCGCCCATCGTCCCGGCGCCCACGACAGCAGCCTTGAATACGAACATCGCTTGTCTCCTCTGGAAGGGTCTGCGCTTACGGTCGCGCGGAGCCTAGCGTGCCGGCGTCCGCGGCCGCGCGCGGGGAGACGGCGCCGCCGGTCCAGTCCGCCAGGAACTCGTCGCAGGCCGCCGCGTCGAGCGGGCGCGCGAACAGGAAGCCCTGGCCGGAGTCGCAGTTCTCCTCCTTCAGCAGCTCCAGCTCGCGCGACTGCTCGATGCCCTCGGCGAGCGTCTCGATCGAGAGCGACTTGCCGAGCTGCACGAGCGTGCGGATCAGCGTGTCGCCTTCGGGGTCCTGGGAGACGCGCGAGATGAACGAGCGGTCGATCTTCAGCGCGTCGACGGGAAAGCGCTGCAGGTAGGCGAGCGAGGAGTAGCCGGTTCCGAAGTCATCGATCGCGACGCGCACGCCGAGCGACTTGATCGCGACCAGGCGCCGCGCGGTCTCGTCGGCATTGCTCATCAAGGTCGTCTCGGTGATCTCGAGCGTCAGCGCGCCCGGCTGCAGGCCGCTCTCGGCGAGCGCCCCGCGCACCTCCTCGACGAACGCGTCGGTGTCGAGCTGGCGGGCGGAGACGTTCACGGCGATCCCGACGGGGTGCCCGTCGCGGCGCCATTTCGCGCCCTGCCGGCAGGCCTCGCGCAGCACCCACGCGCCGACCTCGCAGATCAGGCCGGTCTCTTCGAGCAGCGGGATGAAGTCGTCGGGCTGCACCACGCCGCGCACCGGGCTGCGCCAGCGGATCAGCGCCTCCATCCCGGTCGGGGTCATCTTCTGGAGGTCGAACGTCGGCTGGTAGACGAGGAAGAACTCCTCGTTCTCGAACGCGACGCGCAGGTCCATCTCGAGCTCCATGCGGCTCTGCACCGCGTCCTCCATGCCCGACTCGAACACGACGTAGCGGTTCTTGCCGTCCCACTTCGCGCGGTACATCGCGATATCGGCGTCGCGCAGCAGCTCTTCCGCGGAGACGCGGTCGCCGGCGGCGATCCCGACGCTCGCGGTGACGGTCAGGCGCGTCTGCTCGGCGCCCGCCAGCTCGAACGGCTGCTTGAGCGCGTCGAGCAGCCGTTCGGCGATCATCTCCGGGCCGGAGTCGAGCGCCATCCCTTCGGCGACGACCACGAACTCGTCGCCGCCGAGGCGCCCGAGCGCGTCGATGTCGCGCACGACGCCGTCCAGGCGCGCCGCGACCGCGCGCAGCAGCTCGTCGCCGACGCCGTGGCCGAGCGTGTCGTTGATCGACTTGAAGTTGTCGACGTCGACGAACAGCGCCGCGACCGGCGCCTTCGAGTGGCGCGCGCGCACGAGCATCTGCTCGACGCGGTCGAGGATCAGCGTGCGGTTGGGCAGGCCGGTGAGCGCGTCGTGGGTCGCGAGGAACGCGAGCTCTTCCTGGCGGCGCGTCAGCTCCTCGTGCGCGCGCCGGCGCTCGGACTCGAAGGACTGGCACATCCGCACGAGCGTCACGTCGAGGCTGCGCTTGAGCATCGCGAGCGCCCAGGCGAGCACCTCGCCGGGGACCTCCAGCTGTGCGGCCGTCTCGCAGAGGACCTCGTCGACCGCGTCGCGCCAGCGCAGGCAGCGCTTGGTGACCTCGTCCAGCGGCGCCTCGCGCTGGGCGGCGAGCTGGCCGAAGATCCGCCACGACTCGCGGCCGACCTCGCGCGCCACGTCGGCGCCCTCGCCGGCCATCCAGCGCGCGACCGCGAGCGTCGAGACGGTGCCGACGCGCACGAAGCTCTCTTCGACGACCGCGTCGAGCGCCGGCCCGGAGTTCACCGAGCGAAGGCTGATCCCGGCGACGACGTCGTCGGTGCGCGCGCTCAGCGCCTCGCCGAGACGGCGCAGCTGCACGGCGTCGACCGGGGCCGCGTCGGCGGCGTCACCGGCGCGCCCGCGACCGGCCGCTCCCCGTAGTGGCGCCGCCTGCGCGGCGTCGATCTGTGCCTCTCCCCGACCCATGGGTCAGCGAATCGGCAAATAGTAAGAGTTACTTTAATTCCGACCAGAGGATGTAAACGTCGCGTCTACCTTCCCGGGACGGGACCCGGCGGCACATGTGCCGCCGGGCGGGGGCGCGCATGCGCGCCCCCGAGGGAGGGGCGCATGCGCCCCTCCCGGAGATGCCGCATGCGGCATCTCCCAGATCCCATAGATACCGGCGCGCGGGATCAGGCGGGGACGGCGGTCGGCTCCTCGACGCGGCGCGGGAGCAGCGTTTCGCGGGCGATCACCAACCGCTGGATCTGCGAGGTGCCCTCGTACAGCTGCATGATCTTCGCGTCGCGGAACAGCTTCTCGACCGGGTACTCCTTGATGAAGCCATACCCGCCATAGACCTGCACCGCGTCGGTCGCGATCTTCATCGCGGCGTCGGCGGCGAAGCGCTTGGCGTGCGAGGAGACGAGCGTGTTGCGCGCCCCCTGGTCGAGCAGCACCGCGGACTTCCAGGCGAGCAGCCGCGCGGCCTCGATTTCGGTCGCCATGTCGGCGATCATGAACTGGATCGCCTGGTGCATCGCGATCGGCACGCCGAACTGGACGCGTTCCTTCGAGTAGTCGGTCGCGAACTCGAACGCCGCGCGGGCGATCCCGACGGCCATCGAGGCGACGCCGGGCCGCGTGCGGTCGAGCGTCATCATCGCGAGCTTGAAGCCCGCGTTTTCCTCGCCCAGCAGGTTCTCGGCCGGGACCTCGACATCGTTGAAGGAGATCGTCGCCGTGTTCGACGCGCGCTGCCCGAGCTTGTCCTCCTTCTTGTCCACGACCACGCCCCAGTCGCGCTCGACCACGAACGCGCTGATGCCGCGGTGGCCGGCGTCCTTGTCCGTCTTCGCGTAGACCGTGTAGTAGTCGGCGTAGCCGCCGTTGGTGATGAAGCACTTCGAGCCGTTGATCACGTACTTGTCGCCCTGCTTGACGGCCGTCGTGCGCATCCCCGACACATCGGAGCCCGCGTCGGGCTCGGTCAGGCAGAAGGAGGCGAGCTTCGGCGCCTCCGTCAGCATGCCCAGGTACTTCTTCTTCGTCTCCTCCGACCCCCCGAGCACGATCGGCGCGGTCGCGAGACCGTTGCAGCCGAGCGATGTCTGAATCCCCGAACAGCCCCACGAGAGCTCCTCCTCGATCAGGCAGCCCTCGAGGTAGCCCGCGCCGGCGCCGCCGTACTCCTCGGGGATGTGCGAGTTCATCAGGCCGACGTCCCACGCCTTCTCGATGATGTCCTGCGGCCAGGTCCCGTCCTTGTCGTACTCCCAGGCGACGGGCCTGATCTCCTTCTCGGCGAAATCGTGCGCCATCTCGCGCAGGTTCTTCTGCTCGTCTGTGAGCGTGAAATCGACCATGGTCTGCGTGCTCTCCTAAGGGCCGGCGCGGGGGCGTGCCAGCGGCGACGAGCCACCGCGCGAGAATAGATTGACTAGTCAGTCAACGGGAAGGGTAGCGGAGCGACGGGCAGCTTTTCAATCGCGAGCCCAAGCCCGTGGCGCCAGGGGCGCGCGGCCCGGTCGCGGCTGGGTTTTTGACCCCGGCGCTTTCGTCACCGGCCCATCCCCTCCGAACTGCGCAACAATCATCCGATGATGGTGGGTCTGCTCGCGAGCGTCGTTGTGGGGATGGTCGACGTGTCGCTCGTGCCGCTCGTCGTGCTCGGGGTGGTGGCCGTGGCGGTCTTGATGTCGATCGTGTTCCTGATCAGCGGCGAAAACGCGTACGACCAGATCGGCCAGGGTGGGATGACGCGCGACAGCGAAGCGCCGCCGGAGTCCGCGCTCGCGCCCGCGCCGCCGCCCGCGCCGCTGAGCTCCGCCGCTGGCCGATCTTCGATCGGTCGTGCCGAGCAGGAGCGCGAGGTGCGCCAGATGCTGGGCGCGCGCAGCGCGCGGATGGTCGCCCGGGGAGAGCCGGCGATCGACATCGACGCCGAGGTCGCCAAGCTGCTCGCGCCGGCGGAGGGGGCCGAGGGGGCTGGGGCGGGGACGGGGACGGGGGCCGCCGGTGGGCACGACGCGGAGCTCGAAGCGGAGGTGCGGGGACTCGTCGTGGCGAAGAACGAACGCCGCGTGCGCCGCGGGCTGGAGCCACTGGATGTGGCCGCGGAGGTGCGGCGTACCCTCGCCGAGCTGGATCCCTGAGGAATTCGGATTGCATAGAGATGGTGAGGTCGGATATAAACGCGGAATGGCCAGCCCGCGCCGATATGAGCTCGACGAGCTGAGCATCCGTCCGGGGACGTACTTCAACCCCCAGACCGAGGTCATGCTGATCGTCGACGACTCGCCCGATGTCGACCACGAGATCTTCGACGACGTCGAGTCCGACGAGGACGCCGAGTGGGTGCTGATCTCCGACGAGGCGCCGGTCGACGAGCACCGCCGCGACGAGCTGATCGAGAGCTTCCAGGCGACCTACCACCCCGCGGGCGAGCTGGTCGTCGCCGGCGAAGCGGATGACGAGGACGACGTCGAGAACGAGGAACTGGAGCCCGACGAGGAACCCGAGGAGCTCGAGTAGCCGGCCCGGACGGCGCAACTACCTTGTGCCAGAGCGTGTTTCAGGGCTGCAATGGGCCCTGCAGAATCAATCGGAATCGTGCGTAGGATGCGCGCCGTGCGCGTCCTCCATCTGCGGGCGCTCGCCCTGGTGGTGCTCACGTTGAGCGTCGCACTCGTGGGCGGCGCCGCCTCGGCCCACGCCGCCGGCAAGCCGGCCGCCGGCCCGACCGTCACCGCCGCGCTCGCGAGCCTGCAGCGCAGCGGCGCGATCACCCCGGCCGTCTACCAGAAGGACTATGCGGCCTACCTCGCCGCCGTCAACTCGCTGAAGAAGCTCAGCGGCACCCGCCGCAGCGAACTCGGCGCCGTGATCGCGAACGTGCAGGCGATCGCCGCCACCGGCGGGTTCATCCCCTCGCGGCTGCCGGCGCTGTTCCTGACACTCGAACGCAACCGCACATGGTGGACGAGCGGCTCGCTGCTCGCCTCGCGCGTGCGCATCAGCTTCCCCGGCTCAGAGCTCGTGTGGGAGTACTACGCCGGCCAGGGAATCGAGATCCAGTGGCTCGGCACGTTCGGCGAGGGCAACGGCTACTACTCGGGCGGCCAGAACAACAACCTCAAGCAGCTGATCGCCGAACTGATCCCGCTCGCGACCAAGCGCGCCGGGGGAATCGCCTGGGAGTACATGTTCCAGTTCGACGGCGGCAAGCCCCCGTGGACGAGCGGCCTCTCGCAGGGCACCGCGCTGCAACTGCTCTCACGCGATTGGTCCCGATTCAAAGAACCAACGGTGTTGGCAGCCGCCCAGGAAGCGCTCGGGATCTTCAAGACGCCGCCGCCGTCGGGCGTGCGCGTGACGAGCTCGCTCGGAGCGCACTACCTCGAGTACACCTACGCCCCCACCGACCGCATCCTCAACGGCGAAATCCAGGCGCTCGTCGGGCTCTACGAATACACGTCGATCACGAAGGACCCGACCGGTCTCGCGCTGTTCGAAGCCGGCGACGCCGAAGAGCGCGCGCGCACGCCGCTCTACAACACCGGCTACTGGTCGATGTACGACCAATTCGGCGAATCGGACCTCAACTACCACGAACTGCTGACCGAATTCCTCCAGCACCTGTGCGAACGCACGCGCAAAGGCGAGCCGCTCACGGCCACTTCGGCGCCGGCGGCGCCCGCGCCCGCTACACCGGCCGCGCCGGCGACAACGACCCCGACGACGCCCACCACGACGACGCCCGCCGGGGGCACGGCCGGGGGAACGACGGAAACGAGCGGCACGACGGGCGGCGCGAGTGGCAGCGCGAACGCGGCGCGCTACATCGCCCGGGCGGCCTCGACCCGGGTGACCTCGACCCGGGCGGCCCCGACCCGGGCGGCCCCGACCCGGGTGACCTCGACCCGGGCGGCCCCGACCCGGGCGGCCTCGAGCACAGCCGCCGCCCGCGCGGCCGCGGCGGCGACTACACCCTCGACGCAGATCGCGGGCGATGAGATCTACTGCACGACCGCCGAAGCCTTCACCGCCGATCTGCACACGCCGCCGCAGATCGCCCTGGTCACGACGACGCTGCCGACGAGCGCACGCGCCGGCGTGCAGCTGTCGCTGTCGAAGATCGCGACCGTCCACCTGACCGTCCGCCTCGGCGGCACGGTCGTCTACAGCAACAGCGCGACGGTCGAACGCGGCAAGCCGAAGCTGTTGTGGCCCACCCCCGCGAAGGGCGGCTCCTACGCGGTCACGCTGACCGCGACCGACCTGGCCGGCAACTTCGCGACCGCTGCGGGGACGATCGCCGTCGCGAAGGGCGCGAAGGCGAGCTGAGGTCCGCGACCCGGGCCCTGCCGCCGGGAGGCAGGCCTAGACTGCGGTGCATGACACGACTGAGCAGCGCCTGGCGGGCATTGACGCCCGATCAGCGCCTTGCGGGCGCCGCCTCGGCGGCGCTGTTCGTGACGATGTTCCTGCCCTGGTACCAGCAGAACGCGGTCGTCAACGCGCCGCGCGCGGCGCCGTTGCAAAGCCGCAACCTGAACGCGTTCCAGGTCTTCTCGTTCGTCGAGGCGGCCGTCCTGCTCGTCGCCGTGGCCGTGCTCTACCTGCTGTTCGCGCGCGGCGAGCGGCGCTCCTTCCAGCTCCCCGGCGGCGATGGCACGGTCGTGCTCGCCGCCGGCGTGTGGGTGGGGCTGCTGCTGATTCTGCGCCTGTTCGACAAGCCGGGGATCACGACCCACGGCGTCGCCGCGAACGTCGGCATCCAATGGGGGATCTTCTTCGCGCTCGCGGCCGCCGGGCTGCTCGCCGTCGCGGGCTCGCGGATGCGCGCCGGCTCGCGGCCGGAACCGCCGCTCCTGCGGCGACCCCGTCGCACCCAGCCTCCCCGCCAGCCCGAGCCGCCGCCCATGCCCCCACCCCGTCGAGTGCCGCGCCGCCCCGTCTCCTCATCCGAGACGACCGAGCAGCTGTCCTTCGAGGACCCCGTGCCCGGGCCCGAGCAACGGTAGGCGCCTATCATTGCGCGGACCGTGTCCGCCTCCTCCTCCCCCGCCTCCGTCGCAGATGTCGCCGCGGGCCTGCGCGAGGTCGGCTATCTGCCCGGCGAGTCGACCGCGCTCGTCTCCTTCCTCGCCGCCCGGCTCGGCAAGCCCGTGCTCGTCGAGGGACCGGCCGGCGTCGGCAAGACCGAGCTCGCGAAGTCGCTCGCACTGTATCTCGGCCGCGAGCTCGTGCGGTTGCAGTGCTACGAGGGCCTCGACGAGGCGAAGGCGCTGTATGAGTGGAACTACCGCAAGCAGCTGCTGCGGATCCAGGCCGAGGCCACGGACACGGGCTGGGAGGCGGTGCAGGAGGACATCTTCGGCGAGGAGTTCCTCTTGGCGCGACCGCTGATGAGCGCGATCGCCTCGGTCGAGCCGGTCGTGCTGCTGATCGACGAGATCGACAAGACCGACCAGGAGTTCGAGGCGATGCTTCTGGAGGTGCTCTCCGACTTCCAGATCTCGATCCCCGAGCTCGGCCTCCTCGAGGCGCGCACGCACCCCGTCGTGCTGCTGACCTCGAACAACTCACGCGAGCTGACGGAGGCGCTCAAGCGCCGCTGCCTGTATCTGTGGCTCGACTACCCCGAGCTCGAGCACGAGCTGGAGATCGTGCGGCTGCACGCACCGGAACTGTCCGAGACCGTCGCGCGTCGCCTGGTCGAGGTGGTCGGGATGGTGAGAGAGCTCGACCTGAAGAAGCCGCCGTCGATCGCCGAGTCGATCGACTGGGCGCGGGCGCTTTTGCTGCTCGGCGCCGACGACATCGACGAGGCCGTCTTCCGGGAGACGATGTCGGTGATCGTCAAGCACCGCACCGACATGGACATCGTGTCCGAGCGCGTCGGGCTGAAGCTGCGTCCGGCAGCCGCCGATGCCGTCTGAGCGGCACCAGAGCCCCGCGAGCTCCCGTTTGCGGCCGCGCCTGGCCAGCGCTTCCCCGACGCCGGGGGCCGGGGCCGGCTCCACGTCGCCGCCCGCGGGCCTGGCCGCGCGCGTGCTCGAGCTCGGCGAGGAGCTGCGCCGCGAAGGCGTCGCGGTCGGGACCTCGGAGCTGCTCGACGCGTTCGCGGTGCTGCGCGAGGTGAGCTGGACCGAGCAGGAGGACTTCCGCGAGGCGCTCGCCGCGACCCTGGCCAAGAGCCAGGAGGACCGCCGCGTGTTCGAGCTCGTGTTCGACCGCTTCTTCTTCCGCGCGGTCGAGCTCGCGGCGCTGCGCGAGGACGTGCGCGAGGGCGATCCCTCGCAGGCCCCGCCGGGAGCGATCGACCTCGACGAGCTCTCCGTCGAAGACCTCGAGGCGCTGCGCGCCCGCATCGCCGCGGCACTGCGCGACGGCTCGGAGGCGGCGATGGCCGACCTCGCGCGGATGGCGATCGCCGCGTTCGGGCGCCGCGAGGAGGGCTCGGGCGTGATCGGCGTCGACGTCCAGCGCATCCGCCGCGCGCTCGGCCTGCGCACCGAGCCCCAGCCCGACCTGCCCGAGGACGACCCGCGGCGCGAGGGCCTGCCGCGCGACGCGCTGCGCCGCTTCGAGGCGCTGTTGCGACGCGAGCTCGAACGCGGCCAGATCGAGCGCACCGGCAGCCTGCCCCCCGCGCGGCCGCTGGGCGAGCTCGACCGGGCGCTGCCCTCCGGGCCGCTCGCCGACCTCGCGGCCGTGCACCGCGTCGTGATCCAGCTGCGCCGGCGCCTGGCCACGCAGGGCATGCAGGCGCGCGGGCACCGCCGCCACGCGCAGGTCGACGTGCGCCGCACGATGCGCGCGTCGCTGCAGACCGGCGGCGTCCCCGTCGTGCTCAAGTACCGCCCCCGACGACCGAAACGCCCGGAGATCTACGTGCTCTGCGACGTCTCCACGAGCGTCACCTCGGCGTCGGTCTTCTTCCTGTCGGTGCTCCACGCGCTGCACGACTCGTTTCGCAAGATGCGCTCCTTCGTGTTCATCGAGCGCGTCTCCGAGGTCACCGACATCTTCGCCCACGAGCGCAACTTCGCGGCCGTCTCCGAACGGATCTCCACCGACGCCGGCGTCGCCGACATCTCCGGCTACACCGACTACGGCCGCGTGTGGTCGGAGATGCTCGAACAGGTCGGCGAAGACCTGCACCCGCGCGCGACCGTGATCGTCCTCGGCGACGCGCGCACGAACGGCCGCGACCCCCGCGCGGACCTGTTCGCCCAGCTCGCCGCGCGCGCCGGGCGCACGTTCTGGCTGAACCCCGAGCCGCGGTTGTACTGGAACTACGGCGACTCGGTGATCGCCGCCTACGAGGAGTTCTGCACCGCGTTCGAGTGCTGGACGACCGCGCAGCTGGAGGACTTCGTGCGGGCGCTCACGCGGCCGGTCTCATCCGCGCTGTAGCGCTCACGGGCAAGAGAGCGAAGACGCGCCAGCGCGCGCGGTAGCATCACAACAGGAAAAACAGGGGGGCTGGCGGGCAAGCCGGCTGAGATGGCGCACAGGAGACGATCCCCGGCGCCGACCCTTTGAACCTGTGGGGTAATGCCCGCGGAGGGAGCCCAGTGCCGACCGAACTGCAGTCCCGCGCGTATCGCACAGCTGGGGATCGCGTACCCACACGCAGCACACCCGGTGCTACCGCGCGCTCGAACGACGGTATCCGGCTCGCCGGTGTCGATCGCGCCTATCGTGACCGCCGCGGCGCGGCGGTGCCCGCGCTCGCCGGCGTCTCCCTGCACACCGGCGACGGCGAATTGCTCGCGGTGGTCGGTCCCAGCGGCTGCGGGAAGACCACGCTGCTGGAGCTCGTCTGCGGCCTGCAGATCCCCGACGCGGGCACGATCGAGTGCGCACCGGCGGCGCTGATGCCACAGCACGACCTGCTGCTGCCCTGGCTCTCCGCGGTCGACAACGCCGGGCTCGCGCTGCGCATCGCCGGCTCGTCCAGAGCACAGGCCCGCGCGCGGGCGGCCGAGCTGTTCGCCGAGCTCGGCTTGGACGGGTTCGAGGCCGCCCACCCGCACGAGCTCTCCGGGGGGATGCGCCAGCGCGTCGCCTTCCTGCGCACGCTGCTCTCGGGCAAGCCCGTCCTCTGCCTGGATGAGCCGTTCGGCGCGCTCGACGCGATCACGCGCGCGGAGATGCAGGGGTGGCTCGGCCGCGCGCTGCAGCGCGAGCCGCGCACGGTCGTGCTCGTCACGCACGACGTCGAGGAGGCGGTCGTGCTCGCCGATCGCGTCGCGGTGCTCTCCCCCCGCCCCGGCCGCGTGCGCGCGGAGATCGAGGTGGACCTTCCCCGCCCCCGCTCGCGCACCGATCCGGTTGTGATCGCCCTGCGCGAGCGGGCCCTGATCGCATTGGGGATGGGGGACATGGACGGCGCGGACGGGGACCGGACCGCACGATGAGGCGTCGCGCCGCAAACGCCCTGCCGGCGGTCGCGCTCGTGCTCGTGCTGCTCGGCGCGTGGGAGCTCTACGTCGACTCCGGCGCCACGAGCGCCTCGATCCTGCCGGCGCCTCACGCGATCGCCGAATCTCTCTGGGGCAACGCCGGCCTGCTCGGCCACAACCTCGCGGTCACCGCCGAGGAGGTCCTGCTCGGGCTCGCGCTCGCGCTCGCGCTCGGCTTCGCGCTCGGCGTACTGATCCACCTCTCCCCGCCGCTACGCCGCGCCTTCTACCCACTCACGGTCGGCTCCCAGGCGGTGCCGATCGCGGTGATCGCGCCGCTGCTCGTGTTCCTGCTCGGCTTTGGCCTCTTGCCGAAGCTGATCGTGATCGTCCTGATCTGCTTCTTCCCGGTCGTCGTTACGACCGTCGACGGGCTCGCCGCCGTCGACCCCGATCAGCTGAAGCTGCTGCGCACGCTCGACGCCTCGCGCCTGCAGGCCTTCCGCTTCGCCGAGCTGCCGGCGGCGCTGCCGGCGGCGATCAGCGGCGCGCGGATCGCAGTCACCGTCGGCGTGATCGGCGCCTACATCGCCGAGTCCCAGACCGCGACCTCGGGCGCCTACTCGGGGCTGGGGCGCGAGATCAACGCCGATCTCTCTTCGCTGCAGACTCCCCGCGCATACGCGGCCGCGGTCGTGCTGTTCGCGTTCGCGATCGCCTGCTTCTACGCCCTGTCCCTACTCGAGCGCCGGCTGGCGCCGTGGGCCAACCAACAATCAAGAGGAGACATCAGTTGAGAATCCCGCCGATCGTCCGTCGCACCGCGATCCTCGCCACCGTGTTCGCGGCGCTCGCCCTCGCCCTCTCGGCCTGCGGGGCCAAGCAGGACACGATCACGGCGGCCGGCGCGAAGCCCTTCACGGTGATGCTCGACTGGTTCCCAAACGCCGACCACGCGCCGCTCTACTCCGCGATCGACGGCGGCTACTTCCGCGCCGCGGGACTCGACGTGAAACCGGTGGTCCCCGCCGAAAGCGCCGAACCGCTGAAGCTGCTGGCGGCAGGCAAGGTCGAGATGGCGATCTCCTACGAGCCCGAGCTGCTGCTCGCCCGCGACGAAGGCCTCAAACTGGTCTCGATCGGGGCGCTCGTGCAGCGTCCGCTGACCTCGATCATCGCGCTGCCCTCCTCCCACATCAAGAGCGTCGCCGACCTCGCCGGCAAGACCGTCGGCACGGCAGGAATCCCCTACCAGGCGGCCGAGCTGAAGGCCGCCCTGCGGAGCGCCGGCGTGGACCCGGCGAGCGTGCGCGAAGTGAACGTCGGCTTCAACCTGGTCCCCGCGATGCTCTCCGGCAAGGTCTCAGCGACGCTCGGCGGCTACTGGAACTACGAGGCGATCCAGCTGCAGTTGCTGCACAAGCACCCCGTCACGATCCCGATCGACCAGGCCGGCGTGCCGACCTACAACGAGCTTGTGCTCGTCGTCCGCGAAGCACAGGCGCGCAGCGACGGCCAGGACCTGCGCGCGTTCCTGCAGGCGCTGACCCGCGGCGAGCGCGCGGTGCGGGCCGACCCGGCGGCCGCCGCGGCGCTGCTAGTCAAGGCCAACCCGTCGCTCGAACCGCGGCTCCAGCTCGCCTCGATCCAGCAGACTTTGCCAGCCGCGCTGCCCGCCGGCGGCCACCCCTATGGCTACCAGGACCCCTCCGCGTGGACGGCCTTCGGCAACTGGATGCTCGCCCAGGGCCTGCTCCACCATGACCCCAACAGCACCGCCCTGCCGCCGTTCACGAACGAGTTCCTGCCGGGCGAAGGGCTGGGGAAGGGCGGGGAAGAAGAATCGCTGTAGCCAGCCCGATCGATGCGGAGCGGCGAAGAAGCACGCTGAACCGATCGAACGCTCCGGGCGTTTTCTTCAAAACCCCCAATGATTCCGGCAAGGAGTAGTCGTATCGAGGCCGAAGGGGTCGGTACAATTCAAGGATGTACGATTTCTTTTCGGTCCCGCTTGGCTACGCCGCTCCGAGTGAGGAGGAAGACGGAATCTCGATTTCTCCCGTACCGGCCGAGGCGGCCAAGCACCGAGGGAAGTGGCTGGCCCTTCGCTCGGGCAAGATCGTCGCAGTGCGGGACAGTGTCGAGGCGCTGCGCAAAGAGTTCGGCGAGCACCACGTCGGTGTCACGTTCTTCCACGTCCCGGCCTCGCCCGTCGTCCTGCGCTAGCCCGACGGTCCGTTGCCGCGTCGTAGCTTCACATACCAGTATGAGAACGTGCCCGCTCTGGATATGCGGGTCCAGGCCGAGGGCGGCCCGCAGGTCGACTTCACGGGAACGGTGGACTCGGGGGCGATCAAAACCTCATCCACGCTGCGGGCGGCGTAGAACGGGAGCTTCTTCCAGCTCTCATCGCCCGGCGAGACGATCTCCACGACGAGCGCCGCGGTCGGGTGCCAGACGCCGCGTATGCCGCCGCGGCAGCCTGTACTGCGGGTCCGCTGCCGATCAGCTGAATTTGCGCATTTTACACCTTGTAGTTGCGCGTTTATCAGCTAGAATATGCGCGTTCTACATGCCACTGTACCCTCGACACGCCACGACCCAGGTCGTCGACGCGCTCGCCGACACTCCAGTCGTCGTCATCGTCGGGCCGCGCCAGAGCGGCAAGAGCACGCTTGCTGAACAGATCGCCGGCAGCCGAGACGCCAAGCTTGTCTCTCTCGACGACGCCGCTCCCCGCGCGGCCGCGAACGCGGACCCGACGGGATTCATCGAGGAACGCGGGCTGCCGCTGTTCATCGACGAGTTCCAGAAGGCGCCGGCGTTGCTGGACGCGATCAAGAGCCGTGTGGACCGTGCGCGCAGCGGGGGTCGGCGCGCGGCGGGCATGTTCCTGTTGACCGGCTCGGCAAACGTGTGGTCGACCCTGAGGATCTCCGAGTCACTGACCGGCAGAGCCGAGCGTGTCCGCCTCTGGACGCTATCCCAGGGAGAGCTGCTGGGCCGCCGAGAGTCCTTCCTGGCCGGCCTGCTGGCAGGCGAGGTCCCTCAAATCAACTCACAACCGGTGGGACGCGAGCCGATCGCCGAAGCGGTGGTGAGCGGTGGCTACCCCGAGATGCTGGCCCGTCCACCGGGCGCCAGACGCACACGATGGCTGACGGAGTACCTGCAGATGACCCTCGAGCGCGACATCCTGGACCTGACCGACCGCCCCCGCCAACTGGAGGAGCTGCCCCGCCTGCTCAGAACAGCGGCCACACGGATCGGCGGCATCGTGGACCTCACTTCGATCGGCACAGCGATCGAGATGAAGCGCGACTCGGTACGCCGCTACCTGCACCTCCTGGAACTGCTGTTCCTAGTGCGCCAAGCCCCTGCCTGGAGCCCGGGCCTGACACCACGAACGGTCAAAAAGCCAAAGCTGTGGATCACCGATAGCGGATTGGCGTGCCTGCTCACCGGCTGCGACGAACGCCGCTTCCTCACCGACCAAACCGGGACGGCCGGCCTGCTGTTCGAGAATTTCATAGCCTCAGAAATCGCCAAGCAAGCAAGCCGGCTGCAGTCAAGCGTGACCCTGCACCACTTCCGCACGGCCGCAGGCCGCGAGGTCGACATCGTCTGCGAAGCCGATGACGGCTCGATCGCGGGCATCGAGGTCAAGCTCAGCGCGACACCACACCCATCCGACTTTGGCGGACTAGCCCACCTGCGAGATGCACTTGGCCCACGATTCAAAGCAGGCGTGGTGGTGCACACCGGCGCTGAAACCCTGCCATTCGGAGAGCGCCTGTGGGCGATACCGGCAGCCGCGCTCTGGGCCTGATCCATGCGGGACATTGTGCCCGCTCTGGATATGCGACTCCAGGCCGAGGGCGGCCCGCAGGTCGACTTCACGGGAACGGTGGACTCGGGGGCAGGCTGACTTCGGCGCGTCCTTCGAGATCACCCTCCAGCGCTATCTGAACCCCGCGCAATTCGCGCTCGAGTACTGGGCCGAAATGTCCAGCGGCGTACCGCGACCCTGATTCAGAGCCAAAGCAGGGGGTCACGGCCAGTCGATCTGCCCGGCAAGCTCGCTCGGCCCGAGGTCGATCAGGCCGCTGCACCGCACCTCACGATACTCGCCGCCGGCCAGCGCGAGCCAGTGAATCGTGTGGTCGGCGGGATCCACGATCAACACCTCATCCACGCTGCGGGCGGCGTAGAACGGGAGCTTCTTCCAGCTCTCATCGCCCGGGGAGACGATCTCCACGACGAGCGCGGCGGTTGGGTGCCAGACGCCGCGCGGGCGCGTGCGGTGAACGCCTCCGTCGGGCACGCGGAAGTCATCATCGGAGTCGCCGAGGTTGAACTCACTCATCGTGGCCGTTAGTCCCGCGGCTCTCGCCAACGGGCCGAGCACCTCGGCCAGTTGCTGGGAGATGTCGGCGTGCTCGCCCAGTGGAGCCGGAACCATGTGCAGCACGCCCTCCCAGATCTCGTCGAAACGGTCCAGGCCCGAGCGCCGACGACTCTCCTGCAGCGCCTTCAGCGCCTGTGGAGGAGGATCGAGCACGAGCGTCGGCATGCCGATAAGCGTAGCGCTCGAGCTCGCACCGGTGCTCACGGAACTCGAGGAGCTGCGCAGCGTGCTGGCCGTCCTGGACGACCCGGACTCCAGCGAAGCGCTCGTCGGCTCCCTCTCCCTCGCCGGCCCATTCGATCGGGCGATGCTCTCGATCTCGGCACCACGCATCGCACCCCTGCGACGCTCCCGACGCCCCGGCAGCAAACCCGGCCGCGATGGGCGCGCGCCGCAGGGCGCCAACAAGCAGCGCATCCTCGCGGTGATCGCCGCCCACCCCGGGGTGGCGGCGCCCCAGATCGCGAAGCTGACCGGCCTCAAGCGCCCGGTGGTGGCCTCGACGATCAGCCGCCTCAAGCGCACCGGCGAGCTGCGCGCGCACGGAGACGGCGTCTGCCTGCCCGAGGGAGCGCCCGCGCCCGTCTCGCCGAATGTCCACCCCCTCGCCGGCGCCCGCGCAGCTGCGCCTTGGTCCTGACGATCACGTGTCGCAAATCGGGTGTCGCACCCACAACCCACGTGCGTCCGCGATCTGGCTCCTGATTTGCCTCCTACGCTAGACCCTGCGGTACACTGACCTCGATGAGCACGCTGGTGCTGGACCCCCCGCCCGTTGAGCTCCAAGCGCTGCTGGAGCGCCGCAAACGCCTGGACCAGGACCGTCACGACGAGATCTGGAATGGTGTCTACCATATGGCGCCCGCGCCCCACGACGCCCACGCCGATATACAGCAGCAGCTCGCCGAGCTGCTTGGGCCCCTCGCCCGGCGGGCGGGCCTGCGCCCGCTGATCGGCGGCGAGTTCAACATCGGCGAGCCGGAGGACTTCCGCGTCCCCGACGGCGGGCTGCTCCGCGGCCGCCGGCCCGCTACCTGGCACCCCACCGCCGCGCTCGCCGTGGAGATCGTCTCACCGGGCGACGAGACCTGGCAGAAGCTCCCGTTCTACGCCGCACACCACGTCGAGGAGCTGCTGATCGTCGACCCCGCCACACACACGATCGACTGGCTCGCGCTGAATCGAGACAGAGACGGTGAGCCATACTATGCGATCGAACGCAGCGAGCTGATCGACCTGAACGCCGGCGAGCTGGCCCAGCGAATCGACTGGCCACCCACCGCGTAGACGCCTCAGCGCACGGGCGCCAACGCGACTGTCCTCACGTCAGTAAAACCCGAGGAGCGAGACGGATATACCGTGGCATCTGCTACGGCCTGACTACGGGTCGCGGTGATCGACCACGCCGCCCGTCAGAGGATCGACGGGTGAGACATCCAAGGCTTGTGGTGTCAGCGCCTTCTCCGCCTTCGTCCGGAATGAAAAGCTTTGCGCATGCGCAGCGCGGCTTTCGGCTACAACCCCGCCGCGTGCACCGCGGCGAGGCCCGCCCACTCGCCGTAGGGCTCGAAGAAAGCGCGCACCTCGTGCTCCTGCGCGCGGGCGCGCTGGTTGCCGCCGCTGAGGCGGCGCCCGACCAGCTTCAGCAGGCCCAGGTCACCCGCGGGCAGCTGGTCGTAGCGGCCCTGGCCCCGCAGCGCCATCGTCTCCACGGTCCACGCGCCGATGCCGCCGATCGCGCGCAGCCGCCGCCAGCCGCGCTCGTGCTCGGCGGGGTCGTGCAGGTCCACGCGCCCGCGCGCGACCTCGTTGGCGGCCCTCCTCAACGCGATCGCGCGCGCCGCAGCGAGATCGCACGCCTCGATCGCCGCCGGTGCCGTCGCGCCCAGCTCCGCGGCCGCCGGCAGGTCGCGCAGCCCGTTCGCCCACGGCTCGCTCCCCGCTCCCGTCCAGCGCCGTCCGAGATGCGTGACCAGCCGGCGCTGGATCTTGGCCGCGCGCTCGTACTCGATCAGCTGCTCGCACACCGCCCACACGAGCGCCTCGAAGGGCTCCGGGCGGCGGCCCACGCGCAGCCACGGACGCAGGCGCACCGAGCGCCCGATCAGCGGGTCGTTCGCGAAGGCTCGCCGAAAGGCGCTCAGGTCGTCGTCCACCCCGAGCGCGAATCGCATCCTCGCGATTCCGTGCCGCGCGGCCGTCGCCGTGGGAGCGCGCGCGCCGAACAACACCCTGTCCTCGGCCGTCTGCGCGACGCGCACCACGACCGGCTCGTGCTCGCGATGCAGCAAGCGTTCCAGCACCCCGCCGCGGCGGCGCGTCACGCCGTCCATGCCGTTGCGGCTCGGCAGCCTGAACGGGCCGGCCGGCTGGACCTCCTCGCGCAGCTCGACCAGGTCGCTCAGCGCTCGCCGCCCAGCAGGTGCACGTCCACCAGCAGCGATCTGCTGCCGACGATCTGCAGCAGCTCTCCGGCCTTCTTGTTCGCGGAACGGCCGCTCTGCCCGCCACGGCTCAAGCGCCTGGCGCCGCGGCCCTTCGCGAGCGCCGCACTCCGCCGGCGGCGATGCACGAGGCCGACGACCGCCGCGCCCGCGACGAAGCCCCCCGCCGCGACGGCGGCGGCCTGCACGGCCGGTACTACAGCGCGACCCGGTCCCGCGTCGGCGGGCAGCGCACCCGCCGGGGAGGCGATCACGGTCGGCTCCTGCGCGAGTACCGGCAGGGCGTCCACTTCCTCGGTCTCCTGGCCCATCCTTCGCAGTGTACGCCGCGGTCCAGACTGTTAGTCGAGGACCCGCTCGTAGATCCTGTAGCGCTTCACGACCTTTCCCCCCATCGCTTCCATGCCCCGGTTCATCGGCGTGTTCGTCTCCAGGATCCAGCCCATCTCGCCGCCCTTCTGCGGGCGTTTTTCGGCCGCGTCGAAGTGCAGCTGGTAGAGCTTCGCCGCGACCCCCGTGTGCTGATGCTCGGGCTTCACGCCGAGGAAGCCGACGCGCACCCGCTTCATCGTCTTGCCCTTGCGCACGAACCGCCACCAGCCGAGCGGCAGGAACTTGCCCTTCATCCGCTCCAGCACTTCGTTCAGGTCAGGAAACGTCATCGCCATGCCGACGACCTCGCCCGTGTCTTCTTTCTCGGCGATGAAGCACCAATGCTTGTCGAACACGAGCTGGATCTCCTGCGCGTAGGCATCGAGATCCTTCTTCGAATACGGCACGAAGTCCCAGTTCTTCGACCATGCCGAGTTGTAGACCTCGGCGAAGGAGTCCATGTCTTTGCGCAGCTGCCGTCTCTTCATCGGCCTGACCCTGATCCCGTGCTCGGTCTGCGCCTTCTCCGCCAGCTCCCAGATCACGGGCAGCACCTTGTCGCGGTCTTCGACCTCGAGTTTCCACATCAGCAGGTCGATCGCCTTGCTCATCCCGGCCTGCTCCATGCGCTGCTGGTAGTAGGGCGGGTGCCAGGGCTGCTTGAGCATCGGACGCAGCTCGCGTCCCTCGATCAGGATGCCGCTCTCTTCGTTCATCGTAAAGTCCGCGGGGCCGACCATCCGCTCCATCTCGCGCGCCCGCAGCCACTGCTCGGCGGCGCTCAGCAGGGCCTCCAGCACCTCCTGGTCGTCCTCGAACTCGAGAAAGCCGTACCAGCCCCACTGCTTCTTCTGATAGTCGTTGAACGCGTGATTGACCTGGGCGGTGATCCGTCCCACGACCCGCCCGTCGCGCCTGGCGATGAAGTACTCGGCCTCGCCGTGGCTGAAGAACGCGTTCATGCGCTTGTTCAGAAACAGCCAGCGCTCGAGCTTCGGCAGAGGGATCCACAGCGGATGGTTAGCATGCAGTTTGAACGGCAGGTCGATGAACTCTTTCAGGTCCGCCCTGCCTGAAACCGGTGTGACCTTCACGCCTGTTCGCTCGGACATGCTCATTTCCTCAGACCAATCGCCCGCCGACTCGCACTGACTCAGATCTACGCTCACTGCCCAGACCCTATATGCCCACTTCGACAGACGCCTCCGCGACGCCCCCCGACAGCCCGCCCGGCGCACGTCCGCTGGACGTCTTCGCCAAGGTCCGCGGCCACGAGCGCGAGGAGCTCTTGCGCGCCGCGCGCGCGGCCGACGTGCTGCCCTACTTCCATGTGCTCACCTCGGCGGCGATGCCCGTCGTCGAGATGGAGGGCGCCGAGCGGATCATGCTCGGCTCCAACAACTACCTCGGCCTCACCGGCGACGAGCGGGTGATGGCCGGCGCCGAGGACGCGCTGCACCGCTACGGCACCGGGCTGACCGGGTCGCGCTTTCTGAACGGGACGATCCCGTTGCACCTGGAACTGGAGCAGGAGATCGCCGAGTGGATGAACACCGGCGCCGCGCTCGTGTTCACGACCGGCCACCAGGCCAACCTCTCGGCGCTCGGCACGATCCTCTCGCCTGCCGACACGGTGATCGTCGACTCCGGCGACCACGCCTCCGTCTTCGACGGCTGCCTGCTCTCGCGCGCGAAGCTCCGCGCGTTCCGCCACAACCGCCTCGACAAGCTCGAGCGGATGTTGGAGCGCGCCCAGGCCGACGGCGGCGGCGTGCTGGTCGTCGTCGACGGGGTCTTCTCGATGGAGGGCGACATCGCGCCGCTGCGCGCGATCTGCGAGCTCTGCGCGCGCTACGGCGCGCGGCTGATGGTCGACGAGGCCCACGGCGCGGGGGTGCTCGGCGCGCGCGGCGCGGGGGTCTCGGAGCTGCTCGGGGTCGAGGATCGCGTCGACCTGCGGATGGGCACGTTCTCCAAGTCGCTCGCCTCCTGCGGCGGCTTCGTCGCGGGACCGGCCGACGTGATCGAGTACCTGCGGATCTACTCGCGCCCGTTCCTCTTCACCGCCTCCGCCGTCCCCGCCTCGCTCGGGGCGGCGCTCGCGGCGCTGCGCGTGATGCGCTCGCCCGACGGGCCGGCCCTGCTCGAGCGCGTGCTCGCCAACGCCCGCCTCCTGCGCGACGGGCTCGAAGCGCTCGGCTTCGCGGTCGTCGCGCCCCAGGCGCTCCCCGACGACGTCGCGCCCGCGCCGGGGGTCGTCTTTGGAGGGGGCGGGGCCGGGGACGGCACGTCGCCGCGGATCGTGACCCCGATCGTGCCCGTGCTCGTCGGCGACGACTGGAAGGCGGCGCTGCTCTGGCGGGCACTCTACGACCGGGGCGTGTTCGTCAATACCGCGCTCCACCCGGCCGTCCCTCCGGGAGGCGCTTTGCTGCGCACCAGCGTGATGGCCACGCACGATCGCGCCGTGCTCGAGCGCGCGCTCGCCGTCTTCGCCTCGGTCAAGTCAGAGTTCGAGGTCGAGCACGGCCCGCTGCCCGGGCCGGCCTGAGATCCTACGCACGGCGTTCCACTAGCTGATTTCGCTTGTCCAATTCTTCACAAGTCTCTCGAGCAATAAAAAGGCCGCTTCTAGCGCACGAACCGCGCTCGCGCGGTTGACCGGGAACCCCGTCCTGACGTAGCTTCTAGGAGCGCTCTGCACGACCGTCTGAAGTTCGTCCCACGACCGATTAAAACCCACCCACCCGGTCAGGTATCGGGATCCGTCCGCGACTCGTCGCGGGTCGACTTCGGACGGCTGTGACGGGCGCATACTCGTCAACCATCAAGCAAGGATGTTGCCCGTCGCGGGGCTCGCGGCGGCAACGGGGAGAGTGCCCACATGAACGCGACAGCGACGATGGCCCCTGCCGACCGGGCGGGCGGCCCTCAATATATGCGTGCCCTGGAACGCGCCAACCAGGTCCGCCTCGCCCGCGCCTCACTCAAGCGCCGGATCGCGCTGGGAGAGACGCGCGTCGCCGCGGTGATCCTCGAATGCCCGTGGGAAGCCGAGTCGATGGCCGTCGGCGACCTGCTCATGAGCCAGCGTCGCTGGGGTCAGACGCGCTGCCGCAAATTCCTCGCCCAGCTCGCGATGTCCGAGAAGAAGACGGTCGGATCGATGACCGACCGTCAGCGCCACACGCTCGCCGCGATGCTCACCGCCGCCACGGCCGGTTGCGAGGCCGCCGCGCGCGCCGGTGTGGAGAGCGCCGAGGGCGAGCAGTCCCAGCGCCGGCTGCAGGGCGATCGGTCTAACACTTTGGAGACAAGCAACAGTTACTCCACGGACCCCTCAGTCCGATACCCGCATACGCACTCCTTGGTTGCATGAAACGGGCCCGCTGCGGGCATTACAATCCAGGCCATGATGACCAAGGAGCGCCTGCACGAGCTGGTCGACGCGCTCTCTGAGGACGAGACTGGCGACACGCTGCGGGCCGTCGTACAGGAGGTCGCCCGCCGCATCCTGCACGCCGCGCCACCGGGCACCCGGCTGATCCTGTTCGGGTCCGCTGCCCGTGGAGAGATGAACGAGCACAGCGACCTCGACTTCCTCGTGATCGAGCCGACGGTGGATGACGTGATCAAGGAGTCCGTCCGGTTGCGCCACACACTCGACGGGATGCTCGTCCCGACGGACATCATCGTCGTCAGCCAGGACGGCGTCCGCGAGTGGGGCAATGTATACGGCACCGTGATCAACGCCGCCCTCGACGAGGGCCTGGAGCTAGCCGCCTGATGGCAACCAACGGCGACCAGGCCAGGGTCCTGCTGAGAAAGGCCGGCGGAGATGAAACCGCGGTCCGCAAGCTCGGATCGGACACCGACATCGTCGACGAGATCGTCGGCTTCCACGTTTTATGTTGATGTCAACATAATCCGGGAGTTCGCATAACACGCGCAGCAGGCCGTCGAGAAGGCGATCAAGGCCGTCCTCTCGGCCAATGGCATCAGGTACAAATTCCGGCATGACCTGAGCTACCTCAGAGATCTCTCCAAAGAATCCGGCATCGAACTTCCCCAAAGCCTGGACGGGGTCGAGGTGTTGACGCCATTCGCCGCGATCGAGCGCTACGGAGGTGAAGAACCGATTCCCTCGACCCCGGGGCCGGAAGAGCCGAGCCAGCTCGACCGCGACCAAGCCCTCGAATGGGCCGCCGCGGCCATCTCGTGGGCACGAGACGCCATCGAGCAGACGACCTGAACCGGGGCCGAGCGCTCGCCGCGCACTCCCACGACCGATTAAACCCACCCACCCCGGGGTCACGCGAACGCGTGACCCCTATACCTAGGGACAGCCGGAGGAGAGCTTCACCTGCCACCACCCGGCGAGCATCCCGATCAGCCCGAGCCGCGGTCGTACCTCCCACACACCGCAGCCGCCTTCGCCGAGATCGCGCACCGGCAGGCGCGCGAACCTGTGGCGGCCCGGTTCGAGCTTCATCGCCTCCAACAGCTCGCGCGCGCGACGCTCGTGCTCGACGCGCTCAGCCGCGAGCCGGCGCAGGTCCTGCGTGTGGCCGACCAGCCGGTCGCGCACCCGCTCCAGCTCCGCGAGCGTCAGCAGGCGCGGACCGGCGAGCGCAGCGTCTGAGCCGGCGAGGTCCGCGTGCCGGCCGGCGAGAATCGCGTGCCGGGACCCACCCGGGTCCGGCAGGGAGGGATCCAGCGGGGAGTGGTCCTGCGGCGGGAAGATATGCGGGAACCCACCCGCGACGATCGCCGAGCTTTCGTGCTCGAGTCTCGCGATCTGCCCCCTCAGGGCCTCGCGCACGAGGGCCTCGCGCACGTCGCGCTCGGCTTGCTCGCCGCGACGCACGTCCGTCGTGGCGCCAGCGCCAGCCATCGTGGCGGGGATGACAGCAGCGTCGGTGCCAGCGTTGGCCCCGCCCGCCGATCGGCCGCGCTCCCACTCGCGATCCAGCTCCCGCTCCATCACAGGCCCGGACTGAGTCACACCGTCTCCTCCTCGTAGTGCCTGAAGCGAGGATTCTACCAGCGCTCCGCGCCGTCGGATCACGACTGCTCGAGCGCCGCGCGGCAGATCCACAGCGCCTCCTCCACGTACAGCGACGGCACGCCGGCGACCTGGATCGCGAACAGCGTCACCTCGGCCGTGCCCGCCTTCGCCGCGTGATCGACGGCCAGCTCCCCGAACAGCACGCCCAGCGCCGCGGAGGCGTCGGCCACCACCAGCCGGCCGGCCGGCAGCGGCGGCTCCGCGGCGCGCGGGGAACGTCCCAGGGGCTCCCCTTCGACGCTCGTGCGGATGCCGAGCGGGCCGTCGACGGCCGCGGCGTCCAGCGCCCACACCGGCACGCCCGTGTCCACGAGCGCGATCAGCAGGCTGTCCTCGAGCAGCCCACCCGAGCGGAAGCCGCCGTGCAGCATGCGCTCGAGCGCGACCGCCTCGATCGGCGTGCGCACCACGTCGGGATCGAGGCCGACGTGGCGGAAGAAGGCGCGATAGGCCTCCGGCACCGGCTCGCGTCGCACCGTCACCGCCCGCGCTCCCCGAAACCTGTTCGACAGTTCGCGCAGGCGGTTCTCGACCCCAGCCGGGGAGCGGGCGCCCAACGAGCCCGGCCGAGCGACCCGCGCGCTTGTCACCACCAGCCCCAGCCCCGGCAGCTCGCGCTCGACCTCGCGCGCGCGCCAGCCCAGCTCGAGCTCCGTGGCCGGCTCCGGCTCGAGGGTTGGCTCGGGCTTGGAGGCAGGGTCGGGCTTGGGTGCAGAGTCCGACTCGGGTGCAGAGTCGGACTCGGGGGCAGGCTTGGGCCCGGGCTCGGGGGCGTCCTTGTCGCTCACGCCGTCGGTGGCCTCCAACCGCGCGCCCGAGCGGCCCGCTCCAGCCCGCTCACGCGCGCCCGCAGCGTCGCCAGGGCGGGACGTTCCAGCAGGGCCCTGCTCTGCACCACACCACCTTGGTAGGCGAAGCTCACCTGCGGACAGCTCACCTGCTTGTACAGGCCCGCCAGTGCCCCTTCGCTGTCGAAGCCGATCGGGATGCTCAGGTTCTTCGCCGCCATCAACTTCAGCAGTTCGTCGCGGCCGCCCTTGATCGCGACACCGGCGAAGCGCACGTTCGGAAACGCGTGCGCGAGCGTCTGCATATCGCTCAGGATCTGCGGGCAGGCGCCTTTGTCGATGAACAGCGCCAGCACCACCGGCCCCTGTTCGTAGAGCTCGCAGATGTTCAGGATCCCCGGCCCCCGCTCCTTGCACGCGGGGACTTTGCCCGCCGCGCCATCGTTCGCGTGCGTCGCGACGTCGGCAGCGCCGTTCAGATCGCCCCGCGCAAGCGGCACGGCAAACGGCGGCAGGCGATGGCCGGGTTCGATGCCGGCCGATCCGTGCGGCCGTGTCAGCGCCGCGTTGATCGATACCAGCACCACGATCAACACCGCCAGCAGGCCCACATAGCGCCCGTAGGGACGAACGCCGTGGGTTATCTCCTCATCGCCCATGCCCAATCCCGACCCCAGCCTCAGTCCCGGTTCCGGTCCCATCTCCCGTGCGGCCGGCTCCGGCTCCACCCTCCGTGCGACGCTCCGCGAGCATCAACGCCGCCGGCAGCGCCACCAGCACCCCCAGCAGCGAGACGCTCAGATCGATCAGCGTCACCAGCCCGAAGTCGCGGAGCATGCGAATGTCGGACAGCACGAGCACGCCGAAGCCCGCGATCGCCGTCACGCCGGATGCGGCGACCGCGGCGCCCGTGCGCGTGTACGTGCGACGCAAGGCCTCGATCGCGGCCGCTCCCCGCAACCGCTCCTGGCGATAGCGCTCGGACAGCAGCACGCTGAACTCGGTCGAGATCGCGATCACGAGCGCGCCGAGCGTTACCGACATCGGGTTCAGCGGGACCCGCACCGCGAACAGGATCAGCGCGGACCAGCCCGTCGCCAGCGCGATCGGCACGAGCGGCACGAGCGCGCGGCGGCGGTCGCCCCGGAACGCGATCAGCAGCACCAGCGCGACCGCCGCCAGCCCGATCAGCAACGTCTCCAGGCGCCGCCACGGCGAGGCCACCTGCGTCCCCGACTTGGCCGTCAGCACAGCCAGCCCGACGAGCTGCGCGCTGACCCCAGCGGGCGGGTGCAGGCTCGCACGCATCGCTTCGATCAGCTGCTGCTGTTCGGCCAGCGACATCAGCCGGATGCCGAACGCCAGCGTCGCCGTGCGCCGATCGGGGGTGATCACGTCCTGGGAGAAATACGGCGGGATCGCGTCGAGCAGGCCGTCGACGTCGGCCTGCGTGAGCTTCTGGCTGCTCGTCTTGCTGCCGGCGCCGCTCGATCCCGACGCGCTCGATCCTTGCGCGCTCGCGCCACCCGACTGGGCGCTCGAGCCGTCGGTCGCCGCCGCTCCCGTGCCGGCGCTCGCCGTGGCACCCGAGAACAGATCCGGGAGCGAGAACGCCGGGCACAGCCGCGCTGGACGATCGGCGATCCCATCGATCGTCGATCGGTCGCAGCCCCGTGCTTCGCTGTAGCCGAAGCGCTTCAGCATCGCGCTCTCGTACGAGCTCATCCATTCGATCGTCGCCGGCTTCGCCAGATCCTTCGCGCTGACCATCAGGTCGAGCTGCCCGGCGACGCCGGTGGCGCGCTCGAGCGCGTCGAGGTTCTGCAGCGATTCGAGGTTCTGCGGGACCAACTTTTCGATGTTCGTCTCCACGTGCGTCTGCGTATCCAGGCCCCAGCCGAGCACCGCGAGCGCCAGGCCCACGCAGAGCACGCGTCCCGGCCGGCGCGGAGCCTCGACCAGCGCCACCCGCCCCACGAAGCGATTGACCGGGTTGTCCAGCAGCAGCTCACGCGCCCCCCGCCAGGCGGCTTCCAGGTTCGTGCCGAGGCTCACGCGAGCGCGTGTGAACAGATCGCTCGCGGCCCCCGCGGACCCTCCGGCTCCGGCCTCGAGCGCACCGTGCCTTCGAGGAGCACGCCGATCGGCCAGCACGAGCGCGGCCGAGCCCGCCGTCAGGGCGCAGAGGAAGGCGATCACGACGCCCGCAACCAGCAGCAACCCGAAGCCGCGCACCATCGGCACCGGGGAGAGCAGCAGCACGAGCATCGCCCCCACGCTCGCGATCCCGGCCGTCGCGATCGTCGGCGCGCCCGCGATCGCCGCGCGCCGCACGGCCGCCCGCGCGTCCCGCGGCGGGTGGGCCTCGTCGGCAAACGCCTCCTCCACGCGCGACTGGAACTGAATCGCGTAGTCCACGGCCAGACCCACGAGCACCGGCAGCACCGCGATCGAGGCGACCGTCAGCGAGGCGCCCACGACCGACAGCGCGCCGAACGTGAGCGCGACGGCGAGCAGCGCGACCCCCAGCGGCAAGAGCCGTGGCCGCCCCCGGAAGATCAGGCTGAGGGCGAGTGCCATCACCAGCACGACCGCCACCAGCAGCAGCTCGATCGAATGCGTGATCTCGCCCGTCAGGTCGGCGACGATCACCGGCTCGCCCGTCACCAGATAGCTCTCCCCGTGCTGCAGGTGCCACTGCTTCATCGCCACCGCCGCGCGGACCAGCGCGATCGTGCGCGTGCGCTCGCGTTCGCTCAGGCCCGCCTTCAGCCGCGCCGAGATCAAGGCCGCTTCGCGGTTCGGGAACAGGTAGGCGAAGCGTGCCTTCGGCGTGCCCGCCGGCTTGCTCGAGTCGAACACGAGCGTCGAGACGAAGTTCTCGTCTTCGAGGCTCGGCCGCGCCGTCAGCCCGTACTGGAGCGCCAGCGTCGCGAGGCCCTCCTTGAAGCGCCCGAGCGTGATCGAGCTCGCCTGCTTGCCGAGCTTCTCCGCGGCTGCTTCGCTTTCTCCGCGCGCGAGCGCGGCCTTGCGCACCACCGTTTCGGCCTGCTTCGCCTCGGCTTCGGCCTGCTTGGTCTGCGCCGCGAGCAGTTCGTCGATCCGTTCGGCCGACTCGTTGACGAACGTGCCCGGCCCGAACACGACCTTCACCGTCCGCATCTTCGCCAGCTGCCCGCACGGCCCATTCTCGCCCCCCTCCTGCGCGAGCGCCTTGGCCGGCACGTTGCCCGACAGGCACCCCTCCAGACCGACGAGCCGGTCGATGTCGTCGCTGAGCACGAGCTGCTGCACCTCGCCCTTCACCAGCACCTCGATCGGCTCTTCCCCGAAGCTCTTGTAGAACTTCTGCGTCGCCCTGTACTCCGGGCTCGAGCTCGACACGAACGTGCTCTCGGCCGCGCTCGGGCTCAACCGCAGCGCCAGCGCGGCGCCCGCCAGCCCGAGCACCGTCGCGATCGCGAGCACCAGCACCGGCCGGCGGGCGGCGCCGCCGGCGAGGGCGGCTAACAGTCGGGCGGAGCTCACTCCATCCCGAGAGGCCCTTGCGCTTCACCAGAGAGGAACTGGCGGACGAAGGGGTTTTCGCTCGCGAACAACTCAGCCGCCGGGCCCGACTCGACGACCTTGCCCTTCCACAGGACCGAGATGTGTTCGCCGACGCGCCGCGCGCTCATGATGTCGTGCGTGATCACCACGTACGCCCCGCCGTTCTCCGCGTGGACTTCCTTGATCAGCTCGCACAGCAGCGCGGTGCGCACCGGATCGAGGCCCGAGTCCGGCTCGTCGAACAGCACGATCTCGGGGTCGAGCACGAGCGAGCGCGCGAACCCCGCGCGCTTGCGCATCCCGCCCGAGAGCTCGTTCGGCATCTTCGTGCCATCATCCCCCAAGCCGACCTCGCGCATGCGGCGGTTGACGATTTCGGCGATCTCCTCTTCGCTCTTCTCGGTGTGCTGGCGCAGCGGGAAGGCGACATTGTCGTAGAGGTTCATCGAACCGAACAGCGCGCCGTCCTGAAACAGCACGCCGAACTTCTTCCTCGTCTCGAACAGGTCGGCGTCGGAGAGGCTCGGGATCGACTG
Organism: uncultured Solirubrobacterales bacterium; assembly: GCA_963789675.1. Taxonomy (GTDB): domain Bacteria; phylum Actinomycetota; class Thermoleophilia; order Solirubrobacterales; family Solirubrobacteraceae; genus Palsa-744. The sequence goes on along the minus strand of CAWBLR010000024.1, from coordinate 25,160 downwards.
GCCGTGCACGATCACATCGCCCTGGTCGGGGTACAGCAGACCGACGATGTGCTTGATGCACACCGACTTCCCCGTCCCCGACGGACCGATGATCATCGAGACCTGCCCCTCGGGGATCTCCAGGTTCAGCCCGCGCAGCACGTGGTTGCGCCCGAACGACTTGTGCACGTCGATGAACTCGACCGCGGCCGGGACCTTCGAGGCGTGGGTGACGCCCGTGTGAAAGCGAAACTCCTCGTCCTCGTCCCCACCCTCGCCGGGCTCGGGCTCGAACGTTACCCCTACGTTCGCGATCTCCGGCTCGGCGGGCTCGAGCTCCGCTGACGTCTCGTCGGCTCCCTGCATCCCCTCGGGCTCGGCTGTTCGATCCTCGGCCATCGCCTAGCCTCCGATCGGGGCGCGCGGGTTGGCGCCCCAGAAGATCTGCGATCCGAGCATCCCGATCAGGTTCACGGCCACCAGGTTCAGCACCATGCTCTTGGCCGTCGCGGTTCCCACGCCCACTGGCCCACCACTGGCGTTATAGCCGTAGTAGCAGCCGACCAGCACGATCACCGTCGCCATCGTCATGCCCTTGATCAAGCTGAACAAGAAGTCCCCCGGGTTCTGAAACTGCCAGAACAGCAGGAAATACCCACCCGAGGAAACCGACTGGACCTGGTGCACGACCGCGATATAAGAGCCCAGGTACGCGATCCCGATCGCACCGATATACATGAACGGCAGCACCAGCCACGCCGCCAGCAGCCGCGTCGCGCACAGGAACGTCATCGAGTCGATGCCCATCACCTCGAGCGCATCGATCTCATCAGAGATCCGCATCGCACCAAGCTCCGCGACGATCCCCGTGCCGACCTTCGCGGCCATCATGTAGCCGAACACATACGGCACCGCCTCACGCAGGTTGCACCACGCCGTGAACACCCCCGCATAATCCGGCGCACCCTGCGCCTGGGTGAAGTAGGCGCCCTCGGTGCCGCACGTGCCGAGACCCGTGATGAACACCAGCGCCCAGATCACGCCCGTCGAGGAGATGATCAGGATGCCCGACTGGCGCAGCGTCTCGCCGAAGAAGCGAAACACGCGCAAGCCCCACACGTCGCGCACGACGTTGCTGGCGAAGCGCGCGATTTCGCCGGTCGAGCCCAGCCATTCGCGGGCGCCGATACGCAGCTCGTTCATCGCGAGCCTCCCCTCGACGATGACTCCGTCACAGGACTCACCCCTTGATCACCAGGATCTGCGGATGCGTGGCGAGCAGCGTCTGCGTGAAGGCGTAGTCGAACGCGCCGATTCCCAGGAATGAGATCACGACTGCCTGGTTGACGGCGCGGCCGACGCCCTCGGCGCCGCCGGAGGCAGACATGCCCTTGTAGCAGCACACGATCGCGATGACCGCACCAAAGATCGTCGTCTTCAACACCGACCCCCACAGATCAGTCGTCGTCGTGTTCGCGAAAAACGTCGCCCAGAACGGCCCCAACGGCTGGCCGCTGACAAGCGACGCAGCGAGACCGCCGAAGATCCCGAACAGGACCGCGTAGATGTTGAACAGGCCCGTCACCAGCATCAACGCGAGGAAACGCGGCACGACGAGGTTCTTCACCGGGTCGACGCCGAGCACCTGCAGCGCGTCGAGCTCCTCGCGCACCTTCCGCGCGCCGAGGTCGGCGGTGATCGCCGTACCAGCGACACCCGCGAGCACGATCGCCGTGATCAACGGGCCGATTTCGCGCACCGCCGCCAGCACGAAAAACCCACCGAGACGATCGAGCGCGCCGAAGATCGTGAGGAAGTTCGCCGCCTGCAGGCCCGGCGCGCCGTAGTTGATCGCGACCGTCGAGATCAACAGCGGCAACCAGCACAGACGCAACGCGAACAGGAACTGCGAGACGAACTCGCCGCCGTAGGGATACGGCGCGCGCAGGGCCGAGACGATCGTCCTGCCCGTGAGGATCATCATGTCCCCGACCTCCTCCATCGCGCCCCTCGCCGGGAGGTACGCCCGTTCCGCTGCACTGCGAACCATCTGCTTCCCCTCCTCAGGTGACGTTCGACGGCCCGCCGAACTCTACGACATGCGCCCCCGGCACGCCACCGCCGCTGGTATCGTGGCCCGACCGTGAGGGGGAGACCCGCCTTAGCGACGTTCCCCGGCGCCTGTGGCGTCTGTCTCGTGCTGCTCCTCGGCGGTTGCGGCGGAGGGACGCGTCAGGACGCGAATGAACCGCAGGGGACCTTCGCGGTCAAGGTCGTCAATGCCTCTTTCCCCGCCCAGCAGTCGGTCGCGCGCGAAGCCCGCATGATCCTGCGGGTACGCAACACCGGCACGCAGACGGTGCCGAACGTCGCCGTCTCGATCGACTCCTTCGACTACACGAGCGACTATCCCAACCTGGCCTCGAACAAGCGCCCGATCTGGGTGATCGAAACCGGCCCCGGTGCGCTCCCGCAGCGCCCCGTCGAGAGCGAGGCGGTCAGCCCGCCCGGCGGCGGGCAGACGGCCTACGTCAACACCTGGGCGCTCGGCGCGCTCGCGCCCGGGCGCACCGCCACGTTCGTCTGGCACGTGATGCCGGTGAAGGCCGGCCGCTACACCGTCCACTACACGGTCGCCGCCGGGCTCTCTGGCAGGGCGCGCGCCGAACTTGCCCACGGCGGCCCCGCGGTCGGGCACCTCACAGCCGAGATCGCCTCCCGGCCACCGGCGACGCACGTCGATCCCGACACGGGCGCAGTCGTGCCCGGGGCCTACCCGCCGGCGCCGTAGCCTTGGCCCGTTGTCGAAAGATCTCCCCGCCGCTTTCGCCAGGCGGAGATGTCAATCGGGCACCTTCGCACTACGATTCGCTTCGGCCTTCGCGCCCCTAAAACGCTCGCCCTTCCCGAGGAGGAATCGATCCCGCTCATGCCACGGACCCGTCAGCAGAACGTCACCGCCGCACAGTGGAGCGCCAACGGCTCAGCCCTCGGCTCGCCCGACCTGACGCTCCAGGACAACCAGGTGTTCGGAGCGAACGTCTTCTCCCCCACCGTCCAGCGCCGGCGGCTGCCCAAGCACGTCTACAAGGCGCTGGCGCGCACGCTCGCGCGCGGCGAGGCGCTCGACACGACGCTCGCGGACTCGGTCGCGCAGGCGATGAAGGAGTGGGCGATGGAGAAGGGCGCCACCCACTACACCCACTGGTTCCAGCCGCTGACCGGCTCCACCGCGGAGAAGCACGACTCCTTCTACGCGCCCGTCGGCGACGGCACCGCGATCGCGGAGTTCTCCGGCAAGGAGCTGATCCAGGGCGAGCCCGACGCCTCGTCGTTCCCGACCGGCGGCATCCGCGCGACGTTCGAGGCGCGCGGCTACACGGCCTGGGACCCGACCTCGCCGGCGTTCATCCTCGAGAACCCGAACGGGGCGCTGCTCTGCATCCCGACCGCCTTCACCTCCTGGACGGGGGAGGCCCTCGACAACAAGATCCCGCTGCTGCGCTCGATGGACGCGCTCTCCGGCGCGGCCGTGCGCGCGCTGGAGCTGCTCGATGTCGACGACGCCGAGCGGGTCTTCACGACGACCGGGTGCGAGCAGGAGTACTTCCTGATCGACGAGCAGTACTACTTCGAACGGCCCGACCTGGTGACGACCGGACGCACGCTGTACGGGGCGAAACCGCCGAAGGGCCACGAGCTCGACGATCACTACTTCGGCTCGATCCCCGAGCGCGTGCTCGCCTACATGCTCGAGGTCGAGCTCGAGCTGGCGAAGCTCGGCGTGCCGATCAAGACGCGCCACAACGAGGTCGCGCCGAACCAGTTCGAGGTCGCGCCGATCTTCGAGAACTCGAACGTCGGCTCCGACCATCAGATGCTGACGATGCAGATCCTGCAGAACACCGCGCGCCGCTACGGGCTGGTCTGCCTGCTGCACGAGAAGCCGTTCGCCGGGGTCAACGGCTCGGGCAAGCACAACAACTGGTCGATGGGCACCGACACCGGGCTGAACCTGCTCGAGCCGGGCGACACGCCCGCCGAGAACCTGCAGTTCCTGTTCTTCTGCACGTCCGTGATCCAGGCGGTCAACAAGCACCAGCAGCTGCTGCGCGCGTCGATCGCCTCGGCCGGGCAGGACCACCGCCTCGGCGCCAACGAGGCGCCGCCGGCGATCATCTCGATCTTTCTTGGGATCGAGCTCGAGAAGGTCTTCTCCGCGATCGAGTCGGGCAAGGTGCAGGCGTCGAAGCCGGGCTCGTTCCTCGGCCTCGGCACGCCCGTGCTGCCGCCGCTGCCGCTGCACGGCGGGGACCGCAACCGCACCTCGCCGTTCGCGTTCACCGGCAACAAGTTCGAGTTCCGCGCGCTCGGCTCGAACTCCTCGCCGGCGTGGCCGAACACCGTGCTCAACACGATCGTCGCCGAATCGGTCGACGAGCTCGCCGGCAAGCTCAAGAACGCGCTCAAAGGCTCTGGGGCGACGCTCGAGAAGGCCGTCACGAAGGTCGTCAAGGAGGCCTGGGCTCAGAACAAGCAGATCGTCTTCGACGGCGACGGCTACTCCGAGGCCTGGCACAAGGAGGCCGAGAAGCGCGGCCTCGCGAACCTGCGCACGACACCCGACGCGCTGCCGTGGCTGCTCGACAAACAGACGATCGCCGCGTTCAAGAAGTACAAGGTGCTCTCCAAGCGCGAGCTCGAGTCCCGCTACGAGGTGTTCACCGAGCAGTACGCGGTGAACATCAACATCGAGTCCGAGACCGCCTCCGGAATCGCGCGGACGATGCTGCTGCCGGCAGCCGTGCGCTACCTCAACGAACTGCGGGTCAGCGGCCTGGACGAGCTCGTCGGCGAGGTCGAGCCGTTGATCAAGGAGCTGCACTTCGCCCAGCTCAAGCTCGAGGACGCGAACCTCGCGGAGAACCAGCCCGAGGATGCTCCCGCCAAGTGGGCGGTCTACATCCGCGACACCGTCATCCCCGCGATGGACGACGTGCGCGATGTGGCGGATCGGCTGGAGAAGCTGGTGGCTGATGATTTGTGGCCGCTGCCTAAGTACTCGGAGATGCTCTTCATCAAGTAGCGCGGGACCGGAGGCTAGATCCGGATTGTCCGGCCTTCTGTTCCGGATTGTCCGCCAATGTAATCCGGATTACCCGGGGTGCTATTCCGATTTGGTAGAGGTTACTATTCCGGTTTGGTAGGGGTTGCTATTCCGGTTTGGTAGGGGTCAGTACTCCGGTTTGGTAGGGTGTGCTGATCCGATATGGTCGATAATGGTGGTCCATCTGGAGCAGTGATCCCGCGCGGCGTCGAGAGCGAGCTGCGCGACATTCTGAGCGTGAGCCGCGCGGGAGCGATCATTGGGCCCCGGCAGGCCGGCAAGAGTACGCTCGCCAAGCAGTTACAGGCCGCGGGCGTCGTGCCGAACTACTACAGCCTCGATGAGGAGGACCTGCGCACGGCTGCTCGCGAGGATCCAGACGGATTTGCGCTGTCGTTGGAACGCCCCGCGGTGATCGATGAGATCCAGCGTGCGCCCGAATTGATGCTCGCGATCAAGCAGATCCTCGACCGCGATCGCACACCCGGCCAGTTCCTGATCACCGGATCGGCCGACCTCCTTCGGGCCAGGATCATTGCCGATGCGCTGCCCGGGCGTGTCGAGTACGTGGAACTGTGGCCGCTCTCGCAAGCGGAGATCGCCGGACGGCGAGGCTCGATCGTCGATCAGTTACTGGACGGCAACCCGCCACAGATCAATAGCGCTCCCAAGGGTCGCGCCGCGAGTGCCGAGGTGGTGCTGGCCGGTGGTTTCCCCGACGCGCGTTCTCGTGCACCACGCCAGCGTGCCCGCTACCTGCGCTCCTACGTGCGGACAGTCATCGGCCGCGACCTGCCCGAGATCGGCGAGGTTCGCATCGACCCCTCGAAGCTCGAGCAACTGCTGGAGCTGCTGGCAGCGCGCACGAGCGGGGTCGTCAACTACTCGGCGCTGGGGCGCGAACTGGCGCTGGACGAGAAGACGATCAAAGCCCATGTCGAGCTACTTGCCCAGCTGTTCTTGGTCTATCGCCTGCGTCCGTTCTCGACCAACCTCGGGGCGCGACAGATCAAGTCCAGCAAGCTGCTGTTGAGCGACACCGGGGTAGCCGCCGCGCTCGTGGGCGTCGAGGAGGCCAGGTACTCGGCGCCCGATCAGGGCGCGATCGCAGGCATGCTGTTCGAGACATTCGTCGCCATGGAGCTCGTCAAGCAGGCGACCTGGAGTGAGACCCAAGTAAAGCTGTTCTTTTACCGTGACACCGATCGACGTGAGGTCGATCTGATCATCGAGTCGGCCGCGGGAGATGTTGTGGGCATCGAGGCAAAGTCCGCCGCGTCGGTCGGCTCAGCCGACCTGCACGGTCTCCGATACCTGCGCGACAAGCTCGGCTCGCGCTTCAAGGCCGGCATCGTCGTCCACTCCGGCGCACACACCCTCCCGTTCGGGGAGCGCATCTGGGCGATGCCCGTGTCTGGACTGTGGAAGTCCTAAATCGACGGCGAACCCCACACCCCCTGGTCCTCCCCACCGAGCCGCCACACCCCGGCCTGCAGCCCGTACTCGCGTGCGAGACGCAGGCCGTCGGCGATCGACTGCGCATCCATGTACCAGACGCGGTGCGTCACGCCCGCGCGCGTGTAGGCAAAGGTCAGCTCGTCGACCGCTCGGTCGAGCACCGGGGTCGCCCCGACCGAGCGGGCCAGGGCGAGCACATTGGTGTACTGCAGCGCGGTCGCCCGTGAGTGCGGGGACGACGCGGTCGAGACGGGCCAGTCGAGGCCGTACATCGGCGCGCCGAGGACGAAGCGGCCGGCGTGGGGCAGCGAGGCGAGGAACCGGGCGACGGCCGCGACGTAGGGCAATGGCGCGATCGGCCCCGGCGAAGAGCCTTCCCAGTGCGTGCCCCAGGCCATCACGAACACGTAGTCGGCCGCGGCGGCGAGCGCGCGATCGTCGTAGAGGCCGGTCGAGCGCGCCGGATCTTCGTGGGTGACGCCGTCGACGTCGACCGCGAGCTTCTTGCCATGGGCGTGCAGCTCGCGGGCGAGCGCGGTGACGAACGCCGTGAGCGCATCGCGGTCCGCGGGGACGGCGTCGTTCTCGAGGTCGAGGTTCACGCCCGCGTACGCCGGCGTCGCGGCGATCTCGGCCAGGCCCGCGAGCGTGCGCGCACGTGCGCGCGGTTCGGTCAGGATCGTGTGCACGGTCGCCCCGTCCTGGCAGCTGAACCGTGGCAGCGCCGCGATGTCGTGCGCTCTTGCGTACGCTGTGATCGCGCCGGCCCCCGCCCTCGTCTGCGCGCCGATCTCGGCGCGGGTCTCCGTACTGGCACCGGCACCGGTAGCGGTCTCGGCACCCGCGTCCGCGCCGGCCGGCGCGCCCGCGCCTGTTCCTTCGATGACGATCGCGCCCGTGCGCTGCGCGCATTCATACAGCGTCGGATAGACAACACCCACCTCCCGCGCGTGAGCTTCCAGGTCGGTCAGCGAGTCGGGCGCGCCCGCCAGCGCGAACGCCTGCAGGCTCACGGCCAGCGCGTATGTGGGGATCGCGATCGCGATCAGCAGCGCCGCGATCCCGGCGCCGAGCAGACGGACCGCCACCGGTCGTCGTGACATCGCCGCTCACCCCTGCAGGCCGGGGATTTCCCAGATCGACTGGTCCTCGTTGCCCAGGTGCCACAGGCCGACGCCGAGGCCCAGCGATTGCGCGAGTTCCACGCGCGCTTGCAGCGACTGTTTGTCGGTGTACCACACGCTGTGCTGCACACCATTTTCGGTGTAGGAGAAATGCGGATCGGCGGCTTCGGCGTCCCATTCGGGGGTGACGCCGAATTCGTTCTCCAGCGCGACGATTTCGCCGTACTCCAGCGTGGCGCCGGGGTTGCTCGGGCCGCCTTCGTTGGCCCAGTCGATCCCGTACATCGGCATGCCGAGCACGAACTTGCTCCTGTCGGGGGGACTGACATTGGCGACGTATTCGGCGACCTTCTTGAACCACGGCAGTTCGTCGATCCCGCCGGGCTTGGAGGTCGTCCAGTGCAGGCCCCAGTCGAGCACGAACACGTAGTCCGAGACTTCGGACAGGGCGGCGTCGTCATACATCGCCGCGCGGCCGGTTTTGACGTTTTCGGTCTTGGCCGTGACGATCGTCGACAGCTTCTCGCCCTGTTCGTGCAGCTTCGCCGCGAGCGCGCTGATGAACGCCGTGAACCCGTTGCGCTCGGCCGGCGGGGCGCCCTCGAAGTCGACCTGGATCCCCTGGTAGTGGTAGGTCTCGCACAGCGAGGCGAGCGCTTCGATCATCGCGTGCCCGTAGGTCGCGGGGTAGTTGATGACCTGTTCCTCCTCGAGCGGGTTCTGGCAGTTCAGCCGCGGCATCACCGCGATGCCGCGCTCCTGCGCCCAGCCGGTGACGAGCGGATCGTCGCTGCCGGTGACCGCGCCCTGTGCGCCGCATTCGAAGTAAGTCGGATACAGGACGCCGATCTGCTGGTAGTGGGCCTGCAGGTCGTCGAAGCTCTCGTCGGTCGAGGCCAGCAGCGCGGCCTGCGCCGTCCCGTGCGTCTGCGGCGGGGGTTCTGTCTTGATTTCGAGCGGCGCCGAGGGCGCGCTGACCGCGCCGAGCGAATCGACCGCCACGACCGTGACCGTATAGCCCGTCTCCGGCGCGAGGCTGTCGAGCGTCATTTCCAGATCCGGAGTCTGGCCGAGCGGAGTCCCGTCGCGGAACACGCGGTAGCCGACTACTTCAGCGCTCCCCGGCGTGCTTGGCCGCCATTCAACGACGGCCGATTCATCACCGAGGACACTCGCTTTCAGCCCACTCGGAGGAGCGGGCGGAATCGGAGTCGCGGTCTTGATTTCGAGCGGCGCCGAGGGCGCGCTGACCGCGCCCAGCGAATTGACCGCCACGACCGTGACCGTGTAGCCGGTCGCGGGCGCGAGGTGTTCGAGCGTCATGCTCAAACCCTGGGTCTGGCCCACCGTGGCCCCATCGCGGAACACGCGGTAGCCGACCGCTTCGCCGCTCGCCGACGTGCTCGCACCCCATTCCACGACGGCCGATTCATCGCCGACCGTCTGCGCTTTCAGCCCGCCCGGCGCGGACGGCGGTGACAGCGGAGACGACGGGGTCGGAGTCGTATGCGAGAACGGCGCCGCGGCACCCGGTGCGCGCGGCGCGCTCGACGAGCTCGGCGCCGTTTCGCCGTGCCCGGGAGACCCCGGCACGGTGACGCTCAGCGGGCTGCTCGCCGGGCCGAGGTGGCCATCGAGGTCGACCGCGGCGACCGTGATGCTGTGCGTGCCGGGGCCGACGCGCACCGCGTAGGACAGCCCGGGCGTCTGCCCCATGACCAGCCCGTCGCGCGTAACCCGGTAACCATCGAGCGGGATGCTCCCGTGACGGGCCCGGCGCCAGCCGATGCTCACCGTGCCCGAGCTCTGGGCCAGGACGCGCAGCCCGTCCACCGGGCCGGGACGGCGCAGCGGCGGCTTGCGATGGTGCGTGCGGTGCGCTTGGTGGCGCGTGTGGGAGTGCTTGTGCACTTGGGCGTGGGCATGAGCCTGGACCTGGGCGTGTGATAGCTGACTGAACGCCACCTGCGCGACGACGGCCAGCAGAGCCACCCCCAGCAGCGTCGCCGTCGTGGCTCTCGTATACACGCGGCTCATCTGGTGCCCGTCCATGTGATGCCCGTCTGCCCCGCCCCCGGGAAGACGCTCCAGCGCCCGTATACAGGTCCCAGGCTAATCAGCGGCTGCCAGACGCTCGGGCCGAATGGGGACGCCGGTGCTTGTGGCCGCGGGGCATGGGCAGGCTGCAGGCTGCGCTCCAGGTGCTGGACGTCACCCCACGCCTCGCGCGAGAGCGCCACCGGCGCGCGCAGCACCGAGGGACCCAGCAGCAGCACCGGGAAGATCGACAGCGGCAGCAGCAGCATCGCCACGATGCGCCCGAGCACGTCGCTGGGGCGCCAGCCCACCTCCTCGGCGCCGGGCGGCTTGATTCCAGGCACCGCCATCTCAGCCACCACCCTCGCCGCCGCCCATCCCCGCCGTCGCCGGCCGCGTGCCCCAGGCCGCGGTGCGGCAAGTCGCGATCGCGTAGTAGGTCTGCCAGACCATGATCGCGAGGTAGAAGAAGACGAACAGGATCCCGTACATCCAGACCAGCGAGTAGCGATCCTGGAAGAGCACGAAGTAGAGCGAGTAGACGATCGCCAGCGAGTAGAGCCCCGCCGCGTAGATCAACGGCAGCGTGGTGCCATGCACGAGCGGCCCCCAGGCGATCGAGTGCAGCGCCGCGACCGGCGCGATCAGCGGCAGCACGATGCTCATGTAGGTGAAGCAGGCGGCGACCGGGTGCTTGCGCCAGATGAAGCGCGAGACCATCAGCGACTCGCGCGTCCACGAGCGCTTCCAGCGCGTCTGCTGCTTGATGAACGCGCGGAAGGTGGTCGGCACGATCGTGTGCGAGACGGCGTCCTTTTCGTAGAGGATGCGCCAGTCGCGCAGCACGCAGTTGGTCAGCGAGCGGTCGTCGCCGAAGGTCGACTCGACGCCGAGGAACGTCTGGCTCTCCCACCACTCCAGGCGCGGCATGATCGCCTCGCGCCGGTAGGCCGAGAAGCAGCCCGAGCAGCAGGTGACAGCGTTGAAGACCGACTCGGCCGCCTTGACCACACGGAAGGCGACGAAATAGCGGACGGCCTGCATCCGCGTGAGCCACGTCTCGCCCACGTTCAGCACGTCGGCATGCCCGCACACAGCGCCAACACGCGAGTCCTCGAGCGGCTGCACGAGCTTGCGCAGCGCGCCGGGCTCGACGACCGAGTCGGAGTCGACGAACACGATCACCTCGGCCTCCGTCGCGCGGATCCCGGCGGCCATCGCGGCGCGCTTGCCGCGGTTCTCGGGGAAGTCGATCACGCTCACGCGACCCTCCGCTTCGCTCGCGACGAGGTTCATCTCCTGGAGCGTCGCGTCGGTCGAGCCGTCGTTCACGGCGACCAGTTCGAGCTTCGCCTCGGGGTACTCGAGCGCGAGCAGCGAGCGCAGCGAGGAGGCGATCGCCTCCTGCTCGTTGAAGCCCGGCATCACGATCGCCACGCGTGGCTCGATGCCGGGATCGGAATCCCGCCCACCCCACGAGCGGTAGAAGAGGCTGAAGAGGAAACGCGAGAGGATGTAGACGGTCACGCACGTGCTGTAGATCCCGAAGAACAGGTTCGAGAACATCACCTGGATGAACTCGGTCTTGTAGGACATCACCGCGACGATCAGCCATACGAGGTAGACGAGCGCGAAGCCCTTCAGCACGCGGTTGACGATCGCCTCCTGGAAAGGCAGCCCCGGCATCCGCATCCTGCCGAGCAGACGTCGCGGAGCGAGGCTCCCCGCCAGTGCGCGCAACCTGCTCACGGCAGCTGTGCGAAGCCTGCTCACGGCAGAAAGCGCCGGCGTCCGCCCGGCGTGCGGTAGGTGCAGTCGAGCACGGCCGGGCAGCGAGCCAGCCAGCCGTAGTCGTGCTCGGGGTGCACGGTCGCGACGATCGCGAGGTCGTAGTCTTCGGGCCCGAAGCCGGCGCCGTCGCGGCGGGGGTCGGGGTCGACGGCCCGCAACGCCTCACCACCGTCGCCGAGCTCGAGCTCTGCCACGAGCGGGTCGTGGTAGTCGACGCGCGCCCCCTCGGCGCGCAGCCGCGTGATGATCTCCACCGCCGGCGCTTCGCGCGTGTCGGCGACGCCCGCCTTGTAGGAGACGCCGACGACGAGGATCCGAGCGTCCAGGAGCCGCAGGCCGAGCTCGACCAGGATCTCGTGCGCGCGCCAGGCCACGTGCCGGGGCCGGCCGGCGAGCTTGCGCAGCGCCTCCTCGGCCACGCGCGCCGGACGGCCGCGCTCGCGCAGCGGGTGCAGCAGGTAGTGCGGATCGACCGCGATGCAGTGGCCGCCGACGCCGGCCGAGGGGTAGTGCGCCATGAACCCGTACGGCTTGCTCGCCGCGCCCTCGGTCACCTCGACCGGGTCCAGCCCGTGGGTGCGGCAGGCTTCGGCGATCTCGAACGCGAGCGCGATGTTGACCGCGCGGAAGGTGTTCTCGTAGAGCTTCACCATCTCGGCCGCCTCCGGCGAGGAGACGCGGTGCAACTGCTTGCAGGTGTGGCGCAACAGCTCCGCCGCCTGCCGGAAGCAGGTCTCGGTGACGCCGCCGAGCACCCGCGGCGTCTGCAACTGCTCGTGGCCGGCGACGCCGGGGTCGATGCGCTCGGGGGCGAACGCGACGTAGACATCCTCGCCGACCAGCAGCCCGCGCTCGGCGAGCGGCCGTACGAGCAGCTCGTGCGTGCAGCCGACGTACGTCGTCGACGTCAGCACCAGCGTCTGGCCGGGGCGTGCGTGGGCGACGACCGCCGCGCAGGCGCCCCGCAGGATCTCCGGGTCGGGCAGGTGCTGCTCGTCGAGCGGCGTCGGCACGCAGATCAGCACGAGGTCGGCCGCGTCGAGCGCTTCGATCCTGTCGGTCAGCGCGAAGCCCTCGCCAGCCAAATGCGTCTGCAGATCCGCGTGCTCGGACTCCAGTAGCTCGGCCTCGCCGGCGCGAATCGCCTGCAACCGTCTCGCCGAGACGTCGATGCCGATCATCCGGCAGCCGGCGTTGCGCATCGCGATCGCCGTCGGCAGGCCGACGTAGCCGAGGCCCACGACCGCGACGACGGCGTTTGCGGCAGCGGATGTTTGGATCGCAGCGGCGGTGGGTATTGACGTCGGGACAGCGGAGGATCCGACAACGGGCGCCGAAATCGTGGGCGCCTCGATATCGGCCGTCTCGACTGGCAGGGTCGTGGTGGCAAGGTGGGAGGTCATTGGGAAGCACCTCGTTTAGATGTCATTTTTTTGTATCTCCTGACTTGACTTCGTCGTCCCGGCGTGGTCAATGTCAAGTGGTCTGTCCGTCGTCTGGCGAGTGGAGCTGCCTTCGCACCGAACAGACCTCCTGTGCGAGTCCTCCGATGAGAGTTCCCGCGGATCGCAGGATGCACGTTCCGGACGAAACTTCCAGGGGTTCTGGACGATTGATGTAGAACCGTCACCAACGGTCATACGCGGGTGTCGTCCGTGGCGGGCAGCGGGCCCGTCCGACGCGGGCAATTCGTGTCCGACCTGTAAACGACGCCCCGTCGAGGCTCAGATACCTCTGAGCGAAAAAACTCGGAACCTGCGCTCTACGAGCGCCGCGCCAAGATCGCTCGTGATCGACTCAGCGCGTCGTCGGTCGAGCCGGTACCCGGCGGGCGGGCGGCGTGAGGTTCGTGTCGCCGACAGGGCTCGCCAGTCGGCGCTCGAGCTCGGTGAAGGCGGTGAGGATCTCGCGCGCTTCGAACGTGCGGTTACGAGTGCCGATGTTCGCCTGGCGGATCACACCGGCCTCGAGCAGGCGCTTGACCGCCTCGTTGGCGGCGATGAAGCTGCGACCGATCAGCGCCGCCGCGCCCGTGACCGTGAACAGGGGGGCGCCGGGCATCGCACGCAGCAACAGGTCGACGGCGGAGCCTTCGCGGACAGAGCCCAGGCGCTCGCGCCAATCGTGCTCGATCGACGAGACCCGCTGTTCAAATGCCACCGCGTCTTCAACCGCGCGAGTACAGGCCGCGGCGAAGCGCGCGACCCACAGGTTGATCCCCTCGTGCGCGGCGCGGGTCGAGGCGGGACCACGGTAGCGGTAGGCGGTGAGCCCCGCGATGTAGTCCTGGGCCCACGTTGCCAGCACGAGCGAAACGGGCACGAGCACGCGCATCGCGAGGCCGCGGCGGCGCAGGACCAGGTGGATCAGCGCGCGTCCGGTCCGGCCGTTGCCGTCGACGAACGGGTGGATCGTCTCGAACTGCGCGTGGGCGATCGCCGCCTGGGCGACGGCCGGCAGGGAGTCCTCGTTGCAGAATGCGCACAGGTCTTCGAGCAGGTCGAGCACGTGCTCGGGGGGCGGCGGCACGAACGCGGCCGAGCACGGATTGTGGCTCGAGCCACCGATCCAGTTCTGCTCGGTGCGCACAACCCCGGCGTGCTTCTGGAGCCATGTGCCATGCAGCAGCCGCCGGTGAACCTCGAGCAACCGCTCCAGCGCGATCTCCCCGTCTGAGCCGAACCCGTCGAGCGCGAAGCGCATCGCGTCGATGTTCGCGAGCACCTCTGCGGCGGTGACGTCCTTGACGTGCCCGCCCAGCTCGCGCGTCGCCTCGGCGCGCAGCAGCCTGCCGGCGCCAACCTCCAGGCCCTCGATCCGGGATGAGGCGACGGACTCGGCGCGCAGCAGGATGCGCGCCAGCGCCTCGGTTTCGATCAGCGCGGATGCCTCGACGTCCAGGCGCGCGATCGCCACCTCCGCGTCCACGACGTCGGCGGCCACGTCGCCGTCGAGCGCGATCGGCCGGCCCGCCAGCGCATCCGGGACGTATGCCTCGTAATCGCACGACAGGCGGTCTTTGCGGGGCATTCCCGACCCGATGTCGCTGTTCCAGTGGCGTTTGATGACTTTGGACATGGCCTCACAACCTTCAATACGGCTTCTTCTTATTATAGGTTGTTCTGTAATCCATAACTAGCTTGGTTCTTGTTTAGCCTTCGGCGAAACCCCGCGAACCCGAAGGAATCGCTCACAAACCTTCGGCCGGAAACAGCCATATTGAAGGTTGCTCCGCAAACCTGAATATGAGGCATGGGCAATTACACAGCTCACAGGTCGGCGCCACACGACCCAGCCCACCCCCACCGCTAGCATTGCCTGACGATGCGTGACTACCTGAAAGCGATCTCCGAGCGCGTCGTCGTCTACGACGGCGGCATGGGCGCGACGCTCGAGCAGTTCGAGCTGACGGCCGAGGACTACGGCGGGTTGCAGGGCAAGTGCCACGAGGCTTTGGTGCTGAACCGGCCCGACGTGATCGAGGGGGTGCACGCCTCGATGCTGCAGGCCGGCGCGGAGGTCGTCGAGACCGACACGTTCCAGGGTCGCGGATCAAGCTCGAGGAGTGGGGCCTCGCGGACTACACGGTCGAGATCAACACTCGGGCCGCGGAAATCGCGCGCAAGGCGGCGGGCGAGAACCGCTTCGTCGCCGGCTCGATCGGGCCCACCGGCCACCTGCCCGCCTCCGAAGAGGCCTCGCTCGGTCAGATCCGCTTCCGCGAGCTGGTCGAGGTGTTCGCCGAGCAGGCGGCCGGCCTGATCGACGGCGGCGCGGATCTGATCATCATCGAGACCGCGCAGGACATCCTCGAGGTCAAGGCCGCCGTGTTCGGCGCGCGCGAGGCGTTCGCCGCGACCGGCCGCACGCTGCCGATCCACACCTCGGTCTCGCTGCTGCCGAACGGTGGCAAGATGCTGCTCGGCACCGACATCTCGGCCGTGCTGACCACGCTGGAGGCGTTGAAGGTCGATGTGATCGGGCTGAACTGCTCGACCGGCCCAGAGGACATGCGCGACGCGATCCGCTTCCTCGGCGAGTACTGCCCCGTTCCCGTCGCGTGCATCCCCAACGCCGGCCTGCCGCTGCAGGGACCCGACGGCGAGACGATCTTCCCCGAGCAGCCCGCGCCGCTCGCCGACGCGCTTGCGGAGTTCGTCGAGCGCTACGGCGTCGGCGTCGTCGGCGGCTGTTGCGGCACCACGCCGGATCACATCCGCGCGATCGTTGAACGAGTTGGGCGCACGGCCGAGCGCCCGGACGGCCGGCCGGTGGCGGCACGGCCGGCGCGGCGCCCGCCACACCTGTCCTCGATGATCGCCGCGACGCCGCTCGTGCAGGAGCCGCGCCCGACGATGGTCGGCGAGCGCGTCAACTCGCAGGGCTCGCGCAAGGCCAAGGAGCTGCTTTTGGCCGACGACTACGACGGGCTCGTGCAGATCGCCGAGGACCAGGTGCAGGGCGGCGCGCACGTGCTCGACCTGTGCGTCGCGCTGACCGAGCGCCAGGACGAGGACGAACAGATGCGCCTCGTCGCGAAGAAGGTCTCCCTGACCCAGCCCGCGCCGATCCAGATCGACTCGACCGAGCCCGAGGTGATCGCGACCGCGCTCGACCAGATCCCCGGCCGCGCGATCGTCAACTCCGTCAACCTCGAGGCGGGGCGCGAGAAGCTCGACCGCGTGGTGCCGCTCGCGCTCGCGCACGGCGCGGCGCTGATCGCGCTGACGATCGACGAGGTCGGGATGGCGAAGACCGCCGCGCGCAAGGTCGAGATCGCGAAGCGGATCCGCGACCTCTGCTGCGAGGAGCACGGCCTCGACCCCGAGCTGTTGATCTTCGACTGCCTCACGTTCACTTTGACGACCGGCGACGAGGAGTGGCGGCCGTCCGCCGTGGAGACGATCGCGGGGATCAAAGCGATCAAGGAAGCGATCCCGGGCGTGAAGACCTCGCTCGGCGTCTCCAACGTGTCGTTCGGCGTCTCCCCCGGCGCGCGCGCGGTGCTCAACTCGACCTTCCTACACCACTGCGTCCAGGCGGGACTCGACCTGGCGATGGTCAACCCGAACCACATCACCCCCTACTCGGAGATCTCCGACGTCGAGCGCGAGCTCGCCGACGACCTCGTCTACAACCGCCGCGAGGACGCGCTCGAGCGGTTCATCGCGCACTTCGAGTCAAAAGGCGAGGAAGAGGTGCAGAGCGCCGCGGATCCGACCGAGGGGATGGAGCCGGAGGAGGCGCTGCACTACCACATCCTGCGCCGGCGCAAGGAGGGCGTCGAGGACTGGATCGATCGCGCGGTCGAGAAGATCGGCGCGGTGCCGACGCTCAACGAGGTGCTGCTGCCGGCGATGAAAGAGGTCGGCGACAAGTTCGGCGCCGGCGAACTGATCCTGCCGTTCGTGCTGCAGTCGGCCGAAGTGATGAAGCGCGCGGTCGCGCAGCTGGAGAAATACCTCGACAAGATCGAGGGCTACACGAAGGGCACGGTCGTACTCGCGACGGTGTTCGGCGACGTGCACGACATCGGCAAGTCGCTCGTCAACACGATCCTCACGAACAACGGCTACACGGTCGTCGACCTCGGCAAGCAGGTGCCGATCCAGACGATCCTCGACGCCGCGGTCGAGCACGAAGCGACCGCGATCGGGCTCTCGGCGCTGCTCGTCTCGACCTCGAAGCAGATGCCCGCCGCGATCCAGGAGCTGCACGCGAAGGGCTTGGACTACCCGGTGCTGATCGGCGGCGCGGCAATCAACCGTGCGTTCAGCTACCGCGCGCTGTATCCCGGTGGCAAGGACTCCGAGGAGCCCTACGAGCCGGGTGTCTTCTACTGCAAGGACGCCTTCGAGGGCCTGTCGGTGATGGACCAGCTGATCGACGACGACGCGCACGCGGCGCTGCTCGAGAAGCTGCGCGACGGCGCCACGGCCTTTCGCGCGAAAGGCGAGGAGCCGGCAGAGGAGCTCAACTTCGCCGACGACTCCGTGCGCTCGGCCACGCGCACGGACGTGCCTGTCCCCACGCCCCCGTTCTGGGGCGTGAGGGAGATCCCCGTCGACCTCGAGCAGGTCTACCCGCACCTCGACACGCACGTCCTCTTCAAGCTCCACTGGGGCGGCAAGGGCGTCAAAGGCGAGGCGTGGCAGACGCTGCTGCGCGACGACTTCCGCCCGCGGCTGGAGCGGATGTGGAAGCAGCAGACCTACCTGCACCCACGGGCTTTGCTCGGCTTCTTCCCCTGCTATTCGGCCGGAAACGAGATCGTCGTGCTCGACCCCGAGGACCGCGTCACAGAGCTCACGCGTTTCGTCTGCCCGCGCCAGCCGAAGGGCGACCGCATCTGCCTCGCCGACTTCTACCGTCCGGCGGTGGATGAGGCTGGCAAGCCCTCGGCAAAGGGCTCACCACCCGCCGAGCTCGACGTGATCGCCGTGCAGGCGGTAACCGTCGGCGGCGAGGTCACCGAGCTGATGGCCAAGCTCGAGTCAGACGGCGAGTTCGCCGAGCAGCTGTTCGTCCATGGCCTCGGCGTGCAGACCGCCGAGGGGCTGGCTGAGTGGTTGCACTACGAGGCGCGCGGGATGCTCGGGATCCCGGCCACGCAGGGCCGGCGCTACTCGTGGGGCTATCCGGCGGTGCCCGAGCAGTCCGAGCACTTGAAGGTCGAGCAACTGCTCGACCTCGCGCAGATCGGGATGAGCATCTCCGACGGCTACGCGCCGATCCCCGAGCAGTCGACGCTCGCCCTGATCGCCCATCACCCGCAGGCGATCTACTTCGGCACGCGCCAGGGGCGGCTGCTGCCCGACGGCTCGCCCGACGACGTGATCAAGGGCTCGCCGCGCGATCCGTCGCTGTTCGCCGAGCTCGATGACGAGGATCCGCCCGACGGCGTCGTCGAAGCCGAGGACGAGCCCGCCCTGACCTCCTCCTGAAGAGAAGAGAGGTCCTTCTTACCCCTCGACGCCTGAGGGCGTGCCCTTGACCACGCTGGGGCGCGCGCTCGCCGGCAGCGGGCTCAACTTCACCGGCGCGCCGTGCATCGTGCGCAGGCGCACGTCCTTCCAGGAGAGGCCCTCGGTGATCAGCGCGGGGATGCCCATCAAGACGGCGGTGGCGAGCTCGACGACCTGCAGGACGATGCCGTAGGCGAGCGCGTCTGCCGTGGAGACGTGGTAGGCGCCGGCGAGCACCGCCACACATGCCGCCTGGAAGACGCCGATGTTGGCGGGCGTGGCGGGGATCACGGCGGTGACGTTGACGGCGAACAGCACCGCCGCGGCGCCGGCGATCCCGACGCGGTGGTTGAGGCCGAGCGCCATCAGCAGGAGCCAGCAGGACAGGCACTGCAGTCCCCACGCGCCGAGCTGGGCGGCGGTCGCGAGCGCCGCCTGGCGAGGATGGCGGAACACGCGCAGCCCTTCGCGCACGCGCACGAGCGAGCGGCGCAGGCCGACGATCAGGGCCCGCAGGCGCAGCGAGCGCGAGATCGCGGCGCTCGGCACGAGCACCGGGGCGAGCAGGATCGCGACGACCGCGGCCAGCGGCGCCAGCGCGACCGCGACGAGCGCGCCGTGGTGACCGTTGAACGGATCGACGCTCGAGAACATCACGATCCCGAGGATCGCCAGCGCGAGCAGGTTGAGCAGGGTCTGCGAAACCATCGTGCCGAGCACGACCGGCAGCGTCTCGCGCGCGCGGCCGAGCCGGCGCGCGACGATCAGCGCGCGCGAGGGCTCTCCCAGGCGCGCGGGCAGCGTGGCGGACATCAGCACGCCGATGAACGTGCCCTGCATCGCGTCCCGGCGTTTCGCCTTGCGCCAGGTCGGCGCGGCCGCGAGGATCTCATACCAGGCGATCGCGCGGGCGAACATCGCGGCGCACATCAGCCCCAGGCCGGCGACGAGCAGGCCGGGGCTGGAGGCGAGCAGGCTTTCGGCGACGCGACCGACGCCGATGTGCACGAGCGCGAGCAGCGCAAGCGCGAGACCGCCGAGCGAGGCGGCCACCAGCGCGCCCCGGCGCAGCGTGCGCAACGAGCGCTCGCGCTTGGAAGTACTCCCCGACCTCGTCGTGCGGCTGCGCGATCCGTTCGCCGAGCCCTCGCCAGCAGAGCCGTCGCTGAGCGCCAGGCCGGGAGCGGCGGTTACGCGCGGGGCCTCGAGGCTCGGCAGGCGCTGGGCGGGGATGCGCGGCAGCAGGTCGGCGGGCATCAGGCCGAAGCGCACCCCGAGGCGCCCGGCCCGCGTCGCGGGGCGGCCAACGGCCTGGGCCCGCTCGTAGCAGTCGAGCACCTCCGCGGCGACGTGCGGCCAGGCAAAACGCTCGGCGCGCAGGCGCGCGGCGGCCGCCATGCGTGCGCGCGCGGCGGGTTCGAGCGCGAGCGAGCGCAGCGCCTCGGCCAGCGCGAGTGCGTCGCCGGGCGGGGTCAGCAGACCCTCGATCCCGTCGCGCACGACGTCGCGGTAGCCGGGGATGTCGGAGGCGATCACCGGCGTACTGGCGGCGAGCGCCTCGGTCAGGACCATGCCGAAGCTCTCGCCGTGCAGCGAGGGCGCGCAGAGCACGTCGGCACCGGCGAGCTCTGCGTGCTTGCGGGTCTCGGAGACCTTGCCGAGCGCGTGGACGCCGCGGCCGTCGAGCATCATGTGCGCGACCTCCTCGGCGTCGGCGCCGACGAGCGTGAGCGTCGCCGGGACCTGCTCGCGCAGTGCCTCGTACGCGCGCAGCAGCACGGGCAGGCCCTTGCGTTCGACGGCCTGGCCGATGAACAGGATCCGCAGGGGGGTGGGCTGCTCCTGGCCAGCGGAGGAGACGATGTCGAAGATGTCCGGAACGCGCGCGCCCGCGTACGCGCGCGCGTTCTGAGCGCGATGAGCAACGCCGTCTCCGGCGTCAAGGGCCTCTGCTCGATCGGGGGCCTCACCACCGAGCTGGACCCCGTTGGGCACGATCCGGTAGCGCCCGCCGTAGAAGCGCCGCGCGGTCCAGGCGGCGGCCTCGGAGACGGCGATGCGGACGTGCAGGTGGTTCATCCGCCGCCGCGCGCCGAGCGCGTTTGCGATCCCGTTCGTCAAAGCGTTCTCGGAGTAGGTGTGGAAGGTGCCGACGAGCGGCAGCTCGGGCGCGGTCGAGCAGAGCGCGTCCCAGCCGAGCAGCGGCACGACCGGCTCGTGGATGTGCACGACGTCATAGCCGCCCTCGCGCAGCTCGCGGCGCATCGCGAGCACCCCGGGTGGGATCGGCACGAGGTTCGAGATGGCGCCGTTGGCGGGGAAGCCGGCCGTGCGCCCGAGCGGGACAAACCCCGCCGGCGGATCGAGGCGCTGGGGGCGCGCGCCGCGGTGCAGGGGGCGCGCGCCGCGGTGCAGGCGGCGCGAGAGCGCGTCGTCGGGGTCGAACGGGGCGAGGATGCGGGCGTCGTGACCCAGCGCGGCCAGCTCTGCCGCGAGTGCCTCGATGTGGCGTGTGACCCCGCCGGGGTACGTCCACGAATACGGCGAAAGCAGCGCGATTCGCATGCCTATCACTCTACCCCGCAAGGAGGTCGTGCACCAGTGCCTTGCGCAGGGCGCAACCCACATGCGCGGCCGGCGGGCGAACCACTGGACACGCGGGGTGCCGTAGCCGGCGATCGGGCCACCCGGCGGCACGCGCGACGGCCGGCCGCCGGGCCGAGCGGCCGGGCTTGCGATAATCGACGGATGAGCGCGCGGCACTTCGTGAAGTACACGTTCCTGAAGCTCGACCCCGCCTGGCGGCGGCTCGCGGACGAGCAGCGCGCGCAGGACAAGCGCGAGTTCAACGCCGCCTGCGAGGACTTCGCCGACGGGCACCTGCTGCAGGCGTTCTCGCTCGTCGGCACGCGCGGCGACGCCGAGCTGCTGCTGATCGCCGAGGCGGAGAACCTCGACCGGATCCACGAGCTGCACGTGGTACTCGGTCAGAGCGGGTTGATGAAGTGGGCCGAGACCCCGTACTCGTTCCTGGGGATGCGCAAGTCATCGGAATACTCCGAGGACGAGCGCACGACCCCGCGGGGGTTCAGGGGCAAGTACGTGTTCGTCTACCCGTTCGTGAAGTCGCGCGCCTGGTACGCGCTGCCGGCGGAGGAGCGCTGGCGGATCATGCAGGGGCACATCCAGGTCGGGCGCGAATACCCGGGTGTGGACAACCACACGACGTACTCGTTCGGGCTCGACGACCAGGAGTTCGTGGTCGCGTTCGACACCGACGACGTCGGTACGTTCCTCGACCTCGTCCAGCGCCTGCGCACGACCGAGGCCTCGGCGTTCACCGTGCGCGACACGCCGAGCTTCACCTGCCTGGCGATGTCGCTGCCGCGCGCGCTGAACGCGCTCGACGGCGAGCCGGTCTCCTTCGAGGCCTCGCTCGCGAGATGACGATCGACCGTCGCGTGCATCGAGAGCTGGGATGGGCATTCATCCCGCACACGTATCGAGAGCCGACGTGATATTCAACCCGCGCACATATCGGGAGCTGAACGGCGGATCGGCGCGATCGGAGGCGACTTCCGCTGTCTAGTCGCGGTCTCGCGCAATTGCGCCGCAGCGACCCCGTGATCGCGGAACTGATCGCCGCGGTCGGCAAGCTGCCGGACCCGGGCGAGGGACGCCCGCACAAGGACGATCACTACGGCGCGCTCGTGCGCACGATCGCGGGCCAGCAGCTGAGCGTGCTCGCCGCGCGCGCGATCTACGGACGGCTGACGGCGCGCTACGGCGATCGCCCGCCGACGCCACGGGAGATCCTCGACGACGAGCCCGAGGAGCTGCGCGCCGCCGCCGGCCTCTCGCGCGCGAAGGTCAGATATCTGCGCTCGCTGGCCGAGCACACGATCTCGGGCGAGCTCGAGCTCGAGCGGCTGAACGAGCTCGACGACGAGCGGGTGATCGCGGAGCTCACCGCCGTCAAGGGCATCGGCCTGTGGAGCGCACAGATGTTCCTCATGTTCCACCTCGATCGCCCCGACGTGCTGCCGACTGGCGACCTCGGCATCCGCCGCGCGATCGAGCGCGCCTACGGCCTGGACGGGCTGCCCGACGCGCTCGCGATGACCGAGATCGCCGAGCCATGGCGCCCGCACCGCACGCTTGCCTGCCGCTACCTGTGGCGGTCGCTGGCTAACGAACCGGCGTAGATCTGGGTAGGACATCCGTCGAGAACCACGCGCGTGAGACGGCCTCGCGCACGCGCGGGTCGAGATAGCCGGCAATGGGCTATCGGCGCGACGCGCGATGAAGGCGAGCCTTGCAAGCAGGCCTGCACGCAAGGAGCTGCGCAAGCGGGCCGAGGCCGAGGCACAGGCCAAGGAGCACGAGCAGCATAAGGCCACCGAGCACAAGCGCCGGCGTAAGCATCACAAGGCCGCGCACCCGCACCATCACGCCACTGTCAAGCCGCACGGCACGGTCGCGGTCGCGCTGCCGGTCGCACCCTCCTCGCCGCCCGCCCCCTCCCCCGCGCCGGTCGCCGCGGTCGGATCGCCGCCGATCACGCTCGCCCAGGCGCGCCGCCTGCTGTGGCGCGCGGGCTTCGGGCCGGGGCGGGCGGGGACGTCAGACCCCGAGGCGCTCGCCGGCCAGCCCCTGGAACAGGTCGTCTTCGGGCTCACCCGCCCCTCCGGGGCGGCGACGCTGACCGGCCCGGAACCGGTGAACGAAGAAGGCAAGAAACTCGAACCGGAAGACGTCTGGGGCGACGATCACTGCTGGTGGCTCGACCGCATGCTCCGCTCCGACCAGCAGCTCGTCGAGCGGATGACGTTCATCTTCCACGATTGGTTCGCCAACTCCAACGAAAAGGTCGACTCCCAGCGGATGATGCTCGAACAGAACGAGCTCTTTCGTTCAATGTGCTTCGGCAGCTTCCACGACCTGTTTCTCGCGGTCACCGCCAACCCGGCGATGCTCGTGTTCCTCGACGGGATCTACAACGAAGTTGGCAACACCAACGAGAACTACGGGCGCGAGATGATGGAGCTGTTCTCGCTCGGCGCCGACCGTGGCGCCTACACCCAGGACGACGTCCACGAAATGGGTCGCGCGCTGACCGGCTGGCGCGCGGAATGGTCCGAAAGCGCAGGGCTCGTCAACTTCCACTATGACCCCGCTTACCACGACGAAGAACCGAAGACGATCTTCGGCCAGACCGGCAACTGGAACTACGAAGACGCCGTCCGCATGTGCGTCGAACACCCGCTGCACGCCTCGTTCTTCGTGACGAAGCTGTGGGGCTACTTCATCCCCAGCGAACCCAGCGAAGCGACGCTCGCAACGCTCGAGGGGCTCTACGTCGGCTCGGGCTACTCGATCCGCGCGGTCGTCGAGGCGATCCTCCAGCACCCCGACTTCTACGAAGGCCCCGAGTTGGTGACGCCGCCCGTCGTCTACAACGCCGGCCTGCTGCGCTCGATCGGCCGTCCGATCGATACGACCTCCTGGGCCTGGCTGTCCGCGAACGCCGGCCAGCAGCTGTTCTATCCGCCGAACGTCTCCGGTTGGGACTTCGGCGCTTGGCTTGACACCTCGACGACGAAGGCACGCTGGGAAATGGCCAGCAACGTGACGTCGAAGACCTACGAGAACCCCTGGCCGCAGGAAGGGGAACCGGAATACAGCAAAACCGAGGAACCGGCCGCGGCGTTCGCGAGCGCGATGAGCTACTGGGCCAACCCGCTGCTCTCCAGCGAATCGACCGCCTGCATCGCCCGCTTCGCAGAAACCTGTCCGGCCGGCACGAGCAAGACGGAATGGGAGCTGAGCCCCTACCGGGCGATGCGCCAGAACGCGCTGCGGATGCTGATCGCCACCTCTCCGGACATGCAGGTGAGTTGACGATGCGACCTGAGTTGGCAAATGCGACCTGAGTTGGCAAATGCGACCTGAGTTGGCAAATGCGACCTGAGTTGGCAAATGCGACCTGAGTTGGCAAATGCGACCTGAGTTGGCAAATGCGACCTGAGTTGGCAATCCGACCTGGGGATCGCAGCCCTGCTCGGCGAATCTCCCCGCTCGCACTAACCCCCTTCCGCGAGGTGAGCTGACGATGGCCCAAAGCTGCTCGTGCAACGACTTCCACCGCGCCGCTTTGCTGCGCCGCGGCGCCGCCGTCGCGGGGAAAGGGCTACCGAAGATCGAGCCGGGGATGCCGGTACCAGCCGGCACGGGCCTCGACCGGCGCACGTTCCTGCTCGCCTCCGCCGGGGCGGCGTTATCGATATATGGCGCCTCGATGCTCAGCCCGCGCCACTTCGAAGAGGGCATCGCCGAGGCCGCGGCCGCCTCAGGCCCGGACCAGCCCGTGCTCGTCTCGATCTTCATGGAAGGCGGCTGGGATGCACTGTCGGTGCTCGCGCCCGTCAAGGAAGCCAAGTACAAAGAACTGCGCCCCGCGCTGAAGCTCGAAGAAGGCGCCGGCAAGCCCTTCACCGAGGACGAAAACCTGATGTGGCATCCATCCGCGGCCGGCCTCGCAGAACTGCACGAAGAAGGCAAGGTCACAGCCTTCCCCGCGATCGGCTACGAGCCGCAGGACGAGAGCCACTTCACCAGCCGCCACTACTGGGAGGTCGGCGAGCTCGACACCAACGCGCGCACCGGTTGGATGGGTCGCTATCTCGATCTGCCCGGCGT
>CAWBLR010000023.1:0-98065 GCA_963789675.1 uncultured Solirubrobacterales bacterium | reverse complement strand
CGGCGAACCGAACAACCCACTCCAGGGACTCTCCCTCGACTACTCGCTCGCGCCGGCGCTGGCGACCGAGACGATGCCCGTCGCCGCGGTCTCCTCGCCCGCCGACTACACGATGTGGGCGGAGGGCCTCGGCGAACCGGTGATCGGACCGGCGCTCCAAACCTTCGGCGCGCTCGGCGCGCTCTCCGCCCCCTCGCCCGCGTACGCGCAGGCGCGCGCCGCGTCCTTCGATACCGATCTCGTCCTCAACAAGATGGCCGACTTCGTCGAATCCGAGAAAACATCGGGCGACAAATCGGCGGTCACCTACCCAACGGGCGAATTCGCCGAACGGCTCGCGGTGCTGGCGGCGATGCTGCACATGGAAATGCCGATCAAATGCGCCTCTTTGAACGCCGTCGGCTCCTACGACACGCACTCCGACGAGGCAACCACGCTCGCCACGAACCTCGCCGAGACCGTCACCGCCGTGGTCGCCTTCCAGCGGGACCTCGAAGCCCGCGGCCTGGATCAGCGCGTGCTGATCCAGTTGTGGTCGGAGTTCGGGCGCCGCCCGCAGGAAAACGGCTCGGGCACCGACCACGGAGCGGGCGGCAACACGTTCCTGATCGGCAGCCGGGCATCGGGCAAGATGGTCGGCGAGTTCCCCGGCCTGAGCAAACTGGACGAAAACGAAAACGTCCTGCGCACCTCGGACTTCCGCGGGATGTACTGCTCGCTACTGGAACAGTGGTTCCAGACCGAAGCCGGCCTGGTGATCCCCGAAGCGGCGTCGTTCGAACGGCCCCTGCTCGTCAAGAGCTGAGCTCGTGGGGCGCATAGGTCACAGAACCCCCGGCAAGACGCGGAGCGCGCGGGCAACAGAGCCCGGCAAGACGCGGAGCGCGTGGGCCACAGAACCCGGCAAGACGCGGAGCGCGCGGGCCACAGAGCCCGGCAAGACGCGGAGCGCGCGGGCCACAGAGCCCCGGCGAGGCGCGGGGCGCCCCGGCCGGCCCCGTGCACGTGCAGGTGACCGCCGAAGACAGCAACGGCTCAGGGTTGAATGAGGGTGGATCCTCGTCGTGATTGAACCTCGCTGAGCTCGGCTTCCCCACCTGCCGACGGTCGATCTACAATCACGGTATGGCAACCAAGCCGAAAACCAAGCTGAAGGCAAAGTCAAAGTCTAGGCCGAAAGGAGCTTGGACTTCTGAGGAGATCGCTCGGAACGAGGGGGCCAAGAAAGCACAGGTCAAGCGCGACCGGGCCCGTGGCGTGAGCGCCAACCTGGAAGAGACTGTTGCCCTGACCAGATTCGCCAACCGCTTCTCCGAGGCGTTCCGCCATGCCCGACGCGCTTGATCCGGGACCACTGCTGAGGTATCTGCACGAGCAGGAAGTCGAGTACATCATTGTCGGCGGCTGGGCCGTCAATGCGCACGGCTTCATCCGTGTAACAAAGGATCTCGACATCGTCCCCAACCCCGTAGAGGAGAACCTCGAGAAGCTCGCCAAAATGCTGCGAGATCTTAATGCGAGAGTCTTGGACACCGGTGACTTCAAGCCGGAGGAGGCGCCAGCCGACCCCACGCGTACGGACGATCTCGCAATGGGAGGCAACTTCTGTCTGCTGACCGACATCGGTCGTCTCGACGTCATGCAGTGGCTCAGCGGAGTCGAGACGGACGATCTATACGCCACGTTCGATCCAGATACCGTCGAAGGTGACCTCGACGGGTTCTCGGTGAGAGTGTGCAGCCTGGAGCACCTGCGCGCGATGAAGCACGCAGCGGGTCGCCCTCAGGATCTGGAGGATCTCAGACAGCTACCCGTCGACTGACGCTCGTCCACCACGATCAGCGTCAGGCCGCGCGTCGCACGACCACCGTGCGGTCGGCCTCGGCCTCGATCTCCCAGCCCGGCGCCGGCTCCTCAGCCGAGCGGAAATGGCGCCCGACGACGGCCGTCGGCCCCGGCAGTCCGCGGCCGGCGGGCCGGTCGGCGCGCGCGTCGTGGAACACCACGCGGCCGCCGGGCGCGACGAAGCCGCGCCACGAGGACCAGTCGAGCTCGCAACCGGCCTCGGAGTGGTCGCCGTCGATGAACACCATGTCCACCTCGCCCTCCCAGCGCGCGGCAAGTTCGAGCGAGAGGACGACCTGCCAGTGAACGCTCGGCGCGTCTGAACCACGCGCGCGTAGTGCGCGCGCGACCACGCGGCGGGTCGCCCACTCGGTCGCGCCCCAGCCGCTCGGCAGCGCGTCGGGGTGGGCGCCGAAGGGATCGACGAGATGCAGCTCGGCGTCGGACCCAAGCGTCCGGCATAGCGCCAGCGCCGAGGCCCCCTCGTAGACGCCGATCTCGACCACGCGCCGCGCACCCCGCGCCGCCTCCAACAGTACGCGCGCGTCCTCCTCGGAGTGCATCGTCCGCGGTGGGATCAAGCCCGAGCCGACGGCGAGCGCGCGCAGGCGCACGTCGTCGCGCAGACGTACCGGCGTCAGACGACGCAGGCTTGCCGGGAGTCCACTCACGACTGCGGACTTACCAGGGTAAGAGCGGGGAGCGTCGTGCGATAGCGCGCCGGGTCACGTGTCAGCAGCACTCGGTCTGTCACTACAGCGTGAGCTCCGATATAGAGGTCTGGCAGTGGAGAGCGCTTCGTGCCACCGCGTCGGCGATACTCGCGAAAGCACTTCCCGGCAACGAAGGCAGCCTCCCAGGGTAGGTCCTCACGCTCGATCTGCTCTGGCAGCGCATGTTCGAGTTCCTCGATTCGCTCGAAGCGAACCGAGATCTCCGCATAGATGATCGGGTTGATGATCACCGGGCCGACGTCCATAGCCTCGATGAGCGCACCTTCAGACCATTCGAGCCAAATGGGATCCTCGGTAAAGAGATCGAGCAGGACGTTGGCGTCGACGACGGTGCCGCGGGAAGAGGGTTCAGTCCTCACCACGAGTTAGCGCCATGATCTCGTCGGTAGTCATTTTGACCGTCCCCTGCCCGATCATCCGCGCTACGACTGCCTTGCCTTTGCTGGTTCGGGCTCGCACCAGACGCACGCCCACCTCATCCAGCTGGAAATCCACCTCGCTGCCCGGGATTATCCCAAGCCGCTTCCGCACATCGCGCGGAATCGTCACCTGTCCCTTGCTTGTCACACGCATAGGCGAGAGGCTACCACAGGTAAGACAAGAAGGTATTACTTCAGAGTCTTACCTAGCGCGCTCAAACTGCGGAGACCTGCTCCTCCTCGGCGACCCTGAATGAAGAGCCGCAACCGCAGGCGGCGACGACGTTGGGGTTGGAGACCTTGAAGCCAGCGCCCTGCAGGCTCTCCTCGTAATCGATCACAGAGCCGCGCACGAACGGCAGGCTCTCCTCGTCGACGAGCAGCTTCAGGCCGTGGCTCTCGAACACGAGATCGTCGTCGCGCTGCTCGTCGAACGCGAGCTGGTACTGAAAGCCCGAGCAGCCGCCTCCGCGGACGCCCACGCGCAGACCGGCCATCACGACATCGCCCTCCTGCGCGGCGAGGAACTCCTGCACCTTCTCGGCACCCTTGTCGCTGATCGTGATCATCGCTTTCCAAAGTATAGCGGCTAAGCTGGGAGCTGAAATGCCGTCCCCAAACGAGATCAAGCAGCGGATCGAGGCCGCGATTCCGGGCGCCACAGCGGAAGTGGAGGACTACACCGGCGGCGGCGATCACTTTCGCGCGACCGTCACCGCAACCGCCTTCTCGGGACGCAGCCGCATCCAGCAGCACCGTCTCGTCTACGAGATCTTCGGGTCAGAGATCGGCGGGCCGATCCATGCTCTCTCGTTGAAGACCCAGAGCCCCCAATAGCCAGGAGCAAGCCATGTCAAGCCAGCCCAGCACCGCCCAAGATCTTCCGATGTCAAGCGCCCAGCCAGCCCCAACCCCCGCCCCCGCGGCCCCAGCCACCGCCGCGAGCGGCGAGTCCAACCCGATCCGCGACGCGATCAGCGAGGCGATCGCCGAGCACAAGGTGATCCTGTTCATGAAGGGCACCCCCGAGGCGCCCGCGTGCGGCTTCTCCGCGCGCACCGTCGCCGCGCTGCAGTCGCTCGACGTGCCGTTCGCCGCGGTCGACATCCTGCCCGACCCGCGCCTGCGCCAGGAGCTCTCGGCGATCTCCGACTGGCCGACGATCCCGCAGCTGTTCGCGAACGGCGAGCTGGTCGGCGGCTGCGACATCGTCGTCGAGATGTACGAGTCGGGCGAGCTCGCCGAGGCGTTGCGGTAGGGGCGAGCGGGCTCGCGGAGGCCTTGCAGTAGGGTCCCGGCGTGCCCTCCGTCGCCGTCGCCACCGACAGCACCAACTACCTGCCGCGCGCACGCGCGGACAGGGAGGAGATCCATCAGGTCAGCCTCTACGTCGGCTGGCAGGGCCAGCCCGAACGCGAGCTGGAGATGGACAACTTCGACGCGTTCTACGAGCGCCTGCGCCGCGATCCCGAGCTGCCGACGACCTCGCAGCCCTCGATCGGCGACTTCCTCGCCGTCTGGGAGCCGCTCCTGGACGAAGGCCGGGACATCGTCTCCGTGCACCTCGCCGGTGGCATCTCCGGCACCTGTGAGGCCGCGCGGCAGGCCCACGGTCTGCTCGCCGAGCGCGGCCTCGGCGAGCGCGTCGAGGTGATCGACGGCGAGACCGCCTGCGGCGGGGTCGGCCTGCTGGCACTCGCCGGGGCCGCCGCCGCCCGCGGGGGCGCAGACATTGCGGCCGTCGCCGCGCGCGTGCGCGAGACGCGCAAGGCGCTGCGCATCTGGTTCTGCCTGGACACGCTCGAGTACCTGCGCCGCGGCGGGCGCGTCGGCAAAGCCCAGGCGTGGCTCGGGGGCACGCTGAAGATCAAGCCGATCCTCTCGCTCGAGTACGAGATCACGCCCGTCGAGCGCGTGCGCACGGCCGGGCGCGCGTTCGAGCGGATGGTCAAGTACGCGCAGGAACTCCACGACGCGGGTGCCGACGGCTGGGTCGTGCAACACATCCAGGCGCCCGAGCAGGCCCAGCGCCTGATCGACCGCTGCCGCGAGATCTTCGACTCCGAGCCGGTCTTCACCTCCGAGGTCGGCCCGGTGATCGGGACCTACACGGGGCCGGGGCTGATCGGCGTCGGGGCGATCCCGAGAACGTTGTTGAGCTGACTGACTCAGCGGTTGCGTCTGCGCCTACGGCGCAACAGGCCACGAGTGACGAAGAGGCCGACGACGACCGCGCCGCCGATCTTCAGCTCGCGTTCGTGGCGCGCGATGTGCCCACGCCAGTCGGTCAGGTGCGTGACCTCGCCGCGCAGCTTCACGATCGAGACCGCGAGCTCTTCGCGGTTGGCCTCGATCGAGCTGCGGATCTCGGTTGCGGAGCGTTGCGCCATCAGATCTTCCCCCGGTCGGTCGCCGAGCGTTGGGGCATCAGACCGTCCCCGTCGTCGTGTGCGAATCCGCGCCCGCAGAGACCGTCTCGCGGATCTTCTGCGCCTCTTCGATCGCCATGCTCGGCACCGGCGGGGAACCTTTTTTGACGACTTTCGCGGCGATCAGGCCGGCGATGATTCCCAGTATCACGAGAATCAAGGCCATTGCGAAGAAGCCCCAGAAGAACGTGAAGTCGTTGCCCGGAAGGTAGTAGTAGAGCAGGAAGGCGAACCCGATCAGCACGAAGAACAGCGCCGTAACGAGGAAGATGCCGGCGGCGACCGCCACGACCGCGCCCTTCGCGAGCTTGCCGACCTTCTCGGTCAGCTCCGTCTTCGCGAGCTCGATCTCTTCGCGCACGAGCAACTGCGCGCGCTCCGAGACCTCGCCGATCGCCGCGGCGATGTTCTTCGGGGAGTCCGATCGCTCGCCGGGGGGCGGCGGCGAGGCGGCGCTCACTCCGGCGGCTCCTCGTCGAACAACCGCCGCCACACGAGGCCGGCCGCGCGGTGGGCGACGATGCTCGACAGCGCGCCGAGGCCCGCCAGAAGACCCGACCAGATCAGCCGCTTGATCATCTCGTTCTCCATATTCAGCTAAGTCTATTCCCCGTGGTGGTCATGTTCACACTCGTTCGCAACTTCAACCGACCCGCGCATGATCGGCAAAGCTCATCTCGAGACCCTCGACCGACCCTTGCCCGGTCGGCAACGCTCATCTCGAGACCCTCAACCAACCCGCGCCTGGTCGGCAGCGCTCGCCTCGAGACCCCCGCAGACCGCCTCGACGACCAGCCACTTGGCGCGCTCGAAGTGCTCCTCGTCCGCGGGCAGCAGCCCGAAGATCCAGCCCGTGAGCATCTGCTCGATCGCGCCGTAGAAGGCCATCGCGGCGAACTGCGCGTCGATCTCGGCCCTGAACACACCTTCGGCCTGGGCCTTGGAGACGATCTCGCCGATCAACTCGTAGGCCGCGCGGATCTGGCCGAGATGGGTCTGCCCGAACGAGTTCGCCGCGCGCGTGACCTCGACGATGATCACCTTCATCAGATCCGGATCGTGGCGGTAGCTGTCGACGATGAACGAGGCGATCGCCCCGAGCTTCTCGCGCACCGGCAGCGGCTGCGCGTCGACGTCGCGGATCAGCTCGAGCATCACGTTCCAGCGCTCGAGGAACAGCGTGTCGAGGATCTCGTCCTTGGAGGCGAAGTAGTGGTAGACGAGCCCGTAGGCGACGCCCGCCTCGTCGGCGATGTCCGAGACCCTGCAGGCGTGGAAGCCCTGGCGCGCGAACACGCGCACGGCCGCGTTGAGAATCAGACGGCGCTTGTCGGGGGCGGCGGCACTCATCATGATGTTCCCTTCCGCGGCATCTATCGACCTATCGATCCGATCCCCGCAGAAATAGATTGACTAGTCAGTCAACAATCCCAAGCATAGCGCCCGCTCCCGTCGGGCCGCCGCTCGACGCACCCCTGTTTCGCGGCTCGCGGCCGCTGAAGCGCTGGCGCTATGTGGCGGTTTTCTGCGAGGAGCTGATGGCGTGCGCGGCGCTTGTGCAGATCGGCCCGGCGCGGCAGTCCTTCTGGGCTCTGTACATGCGCGAGGAGAAGCTGATGCGGGAGCGCACGCGATTGCTGCCACGGCGCGGCGAAGTCGAGCTGGATCACGGGAGGGTCGGCACGGGCACGGCGGCGGGCACGCCCGGACGGGTGCGGATCCACGGCCGCGGTGTGCTGCTCGATCTGCGACTGGAGGAGCAGGCGGGCATCGAAGCGCTCTGCCCGAGCGGGCAGGCGCAGGTGTGGACGCGCAAGCAGGCCGGCGTTGCCGCGCACGGCACGCTGTCGATCGACGGCGGGCAGGCGCGCGCGATCGACGCGCTCGCCGTGATCGACGACACGATCGGCCATCACGCGCGCCATACCGAGTGGCACTGGAGCGCCGGCGTCGGCGAGCGCCCGGACGGCACCCCGCTTGCCTGGAACCTCGTCAGCGGCATCAACGACCCGCCGCGGGGCAGCGAGCGGGCCGTGTGGGTCGCGGGCTCGCCCACCGAGACCGCCCCCGTCGGCTTTGCCGCCGACCTGTCGAGCATCCGTTGCGAGGATGGAGCCGAGTTGCGCTTCCTCGCCGAGGCGCAGCGCAGCCGCCACGACGAGCTGCTGATCGTGGGCAGCGACTACCGCGCACCCTTCGGCTCGTTCACCGGGGAGCTGCCCGGTGGAACCCCGCTGGCGCACGGGCTGGGCGTCGTCGAGCACCACCGCGCGCGCTGGTAGCTACGGCTTCCGTTCCCCCCGCTGCCCATGACCTGGGTTGCTTGCCCGACAGCCGTGACTTGCGTTGCCTGCCCGACAGCTACGGCTCGCGCTGCTTGCGCAGCTCGGCCAACAGCAGCTTCGAGTGCATCGCGCCGATCAGCTCGCGCAGCGGCTCCGCGCCGGCGGCGACGATCTCCAGCGCCCGCTCGATCTCGACCTCGCCCGCCAGGCGGTCGAGCAGCGCGCGGACCTCCTCGGCCACGAGCGGCTCGAGCGCCTCGCGGTAGCGCAGCGTGTCGTAGACGGTGAAGCCGAGCGCCTCCTCGTAGCCGCCGGCGCGGAAGCTCGCGATCGCCTCGATGATCCTCACGTCGTCCTGCTCGTAGCCGCGGCGATTCGGCGTCAGCACGCCGATCTCCGCCAGGCGCTCGAGCACGTTGCGCGGGATCTCATAGCGCTCGCGCACCTCCTTCACCGAGGTGCGCCCGCCTTCCTCGGCGCCCGCGAGCGCGCGCTCGAGGATGCGGTCCTCGAGCTCGACCAGCGCGAGCACGTGCTCGGGGTCCTCCTCGAGCACCACCTTGATCATCCGCAGCGGCATGAACCGCTCCTCCTGCAGGCGCTTGATCAACCTGACCCGCTCCACCAGCTCGGGCGGGTAGTAGGCCATGTTGCGGCTCGTCCTGACGATCCCGTCGCCCTCGCCGAGCAGGCCCTCGCGCAGGTAGTGCCTGATCGTGCCGGCGCTCACGCCCGAGCGCTCGGCCAGCTCGCTGATCTTCAACAGGGGCCGATCGCCGGTGGCGGTGGAGCGCTCACCCGGAGAGGCGCTCCGATCTCGCGAAACCTCCGTAGCTGGGCGTACGGTTGTGCCCATGCCCTTCGATCTCCGCCTAGACCCGGAACGTGGCGCTGTTCGGCGCCTCGGCCGGACCGGCGGCCGCGCCCGTCCGCAGCAGCTCCGCGACCTCCTCCGCGGAATAGCCGG
Source organism: uncultured Solirubrobacterales bacterium (assembly GCA_963789675.1). GTDB lineage: Bacteria > Actinomycetota > Thermoleophilia > Solirubrobacterales > Solirubrobacteraceae > Palsa-744. The sequence goes on along the minus strand of CAWBLR010000023.1, from coordinate 89,386 downwards.
CCGCGCGCAGCACCTCCTCGGTGTGCTCGCCCAGCGCCGGCCCCGGCAGGCGCGCATGCGCTCCCGGGGTGCGCGTGAGCTTGACGGGAATGCCGAGCTGGCGCACGGGCCGCTCGGCGCCGGGCTGGTCGATCTCGACGACCATCTCGCGCTCCCGCACCAGCTCGGAGGAGAGCGCCTCGTCGAGCTCCAGGATCGGCTCCAGGCAGCAGTCGTGCTCGCGCGCGAACGCCTCCCAGTCGGCGCGCGGGCGCGCCTTGAAGATCTCCACCACCTGGCCGTGCGCCTCCGAACCCGGGCGCTCGAACTGCTTCTCGATCAGATCCTCGCGCTCGACGCCCCGGCACCACGCCTGCCAGAACTTCGGCTCGAGCGCGCCGAGCGAGACCCAGCCGTCGGCGCACTCATACGGCCGGTAACAGATCAGCGAGCCGGCCAGCGGCAGCCCGCCGCGGCGCGGAACGCTCCCATCGGCGAAGTACGCCCCGGCGACCATCGCCAGCCACGAGAGCGCACCGTCGGCCATCGACACGTCCACGATCTGGCCCTCGCCCGAGCCCTCGCAGCCAGGACGTCCTTCGCGTGCGGGTGTCCCATCCCGCTCGCGCAGCGCCGCCATGATCCCGAACGCCGCCATCAGCGCGCCGCCGCCGAGATCGGCGATCTGGCCCGCGGCCTGCACCGGCTCGCCCCCACGCTCTCCCGTCAAACCGAGCAGGCAGACGAGGCCGAGGTAGTTCATGTCGTGGCCGGCCGCGTCGCGCTTGGGACCGGTCTGGCCGTAGCCGGAGATCGCGCAGTAGACGATCCCCGGGTTCTCCTCGCGCATCCGCTCGTAGCCGACCCCGAGCCGGTCGAGCACGCCGGGGCGGAAGGACTCGAGCACGACGTCGTACTCGCGCACGAGCCGCAGCAACGCTTCGCGACCGCCCTCGCTCTTGAGGTCCAGCCGGATCGAGCGCTTGTTGCGGTTCAGCGAGAGAAACAGCGCCGACTTGGCGCTGTCGTCGGCGCCGTCGATGTACGGCGGGGAGAGGCGGATGTAGTCGCCCATGCCGGTGTCCTCGACCTTCAGCACGTCCGCGCCGAAGTCCGCCAGCAGCAGCGAGCAGAAGCCCCCAGGGAGCAGGCGCGAGAGGTCGAGCACCTTGATGCCCTCCAGCGGCAGGCCCATCGTCTACGCCCCCCGCGCGGGGATGTTCAGCGCCGCGCGCGCCTGCTCGACGGTCGCCGGACGGCGACCGGTGTCTTCGGTCATCTGCCTGGCCTTCGCGATCAGGTCGCCGTTGGACTTCGCCATCGTCCCGTCGGGCAGGTAGAGGTTGTCCTCCAGCCCGACGCTGATCGAGCCGCCGAGCGAGAGCGCCGCGGAGACGAGCATCCACTGGTCGCGCGAGATCCCGATCACGCCCCAGTGCGAGGCCTGTTCGCCGGGCGTGGGATTGGAATCCCGCCCGCCCGGGATGTTCTCGACCATCGCCGCGAGGTTGCGGGCGGTCGGCGGGATGCCGCCGACGACGCCCATCACGCAGTCGACGTGCAGCGGGGTTTTCAACACGCCCATGTCGATCAGCGGCGCGAGCGAGCCGATGTGGCCGATGTCGAAGCACTCGTGCTCGGGTTTGATCCCCAGTTCGTTCATCGCCTCCAGCAGCTCGACGATCTCCTCGAACGGGTTGGCGAAGACCATCTTGAAGACGAACTGTTTTTTCGAGCGCGAGTACTTCGCGTAGTTCATCGAGCCCATGTTCAGCGCCGCCACCTCCGGAAGGCAGGCGCGCAGGTATTCGATCCGCTTCTCGACCGGGACGCCGATCGTGCCTGTGGAGAAGTTCACGATCACCGCGTTCGCCAACCTCCGCCCGGATCGCCTCCGAGATCGCCTTGAAGTCCTCGACCTCGTACGACGGCGTCCCGTCCGGTTTGCGCGCGTGGATGTGGATCATCACGCCGCCCTCGTCGACGATCCGCCGCGCCTCCGCGGCGTACTCGGCGGGGGTATAGGGGATCGCCGGGCACTGCGCGCGGTTGGCGATCGCGCCGGAGATCGAGCAGGTGATCACTACGGGGTCTTCGAGACTCATTTTCCGGCAAGCCCCCACAGGTGCGTAGGGCAAGCTGGGCAAGGACGCAGTGAGCGAAATGTGCTTTGCACATGAGCGATCGAGGACGCAGATCCAGCGCCGCCATACGCGCCTGTGGTCATACCGGCACCACTCCCTGCCGCTTCCACGGTCGCTCGACCTTCTTGCTCGCCGACATCTCCAGCCCGCGGCAGATCGTCTCGCGGGTCTCGCGCGGGTCGATCACGTCGTCGATCAGGTCGTTGCCGGCGGCGATGTAGACGTCGAAGATCTTCTTGAAGCCCTCGATCAGCTCGGCCTTCTTCGCCTCCGGATCGTCAGCCTCGTCGACCTGTCTGCGGAAGGCGATCTCGACGACGCCCTCGGCGCCCATCACGGAGATCTCCGCGGACGGCCAGGCGACGATCAGGTCCGGTTCGTAGGCGCGCCCGTTCATCACGTAGTACCCCGCGCCGTAGGCCTTGCGCGTGATCACCGTCAGCTTCGGCACGGTCGCGTTGGCGACCGCGTAGAGCATCTTCGCGCCGTGGCGGATGATCCCCTCCGCCTCGACCTTCGTGCCGACCATGAAGCCCGGCACGTCCATCAGGAAGACCAGCGGGAATCCCGAACGCGTTGCAGAGGTTGACGAAGCGCGCGGCCTTGTCGGCGGAGTCGTTGTCGAGGATCCCGCCGAGCTGCTTGGGCTGGTTGGCGACGATCCCCGCCGGGCCTGCCGCCGAAGCGCGCGAAGCACGTGATGATCGTCTTCGCCCACTGGCCCTTCATGTCGAAGTACTCGCCGTCGTCGGTGATCCGGCGGATCACCTCGTACATGTCATACGGCTTGCGGTTGGACTCGGGCAGCACGTCGAGCAGCGCCTCCTCGCGCCGGTCGATCGGATCGCTCACGGCGCGCACGGGCGGGGCCTCTTCGCAGTTCTGGGGCATGTAGGAGAGGTAGGCCTTGATCCGATCGATGCACTCCTCGTCGCTCCCCACCTCCATGTCGCCGACGCCGGACTTGCGCGTGTGCACGCGCGAGCCGCCGAGTTCCTCCTGGGTGACGTCCTCGCCGACGGCGGCCTTCACGAGGTGCGGACCGGCGAGCGCCATCGATCCTCTGCCCTTGACCATCGGCACGAAGTCGGCGAGGCCGGGGATGTAGGCGGTGCCGGCGGCGCACGGCCCCATCAGCGCGGCGATCTGGGGGATCACGCCGCTCATCACGACCTCCTCGCGGAACAGATGCCCGGAGCCGGCGAACAGCGATCCGGCGGCCTCCTGCACGCGCGCGCCGGCGGAGTCGAGCAGCCAGATGAACGGGATCCGCTTCGTCAAGGCCAGCTCGCGCAGCCGCGTGACCTTGATCTCGCCGGTCATCCCCATCGAGCCGGCCATCACCGTGAAGTCGTACGCGCAGACCGCGACGAGGCGCCCGTCGAGCTTGCCGTAGCCGGTGATCACGCCGTCGGCGGGCGCATCGACGCCGTCCATCGCGCGCTGGGAGAAGTGCGGCCGGCCGTGGATGCCTAGCTCGGTGAAGGTGCCGTCGTCGATCAGCAGCGCGATCCGCTCGCGCGCGGTGAGCTTTTCGCGTTCGTGCTGCTTTGCGATCTTCTCCTCGCCGCCGCCGAGGCGGATCTTCGCGCGGCGGGCCTCGAGGTCCTCGACGAGGGGCCGGAGCAAGCTCGACTCTGTGGAGGAGGACGCGGCCACATTCGCCATCCTAACCGCATTGCCGACTGCGCGGGGAGTAAAGCGTCCTACTGCTTACTTTGCTTTCGTGGCCCGTCCGGGCTCAGTTACCAGGGATATCGACGATCCGCTCCAGCAGTTCGCGGAGCTGCTCGTTCTTGCCGTTGAGGCTTTGCACGTTCGCGGCAAAGCTTCGCTCGTGATCGAGGTGCTCCCAATCCACTCGATGTCCGGCCTGCCCGGCGAGCTGGCCCAAGAACGTGCGCAGGCTGCGCGTGTTGCCCTCCCGAAATGGATGGACCGCGTACATCTAGTGTCGCCAGAGCACTCCGAACGAGATCCGCCTCAGTCTCCGCAAGCTCCCCCGGGTCATGAATCTCCAGGTTGTTGCGCAGGACACCGGTGCCTGGGTAGACGTACGGATCCTCCGCCATCAGAACCGGCCGACCGTTATCGGACGGCGTTAGCAGTCAGCCGCTTGCGTACTTGCTCCAGATTGAGCCGCTCGAACTGCTCGTTATCGATCTCGCCCGCTACCCAACGAGCGGCAAGCAGTTCATGCTCTGCGCTGGGTTTGAGACCCTCGGCGCGCAGCAAGCCCAGCGCGTTCGCCGCAGCCTGCTTGCGGGTCACTTTGACCACAGCCGGCGCGACACCGTTAGATGCGGCAGCGTGTTTTGCCATCCCTCCATTGTAGAGGAGAGATCGCGGCTCATCCTCGCCTCGACCGGGACACAGCCTCGGCAACGGGAGGCGCGCCAAAGAACATCTCAGCGGCGGTCAGCGGCCTTTCCAGTGGGGGTCGCGCTTCTCGAAGAACGCCGTCACGCCCTCGACGATGTCCTCGGTCGAGAGCGCCAATGTCAGCTGCGCGCGGAGATAGTCGAGCGCGTCGTCGAACGGCATGTCGAGCTGGCGGCGCATCGCCTCCTTGCCGAGGCGCATGATCACCGGGGACTTCCCGGCGAGCTTTTCCGCCCAGTCGTTCACAGCGGCGTCGAAGTCCTCGACGGGGACAACCTTGTTGACGATTCCCGCCGCCTGCGCCTCTTGTGCGCTCCAACGCTCTCCCAGCAACAGCAGCTCGTTCGCCTTCTTGCGCGGGACATTGCGGTAGATCAGCGCCATGATCATGAACGGGAACGCGCCAATGTTGATCTCGGGCGTACCGAACGTCGCCTTCTCCGAGGCGACGATCAGGTCGCAGGCGAGCGCGATCCCGAGCGCGCCGGCGAGCACATGCCCGTCAGCGGCGCAGACCGTCGGCTTGCCGAGCGCGCCGATCAGCCGAAACAGCGCGACGAAGCGCTCGGAGCCGAAGTGCTTGTGCACGAGCGGGACATCTCCGGCGAACCCGCCGAGGTTGGCGCCCGAGGAGAACACCTTCTCGTGCGAGGACGCGAGCACCACGCAGCGCACCTGCTCGTCGTCGCGGGCGCGCTCGAAGGCCTCGATCAGGCCCTGGAGCAGCTCGGCGGAGAGCGCGTTGCGCGTGTCCGGGTCGTTCAGCGTGATCGTCGCGACGCCAGCGTCGTCGAGCGCGTAGATGACCGTGTCGGTGGGCACAGCGCCATCCTAACCGGATCCTCCCCGCGGCGGGAAGTAAGCAGCTCTACTGTTTACTTTCAGGAGCGCCTACGTTAGCGTCTGCGTGAAAGCGATCGAGACCTGTCCGACCCCACCGCCGGGCGACGCCCGCCACCGAACGCCCCACCGCGACACGCATCCACAAAGAAGCAGAACAGGAGATCCCCCCAATGGCCGCCACCGCCGACAGCGTGCAGAAGCCTGACTTCGAGACAAAGCGCAAGCACTTCATCTTCACCGACGAGCACGAACAGCTGCGCGAGTCGATCAGGAACTTCGCCGTCAAAGAGCTGGCGCCGCATGCCGAGGAGTGGGAGGAGACGACCTTCCCCGACTCGATCTTCCCGCGGATGGGCGAACTGGGCTTCCTCGGCCTCGACAAGCCCGAGCAGTACGGCGGGCAGGGCGGGGACTACTACACGGCGCTCGTGCTCGCGGAGGAGATCACGAACGCGCAGTCGGGCGGCCTGGCGATGGGGCTGGCGGTGCACACCGACATGGCGATGCCCCCGATCCTCGCGTTCGGCACCGAGGAGCAGAAGCAGGAATGGGTCGTGCCCGCGATCAAGGGCGAGAAGATCCTCTGCCTCGGCATCACCGAGCCCGACGCCGGTAGCGACGTGAAAGGGATCAAGACGCGCGCGGTCAAAGACGGCGACGAGTACGTGATCAACGGCTCCAAGACGTACATCACCAACGGCCACCGCGCCGACGTGATCGTGCTCGTCACGAAGACCGACACCGACGCCGGCTACGACGGCTTCACGCTGTTCCTCGTGCCGATGGACGCGCCCGGTGTGATCCGCGAGAAGCGATTGGAGAAGCTCGGCATGCACGCCTCCGACACGGCGCTGCTGGCCTTCCAGGACGTGCGCGTGCCGGAGTCGGCCGTGCTCGGGCAGGTCGGGAAGGGCTTCTACCACATCATGTGGGAGCTCCAGGGCGAGCGCCTGATCGGCGCCGCCGGGATGGTGGCGGGCGCGCAGAAGTGCTTCGAACGCACGCTCCAGTACGCGCACGAGCGCAAGGCGTTCGGCCGCGAAATCGGCAAGTTCCAGGTGATCCGCCACAAGTTCGCCGAGATGGCGACCAAAATCGAGTCGGCGCGGCAGATGACCTACATCACCGCCTGGCGCTTCAACAACGGCGAGTACCCCGTGCGCGAGATCTCGATGTCAAAGCTCCACGCCTCGCGCGTGCTCTGCGAAGTGGCCGACGAATGCATCCAGATCCACGGCGGCGCCGGCTACATGCGCGAGTACGGCGTCGAGCGCGTGTGGCGCGACGCCCGCCTGAACCGCATCGGCGCGGGCACCGACGAGATCATGCTCGACGTGATCGGGCGGTCTTACGGCCTTTGATCGAAGTCCCTGCCGCATGCTTGAGAAAGAGCTGATGAGATCGCCCGCTTCGCGGGCTCCGGGGCCGCATGCGGCCCCGGTCGAAGCGCGCATGCGCGCTTCGCAGGAAGCCGCACATGTGCGGCTTCCCCGGACGGTGCATGCACCGTCCGGCCCACCGGCGCATGCGCCGGTGGGAACCACGTCCGTCCCTCTCTCATGACCACTCCCACGCCACCATTCACCGAGGAGCACGAAGAGCTGCGCGAGTCGATCCGCGGCTTTCTCGACCGCGAGCTCGCCCCCCATGCGCAGGAGTGGGAGGACGCGCGCTGGTTCCCCGACGAAGTCTTCCCGAAGCTCGCGGCGCAAGGCCTGCTCGGCTTGAAGTACCCCGCCGAGCTCGGCGGGCAGGGCGGCGACTACCTGCACGAGGCGGTGCTCGTCGAGGAGCTCGCCCGGATCGGCTCGGGCGGGACGGCCGCCGGGATCGGCGCGCACACGAACATCGCCACGCCGCCGATCTGGAAGTTCGGCACCGCGGATCATCACCAGCGCTACCTCGTGCCCGCGATCAAGGGCGAGAAGATCGGCGCGCTCGGGATCACCGAGCCCGGCGCGGGCTCTGACGTCGCCGCGCTGCGCACGCGCGCCACGCCAGTCGACGGCGGGTGGGTGGTGAACGGCGAGAAGACCTACATCACCAACGGCGTGCGCGCGCACTTCATCGTCACCGCCGTCAAGACCACCGAGGAGGGCGGTCACCACGGGATCTCCTTCCTGATCGTCGATCGCGGCGAGGGCGTCACCTCGGCGAAGCTCGAGAAGCTCGGCTGGCACGCCTCCGACACCGCGACGATCGCCTTCGAGGACGCCTTCGTGCCGGCGGAGAACCTGCTCGGGGAGGAGCACGAGGGCTTCAAGCAGATCATGGCCAACTTCCAGTGGGAGCGCCTGGCGATGGCGCTCGGCGCGGTCGGCGCGATGGCGCTCGCCTGGGAGCGCACGGCCGAGTTCGCACGCGAGCGCCAGGCCTTCGGGCGCCCCCTCTCAAAGCACCAGGCGATCCGCCACAAGCTCGCCGACCTCGCCACCAGCGCCTACACCGCGCGCTGCGTCACCTACGACGCGCTCCGCCGCTTCGTCGCCGGGGAGGAACCGCTGAAGGAGGTAACGATGGCGAAGCTCCTCACCCAGCGCGCGTCCTTCGAGCTGATGGACGCCTGCCTGCAGATCCACGGCGGCGCCGGCTACATGAAGGAGTACTGGGTCGAGCGCGCCGCCCGCGACTCCCGCCTCGGCCCGATCGGCGGCGGCTCGGACGAGATCATGCGCGAGATCCTCGGGCGCGTCCTCTCGCTGTAGCTGGGAAACGGTTTGCAAAGTTGTCCAAACCTGCTCTCCAGGACTCATGCGCTCGCCGGATGCGACCGATGCATGACAGGTGTCTCGCGCCCGTTCAGTGTTCGTCGTACCCGTCGTCTGCCTGTGCGCCTTCGCCGGCGCCGCCACCGCATGCGCGGGCGTCTCCCTGGCATCGGGCACACCGGTAGCCCGCGCAACGACCGCACACCGTCGCCACCGGGCGCGAACGGCGGTGCACTGCGCCAAGAAGAGCAGCTTTCACGCGCGCGGCGGCCACATCCGCCGCAAGCACCGCCCCGCCAACTGCGCCGGGCACGGCTCCACCAAGCACCGGTCGGCCGCGCATAAGACCCATCACGCCAAGCGGCATCGATCGGGCGCCGGCAACCCCGCCCACGCCGGCGACACCTGCCCCGGCGCCGACCTGCAGCCGACGGAGGAAAACATCGAAGCCGTCCGCACGGCCACGCTCTGCCTGGTCAACCAGGAACGCACGAGCCGCGGCGAGGCGCCGCTGCAGCAGAACGGGCACCTGCAGCAGTCGGCTCAGGCCCACACCGAGAGCATGGCCGACGACGACTACTTCGAACACGACGGGCCGGACGGCGACACACCGCTCAGCCGGATGATCGCCGCCGGCTACATCCCCGGCGGGAACGTCGGCTACGAAATCGGCGAGAACATCGGCTGGGGCACCTTCAGCCTGGGAACGCCCAGCGCGATCGTCGCCGCCTGGATGGCCTCGCCCGGGCACCGCGCGAACATCCTCGACGTCCACTTCCGCGATACCGCGGTCGGCGTCTCCCCCCACGTCCCCTCCTCGCTCGGCGGCGGGCAGCCCGGCGGGATCTACACGCAGGACTTCGGCGTCATCATCGTCGGTTGACCGTGATCGGCAGGCTTTGGCAGGTCCGGGGCGAAAACACCAGAGACCCGGTGTGCGATAGTTGCGGCCGTGCACTTCCTAGGTAGGTCGCATGACTGACGGCTCGCGTCCGTAATGCCATCCACTCTGCGAATCCCGGCGCCGTTTCAGCCCGGTCTCGAAGCACTTGCGTCGTTGAGCGATGAGACGGCGCAGGCGCTGATAGAGGCCCTGCGAGACGAGACACGCCTGCTCACGACCGACCGTATGGCGGAGCAAGTTCGGGAAGCGGTACCGGACCTGTCGGAAGCCGCCGACGATATCCTCGAAGCGTTGATCTCGCTGACGACGCTGCTACCCGAAGAGGGAGAGGGCGCGGACGATCTCGCCCGCGATGTAGCGCACTCACATGACCTGGATCTGGATGACGGGGCACGTGACAGGCTCATCGATCGGCTCCCGCCGATGCTGGGAATCGAGTCTCTCGCGCTTGCTGCAAGAGCGTCGGATATCGTCACGGAGTACAACCGCGTCTTCCATGATGCTCGGGTCTTGACTGACCTCCGGCCCGTATTTGGGGCTGATCCTGTTGAGGGCCCGAAGGCGGGCACCCTGATCGCCACGCTAAAGATCGATTACCACCCGCCGCGGGGCGGGATTGAGTCGGAGTTCTATGCGCTAGAGCACGCGGATCTACTTCGGTTGCGCGACGCGGTTGACCGGGCGCTCGCGAAGCACACGAGCATGAGAAAGCTAATGGAGACGATCAGCTTGCCCTATTGGGAGTATATGGAGGCGCCAAGTGACGTGGACGGCTGATACCTCGGCTCGCGCCCCGCAAGCGATGTGGGAAAGGGCCGACTGTCTGGTCTCACGCCGGAAGCCACGCGAGTGGCGAAACGTCGCCGTGCGCCGAGCACAAGCCCCGTCCCGTCGGCCCTGGCATGAGATCAACCCAGAGATCGTGCTCCCAAGAACGGCTCCGACGGCCCGAAACGCGGACGCCGAGCTGTTCGAGCGACTTGCCGATCAATGGGAATCAGAGACGGCATTCGAGTCCCTGGTCCCGCAGAAGGCCCTGCATCCTGCATATCAACGGATCATCGGTATGGGGCAACCCGGCGTCCCGCTCGTCCTCAAACGACTACGCGAGAGGCCCGCGCAGTGGTTCTGGGCACTTACCGCAATGACCGGCTCTGATCCAGCCGTAGGCCAGGACACGGTCGAAGGCGCGCGCGAAGCGTGGCTTCAGTGGGGCCAGGAACACGAGCTCGTCGGTGAGTGACCGGGACGCGGTCGAGGTACAGCTCCCCAGACTCTCGGCCGGCAACTACCGGATCACGAGCAGCAAGACGACCGCGTACAACTGCTTTGCCTGGGCGGCGAAGGACACAACCCGAGTTTGGTCGCCCGTCATGCTCGGCAGCGGGGTGTACTGGCCACCGGGCATCCCGGCTCTTCCGAGTCTCTCCGGCGTAGTCGATGCGTACACGATCTGTGGCTTTGAGGTGTGTGCACTGCCAGACCCGGAGGACGGGTACGAGAAGATCGCGATATTCGCCACGGAAGAGGGCGAACCACGTCATGCCGCCAGACAGCTTCCCAACGGCGCCTGGACGAGCAAGCTCGGCGATCACGTCGACATCGAACACGACGATCTCGAGCTCGTGGGCGGCGCCTTCTACGGCGAGCCTTCGGTATATATGCGGCGAACGACGCGCGACGAGGACGCATGACGCTCTTCACGCCGCGGAAGCGACCAACAGATGTAGTCTCTCCGGTCACTGACTACGACAAGGAGACGCAACGGTTATGGGTGTACTCGACGGCAAGTCGGCGATCGTGACGGGCTCGGCCCGCGGCATCGGACGCGCAACGGCTGAACTGCTCGCCTCGCAGGGCGCGCAGGTTCTGATCAACGACCTCGACGGCGACGTCGCCGAGCAGGCGGCCGGGGAGATCCAGGGCGAGACGGCCGTGTTCGCCGGCGATCTGACCAAGTCCGACGCGCCCGAGGCGCTCGTGCAGGCGGCGGTCGACGCGTTCGGGAAGATCGACATCCTCGTCAACAACGCCGGCTACACGATCGACGCGCCCGTCCACAAGATGACCGACGAGCAGTTCCAGGCGATGCTCGACATCCACACGGTCGTCCCCTTCCGCGTGCTGCGCGCCGCCGCGCCCTACCTGCGCGACCCCGCGAAGAAAGAGCGCGAGGAAGGCGTCGAGGTGTTCCGCAAGGTCGTCAACGTCTCCTCCACCTCGGGCACGTTCGGCAACCCCGGGCAGGCAAACTACTCGGCCGGTAAGGCCGGCGTCGTCGGCCTGACGAAAACGCTCGCGAAGGAGTGGGGCCAGTTCAAGATCAACGTCAACGCGGTCGCCTTCGGCTTCATCGACACCCGCCTCACGCAGGCGAAGGACGACGAGAACAGCATGGAGATCGGGGGAGAGAAGGTCCAGCTCGGGATCCCCGAGCAGCTGCGCCAGATGGCCTCGATGCTGATCCCGCTCGGCCGCCCCGCGACCCCCGAGGAGGCGGCGGGCGGCGTGTTCTTCCTGTGCTCGCCGTGGTCGAACTACGTGCAGGGCCAGACGCTGCACATCACCGGCGGGATGTTCGGGGGGATGACGGGCTGAGCGGGAGGGGGACAGGAAGAACGGGAGGGGGACAGGTCCCCCTCCCGACCACCCCCTGCGGTGCAGGGCTCGGACGCCGGGCCGGCAAAGCCGGCCCTCGTGGCGCTCTCAGCGCTCTCTACGCCGTTGCGAGCCCTTTCAAGGGCCCCGCAAATCCAGCTGACACCCCGAGAAGTAAGCCCCCGCGGGCGAGGCCAGGTAGGCGCACAGCGCCGCCACCTCGTCCGCGGCCGTCCCGTCGCCCGGAGCGATCGTGACGACCGTGATCCCGTACCGCGCCCACTCGGTCGAGAGCGTGCGCGCCAGGTTCTCGAGGCCCGCCCGGGCGGCGTCGGCCTGCGGTCCGGCCGCTGGGGACGGCGCGAGGTACACGATCTGCCGGCATTCACGACCCGGCCGGCTCAGCTCGGCCGTCTCGTCAGGCTCGTCGGACTTCACCAGGAAGGCCTGGTTCACGACGGCACGGGTCACGTTCCAGGTCGCGTCGAGGCAGGTGTGCAGACCTCCCCACGCAAACAGCCCCGCGCCATCCACGACCAGCAGGTCGAGACTCCCCGACTCGGCGACCGCGACCGCGGCCGTGACCGTCCGATCCACGACCGTCTCCCCGGATGCCTCGAGAGCACATCTGTGTAACTGAGCGCCTAATTCTGTGAAGACCTCGCCCACCGCACGATCGAGCGACAGGAGCCCTGCGGCGCCCACCGACTCTGCCGGACCTACCGACCCCGCCGGACCCGCGACCAGGACCGATGCCCCCTCCAGCAGGCCGGGGCGCAGCAGCTCGGATGCCTCGATCTCGCTCAGAGTGCTCGCATTGCGCTGCGCTTTATGGCCAGTCGATCTGCGTGGCCAGCCCAGTTGGGCCGAGGTCGATCAGGACGCTGCGCTCGAGCGCGCGGTACTCGCCGCCCGAGAGCCCGAGCCAGTGGACGGTGCGCTCCTCGAGTTCGACTATCAACACCTCGTCGACCTCGTGGGCGGCGTAGAAGGGGAGCTTGTCCCAGCTCTCGTCGCCGGGGGAGACGATCTCGATCACGAGCGCGGCGGTGGGATGCCAAGTGCCGGCGGTGCCGGGGCGGTGCAGGGCGCTGTCCGGGACGCGGTAGTCGTGTGTGCTCTCGCCGAGGTTGGACTGGCCGATCATGCGCAGGCCGGCCTGACGGGCAAGCGGTCTCAGAATTGCGTGCAGCTGGCTTTCGATGTCACCGTGCCCGTCGGTTGGTGCGGGAACCATGTGCAGAACACCGTCCCATACCTCGTCGAGACGGTCAAGACCGGAGATCCGCCGACGCTCCTTGAGGGCATCCAGCTCGTAGGCATAAGGGTCGAGCACCACCGTGGCCATCCCGTAAGGATAGCCGTTCGAAGCGGACCGGACAGCCGCGCGGCGCGGGATGCAGCGCCGCGAGCAGGACCCGCCGCGCAGGCGTGGCGCCCGGATTTGAATTGACCGGCCGCCGTCACTCAGAGTGCTCGTGGGCTCAGCGGCGTTCTGGCTCAGGGCGCCGCGGGCGGGAACCCGCCGGCCTGGAACGGGCCCGACGGGTCTGGCTCGGGGGGTCCGCCTGTCTTATCGCCGCGCAGCTCGAAGTAGAGCACCGAGGCCGCGAGCGCCGAGATCGGGGCGGTGAGGATCTCGACGATCACCCGCACGACGATCGCCGCGGCGGTCCCGCCCGAGTCGCCGATCGCCTCGATGATCGAGGAGACGATGCCGACGCCGATCACGAGCACGACGATCACCCCGAACACCTGCCAGCCGTTGCCCTTCACGAGCTCGCGACTGCGCCCGAGCGGCTTCAGGCCGCCGGGGTTCTCCAGCACGATCACGGGCGCGAAGACCGACCAGATCGTGAGCAGGATCAGCCCCGGGACGATGATCAGGACGAAGCCGATCGCGGTCGCGATGCCGGCGACGATCCCGACGAGGATCAGCTGACCGACGAACGGCCTGGCGGCGTTGAACAGCTGGCCGACGGTGGCGTCGCGCCGCCCGTCTTGAACGTCGGCCACCAGCTCGACGACCATCCCCGTGTACAGGGTCGTGCCGACGAGGATCACGACGAACGCGAGGATCGCGAGCACCGGCGCGATCACGACGAGCAGCGCGGAGATCACCCCGACCACGACGAACACGGCCGCCGCGGCGGGCAGCAGCACCGAGGCCTGGCCGGCATAGATGCTGAACGTCCGGCTGATGACCGCGCCGATGTCGATCGAACGGTTCATGTCGCTCCCCCTGTCGCTCCTCGCGAGCGTCGTTTACGGATGACGGCATCCTACGGCGTCACCGGCTCCGGCGAGCAGTTCGTCGATATCGACCCGCATTGCTTCACCTTGGCTTACTTCCTGCCCTTCTTCCGCTTGGCCTGCTTCTTGGCCTTCTTCGCGGGCTTCGCCTTCGGGCACCCGGTGACCGTGACCGGGGTGCTCTGGTGGATTTCGGCGCCGTTCTGGCCGACGAACGCGGTTGGCATCGTGAGGGATTCGGCTACCTGCTTGGTGGTCTTCTTGACGACCTTCTTGGTCTTTCCGTGGACCTTCTTCTTCACGGTCTTCTTCGTCGTCACCGTCTTCGTGGGCGCGCAGAGGTTGCCGTTGGCCGCGAGGGCGCTGTAGGGGCCCTCGGGTAGTGTGATTTCGAAGCTCGTGACGGGCTGGTCGGGGACGGTGTGGAAGGTGCTGCTCGTGATCCCTGATTTGCTGATGAACGTCGAGGCGACGAGGTCGATTCTGAAGCCGTAGCCCTGGAGGACGATCTCGAGGCTCGGGAACGCTTCGCCGCCGTGGCAGACGAAGTACACGGGGCCTTCCAACGGGACCGGCAGGATCGGGGTGATCGCCTTCGCGTAGCCGATGTTCGAAGCGGCGGGGCAGCCTGCCGGGTTGGTGTTGAACTGTGCGGCGGTGCACGCTTTCTGCAGTGTCGTCAGACGTGAGGGGAGTTGTTTGGGGAGGTCGACCTTGACTTCCCTGATGTTGGCCTGGGTACCCAAGGCGGCGGGGACAGTGAGTTTCGCGGTCAGGCTCGCACCCTGGGCTTTGCTCGTTTTCCCGCTGGTCGAGACCGCGAACTTGGGTTTGAATTTCGAGGCTCGAGCAGTCCGCGGCCTCGAATGGCGTGTTGACCGTCGACGGGGACCTGGTCGGCGGGGTTGGCGAAGTTCGCGCCGGCGCCGTCGATCGTGTCGGTGATCTGCAGCGGCGTGCAGTTGGTGGGGTTGATGATGAACTTTTCGCGGTTCATGTAGACGCGGATTTCGCGGACGTGGACGACGATGCCCTTGATGATGTGCGGGATCGCTTCCGACTGCGCACCCGAGACTTCGACCTGCGCTGTGGCCGGGTTGATGTCCAGCGCGAAGCGGATCACGACGGTCCCGAGGTCGAACGGGCCGACCTTCGCGAGGTGATCGACACGATCGACAGCGGCGCACCGTTGTACGGGCCGGCGAGATAGACCTTGCCGGGTGTTTGCGCGAGGACGCTGCCGACGCCGGCGCTGACGATCGTGTGCCCGATTTCCGAGGCTTGGGGGCAGGAGGGGTGTTCTTCCTCTTCCTGGCCCGTCACGTTCACGAGACGCTTCGATGTCGGCCTCGGGGCAGAACGGGATCCCCGACAGGTTCCCCGTCAGGCCCGGGGGGAGCGTCGTTGAGAAGCGCGTGAGTTCCTGTTCGCCGTCTTGGCGCAGGATCCGCAGGTAGAACGGGCTGTAGGAGCCACCCGCGTTGTTATCGGTCCCGGAGATGACCTGCGGTTTGAACGGCGGGACACCACCGGACGGGCAGGGTCCTTCGTGGGTGCCCTCGTGATCTGGAACGGCTGGCTCGAGATGAAGCGTGGTTCCGCGGGCGCCGACCACGGCGTCAATTCGGCCTGCACCGCATAGCCCCCGCACGTCGGGGGGCTGATCAGCGGCGCGGTCGCACCGGGACGGAACTTCAGCGTGAACTTGCTGAACGGCTGCTGCGGGGTTCCTTCGGTCGCGGGAAGACCCACGATTTCCGGTGTCCCGCCGAACGTCGTCACGAGCTGTCCGGTGACGGGGTTCGGTTCGATCTTCCCCGCGACCCTGATCATGACCCCCGTTCGGGGTCCTTCGCGACGACATACAACGCGAGCAGCGACCCGCCCGGATGGCGTTCGGTTCGGGGAAGCGGGTTGTCATACGGTGTCGCGATATAGATCGCTCCCGGGATCGTTTCGTTCAACAACGGCGTTTCGATCGTGATCGACCCGATCTTCGATTCCGCCGGACACCCTTCCCCGGGCAGCGAGGAGCTCGTTTCCGAGGCGTACTGTTCGGGGGTGCACGCGCCCAGGCCCTCCGCCAGCCCCGGGTTCGCGGTCATCCCTTCCGGCAGCGTGACCTTCGTGTCCTTCAGGTTCGAGGTCGCGATCGTGACTGGGGTTTTCCCACGTCTGCGGAACCACGAGCGAGACTTCCAGACCGGTCGGCGATTCCGCGGAGCGCGTCGTGGGCTGCGCTTCGATCGACGGTTCGAACGGCACACGGTCGCATTCGCCGATCGGGCCGACTTCGCTGTCGACGGCTTTCGTGGGCAGATCGCCGAGCGTGCCCGGTTCCTCCCACGAGTCCGCTTCCATGCTCGCCGTGAACGGGCCGCAGCTCGTCGGGTTCGACAGGAACGGCTTGACGGGATATTCGCTTCCTGGGGGCCGCCGAATTCGTTGCGGCAGACCGGCGGGATTTCGCCGTTGCTGCCGCAGACCTCGCCGCGTTGCGCGTCGTGTTCGTGGCGCGGCGGGAACACCCCAGACCGTGACCATGATCTTGCGGGGTTCACCGTCTTTCGGGATGTTCGGCGTCGTGACCGTCAGACCGAGATCGCCTGGGACGGACCACTGACCAGCAGCAAGCCGCGTAAAGAGCAGCTGTCTTGATAGCCAAGCTCCGCGGTCATGCCGAAACTCGTGACTTCCATGTTATAAATCGGGACGGTCACTGTCCAGGGGGCGCCGGTGGCCGCGGCGAGTTCGAGGCTGATCTGCCCGACCTGGCTCGCGACCGGACAGTCCGGCAACTACCGACCGTGCCGATGCGACCAGCGCCACAAGCTGCGCCTGGGTGCACGTCGGCACCGCCGTGTCGCTCGCGTCGAAGCCCGCCGGCAGGTTGACGACGATCGTTACGCAGCATCGTTATACGTCCTACCGCTTTCGACCGCTTTCAGTGCGCGAAATCAAACGACGTCACCCAGTTCGCATGAGCGCCCGCCTGATCGCTCGACGCAGCGAAACTGAAAGTGACCCGGGAACGATTTCAAACGGATGTTCGCTCGGCTCCGCCACGCGAGCCAGCCGGCAGCAAGCAGCCAACACAACAGCACAGGCACCGACAGCCAGCGTACGGACAAGCAGAGCCTCTGGAATCGCATCATCGCTCGCCCCTCCGCTCGCCGATCTTCCTGGCCCTCTTCCCGGCCTTACGCTTCTTCCTCTTGACCTCTTTTCGCCTTCGCTCTTCTTCCTGGCTTTTTCTTCGGCTTCCTTCTGTCTTCACCGCGCCGGCGTTGCTGCGGGCCGCGACGTTGCCGGCGCCCGCGAACGTCAGGCTCGACGGCGTCGCGTCGTTCGGCGCGCTCGGCGGGGTCGAGCACGCATCGCCTTCGCATTCGGTCGGACGCGGCGGCGACGGCGCGAAACCACCATCGATACGCGCATCGTAGATATCGCCCGCCGTATCCTGCGTCCTGCGGCAACAGCTTCGAACGCGTATAGATGAACACGTTCCCACCTTCGACCGTTTCGCCCTCGCGTTCATCGGCTCTACCGAGCAACAGGTTCAGATAGCCACCGCGACCGTCGCGTGATCAGCGCCAGACAACCCTGCAACATGCGCACAACCATCGACACCATCGCTTACGCCACTCATACACATCGCTGGACGGCGAAAACCAGAAGCTTGATGTTTCAGGTTGGACCGCTGTTCCGCTTTCGCCATATTGGGGTAGTTCTTCACCGTCGATGTCCTGCGGAACCAGGGCCGCTGTCGTGTTGAAGAACACATAGTCGCCGTTAGCGGAGGCGTCGGCCAGGTCCGGCAAGCCGGCGTGCCCAACCGCACCGCCAAACAGACCGGTCTCGGCGAAGGTCGACTCGCCCGATCGGTTCGGGATCGAACGGCGACGCGCACGACATGCACTGCAACAGGTGTTCGTCGCTGTCATAACGGTAGACCTGTTCGGCGCCTTCGTCGCTGTCTTCGTAGCTCACCGGCTCGCCCGGAACCCCGCCGACATTCTCGGGAGGTGAAGTAGAAGTAGCGACCTTCGGGGCTGACCGAGACGGTTTCTGACGGCGGTTGGACTCCACGCGCCTGGGCCAGGAAGCTGAGCGCCTTGGCGGGAACGTCGTAGCGGTAAATATTGAATACCTTGAACGGCTGGTTCCTGGAGAGTTCAGAGGAAGGAGCGGACGCGTTCGCGGTCAGAGCTTCGCGGGACGTGAAATAGATCGTGCTGAGGTCTTCGGAGACCTCCCCTTCCCTCGCCCCGGGGAGCGCTTCCACCGTCTGCGTCTCGGTGTCGTAGAGAAACAGTTCTTCGGCCGCGCCCGACCCCTTGGAGATCAGCACCCTACTGCCTCCAGGATTGGCCGCGAGGAAACGGTAGGCGCCGATATCCAGTGTTTCGGCATCTTCACCGCCACCGTTCACGCGCACGTAGAGGTGCGACGGATCCGCGCAATCGCTGCCCGGGACCGCTTCGAAGAAGACACGCGAACCATCGCTCGAAACCACGCGAGCAGCACCGGAGCCAACCGGGCGGGGCATCGTGGCTCCGCAGGTCCCGGTCCCGACGTTCACCTGCCGCAGTTCGCCGCCCGCGTATTCGTAGAGATCCAGGCCGCTCTTGGTAGTCGTGGGCTGACCGGCGAGCGTGCGATCTTCGACCGCGAGAATCAGCTTGGAAAAGCCGGCCGAAGCCGCGACCCAACCCTCACCGCTGCCCGGCCCGCCGCTGCCCGCCCCCTTACGGGGCACCGAGGCGACGGTCACATACGGGCCGCCGGGAGGACCAGCCTCGAATTCGACATCGGGCGACTGCGCCGACGGCGAAGTCTCATATTCCGATCGAAACGCGAACTGCGTGAGATCGGCACCGAACACGCTTGCTTCGGTATGGTTGACGCCGGTTTCCGGCTGGGTCGACCCAAAACTCATCTTCCAACCATCCGCTTCGCGCGAGAAGAAATACGGGCTCCCACCGGCCGTGGGGCCCGCGCCCCGACCCCAATTCACCGCGGCGTTTTCAAGCATCACGTGGTTACCATCTTCACCGACCGCGACGCCACCCTGACCCCCACCCCCATAATTGAAAGCTTCCTGCGCACCTTCCTTATCGACCGGCGTCAGCATCTCATACGCACGACAGTCCGGCAAATGAAACGAAGCCCCCGTACGCAACGCTTCGTTTTCGCAAGATCCTTCAGAACCGGACCCCGAAATCGACGGCACCGTCAAAACCTGTTCTTCCCCACGAACTTCGGGGTTGCCGGGAAAATTGGAGCTTACTAGAACACGGTAACGATAGGTTTCCCCGGGCTTCGCGCCGGAAAGATCGGCCGCGACAAAATGAGCATAAGTACCCGAGCCGACATCTACTTCGGGGGTCTCGACCACACCAGACCCAGCGAACTTTTCCCCTTCCGCCTCGAACGCTTCCTGGCTGATGTACTGAAAACGACCGCGAGCAACGTAGGCTTCACCACCACGCTGCACCGTCGCAACGGTAACCGTACTCCCAGACGGAACCAAACCCGAAGCATCAGCGGTAATCTGCGGCTGGCTCACTTCACCACTGCCACCGAAGAAGAAGACCGTATACGGCCCACCAGGGAGACCTTCAACACCAACGCTGGGTTTACTGGACAAGCCCTCGAGCGCTAGAAAGACGGTTACCGACGAAGCGTCCGCGGGAAGGCCGGCACTGAGCGCAACAGCGGAACCCGACGCCGTGGCGCCGACGGAGAGAGTAAGCGTCCCGCCGCCGGAGAGGTTGACGTCTACCGCGGCGATCGTCGCGCCCGCCGGGATCCCGACACCAGAGATCGCCTCGCCAGGAACGAACGCGCCCGTGGAGGTCGCAACATTCGTGACGATGTCACCACTGGCAACCAACGCAACACCCGTGCCAGCGGCGGTTGGAAGACTCGAGATCGTGACGGCTCCCGGTTCGACCGCGGTGACAAACGTGTTTGCGCTAATCCCCGCACCTGTAATGTGCAAGCCGACCACGAAAGAACCAGTGACAGCATTGACATCCGTGACGATCTCCGAGGCCGCCGTGAGTTCAAGTCCATGTTCAGCTCCCTTGTTCGCGGCGGGCTGTGAAACTATCAGGGTGCCGGCGCCGACCGCGGTGATCGTGGTACCAGGAGGAAGGACCGGCTTTGCATAGTTGACAGAGATGATCTGACCGACGGCGAAGGCCCCGGTTCTCGTTTCAACATCGGTGATCGTCGTCGAACCCTCGACAATATCGCCTTCACCCGTGGCGGCGCTGATATCCCCGGTGCCGGTCGCGGCGCCGCTGACCAGGTCGCCGGTACCCGTAGCGCCCGTGCTCTGCCCATCGAAGGCAAGCGAGAACGTGCCACCCGTGGGAGCGCCGCCGATCGCGATCGTCTGTTCCCCGGAGCTCGGCGTGCTGTTCGGGTTGACAGTCCCGATAACACGGAGCGCTTCACCCTGAAGCGAATGAGTAAGGAACGTAGCGACTGTCGGAGGCCCCTCGGTCTGAAAACGCACGACTTCCGAAGTCGCCTGCTTGTGAACACCCGGTTCCGGTTCGTTTTCAACAAACAGACGCACCGCATAAGACGTAGCCGGCGCCAGCGCGCCCAGGCGGAGCGGACTGACGTCTACGGACAGTTGTATCCCCTGCGCTTTTGCGTTTTCATTTTCCGTCAGCTCCTCCAACGCTTCCTCGCTTTCCACTTCGGCCTGGGTTATCGTGCCTGCACCGTTTGGGGCAGGGGCCCACGAGGCCGGGCTCCCCGGTTCCGTGCTCAGTTCGTAGCGCCACTTGACCGCGAAACCACGAGCCATGATCTTTGCCGACACGACAGCGGATTTCGCCGTGACGTTACGGACTACAGGCAGCGATGGCCCAGGACGGAAAGGAAGGGTTTCACAGGGAAGCCCGTTACCGTTCTGGGTAACTTCTTGGGAGACTGTGCCATCCGAGTTGGTCGCGGCGAAGAGAACGTAGTAGAGGACTTCTGAGGTCAGGCCGGTCAGTTCAGTGTGGACCGGGAAGACAAGTCCGTCTTCTTTGTCAGCTTCGGCCTGGGTGATCGTGCCGCTGCCCGCGGGAACCGGCTTCCAGGGTCCCCCTTTGGTCGTAGAGTATTCAAAGCTCCAGTGGGTTTCCAGTTCTCCGGCATGAACGCCGCTTTCCAAAGACAAAGACGTATGGCTGGCAGCGTCGCAGTTGGGAGCGCCAGCTATACCCGGCGGTTCGGACGCGAGGGCGGGGGTTACCCCAACGCCCAGGGCGAGCACGGTGACGAGCGCAGCGAGGAAGGCTGGGAGCGCGAGACGACGCCCGCGCGGACTGGATGAGGACACACCACTCCCTGAGCCCCGGAGAGACTTGACACGCGTGGCGAAAGCACGGATGTGGGAGCGCAGGCGCGATGCCTGACTCCTGCTCGCTTTCGTTGCAATTACCTTCGCGTGAGGTGTCATCGTATCCTCGGTTTCTCGTGGTGTCGGCATGGTTTGCAGGTGTCGTGGTGGCGAGGGGCGCCGTGCTCCCCGGGACCGTCTTGCCCCGGGGAGGCGAAACGCATGAGGTGCGCTCGGGCGGGTGGGTTATTCGGCGGTCACCGCCCAGGTGCCATAATTCGATGCTTTTTCCGCTTCAACGCCCATTCTCAAACGAGCCCCTGTTGTCCCGGTTTCGTTGTCGGTACCCGCCGGGCTTTCAACCGGCAACGTTGTGCCTGTGAGATGTTCTCCACCTTCGGAGAATGAGCCTTCGAAAACGCAGAGGTTGCCGGCTGCCGCTTTCGGTTCTGCCGCGGACCCACTGCAGCCAGTGGGAATTGTGCTTTCGCCGACCTCTTTCACAGTGACGACATGGACGGCCGCGAACGGAATCGATTGCGCCAACGGGATCGGAAACGAGATCATTAAGGTCGCTATGTTGACCGATCCGAATCCCACCGAAGTGGCTTCCCACGCGCCGGTCTCGGTTTGCCCGGAGGGAAGGGTCGCGGTGAAGCCGGTCTGACCGTTGCAGGCGTAAATCTTTTTGCCGGAGCCTTCCTGTTCGAGCGAGGCTCCGCCCTGGCCTTTGCAGTTGGCGCCGCCCGCTTTTTCTTCGGCGACGGTCACGGACTTGCCGTTGGCGCCCGCCCCGCCGGCCGCACCGGCCGTGCCGGGCCCACCGGCCGCGCCGGTGGGGCCCGTGGGACCCGCCGGCCCTGTAGCTCCCGGCGCGCCGTTTGTACCATTCGTGCCGTTTTTGCCAGCGGGGCCGGCCGGGCCTCTGGGACCAGCCTTCGTTTTGGGCTTGGCCTTGGCCTTCGCCGCGACAGCCGGCGGCGTGACCGAAGCGCTCGCTTTCGCGCCCGCGCCACCGCCACTACCGGTCGCGGCGAACGCGCCGCCCGTGACCGCGAACACCAGCGCCACAAACGCCAGGACCGTCGCGGGGGTTATGTGCTTACGTAGTGCTTGGAACATCGGTTTTATCTCCTTCTCCCGGCTGGCTGAGAACCAGCCGGCCTATTGATGAAATGGGTGAGCAAGGCGCCGGGGCGACGCGGGAAGATTGAGATGGGGTGTTGCAGGCGGATGGCTTGCACCGTTGACCCGGGTCTGTGACGAAAGTGCGCCAACTTTGTGCCAACTTTGCACCGGCCCTTGAAAGCGAACGTGTGTTCGGCTACGTTCGTCCCATGCTCATCCGCATGCCCACCGAACCGTTCGTGTCCAGGCGCCGCGGCTTGGGCCGTCCGTTGACGAGGTGAAGAGGAGGTGGCATCATGAAAGTCGTGACTACACGCGAGACCGTTCACGCGCTCGTAGACCGGTACCCCGACGAGGATCTCCCCGCTCTCGCGGAGCTCCTCTCCTACCGGCGGTCGGCCAATGGCACCGACCTCAGCGCCAAAGCGATCCTCGCGCGTCACGAGGAGCGTCCCCTGACCGCAGAGGAGTTCGAGCTGCACTTCGGGGACCTTCCTACCGACAGCGAGGGCTGAGCCATGGTCGACAAGCCCCGGGACGCGGACGTCATCGTCCCTGCCCGCTTCGACGAGGAGGCCTTCGCCACCGATCTCGAACACCTCAGCGACGCCGCGCGGACCGCCCTGGACCAGCTGCGCCGCGAAGTCGACCGCGACGGTGGCCTGCCCAAGTCCCGCCTGCTGCGCTGCCAACCCGAAGGTCGAGACGGCACCCAGCTCGACGGCTGCATCAAGACTCGTGTTCCCTGGCCCGACGGGCCGTGGGGAATCGTCTTCCGTGCCGTCGCTCACCCGACACGCCCCTTCGGACTCCGCGGTATCGCCTACGGAGAGCGACACCCGAGCCGAGCCGGAAAACCAAGCGTCTACGAAGTCGCCGGCCAGCGGCTCGAGGAGATCGCCGCCCGAGACCTGCGGGGGGAGGAGGAGATACGGTACCCGCCCGCCCAAGGTACCTGCCCGCCCGGAGTACCCGCCCGCCCGGACACGCCCGAGGGGTGAGGTCTTCATCACGCGGCCTGCTTCTGGTGGGTGTGCTCGCGGATGCCCTGCTCGACGCTTTTGGCCGGCGGGCGTCAGGCGCCATTCGTTCGGCGCGCCCTGGGTCTGTCCGCGGCCGGTGTTCTGGACCAGGCCGTTGCGCTCCAAGCGCGACAGGAGCTTTGAGATCTGGCCCTGGTCGTTGACCTGCGCGTGGCGCGCGACGTCGAGGTTTGAGACCCCGGGCGCCTGCGCGATCGCTTCCAACACCAGCGCCGTGCGATAGGTCATGCGCATCCGCGGGCCCCGCGACGGGGCGGGGTCGAGCGCGAGGTACTTGCCGCCCTTTTTGCTGCCCGGCGCCGGAACCGGCAGCGGCGCGGGCGCGGGCTCGGCGGGGGCAGGACGGGCGCGTTCCTCCTGCGCAATCCCGGGACCCAGGTAGGGCAGGACGATCAGCGCCATCAACTCCCCGAACGAGATCGCTGCAGAGGGCCGCTGGCCGGCGCGTCTTTGCGTGGCCCGCGTGCCGCCCGCCGCCCCGTCGCGGCAAGACGCGTGTTGAGGATCGAGACGACCGCGCCCGCGATGCCCTCCGCCGTACCAGCGGCGAAGCCTCCACGCTCTCGGCGAGCAGGCACTCCTCGCGCCCCTCGGCGATCACACCGACGATCCGCGCGAGCAGCTCTTCGCGGTAAGCGGCCATCCGCTCGTCCCCGCGCGCGGACTGCACGACACAAAACCGCGCCAGCCCCGGCTCACGGTCGAAGAACCGCAAGACCGTCCACAGCCCCATGCGGACACGCTCACGCCACGGCAGACCATCCAGCCCGGCCGCTTGCAGCTCCGCGGCGAGCTGCGCGTCGATGTCCTGCATCACCGCGAGCAGGCACTGCTCGCGGTCCACGAACAGCTCATAGAACGTGCGCCGCGAGATCTTCGCCCGCGCGGTGATATGCGCGACCGTGACCGCGCCATAACCATGCTCGTCGACCGCCGCAGCCGCAGCGCGCAACAGCAACACCCGCCGGTACTCAACCGCATCGATACCCCCCAAAAGCACGCCACCCTTGCTCGCGCCCTGCTTGGCGCCCCGGCGCCCAGCCCGCGCGCCACGCCCGGCCCGCGCAGGCCGCCCGCGCCGCGCTGGCCGCGCCCGATCCGCGCCCGCGGGGGGACCCGTACGCAGGAACTCCTCGCCGCTCGCCGTCAACCACCACGCCTTTGCAAGACCCGCACTCCGACCACCCCTGTTCTCGACCAGACCATGCTCCGCCAGCCGCGCCAACAACCGCGAGATCTGCGCATCGTCATGAATATCCGCGCCCGCCGCGACCCCACGATTATTCGCACCCCCACGCTCGGCAACCGACGCAAGCACCATGTACGTCCGCTCCGTCGGCCTCACAGGAGCGACCGGCGACGCATCGGCAGAGACATCCTCACCGGCCCCAACCTCGGGAGACACGACAGACACCACAGGCTCGGGGAGCACAGGCAGCTCGGGAACAGGACGCTCCAGCTCCCGCGCGGAAGCCTCACGGCCACGGTAAGGCAACACGACCGTCGCCATCACCGGGCCGACCAGCTCCATCAACGACCCGGCCGCTGCTCCACCAGCCGCGCGTGAACGATGCTGAACGCCGCACCCGCGACACCCATCCCCGTCAACGACGGCAACACCTCCGCCAGCGGCGAACCCTCACGACCCTCATCGATGAACTCCGCGACGCGCTCCAGCACCTCCGCGCGACGCGCCAGCCCCCGCGGACCCGGCGCCGAGCGCCTCCAAGAACACAACCTTCGCCAGCGCCGGGCTCACGCTCCAACCTCGCCAACAGCACAACCAGGGCAGACCGGACGCGCTGCACCCACTCACCCTCCCCCGCCCACGCCGGGGCGGCGACCGCGGCGAGCTCATCGACCGCGCGGGAGAAGACCGCCAAGGAAACAGTCTTCGCTGTCCGCGAACAGGTCATAGAACGTCTTCGTCGACATCCCCGCACGCGCCGACACCCGCGTCGCGCTCAACCGCCGCAAACCCTCCTCCGCGACGACCGCGAGCGCCGCGTCCAACAGCCTTGTCTGCTGCACCCGCGACAAATACACCCCACCACCCCGCGGCCCCGGCATACCACGCCGCACCGGCACACGACCATCCTCGGGAGGAGGCGGCAATGTCATCAGCACCCACCCCCGACCAGAAACGACGTACGGGAACGAGAACGTCTAAATACCGCGCTCAAAGGCGCGGAAAGAACCGGCTAAATCGTCAGTGTTTGCGCCGTTTTCGGCGCTAAGAAGCCAATAAGCAGAGAGAGAGAGAGAGAGAGAGATGTGTCAGCGACGCTGACGCATCTAACAACGCCCCCAATCGGGCGCGCAGCGATCCCCATCACATCTGTCCCCAACGGACTCATGCAAAAACAACCCCTCATCATCCGATCCGGCCCTCTCCCCTACATCCCCTGACAAGCGCTTGACATCGATCCCAGCAGGACCAACCCAAACCTGAACCTATTTTACGTGCTCCTCCTCAGGAGCACCTCTACCAAGAAACTATAGCCAGAAACGCCCACACATTGCAAGCAAGAACCGCACCCCCACCACAAACGGCTCCCCAGAGCCAAAACCCACGACCACCGCGGAACGCCCATCTGACGAACCGGGTACGAAATCGTTTATGCCGGGGTTCGCGCCTGGGTTTGAACCGGCCCGAGGGGGCTGCCGGCGTCATCACCCGGTCTACGCGACGGCGGTGTGCTTGGCCGACTTGCGCTCGGCGCGACGCCGTTCGCGCTCGCGCACCAGCACGCCCTTGCGGCCGTGCTCGTCGAGGCCGTCGTACAGCGCCCGGATCCGCAGGAGGATCTCGTCGGCGACCGCCTGCTGCTGCTCGCGGGTGGGGTTCGGGATCCGCTCCCAGCGCAGCGGATCCCCGTACTGGACGGTCGTCTTCGGGAACTGCAGGCGCTTCCAGTTGCGGATCCGCGAGGAGCCGTGGATCGCGATCGGCACGACCGGCGCACCGGTCTCCAGCGCGAGACGGCCGATCCCGCGCTTGGCCTCCGTGGCCACTTTGCCCGTGCGCGAGCGCCCGCCCTCGCAGTACATCGTGATCGCCCCCCCGCGCGCGAGGATCGTCTCGGCGGTCATGAACATCTCCTCGTCGCGGGCGCCGCGGCGTACGGGAAACACGCCGCCGTGGGTGTAGATGAACTGCATCGGCCCTGGTTTGAAGAGCTGCGACTTGGCCATGAAGCGGACCTTGCGCCGGATGTAGCAGCCCATCAGGAAGTGGTCCATGAACGAGAAGTGGTTCGGCGCGAGGATCACCGCGCCCCGCCCCGGCACCTTCTCGACCGAGATCGCGCGTGTGCGCAGCAACGTGTAGGCGTAGATCGACGTGATCACACGCGTCAACTCATACGCCCAGTCCGGTTCGCGCGTGCGCGCGCGCTCGTGGAAGCGGTCGAAGTACTCCTTCGGCCGCGGGTCTGCATAGACCTGCTCACGCATCGATGCGAGCTCGCTCATCTCAAGCGTTCTACCTCATGAGGCCGGGAAAGTTACGCGTCGCACCGCACACGCGGAATGGAGCTCGTCGGCATGCGTGAAGCCCTCTTTGCAGACCTCCGTGCACGTCGCTCACCGCGACCGCGCGCGCCCCAGCGCGTCGGCCCAGCCGGCCAGCAGCGTCGCGCGCTCGTCCTCGCCCATCCGCGGCTCGTAGCGCGCCCCCTCCCGCCAGGAGTCGCGCACGTCCGCGACCGTCCACATCCCCACGCCGACCCCCGCCAGGTAGGCGGCGCCGAGCGCCGTCGTCTCGGTGCTCTCGCCGAGCACGACCGGCGCGCCGAGCACGTCGGCCTGGAACTGCATCAGCCAGCCGTTCGCGCTCGCGCCGCCGTCGGCGCGCAGCTCGCTGAGCGGACGGGCGGTGGCGTCCTGCATCGCGCGCACCGCGTCGAGCGTCTGGTAGGCGATCGCCTCGAGCGTCGCCCGCGCCAGGTGCGCGCGGCCGGCCCCGCGCGTGAGCCCGACGATCGTGCCGCGCGCGTGGGGATCCCAGTGCGGCGAGCCGAGGCCGGTGAGCGCCGGCACGAAGTAGACGCCGTCGTTTGCGTGCAGCGACGCGGCCAGCGCCGCGGTGTCCTCCGCGCGCTCGATGATCTGGAGCTCGTCGCGCAGCCACTGCACCGCCGCGCCGGTGACGAAGATCGACGCCTCCAGCGCGTAGGCCAGCCCGGAGGCGGGCGCGGATCCGATCTGCGAGGCGACCGTCGCGAGCAGGCCCGGGCCCGGCTCGGGCACGGTGAAGCCGGAGTGGAGCAGCACGAACGAGCCGGTCCCGTAGGTGGCCTTGGCCATGCCGGGATCGACGCAGGCCTGGCCGAACAGCGCGGCCTGCTGGTCGCCGGCGACGCCGGCGATCGGCACGGCGTGGCCATGCAGCGCCGCGGGCCGGGTCTCGCCGAGGATCCCGGCGCTCGGACGGACCTCGGGCAGCGCGCGGGCGGGCACGTCGAACAGCTCCAGCAGCTCCGGATCCCAGCGCCCGGCGGCGATGTCGTAGAGCAGCGTGCGCGACGCGTTCGTGGCGTCGGTCAGGTGCTCGCCGGTGAGCTTGAAGAGCAGCCACGAGTCGATCGTCCCGAACACGGCCCTCCCGTCGCGCGCCCGCTCGCGCAGGCCGTCGACGTGCTCCAGCAGCCACGCGATCTTCGTGGCCGAGAAGTAGGGGTCGAGGACCAGGCCGGTGCGCTCCCGGATCAGCGGCTCGTGCCCGGCGGCGCGCAGCTCCTCGCAGCGCGCCGCGGTGCGGCGGTCCTGCCAGACGATCGCGTTGTGCAGCGGCTCGCCCGTGGCCGGGTCCCAGACGCAGACCGTCTCGCGCTGGTTGGCGATCCCGACCGCGGCCAGCTCGCCGGGCCGCACGCCGGCGTCTTCGAGCGCCTCGCCCGCGACGGCCTGCGTGACCGACCAGATCTCCCCCGCGTCGTGCTCGACCCAGCCGGGCCGGGGGAAGTGCTGGGTGAACTCGCGCTGGGCGCGCCCGATCGGCTCGGCGCGCTCGTCGAACACGAAGCAGGTGGTGCCGGTCGTGCCCTGGTCGATCGCGAGGATCATCTCGACGCGAGCCTACCTACCGCCGGGCGATGTAGACGCGCACGAAATCGACGAGCTGGCGCCCCCGGTGGAGGAACCCGGAGAGCGTGCGGCCGGTGGCGCGGTGGGCGAGGTCGAGCTCGACCTCGGCGATGCGGTGCCCGGCGCGGGCGGCGTCGATCGTCATCCCGATCTCCATGCCGAAGCCGCGCGCGAACGGCAGCACGTCCTCGAGCACGCTCGCGCGCAACGCCCGCTGGCCGGAGATCGGCGCGCGCAGCTCCAGGCCACAGCGCCGGCGGATCGCCCAGCGCGCGAAGCCCACGGCGAGACCGACGCCTCCGCCGACGCGCGTGGCGAAGGCCGCGACGGCCATGTCCGCCTCGCCGTCGCGCACGGCGTCGACAAGCGCGCCGAGCCTGCCCGCGGACGCGCCGAGGTCGCCGTCGCAGAGGACGAAGATCTGCCGATCGTCGTCGGGTCGCGTTGCTCTCGTGGCCGGGAACGCGCGCGTACGCGCGCGTACGCGCGTTCCCGGCGTTTTGAGCAACGTCTTTCAAAGCCTCCCGCGCGGCGAGCGTGGCGGCGCCGCCCTTGCCGATCATCCGCTCGCTGCGCACGACCCTCGCGCCGGCCCGGCGAGCGATCTCCGCGGTGGCGTCGGTGGAGCCGTCGTCGGCCACCAACACCGACGCGCCGGGAAAGGCCTGCCCGAGCGCGTCCAGCGTGGCCTCGATCCGGGGAGCCTCGTTGTAGGCGGTGACGAGGATGACGGTGTCGAGTGCTCATGGGATCGTCACCCGGAGGCTATTGTCCGGGACCGTCCCGGATCAACGAGGAGGCTGCGAGATGCCCGACGTAGAGGCCCACATCACCGGCACCGTATGGAAAATCGAGTGCGCCGTCGGCGACACGATCGAGGAGGGCGACACGGTGGCGATCCTCGAGTCGATGAAGATGGAGATGCCCGTCGAGGCCGAGGACTCGGGCACGGTCACCGAGATCCGCTGCGAGGAGGGCCAGGCGGTCAACGAGGGCGACACGCTCGTCGTGCTCGGATAGCGGTCGTGTCCGCGAAGCACCACCCCACGCGAGCTCGCCGACGGCAAGCTGCTGATCGACGAGCCGGCGGACGGCGTCGTCCGCCTGACGATCTCCAATCCGGCCAAGCGCAACGCGCTCGACCACCCGATCCTCGACGCGATCACCGCGACGCTCACCGAGCTCGCAGCGGTCGACGCGACAGATGGCGAGGCCGTCCCCGCGCGCGCTGCGTGGTGATCACCGGCGCCCACGGGATGTTCTCGGCCGGCTACGACATCGGCGAGATCCCCGACGAGGAGTTCGAGGAGCGCGCCGAGCGGCTCGTCGCGCACCCCTTCACCGAAGCGATCGACGCGCTGGAGGCATTCCCCTATCCCACGCTCGCGGCGCTCCCCGGCCACACGATCGGCGGCGGCCTGGAGCTCGCGCTGGCCTGCGATCTGCGCGTCGCGCAGGAGGAGATCAAGCTCGGGATGCCGCCGGCGAAGCTGGGGCTCGTCTACTCGCACACGGGCCTGCGCCGCTTCATCGACGCGATCGGCGCGCCGCGCACGCGCGAGCTGTTCCTGCTCGGCCGCTACATCGACGCGCCCACGGCGCTCGCCTGGGGACTCGTCAACCGCCTCGCCCCGGCCGCGGAGCTCGAGGCGATGTCGCTCGAGCATCGCCAGCGAGCTCGCCGGCAACGCGCCGCTCTCGCAGCTCGGCAACAAGCGCGTGATCGCCGAGCTGCTCGGCGCCGAGGGCGAGCTGGCGGCGGAGGTCGAGGAGCAGCTGATCGAGTTGCGACGGGCATCCTTTGCCTCGCAGGACATGCGCGAGGGAATGAAGGCCTTCGCCGAGAAACGGCCCCCGCGGTGGCGCGGGGTGTAGCGTCCGCGACGCTCCGTAACGTCAATCTTCAACAAACGAACGAGAAGAGGTCGCTCGCAAATGCCGCCGCTGATCACCCGCGAGGAAGCCCTGCAGCTGGGCGAGATCGAGGACCACGCCGAGATCGAGGCGCTGATCGAGCGCGCCTGGGAAGCGCGCGTGGAGCGCTTCGCCGACTCCACCGACATGTGCTCGCTCGTGAACGCCAAGTCCGGCGGCTGCGCCGAGGACTGCGGCTTCTGCGCGCAGTCGCGCTTCGCCGAGGCCGAGACGCCGCTGCACGCGATGATGGAGCCCGAGCAGGTGCTCGAACACGCGCGCGCCGCCGAGGCCGCGGGGGCGCACCGCTTCTGCATGGTCACCCAGGGCCAGGGGCTGTCCAAGCGCGACTTCGAGAAGTACCTGCAGGGCGTCCGCCTCGTCTCCGAGCACACCAACCTGAAGCGCTGCGCCTCGGTCGGGCACATCTCCACCGCGCGCGCGCAGGCGCTGAAGGAGGCCGGCATCCAGCGCGTGCACCACAACGTCGAGACGGCCGAGAGCTACTACGACGAGGTCTCCACGACCGTCCGCTACGAGGGCCGGCTGCGCACGATCGAGGCGGTCAAGGAGTCGGGGCTGGAGACCTGCGTCGGCGGCATCCTCAACCTCGGCGAGAGCCGCGAGCAGCGCGTGGAGATGGCCTTCGAGCTGGCGGCGATCGACCCGACGAGCGTGCCGATCAACATGCTCAACCCGCGGCCGGGCACGAAGTTCGGCGACCGCGAGTACATGGATCCGTGGGAGGCCGTCAAGTGGATCGCGATCTTCCGCCTGATCCTGCCCGAGGCGCTGTTCCGCCTGTGCGGCGGGCGCGTGGAGAACCTCGGCGAGCTGCAGGAGCTGGCCGTGAAGGCGGGCATCAACGGCGTGATGATGGGCAACTTCCTGACGACGCTCGGCAACGAGCCAGAGCAGGACCGGGCGATGTTCGAAGAGCACGGCCTGAACGTCGCGCGCCACCCCGACAACGCCAGCAACCCGCGACCGGACAACCGCTCGGGCTGGCTGGAGGGCGAGACGCCGGACGTCGTCGAGGAGCTGTTCGACAGCTCACAGACCACGGCGCCGATCGACCTGAACGTGAAGCTGTGGGATCCCTCCAGCCAGCTGCGGTTCAAGGCCAAGCGCACGGTCCCGCCACGCCCCGACGGCGCGCCGAACGCGGCGCCGGCGGATTGGGATCGGCCCTCCTCGAACTCGGACTCGGACTCGGACCGCCTCGCCGACCCGCCCGCGGAGCGAACGCCGGAAACGGTCGCCGCCGGCTGGGGCGACTGATCGACGGGCGAGGCGGCGGAGGCACGCGATGAGCGAGCTCGAGCAGCGCCTGGAGGAGCTCGAGCGGCTCGGGCGCAGCCGGCGCACGCGCATGGTCAGCGGTCCGCAGGGACCGCGCGTGCTGCTCGACGGCAAGCCGGTGCTGCTGCTGTGCTCGAACAACTACCTCGGGCTCGCCGACCACCCCCGCGTCCGCGAGGCGGCGGCCGACGCGGCGATGCGCTGGGGCGTGGGCGCGGGCGCCTCGCGGCTGGTGTCGGGGACGATGACGATCCACCGCCGCCTGGAGCAGCGCCTGGCGGCGTTCGAGGGCGCCGAGGAGTGCGTGCTGTTCGGCTCGGGCTACCTCGCCAACGCCGGCGCGATCGGCGCGCTGGCCGGACGCGGCGACACGATCTTCTCCGACGAGCTCAACCACGCCTCGATCGTCGACGGCTGCCGGCTCTCGCGGGCGGAGGTGGTCGTGTACAAGCACCGCGACGTCGACGACCTCGAGCGGGCGCTGCGCCGCCACGGCGGCAGCGGCCGGCGGCTGATCGTCACCGACTCGGTGTTCTCGATGGACGGCGACCTCGCGCCGCTGACGGAGATCGTCGAGCTCGCCAAGACGTACGACGCGCGGACGATCGTCGACGAGGCCCACGCGCATCGGCGCGCTCGGCCCCGGCGGACGCGGCGCGATCGCGCAGGCCGGGCTGGAGGGCGAGGTCGACGTCGCGATCGGCACGCTCGGCAAGGCGCTCGGCTCCTACGGCGCGTATGCGTGCGCGAGCGAGGAGATGGTCCGCTACCTGATCAACACCGCCCGCCCGCTGATCTTCTCGACCGCCCCGCCCCCACCGGCGGTCGCGGGCGCGCTGGCGGCGCTGGAGCTGCTGGAAGAGGAACCGCAGCGCGTGCAGCAACTGCGCTCGAACGCGCGCGTGCTGCGCAGCGCGCTGACGGCCGAGGGCATCGGCGCGGAGGACGCCGAGATGCACATCGTGCCCCTGATCGTCGGCGAGGAGCGCGCGGCGATGGACCTCTGCGAGGCGGCGCTCGAGCGCGGGATCTTCGCCCAGGCGATCCGCCCGCCGACCGTCGCCCCGGGCACCTCGCGGCTGCGGCTGGCGGTGATGGCGACCCACACCGCCGATGAGCTGCGCGAGGCAGCGCGCGTCCTCGCCGAGGCGGCGCGGGCCCTGGGCCTGGACCTCGCGAGGTACGCCGTCGCCCGCGACGGCGCTCGCGGCCTAGCGTCCGGCGAGCGCCGAGCGTCGGTGGGCAAGAGCGATGCCCGGCCTGTTCGTCACCGGCACCGGCACGGGCGTCGGCAAGACGGTCCTGAGCGCGGCGCTGCTCGCCGCGATCGCCGCCGCCGGCGAGCGGGTGCGCGCGCACAAGCCCGTCGTGACCGGCCTCGACGACGAACCCGCGCAGAGCGGGTGGCCGCCCGATCACGAGCTGCTCGCGAGCGTCGCCGGCATGCGAGCCGAGGAGGTCGCGCCGCTGCGCTACGGACCCGCGGTCTCACCCCATCTCGCGGCCCGGCTCGCGGGCGAGACGATCGACCCGGCCGACTTGGTCGCACGCGCACGCGCGGCGGCGACGGCCGCGGCCGGCGACGAGGAGACGCTGATCGTCGAGGGCGTCGGCGGCCTGCTCGTCCCGCTCGCCGAGGAGCTCACCGTGCGCGATCTCGCCGTCGCGCTCGGGCTGCCGCTGCTGATCGCCGCCGCGCCGGGGCTGGGCACGATCAACCACACGCTGCTCACGCTCGAGGCCGCGCGCGCGGCCGGGCTGGACGTGCGCGCGGTCGTGCTCACGCCGTGGCCGGAGCGGCCGTCGGAGCTGGAGCGGTCGAACCGCGAGACGATCGCGCGGCTGGGCGACGTGGAGGTCGTCGGCTTGGGTCATGTGCGGGAGCCCCGCCGCGGCCGATCTCGCTCGCGCGGGGGACGCGCTGCCGTGGCGGGAGTGGCTCTCGATCGACTCTCCCGTCCCAAGCGAAACCTAACATCGACGGATGGCTGGTCGGATGCTGCGGATGCGTCTCCTCTCCGGAGTGTTCCGGGGTCGTACCCCCGGAGAAAGGAGTTGCTATGCCCGAGGCAATATATGTACTAGCCATCACCCTGCTCGTCGCGTTGCTGGTCATCGACCGGCTGACGAGGTAGCCGAGTGCCCTGGCGGTCGCAGCGAAGACGACCCCGGCGACCGTCAGGGAATTTTATCCTTTAACCGGAGGGGGCCCGGTCTCCCGGGCCCCTCGGAGGACGCAAATGCCGAGGCAATATACGCACTAGCCACCCACCAGTGTAACCCACCACCCGACAGAACTCAACCGCACCTTCACCCTCCGGCCGCGGCCACCATCGCCCCGGTCACCCGCGCCAGATCCTCCTCGCCGATCACGTACGGCGGCATCGTGTAGATCAGATCGCGAAACGGCCGCAGCCACACGCCGCGATCGACCGCCGCGGCGGTCGCGGCGGCCATGTCCACCTCGCGTCGAGCTGCACCACGCCGATCGCGCCCAGCACGCGCACGTCGACGACGCCGGGCAGCTCCCGAGCCGGCTCGAGCCCGGCGCGCAGCGCCGCCTTCGATCGTGGCGACGCGCTCGCGCCAGCCGCCGTCGGCGAGCAGCTCCAGCGACGCGAGCGCGACCGCGCACGCGAGCGGGTTGGCCATGAACGTCGGCCCGTGCATCAGCCCGCCGCCCTCGCCCGCGGAGACCGCATCGGACACCGCGCCGCGTGCAGAGCGTCGCGGCGAGCGTGAGGTAGCCGCCGGTGAGCGCCTTGCCGACGCACATCACGTCGGGCGCCACGCCGGCGTGCTCGCAGGCGAACAGCGCGCCCCCGCCGGTGCGCCCGAAGCCGGTCGCGATCTCGTCCAGCACGAGCAGCAGACCGTGCTCGTCGCACAGCCGGCGCAGCAGCGCGACGCACTCCGGCGCGTGGAATCGCATCCCCCCCGCCCCCTGCACGACGGGCTCGACGATCACCGCGGCCAGCTCGTGGGCGTGCCGGGCGACCAGCTCGCCGACGTGCTCAGCCCAGCCGGCGTCCAGCCCGGCGTCGAAGCCGTCGGGCGGGCGCTCGGCGAACACGTGCTCGGGGAGCACGCCGGTGAACAGGCTGTGCATCCCGCCGACCGGGTCGCAGACGGCCATCGCGCCGAACGTGTCGCCGTGGTAGCCGCCGCGCACGGTCAGCAGCCGCGTGCGCTCGGGATGGCCGCTCGCGCGCTGAAACTGCAGGCACAGCTTGATCGCGACCTCGACGGAGACCGAGCCGGAGTCGGAGAAGAACACCCGATCCAGCCCGTCGGGCGCGATCTCGACCAGACGCTCCGCCAGGCGCACCGCCGGCTCGTGCGTGAGCCCGCCGAACATCACGTGCGCCATCCGCCCGAGCTGCTCTCGGACGGCGGCGTCGAGCGCGGGGTGGCGGTAGCCGTGGATCGCGCACCACCACGAGGACATGCCGTCGATCAGCTCGCGGCCGTCCGCCAGCTGCAGGCGCACGCCCTCCGCCGAGACGACCGGCAGCGGCGCCTGCGCGCCGGGCAGCGCGCCGTAGGGATGCCAGACGTGCTCGCGGTCGAACGCGAGCAGTGCGTCCCAGTCGCTCAGATCAGATCAATCCTCGTAGGGAACGAAGTCCCGCTTGCGGGCTCCGCAGACGGGGCAGAACCACGTGTCGGGGATGTCCTCGAAGGCGGTTCCCGGGAGGAATGCCCCCGTCCGGGTCGCCCTCCTCGGGGTCGTAGATGAAGCCGCAGGACTCGCAGATCCAGCGCTGCAGGGTCTGGGTTGCGCTCATGCACGTAAGACTACCTGGCAGTAGGGTGCTCGGCGTGAGCGATTCGACCCCCGGCGGCGACGGAGAGCCCGGCCAGGAGCTCGACCTCGATCGCCACTCCGGCCCAGGCCAGGAGATCAACCTTGGCAAGGCCACGCCGCCGCGCCAGGCGGCGACGGTGATCCTGCTGCGCGGCGGCGCGCAGACGCTCGAAGTGCTGCTCGTCAAGCGCACGCCCGAGGCGCGGTTCATGGGCGGCGTGTGGGTGTTCCCGGGCGGCGCGGTCGACGCGGGCGAGGGCGAGGGCGACGGCGCCCACCGCGCGGCGGCGATCCGCGAGCTGCGCGAGGAGGCCGCGATCGCGCTCGAGGACCCGGACGCGCTCGTGAAGTTCTCGCGCTGGATCACCCCGGCCGAGGTGCGCACGCGCTTTGACACCCACTTCTTCCTCGCCCCGCTGCCCGCCGGACAGGAGCCGCAGGTGGACGGCGAGGAGTGCGTCGAGCTCGGCTGGTTCACGCCCGCGGCGGCGCTCGAGGCCCACCGCGACGGACGGATCCTGCTCGTGTTCCCGACGATCAAGCACCTCGAACAGCTCGCCGCCTTCCCCTCGGCCGAGGAGCTGCTGGCCTACGCGACCGGACGCGAGGTCATGCCGATCCAGCCGCGCGTCGTCGTCGAGGGCGAGGTCGCCCGCGTGCTGCTGCCGGGCGAGCCCGGCTACTGACGAGCCGCGACTGCCCGTCGTCAGCCCTGTTGCTTGGGCCTCGATCACGTGCGTGACGGCGTTGATCAGCGCCAGGTGGGTGAAGGCCTGGGGGTAGTTGCCGAGATGGCGCCCCGAGGAGGCCTCGAGCTCCTCGCCGTAGAGGCCGAGGTGCGAGGAGTAGGAGAGCAGCCGCTCGCAGAGGTGTTCGGCCTCGCGCCGCTCGCCGATCTCCGAGAGCGCGGAGACGAGCCAGAACGAGCAGATCAGGAACGTCCCCTCCGTCCCGCTCAGGCCGTCGTCGGTCTCCTCGGTGCGGTAGCGCAGGACGAGACCGTGCTCGGTCAGCTCCTCGCGGATCGCGTTCACGGTCGCGACCACGCGCTCGTCGTCGGGGGGCAGGAAGCGGACGAGCGGGATCAGCAGCGTGGAGGCGTCGAGCGCGTCGGTGTCGTAGTGCTGGCGAAAGACGCCGCGCTTGTCGACGCCGCGCGCGAGGATGTCCTCGCGGATCTCGTCGGCCACGCCCTGCCACTGCCTTGGCCTGTTCGTCCTCGCCGCGCCGTTCGGCCAGGCGCGCGCCGCGGTCCATCGCCACCCAGCACATCAGCTTCGAGGAGACGTAGTGGCGGGGCTCCCCGCGCGCCTCCCAGATGCCCTGGTCGGGTTCCTTCCAGACCTTCGCCGCGCACTGCACCTGGTCGATCAGCACCGGCCACAGGCGCTCGGGGATGTGGTCGCGCTGCTTGGAGTGCAGGTAGACCGAGTCGAGCACCGCTCCGAACACGTCGTTCTGGCGCTGGTTGTAGGCGCCGTTGCCGACGCGCACGGGGCGCGCGCCTTCGTAGCCCTTGAGGTGCTCGAGCGTCGACTCCTCGAGGTCGCGCTCGCCCGTGATCCCGTACATGATCTGCAGCGAGCCGTCCTCGTTGCGCTCGAGGTCCGCGACGTACTGGATGAAGTCGTCGGCCTCCCAGTCGAGCCCGAGCGCGTGCAGGCCCCAGAGCGTGAACGAGGCGTCGCGCATCCAGCAGTAGCGGTAGTCCCAGTTGCGTTCCCCGTGCGGCGTCTCCGGCAGCGAGGTCGTCGGCGCCGCGACGAGCGCGCCGGTGGGCATGAACGTGAGCCCCTTCAGCGCGAGCGCCGAGCGCTCGAGGTGATAGCGCCAGGGATGGTCGGGATAGGTGCCGTCCGCCAGCCAGCCGCGCCAGAAGTGGCTCGTGCGCTTGAGGTACTCGCCGGCCTGCTCGGCCGTGCGGGGGCCGCCGAGCCCCTCCGTCCAGGAGATCGCGCAGAAGCGCCGCTCGCCTTCGGACATCGTGTGACGCGCGTGCACGCGGTTGCCCTCGATCCCCATGCGGACGTCGCTGAACAGGCGAAACTCGGTCCGCCCGTCGCTGGCGTCGAGCGCGTATCCGCCCTCCTCGCCGGTGTCCACGACGCTCCACTGCGCCGGCGTCGCGCCGTACTGGAGCATCGGCTCGCAGACCATCTCGACCTGCACCTCGCCCTGGATGCATTCGATCACCCGCACGAGCAGGTGGTCGGCGTCGAAGTCGGTCGGCGCGCGCGTGTGGCTGGAGCCCTCCTTGTTGTCGTGCCATTCGCCGATCGTCAGCCCGTCGACCACGCGCAGCCACCCCTGGGGCGTCATCCAGGTCGTCTCGATCAGGTTCGTGCCCGGCACGTAGCGCCGTCCCGCCGGCACGTACACGCCGTAGGGGCCGACGCGCCAGCTGCCGGCGCCGCGGTCGAGCATCGCGGCGAACACGCTCGGCGAGTCGAAGTGGGGGATGCACATCCAGTCGATCGAGCCGTCGGAGGCGACCAGCGCGCCGGTGTGGCAGTCCGACAGGAAGCCGTAGTCGGCGATCGGCGGGAACGGCGAGTCGGGCGAGAACGACCCGCTCGATGCGGTCGATGCGGCCGCGGCCTTCCGGCGCGGGGGCCGCGGCGAGGGTCCGGCCTTCCCGGCCGGGCTGTCGCTCTTCGCCTTCGGCGCGGGGCTGTTCGTGATCGCCGAGCGCGGAGGCATCGTCACCGAACGGTAGCGTGGGCGCTGGTCGGGCAGGGCAGCCCCACACGCTCCCTCACCAGGAGGGCCGCTCCACGCCGGCGGGCAGCCGCCCTTCGTCCTCGAGCTTGTCGAGGTGCGCGCGCAGCGAGACGGCGGCGACGGGACGCAGCGCGGCGGGCACGTCCGGCCACGCGGCGTCGAGCAGCTCGTCGGTCGAGCGACGCCCCTCGGCGAGCGCCGCGAGCAGCAGCCGCTCGCGCTCCAGGCGATGATCGATGTACTCCTCGAGCTTCGCGCGCGGATCCCAGATCGGGGGGCCGTGGCCCGGACACAGCACGTCCAGGTCGCGCTCGCGCAGCCCGCGCAGACCGTCGAGATAGCCGGCGAGCGCCCCGGGGTCGGGGGCGATGAAGACGCTGCCCTCGCCGAGCACCGCGTCGCCGGTGAAGCACACGCGGCCGTCGATCAGCGCGAGATGATCGGGGGCGTGGCCGGGCGTGGCGACGGCCATGAACGGCCCGAAGCGGGTCCCCTCGGCGAGCTCCACGTCGACCTCGCCTCGCGCCGCGGCCAGCGGCGCGGGGCGTTGCTCGCGCAAAGCGCCGACCCCCTCGGAGTGGTCGCTGTGATCGTGCGTGAGCGCGATGCCGCCGAGCCCGCCGCGCGCGTCGACGGCCGCCACGAGACGCTCGATGTGCCGCGGGAGCGCGGGACCGGGATCGATCACGTAGGCGGGGTCGCGGCCGACGATCCAGGTGTTCGTGCCCGACAGCGTCAGCGGACCGGGATTGTCGGCGCGCAGGCGCAGGACGTCGTACTCGGCCAGATCGCGTTCTAAGCTTGGCGGCACGACATGAGTCTGGCAGCCCGCACACAGCCACTACGCCGCGAGCTCGCGCTCGCGCTCCCCGACCGTCCGTTCGCGCTGCGCTTCTGGGACGGCTCGGAGCTCGCGCCGACGACGCCCGGCGGGCCGGTCTTCACGGTGCGCTCCCCGGCCGCGGTCGCGCATCTGCTGCGCGCTCCCGGACAGCTCGGGCTGGGACGCGCCTACGCCGCCGGCGAGCTGGAGGCGGACGACCTCGACAAGGTGATCGGGCTGCTCGACACGTTCGAGGCGCCCGCGATCGACACGCCGACGCGGCTGCGGCTGACGCTCGCCGCCGCCCGCGCGTGCGGGCTGATGAAGCCGCCGCCGATCCCCGCGAGCGAGCTGCGCCCGCGCGGGCGCCGGCACAGCCGCGAGCGCGACGCGCGCGCGGTGCGCCATCACTACGACGTCTCGAACGAGTTCTTCGCACTGTTCCTCGACGAGTCGATGACCTACAGCTGCGCGCTGTTCTCGCGCACGCTCGACTCGCTGGAGGGCTCGTGGGGAACCCATCCGCGCGGGGAGTCAGACGGGGATCGCCCGCGGCCGACGCTCGAGCAGGCGCAGGCGGCCAAGCGCGAGTTGATCTGCCGAAAGCTCGCGTTGCAGGAGGGCGAGCGCGTGCTCGATGTCGGCTGCGGCTGGGGCAGCTTCGTGATCCACGCGGCCGCCAACCACGGCGTGTGGGCGGTCGGCATCACGCTCTCCCCCGCCCAGGCCGAGCTGGCGCGCCGGCGTGTGGCCGAGGCCGGCCTCGAGGACCGGGTCGAGATCCGCGTCGCGGACTACCGCGACCTCGGCGCAGCCGGGGAGGGCTACGACGCGATCGCCTCGATCGGGATGGTCGAGCACGTCGGCGCCAACCAGATCGACCTCTACGCGCATCAGCTCGCCGACCTGCTGCAGCCCGGCGGCAGGCTGCTCAACCACGGCATCGCCCGCCTGCGCCACGGCGAGGGCGAGGCGGGGCCGTTCTCCGAGCGCTACGTATTCCCGGACGCGGCGCCGCTGCACGTCTCGCGCGTGACGCTCGCGCTCGAGCGGGCGGGGATCGAGCCGCTGCACGTCGAGGGCCTGCGCGAGGACTACGCCGAGACGCTCAGCCACTGGATCGAGCGCCTCGACGCCAACCTCGAGCAGGCCGAGCGCCTGGCCGGCCCCGAGCGCGTGCGCGTGTGGCGGCTCTACCTGCGCGCCGCCCGCAACGGGTTCCGGACGGGCTTCACCTCGATCTTCCAAATACTGGGAACCAGAGCTTGATCCCCTGAGGGGCCCGGGTCGCATGCGACCCGGGCGGGATGGCCGCATGCGGCCATCCCTCGCACTCGCGCATGCGCGAGTGCGCGAGCGGTGCATGCACCGCTCGAACTACTCGATCAGCGACGTCCGGCGCGGGCGGCGCCGCTCCTGTTGCCCGAACCCGAACCGCCGGAGCCCGAACCGCCGCGTGCGGAGCCCGTGCGCGGCGTGCCCGAGCCGTTGCGCGCGGGGCCGCCGCGGCCGCGGTTGCGCGAGGAGCGCGTGCGCTGCTGGGAGCCGCCGGAGCGCTGGCCGGTGGCGTCGATCGGCAGGCCGCCCGCCTCGAGCTCGCGGTTCAAGCCGAGGTCGCGGACCATCGCGACGAATTCGCGCGCCTGGTCGTGGACGACGAACGTGACGCCGGTGCCGCTCGCGCCGGCGCGGGCGGTGCGCCCGATGCGGTGGACGTAGTCCTCGCGCGTGCCGGGGATGTCGAAGTTGATCACGTGCGTGATCCCCGCGACGTCGATCCCGCGCGCGGCGACATCGGTGGCGACGAGCGTGTCGACGGCGCCGGACTCGAAGCGCGCCAGCGCCTTCTCGCGCTGGGCCTGGGACTTGTCGCCGTGCATCGCGACCGCCTGCACGTTGCTCTGCGCCAGTCGTTTGACGAGCCGGTCGGCGCCGCGCTTGGTGCGCACGAACACGAGCGTCAGCCCGCGCTCGGAGTCGTTCAGCTCGGTTACGAGCCGCCCGACCTTGCCCTCGTGGGAGACCGTCACGAAGCGGTGCTCGACGTCGCCCTTGCGCTCCTCGGAGTGGGCGTGCTCGTGACGGCGGGGGTCGGTCGTGTAGGCCTTGGCGACCTTGCCGACCTCGCCCTGCAGCGTCGCGCTGAACAGCAGCGTCTGGCGCTCGCGCGCGCACATCTTCACGATCCGGTCGACGACCGGCTTGAAGCCCATGTCGAGCATCCTGTCGGCCTCGTCGAGCACGAGCAGCCGGACGCGGTCGAGCGATACGTCGCGGCGATCGATCAGGTCGAGCAGCCGTCCCGGCGTGGCGACGAGGATGTGGGCGCGCGCGGCGAGACGCGCCTGCTTGACGATCCCGGCGCCGCCGTAGACGGCCGCGATCGAGAGCGCGCGGGCGTGGGCGATGTCGCGCAGATCGTCGACGATCTGCGACGCCAGCTCGCGCGTCGGCGCCAGCACGAGCGCCGAGGGGCGCACGTTCGTGCCGTGCAGGCGTTCGATCATCGGGATCCCGAACGCGAGCGTCTTGCCCGACCCGGTCGGTGACTGCGCGAGCACGTCGTGCCCGGCGAGCACGTCGGGGAGGACCAGCTTCTGGACCGCGAACGGCTGCGTGATCTCGCGCTTGGCAAGCTCAGCGGCGACGACCTCGGACACGCCGAGGTCGGCGAATGTTGCATGTTGCATGTTGGTGTTGCTCCTTCTGGCGAGCCGTTGCTCGCCGCGTAGATGGAGATTCGACTGACCCCATCCGCGCACTGAAAAAGCGCCAACAAAGACAAAGAACCTCGCGGGCGACGTCGCCGCCCGGTAGTGGGACCGTAGCAGGGAACGGGACGGCCTACTGCAGATTCGCCATCACGTGCTTGACGACCGTGTAGTCCTCCAAGGAGTAAACGCTCAGGTCCTTTCCGTACCCCGACTCCTTGAACCCCCCGTGGGGCATCTCCGAGACGAGCGGGATGTGGTCGTTGATCCACACGCAGCCGAAGCGCAGCGCCTTGGAGACGCGCAGGGCGCGGCCGACATCCCGCGTCCAGACCGAGGAGGCGAGGCCGTAGCGGGTCGCGTTGGCCCACTCGATCGCCTGGGCCTCGTCGGAGAAGCGCTGCACGGTGATCACCGGGCCGAAGATCTCGCGCTGGATCAGCTCGTCGTCCTGCTCCAGCCCGGCGATCACGGCGGGCTCGAGGAAGAAGCCGTCGCGGTCGGGCTGGCCGCCGCCGGTGACGATCTCCGCGTGCGCGGGGCGGCGCTCGAGGAAGCCCTCGACGCGCTCGCGCTGTTTGGCGGAGTTGACCGGCCCGAGCGTCGTCTCGGGCGCGAGCGTGTCGCCGATCACGAGGCCCTGGGCCTGCGCGGCGAGGCCGGCGACGACGTCGTCGTAGACCTTCGCCCCGGCGAGCACGCGCGTCGCCGCGGTGCAGTCCTGGCCGGCGTTGTAGTAGCCGGTGCCGGCGATCGTCTCCAGCGCGCTCTGCAGCGAGACGTCGTCGAAGACGACGACCGGCGCCTTGCCGCCGAGCTCGAGGTGCACGCGCTTGAGCGTGTCCGCGGCGGTGCGCGCGAAGTGCTTGCCCGTATCGACCGAGCCCGTCAGCGCGAGCATGTCGACGTCGGGGTGGCCGATCAGCGCCTCGCCCGTCGGCCGGCCGGGCCCGATCACGACGTTCAGCACGCCCGGCGGCAGCACGTCCGCCGCCAGCTCGGCGAATCGCACGGTCGTGAGCGGCGTCGTCTCGGCCGGCTTCAGCACGACCGTGTTGCCCGCCGCGAGGGCGGGCGCGAATTTCCAGATCGCCATCATCAGCGGGTAGTTCCAGGGGGTCACCTGCCCGATCACGCCGACCGGCTCGCGGCGCGTGAAGGAGGTGTAGCCCTCCATGTACTCGCCCGCGGCGCGGCCCTCCAGCACGCGCGCGGCGCCCGCGAAGAAGCGCAGGTTGTCGGCCATCACGGGCAGCTCGTCGTCGGTGACCGCGGCGAGCGGCTTGCCGGCGTTGAGCGCCTCCAGCCGCGCGAGCTCCGCGGCGTGCTCGTCGATCAGGTCCGCGAGCGCGAGCAGCGCCTGCGAGCGCTGGGCCGGCGTCGTCTGCGACCAGCCCGCGAACGCGCGCCGGGCGGCCTTGACCGCGCGGTCGACGTCCGCGGCGCTCGACTGCGGCGCCCGCGCCAGCTCCTCACCGGTGGCCGGGTTCAGCACTGGTTCGTCGCGCTCGGCCTGCGCCGGCACGCGCTCCCCGTCGATGAAGTTCTCGAGTGTGTCTCCCGTGATCGCCATATCAACCTCTCCTCCAAGATGGGCGCTTTGCTTACATAAAGGGGCCGCGGTCGTTGTTGTTCTTTTTAAACTGCGTGACACGATAGTTCTACGCAGTCTCTTTTGAATAACAAGCCTCCGCCCGGCTTTATCTTCCTGTCACATTTTTGGCGCATTTGGGTGATTTTCATCGCATCTCTGTCACATTTCGGGGATTCCTGTCACATTTCGGGGATTCCTGTCACATTTCGGGGATTCGCGTCACAATTTGGGGTGATTTGGGCACATAAAGAGGGCGGGGGTGTTGTTATTCTTTTAAGACTGCGTGACACGATAGTTCTACGTGGTCTCTGTTGTATAACGCACCTCCCGCCGCCTTTATCTTCCTGGCACATTCTTGTCGCATTTACGTCAAAAAACGGTCACAAATCGGTCATTTGGATGCGACATCAGACGCCGAGCGCTTCCGCGACGGCTCCGTACGTGATCTCGCCCGCGCGCACGTTCAGTCCCTTCGCCAGGCCCGGGTCGCGCTCCAGGGCGCCGTCGACCCCGTACTCGGCCAGCTCCAGCACGTACGGCAACGTCGCGTTCGT
Organism: uncultured Solirubrobacterales bacterium; assembly: GCA_963789675.1. GTDB lineage: Bacteria > Actinomycetota > Thermoleophilia > Solirubrobacterales > Solirubrobacteraceae > Palsa-744. Next base: position 45,541 of record CAWBLR010000023.1, on the reverse strand, counting down.
CAGCGCGTACGTCGAGGTGATCGGCACCGCGCCGGGCATGTTCGTGACGCAGTAGTGCGTGATCCCGTCGACTTCATACGTCGGGTCCGAGTGCGTCGTCGGATGCGAGGTCTCAAAGCATCCGCCCTGGTCGATCGAGACGTCGACGAGCACCGCGTGGCGCTTCATCAGCCCGAGCTGCTCGCGCGTGACCACGCGCGGCGCGCGGCCGCCGTGGATCAGTACGGAGCCGATCACGAGGTCGGCGCGCGGCAGCATCTCCTCGATCGCGAGCGTCGAGGAGTACACGGTCGAGGCGCGCCCGCCGAACGCGACTTCGAGCTCGCGCAGGCGGTCGATCGAGCGATCGAACACGAACACGTCGGCCTGCATCCCGATCGCGATGAACGCGGCGTTCATCCCCACGACGCCGCCGCCGATCACGAGCACCGTCGCGGCCGCCACGCCCGGCACGCCGCCCAGCAGGATCCCGCGGCCGCCGAGCGGCTTCTCGAGCATGAACGCGCCCGCCTGCGTGGCGATCTTGCCCGCGACCTCGCTCATCGGCGCCAGCAGCGGCAGCCGGCCCTCGGCGTCTTCGACCGTCTCGTACGCGATGCACGTCGCGCCGGACGCCTGCAGGCCGTGCGCCAGATCCGGCTCGGCCGCGAGGTGCAGATAGGTGAACAGCGTCTGGCCCTCTCTCAGCAGCCCGACCTCCGCGGCCTGGGGCTCCTTCACCTTCAGCACGATCTCGGCCTCGCCGAACACGGCCTCGGCGTCGGGCACGATCCGCGCGCCCTGCGCCGTGAAGTGCGCGTCGTCGAACGCGCTGCCCAGCCCCGCGCCCGCCTGCACGAGCACCTCGTGCCCGCGCGCGCTCAGCTCGCGCACGCCCGCGGGGGTGATCGCCACGCGGTACTCGTCGACCTTCACCTCGGTCGGAACCCCGATCCTCATCGTCGCCCGTCTCCTTCGTCGTGGGTCATCTTGCGAGCTCTCTTCCACGGAGCGCCAGCCAGAACTCGATCCGGTCGCGCGCCTGCGAGAAGTCGCGCCCGGTCAACTGCTCGACGCGGCGGATCCGGTAGCGCAAGGTGTGGCGGTGGCAGTAGAGCGCACTCGCGGCCTTCTCCCAATGGCCGTTGTGCTCGATGAACACGTCGAGCGAGCGCAGCAGCTCGTCGCCGTACTCGCCCTCGCCCTGCTCGACCGGGCCGAGCACGCCGCGGCAGTAGGAGATCAGCGCGTCGTCGTCCTGCAGCGACAAGAGCAGCTGGAAGGCGCCGAGGTCCTTGTAGGAGGCGACCTCGGGCGCGGTCCCACCTCGCGGTGCGTTCCCACCTCGCGGAGCGTTCCAATCCTGCAAGCGCACGGCCTCCAGCGCGCAGCGCGCCTCGTGGAAGCTCAGCCGCAGTGAGTGCGCCGGCGCGGCGCGGCTGGCAGCGGCCGTGACCGTGCCAAAACGCTCGGCCAACTCACCGCGGAGCTTGCCCGCGAGCGCGATCGGATCATCGTCGCGGTCCCCGCCAACCCCCTTCCTGTCCCCGGCTCCATCCCCTTTCACCGCCTTCGTCATGCCCGTCCGCGTCGATCACCGCGCACAGCAGGCCGGCGCGGATCGCGACGAGGTTGTGCACGCCCTCGCGCTCGAGGATCCGTTCCAGCAGCGCCGCCGCCGCGGTCGGGTCGGGCGTCGAGAAGGCCAGCACCGCGACCTGCTCGCCGATCCCGAACGGGCGCAGGCGCGCCTGCAGCTCCTCGGGATACAGGTGGCCGGTGAGCGCCTCGGCGAGCACGTCGCCGACCATGTTGCGCTGCAGCATTTCGTAGCGCTCGTTCACGAGCTGCGCGAACGCGCGCTCGGTGATCGCGATGAACGGCAGCTCGTAGGGAACCTCGAACAGCGGGAACTCGCGCTTGCGCGCCGCCGTCACGAGCGCCGCCGGCAGTTTCCTGTGGGTGAAGCCCGTGCCGAACCCGAGCCCCGCGATCTCGTGGTCGGCGAGGCGGTCGATCAGCTCGCGCTGGGCCTTCGGGCCGTCCAGCTGGATCCCCATCGTCAGCAGCAGCTCGCCCCCTTTCAGCCACGGCGTCGGGTCGGTCAGCTCGGTGCTGTGCACCCAGCGCACGTGCGCCTGCGCGGACTGGAGCCCCGAGACGAGCGTCAGCCCGAGCTCCGCGACGAGGCTCTCTACGGTGAGCTCCATCTCCCCATCCGCTCCCCCGCCTCGGTCAGCACCGGGCGCAGGATCGACTCGATCTCCGCGAACTGCTCCTCGCCCGCGATCAGCGGCGGCGAGAGCTGCACGACCGGGTCGCCGCGATCGTCGGTGCGGCAGATCAGGCCGCGCTTGTACAACTCGCCGGAGAGGAATCCGCGCAACAGCTGCTCGGACTCCTCGTGGTTGAACGTCTCGCTTCGTGCGCTTGTCCTTGACGAGCTCGATCGCCTGGAAGTAGCCCGCGCCGCGCACGTCGCCGACGATCTCCAGATCGCGCAGACCCTCGAGCATCTCGCGGAAGCGGCCCTCGTTCGCGCGCACGTGCCCGCACAGATCCTCGCGCTCCATCACATCGATGTTCGCGAGCGCGACCGCGCACGCGATCGGGTGCCCACCGAACGTGAAGCCGTGCGTGAACGTCTCCGTCCCGTGCAGGAACGGCTCGGCGACGCGGTCTGACGCGAGCACCGCGCCGAGCGGCGCGTACGCGGAGGTCAGGCCCTTCGCGATCGTGATCACGTCCGGCTCGTAGTCGAAGCGTTCGCAGCCGAACCAACGCCCGAGCCGGCCCCACGCGCAGATCACCTCGTCGGAGATCAACAGCACCCCGTGCCGGTCGCAGATCTCGCGCACGCGCTGGAAGTAGCCGTCCTGCGGCACGAAGCAGCCGCCGCTGTTCTGGACCGGCTCGAGGATCACGGCCGCGACCGTCTTCGGGCCCCTCGAACAGGATCGCCTCCTCGATCTGATCGGCCGCCCACAGCTCATCGCGATCCTCGCTCCAGCGATACGAGTTCGTGTTCGGCACGTGATGCCCGCCCGGCGTCAGCGGCTCGAACGGGGTGCGCAGCGCGGGCACGCCGGTCGCCGTCAGCGCGCCCATCGAGGTGCCGTGGTAGGCGAGCTTGCGCGAGATCAGCTTCGTCCTCGTCGGCTCGCCCTGCGCGGCGTGATAGGCCTTCGCGAGCTTCCACGCCGACTCGACCGCCTCCGACCCCCCCGACGTGAAGAACACGCGGTTCAGTTCCCCGGGCGCGAGCTCGGCGATCCGTGTCGCGAGCTCGATCGAGCGCGGGTGGGCGTAGCTCCAGTTCGTGTAGAAGCCGAGCTCCTTTGCCTGGCGCGCCGCGGCCTCGCCGAGCTCGGCGCGGCCGTGGCCGATGTTCACGCAGTACAGCGCCGACAGCCCGTCGAGGTAGCGCTTGCCGTGCTCGTCGTACACGTAGCAGCCGTCTCCGCGCACGATGATCGGGACGTCGCTGTGCTCGTACACACCCATCCGCGTGAAGTGCATCCACAGGTGGCGCTTGGCCAGCTCCTGCAGGTCCCCGGGGGCGTAGCCTCCGCCCTGCCCGCGGGCCTCCTCGGCGGCGTTGATCGATGTGGTTGCCATCGCGCACTCTCCTCCCGGACGCGTCGCATTCAGCTAGACACTGAGGACAACGGTACTCCGCCGAGATGTCTAGCTCAAGGCACCAGCCGGTCAACAAGCATCCCCGAGATTGTACTAGATGTACAAATCCGGCAGGACGTTTTGGGGATCGCGCCCCTTGTCCGCCGCCAGTTGAGGACGTAACTTTTGCCACAACACCGAACAACTGCACCCGAGAGGAGCAGGAGATGGCCACCGTCAGCGTAGACGCACCGGGAGCCCCCAAACGGGAGGGCGTGATCGACAAGGGGCTGAAGAAAAACGCGATCGGCTACCTGTCGAACATCGTGATCGGGGTCGCCTCGACCGCGCCCGCCTACTCGCTCGCGGCCTCCCTGGGCTTCATCGTGCTCGACAAAGGCGTCGGCGTCCATGCCCCGGCGGTGCTGCTCGTGTCGTTCATCCCGATGCTGCTCGTCGCCTCGGCCTACAAATATCTCAACCGCGCCGACCCCGATGCCGGCACCACCTTCGCCTGGACCACCCGCGCCTTCGGGCCCGCCATGGGCTGGATGAACGGCTGGGCGATCTTCTGGGCCGACCTGCTGGTGATGGCCTCGCTCGCCGACATCGCCGCGATCTACACCTTCAAGCTATTCGACTGGCGATGGGCGGAAACCCACCAGATCGCCGCGCTCGTGGGGGCGGTGCTGTGGATCGTGCTGATGAGCTGGATCTGCTATCGCGGGATCGAGCTCTCGGCCCGCATCCAGCAACTGCTGCTGAGCTTCGAGGTGGTGATCCTCGCGGTGTTCGCGGTGACCGCGCTGGTCAAGGTCTACAGCGGCCACCCGACGAACTCGATTCAGCCGCAGGCCTCCTGGTTCAACCCCTTCGCCATGAACTTCAAGGACCTCGTCGTGGCGATGCTGCTCGGCCTGTTCCTCTACTGGGGCTGGGACTCGGGCGTGGCGGTCAACGAGGAGTCCGAGGACCCCAGCGAGGGGCCGGGCCGGGCGGCGGTGGTCTCGACGCTGCTGCTCGTCGGCATCTACCTGCTCGTCTCGACCAGCGCCCAATCCTTCCACGGCGTCGGCTTCCTGGCCAACGAAAACAACGCCGAAGACGTGCTCAGCGCGCTCGGCAAACCGGTGCTCGGCAGCGTCGGCGTCAAGTTCCTGATCATCGCCGTGCTGACATCGGCCTCCGCCTCGACGCAGACGACGATCCTGCCGACCGCCCGCACGACGCTCTCGATGGCCCACTGGAAGTCGATCCCGTCGGTGTTCGGCACAATCCACCCGCGCTACTTCACGCCGACCGTCTCCACGATCGGCTTCGGGCTGCTGTCGATCGCCACCGCCGTGCCGCTGATCCTGCTCTCGAGCAGCGTGCTCGAAGACGCCGTGATCGCGCTCGGCTTCCCGGTCTGCTTCTACTACGGCTCGACCGGCTTCGCCTGCGCCTGGTACTACCGGCACGAGCTCGGCCGCAGCCTGCGCAAGGCGCTGCTGCTGGGCGTCGGCCCGGTGCTCGGAGGCGCGATCCTCTACGGCGTCGGCGTCTACGCGGTGATCTACTACGGCCACGCCGAAAACGCCGAACACCAGGTGCTGGCCGGCATCACGCTGCCGCTCTGGTTCGGCGTCGGCGGCATGATCCTCGGCGCGGTCTTGATGGTCGTGCTATGGCCGCGGGCTGCATATCGCTCCTACTTCACCCGGAAAACGGAAACATCGGAACCGGGACTGCTCGAGCGACCCGTCGAGCACGCGCCGGCGCACTTCTGAGAACGCACCGGCGAGCCGGCCGCCGGCCGCACACGCCCAGCCGCACGCGCCCTCTGCCGTCCGGCCCGCCCGCCGCCGCGATCCGCGTCGGGGATCGCGAGCGCCAGGGACAGGCGCGGTCAGCCGGCAGGTAACTCCATCTGCCCATGGGGCGAGCCGTACTCGGCGAGCAGCTCGAGGAATGGCCCCGGCGGGAACGCCTCGGGGCCGAGCACACCCGTGCCCTGCCACTCCCCGCGGTCGAGCAGCTCCAGCGCGACGACCGGGTTGATCGCCGTCTGCCAGACGACCGCCTGCGAGCCGTACTCGCGCATCGTCGTCTCGTTGTCGACCACGTGGTACAGGTAGGTCGAGCGCGGACGGGAGTCCTCCTTGCCCGTGCCCGTCACCCACGTTCCCGCGCACGTACGCCCGCTCATGCGCTCGCCGAGCGTCGCGGGGTCGGGCAGCACGGCGGCGACCACGTCGCGGGGGGCCACCTGCGTGCCGCGGACGGACACGGGATCGGTCGAGTCGAGCCCGAGTTTGTGGAGCGTCGAGAGCACGTCGATGAACTCCTGCCCGAGCCCGTACTTGAACGTCACGCGCTCGCAGTCGAGCAAGCGCGGGATCAGCACGACCTCCTCGTGCTCGACGTTCACGCACTCGACCTCGCCGATGCCCTCGGGGAACGTGAACGTCTCCGGCTCGGAGAACGGCGCCGTCGTGTAGAAGCCGCGCCCGCGCTCCCAGATCAAGCGGCGGGTTCAGGCACTCCTCGATCGTCGTCCAGATCGAGAACGTCGGCGCGAAGTCATAGCCCTCGACGACGAGGTCGGCGCCGTCGCGCACGCCGACTTCCTCGATCTGCGAGAACAGCTCGTCGGCGGCGTGGCGGGCGAAGATGTCCGACAGACCGGGCTCGACGCCGATCCCGACGAGCGCGAGCAGGCCGGCGTCCTTCCACGCCTGCTCCTGGGCGAACTGCTTGTCGCCGAGCATCTCGCCCGTCAGCTCGTACGGCCGCTCGGGATGGGGATGGGAGAGCGTCATCGCCATGTCCAGGTAGGTCACGCGCGCCCGCAGGCAGGCGTCGAAGATCGGCTCGTTGAAGCGCGGGTCGCAGGCGTTCAGCACGGCGTCGGGCCGCGCGCGGCCGATCAGCTCGACGAGGTCGGCCTCGCTCGAGGCATCGACGCGCTCGGCGCCGAAGCGATCGGGCTCGCCCAGCCGCTCCACCACCGCCTGCGCGCGCTCGAGCGCGACATCGGCCATCACGACCCGCTCGAAGACGGGGCGTCGCTGCGCGATCGCCGCGAACGCCGCCCCAACGCCTCCTGACCCCACCACCAAGACCCGCATGTGCTCATTGTGACGCAGATCGACTCGACGGCACGGCCCAAGCGAATGCCGCCGTACGCCGGAACGGACATATCCAGCCGCACCCGGCAGCAATCCTGGCTGCGCCTGGCAGCAGACGCCTCCCGTATGCTCCTCGGCGAATGGCGAGCACGCTGATTGAGAGCCCCTCGACCGCACCCGTCGAGCGGCGCGAGCGACGGTGGCCCGCCTCGCCCGCGATCGGGCGCGCGGAGCTGCTGTGGGCGATCCTCGCCGCCGTGCTGCTCGCGGTGCTGACGAGCTGGCCGCTGGTCCTGCACATGTCGACCCACATCGCCCCGGATCTCGGCGATCCGGTGCGCACCGCCTGGGAGATCGCGTGGGTCGGGCACGCGATGCTGCACGACCCGCGGCACCTGTTCGACTCCAACGCCTTCTACCCCCACCCGCTCAGCCTCGCCTTCTCGGACTCGCTGCTCGGCTACGGCCCGGCGGCGTTCTTCGGCTCGGGCACGGTCGCCGCGCTCGTCCGCTACAACCTGCTGTTCCTGTGGGCCTGGTCGCTGTGCTTCGTCGGCGCCTACCTGCTCGCGCGCGAGCTCGGCCTGCGCTGGTACGCCGCGGCCGCCGCGGGCGTCGCCTTCGCCTACGCCCCCTACCGGGTCACCGAGGCCGGGCACCTGCACGTGATCTCCTCCGGCGGCTTCGTGCTGGCGATGTTCCTCTTGCTGCGCGGCTACCGGCGCGGCTCCCGTGGGCTCGTGCTCGCCGGCTGGCTGGTGTCCGCCTGGCAGGTCAGCCTCGGCTTCACGCTCGGCCTGCAGTACACCTACCTGCTGCTTGTGCTGGGGCTGCTCGTGCTGTGGTTCTGGTGGCGCGGGCGGCTCGCCCCGGGGCCGGCCTGGGAAGAAGGATCGCGGGCGCGCGCCGCCTCCTCCGAGGGCGCGACTGCGGCCCCAGGCGAGGGCCCCGACACGGACACGAGCTCTCAGCCACCCGCGAGCGTACGGCCGGCCCGCTCGGCCCGAGCGCGCGGCCCGCTGATCCCCCGCCGCCTGCTCGCGGTCACGCTGATCGGGATCGCCGCGCTCGGCGTCGTCACCGTCTACCAGGCGCGGCCCTACCTGAAGGTCGCGGAAGAGTACCCGACGGCCAAGCGCACGCTGAAGGAAGTGGAGAACTACTCGTCCGGCCCCGCCGCGTTGTTCTCCGCGTCTTCGGAGAACCGTATTTGGGGCAGCGCGACCTCCGGGATGCGCGCGAAAGTGCACTCCAAGAACGAGGACGTCTTCTGGCCCGGCGGCGTGATCCTGCTGCTCGCTATCGCCGGCCTGTGCGCCGGCGTCTACACGCGCCGCCTGCGGCTCGGCCTGCTCGCGGGGATCGTCGTCTGCTCGGTGCTCGCGATGGGCATGGGCTTGACCGGCGCGGGCTATCCCTACCGGCTGCTCTACGACTACGCCCCCGGCTGGGACGGCGTGCGCGTGCCGGGGCGCGTGTTCACGCTGGCGACGCTCTTCTACGCGCTGCTCGCGGGCGCGGGCGCGCAGTGGCTGGCGCTGCGCATGGATGCCTGGGGGAAGAAGCGCTCGCTGAGCACCGTCGGCGCGCTGACCGGCGTGGTGCTCGCGATCGGGATCGTCGGCGAAGGGGCCGGACACCTCGGCCACCCGAAGGTGCCGCAGCCGGCGCAGGCCGAGGTCGGCCTGCCCGGACCATTGCTCGATCTGCCCACCGACGGGGCGCTCGACCGCATCTGGCAGTACTTCTCGACCGACGGCTTCTACAAGATCCCGATCGGCAACTCGACGTTCGACATGCCCCAGGTCGACGACCTGCGCGGCGGCATGAACGGCTTCCCCGACCGGGCGAGCGTCGAGAAGCTGCGCTTCTACGGGATCAAGACGGTCGTGCTGCACACGGTGCTGCCGAAAGAACTGCCGCCCGAACACGGCCCCGTGATCGCCGAGCCGCCCGACCCGGCCGCGGCCGCGATGAAGCCGATCGCGGGCCTCGGGATCACGCGCCGGCGCGTCGGCTCGCTCGCGATCTACGAGATCGGGCCCGGGCCGGCCGCCCTGCACGGGACCGACGGATGATCACGAAGAAACGTCTCGCGCTAGCCGCGATCCTGCTCGTGGGGTTCTCCTACGCGACGATCATCCAGAGCTTCTCCTGGAACCAGACCTCGCACTACGACCTCGTCCGCACGCTCAACGAAGGCGGGACGACGATCGACTCCTACCAGTCGAACACAGGCGACAAGGCCTACTACAAGGGCCACTACTACTCCGCCCGCGCGCCCGGCATGGCGCTGTTCTCGCTGCCGTTCTACGACGGGCTGAAGCTCGTCGGGGCCGAATCGTGGACAGATAACCACGTGGCACCGCCGAACCATCCGGGCGACGAGATGATCTACCTCGTCGGCCTGTGGGCGAACGTGCTGCCGGGCCTGTTGCTGCTGCTGCTCGTGTGGCGCGTGGCCGAGCGCTTCGAGCCCGGCTACGGCGCCGCCGCCGCGGTCGCGCTGGGGCTGGGCACGATGGTGCTGCCGCTCTCGACGCTGCTGTTCAGCCACGTGTTCACGACGTTCCTCGCGTTCGCCGCGTTCTGGATCATGCTGCGCGAGCGCGAGGGGCCGCCGAGCCCGATGCTGCTGGGGATAGCCGGGCTGGCGATGGGCTACGCGTTCAGTTCGGAGTACCCGACGTTCTTCGCCGCGCTCGTGCTCGGCGGATATCTGCTGTCGCGGCGAGACGCGTTCACGCCGGGCGGTGTCGCGCGGCGCGGCGGCGCGTACGTGCTCGGCGGGCTGATCGGGATCGTGCCGCTGCTGCTCTACAACCACTACGCCTTCCACTCCTGGACGCACCTCGCCTACTCGAGCATCCCCCGCCAGCAGCAGGGCTTCTTCGGGATCGACGTGCCCAACCTGAAGGTGCTCGCGACGCTGCTGTTCGATTCGCGCGGCCTGCTGACGATCTCGCCGATCCTCGCGCTCGGCGGGCTCGGCACGGTGCTCCTGTACAAGCGCGGCAACCGCGCCGAGGCGCTGACGATCACCGCGATCTGCGTCTGCTACCTCGGCTACAACTCGGGCTACTACCTGCCGTTCGGCGGCGGCTTCATGGGCCCGCGCTTCCTCGACACGCTGCTGCCGTTCCTCGCGTTCCCGGTCGCGCTCGCGCTGAAGCGCTGGCCCGGCCCGACGGTCGCGCTCGCGGGCATCTCGATCGCGACGACGGTGATCGCGACGATCACGCACCCGCTCGTCGGCTACGAGACCGAGACGGTCGTATGGGCGCGCTACCTGCGCCAGGCGCTGTTCCAGCCGACGATCGCCTCCGCCTACGGCCTCGGCCGCGGCTGGGGCGGGATCTGGCCGTTCCTGCTGGCGGCGGGCGGCGGGATCGTGCTGGCCGCGTGGGCGACGCCGCGGTTGCAGCTGACCAACCGCTCGCTCGCGATCGGCCTGCTCGTGCTCGCCGGCTGGTGCCTGTTCGCCGTGCTCGCGCCGACCGTGCTCGGGATCGACCACGCGGGCCTGGAATCGATCGTCAAAGCCGGCGACAACACCGCGCTGAGCACGATCGACCACCCGACCTTCAGCTCCTACCCGCTGAAGGTGCTCGCCCCGATCGCCGCCGTCTGCGGCCTGCTCGCGCTGGGCGCGATGCGGCTGGCGCGCAACGAGCCCGATCCGCCCGGGGGAGTTACCGGTATCAGTCCCGCGATCAGCGGGGCAGCGCCCTGACTTGCACGTTCTCCGCTTCGGCCGCGCGGATCAGGGGCGCGTCGGCTGTGGCGAGCGTGTCGGACTCTCCCGTCGCGGCCAGCAGGATGCAGTCCGCGAGCGACAGCGGGGCACGAGTTCGGTGGTAGCGGCGCGCCCGGATGTCGGCGGCGTCGCGGGCGATCCGCTCGTCGATCGGCAGAAGTTTCATGCGCTCACCGACAAGCGGCATCGTCACTTCCCGAACGCGCTCGGAGGGCATCCCCTGGACGCGCTGGAGCACATCCAGCGCCTCGGCCAGGTTGACGGCGGTGATCGCCGCCTCGCCCGCTCGCAGCAGCGCCTCGACATCGTCCGCCGCCGGCTCATCCGCCAGCAGCGCGATCAGCGCGAAGGCGTCCAGCAAGACACTCACTTGGCGCGCGCCCGACGCCGGCCCGGACGGGGACGGGGACGGCTCTCGGAGGCCGCCTCGGCCTCCCGCGCCGCCTTGCGCAACTGCCCGCTGCTCATCGACATCTCTCCGGCCAGAGCGCCACGCGCCGCGGCGATCGGATCGTCGGGCGCCGGCCTGAGCACGATCCGATCCCCGAGATCCTCCAGCGCCAAAGTCGAAGTGCCCCACCGGTGACGAATCCGCGAGGGAATCGAGATCTGCCCCCCACTCGTTATCTTAGCTGTCTTCATGATCATGAAGAATATCATGATACGACGCCTACGCCCGGACCCGCACGTAGTTACCCACCAGCCTCGTCGAACGCCTCCGCCTCCCCCGCCTGTCCGCGCAGCGCCGGGTCGGCGATGATCCGGATGTCGACGCCCGGCAGGCCGCGCAGCAGCCGCATCGGCAGCGCGCGATCGGAGGAACCGGCGCCGAGCCGGCGCAGGCCCTTCGGTGAGGACGGCGCGCCGAGCAGCACGTAGGTGCTGCCGAGCGAGCGCGCGAGGCGGATCGCGACCGCGGCGACGTCGTCGCCCTCTTCGACGTGCAGCCGCGCGCCGAGCATCGCGCACAACCGCCGCAACGCCTCCAGCCGCTTGCGGTCCTCCTCGCTGGGCGCGCGCCCGGAGGGCCGCACGACAAGCACGTCGAGCTCGGCGTCCAGCCGCTGCGCCGAGCGCCACGCCCGCCGCACGACCCGCTCGGAATGCGGCTCGAGCGTCGCCAGCGCGAGCAGCCGCTCGGCGATCGCCTGCGGCGCGGTCTGTGCGCTCGCCCGCGGACCACGCTCCGGGTCGCCCAGCCCTTCCTCGTCGCGGCGCGTAGCCGGCACGAGTCGGTCGGAGCCGGGCGCGCGCACGAGCCGCTTGACCTCGACGTCCTCCGCCACCTGGCGCAGCGCGGTCTCGCGCAGCGCCGCGAGGTTCTCGATCTTGAAGAAGTTGTTCAGCGCCGCCTGCACCCGCTCGGGCCGGTAGACCTTCCCCGCTTTCAAGCGCGCGATCAGCGCCTCCGGCGTCAGATCGATCAGCACGATCTCATCCGCCATCGACAGCACCTCGTCGGGAATCGTCTCGCGCGTGACCGACCCCGTCAGCTGCGTGATCTGGTCGTTCAGCGACTCCAGGTGCTGGACGTTGACGGTCGAGAACACGTCGATCCCCGCCTCGATCACATCGCGCGCATCCTCATAGCGCTTCTCATGCTCGACCCCCGGCGCGTTCGTGTGCGCGAGCTCGTCGATCAAACACAGCTCCGGTTTCCGAGCGAGCACCGCCGGCAGATCCATCTCCTCCAAAGGCGTCCCCCGGTAGACGACCTTCCTGCGGGGAACTACCTCCAGTCCCTCAGCCTGAGCAACGGTCTCCGCCCGCCCGTGGGACTCGAGGTAGCCGACAACCACATCCCGCCCGCTCTCAGCCTCAGCGGCCCCCTCCTGCAACATCCTGTAGGTCTTCCCCACCCCAGGAGCCATGCCAATGAAGACCTTGAGGTGCCCGCGTTCAGACGTCACGCGGGCATTGTCGCCCACGGCGACTCGGCGGCGCTGGTCCGTCGGTGCCTACGCGTGAACGATGGCGGCTTGCAGTGCCTCGCGTAGGGCGAGGGCCTCGATCGCGTCGCGTGCGTTCTGCGGCGTGTCTTTGATCTTGCCCGCCCGCCAAGCGTCGGCGAAGTCTGCCGGCAAGCGTCCGGTGCGAGCTTGGAAGTCTTCCGTGCGTGCCAGCAGGTCGTGGGGCTGCTCGCGTGGCTCTACGAAGCTGTCCAGCACACGCTGGACCTCCGTGGTGGGAATGCGCAGCGCCGTCTTGCCGATGCGGATGGCGCGGATCTCGCCCCGCTCGATCTTGTTGTAGACCGTGCTCTTGTCCAAGCCGAAGTGCTCGGCGAAGTCCTTGATCTTCCAATACTGCCTATCGAAATCAGCCATTGCGCACCTCCAGCCAGCGCCGTTGAGGAATCAAGAGTATCAGAGATATCCTCTAGATCTACAAAATCGACGGATGCGGCCAAAAGGCGAGGCAGGCAGTCTCGGGCGCCACCCCCGTGCTGCTCTGGTAGAAACGCGCGGTGTCGCACATCAGCACATTCGTCTCGCGCCGCTTCGAGGAGCTCCACGCGCTGCTAAACGCCCGGGGGTATCTGCTGGACTTCAGCGGACGCGAGCACCCACGCTGGGAAGACGATCCACCGCTCGGACTCATCCACATGCGAGCGGTATTCCTGCCCAACGCAGATGAGGACGAGGACGCCGAGCCCGACGAGCGGATCACCTTCACGCTCCTCGAGCGCTGGTCAGAACATCCCCTACCCGACGCGCAACAGCGCGAGGGCCTCTACCTACACGGCTACTCCTACCACGGACAGGCCGGCGACGCCCGTCTTCGCCACGAGTTCGACCCCAACGGGCACCCCGAGTCCCCCTACCACCTGCACCCACCGGGCGCACCCGACCACCTACGCCAACCAGCCCAAGCAATCCCACCCGAGACAGCGCTCAGCGACCTCGCCGCGTTGATCGCCACCGAGCGCGCAGCCGGGCGCCTCTGAGCCCAAAGCCAGCCGAACTCCTAGCGCTTTACGACCAGCGCCATCGTGCTCAATCGCGCCTGCGCGAAGTCGTCCAGCGATTCAGTCCGCACGAAGTCGAGCTCTGGCGACCGGGTCCTCTTGCGTGGCCTGTACGACTTCGGCGAACTCGGCTCTCCAACGCTTCAGCGATCTCGAATCTCCTGACAATTCGCCCAGCAGGTCAATGAGCGGCCATTGGGCTCTGATCCGCCGCCTGACAGCGATAATTCCCACCGATCTGATCGCGTAGGCGTCGCTGATGTCTGCCAGGGCGTATCCGATTAGCTGCCACAGCTCCTCACGCCCGAAGACGCTTGCCTTGCGAGCCGTGGACTTCAGGTCCCATAGTGTCTCGTTGGCGATCAGATCGGCGTCGGCCCCGCCGAGCGCGACGCTCAGATCGAACGTCGGGTTCAGCGTCAGAGGCTCCGCGCCTCGCAGATCGGAGTGATCATCGATCACCGCCGCGCCAATCGTCTGCAGGTCCAAGAGGCATGCCTCTGGCACTACGCGCTTCGCATACTCGCCCAACGTCGGCTCGTCCAGTAGTGGCTCGCCGACGTATTGCCACACCCGTGACCCGGCACGGCGGAACTGCTCGAAGCGGGCGAGCACGAGGCACATCCGGCACACCTCGCACAGCCTCTTGGCGTCGAGTTGTCCCTCCCACGGTACGTGCTCTTCGAGAGCCGAGACGGCTTCGGACACCAGGCGCATTCCTGCGAGGCCCCCCGCGCTCGACTTCTCGAGGAAGATACAAATGGCGCCGTTGGTAGCGACTGTGTGGTCCAGTGCGCCACGTCGCATAGTTGCGCGGACCAAGTAGTCGATCGCCGTTCCAGACAGGGCGACATCACAGCCGTCCGGCGACGCAAGCAGGCACGGGGAGCGAGGACTGCCGCACAGCAGATCGTTTCCCGCACCAACCACCGACCTGGTCTGTGAGAGGTTCTCGGCGAACCATCCACGTACCGGACTACCACCATCATGAAGATGCGAGGTCAGACTCATCCCAAGCGAGCCTACTCGCACTCCACGACCGCTAGAGATCAAGGGCCTGGCTACAAAGCCGGACGAGGAGTTCGATCTGCATACGCCCCCAGAACGCCTCGATCAACGATGTGGTGACCCCCGGGCCGAGTCAGCCGAGCAGGAACAGACTTCATCACGGACGGGCTTATGCCGGCCGGGAGGAAGGCCGGGCCTGCGACGGCAACAGGGAAGGCCGATCCTGAGCCGATCAGGCGCCAAGCAGATTGTGAACGATCAGGTCGATCAACTTGATCCCGATAAAAGGAGCAACGATCCCGCCGAGCCCGTAGATCCAAAGATTGCGCCGCAGCAGCGCGGAGGCCCCGATCGGCCGGTAGCGAACCCCGCGCAGCGAAAGCGGGATCAGAAGGGGGATGACGAGCGCGTTGAAGATGATCGCCGAGACGATCGCGCTCTGGGGGCTGCCGAGGTCCATGATGTTGAGCACGTGCAGCGGCCCCTTGCCTCCCGCGGTCGTGGCATAGGTGGAGATGAACACCGCCGGCAGGATCGCGAAGTACTTGGCCACGTCGTTGGCGATCGAGAACGTAGTGAGAGCCCCACGGGTAATCAACAGCTGCTTGCCGACCTCGACGATCTCGATCAGCTTCGTCGGGTTCGAATCCAGATCGACCATGTTCCCCGCCTCGCGGGCGGCCTGGGTCCCCGTGTTCATCGCCACCCCCACATCCGCCTGCGCCAGCGCGGGCGCGTCGTTCGTACCGTCGCCGGTCATCGCGACGAGCCGCCCGTCGGCCTGCTGCTCCTTGATCAGGGCGAGCTTGCGCTCGGGCGTGGCTTCGGCGAGGAAGTCGTCGACGCCGGACTCCTGCGCGATCTTGGCGGCCGTGAGGCGGTTATCGCCGGTGACCATCACGGTTTTGATGCCCATCGCGCGCAGTTGCTCGAAGCGGGCGGCCATGCCCTCCTTGATCGTGTCCTTGAGGTAGATCACGCCGAGCACCTGGTTGTCGCGCGCGACCGCGAGCGGGGTGCCGCCCTCGTTGCCGATCCGATCGAGCTCGATCTGCAGCTCCGGCGGGGGCGAGCCGCCTTCGGACTGCACGAGCGCGACGATCGAGTCGCCCGCACCCTTGCGCAGACGCCGGCCGTCGAGGTCGACGCCGCTCATGCGGGTCTGCGCGGTGAAGGGCACGAACTCAGCGTTGAGCGTCGTCATGTCGTGCTCGCGGATGCCGTAGGTCTTGGCGAGCACGACGATCGAGCGGCCCTCGGGCGTCTCGTCGGCGAGCGAGGCGAGCTGCGCGACCTCGGCCAGCTCGGACTCGGGCACGCCCGGCATCGGCACGAACTCGGAGGCGAGGCGGTTGCCGATCGTGATCGTGCCGGTCTTGTCGAGCAGCAACACGTCGACGTCGCCGGAGGCCTCGACCGCGCGGCCCGAGAGGGCGAGCACGTTGCGCCGCACGAGCCGGTCCATGCCGGCGATCCCGATCGCCGAGAGCAACGCCCCGATCGTGGTCGGGATCAGCGCGACGAGCAGCGCGATCAGGGTCGTCTCGGAGACTTCGGTGCCGGCGAACAGGCCGAAGGGGCGGAGCGTGGCGACGACGATCATGAAGATCAGGGTGAGCGCGGCGAGCAGGATGTTGAGCGCGATCTCGTTCGGCGTCTTGCGCCGTTCGGCCCCCTCTACCAGCGCGATCATGCGCTCGAGGAACGACTGGCCGGGCTCCTGGGTGATTTCGACGACGATCTCGTCGGAGGTCACGCGCGTGCCGCCGGTGACGGCGCTGCGGTCGCCGCCGGACTCGCGGATCACGGGCGCGGACTCGCCGGTGATCGCGGACTCGTCGACGGTCGCGATGCCCTCGATCACGGTGCCGTCGCCGGGGATCAGCTCGCCGGCGGGCACGACCACGACGTCGCCGCGCGCGAGCTCGGAGGCCGCCTTCGTGGTGCCGTCGCGCAGCACGGCGACCGTCTCCTTACGCATGTTGCGCAGCGTGTCGGCCTGCGCGCGGCCGCGGCCCTCGGCGAATGCCTCGGCCATGTTCGCGAACACGACCGTCAGCCACAGCCAGATCGCGATCGTGAGCGTGTACCAGGCGGGCTCGTTGCCGCCGCCGAGGGGCTTGCCGCCGCAGGCCTGGATCAGCCAGGTGATCGAGGTGATGACGGAGCCGATCTCGACGACGAACATCACCGGGTTGCGGATCTGGATGCGCGGGTCGAGCTTCTTGAAGCTGTCGATCAGCGCGCGCGTGACGATCTCGCGCTGGAACAGCGAGACGGCCTGGCGTTCGTTTTTAATGGGCCCACCCACCCCGTTTGACATCAGGGGGTCCTTCCTGTGAGTCGATCGAGCACGAACATCAGCCCGCCCTGCCTGTGAGTCGATCCAGAGCCAGGTTGAGCGAGAGTACGTTCACGCCTTCCTCGCCGGAGAAGCCGAGTCCTCGCCCGGATGTGTACTTGGCGATCAGCCCGTCGACGGTCGCGAGCGGGAGGTGGCGCACGGCCGCGACGCGATGGGCCTGGATCCAGGCGTTCGCGGGCGAGATTTCGGGGTCGAGGCCGGAGGCGGAGGTGTTGACGGCGTCGACCGGGATCCGCGCGACGGTCAGGCCGGGGTCGTATTCGGTTTTGGTCGCCGGGTTCTTGTTAAGTTCGAGGTAGGCCTTGATGTTTTCTTCGTTCTGTTCCTTTGTCTTCACCGAGTTCGGCCCTTTGTTCGAGAACGTGCTCGCGGCGGCGTTGTACGCCCCGCCTTCGGTCGCCGAGGGACGCGATTGGAAGTAGCGCGGATCCGGTTCGGTGACGACGGCGCCTTTCACTTCCTTGGGCTTGCCATGTTCGAGCACCGGCGTGCCGAAGTTCTGACCGATCAGCCTCGAGCCGACGAGCCTGCCGTGTACATAGAGCTTCTGGCCATTTGCATTAGAGGGGAACGCGACCTGGCTGACGCCGGTTATGGCCAGGGGATACACGATCCCCAGCAGGACCGTGAAGATGATGATGCCAATAACCGATGTGGTGATGTCGCGTTTCATCTTTTCTGTGTATTTCTTGGTAAGCGTTGAATTGGAATTGGGGGGAGGTCGGGAGGGGGGCCGGGTGGGCGGGCTTCAATCCCGCTTAGTAGAGGTGTCCGGTCAGGCCTTGCACGATCGGGCCAAGGAGCAGGGCGGGGAAGAAGGTCAATGCCCCCACGAGCACGATCACGCCAATTAAGAGAACGACGAATGTAGGGTTGTCGGTGCGCATCGTCCCCAGACCCGCAGGTGTCACACGCTTACCCGCGAGCGCGCCCGCGACGGCCAGGGCGAAGAGGATCGGCGCGTAGCGCGCGAAGATCATGTCGAAGCCACCGAGCAGGTCGGCGAACGTGACCCCGTGCGAGCCGAGGTTGCCGGCGTTGGGCTGGATGAAGCCGGTGTAGCCGGCGAACGCCGAGCCATTGTTGTTCGCCTGCGAGAGGTAGGCGTAGAACGTCTCGGAGAACGCCTGCGGCGTGTGCACGCCGAGCGTCGCCGAGGTCGCCGCTTCGGAGATCGACGCGCGCCCGGATTTCGACGCGGTCGCGAGCGCCGTGCAGAACAGCGCCGCGAGCGGCGTGATCAGGATGCCGAGCCCCGCGAGCTTGATTTCGCGCGCCTCGAGCTTCTTGCCGAGCCACTCGGGCGTGCGCCCGACCATCAGCCCGCCGATGAACACCGCGAGCAGGACGTAGAGCAGGATCGAGTAGAGACCGGTGCCGACGCCGCCGAAGATCACCTCGCTGGCGGAGAGGTTGGCGAAGGGAACGGCGCCGCCGATCCCGGTGAACGACTCGATCGCGCTGTTGACGGCACCACATGAGGTCACCGTCGTAATGACGTCGAACAGCGCCGAGCCGGCGATCCCGAAGCGCTGCTCCTTGCCTTCCATGTTGCCGCCGGTCGACCCGTCGATCACACCTGTATGCAGGCCGGCCGCGTGCTGGGCGGGCGAGCCGTGGGCCTCGGCGATGTAGGCGACGGCGACCGCGCCGAGGAACATCAGCATCATCGTCCCGTAGATCGCGTACCCCTGGCGGCGGTTGCCCGTCATCCGCCCGTACATGAACACGAGCCCCGCCGGAATCACGAGCACGAGCAGCATCTCGAAGAAGTTGGTGAACTGAGTCGGGTTCTCGAACGGGTGCGCGGAGTTCGTGTTGAAGAACCCGCCGCCGTTCGTGCCGAGCATCTTGATCGCCTCCTGCGAGGCGACCGGCCCCATGCCGATCGTCTGCGTCAGACCGGTGATCGTGTGCACGGTGAGGTAATCGGAGAAGTTCGCGATCACCCCCTGGGAAACGAGCACGAGCGCCGCAAACACCGAGAGGGGTGCAAGCACGTAGAGGATCGTGCGCACCAGGTCCTGCCAGAAATTCCCGAGGCTCTTGCCACTGCGCCCGACGATCCCGCGCACGAGCGCAACCGCGACGATGATCCCAATTCCCGCCGACAGCCAGTTCTGCACGGTCAGCCCCAGCATCTGGCTGAAATAGGTCATCGTCGTCTCGCCCGAGTAGTACTGCCAGTTCGTGTTCGTCATGAACGACGAGACGGTGTTGAACGTGACGTTCCACGGCGCGGAGTGGTAGCCGAGCGGGTTGAGCGCGTGCGGCACGAAGAACGCGTCCTGCGTGCGCAGGATCGCGTACAGCAACAACCACCCGGCGAGCGAGAAGATCAGCAGGCTTTTCGCGTATTGCTTCCAATCCTGTCCGCGCTGCTCGTCGACGCACAGGACCCGGTAAAGGAACCGCTCCGGCCACTCAAATACCGGGGTCAGGAACACGCGCTGGCCGGTGTACACCTTCGCCATGTACTGACCCAGCGGAAACGCCAGCGCGGTGAGGACCCCCGCGAACAACGCGATCGTCAGCCAGCCGGCGAACGTCACTACAACTTCTCCCCGCGGATCAGCGCGTAGAACAGATACGCGATCACGAGCACCGACACGACGAGACCGAAGATGTCCGCGCCGCTCATATCCGGTCTATCCCCTCGACCATCAGGAGCAGAACCAGGAACATCACGATCCCGAGGGCGATGGCTACAACATCCATGCCTCCACTATCGGCGCCCCCACATCACGCTCGCATGACGAATCCGCCCGCGTGCATAACGATTTTGTGACGGCCTTTAGAGGCTATATGCCCGCCCAATCCGCCCAGCCATCGCAGACGCTGGGTAGTGTGCCCAGCCCAATCCGACCGGAGACACTCATGCCCAGAATCAGCTACTTCTATGGGATCACGATCAAGATGTACCACAACGAGGTCCACCATCTTGGGCGTCCACATTTCCACGCTCGCCATGGCGAAGATGAGGCAAGCATCGATATCCAGACCTTCGCAATCATCGCCGGCGGGCTGCCCGGGAATGCCCAACGCCTCGTCACCGAGTGGGCCCGAGCGCACCAATCGGAGTTGCTCGAGAATTGGGCTCTTGCCCGCGCCCAACAACCGCTCGTCTCGATTGACCCACTGCCCTGACCCCGCTAGGATTATTCTCATGCGAAGCACACCACTGCTCATCGAAGCTCGACACGTCGAGGGCTACACCGTCCATCTTCGTTTCGAGGATGGAGTTGCCGGTGACGTCGACTTCTCTTACCTACTCGACTTCGGCGGAGTCTTCGAGCCTCTCCATGACCCAGCATTCTTCGCCAAGGTACGTTTGGATAGCGACGGCGACACAATCGTCTGGCCCAACGGCACCGACATCGCCCCAGAGACACTGTACTTCGCAGCGCATCAGCGCCAGGCGCCCCGCACGCCAGCTACCGCCTAGCCTGAGCGTCATCGCGCAAAGCGATAGCCCACCCCCGGATCGGTGACGATATACCGCGGTCCCGCCGCTCCCTCCGGCTCGATCTTCGCCCGCAGCCGCGCGATGTGCGTGCGCAAAGGCTGGATGTCGTCGACGTAGCCCGGACCCCAGACCTCGGCGAGCAGCGCCCGGTGGGTCATCAGCCGACCGCGGTTGCGCACGAGCACGCGCAGCAACTCGAACTCGATCGGCGTCAGGTGCACGGGCTCGCCGTCACGGCGCACCGCGCGCGCGGCGAGGTCGATCTCCAGCCCCTCGACCGCGATCGCCGGCTCGCCCGCGGCGGGCGTCGTGCGGCGCAGCGCGGCCTGCAAGCGCGCGACCAGCTCGCGCGCGCCGAACGGCTTGGTGATGTAGTCGTCGGCGCCGGCCTCCAGCGCCCTGACCTTCTGCTCCTCCTCGCCGACCGCCGACAGCACGAGGATCGGGATCTCGCTCCACTCGCGCAGCCGGCGCGTGACCTCGACGCCGTCGCCGTCGGGCAGCACCAGATCGACGATCGCGGCCGCCGGCGGCTGCACCGCCGCGAGGTCGAGCGCCCGCTCGGCCGTTTCGGCGGCGAGCGCCTCGAAGCCGGCCTCGCGCAGCACCACTTTCAGCGCGCGCACGATCTGCGGCTCGTCGTCGACGACGAGGATGCGCGGACGCTGCGCGGGAGCCTCAGCCGCCATCGCGCACGCTCACGTCCCGGCCTGCCCCGCGGAGCCGTCGCGGCCACTGCCCCCGAGTCCCAGCCGTCATCAACCCTCGGCCCGTCCCGCAGCACCGTCGTGGCCGCCCACCTCGCCCACGCCGAGCGGCGGTTCCGTCTCCGCCGCCTCGCGTGGCCGCGACCGTGCCTCCAAAGGTAGCTCGAACACGAACGTCGCCCCCTGCCCGGGCAGCGACTCGACACGTAGCTCACCGCCATTGGCCTCGGTGAACCCGCGTGCGATCGCCAGGCCGAGGCCCGAGCCACGGTGACCCGTCTGCGCGGTGCCGGCGCGGTAGAACGGCTCGAACACGCGCTCGAGCTGCGCCGGGGGGATGCCGGGGCCGCGGTCGACGACGCGCACGATCAGCCGCCCGCCCGCGCCCGCCAGCGGCCGCACGGCGCGCGCCCGGACCGACACGGGGTGCCCGGCGGAGTGCCGGCGGGCGTTCTCCAACACATTCACGAGCGCCCGCTCGAGCTGCGCCGAGTCGGCCCAGATCAGCGGCAGGTCGGGGTCGATCGAGAGCGCGAAGTCGTTTGATCCGAGTCCCCCGCCCGCCCCGCCGCCCGCCCCGAGCTCGCCGAGCGCCGCGCCGATCACCTCCTCGAGCGAGATCGCTTCGCGCCGCGGCTCGGCCGCGCCGGCCTCCAGGCGCGAGAGGTCGAGCAGGTTGTCGACCAGCCGCGACAGCCGCCGCGCCTCCTCGCCGATCACCGCCGCCATCTCCTTGCGCTCGTCCTCGCGCAGCGCGTCCGATCCGAGCGCCTCACCCGCGGCGGAGATCGCGGTAAGGGGCGAGCGCAGATCGTGGGAGACCGCGCGCAGCAGCGCCGTCTTGACGACGTCCGCGCGGCGCAGCGAGGCGGTCTCGACGACCCCGCCAAGCAGCTCCTCGCGCTCGAGCGCCGCGCTCAGCAGCGCCTCCAGCGCCGGCACGACGCGCTCCTGCAGCCGGCGCAGGCTCGCCTCCGAGGCATCGGCGCCGACGAGCAGCGTCCCCAGCCGCCTGGTGCCCTCGCGCAGCGGGAAGGCGATGCTGCGCTCGTCGCCTTCGACGGCCTCCATCTCGATCGCGGCCGAGCTCAGCTGGAGCGTCTGCGCGAGGCGGGCAGCGGCCGTCGGCAGCGCCTCGGCGAGGTCCTCACCGCGCAGCAAGAGCCGCGCCATCTCCGCGGCGAGGTCGGCCTCGCGGCGGCGCTCCTCGGCGTCGCGGGCACGCGCGCGCGTCACCTCCGCGACCGAGCTCGCGAGCGCCGCCGCGACCAGGAACGCGACCAGCGCGACCCAGTTGCTCGAGCTGTCGATCGTGAAGCGGCCGACCGGCGGCAGGTGAAAGAAGTTGAACGCCGCCGCGCTCAGCACCGCAGTCGCGACGCCCAGCCCCGCGCCCCAGACGACCGAGACGACGAGCACCGCGAGCATGTAGACGACGCCGAGCGAGACCGCCGGCGCGATTTCCTGCAGCGGATAGAGCAGCAGCGTGCACAGCGCGACCGCGGCGATCGCGACGATCACGCCGGTGCGCCGCGAGGGCGGCTCCGCGCGCAGCAGGAATCCGAACGGGCTCGGCATCGTCGACCCAGCGTAATGAAGTAGGGGGTGGGACTCGCGTCCCACCCCCGGTGCGCCCTGCCCGGCGATCCCGGCATCCAGCCGGCCTCACCGTATGGCGCGGGCCGCCATCGTGAAACGGCGCGCGCCTCACATGCCATGCTGGAGCGTTTCGCCGCCCAGCGCGTAAACGAGGCGTGATCGGCCTGTGACCGTTTCGTTATCCGAGCCCCGCCCACCCCGTCCGCCTGCGTCGCCTAGCATTTCTCAAGCTGGCCCCGCTCTTTGACGACGTCTTGGGGGGTTCTACAGACGATGAAGACACGCATCCGCGCCACCGCCGTGCTCGGCCTTCCGGCTGTTGTTGTCTGCTGCTTGCTGCCCAACCCCGCGATCGCGGCGGCAAGCGTCGTCTCGCCGCTGCCGGAATCGAACTACCAGGTGCGCTCCGCGTGCGGCACGCCCGCTCCCGGCAACGCCGGCTGCCTGGCGCAGGAGCTCGTGCCCGCGACCGCGGCCGCGCGTGCACGCCTGCACCCGCTGGGCATGGTGCGCGCGACCCCGCTCGCCGCGCCGACCCCGGCGGAAGGCGCCTACGGCCTGCGGCCCGAAGACCTACGCGACGCCTACTTCTCGGGCGAAGCACCCGACGCCCCGGCGTCCGAACCGCAGACGATCGCGCTGATCGAGGCCTACAACGACCTCGATGCCGAAGCCGACCTGAACACGTACTCTCATGAATTTGGCATTCCCGAACTCGCCCCCTGCACGACCGGTGAGACAAGTGACTGCTTCGAGCAGGTCAACGAGCAAGGCTCGACAGAAACGAAAGAACTGCCCTTTCCCCAGACCTTGGGAGAAGAAAAAGCAGCGCGGAAACTCTGTGAAGAAAGACCGACAGAATCAGAACCAATAGAAGAGTGGGAAGAAAAAGAAGCCGCCTGCGCAGAGGTCGAAGAAGCCACAGGCTGGTCGCTGGAGACCTCACTCGACATCGAGATCGCCCACGCCACCTGCCAGAACTGCCGGATCGTGATCGTCGAGGCCGAAAACCCGTCCTACGACGCTCTCGAAGAAGCCGAGGAAACGGCCGCCAAGCCCGCGAGCTCGGGGGGAATCGGCGCCACCGAGATCTCCAACTCGTGGGACGGCCCTGAACCCGAACCGCGAGACGGTAGAGCCGAAGCGGTGGACAGCGCCGCCTTCGACCACCCCGGCATCGTGATCGCCGCCGCCGCCGGTGACAACGGCTACCTCAACTGGACCGAAGCCGAAGAAGCGAAAACGCTGCGCGAACCGTATTACGCCGGCGCCGACTATCCCGCCTCCTCGCCCCATGTCGTCGCCGTCGGCGGCACCAGCCTGACCCTCAGCAGAACAGGCAAATGGCAGAGCGAGGCCGTGTGGAACGACGATCACAACTCCGAAGAACCGAACGACGGCGCCGGCGGCAGCGGTTGCAGCACATCCTTCCCGGCTCCGGAATGGCAGCGCAGCCTCCCCAACTGGTCCGCGGTGGGCTGCGAAGACCGGCGCGCGGTCGCCGACGTGTCCGCCGACGGGGACCCATACACCGGGGTCGCGGTGTACGACTCCGAGTCCTACTGCGAATACGAGTACACAGAACGGGGCAAAGACTATGTGGTCCGCACCCCCTGGTGCACGGTCGGCGGCACCAGCCTCGGCACGCCGCTGATCGCCGCGATGTACGCCCTCGCCGGCGGCGCGCACGGCGTCGAATACCCCGCAAAGACGCTCTATGAACACCTGGAAACCGGCGTGCTGCACCCCGTGACGGGCGCAAACGGCGAATGCGACGGGGACTACGCCTCCGGCTGCACCGGCTCGATCGGCCCGCAATCCCCTCGGTTTGCCTTCGACTGCGGTGAAGGGGTCCTAATCTGCAACGCCGCGGCAGACTGCGAAGGCGACTTCTACTCGGGGCCCACCGGCGTCGGCACGCCCAACGGGATCGGCGCCTTCAAGCCCGAAGAACATCCCGCCAAGGACGCCAAGGCATGCGCGCGGCAAGACAAATCGGGCGGCGACGGCGACGAACCCAACGGCGGCGGCGAAACGGGCCAACCGCCCACCGGCACAGGCGACCCGTCCCCCGCGGAAGGCGCCTCCGCTGATCCCTCCTCGACCGGCGCCACTGGCCCCTCCGCTTCCCCCACCACGCCCCCGGCCGCCAAGCCATCCACGATCCGGCTGACCGCCCTCGCCCTCACCCCAACCGCGCTGCTCGCGCTCGACCATCCACGGTCGAAGATCTCCGCGATCGCCTTCGCCTTCACGCTCAGCGCCGCCGCGCGCGTCCACGCCACGCTCGCGAAGCTCGTCCGGGTCCACGGCCACGACCGCTGGGTTTCCGTGCCGGGCGCGCTCACGTTCAGCGCCGCGAAGGGACGCAACCGGCGGCATCTCGCGAGCCCTGGGACGCTCGCCTCCGGGCGCTACCGCCTGACGCTAGCGCCGCTGGGCGGGGGTGCGCAGACGCTCACGCTCCAGATCGGCTGAGAACCCCTTCCATAGAACGAGGGGGCGACCTATCTACCTGCGCTACACTCTGATGGATCACTATAATGCTCTTTAGATCTTTAAGGGTATTATGCTGATCTATAATTCACCCGATGAAGCGAACCCGCACATACTCTCCGTACGCACTGGAGGCAGCGCAGCTGCTCGGGGCACGCGTGAGCCTTGCCCGGCGCCAGCGGCGCTGGTCGATGCAGGAGCTCGCCGAGCGCGCCGGCATCACGAAGTTCACGCTGGGCAAGGTCGAGCACGGCGATCCGACAGTGGGCCTCGGGGTGGCATTCGAGGTCGCGGCGCTCGTCGGCGTGCCGCTGTTCCACGAGGACCGGTCGCAACTGAGCGCCGATCTCGACCAGGCCCGCGACCGCATCGCCCTGCTCCCACAGCGGGTGCGCGCGCGAGGGAGGCGTGAAGGATGACTTTTGAGCAGCCGACCGAGGCTTACGTCTGGATCTGGCTGCCCGGCGCAACGGAGCCGGTGGTTGCCGGCAGGCTGCAAGCCTGAGAATTACTCCGAGCGCGAGTTGAGCAGCGCCCCCCTGAAAGAGCTCATGCAGGCAGCCCAGCGGGTCGAGGAAGGACTACCGTTCTCGCCCGCGCTGGACGAGGCCCTGCTGCACGGGAGCTCGATCGGAGGCGCACGGCCCAAGGCGCTGCTGAACGACGGCGATCGCAGGCTGATCGCGAAGTTCTCCTCGTCCACCGATCGCTACGCCGTCGTGAAGGGCGAGTACGCGGCGATGGAGCTCGCGCGGCGGGTCGGGCTCGACGCAGCCCGGGTGCAGCTGGAGGAGATCCTTGGTAGAGACGTCCTCCTGATCGAGCGCTTCGACCGCGTGCCGGGAACAGCCCAGCGACGCGCGATCGTATCGGCGCTGACGATCCTCCAGCTCGACGAGATCGCGGCGCGGTACGCGAGCTATGAGGCGCTCGCGCATCAGGTGCGCGAGCGCTTTACCGACGCGCCCAGCACGCTCCGCGAGCTGTTCGCGCGCATGGTCTTCAATATCCTCACCGGCAACAACGACGATCACGCACGTAACCACGCCGCATTCTGGGACGGCCAGGTGCTGGCGCTCACGCCGGCTTATGACGTCTGCCCGCAGCCGCGAGCCGGCGGCGAGACGGCACAGGCGATGTCGATCACAGCCGACGGCTTCCGCATGAGCCAAGTCACGGCGTGCGTCAGCCAAGCATCGACCTACCTACTCTCCGAGGCCGAGGCCCGTGAGATCGTCGACCATCAGATCGATCTGATCGAGTCCCAATGGAACGAAGTCTGCGACCTCGCACGCATGACCGAGCTCGAGCGCACGTACTTCTGGCGTCGCCAGTTCCTCAACCCCTACGCGGTGCAGGGATATTCCTCGCGCTAGCACGTTGCGACTGGTACAAACAGCCAGATCAGCCGGCGGGCTGTCGCCGGTAAAACTTTCTCCTGGAGTAGAAAGGTTCGATCGGTGCCGTATCGCGTGCCATATGCATCGCCCTTTATGGCGCGACCGCGGCTAGCACATAGACACCCATGCCGGGGATCGTGAAGCGCAGCTCGCCGTTCTCAACGGTCAGGGTTCCCTGCTTGAGCAGGTCGTCGCGCACGCTCGAGACTTGCTTCGTCGTGCGCCCCTGTGCGCGGGCGCAACTCCACATGCACTCGCGGCCACCCGAACCGTGAGCCCGCGATCGCGGCCGCTTCTGAGAGTAGGACCGTCTTCCCAACTCCTCGCGCACCGACAAGAAGCACAGGTCTTGGCATGCGTCCATCGACCGCGGCGACCTCGATCGCGTCTACGAGATCCTTCGAGCACCTCCCCGCGACCCGCCAACTCAGCGGGGATCTCGTTGAAACCAGGGGCGATATGGGTTCTCGACCCGGGCTAGAAACAGCAGACTAGCACCGTCTAGGCTGACTAGCAGCGTCTAGGCGGACTAGCCATGTATAGCCGATCGTCGACCATCAGATCGATGTGATTGAGTCCCAATGAAACGAAGTCTGCGACCTCGCACGCATGACCGAGCTCGAGCGCACCTACTTCTGGCGTCGCCAGTTCCTCAATCCCTACGCCATAGAGGGATACTCCTCGCGCTAGCAATATCGCGCTCTGCCATGGACGACCCAATCCCCCTCGCCCCCGAGGACCGCGCGATCCTCGCGCTCGAGAGCCCGACGATCGCCGGACACACCTGCAAGGTGGCGCGGCTGGGCGGCGCTCCGCTCGACGTGGACGCCCTCCGCGCGCGCATCGCCGAGCGCATCGCGCTCGCGCCGGCGCTCACCCGCAGGCTCGGCGGCGACGCCGGCGAGCCGAGCTGGATACCCGACACGGACTTCGACGTTGCCAATCACGTGGGCCCGGCTCGCGTCGAAGGACCGATCGACCGCGCCGGGCTGCCCGAGCTTGTCGCGCGACTGTTCGAGCAACGCCTCGACCGCGCGCGGCCGCTGTGGCGGATCGACGTGGTCGCGCTCTCCGGCGGCGGCAGCGCGCTCGTGTGGCGGATCCATCATGCGCTCGCCGACGGCACCGCCTCGGTGCGCTATGCCCGCGCGCTGCTCTGGGACCATCCACCCGACGAGGCCGGGAACAGCGACGGTAGAACCGCGGCGCAGGCCGCGGCCGCCCACGCCGCCGACGAGCGGCGCCGGCGTGCACACCTCGCCGGCTTCCTACGCCGCGAGTACGCGCGCGGAGCGCGCCACTCGCCGTTTGATGGCCCGGTCGGCATCCATCGCGAGGTCGCCTTCGCAGCCGTCTCGCTGCCCGATCTGCATGACGCGGCCAAGGCGCTCTGCGGCGCAACCGTCAACGACGGCGTGCTCGCGATCGTGACGGGCGCGCTGGCGCGCTGGCTACGTGAGCGCCACGGGCATCTTGGCGCGATCCGCGTGAAGGTCCCCGTGAGCCTCCACCACGAGGGCGACGCCACCGCCAACAACGACTCGTTCTTCTCGCTCGCGGTGCCGCTCGGCGAGGCCGATCCCGTCGCGCGCCTGCACACGATCCACGCCGCCACGCGGGCCCGAAAGGTGGCCGAGGACGCGCGCTACCGCGAACACCTGCTGCGCGAGCTCGCGGCGGTGCCGTCGCTCGAGCACTTCGCCGAGCGCCTCGAGCACAGCCCGCGCACGTTCGCGCTGAACGTCTCCAACGTTCCCGGCCCCCGCGCTCCCGTCAGCGTGCTGGGGGCGCCGGTCGAGCACCTGCATTCGATCGCCGAGATCGCCCAGCACCACGCGCTGCGGGTCTCGGCGACGTCGCTCGCGGGCGTGCTCTGCTTCGGCCTCTGCGCAGACGCCGATCTGATCGACCGCCTCGGGCTGATGGCCGAGGGCATCGAAGCCGAAGCCCGGGCGCTGGCAGAGGCGGTGCGGCGGGTCTGACGCCGGTCGCTCTAGTCGCCCTCGGAACGGGCCGCCGCGCGCCGTTCGACCCGCTCGCCCAACTCGGTCAGCCGCCACGCGTTCGGTGCACCGCGCGCGGAGCTCTCCCCCGTGTTCACGATCAGGCCGAGGCGCAGCAGACGGCCGAGCAGCTTCGAGATCTGGCCCTGATCGACGACGCCCGCGCGCGCCGCCACCTCGCGGTTGCTCGCACCGGGAGACTCGGCGATCGCGGTGAGCACGCGCGCGGTGCGGTAGGTCAGTCGTATATGTGGATCCCCACCCACCCCACCCGCGCCATTGCCCAAGGCCCCGGGGAGCAGGGACTCCGTGCCCGTCTGGATCCTCGGCACGGGCCTCGTCAGCTCCCGGCGGGCCGTGCTGGGACCGAGGTAGGGCAGCAGGATCAAGTTCATCAGCACCCCGAACAGATCGGTCAAAGGCTGCTCTTCGTCCTCGCCCTGCAACTGTGAGTAGATCACCGACATCACGGCGCCGACGACGCCCTCCGCGATCAGCGCCGGGGGCTGCGCTCTCCCCGCGACACCTTCCGCGCGTCCTCGATCGACCGCCTCCGCGAGCTTGCCCAGCACCTCGGCCCGCCGGTTCAGCACCTGCGCGCCACCGCCCAGCGAGTGCACGACGCACAACTGCCCCAGCGAGGGTTCGTCTTCGAGGAAAGCGAGGAACGCGGCCAGTCCGACCCTGATCCCGTCGCGCCAGCGCGGCTCGGCGTGATAGACGGGTCCGATCCGCGCCCACGCGCGTTCGACGCCGAGGTTGAACGCGGCCAGCAGGCAGGCTTCGCGATCGGGGAAGAGCTCGTAGAACGTCCTGCGCGAGACACCCGCGTGCGCGACGACATGCGAGACGGTGACGGCGCCGACGCCCATATCGGCCGCCATCTCGGCCATCGCCTCCAGGATTCTCGTCCGCTGCACCTCTTCCACGGCGACCTCTGCCTCCACCCACGTGCACGCAGGACGATGGGCGCTCAGACCGGACGTTACGCCCCGCCGCCCCCGATTCGAGCTTTGATAGTACCAATAGAGATTATCTGCCCGCAGCCGCCCGATTCCAACCACGAATAGCGGGCTCCGCGCCCAAAAAACCGACGTCCCGAGACGGCCGGCCGTCAGCTCACCGTCGACGCCAGCCGCGCGGGCGCGCCGTAGGGCACAAGACACTCCGGCAGCTCGACGCCGCCGTCAGCCCGCTGGCCGTTCTCGAGCAGCGCGACGAGCGTGCGGCCGACCGCGACGGCGGTGCCGTTGAGCGTGTGCAGGGTTTCGATCCCCCGTGCACCCCCCTTGTCCTTGCGCACGCGGATGTTCAGACGGCGCGCCTGGTAGTCGGTCGTGTTCGAGCACGATGTCAGCTCGCGGTAGCGGCCCTGGCTCGGCAGCCACGCCTCGCAGTCGTACTTCTTCGCGGCCGAGTTGCCGAGGTCGGTGATGGCGATGTTCACGACGCGGTAGGCGAGACCGAGCTCCGTGAGGATCTGCTCCTCGATCGCGAGGATCCGCTCGTGCTCGTGCTCCGACTCCCCGGGGGCGACGAAGCTGAACATCTCGACCTTGTCGAACTGGTGTACGCGGAAGATACCGCGCGTGTCTTTCCCGGCCGCGCCGGCCTCGCGCCGGAAGCAGGGCGAGAAGCCCGCGTAGCGCAGCGGCAGGCGCTCCGCGTCGAGGATCTCCTCGGCGTGCAGCGACGCGAGCGCGACCTCGGAGGTGCCGACGAGGAACAGCTCATCCTCTGGAAGCGCGTAGATCTGCTGCTCGGTATCGGGCAGGAAGCCGGTCCCGTACAGCGCCTGCTCGCGCACGAGCACCGGCGGGATCACGGGCTCGAAGCCCTTCCCGCGCAGCTTCTCGAGCACCCAGCGCACGAGCGCGAGCTCGAGCATCACCAGATCGCCTTTCAGATAGGCAAAGCGCGACCCTGACAGCCGCGCCGCACGATCCATGTCGATCCGCTCGCCCGCGAGCTCGAGATGATCGCGCGGCTCGAAGTCGAGCTCCGGGATCGTGCCGACCTCCCTGACGAGCTCGTCCTCGGGACCCGGCGCGGCCGTCGGCTCGGGCAGGTTCGGCAGCGGCGCGAGCGCCCCCCGCAGCTCCTCTTCGACCTCCCCCAGCTCGCGCTCCAGCTCCTTCGCGCGCGCGGCCACCCCTCGCATCGCCGCGATCTCCCGCTCGCGCTCCTCCTTGGAGTCGGCGGACTTGATGCGAGCGTTCGCCTCGTTCTGCTCGGCCCGCAACCCCTCCAGCCCCGGCAGCAGCTCCCGCCGCCGCGCGTCCAGCGCGATCACCCGGTCCAGCCCGGCGGCCGCCTCCGCCCCACGACGCTCAAGTGCCTGGCGTACGGCGTCCGGTTCCTGTCGTATCCGCTTCAGGTCGAGCACGGCGCCAGTCTATTCGGCGGTCCGGCCCCGCATTGGGGCGGGAGCCTCGGCGCTACTTCGTGGAGAGGCTGAATTTCCACCGACGGCGTCTTCGGTGCCTGCAGCCCCGAGTACTTCGCCAGGAATTTGGCGACTTCGCGCGCTTCGGTCCCCGAGGACTACGTTCTCAGGCATGATCGCTCCGGAGAAACCTCCGTTGTGGATCGCGTACATGACCTGTTCGTAGTTCTCCTTGCGGTAGTTGAAGTTCGGCCCGTTCGTCTTCAGGCGGTTCTTGATGCTCGTCGCCGAGCCCTCGGCGCCGACCGTCGCCAGCGTGTGGCAGCCCGAGCAGTGGTCGCGGAAGATCACGGCCCCCCGGTAGTAGGGGCTGGTCTTCGGAACCGAGATTCCCTGAGAGCCGCAGGCGCTCAGGACGACGCTCATGGCGATGAGCATGGCTATGGCGGCGGGCAACCTCATATGGCGATCGGGAATATATAGCTCAGCGAGGCTGCAAGCCTCGCCTCTCGGCCAAGCAGGTCCGGATTTTGGCCAGATCGACGCCCGCGAAGCGGGTTCTACGATCGGGACAAAACCTCCGGAGCCTGCGCCTCTCAGAACCCGTGTGCCGTGCCCGCGGCGCGCAGCTCGAGGAACACCACCACGAGCGCCGAGATCGCCATCACGCCCAGCTCCCGGCGCACGATCTCCGCGACGACCGCGCGCTGCTCGGCCTCTTCCAGCGCGCCCACAGCCCGGGCGTCCGCGAGCTCGCGCCGGTCGAGGATCGTCTGCGCGGAGATCACCCGCAGCTGCTCGGCCACGAACGCGACCGCGAGCGGGAGCAGCGCGTAGAGGTAGAAGAGGCGTTCGCTCGAGTACCGGCCGGCCAGCGCCAGCACGCCGATCGCCAGCGCGAAGGCCATGGCCGAGCCCTGGCCGGCGCGCAGCGACAGCCAGAAGGCCCTGCTCGCTTCGCAGCGATACCAGCGCCAGCCCCCGAGCAGACCCGGGAGCGCGTTGAGCACGGCGACCGCCAGCGCGCCCGCCACGACGGCTTCAGTCAACGGCCCAGCCCCCGCGATCGACACCGCCGATATCGAGCCAATTGTCACCAAGTAACACTCTGACACAAGCGGTGATATAACAGCCTCGGTGCTGCGCAGCTATCTCCCGGCGATCGTCTTCCTTGTGCTCGGCGGCGCCGTTGGCGGCGCGTTCGGGGTGCTCAACTCGGTGCTCGGACCGCGCCGGCAGACCCCGCACAAGCAGGATCCCTACGAGTGCGGCCTGCCCTCGGAGGTCAAGCAGGGGATGCGCTTCGGGATCAGCTTCTACCTGATCGCGATGTTGTTCATCCTGTTCGACATCGAGGTCGTCTTCCTCTACCCGATCGCCGTCGAGCTGCGCGCCTACGGCAGCTACGCGCTGGCCGAGACGGTCACGTTCATCGTGCTGCTGTTCGTCGCGTTCGTCTACGTCTGGCGTCGGGGGGCTTTGGACATGGAAGTGAAACGCGAGCTGCTCGGCGCTCGTCCATCCGGCGGCAAAGCCCCCGGGGAGGAGTTGGAGGCGCGAGCCCGGACCGATCACAGATCGGCCAGCGCGTGAAGTCGCTGAACCCAAGCCAGCTGCTGCGCGGCGCGGACCTGGAGGGCGCCAACCATCCCGCCCATCTGGAGGGCACCGAGCTCGAGCGCTACGTCGAAGAACGGATGCTGACGACGACGCTCGACCAGGCGGTCGCGTGGGCGCGCTCGAACGCGTTCTTCCCGCTCGCCTTCGGCCTTGCCTGCTGCGCGATGGAGCAGTTCCACGCCGCCGGTCCGCGCATGGACATCGGCCGCTTCGGGTTCGAAGCGTTCCGCGCCTCGCCGCGGCAGGCCGATCTGATCATCCTCGCGGGGCGGGTCTCGATCAAGATGGCGCCGATCATCCGCCGCCTCTACGACCAGATGCTCGAGCCGAAGTGGGCGATCTCGATGGGCGCCTGCTGCAGCTCGATGGGCGTCTTCAACAACTACGCGCTCGTGCCGGCCGACAAGTTCATGCCGATCGACGTGCACGTCCCCGGCTGCCCGCCGCGCCCGGAGGCGCTGATGCACGGCGTGCTGAAGCTGCGCAAGATGATCCAGGACGACCCCGACATGGGCTGGCGCGACCGCTACGACGCCCGCGGCACGGAGGAGATCGTCGCCGGCGGCGGCGGCCGCCGCCGCAGAGACCCCGTTTGCCGAGACCGCAACGGAGGCGGAGCTTGAGACGGAGGCGGATCTGGCGGGAGCTGGGCGGGCAGGAACGGGAGGAGAGCAGGCCCCGCCCCAACACGCCACCGATGGAATGACCACACCTCCTCGAGACGCCGATGCCTGACGCGACCGGGCTGGAGCTGATCGCCCACGAGCTGGGCGAGTCCGTCGTCGAGACGGTCTACTTCCGCGAACGTGCCACGCTGCGGATCGACCCCGCGACGATTCGCGCGACGCTCCAGCACCTGCGCGGCAAGGGCTACGCCTTCCTGGCGAGCGTCCACGGGGTCGACTACTACCCCGAAGAGCCGCGCCTCGGCGTCCACTACGAGCTGCTGGACATGGCGAACGTCGATCGCATCACGGTCACGCTGCGCGTCTCGCTGGATGCGCCGGCGGTCGCGTCCGTGACCGCGGACTGGCCGACGGCCAACCACCAGGAGCGCGAGATCTACGACATGTTCGGGGTCGTCTTCGACGGCCACCCCGACCTGCGCCGGATCCTGATGCCCGAGGACTACGAGGGGCACCCGCAGCGGCGCGACTTCCCGGTCGGGGGCGAACCGGTGATCTTCACCTACGACGAGGCCAAATGGCTGGAGTCGCGCGCGTGAGCCCGGCGCCGACCGAGCATCCGACGCCCCCCGCGGGCGCGGCCGTGGCGGAGGAAGGCCCGACGCTGTCGGAGTACCGCCGCCGCGAGCAGTCGATCACGCTCTCCCCGCTGGAGCAGCCGCTCGAGGGCGGCAGCGAAATGACGGACGAGCTGCTGACGCTCAACTTCGGCCCGCACCACCCCGCCACCCACGGCGTGCTGCGCCTGCTCGTCACGCTCGAGGCCGAGGTCGTGCGCGACGTCAAACCGATCATCGGCTACGTGCACACGGGGATCGAGAAGACCGCCGAGGACAAGTCCTACTGGAAGGTGATCCCCGTCGTCGAGCGGATGGACTACCTCGCCTACTACTTCAACGCGATGGCCTACGTCGGCGCCGTCGAGCAGCTGCTCGAGGTCGAGGTGCCCACCCGCGCGCAGTACCTGCGCGTGATCCACCTCGAGCTCAACCGCATCGCCTCGCACCTGATCTGGCTCGGCACGAGCGCGCTCGACCTCGGCTCGACCTCGATCTTCCTCTACTGCCTGCGCGAGCGCGAGCTGATCCTCGACCTGTTCGAGATGTCCTCCGGCGCGCGCATGCACACCCGCTACTTCCAGGTCGGCGGCGTCGCCGAGGACATCCCCCCCGGCTTCGAGGCCAAGCTGCGCGAGTTCGTGGCGGTCATGCCCAAACGCGCCGACGAGTACGGGGCGATCCTCAACGCCAACGAGATCGTCCTGCAGCGCCTGCGCGGCACCTGCCCGCTCGACGCCGAGACGCTGCTCGGGCTGGGCGTGACGGGCCCCCTGCTGCGCGCCGCCGGCAACCCCTGGGACCTGCGCAAGGCGGCGCCCTACAGCTCCTACGGCGACTTCGACTTCAAGATCCCGGTCGGCACGGTCGGCGACAACTACGACCGCTACGCCGTGCGGCTGGCGGAGATCTACGAGTCGGTGAAGATCATCGAGCAAGCCATCGACGGGCTACCCGAAGGGCCTTGGATCACCGGCGATCGCAAGGTCGCGCTGCCGCCGCGCCACGAGCTGGCGACCTCGATGGAGGCGCTGATCCACCACTTCAAGCTCGTCACCGAGGGCTTCCGCGTGCCGCCCGGCGAGATCTACCACCCGATCGAGTCTCCCCGCGGCGAGCTCGCCTGCTACGTGCGCTCCGACGGTTCGTCGAAGCCCGCGCGGGTGCACATGCGCGACCCCTCGTTCGTCAACCTGCAGGCGCTCGCGCCGATGACCCGGGGCAGCTACATCGCCGACATGATCGCGACCACCGCGATGCTCGATCCGATTTTGGGCGGGATCGACCGATGATCCCGAGCGAGATCGATCTATTGATTGGGCTCCGAACGCGCGCCTACGCGTGCGCGCGCGTTCGCAGACGTTTTGAGATGCCAACCGCGGGGAGCCAGGACAGATGAGCGCGCGGGAGAGCGTGCCGATCGACAAGGGCGTCCCCCGCTACGCGCACGGCTCGCGCGTGCCCGGGTGGGACACGCCGGCCGACCTCACGAAGGACCCGGCGACGATCCCCGATCCGGCGACGACGCCGGTCCCGGCCGAGCTGCGCGCGGAGATCGAAGCGCACATGGCGCTCTACCCCGAGACCCGCTCCGCCACGCTGCCGGCACTGGAGGCCGCCCAGCGCGTGCACGGCTGGTGCTCGCCCGAGGCGATCGAGCAGGTCGCCTGCGTGATGCGCCTGACCCCCGCCGACCTCGCGGCCGTGGCGACGTTCTACGACATGCTCGACACCGAGCCCGTCGGGCGCCACAGCGTGTACGTCTGCACGAACATCTCCTGCTCGCTCCGCGGCGCCGACGCGCTGCTCGCCGCGATCGAGGACGCCGCCGGCGAGGCGCCGGATGGAGAGGCGCTGTTCAACGTACGCTCGTTCGAGTGCCTCGGCGCCTGCGACATCGCGCCGATGGCCTCCGTCGACGGCGTCTACGTCGGCCCGCTCACGGTCGAGGACGTGCCGGCGCTGCTCGACGACGTGCGCGCCGGGCGCCCGGTCCTGCCGGAGAAGCAGCTCGCGCGCAAACGGGTCGCCGATCCGCACGCCAACACGCAGGAGTGGGCGGGCGGGAATCAATCCGAGGCCGAGCACACAGCACGCGCGGGGAACGCCGACGCGGTGCGCACGCCGTCAAAGGACTCCGGCGCGGAGTCCTCGCCGGGCGATCTAGGACCGGATCCGGCCGATTCCCAGGGAGGCGTGTGACGATGGCAGCGAGCGCCACGATCGGCGGGGAGCCGATCCTCCTTTTCAAGGACATCGACGAGCCCGGGCTGAACACGCTCGGCGTCTATGAAGCACGCGGCGGCTACGAGTCGCTGCGCAAGGCCCTGCAGATGACGCCCGAGGAGGTGCTCGCCCAGCTCGAAGCCTCCGGCCTGCGCGGGCGCGGCGGCGCGGGGTTCTCGATGGGCAAGAAGGTCTCGTTCCTGCCGAAGGGCACGATGGACAAGTACCTCGTCTGCAACGCCGACGAGTCCGAGCCGGGCACGTTCAAGGACCGCGAACTGATGCAGAAGAGCCCGCACATGCTGATCGAGGGGATCGCGATCGCCTCCTACGCGGCCGGGACCAACCGCTCGTTCATCTACATCCGCGGCGAGTACGTCCTCCAGGCCGAGATGCTCGACGCCGCGCTCGCCGAAGCGCGCGAGGCGGGCTACGTCGGCGAGCGGATCCTCGGCTCCGAGCACTCGCTCTCGCTCGTCGTCCACCGCGGCGCCGGGCGCCTACATCTGCGGCGAGGAGACCGGCCTGCTCGACTCGCTCGAAGGCAAGCGCGGCAACCCCCGGCTGAAGCCGCCGTTCCCGGCCGTCCAGGGCCTCTACCAGGGACCGACCCTGATCAACAACGTCGAGACGCTCGCCACGGTCCCGACGATCATGCGGATCGGCGGCGCCGAGTACGCGAAGCTCGGCGTCGAGACCTCGACGGGCACGAAGCTCGTCTCGATCTCCGGGCATGTGCAGCGCCCCGGCAACTACGAGATCGAGCTCGGCATCCCCTCGCGCGAGATCGTCTACGGGCTCGCCGGCGGCCCTCCGCAGGGGCGCGAGGTCAAGTGCTGGTTCCCCGGCGGCTCCTCCGCGCCGGTGCTCACGGCCGACGATCTCGACGTGCCCTACGACTTCGACTCGCTCGCAGCGGCCGGCTCGATGCTCGGCTCGGGGGCGATCATCGTCGTCGACGACTCGACGCCGATCGTCGATGTCGCGCTGAAGCTCGCGAAGTTCTACCGGCACGAGTCCTGCGGCAAGTGCACGCCCTGCCGCGAGGGCACGAACTGGACCGTCGAGATGCTCGAGCGGATCGACTCCGGCATGGCCACGCCGATGGACCTCGACATCATGGCCTCCGTCCAGGAGCACATCATCGGCAACTGCCTGTGCGTTCTGGGTGACGCGATGGCGATGCCGATCGGCTCGATGATCGCCAAGTTCCGGCCCGAGTTCGAGGCCCACATCGAGGCCGCGCGGGCGCGCAATTATGGGGAGATCGCCGGCCCCGCAGACACCGCCGATTCGGCCGTCGCCTCCGATCTCGCGCTCGTAGCACAGGGAGCGATCGATGCCTAGGCCCGAACCGAAGACGATCACGTTCACGATCGACGGGCTCGAGGTGCAGGCGCCCGAGAACGCGATGCTCGTCGACGCCGCCAAGCAGGGCGACGTCGAGATCCCGGTCTTCTGCTACGAGCCCAAGCTCGGCAACCCCGTCGGCGCCTGCCGCATGTGCCTCGTCGAAATCGAGGGGATCCCCAAGCTGCAGACCGGCTGCTCGACGCCGGTCAAGGACGGCATGGTCGTGCACACCCAGACCGACCGCGTGAAGACCGCGCAGCAGTCGGTCGTCGAGTTTCTCCTGATCAACCACCCGCTCGACTGCCCCGTCTGCGACAAGGGCGGCGAGTGCCCGCTGCAGGACATCACGTTCGGCTGGGGCCCCGGCCACTCGCGCTTCATCGAGCCCAAGCGCCACTTCGTCAAGCCTCTGGAGCTCTCCCCCACGATCGCGATCGACCGCGAGCGCTGCATCCTCTGCTACCGCTGCGCGCGCTTCTCCCAGGAGATCTCCGAAGACAACCAGCTCGTGCTGCTCGAGCGCGGCGCGCACTCCTACATCTCGACCTTCGACGGCCACCCCTACGTCGCGCCGTTCTCCGGCAACATCGTCGAGCTGTGCCCCGTCGGCGCGCTCACCTCGCGGCCCTACCGCTTCCGCGCGCGGCCGTGGGACATCGAGGACGCCGGCTCGGTCTGCACGCTCTGCCCCGCCCAGTGCAACGTCACCCTGACCGTGCGCGACGACCGCGTGCTGCGCGTGCTCGCGCGCCAGAACGACGAGGTCGACGACGGCTGGCTGTGCGACGCCGGGCGCTTCGCCTATCCCGCGCTCGGCGGCGACGAGCGCATCACCGCGCCGCTGCTTCGCGACGGCGGCGAGCTGCGCCCCGTCTCCTGGGAGCGCGCGCTGGGAGCAGCCGCCGCGGGCCTCGCGCGCGCCGGCGAGCGCGCGGGCGCGATCGCCGGCGGTCAGACCTCGAACGAGGAGGGCTTCCTGCTCGCGCGCCTGCTCCGCGAGGGGCTGGGCTCGCCGCACCTCGACTCGCGCCGCGCCGGCACGCTGCCGCTGGAGCTGCACCGCGCGCTGGCCGATCCCGCCCTGCAGGCACGGGTCTCCGACCTCGAGTTCGCCCACGCGGTGCTCGTGCTCGACGCCGACCCGATCGAGGACATGCCGATCCTCGACCTGCGCCTGCGCAAGGGCGTGCGCCGCCATGGCATGCGCCTGTTCCAGGCGAGCGCCGCGGAATTGCTGGACGGCTCGCGCGCCGATGAGCTGGCCGGGGAATTGCGGGAGGCCGGCGAGGAGGTCGTGATCCTGTGGGGCGAGCGCCTGACCGCCGGCCCCGACGGCGCGGCGGCCGCGCGGGCGCTGCTCGAGCTCGCGCAGACGCTGTCGCTGGCGGGCACCTCCGGCGCGGGGCTGCTCGAAATCCCCTCCGGCTCGAACGGGCGCGGATTGCGCGAGGCCGGGCGTGCTGCCGAACGCCGGGCCGGGGCTCTCCGAGCTCGACGGCGCTGAGCCGGGTCGCGATGCCCACGCGATCGCCGAAGGGCTTGCCGAGGGCGAGCTCGCGGCGGTGTACCTCTTCCAAAGCGATCCCCTCCACGATCTTCCCGACCGCGAGCTGTGGGAGCGCGCGCTCGACCGCGCCTCGACCGTAGTCGCGCACGCGACGTTCCTGACCGAGGGCCTGCGCGAGCACGCCGACGTCGTCTTCCCGGCCGAGGCCTACGCGGAGAAGGAGGGCACGATCGTCCATCCCGATGGGCGCCTGCAGCGGCTGCGGCCGGCCGTCGGCCGGATCGGCGAGTTCGGCTCCACGCGCGCGGGGTGGCAGGTGCTGGTCGAGGTGGCCGCGCGCCTTGATCTGGACCTCGGCGTCCTCAGCGGCTCGATGGCCTCGCAACAGCTGTTCGACACGGTCCCCTTCTACGAGGGCCTCACGCTCGAGGAGATCGGCGGACGGGGTGTGCGCTGGCAGGAGCGTGACGCGGCCGGGGCCGTCGGCGGCGTGTCCGGAGGAACGCGCGTATGAACACCCTCGCGATCGTCGGCTACTACGAAGCATGGTGGGTGCAGATCCTGAAGGCGATCGTGATCTTCGCGGTCGGCCTGCAGCTCGTGCCGGTCGTGCTGCTCGCCGAGCGCAAGCTGCTCGGGCGCTTCCAGGCGCGCTACGGCCCCAACCGCGTCGGCCCCTACGGCGCGCTGCAGCCGCTCGCGGACATCCTCAAGCTGCTCACCAAGGAGCAGTTCCGGCCGAGCACCTCGATCGGGTTCCTGTTCGTGCTCGCGCCGTTGATCTCGATCCTCACCGCCGTCGCGGCGTTCGCGATCATCCCCTTCGGCAACGTCCAGCACATCTTCGGCGAACGCGTCGGGCTGTACGGGATCGACGTCTCGATCGGCCCGCTGTACGTGTTCGCGTTCGGCGGGATCGCGTTCTACGGGATCATGCTCGGCGGCTGGGCCTCGGGCTCGAAGTACTCGTTCCTCGGCGCGATGCGCGCCGCCGCGCAGCTGATCTCCTACGAGGTCTCCCAGGGCCTGGCGCTCGTCGGCGTGATCTTCACCGCACAGACGCTCTCGCTGACGGGGATCGTCGAAGCGCAGAAAGGCATGTGGTACATCGTGCCGCAGTTCTTCGGCTTCCTGATCTTCCTGACGGCGAGCTTCGCCGAGACCAACCGCGCGCCGTTCGACCTGACGGAGGCCGACGCCGAGCTCGTCGGCGGCTACAACACCGAGTTCGGCGGCGGGCGCTTCGCCTCCTACTACTTCGCCGAGTACCTCAACGTGCTCGTCGTCTCGGGGATCGTCACGACCGTGTTCCTCGGCGGCTGGCTCTTGCCGTTCGGGATCCACCCGCCCGGCTGGGTCGACCCGATCGTCGTGCTCTTCAAGATGGGGCTCGTCACGTTCCTCTTCATCTGGGTTCGTGCAACGCTTCCCCGCCTGCGCTACGACCAGCTGATGAGCTTCGGCTGGAAGGTGCTGCTGCCGCTGGCGACGCTCAACGCGCTCGTCACGGCCGTGCTCGTGGTGGTGACCCACTGATAGAAGAAGCCCAACCCAAACAACCACCCCCCGCCCCGCCACCGGACACGCGCTCCGATGACAGATCCAACACCCACACAGCCCACACCGGCGGCACAGCCGACCGCTGCGGACCCGGCGACGACGGCAACGCTGAACGTCACGGCCTGGAGCCCCGGGGAGGATGTGATCCAGGTCCAGCGCACCCCCGCGCCGGGCGCGGCGCGCGCGACCTGGCGCACGTTCCGCGAGACCGCGCGCGGCATGATGACGACCTTCGGCCGCCTCACGGAAAAAGGCGTCACGGTCGAGTACCCGGAGGAGAAGACGCCCGTCTACCCGCGCTTTCGCGGCCGGCACAAGCTGCACCGCTTCGAGGACACGGGCCTGGAGAAGTGCGTCGGCTGCTCGCTCTGCGCGGCCGCCTGCCCGGCCGACTGCATCCGCGTCGTCGCCGCCGAGAACACCCCGGAGAACCGCGTCTCCGCCGGCGAGCGCTACGCGGCGGTGTACGAGATCAACCTCTCGCGCTGCATCTTCTGCGGCTACTGCGAGATCGCCTGCCCGTTCGACGCGATCACGATGGGCCACGACTACGAGCTCTCCGACTACGACCGCTCGGATCTGATCTTCACCAAGGAGATGCTCCTCGCCGAGCCGCTCGAGCGCACGCCGCTGAGGAACGAGGGCGAGTGATGACGATCTGGACCCCACCCGCCCGATGAGCACGATCCTGTTCTTCATCGCCGGCATCGGCACGATCGCGGGCGCGGTCGGCGTCGTCGTGCTGCGCGACCCCTTCTACAGCGTGCTCGCGCTCGTCGGGCACCTGATCTCGCTCGCGGTGCTGTTCCTGCTGCTGCGCGCGGAATTCGTCGCGGCCGCGCAGGTCGTCGTCTACGCGGGCGCGGTGATGGTCCTGTACGTGTTCGTCGTCGCCTACGTCGGCGGCACAGGCGCCGACGTGTTCGACGAGCCACTGCTGGGTGGTGGCGTGGGCGGACGCCGATCGACCGCCTCGAGCCTGCGCCTCGGCGGGGCGATCGCGGGCGGGGCTTTGCTGATCGAGCTGCTGATCGCGCTGCTCGGCACGGGGTTGAAGGCGATCGGCGGCTATGGCGCCCCCTACGCCCCGGGGCCGCGCACGTTCGGCACGCCCGCCTACATCGGCAACCTGCTGCTCACGCGCTTCCTGCTCGCGTTCGAGGCGGCCTCGTTCCTTTTGCTGATCGCGGCCGTCGGCGCCGTCGTGCTCGCCGGTCGCCGCGGCGGCCTGGAGGATGAAGATGAGCGCAAGGCGCTCACGCCGCTCGACCTGATCCGCCCGCAGGGCACGGGTACCACCGCCGAGGGCGTCGGCAGCGGGAGACGCCGGCATGAGCATCGCCTGGTACCTCGCCGTCTCGGCGATCGTCTTCTCGCTCGGCGTCGTCGGCGTGATCACGCGGCGCAACCCGCTCGTCGTGCTGCTCTGCCTCGAGCTGATGCTCAACGGCGCGAACCTCTCGCTCGTCGCGTTCGCGCGCATGTGGGGCAACGGCGACGGGCAGATCCTCGCGCTGATCGTGATGACCGTCGCCGCCTGCGAGGTCTGCATCGGGCTCGGCATGATCGTCGCGATCTACCGCCGCCGGCTGCCTGTGGATGTCGATGAGCTGCGGGAGCTGCAGGGATGACACGAGGCTGTTCGGGAACGGAGAAGCGGGCCAGATGAGCGCCACGACCTACGGCTGGCTCGTGCTGGCATTCCCCCTGCTCGGGACGCTTGTGATCGGGTTCGGCTATCGCGTGCTGCCGGGCAACGTCGCCGGGGTGATCGGCACGGCCGCGATCGGCCTGGCGTTCCTCGCGGCGCTCGGCGCGCTGATCAAGCTGCAGGGACATTCCCCCAGCCATCGCGAGCTCGAATCCTCGCTCTGGAACTACGCCTCGACGGTCGGCATCAACGCGCGCCTGTCGATCCTCGTCGACCCGCTGTCGGTGTTCATGATCCTGATCGTCACGGGGATCTCGACGATGATCCACCTGTACTCGATCTCCTACCTCGAAGAAGACCGCGGATTCGCGCGCTACTTCGCCTACCTGAACTTCTTCGTCTTCTCGATGCTGCTGCTCGTGCTCGCGGGCAACTTCCTGCTGCTGATCGTCGGCTGGGCGTTCGTCGGCGCCGCCTCCTACCTCTTGATCTCCTTCTGGTACCGGCGCTCGACCGCCACGAAAGCCGGGATCAAGGCGTTCGTGATCAACGTCGTCGGCGACGTCGGGCTCGTGCTCGGCACGTACTTCATCTTCAAGCACACCGCACACGCTCAACTTCCTCGCCACGTTCAAGGCCGCCCCGCACGTGTTCGTGAAGGGCGAAGCGGACATCGTCGCCGGCTGTCTGTTGCTGCTCGTCGGCGCGATCGCGAAGTCCGCCCAGATCCCGCTGCACACCTGGCTGCCCGACGCGATGGAGGGCCCGACCCCCGTCAGCGCGCTGATCCACGCGGCGACGATGGTCACCGCGGGCGTCTACCTGATCGCGCGCATGCACGTGCTGTTCGAACTCGCCCCCGCCGCCCAGGACACGGGCGCGGTGATCGGCGCCGCGACGCTCCTGATCGCGGGCACGATCGCCGTCACGCAGACCGACATCAAGCGCGTGATCGCCTACTCGACGATGTCGCAGATCGGCTACATGATCATGGGCGTCTCCGTCGGCGCCTACGCGGCCGGGATGTTCCACCTGATGACCCACGCGTTCTTCAAGGCGCTGCTGTTCATGGGCGCCGGCTCGATCATCGGCGCGATGGGCGGCGAGCAGTCGCTGCAGAAGATGGGCGGCTTTCGCAAGGCGCTCCCGTTCACGTTCGTCTGCTTCGTCATCGGCGGCCTCGCCTTGTCGGGGATCCCGCCGTTCTCGGGCTTCTTCTCCAAGGACGACATCCTGCTCGTCACCGCCGAGCGCGGCGGCTGGCACTGGGCGCTGTACGTGATCGGCTACATCGGCGCGTTCCTCACCGCGATCTACACGTTCCGGATGATCTTCCGCGCCTTCTACGGCGACCCCGTCGCCGAGGCGAAGCGAGCTCGAAGCCGGCCATCTCCACCACGCGGAGGTCCCGACGAACCCCGCGAACGGCGAGGTCGAGGACACCGACGTCGGCTTCCCCGGCCCCCACCACACGGTCGCCGAGCGGGCTTTGCCGATGAAGGTCGCGATGACCGTGCTCGCGATCGGCGCCGTCGGCGCCGGGCTCGTGCAGGTACCGGGGGTCGACGACGTGATCGTCAACTTCCTCCGCCCCACGTTCGCCTGCTCGCCGCTGTATGAACCGCACACGAAGGACGGGCTGCTGATCTTCGGGATGGTGCTCGGCACCGTGCTCGGGCTGAGCGG
This sequence comes from uncultured Solirubrobacterales bacterium, assembly GCA_963789675.1. Taxonomy (GTDB): domain Bacteria; phylum Actinomycetota; class Thermoleophilia; order Solirubrobacterales; family Solirubrobacteraceae; genus Palsa-744. Next base: position 1,833 of record CAWBLR010000023.1, on the reverse strand, counting down.
CATCGCGATCGCCTACCGCATCTGGGTCAAGCAGCCGAGCATCGCGGTCACCGCGCGCGAGCGCTTCGGGGCGCTGTACGAGCTGTTCGTGAACAAGTGGTACTTCGACGAGCTGATCGACTTCGCGATCGTGCGCCCGGCCGCCGCCGCGGGACGCTTCGGGAAGGACACGTTCGAGCGGGTGTTCGTGCAGGACACGATGATCGGCGGCACGACCGGGCTCGTGCGCGCCGGCTCGGCCGCCGTGCGCGCCGTGCAGAACGGCTTCCTGCGCTACTACGCCGCGCTGCTCGTCGTCGGCGTGGCCGGTGTCGGCTTCTACTTCCTCCTTCAAGCCTGATGCCACTCTCAATCCTCATCTGGCTGCCCGCCGTCGCCGGCGTACTCGGAGCGCTTGCTCGCCGGGCGCAACGAGCGTGTCCCCGGCATCCTCGCGCTGATCGGCTCGGTCGTCGCCCTCGGCCTCTCGATCGGCTACATCGCCGACTTCCACAGCGGCGGACCGGCCCTGCAGCACGTCACCGACGTCGTCTGGATCTCGACGCTCGGCATCCACTACAAGCTCGGCGTCAGCGGCCTGAACGTGTTCCTGTCGGGTTGACCACGCTGCTGTTCGCCGCCGCCGTCGCTGGCCGCCAACCTGCGCTCGTGGGAGCGGCCGAAGCTCTTCTACTTCCACTTCATGCTCGCCGAGTCCGCCGTGCTCGGCGCGTTCCTCGCCCAGGATCTGGCGCTGTTCGTCGCGTTCTTCGACCTGATGCTGATCCCCTTCTACTTCCTGCTTGGGATGTGGGGGACCACCGCGTCCCCCGCCCACCCGGATCGCCCGGACCGCGCCAAAGCCACGATCAAGCTCGTGATCTACACGCTCGTCGGCTCGCTGCTGATGCTCGCCGCCGCGATCGCCACCGGCGTATTGGCCTCCGAACAGGGCGGCGGGCACATCACGTTCGTGCTCACCTCGCTGCAGGCGCTGCCGCTGAGCAAGGGCTCGCAGGAGTGGATCTTCCTGTTCTTCGCCGCCGCGTTCCTCGTGAAGATGCCCGCGTTCCCGCTGCACGGCTGGATGCCCGATGGGTATCGCGCGATGCCGATCGAGGTGCTGATGGTCTTCTCCGGCGTGCTCTCGAAGGTCGGCGCGTACGGCTTCCTCGCGATCGTGCTGCCGCTGTTCCCGCAGGCCGCCGCGCACTTCCAGGTGCTGATGCTGCTGATCGCGCTCGCCTCGATCATCTACGGCTCCGCGCTCGCCTTCTCGCAAACTGACGCGCGCCTGGTCGCGGGGTACTCATCGGTCGCGCAGCTCGGCTTCATCACGCTCGGGATCTTCGCGCTGAACCCGCAGGGCGCGCAGGGCGCGCTGCTGCAGATGGTCAACCACGGGCTCGTCGTCGCGCCGCTGTTCTTCATCATTCTTTTGCTCTCGCGGCGCGCCGGTGGCTCGGAGGACGTGCGCGAGATGGGCGGGATCGCCTTCCGCGCACCGGTGCTCGCCTCGCTGTTCTTGATCGTCTCGCTCGCCACGCTCGCGATCCCCGGCTCGTCGAACTTCGTCGGCGAGTTCCTGATCCTGCTCGGCGTCTTCAAAGCGAAGCTCGCGATCGCCGTGATCGCATTCAGCGGCGTCGTGATGGCGAGCGTCTACGCGCTGCGCCTGTTCATCCGCGCGATGCACAACCGCGTCGGGCCAAAGGTCGAGTCCCGCGACATCACGCTGCGCGACGGCCTCGTGCTCGTGCCGCTCGTCGCGGTGATCCTGTTCCTCGCGCTCTACCCCCAGTTCGCGCTGCACCGCAGCGAAGGGTCGGTCAAGGCAGCCGTCGCATCGGCGCA
>CAWBLR010000022.1:0-11474 GCA_963789675.1 uncultured Solirubrobacterales bacterium | reverse complement strand
CTCTATAAAGCCGTTCCTGACATGATCCCAAAAGTACTTGCGCCCGCAACGACCGCGCGCTATACTAACTAAACTTTCGTAAGCTCATATGGAGTCGATACCCATGCCAGACACACCAGAGCAGCCCACTTCAACATCAGAGCAGCGCCCCACACAGCCGACGATCCCGAAGCAGACCCTGCGGCTGATCCCGCTCGAGGACACCGTCGTGTTCCCCAGCATGGGCATCACGCTGACGGTCGACGTCGGCGACGACGAGCGCGTCGTGCTCGTCCCCCGCCACGAGAACGAGTTCCTCGAGGTCGGCACGGTGGCAGAGGTCGGAGAGCGGCTGCGGCTGCCCGGCGGCGGCCACGCGGTCGCGATCTCCGGCGAGCACCGCGCGCTGATCGGCGCCGCGCAGACCGGCCCCGAAGGGGAGCTGCGCGTCGAGGTCGACGAGCGCCCCGACGACTCACCCGTCGACGGCAAGACGCGCAACCTCGAGCGCGAGTACCGCGCGATCGTCGAGGAGATCCTCGAGCTGCGCGGCGACGACGGCCGCATCGCGGCGTTCCTGCGCGCGATCGCCGAGCCCGGCGCGCTCGCCGACTCGGCCGGCTACTCGCCGCAGCTGACCTACGAGCAGAAGGTCGAGCTGCTGCGTACGCTCGACGTCACCGAGCGCCTCGAGCTGGCCGTGAAGCTCCAGCGCGAGTCGCTGGCCGAGCTGCAGGTGCGCAAGCGTATCCGCGAGGACGTCCAGGAGGGCGCCGAGAATCAGCAGCGCGAGTACTTCCTGCGCAAGCAGATGGAGTCGATCAGAAAGGAGCTCGGCGAGGACGAGGGCTCGGTCGCGGAGGAGTACCGCTCCAAGATCGAGGCCGCGGAGATGCCCGAGGAGGTCAACGAGCAGGCGCTCAAGGAGCTCGGCCGCCTGGAGCGGATGGGCGAGCAGACGGGCGAGTCGTCGATGATCAGAACCTATTTGGATTGGCTGATCTCCGTGCCTTGGAACAAGCGATCGGACGAGCGCTTGGACCCGGTCGCGGCACGCGAAGTGCTCGACGCCGACCACGCCGGGTTGGAGGACGTGAAGGACCGCATCACCGAGTACCTCGCCGTGCGCAAGCTGCGCGCTGACAGAGGGATCGAGGCCGAAGGGCGGGTGGGCGACCGATCGGGCGCGATCCTGACGTTGATCGGACCCCCGGGAACGGGCAAGACCTCGATCGGCGAGTCGATCGCCCGCGCCACCGGCCGCGAGTTCGTGCGGATGTCGCTCGGCGGCGTGCGCGACGAGGCCGAGATCCGCGGGCACCGGCGCACGTACATCGGCGCGCTTCCGGGCCGCCTGGTCAGAGCTTTGCGCGATGCGGGCACGATGAACCCGGTGATCCTGCTCGACGAGGTCGACAAGGTCGGCGCGGACTGGCGCGGGGACCCCTCCGCGGCGCTCCTGGAGGTGCTGGACCCGGCGCAGAACCACTCGTTCCGCGACCACTACCTCGACGTCGAGCTCGACCTCTCGCAGGTGATGTTCCTCGCGACCGCGAACGTCGCGGACACGATCCCCGGGCCGCTGCTGGACCGGATGGAGACGATCCGCTTCGACGGGTACACGAGCGAGGAGAAGCTCGCGATCGCCAAGGGCTACCTGTGGCCGCGCCAGCGCGACCGCAACGGCCTGCGCGAGGACGAGGTCGAGATCGACGACGAGATCCTGCGGACGATCATCTCCGAGTACACGCGCGAGGCGGGCGTCAGAAACCTCGAGCGCGAGCTCGGCACGGTGCTGCGCAAGACCGCGACGAAGATCGCCTCCAGCCAGTCCCAGACCGCCACGCAGGCCTCGACGGAGCCCGCCGGCAATGACGATGGCGAGGCCACGTCCGAGACGAAGGCCGCACCCGAGAGCGAGGCCGCGCCTGAGACAGAGGAGGCCAAGGCCGCACCCGAGGCCGCGCCCGCGACAAAGGCAGCGAAGTCGCGGTCGAAGAAGGCCAAGGCCAAGACGACGCCCGTGCAGATCGACCTGGAGGTCGTGCGCGACGCGCTCGGCCGGCAGAAGTTCTTCCAGGAGTCCGCGTCGCGGACGGCTACTCCCGGCGTGGCGACCGGACTGGCCGTGACCGGCGCCGGCGGCGACGTGCTGTTCGTCGAGGCGACCGCGATGAAGGCGGGCGGCTCGGGCGGCAACAGCCTGGTGCTGACCGGACAGCTCGGCGACGTGATGAAGGAGTCGGCGCGGATCGCCCTCTCCTACGTGCGCGGCCACGCCGAGGAGCTCGGCATCCCCGAGAGCGCGTTCGAGGGACAGGAGTTCCACGTCCACGTCCCCGCGGGCGCGATACCCAAGGACGGCCCGTCGGCCGGCGTGACGATGGTCACGGCCTTGGCGTCGCTGTTGAGTGGGCGTCCCGTGAAGCACACCGTCGGCATGACCGGCGAGGTCACGTTGCAGGGCCGGGTGCTGCCGATCGGCGGCTTCAAGCAGAAGGCGCTCGCCGCCAACGCGGCCGGCCTGACCGACGTGATCCTGCCCGAGCGCAACCGCGGGGACCTCGACGACATCCCCGAGGAGGTGCGCGAGCAGATGGCCTTCCACCCGGTGATGACCGTCCAGGAGGTCCTCGATATCGCGCTCGAGCCCGCGCCCGCCGTGGAGCCCGCCCGCGATGTCGCGCACGCGTAGATGCGCACGCGCAGATGCCAACCCGTCCCCGAGGAGGTCCGCCAAACCGCGGACCTCCTCGAGCGGCGCTGGCAACTCTCGATCGTCTACGCCGCGCTGACGGGCGCGCTGCGCTTCAACGAATTCGCCGACGCCGTCTCCGGCATCTCCCCGCGGATGCTCTCCGAGCGCCTGCGCGATCTCGAGGCCGCGGGGCTGATCGAGCGCACGGTGATTCCCTCATCGCCGCCGACGGTCGAGTACCGGCTGACCGCGCGCGGGCAGCGACTGGGGCCGATCATCGACGCGATGCGCGCCTACGCCCGAGAGCCCGCCGGCTGAGCTGAGACGGTCGTGGACACGGCGCGTCGCGTCGTCCTTACCGATCGGAGATCGTAGGGATCTCCGATCGGCCAGCACGTGTGCCAAGCACACGTCGCTCACTGCGTCCTAGCGCCGCTTGGCCCACAACCGCCTCAGGGGCGTTGTGCATTACACGGCCGAGCCGCTTGGCTCGGCCGCGCGGGAGGCGATCCCCGAGCTGGCGCCGACCAGCTGACCGCCGGGGCAGCTCTCGGCGGGGACCTCGCCCTTGGGGTTGCGGATGCCCACCACGCCGACGATGCCGCCGACCGCGACGAGCACCCCGGCGATCGCCATGCCGAGGTGGAAGCTGTACAGCGAGGCCTGCTCGGCGGCCTTCGTCAACGCGCTCGCCTGAGCGCTGACGAGGCCGTGCACGTCCGGGCGCCCGAGCGGCAGCCGCTTGGCCTGCGCGACCGCGGCGCGCGCCGCCGAACTCAACCTCGTACCCGCAAGATGTTCATCGAGCGAGGAGCCGAAAGAGCCCGCGACGGCCGCGCCGACGGCGGCGGTGCCGAGCAGGCCGGCGACCCGCGCGATCGCGTTGTTGACGCCCGAGGCGATCCCCGCCTGGGAGGTCTCGGCGCCGGCGAGCACGGCCGCCGTGAGCGGCGCGACGGTCATCGATAGGCCGAGCGCGAACACGAGCAGACCGGGAAGCACTTCCGAGACATAGTCGACGCTCGTGCCGATCAGCTGGAAAAGAAGCAACCCACAGGCGGCGACGAGCGGGCCGGCGCCCATGAACAGGCGCGGGCCGAAACGGTCGGCGAGCGCGCCGAAGCGGCGCGAGAGGACGAACATGATCACGGTCACCGGCAGCGTCGCCAGGCCGCTCTGCAGCGGCGTGTAGCCGCCGATCTGCTGGAGGAACAGGATTAAGAAGAAGAACAGCACCGCCAGACCGGCGTACATCGAGAACGTCTCGATGTTCCCGGCCGAGAAGTTGCGCCGCCGGAACAGGCCGAGCGGGAGCATCGGATCGGGGGCGCGGGACTCCCGCCACAGGAACGCCCCGAGCAGGACGACGCCGGCGATCATCGGAATCAGCACCGCGGGGCTCCCCCACCCCAGCCGCGGCTGCTCGATCAGCGCGAACACGGGCCCGGCGAGGCCGGCCGCGCACAGCAGCGCGCCGGGTACATCGACTTTGCGGGGGGTATCGGCGGCGCGGCGCGGCGCGGCGCGCGGGACGACGAACAGGATCAGCACGACGCAGGCGGCGGCGAGCGGGACGTTGATCACGAACAGCCACCGCCACGAGCCGATCGCGAGCAGCTCGCCGCCGGCCAGCGGCCCGAGCACGCCGGCGATCGCGCCCCACGCCGTCCAGCTGCCGATCGCGGCGCCGCGCTCGTCCTTGGGAAACGTGTTCACGATCACCGCGAGCGAGCTCGGCACGAGCAGCGCGCCCGCGATGCCCTGCAGCGCGCGCATCGCCACGAGCACGCCGATCGCCGGCGAGAGCGCGCACGCCAGCGAGGCAGCGCCGAAACCGGAGACGCCGAGCGCGAAGATCCGCCGCTCGCCGAACAGGTCCCCCAACGATCCCCCAACGAGGATCAGCGAGCTGAGCGTCAGCAGGTAGCCGTTCACAACCCACTGCTGCGCGGCCAGCCCACCGCCGAGCGCGCGCTGGATCGTCGGCAGCGCGACGTTCACGACCGTGCCGTCGAGCAGCACGATGCCCGAGCCCATGATGCAGGCTACGAGCGTCAGGCGCTTCGTGCGTGCGTCGATCGGAGCGGGCATCCGCTGCACCGTAGCGCTACCCGGATTCACGCCAGCGGCTACGGCTCAGATGCTGCGCGTGAGATCACCGGCGAGGAGCGCTTTGGCTCGACAAGCGCCTATGTAGTCAATCCCGCGTTGTGACGCTCGACGAACGCATCGACCGCGTCGGGGTCCGACAGGTCCACGCCAGCCTGCTGGGCGGCCATCGCGAACGTCTTGGCAGGCCTCCACACCTCGGGATCGTTGACGATTTCGAGCATCTCCTCGCGGAACGCGTCAACCGCGGCAATCGCCTCGCGCAGTGCCACCGCCGGCACGCCTCGCCGCTGACCGGCGAACTTGACCCAGTCCCGCAGCACATCCGGCACGCGCTCGAAGAACTCCAGCTCGAACGTGACCTTGCGCGCCAGCCAGTCCGTCATGAATCTCTCCACAACGACCGGGCTCCAGCGCAGCGGACCACCGTGGTTGTAGTCCGCGCCGAAGCCGATCGCCAGCTCGAGCACATCCCGGGCGTCCTCATCCCCACGCCAGCGCCGGCCCTCGGGCGAATCGAGGAAGTCGACCAGCAACCGCTCGCGTTCACCGGGCGTGGCCTCGGGCTTCATCGGGGCGCCCAGTTCACGTCGGTCATTTCTTGGCTTTACAGAGCCGCAGTGGCCTCGCCTTCGCCGGCATCTTCGCTTGGGGGAAAGCCGCCCGGTGGCTCACCGAGCTTTCGGGCACGTATGCCCTGATAGACATCAACCGGCGTGGAGGACATCACGGCGTTGAGAAGGTCCTCGAAGAACCGAGGCAACGCGAGAGCTGGCGCTGGGTCTTCGACCGAGGTCAGCTTGCATGTGTCGTCATCCCACTCGGCAACCAGTAGAACCGTGGCGTCGAAAGGGCCGTCGGGCCGACGAAGGCGCACCAGCAGATCCCGCAGCAGCTCGAACGCGCCGCCCTCAAAGACGTTCGAGCGAACAAGGTATGCGAAACCCATCGCTGCGAGTGGATATCGGTCGCGCAGGTTATGCGCCTCGCCGATGGCCTCCTCATAGCGATTGTTCTTATTGTTAAGGTAACTGGAGAACTGCGTCTTGCCGGAAACGAGGACATCAGGTCCTCGCAGCCAGTCCGAAAGGACCACGGCGTCGACCTGCTTCTTATAAAATCGCCCGAGCACGTTCGTCTCCGAGCCGCCTGGCTTCGCCTTTGCAAGACGCACGATCGCCGAGCGGAGCGCAGCTGGCTTAAGCCGCTCCGAGCTGGCCGACTCGTGGTCCGCAAGTGCCGCGAGAAGCTCCTCGATGACTCGCTCCAACGGGGCCATCTCCGGGGAGAGCACCCGCGGAATACGCATGCGTGGGAATACCGTGCTCGGATCAAAGCCGGCACGACGCAGCTCGTGGGCGACGTAGGCGTCCAGCGACTTGGCAACTCGTCCAGACTGCTGAGTCTTGGCGTGCCCCTGCCCGATAGGAACAGCGAGCAGGGCATGGAGAGTTGCATAGTCGGGCACGTACTCGCGTGCATCATCATCCTCGATACCCGGTGGATGACGCCAAGGCGCCAGCCCCGTGTCGGCGTGGCGCAGAACGAGATCGACTTCGGCTAAGACATCATGTTTTCGTGGCTGAGCTATGTGTCTCAGTTTGCCGCGTGCGGCGGACACGGAGAAGTGTCGCGGCATCACGGATCGCCACAACCTCGTCGTTGCTGAGGCCGAGCACGCCCTTGAGCAGGACTCGATCAACCTCCGCCACAACGTTCCACCACTCACCACGCCTGAGAGCAGCATCGAGGTTCGGGCTTTGTGGCAAGAGTACGCGCCACGCCTTCTCGAGCGCCTCGGGTCCTGGCACGGGCAATCCCGAAGCCTCGCTCGGCTCCATCTTAAGTATGCCGCCTCCGTAGCCGCGACCCATGACCTCGCCGCCCAACATCGTCAGCGAGTTGAGTGCGAGCAACGGCAACGCGCTCCGTGCTTCGGCTGGGACGCCATCGTTGAGTCGCATCCCGAGCATAGAGTTGACGAAGGTCGTCCGTGCTGCGTTCGTGATCAGCCGCGGATAGCGATGGGACATGTACGTGAAGAACAGGTCAGGCACGGGGACTACGGGCGGTCGCCACCACGGATCGCGCACGGTGCACTTGTAGGCGTCCGGGACCTTGCGTTCACGGCCGAGATCCAGGTATTCCGTGAGGCCCTTGCTGCGTGCTTTCTTGTCGGGATAGAGCAGCCACACGCGCTGCCCGGATAGCTTCAGCTCCTCCCATTGAGCGCGGGAGAAGGAGAGCCCCTTGAGATGCTTGGTACCGGGAGGGCTGATGCGCTTGAGGTGCTTCTCAGCGATGCCGTACTTCAACCGAGTGGCCTCCGACAGCGCAAAGTAGTCGTTAGCACCGGTGACCGTTCCAAGAGTTGGCGCTCCATACTCGTTCAACCGGGTCATGCGCTCGCTGACTGACCTGAACAGCTGACGGACGTCGAGCGAAAGCGCGAGGTCGCTCCACTTGCCCTCGGCGGCGGGATTTGCGCCGATTGGGTCCAGGGGATGTATGTCGGCGAGATCCTCGGCACCATCGACATGAAACAAGCAGAACGAGTCGCACGGACCTTCACCGTGCGCGACGAGCAGCACTACTTTCTCATCGGCACCCTGGAACTGAAGACGCTCGAACATGACGAGGTTAACGACAGCGAACCGCTTTCTCAGCCAGCGTCGGATGGGCTCGGCATAACCAACGGTCAGGAGCTCGGCAGGCAGCACCATCGCCAAGCGCCCACTCGGCCTGAGGAAAGCCGAGGCGTGCACGAGGGTGGCCGCCCATGACGAGGCAAGGCCTGATAGCCGGACCCCCTGCTCGAGCGCGGCTGCCACCGAGCGTCTCCTCACTTGCCCGCGATGCTCCTGGTAGCGAACAAATGGCGGGTTACCGATCACCGCATCCTGCCAGCCGACTTGGTCGCCTAGATGTGCTGGCGTTGGCAGCTCGAAGAAGTTTGAACGCACGAGATTGGCTCCGGCGCCGGCCATCTTGAGCAGCAAGCCAGAAGCGTCGAGCGAGGGCTGATGCAGATCGACGCCGGTGAGCTGAGCCGCTATCGCTGACGGCGAGGCTCGGAGAGCTTCAAGTCGCCCGGCAGCAGCAAGGAGAAACACTGCCTCGCCGCAGGTCGGATCGAGGACTCGTGCGTCGGGGCTCCGAACCGCCCAGCGGCTCAAGAACTCCGCGATCGGTGGGGGCGTAAAGAATGCGCCCCGAGCCTTCCGTAGGGCGCCCTCGTCCGGTGTTAGCAGTGCCATCGGGTTACCCTACCGCGACAGTCGGACGGGAACATATGTTCGCCCTTGACTACGTCCGCGCTATGCAGGACGGGCATTACGAGGCCTACAGCGCGGCCCTGCACCCGATAGAGTCACGCGTATGGAGGCGGGCAATTTCTCATTCCTCGATCAACAATTCGAGCCGCATCTCATTGGCGACCGTACCGAATCCACAGCCATGCTCGCGTGGTTCCTCGAGCATGTGCGGAGGATGGAGCCAGACGAGGTAGAGGACGCCCTCTGCGATAGCGGCAACGACAAGGGCATCGACGCGATCACTGCTGCGCGGCCAGCCCGCCGAGCGCGTGCTGGATCGTCGGCAGCGCGACGTTCACGACCGTGTCGTCGAGCAGCACGATGCCCGAGCCGAGGATGCAGGCAACGAGCGTCGGGCGCTTCACGGAGGCGTCCGAGCGGGCCGGCATCGAGATTACGGTAGCCGACCGGTCAGGGCGAGCGGACATCGATCTCCCCGGCGAGGATCTGGAAGTCCTTCGTGTTGTAGGTCAACAAGGGAACCCCGTGCACACTGGCGGTAGCGGCGATCGCAAGGTCCAGCGCTCGCCGCCGGGGCTGCCCGCCGCGCATCGCGACAAGCGCATGTAGCCGACCACACTCACGCGCCGCGGCAGCGTCGAACGGCAGTGCATCGAAGTGGTCCTCGATTGCACCTAGACGCCGCATCCTGAGCGCGCGCGTCTCGTCGTCGGAAGCGACGAGCACCCCGAAATGGAGCTCCGTCAGCGACACGACGCTGATCGCCGCGTCCTCCTCCGGACCTTCCTCGGCAGCGATCAGAATGGACGTGTCGAGTAGAACGGCCACCGGCTACGCGGCCCAGGGGTCTGTGAGCTCTCCCGCGAGCGCCTGGAGGTCTTTGTCCATCGTTGGGTCGGGGGGTGTCGCCCACAGGTCGACCAGCTGCGCGCTCGGCACCCACTGTCGTGCGCGCACCGGCCCCAACCGGGCGACCGGTCGCCCGGAGACGGTGATCGTGATCTCCTCGCCCCCCTCCGCGCGGCGCAACACCTCGCCCACGTTGTTGCGAAGCTCCTTCTGTGCGATGGTCGCCATCCCAGACATGGTAGCAGAACTGCTACCAGAACTGGGCACGAGGCATTAAGAACTGGGCACGAGGCATTATGTTGCCCACATCAAGGGTTCGCGCTCCCAACGAACTTGGTTACTGCGAGCAGAGCCAGAAGTCGGGACGGCGGGATTCGAACCCACGACCCCCTGCTCCCAAAGCAGGTGCGCTACCAGACTGCGCCACGTCCCGTTGCATCTGAGGATAGGGATCACAACGGCTCCCGGCGCATCGGCCTGGGCACACCTTGCCCACCGCCAGCTTCATCCGCCAGCCATGCGGCCAACGAAAATATGCCGCCCGAGCGGACGTTCCTCTTCCGAAGCCACCCGCAGCCCCGCAGCGGGACCCAGTTTCGTGACGCCGCCCGCGGAGTACGATGTAGGAAGGAGCCGGAGGGGTGCGTGAATGGAGGAATCGAGATGGGCGATACGGAGAGACCGACAAGGATGAAAGCCACCGCACGACGCGATGCGGACGGGATCTACAAACACACCGTGCAGGTGCGCGAGCACCAGCTCACGGTCGACGAGCCCGTCGAGAAGGGCGGAGACGACACGGCGCCGAGCCCGCAGGAGCTGCTCGCGGTCAGCCTCGCGTCGTGTACCGCGATCACGATGGAGATGTACGCGGCCCGCAAGGGCTGGGAGCTCGGCCCCGTCGAGGTCGACGTGCAGTACAAAGGCGCCGAGCGCGGCTGTCCCACGAAGTTCGAGCTCGTGCTGCGCCTGCCCGACGACCTGCCCGAGGAGCAGCTCGAGCGGCTGCGCGTGATCGCCGCCAAGTGCCCCGTCCACCGCGCGCTCGACGGCGAGGTCATGTTCGAAGAGCGCATCGAGCGCGTGCAGCTCGCGCCGCACTAGTGGGACCCGGCAGCCGATAGACGAATCGCCGACCACCACCACGCCGACGCCGCCGACCGGCGACGAGACCGGCAACCGCGCGGGCGACGGCGGCCAGATCGCCGCGGCCGTGCTCGTGCCCCTGTTCCTGGCGCCCACCGACGGACGAGCCGCACGCGGTCTTCACCCGCCGGCGCGCGGACCTGCGCCGCCACGCGGGCGAGATCTCCTTTCCCGGCGGCCGGCGCGACCCCGAGGACGCCGACCTGCGGGAGACGGCGCTGCGCGAGGCCGAGGAGGAGGTCGGCCTGCCCCGTGGCCAGGTGCGCCTGCTCGGGGAATTACCGGCCGTCTCGACGTTCGTGACGGGCTACACGATCCACCCCTACGTCGGGCTGATCCCCGCCGGCCTCGCCTGGCGGGTCTCCGAGCGCGAGGTCGACGCGGTGCTCGAGCTGCCGCTGCGGGTCCTGCGCGAGAGCCGCACGCGCACGCAGATCGAACGCCGCGGGATCTCCTTCGAGACCGACGCCTACATCGTCGACGACCAGGTGATCTGGGGCGCCACCGCGCGGATCCTCGAGCACCTGCTGGAGCGAGTGGAGGAGCTGCTGGTACTCCCCCACCCCGCCAACGATTGAGCTAACTCGGCTGCGGAACCAAACGGATGTAGGGGCGCGGCTCCTCCCACCCGTCCGGGTACTTCTCCTTGGCTTCGTCGTTCGAGACCGAGCCCGCGATGATCACCTTCTCGCCCTCTTTCCAGTTGACCGGCGTCGCGACCTTGTGCTTGGCGGTCAGCTGCAGCGAGTCGATCACGCGCAGCACCTCATCGAAGTTGCGGCCGGTCGTCATCGGATAGATCAGGATCAGCTTGACCTTCTTGTCGGGGCCAATCACGAACACGTTGCGGACCGTCTGGTTGTCGGCCGGCGTGCGCACGAGCGGGTCGCCGGACGTGCTCGCGGGGAGCATCCCGTAGAGCTTCGAAACGTTGAAGTCGTCGTCCGAGATGATCGGGTAGTTGGGGGCGGCGCCCTGGGTCTCCTCGATGTCCTTCGCCCAGGCCTCGTGGTTATCGAGCGCGTCGACCGAGAGGCCGATGATCTTCACGTCCCGCTTGTCGAACTCGGGCTTGGCGTTCGCCATGTAGCCGAGCTCGGTCGTGCAGACCGGCGTGAAGTCCTTCGGGTGCGAGAACAGCACCGCCCAGGAATCGCCGATCCAGTCGTGGAATTTGATGCGGCCCTCGGTCGTCTCGGCCTCGAAATCGGGGGCTGTATCGCCAAGTTGTAGCGCCATTGGTGTTCCTTTCTCGACAGCTGGCCGTAGTGGAATCGGATACGAAAGCCGCGGTTCTATGAATCCCAATCGGCTTTTAGGAGATTGGTTTTCAGGATAGCGGATTTCCTAATGACACTGCGATTCCTCATAAAATTAGTCGGTTATGCTACGTCTCGCCGAGCAGCGCGGCGATCTCA
>CAWBLR010000021.1:0-101404 GCA_963789675.1 uncultured Solirubrobacterales bacterium | reverse complement strand
GTCGTGGCGCACCATCGCCTGGGTGTTGTGGCGTACGTGGCCGCGTGCGAACCCGTATGCGATCACGGGACAGCCCTGGGCGGCGGCCTCCAGGCAGGTCATGCCGCCGGTGGAGTGCACGAGCACGTCGGCCGCGCCGAGCAGGTCGGCCATCGCGTGGGTGTACCCCAGTACGCGAACCCGAGGGTGCGAGGAGTAGTGGCAGCTCAGGCGGCGGGTCGCGGGCTTGTTCTCTCCACAGACCACGATCACCTGCAGCGGCTCGACTTCGAGTGCGGCCGAGATCGCGCCGCGCAAATCGCCGATGCCCCAGCCGCCACCGGAGACGACGACGAGCGGGCGCTCGGGGTCCAGATCCAGCGCGGAGCGCGCGGAATACCGTTCGCGCGTGGTCCAGTGCGCGGCGCCGAGTGGCGGTCTGGCTACCGTGGCGGGCGCCCCACCGGTGATCGTGGCGATCTCGGTGAGGGACTCGGGGTAGCTGGCGAGGTGCAGATCGGCGCCGGGGTGCGCCCAGAAGTGCAGGCTGGCGAGATCGGTGACGAGCGCGCACACGGGCACTCGCAGCCGGCCACGCTGGCGCATCACACCCAACGGCGCGGTGATACCGGGATAGGTGGAGACCACGACGTCGGGCTGCTCGGCCTCGATCAGCGCGCCCAGGCGTGAGCGGTTCGTGCCGTAGAGCACACTCAGCGCGATCCGACGCCCCAGCCGCCAGCGGACAGCGACCGCATAGGAGAACGAGTAGGTGGAGGGCCAGTGTGTGAGCTGCCAGCGTGTGAAGCGTCTTCGAGGAAGACTCGCACTGGACCACGCTCCCCACCGAGACCGTTGTGTACCCTCACCCGCACATCGGGCGCCACACGGAGCAGTTCGTCGCGCAGACCCTCCGCGGCGGCCTGGTGACCACGACCAACGCCGGCGGCCAGGATCAGCACCCGCCGGCCCGGGCCCGAGCCGTTCACGCGAGGCGAAATTGGAGCCTGGATGGCTATGGGAGCACCGTGTAGGTCGCTGCGCTTGCGACACACACGCCCGCGAGCGCCCCGACGAGGACAGAATGAACAACCACACCGACAGCGATGCCCACCAATACGCTGGCAGAGCCGATGAGCAAGGGGACGAGCATCCTCCGGGCGCTGGTCGTCGTCCACGGGCAGCGAGCGGCACGTCAGCCAGGATGACCCGCGCAGATGAGATCAGCGTGAGAGGCGCCACGCGAGCAACAGGATGCGACTTTGGTAGCAGTCGCATGCGACCTGCGGTGGAGTAGCGGGCTGGCGAAGATGATCCTTTAGGGCGTTGTGGGCGCGCGCTGGACCCCGTACGGTTGATGGTGTGATCGATGTTCGCGGTGTGACCAAGCGGTACGGCGAGAAGGTCGCCGTTGACGATCTCACGTTTTCGGTGACACCGGGGATCGTGACTGGCTTTCTGGGCCCCAACGGCGCGGGGAAGTCGACGACGATGCGGTTGATCCTCGGGCTCGACGCGCCCACAGAGGGGTCGGCGACAGTCAACGGCAAGCCGTACCGTGAGCTGTCCGCGCCGCTGCACGAGGTCGGCGCGATGCTCGAGGCGCGCGCGATCCACACCGGGCGCTCGGCCTACAACCACCTGCTCGCGCTGGCGCAAACCCACGGGATTCCGCGCAGCCGCGTCGAGGAGGTGATCGAGCTTGTCGGCCTCGGCGAGGTCGCGCGCAAACGAGTCGGTGGCTTCTCGCTCGGCATGGGCCAGCGCCTGGGTATAGCCGCCGCGCTGTTCGGCGACCCCGCGACGGTGATCCTCGACGAGCCCGCCAACGGCCTCGATCCCGAGGGGATCCACTGGATCCGCAACCTGCTCAAGAACCTCGCGGGCGAAGGACGCACGGTGTTCCTCTCCTCGCATCTGATGAGCGAGATGGCCCAGACGGCAGAGCATCTGATCGTGATCGGACGCGGACGGCTGATCGCCGACACGTCCGTCACGGAGTTCGTGCGCCGCGCGTCCTCCGATGCCAACGTGCGTGTCCGCTCGCCCCAGGCGCACCGAGCTGTGCGACGCGCTCGCCGGGCGCGATGTGCAGGTGCAGAGCGTCGAGCCGGGCCTGTTGGAGGTCAGCGGGCTCACCGGCGAGCAGATCGGCGAGATCGCCCTGGAGGCAAGGATCGTGATCTCCGAGCTGACACCGCACCAGGTCTCGCTGGAGGAAGCGTTCATGAGACTCACCGGCGACTCGGTCGAGTATCACGCCAACGCCGGCGACGAGCACGAGACAGCCGGGACCGTGAGGGCCGCGGCTTGAGCGCGACCGAGACACTGCCCGCCGCCGCCGCGCCCAAGCGGCGCGTCTTCACGGGCCGGGTGACGCAGGTAAACGTGCTGCGCTCGGAGTGGACGAAGCTGTGGTCGCTGCGCTCGACGCGCTGGTCGCTGCTGTTTGCGGTGATCTCGATGGCGGGGCTCGGTGTGCTGATCGCGGCGGTTTCGATGGGCCGCTGGTCACAGCTCAGCCCGCACGACCGGACGACGTTCGATTCGATTGACAGGAGCCTCGGGGGCTATCACCTCGCGCAGCTCGCGATCGGTGTGCTCGGGGTGCTCGTGATCAGCGGCGAGTACTCGACCGGGATGATCCGCTCGAGCCTGATGGCGGTGCCGCGGCGGCTGCCGGTGTTGTGGGCGAAGATCGCGGTGTTCGCGTCGGTGACGTTCGTGTTGATGCTCGTGAGCGCGTTCGTCGCGTTCTTCGGCGCCCAGGCGATCCTCACCGAGCATCACGTCAACGTGACGCTCGGCCATCCGCACGCGCTGCGCACGCTCGTCGGGACGGTGTTGTTCATGACCGTGACGGGCGTTCTCTGTGTCGCGCTCGGCACGATCATCCGCTCTACCGCCGGTGCGATCGCGACGTACGCCGGGCTGCTGTTCGTGCTGCCGGGGATCGTCGACATCCTGCCGAGCGAACTCGGCAACTCGATCAGCCCGTATCTGCCCTCGAGCGCCGGCGGGGCGATCGCCGCGGCCGTTCCGGACGCGCACACGCTCTCGCCGTGGGGCGGGTTCGCGCTGTATTGCGGGTACACGCTCGTGCTGCTCGCGATCGCGGCGTACATGCTCGTCCGCCGCGACGCCTGACGCCACAGCTTGATGAGTGCGTCCGCGGTAAAACACCCGACCGCCACCGCGGTGATGACGAAGGTCCCTGAGATCGGCCTGATCTTCTGGGTGTTGAAGCTCCTGACCACGGGTATGGGCGAGGCGATGTCTGACTTCCTCGGCCAGCACAGCGTCCCGATCGCGGCCGCGATCGGGATCTTCGGGCTGTGGTTCGCGATCTGGCTGCAGATGCGCCAGCGCGAATACCGCGCTCCGTTCTACTGGTTCGCGGTGATGATGGTCGCGATCTTCGGCACGATGGCCGCCGACGGCATACACGACGGGGCAAGCATCCCCTACGCCGTCACGACGCCCGTGTTCGCGCTCGTGGTGGGCGCTGTATTCGTCCTCTGGTATCGCAGCGAGGGCACACTCTCGATTCACTCGATCACGACCCGTCGCCGCGAGGGCTACTACTGGGCCGCGGTGCTCGCGACGTTCGCGCTCGGGACCGCCGCCGGCGATCTGACGGCGCTCTCGCTGAACATCGGGTTCTTCGGGTCGGTCGTGCTGTTCGCCGCGATCATCGCGATCCCGGCGGTCGGCTGGTGGCGTTTGCACATGAACCCGATCGTCGCGTTCTGGTTTGCCTATATCGTCACCCGGCCGCTGGGCGCGTCCTTCGCCGATGGGTTCAGCAAGAACACCAACGGCGGTCTCGCGCTCGGCGACGGCACCGTCAGCGCGATCGCGCTTGTCGTCTTCATCGCACTGGTCGCCTACATCGCGCTCACCAAGCGCGACATCCAGCGCGCACCACACGCCGCTGCAGCGCTTCACACCCGGCTCGTCCTCGATCCGGAGCTCGAGTAGAGGCACCAAGGGGGGGATGATGGGCTCGTCATGTCTGGGGCCGTGTGGTGGCGAACCGCCAAGATGGACGCATGAATGATTCAGCCGAAGAGCTTGCGTTGACGTGGCTGACCCAGCGCGCTGAGCGGCTGACACGGCTGAGCGCCGGGCATCCGTTCGCGCTCGATCTCGCGGTCTGCCTCGCGACAGCGGCGTTGAGCCTCGGAGGCTTGGCGACCCAGCATCGTCTGGACCCGAGCACCGTGATCTTCTGCGCGGCGTTGTGCGCGCCGTTGCTGTTGCGCCGTGTCACTCCGTTTCTGTGTTTTGGTGCGATCGCGTTCGTCGCCCTGGCGCAGTGGCTGCTCGCCGGGCCGCAGCTGGCCGATGCCGCGCTGCTGATCGCCCTCTACCGGGTGGCGCTGGACGGCAGCTTGATCGAGGGCGCGCTGGCCGCCGGCACGGTCGAGCTGGGCGCCGTGATGGCGGCGGTGCGCTGGTCGCCGTCGGAGCCGCTGAAGGTCTGGGTCGGGCTCTCCGGCCTGGCGACCGCGGCGGGGGTGCTCGGCGTCTCGATCCGTCAGCGCAGAGCGCTGGTGGCGTCTCTGCACGAGCGGGCCGCGCGGCTGGAATTCGAGCGTGACCAGGAGGGTCGACTCGGCGCCGCCGCCGAGCGCGCGCGGATCGCGCGCGAGATGCACGACATCGTGGCGCACAACCTGAGCGTGATGATCGCTCTCGCCGATGGCGCCGTCTATGCGATGGACGCCTCACCGGACCGTGCGCTGCAGGCCGCGCAGCGCGTGTCGGCGACCGGCCGCCAGGCGCTGGTGGAGATGCGCAGGCTGCTCGGCGTGCTGCGTGAGGAGTCCGCGGTGGGGCCGCTTGAGCCCCAGCCGAGCCTCGGCCGCCTCGATGAGCTGCTCGCGCGGGTGGATGCCGCTGGGATCCCGGTGACGATGGAGCTGGAGGGAGACCCCCGCGAGCTCGCCGATGGTGTGCAGCTGACCGTGTTCCGGGTGGCTCAGGAGGCGCTGACGAACACGCTCAAGCACGCCGCCCGACCGACCCGCGCACACCTGGCGCTGAGCTGCCGGCCGGGAGCGGTCGAGTTGGAGGTCACCGATACGGGCAACGAGCGAGCAGTCGCGGCGGCTTCGGGCGGGCGCGGGCTGCTCGGCATGCGCGAGCGTGTGGCGACATATGGAGGGAAGCTCGAAGCCGGGCCGAGAGCGCACGGTGGTTGGCGCGTGCATCTGCGTCTGAACCCCGACGCGGAGGGTGCGCTGCGATGAAGACACGGGTGCTACTGGCCGACGACCAGGAGCTGATGCGGATGGCGTTCCGGATGGTGATCGACACACAGCCCGACCTTGAGATCGTCGGCGAGGCGGCGACTGGCCGCGAGGCGGTCACGGCCGTCGAGCGGCTGGGAACGGATGTCGTGTTGATGGATGTGCGCATGCCCGAGATGGACGGCGTGCAGGCCACCCGGTTGATCGTCGAGTCCGACAGCAGCGCGCGAATCATCATCCTCACGACGTTCGACCTGGACGAGTACGTCTACGCGGCGCTGCGGGCCGGCGCGAGCGGCTTCTTGCTGAAGGACACGCCGCCGGCGGACCTGCTCTCCGGGATCCGTGCGGTCGCAAGCGGGGACGCCGTCGTGGCGCCGAGTGTGACCCGCCGGCTGCTGTCCACCTACGCCCACCGTCTCCCCCTACCCGGTCAACCCGATCGTGGCCAGCACGAGCGGCTGGGATTGCTGACCGCGCGTGAGCACGAGGTGCTGATGCAGGTCGCCGCCAGCCTGTCAAACGCGGAGATCGCCGAGCGCCTCGTGCTCTCCGAGGCGACCGTGAAGTCCCACGTCGGGCGGATCCTCTCAAAGCTCGGGCTACGCGACCGCGTGCAGATCGTCGTCTTCGCCTACGAGACGGGGCTGATCACGCCGTCGCACAAGTGAGCTTCTCCTACCGGCGCTGCCTTTAGCGTTGGCCGGCGCTCGGGAGGCTCAGCCAGACGTCGGCGCCGCCCTCTGGCATGTTGCCGGCGTGGGCGTCTCCGTGGTGGGCTTGGGCGATCGTCTTGACGATCGCGAGGCCGAGGCCGGCGCCGCCGCGCGAGCGGGCGGGGTCGGCGCGGCTGAACCGCTCAAACGCGCTGGGCAGGAACTCCGCGGCGAACCCTGGGCCTTGATCGGTGACGTGCAGCTCGACGCACGCTCCGGCGGGCCGCGCGCTGAGGGTGATCGTCCCCTGGCCGTAGCGGAGCGCGTTGTCGATCAGGTTCCCGGCCGCTTGCTGCACACGGTCGAGATCGGCGTACACGGCTGCGCCGTTTGACCCGGCGTCGATCACGAGCAGTCGCCCGGCACGCTCGACGGTCGCCGTGGACCTGGCGGCCAAAGCTTCCAGCAGCTCGTGCGCTGGGAGCTCACGTCGCTGGATCGGCAGCTGGCCCTGCTCGACGCGAGCGAGGACGAGCAGGTCCTCGGCGAGGCGGATGATGCGATCGGTCTCCTCGACGGCAGAGGACAGCGCGAGTCGCAGCTGATCGGTGTCGCCGTCTTCTCTTAGGGTTACCTTGAGCTCGGCCTTCAACACCGTCAATGGCATCCTCAGCTCGTGGCTGGCGTTGGCGAGGAACGCCCGCTCGCGCTCGAGGCCGTCCTGGAGACGGTCGAGCATCTCGTTCAGGGTGCTGCCGAGCCTGTGGATCTCATCGACGCTCTCCGGTAGGGGCAGGCGAGTCGTCGTGTCGCTGGAGGAGATCGTCGCGGCGCGCCGGCGCATCGACTCGACCGGCCGGAGTGCCGTGGCCGCCAGGCCGTAGGCGGCGATCGAGGCCAAGAGCAGCGCCAGTGGCACGCCGGTGACGAGCGCGTCGTCGAGCTTGTCCAGCGCAGCGTCGCGCTCGGCGAGGGAGACTCCGGCCACGACGATCGCGCTGCCGTGGTTGATCGGCATCGAGAACAGCCGTGACTGCTGATGGCGCTGGGTCAGCAGGGGTTGCTCAGCGGCGCCGGCGATCTCGCCGCCGGCGAGCAGCGCGGGCCGGTCATAGCCGGGGCTGGCCGCGAGCACACGCCCCTGACGGTCGAGGATCTGAACGAAGTTTTCACCGCGCCCGGGCAGTGGGTCATAGGCGCTGTGGTCGCGCTCGATGTCCACGCCGCGCACGAGGCTCGCGATCTCCTGCGCACGGGCCCGCAACGCCTGGTCGATGTTGTAGTCAAGATCCGAGCGAAAGTGCAGATACAGAAACACGCTGAGCGCGGCCAGCAGGACCGCCATCACGCCCGTGAACAGCAGCGTGAGCTTCAGACGGATCGGAAGTCGGCGCAGCGCGCTCAGTCTGGGCACACCCTGTATCCAACTCCACGCACGGTCTGCAGCGTGTTGCGTTCGAACGGCCGGTCGATCTTCTCGCGTAGATAGCGAATGTAGACCTCCACGACGTTGGAGCGGTTCTCGTACTCATAGCTCCACACCTGCTCGAGCAGTTCAAAGCGCGAGAGCACGTCGCCCGGGCGGCGCATCAGCGCCTCCAGCAGCGCGTACTCGCGGCGTGAGAGGTCGATCGCGTGCTCCCCTCGCCATACCTGGTGCTTGGCGGAGTCCAGGCGCAGGTCGCCGACCCGCAGGAGCACGGGGCGCTCGATCGGACCGCGGCGGCTGAGCGCACGCACGCGCGCGAGGAGCTCGTCGAAGGAGAACGGCTTGGCGAGGTAGTCATCGGCGCCGCTGTCCAGGCCATGGACGCGATCCTCGACGGCGTCGCGCGCGGTCAGCATCAGTACCGGCGCCTGGATCGCCTGCTCGCGTAGCCCCCGGCAGACCTCGAAGCCGTCGATGTCCGGCAGCATCACGTCGAGCAGGATCACGTCGTACTGCGTCGCCCCGGCGCGAATCAGCGCGCTCTGGCCGTCGGCGACGGTGTCGGCGGCGATCCCATCGGTCGCCAGACCGCGCAGCAGGACCGAACCCAGCTTGACATCGTCCTCGACGACCAGCACGCGCATACCCGACAGCCTCACCCATCGATATGAGAAGAGCCTGAAGATAGCCCTCGGGGAGCATTCTCATCGGCTTCTCATGTGCGCGGGGTAGAACGCAAGCCCTGCTCGCTCCCGCTCTGCATATGGCTGTCGTGGCGACGGCCCACCCGATCACGTGGTTCCAGGCGATCGTGCTCGGGATCCTGCAGGGCGCGACCGAGCTGTTCCCGATCTCAAGTCTCGGTCACACGGTCCTGTTCCCGACGCTGTTCGGCTGGAACTCCCTGGTCGACGCGCAGTCCCAGCCGGAATCCTATTGGCTCGCGCTGGTCGTGATGCTGCACGTCGGCAGCGCGCTCGGCCTGCTGTTCTACTACCGCCGCGACTGGGTGCAGATCGTGCGCGCGTTCTTCCACACCCTGTCCACACGTCAGGTGCAGACGAGCACCGAGCGGTTGGCCTGGCTGATCATCGTCGCGAGCATCCCGGCCGGGATCCTCGGGATCGCCTTCGAGCACGAGCTGCGCACGCTGACCGCTAAGCCCGAGGTGGCCGCGATATTCCTGATGCTCAATGGCTGCGTGCTGTTCGCCGCCGAGTGGTTTCGCCGCCGCGCCGAGGTACGCGAGCTGGCCGTCCGGGAGGGCGCCAAGGCAGACGGGGGGCGCGAACTGGACACGCTGGAGTACCGCGAAGCGTTCGTCGTCGGCGTCGCCCAGTCCACGGCCCTGGTCGCCGGGATCAGCCGCGAGGGCGTCACGATGGGCGCGGGCCTCGCACGCGGCCTCGATCACAGCGACTCGGCGCGGTTCGCGTTCCTGCTCGCCACGCCGATCATCCTCGCCGCGGGCCTGTTCAAGCTCCCCGACCTACTCGGGCACAACGGCGACGGCGTGCGCGGCCAAGCGCTCGTGGCGTGCGCGGCGGCGGCCGTCACGGCGGTCTTCACCGTCAAGTTCCTGGTGCGCTGGTTCAAGACCCGGACGCTGATCCCATTCGCCGTTTACTGCCTGCTGTTCGGGCTGTTCATGATCCTCTACACCACTTTCGATTAGGCGCCGCGTGAGTACCTTGGATAACGGGAATGTGTGACATGAGAACGGTACCTCGACGTCGCCGCGATTTGCATCCTGTGGTCCTCCTCGCGCTGCGACCATTCCTGCGCTACAGCAGCGTGCGTGACGCTTACGTGCTGCGCGTGATCGGCAACCGCTGGGGGCCCGTGCTGAGACGACGGCGTGCTTCCTAGAGCGGATCTCACCTGAGAGATGTCTCATCCGTGTCTTAGCTGAGATTTGGTTGCGCCGGGGAATATGACTGCATGATGCCCCAGCATTCATCTCACGCGAGAGATGCCGGGTTGCGCAGGCTCGTAGTCGCCAAGCGCTGGCTGCTCGCCGGCAGCGTGACGATGACGGGGATATTCACAGCGGTCGCGGCGCACGCCTTTCCTGGTCGGACGATCAAGTCGCCGGGTGCGCGAGCGGCGAACGTAGGGCCCGCGAGGAAGTCCTCGACACACGGTCAGCGTCGCCACGCCCAGAGCCGGCAGGGCGCGTCCAGTTCGTTGCAGCCGCCGGCGCAAGCGCCGCAATCCACCACGCCCCAGGAACCAGCACCAGCCCAGGAACCAGCTCCATCGCACGAATCGGCGCCGGCACAGGAACCAGCTCCATCGCAGGAACCGGCGCCCGCACAGGAATCGGCGCCGGTCGAACACTCAGAACCCGCCCAGCCGGCGCCAGAAGCACCGGTGGTCTCGGGTGGATCCTGAGGCGCGTCGCGTGACGTTCACCGGTGCCGGCGAGCCCGCATCGGCGAGCTGGCGCGCGCTCGGCACGAGCGTTGTGTTGAAGTTGACCGACCCCGGCGCGCTGGCCCGGGCCCGCAGGATCGTCGAACGGCACCTCCGGGAGATCGACCGGGCGTGCAGCCGCTTCCGCGCCGACTCCGAGCTCGAGCGTGTCAATGCGCTCCCCGGTGTCCCGGTGCGCGTTGGCGAGGTGCTGCTCGAGGCCGTGGAGGTGGCGCTGCGCGCCGCACGTCTGACCGATGGCGATGTCGATCCCGCGCTCGGCGAGGCGCTGATGATCGCCGGCTATGACCGCGACTATGAGTTGCTCGACTGCCCTGTCGCTGGGCGCGACGGCGCCGCGGTGAAGTGTCGCGAGGACGATCAGATCCCTGTTGCGGGCGGGGCGTCTGCGGATCGGCGAGCAGCACCACGAGTGCTGGCGCGGCGCACCGCCGGCTGGCGCACGATCGTGGTCGACCGGGAGCGCTCGACGATTCGCGTAGGCCGCGGTGTGCGGCTGGATCTCGGGGCTACTGCCAAGGCGTTGGCCGCGGACCGGGCCGCACACGCCGCTTCTGAGGCGACGGGTGCGGGGGTCCTGGTCGGCCTGGGCGGCGATATCGCGCTGGCGGGTCCGGGGCCGGCTGGTGGCTGGCGCGTGTTCGTGACCGACGATCACCGCGGCAGCATCGAGCGCGAGGGTCAGATGATCGCGATCTCCTGCGGTGGCCTGGCGAGCTCCAGCACGACCACGCGACGCTGGACCCACGAGGGGCAGCGGATGCACCACATCATCGACCCGGGCACCGGCGCGCCTGTCGAGTCGCACTGGAGGACGGTGAGTGTTGCCGCGGCGTCGTGCGTGGACGCCAACATCGCCAGCACCGCGGCGCTCGTGCGCGGGAGCTCGGCCGTGGCGTGGCTAGCCGAGAGCGGACTCCCGGCGCGGCTGGTGGCCCAGGACGGGGATGTGCTGAGGCTCGCCGGCTGGCCTGACGAAGCTGAGCGTCAGCCGGAGGTGTGGGCGCGATGACGCCGCTGCTGGGCACCGTGGGTCCGAGCGTCGACTGGTATCTGACGCGCTCGACCGGCGTCGTGGCGCTGGTGCTGCTGACGTTGACGGTGGTCCTCGGCGTGGTTGACGTGAGTCGTTGGAGCAGCCCGCGCTGGCCGCGGTTCGTGGTGGACTCGCTGCATCGCAACGTCTCGATGCTGGTGCTCGTGTTCCTCACTCTGCATATCGTCACCGCGGCGCTCGACAGCTTCGCGCCGATCTCCATCGTGGATGCAGTGTTGCCGTTCGTCGGGAGCTACCGGCCGTTCTGGCTGGGGCTCGGCGCGGTCGCGTTCGATCTGCTGCTCGCGGTCACGATCACCAGCCTGCTGCGCGAGCGCCTGGGACATCGCGCCTGGCGAATCGCGCACTGGCTGGCCTACGCGTGCTGGCCGATCGCGTTGCTGCACGGGTTGGGTACCGGCAGCGATGTCAAAAGTACCTGGATGCTGGCGCTGAACATTGCCTGTCTCGGCTTCGTCGCGCTGGCCGTGGGCGTGCGTGCCCTCGCCGGCTGGCCGGACCATGCACGGGTGCGTGTCGCGGCGCTTGGCGGGGTGGCCGTGTTCTCGCTGTTCTTGTTGCTGTGGCTGCCCGGTGGGCCGCTGGGAGGTGGCTGGGCGCGGCGCTCGGGCACACCAACCTCGCTGCTGGCAGGGTCCGCGAAGAAATGAGCCCGCAGGCCGATCCCGCCCCTCTGCCGCGGCTGCTCAACGGCATCCCGGATCAGGGCCAGATGAGCCTGTCCGAGCACCTGGAGATCCATGGCGAGCTCCCCGCCGGCCACGGCAGACGCAGCCGCCGCAGATCGGCCGCCGGCCTGGTGGAGAGCATCGAGCGGGCCGGACTCCGCGGCCACGGGGGCGCCGCGTTTCCGACCGCAACCAAGCTGCGCGCGGTCACCACGGCGAGACGTCGCGCGATCGTCGTTGCCAACGGCGCCGAGGGAGAGCCCGCGAGCTTCAAGGACCGGCTGCTGCTGGAGGCGCTGCCGCACCTCGTGCTCGACGGCGGGTCGCTCGCCGCGGCGGCGGTCGGCGCGAGCGAAGTCATCCTCTGCGTCCCGCAAACGGCGGACGCCGCGCGTCACAGCGTCGCCCAGGCCCTGCGAGAACGCGAGCGCGAGCGATATGACTCGGTGATGGTACGGATCGTGCTCGTGCCCGACCGCTATCTAGCGGGGCAGGAGTCGGCGCTTGTCAGTCACATCAACGGAGGTCCGGGCCTACCAGCGCTGACACCCCCGCTGCCGTTCGAGCGTGGTGTCCAGCGACGACCGACGCTGATCAGCAATGTCGAGACGCTCGCGCATATCGCGCTGATCGCGCGCTATGGGTCGGGGTGGTTTCGCGAGCTGGGAACAAGCGGCGAGCCGGGCTCGATGCTGCTGACGCTCTCGGGGGCTGTCGCATACCCGGGCGTGTATGAGATCGAGCCCGGTGCGCCGCTTACAGACCTGATCGAGGCCGCCGGTGGCGCGACGAGCGAGATCAAGGCGCTGCTGCTCGGCGGCTACTCCGGCGCGTGGCTAGCAGGCCTGCTCTCCTACACGCTGCGCCTGTCCGCGGAGCAGCTCGCGCCCTACCGGGCGGGGCTCGGTCCCGGCATCGTCCTGGCGCTGTCCGAGGATGCGTGCGGCGTCGCGGAGACCGCGCGCGTTACGCGCTGGCTCGCCGCGCAGACGGCCGGGCAATGCGGGCCGTGCGTGCACGGGCTGAACACGATCGCCGCTGCCGTGGAGGAGCTCGCGGCCGGGACCGCCGCCGCTGAAACCGAGCGGCGCATCGC
Source organism: uncultured Solirubrobacterales bacterium (assembly GCA_963789675.1). Taxonomy (GTDB): domain Bacteria; phylum Actinomycetota; class Thermoleophilia; order Solirubrobacterales; family Solirubrobacteraceae; genus Palsa-744. Next base: position 88,828 of record CAWBLR010000021.1, on the reverse strand, counting down.
ACGCTGGGCCGCGATGGTGCAGTCACGTGGCGCGTGCGCGCACCCCGACGGCGCGGTCCGCTTCGTCGCAAGCGCGCTGGACGTGTTCGCCGCGGAGTTCGCCGAGCACGCCCGCCACGGACCATGCCCCGCCTGCGCGCGACTCCCAGAGCTGCCGCTGCCGGTCAAGCCCAGCCTGGCGATGGCCGTGTGAGCCGATGAGTACCCATTTGCGTGTCAACCCGATCACCTGCGACGCGCACGGCCTCTGCGCCGAGCTGCTGCCCGAGATGATCGCCCTCGATGACTGGGGCTACCCGATCCTCGACGGGAGCCCGATCGCGCCCGAGCTGCTCGAGCACGCCCAGCGAGCCGCGGCTGCGTGTCCAACCCTCGCGCTCCTGATCGAGCGCCGCCAGCCACGGCGCTGAGCGGCGAACCCAACCACCTCAAAGGCGGCTCTGCGACCCGTGGTAATCGAACGATGAGAGATTTTATGGAATCGCCGCTACCCGGAAAAGCGCCTGTGTTCCAGGTCTATCCTGGCGTGATGGCGCATCCCGTTGACAGTGCCGAGCGGCAGGCGCTCTCGCCGGCGATCCTGCTCGTCGAGGACGAGCCGGGGATCGTCGATTTCGTGCGGCGCGGGCTGCAGGCCGAGGGTTTCGCCGTCGAGGCCGAGCTGGACGGGATCGAGGGCGAGCGCCGCGCGCTGCACGACGGTTTCGATTTGATCGTGTTGGACCTGATGCTTCCCGGCAGAGGCGGTCTCGAGATCCTCGCCTCGCTGCGCCGGGCCAAGCCGAGCCTGCCCGTGATCGTGCTGACCGCGCGCGGCGAGACGGAGGATCGCGTCGTCGGCCTGGATGCGGGCGCGGTCGATTATCTGGTCAAGCCCTTCTCGCTGGCCGAGCTCGCGGCCAGGGTGAGGGTGCAACTACGTCTGGCGGCGCAGGCGACGAACGGGACGCTCCGTGCCGGCGACATCGAGGTGGACCTCCTCACACGCCAGGTGCGCCGCGGCGACATGCAGGTTCGACTGTCAACGACTGAGTTCGAGCTGCTCGTGTATCTGCTGCACCACCGCGGCAGCGTGCTCTCACGCGAGCAGATCCTGAGCACCGTTTGGGGTTACGAGCACGACCCCAACACGAACGTCGTGGATGTCTACATCGGCTATCTCAGACGCAAGCTGGGCCGTCCGGATGACCCCGTTCCGATCTTCACGGTACGCAGGGTCGGCTACCGCCTCGGCGATGCCGATTAACCACGCGGGCACCAAGCCGCCGTCGGAGAGCGTCACGCCCGCGGGCCCGCGCCGGCGTCTGGACGCGGTCGGACTGCGCTGGCGCCTGGCGGGGTGGATCGCCGTGGTCATGCTGATCTCCTCGGCGATCACGTTCGTCGCGGTCTATCGAGGCACCGGCACGCAGCTGCGTCGCCAGATCGACCATGAGATCGCGGGTGACGCGAGCGAGTTCGCCCACAACCTCAAGCTGCAAGACCTCGATGCTCCCCGTGCGCTGGCCGCGGCCGCGACTCGCTACGTCCACGATCAGCCCTTCGGCGCCAGCTCGACGTTGCTGTTCGCGGTAATCCCCGGCGCGAAAACGAGCACCAACCAGCCCGAGCTGCTCGGCAGCGCCGCCCCCGACAATGGCGAGACGGTCGCCGCGCAGGAGGTGGAGAACCGCCTCGCGCTGCGGGTGCTCAGCGCTCACGACGGGTACTCCACGCTGCCGTTTCCCGACGTCGGCGACCTGCGCCTGCTCAAGCGCCGCGTAAGCATCGAGCGCGGGCTGCAGGTGACGATCGGCGTGGGCGAGCCGCTGGCGGCGGTCCACCGCGCCCAGGACGGCGTCGCGCGCGCGTTCATCCTCGCCGGAATCCTGACGCTCGCCGGCGCGCTGCTCGCCGCCTTCCTGATCGGCAGCCGCGTGTCGCGTCCGTTGCGGCGCATGGCGAGCGTCGCCGCGCAGGTCGACGCTGGCGATCTGCACCCCCGCATCCACGACCCGGACCGCCAGGGCGGCGAGGTGCGCGTGCTCGCCGACGCGTTCAACCACATGCTCGACCGGCTAACCGACGCGTTCGCGGGGCAGCGCGCGTTCGTCGCCGACGCATCGCACGAGCTACGCACGCCCCTGACCGTGATCGGAGGCCAGCTCGAGGTGCTCGCCTCCCAGCCACATCCACCGGTCGAGGAGGTGCGTCGCGTCGAGCACCTCGTGCGCGCGGAGATCGCCCGCATGAGTCGCCTCGTTGACGACCTGCTGCTGCTGGCGAAGGCCGAGCAGACGCAGTTCCTGCGCCCCGAGCCGATCGACCTGCCCGTCTACGTCCAAGAGCTGTGGGACGGGATGAGCCTGCTCGCCGACCGGCGCTTCGAGCTCGGCGCCGTCCCCGCCGGGGTCCTGAGCGCCGATCCCGATCGCCTCGCGCAAGCGCTGCGCAACCTGCTCTCAAACGCGATCGCACACACCACTCCCGGCGACGGACTGGTGCGCCTAGAAATCGCGCAAGAGGGCACGGATCGCCTGCGGTTCGTCATCGAAGACGACGGGCCCGGCATCCCCGTGCAGGAGCGCGAGCGCGTGTTCGACCGCTTTCACCGCACCGACGCGGCGCGTGACCGCGCCTCGGGAGGATCGGGACTCGGGCTCGCGATCGTGCGCGCGATCGCCGAGGCCCACACAGGACGCGTCGCCGTGGTCGACCGGCCCGGGGGCGGCACGAAGATCGAGCTGGAGCTCCCCGGCTTCGCCGACTCGAGCAGCCGCGAGCACAACGAGCTCGCCGGGCCGCCCACCAGATGACGCGCCGTCGGCGCCAACTCCGTCTGGCGGCGCCTGCCGCGCTGCTCTGCATCGCGATCGTCGCGATCTTCATCGCGACCGCGGGGAGCACGTCTCCCTCGAGCGTCCGCCGTGCTCGCGCCGGCGCACAGGCCCCTGGACGCTCCGGCCGGCTGGCGCCGCTGCGCCAGAGACATGTGGGCACGCTCGTGGCTCCGTTGCAGGACGCCGCCGCGGTGCCGCTGGGCGCGGGGCGTGTGGTGCTGCTGGGCGGCCTCGACAGCAGCGACACCTCCACCGCGGCGATCACCGTCCTCGTGGCGGGACGGGCCGAGCGTGACGGAGAACTGCCCGAAGCCCAACACGATGCTCAGGGCGCGAGCCTCGAAGGAGAGGTCTACGTTTTCGGCGGTGGTCAGTTCAGCTCCTACGATCACATCCTGCGCTACGAACCCGGCGACGGTCGCGTGTCCCTCGTGGGGCACCTGCCACAGCCCGCATCCGACGTCGCCGTGACGAACATCGGCGCCACGGCGTACATCATCGGTGGCTACAACGGCGAACGAGCGCTCGACACGATCATCGCCTGGCGCCCCGGCGGAAGTCCCACAGTCGTCGGTCGCCTCCCCACAGGGCTTCGCTACGCGGCCGTCGCCGCGGCCGGCTCGAAGGTGATCATCGCCGGCGGCTCGACAGAAACGGGGGTCAGCCGCGCGATCCTCAGCTTCGATCCCGCCACCGGCAAGGTCACACAGATTGGGAGCCTGCCGCACCCCCTCACCCATGCGTCCGGCGCGAGCCTCGGCGACGCGGTCTACGTGATCGGAGGGCGTGGCGCCGCGCTGGACTCCCAGACAGCGGGAATCCTCGCGATCGACCCCGACAGCGGCAGGGTTCAGGACGCGGGCGCGCTCGCGCTGCCGCTGTCTGACGCGGCGGTAGCCGTGGTGGACGGGCGCATCGTCCTCGCGGGCGGGCAGGGTACCACCGGCACGCAGTCCTCGGTCATCGAACTGGTGCCCGCGACCGGATAGCTCAGGGGGCCTGCAGCGAGTGCGCGAAGCGCATCGTCAGGGAGTCCGGCGGCGCGAGATCCACACCGTCGGGGTTCGCCAGATAACCCGGCCGCGAACCGGGATGGTGGGTGTGGCCGTACTGCCAGACGACCCTGTTGGTGTGAGGGTCCACGACGATCACGCGATCGTTGCGGTCGTCGTTGGCCAGCACATCCCCGTTGGGGAGCGGCAGCGCGAGCGAGGGGTGATCGAGCGCAGCGGCGCCCGTGGGTTCGTAGCGCCACAACAACTGACCCGTCGTCGTGAACGTCTCGATCGCCCCCGGGCTGGTGTAGTCGACCGAGAGGAACACGCCGGGGCGCACCTCGTTGGTGTCCGAGGGGTAGCTGAAACCGGGCGGGTTGGTGTCCGTGACCGGGCTTCCATCGGGCTTGAGCACATCGATCCAGTCGCCGTTGATCTCGGTGACGACGGTATCGCCGTTGCTCATCGGGAACGCTCCGTTGGGGCTGCCGTAGGACACGCCGAGTTCGTGATTGCAATTGCCGGTCTGGCCCAACTGCTGGGTCAGCTGATGGGCCGGCGGACGGATGACGATCAAGCGGCAGTTCTTGATGTCCGCGGCAATAATCGCGCCGCCCGGTGTGAGCATCGCGTCGTCGGGGTTGTGCAGATAGCCCGGTTCTGAGCCGGGCACCCCGGGGTGCCCGTAGCGAAAGACGATCCTCGGATGCGTCACGCTGACGACGCTGATCACGAAATTGTCCTCCTGGGTGACGACCACTTCACGCCCATCGGGCGAGTAGAAAGCATCGTCGGGCAACACGAACGACTGGCCCGGCGCGAGATCTCCCGGTTGCGGGAAACGCCACAGCACCTGGCCCGTGGGGCTGACCTCCAACAGTCGGTTGTTGTCGCGGTCGGCGATCAACACCGGGCCCGGCAGCACGCTCGGGTCAGAGCCCGGGAGTAGGTTCCCGCCCGCCCGCGCCTTCGCGGACACCCCTTTGGAGTTGCTGTGCGGCACGCGGGGATCGCTGCGCGCGGGACTGCCGAGACCCTGCACGACCACGATCAGCGCGACCAGGGTGGCCGCGGTCACCGCTACCGCCACGACCCGGCGGCGCGTGAACTGCTCCTGGCGCGCGTCCGTCACGTCTGCGCGATCGCGGCGGGAAACATGCCGCCAGCATCGAGCGGCCAGCTAAAGGATGGATCAGCCGCCGATGAGAAACCGCACACAGTGAGATCCCCCTTGCACCCACGAGGCACCCTTAGGGCGCGTGGATGAAGAGTCCGGCTGCAGCACACCCAGCGAGGATCCAGAGTCGGACGCGATGCGGGCGCCGGGAGGCCCGCCGGCGTGGCGGGCGCCCCGGGTGTCGCTGCCCGGTGCGCTCAGATCCGGGCCCGGCTGACCGCTACCGGCCACCGTACTGGTCGGTCGATTGGTGACCCTGACCCTGTCCTTGTCCGGGGCCCTGTCCCTGACCGAAGCCGCCCTGCGGAGCCTGGGATTCGCCGGTCCCCGGCGTGAACGAGACGCCGCGCGGCACTTCGCCATCGCCGGCCTCGAAGGTGCCCTGCCGGCCAGAAGCTACGTGGTCCGCGGCTGGGCGCCAACCTAATTCTTTAGCGAGCGTGTCGGTTTTTGTCCCCGTCGTTCGACGTGCGTGTAGAAGGCCGCAACACAACCCCGGAGCACAACATGCGAAAGCTAGTACGGCACGCGTGTCCGACCAAGCTCGCGCGGACGATCGCTCGATCCGCGCACTCCCAGCACGACCTCGCCCTGAGCGCGGTCGCGGACACACAACGAAACCGAACGGAGTGAGCGCCCATGACCACGACTCGCCGAATCGTCGCCTGGACCAGCCTGACGCTCGACGGCTACACCAGCGGACCCGGCGGCCCGGGTCACGACACCTGGCTCTACGAGCACGCAGGCCGGCCGGCAACCGCCGAGTACTTCGAGGGCATCTGGCGCGGTGCCGACACGATCGTGCTCGGGCGCACCAACTACGAAGGCTTCCATGCCGTCTGGCCCGCCATCACTCGCGACGAGCGCACCGATCCCCGGACCCGCGACCTCGGCCGCTGGCTTGACGCCACCGAGAAGGTCGTGATCTCCCGAACCCTCGCAGACGCGCCGTGGGAGAACTCGCGGATCACGCGCGACCTCGCTGCCGAAATCGAGCGACTGCGCCACGCCGACGGCCGCGACGTGCTCGTGATCAACAGCGCCACCATTATCGCCGAGCTCCTGCGCCTGGACCTCATCGACGACCTACGCCTGGCGGTCGTTCCAGTGCTCGTCGGCGGGGGACTGCGCTTGTTCCCCGATGGGGTCGCTGCCCGCTTCCACACCGCCGGCGTCACCGTCTTAGAGCACGGCGCCGTCGGACTGCACCTGCGACGCCTGTGAGCCCGACACCGCGCGGGGGAGACCACGCAGCGACGCCGATATCAAAAAATCTGACGCGGCGGCGTCGCCGTCCTCGACGGACAAGTAGGCACCTCCGTCGTGTCCAGCGGCTTGCCACGACTGAAATGCAACAGCTCCGCCAACCCACACGAAAGGAAGTGACCCATGGCACTCGTGATCAGCGACATGTCCATGTCGCTCGACGGATACGTCACAGGCCCCAATGACAGCCGCGAGAATCCATTCGGCGACGGCGCCGAGATGCTGCACGACTGGATGTTCGACGAGGCGACCGACGACAACCCTGCGATCCCTCAGGCGGCGCTCGACGGCCTCGGTGCGATCGTGATGGGCCGCAAGTCATTCGATAAGAACGAGGGCGATGGTGGCTGGGGTGACGCAGGCCCGGTGAGGGACACCCCGTGCTTCGTGGTCACTCACAGGATGCCGACCGTGTCGTACCCGCCTGTGTTCACGTTCGTTACCGACGGTGCGGCAAGCGCCATTGAGCAGGCCAAGCGCGTGGCGGGTGACAAGGTCGTCGGCCTGCACGGCGCGACCATCATGCAGCAGGCACTCCCGCTTGGCCTGGTCGACCAGATCCGCGTGCACGTGATCCCGGTCCTGGTCGGTGGCGGCACCCCGCTGTTCGGCATGCTCGACGCATCGATCATGCTCGAACGCATCGAAGCGCGAGTTGCCCCGGCGGCGACACACATCGCGTTCCGCGTGGTCCCGTATGCCACAGCCCCGGGCGGCGCGCGAGCGCCGAGCGCGTAGCGGAGGCCGACGACCGGCGCGATCGTCCCCGGCCGGGGGCTCGAAGGTCCCCCGGCCGGCCGGACGTTGCGTGGTTCGCCTCGGGGCGCTCAGAAATTGTTTTGCCAGCGTGTCGGTTTCGTCGGGCGTCGTTCGACGTGCGTGTAGAAGGCCCCAAACCCAAGCCCTGGAGTCACAGCATGCGAAAGCTAGTCCTGCACATGATCATCTCGACCGACGGGTTCATCTCCACGGAAGCCGGCGATGTCAATCCCGCAGCCCACTGGTACGACGAGTTGCAGCGCCACTACGTTGACCTTTTCGATCGCGCCGGTGGTGTCGTCTTCGGGCGCAACGTCTACGAGCAATACGTCGGCCACTACTCGAAGGTCGCGGTTGGCCGGATTCCGGCCGAGACGGATTTGCACCTCTCGTGGACCAAGCCTGCTTGCCGAGCTGACGAGCCACCGGCTGATCGACGAGTACATGCTCTACGTCTACCCGAACGCACTCGGCCGGGGCAACCACCTATACCGCGACATCGCGGCGCCGATCGCGCTTGCCCCCGAGCGCACGGTGGCGTTCGCGGACGGCATGGAGCTCCGGCACTATCGCCTGCTCTACACGTCGTAGCTACTGATCAACAACCCCGATTGGAAAGGAACTGACTGATGACTTCGCAACGTGGCGCCCGGTGGTTTGCTCTGATCGTGATCTGCGCCGGGGCGCTCATGAACGTGCTCGATAGCACGATCGTCGGTGTGGCCCTCCCGTCGATTAAGACCGATCTGGGCTTCTCGGCGACATCGCTGGCCTGGGTGGTCAACGCCTACCTGCTGACGTTCGGGGGGTTCCTGCTCCTCGGTGGCCGGCTCGGGGACCTGTTTGGTCAGCGGCGGCTGTTTATCGCCGGTATCGCCCTGTTTACGTTCACGTCATTGCTGTGTGGTCTGGCGTCATCCCAAGGCATGCTGATCGCGGCGCGAGCGATCCAGGGGTTCGGGGGCGCGGTAGCGTCTGCGGTCGCACTGTCGTTGATCGTCTCGCTGTTCGTGGAGCCGGGCGAGCGGGCCAAGGCGATGGGAGTGTTCGGGTTTGTCTGCGCCGGCGGAGGAAGCCTCGGCGTCCTGCTCGGGGGCGTGCTCACCTCTGCGCTCGACTGGCACTGGATCTTCCTGGTCAACGTCCCCATCGGCGTCAGCGTCTGCATCCTCTCGCTGCGCGTCCTGCCCGGAGACGACCGTGGGCTGCGCCGCCAGCGGCTGGACCTCGCCGGCGCTGTGATCGTGACCTCAGCGCTGATGGTTGCGGCCTACGCGATCGTCAACGGAAACCACGTCGGCTGGCTGTCTGCCCGGACGCTCGGCCTGCTCGCCGGCGCCGTGCTGCTCCTGGCCATTTTTGTGATCCTGGAGTCGAGGATCGAGAACCCGCTCGTGCCGCTCGCCATGCTTCGTGTGCGCAACCTGTCGGCGGCGAGTGGCGTCGGCGTCCTGTGGGCCGCAGCGATGTTCGCCTTTTTCTTCCTCTCGGCCCTGTACCTCCAGCTGGTGCTCGGCTACACGCCGCTGCAGGTCGGGCTCGCGTTCCTGCCGGCAAACGCGATCATGAGCGGCGTCTCCCTCGGGCTCTCGGCGAAGCTGGTCGGACGGTACGGCGTCAGGGCGCCGGTCGCGACCGGCCTGGGGCTCGTCTCCGTGGGTCTGCTGCTGTTCGCTCGGGCACCCTTGCACGGCGGCTACGTGCCCGACATCCTGCCCAGCATGATCCTGTTCGGGTTGGGCGGCGGGATGGCCCTGAATCCGCTGCTCCTCGCGGCGATGGGCGACGTCGCGCCGAGCGAATCCGGGGTTGCCTCGGGCGTGGTCAACACTGCGATCATGATGGGCGGCGCGCTTGGACTCGCGGTGCTCACTAGCGCCGCCGCCTCGCGAACCACCCACTTGCTGGCATCCGGCAACACGCGCCTGGAATCGCTCCTGGGCGGCTACCACGTCGCCTACCTGATCGGTGCTGCGTTCGCGCTGATCGCGGTCGCGCTCGCGGCCTCCCTGCTACGAGCACCCGGCACCAGCGCGTCGACGGAAACCAGCTCAGGGACAGTCAGAGGATCGGACCCCGCCGGACGATCGGCTCCAAGATTCCAGGCTGCTCGACCGCATCGCCAGCGACCTGAGCCGAGGGTTCAGCAGCCTCGACGATGAGGCGGTGAGCCTGGCGGTTCCCGCGCCGGCGCTGGCCGCGGCGCTCGAGCGCGCCCACGGCGCGGTCCCGGCGCCGCCTCCGCGGGACAACGATCGGCAAGCGCGTCGACGCCCGATCCACGCCCCCTGATCTCAGACGCCGAACGTGGCGGAGCCGTGCCCAATGGCGGAGCACGCGCGACCGGTGAGGCGTGGCGGTCTATGGGGCATCCGGCGCGAGCCGGTGAAGCGTCCACAGCACGAGATCGTTGCGCGCCGCGATGTCCCGGCTCATCTCGTGGAGATGGATCCCCTCGACCACGGCCATCATCACCTTCGCGGCCTGTGTCGCGTCATCCTCGCCGAGCCCCGCGTCCCGAAACAGGCTTTGGAGCAGCCGGTCTGCTGCCCCGTGGAAAGCCTTGTGCATCTCGGCGACGGCGATGCTGTGCTTGGCGCGCTCGTGAACGGTAGCTGTGAGGTTGGCGACTCGATCGAGTTGCGCGAGCATCGCGAGGATTTGCTCCTCTGGGGTGGCAGTCGCCGGCTCAGGCAGCTCTACGAGCACCCGTTCCTGGCGGCGCTGAAGCACGGCGGCGAGCAGATCGTCCTTGCTCGGAAAGTACCAGTACACGGCGTTGTTTGCGACTCCCGCTCGGCGAGCGACCGCCGCCATTGTCGTCGCCTCGTAGCCGCTGCGTAGCAACAGCTTCTCGGCGGCGTCCACGATCTGCTTGCGCTTGAGATCGCGGTCGAGGTGTGGGCGGGTCGCAGGCATGTTTCTTGACTCTCGATCAAGACTGATGTTACTGTTGATCGCAGATCAAGAGAACCGAGATGATTGGGAGGCCCGCGATGGCGGAGACGTGTGGAAGCAAGGGCGGCCGATGACCCCCGAGCAGCGACGGCAGTTCGTGCTCGACCATCGCACCGCGATCTTCGGATATGGCCGCGCCCAGCACGGCCCGGCCATGTCGATCGTCTTCTACTCGGCGGAACCCGAGGAGATCGTCGTCTCGACGATGGCCGAGCGGGCGAAGGCGAAGGCCGTGGCGCGCAACCCGAAGGTCTCGCTGTGCGTCCTTGACGAGCAATGGCCGCCGAGCTACCTGCAGGTCTACTGCGACGCGGAAATCGACACCAGCTTCGACTCCGTGGTTGACGTGATGATGCGTATCGCCGGCGTGATGGCCGGGACGCCGATGTCAGAGGACGTGCGCCCGATGGTTGAGGAGGGCGCCCGCAGCGAGAAGCGTGTCGCGGTTCGCCTGCGTCCCTACGCCACCTTCTACACGCCTCCCAGGCACGTCCACCAAGAGTCAGACATCAACCCTGGCCTGCTGCACGAAACAAGCGCCTCGCGTCCCGTGGTGACGCCGACATGCCCACGCGAAACCCGACATGACGACGCGACCGACGTTCCACCACTTCAACCTCAAGACCACGCGGCTACAGGAGCTGATCGACTGGTACAAGGTCGTCGTAGGCGCCGAAGTGATCTTCCAAGACGAGACCGGCGCGTGGCTGAGCAACGACGCCGCGAACCATCGGATCGCGCTGCTCTGCTTCCCCGAGCTTCGTGGACGACCCCGACCGGGAGACGCGCACCGGGATGCACCACAGCGCCTTTGAGTACGGACGCTTCGAGGAACTGAACGCGAGCTATCTGCGCCTGCGCGCGCAGGGGATCGAGCCGGACATCTGCATCGACCACGGGATGACGCTCTCCTACTACTACAAGGACCCCGATGGCAACCGGGTCGAGCTGCAGGTCGACGCTTTCGGTGACTGGAGCGCATCCAAGCGGTGGATGCGGACCAGCCCCGACTTCAAGGCAAACCCGATCGGCGTGTTCGTCGATCCCGCCAGGATCGCCGAGCGAGCCGCCGGTGGCGACCCGTTCGAGGAGATCCACCGTCGCGCGATGGCCGGCGAGCTAAGCCCTTCCCGATCTGCCGCCGCCGAGGCCCCCGAGTGAAGCTGTGCCGATTCCCGCTCGATGGCCACGCGCGCCAGGGCGTGGTCGAGGACGGGTTCGTTGTGGAGCGGGACGGTCATGAGCGCCACGCGCTCGAGAACGTTCGGCTCCTCGCGCCCGTGACGCCGCGCAAGTACCTGGCGATCGGGCTCAACTACAAAGACCACATCGCCGAGAGCGGGATGCAGGCACCCGAAGTCCCTCTCTTCTTCAACAAGCAGGTCTCGTGCGTGGTCGGCCCCGGGGATGAGATACACATGCCGCGCGTGTCGAGCCTGCTCGACTACGAGGCCGAGCTTGCGATCGTGATCGGCAAGCGCTGCCGCCACGTGCCCGTCGAGCAAGCCCGCGAGGTGATCGCCGGGTACACGATCGCCAACGATGTCTCGGTACGCGACTGGCAGCTGCGCACGCCGACGATGACGATCGGCAAGTCCTTCGACACGCACGGGCCGCTCGGACCCTGGATCGTGACCGCTGACGAGCTCGGAGACCCGCACGATCTCGGCATCAGGGCGTTCGTCAACGACGAGCTGCGCCAGGATTCCAACACGGGCGAGATGATCTTCAACTGCTACGAGCAGGTCGCCCACCTCTCCGAAGCGTTCACGCTCGAGCCCGGCGACGTGATCGCCACCGGCACGCCCGCCGGCGTGGGAGCAGCGCGCCAGCCATTCCCCGACGGCCTGCTCAAAGTCGGCGACGTGGTCAGGATCGAGATCGACGGCATCGGCGAACTGCAGAACGCGGTGATCGAGGAGCCCGACGGCTATCTCGCACCGGAGGTCGGATCAGCCGCTGCCGGGCCGTGAGCCCAAAAACGGCCGGGCTGGATCACGTGGTGGCTATGTGCTTTCTCGGCGCCCGTCCGGAACCAGCCTGATACAGAACTCGTGACCGCAGGGTCATTTCTCGGCCGCGGGCGAGACCGTCGCGCCTGAGTTCCGCTTCAAGGGCCCGCCCTCTAGCGCGGCGGGTAGCTGCACCGTGACGCGGAGCCCGCCGGCAGCCCGCGGGGTCAAAGTGAGGGTTCCGTTGTGTGCTTGGGTGATGCTCTTGACAATTGCCAGCCCGAGACCGACCCCCGCATGGTCGGCGCGGATGCGCTCGGTGCCGCGCTGAAACGGCTCGTCGAGGGTCGCGATCAACTGTGGGGTGAGTTCTTCGCCTGTGTTCTCGACAGTGAGCTCCACATCGTTACGGTCAGCGCTCGTAGTAACCGATACGTTGCCGTGGTTAGGCAGGTTGTGCACGATCGCGTTGTGGACGAGGTTCGTGGTCAGCTGCAACAGGAGAGCGGGTGAGCCGACCGTCGGAGCGGCGTCGCCGGAGGTCTCGATCGTGACGCCGCGTTTCTCTGCGAGCGGGAGGAGCGTTTCGGTGGCCTCTTCGGTGATCAGGGACAGGTCAACGTGCTCTGGAGTGAAGGCCCGCTGGCCAGCGCGGCTGAGCAGGAGCAAGGCCTCGGTGAGGTCGATCGCGCGGGTGTTCACGGCCTGGAGGCGCTCGACGAGCTCGCCGTTGTTGCGGGCTGGATCGTTGCTGGCGAGGTTAAGCAGGGTCTGGGTGATCGCTAGCGGGGTGCGCAGCTCGTGGGAGGCGTTGGCCGCGAATCGCTGCTGTTCGGCGACATGCGCCTCGAGCCGTGCGAGCAGGCCGTCGACGGTGTCGGCGAGGTCCTTCAGCTCATCCTGCGGCCCTGAAAGCGCGAGGCGCTCGTTCAGGTTGCGCTCGGAGATCTGCCGGGTGGTCGTCGTCATCATCCGGAGTGGACGCAGGACCCGGCCCGCGACCAGCCAGCCGAGCGCGATCGAGACCACGGTCATGATCGCCAGCGCGATCCCGGAGTGGATGAGCCCCTCGTGGAGACCGTGGGTGTGTCGCGCAACCAACGTCGTGTACGCGTCGTGCACCCGGTGGACGACCTGCGGGTTCGACGATGCCGCGGGGAGGCCTTCGCGGTTCGAGACGATCAGGTCGACCCCGGTGTTGGTACGGAAGATCAGGTAGGTGGTCGCGAGCAGCACCAAGCCCGAGAGGAGGAACAGGCCGCTATAGAGCAGAGTCAGGCGTAGACGCACCGTCCGCGAGGGCAGGTGGAGCATCCGACGTGGCGCGAGCCTGGCGAACGAGAGACGCGGCATCGGCAGATCCGATGGCGGCCCTGGAAGGTGAGCTTGAGACAAACGTCCCCCAGACGCTGGGGCTCTAGCCATGCGCTTCTCCCTCCCCGCCGTTGTCTGATTGGGTGCTGATGCGGTATCCGACGCCGGCGACGGTCGCGATGATCCAGGGCTCGCCGAGGTGCTTGCGCAGCGCCGACACGGTGATCCGCACAGCGTTGGTGAACGGATCCGCGTTCTCATCCCACGCACGCTTCAGTAGCTCCTCGGCGCTGACGACGCCGCCTTCGGCGGCGACGAGGACCTCGAGCACGGCGAACTGCTTGCGGGTAAGCGCGACGTAGCGGCCGTCGCGGTAGACCTCGCGGCGGAACGGGTCCAGCCGCAGACCCGCGATCTCGTGCACGGGTGGCCTGTTGTGGGCGCGGCGGCGGTCGAGTGCTCTGAGACGGAGCACGAGCTCTGGCAGCTCGAACGGCTTCGTGAGGTAGTCGTCGGCGCCGAGCCCGAACCCGGAGGCCTTGTCATCGAGACGGTCGGCGGCCGTGAGCATCAGGATCGGCATGCCGCTGGCGGAGGCGACGATGCGTTTGGCGATCTCGTCGCCGGAGGGTCCGGGGATGTCGCGGTCGAGGACGGCGATGTCGTAGGCGTTGACGCTCAGCAGCTCCAGAGCGGTCTCGCCATCACCGGCGATGTCGGCGGCGATCGCTTGCAGGCGTAGGCCATCTCGGATGGCTTCTGCCATATAGGGCTCGTCCTCGACGATCAATACGCGCACCCTTCGATGCTACGAGCTGGCGCATATCGTCGGCGTATCGAAAATCGCATACGCGCGGGCAACACCACGCTGTCTTGACTGGGAGGCGTGACCTACCACCCTCGGAGAGAAAACATGAATAGAACACGACGGCCGCTGGCCGCTCTTGCCCTGATCGCCATGGTCGCCTTGATCAGCGCGTGCGGTTCAAGCGCACCTTCCGGCACCGGCGGCAGCGGTGGCGGCAACACCGCTGCCAATACTGAGAAGGCGGTCAAGTTCGCCGAGTGTATGCGCAGCAACGGGGTCAGCGAGTTCCCGGACCCGGGCGCGTCGGGCAAGTTCACGATCGACGGGATAGTGAACGGCTCGTCGCTGGACCCGAGGACCCCGGCGTTCACGCACGCGATCAGCGCGTGTAAGGACCTGGAGCCCGCCGGGTTCATGGGCAGCACGCGGAGCCCCCAGGAGCAGGAGGCGGCCCTCAAGTTCGCCCAGTGCATCCGCGCCAACGGTGTGCCGGACTTCCCGGACCCCACCGAAAATGGTCCCCTCATCAACGTGGAAAATGGTCAGAGCGATACGGAGCTCCAGGCCGCGCTGCAGAAGTGCCGCTACCTCATGACGGGGGCGACCCAGTGAAGCGGAAGACTTGGTTGCTGGCCGCAGCCGTCGTCCTGGCTGCCGTAATCGCCACCGGCGCCGTGGCCGTCATGTCCAGTGCCAAGCAAGCGACCGGCGTCAGCGACAACGGGTATCCGACCTCGATCGCGACGATAAGCGAGGGGTCCTTGTCCTCTCAGATCAGCGCGGACGGCACGCTCCAGTACACGACGCCGGGCGGGTCGAGCTACAGCGTCATCAACCAGGCATTGGGGACGTTTTCGAGACTGCCGCGGGCCGGTGAGGTGTTCTCGCGGGGGCGGGTGCTCTACCGCGTCTCCAACGACCCGGTGGTGCTGCTCTACGGCAACACGCCCGTGTATCGGTCGCTGTCTGAAGGGGAGATGGGGCCGGACGTGCGGGAGCTGAACGAGAACCTCGTCGCGCTCGGGTACGCCACCAGCTCGGAGGTCGAGGGGGATTGGAGCTACTTCAGTGCCGAGACCACCTCCGCGCTCGAGCGGCTGCAGTCCCGCCTCGGTGAGCAGGAGACCGGCTCGCTGACGGAGGGGCAGGCCGTGTTCCTACCCGGTCAGCTTCGGATCGGCACCGTCAACGCGACTCTCGGAACAAGCGCCGGACCGGGTACGGCGGTCATGCAGGCGACCTCCACCAGCCAGCAGGTCGTCGTCAATCTCGACGCCTCCGAGCAGAGCGAGGTCGAGGTCGGCGAGCACGTTCAGATCACGCTCCCGGACGGGCAGAGCACGCCCGGAGTGCTGAGCAGCATCGGGACGGTCCTCGCAAGCGCATCGGCAAACAGCTCGCCCGGCTCGGGCTCCTCGAGCCCGACCCTGCCGCTCTACATCACGCTCGAGCATCCGCAGGCTGCCGGCGACCTGGATCAGGCGCCGGTGACGGTCGAGATCACGACCGCGGCGGTCAAACACGCGCTGATCGCCCCGATCGACGCGCTGCTGGCGCTCTCAGGCGGCTATGCGGTCGAGACCGTCGGAGCGGACGGGGTGCACAAGCTCGTGGCTGTGTCCCTCGGGACGTTCGATGACGCCGCCGGGACCGTGCAAGTCACCGGCGATGTGCAGGCGGGCGAGCGGATTGTGGTGCCCAGCATATGAGCAGCCGGCCGACATACCCCACAACCGCGGACGCTCCCGGGCACACCGAACGGCCAGTTTTAGGCGGCCACCGGACGGGCACAAACGACGGCCGCTCGGCGGTGCTGGAGTTGCACGAGGTCACCAAGACATACGGCTCCGAGCCGCCAGTGCTGGCTCTGCGTGGCGTGAGTCTCACCGTCGAGCAGGGTGAGCTCGTGGCGATCGTTGGCCCGTCCGGGTCCGGCAAGACGACGCTGCTGCACATTATCGGCACGCTCGACCGGCCGACCAGCGGTACGGTCAGGATCGACGGGATCGACGTTGCCGGCCTTGACGATCGCCAGCTCGCCGCGTTGCGGGCCAGGAGTATCGGGTTCGTGTTCCAACAGTTCTTCCTGGCCGAGCACCAGACCGTGCTCGACAACGTCGCGGACGGGCTGCTGTACGCCGGAGTGGAGGTCCGTGAGCGGCGTGAGCTGGCGGCCCGGGCGCTCGATGCGGTTGGGCTTGCTGAGCGCCAGCACGCCCGTCCCACAACCATGTCCGGTGGGCAGCGCCAGCGGATCGCGATCGCCCGCGCGCTTGTCGGGCAGCCGGCGATCGTGTTGGCGGACGAGCCGACCGGCAACCTCGACAGTCATACCGGAGAGCAGATCCTCGAGCTGCTTGGGGAGCTCAACAAGCAGGGCGCGACGATCATCGTCATCACTCACGACCACGACCTCGCCAACCGGCTGCAGCGCCAAGTCCACGTCCGTGACGGCCTGATCGTCTCAGACACCACCAACCTCCCGCAGCCCGCCGGTACCAACAGAACGGACGATCAGCGATGAGCGCGACCACGCAACTGATCCCCGCGCGCCTGCGGTCCGGTGACATGGCCCGCATCGCGAGCGTGGGGTTGCGCACGCGCAGGATGCGTGCGGCGCTCTCCGCGTTGGGGATCGCGATCGGGGTCGCGGCGATCGTAGCGGTGCTCGGCCTGTCCTCCTCCAGCCAAGCGGGATTGCTCGAAGAGATCGACAGGCTCGGCACGAATCTGCTGACCGTCACCAACGGTCAGAGCTTCGCGGGCAAGACCGCGGAGCTGCCGTTGCTTGCGCCGGCGATGATCGCGCGGATCGACCCGGTCGAAACCGTCGCGCAGACCGGGAAGGTGGAAGGGAAGGTGTACCGCACGCCGCTGATCCCCACCGTCGAAACCAACGCGCTGGAAATCCAAGGCGCGAGCCTCGGCCTGCTACACACCCTGGGCGTGCAGGTCGTGCAGGGCCGCTACCTGAACGCAGCGACCGCCACCGAGCCGGTGGGGGTGCTCGGCTCCGCTGCCGCGCAGCGACTGGGGATCGATCACATCTACCCCGGCGAGCGGATCTGGGCCGCAAACCAGTGGGTGTACATCGTCGGCATCCTCGGCCCATCGGTGCTGGCGCCCGGGATCGAAAGCTCGGTGCTCGTCGGCTTCAAGGCCGCGGAACGCTACCTGCACTTCAACGGGCACCCCAACACCGTCTACCTGCGCGCCCAGAACAGCCAGGTCCCGGCCGTCCAATCGGTGCTCGCGGCGACCGCGGACCCGGAAGCGCCCAACGAAGTCAACGTCAGCCAACCGTCGGCCACGCTCACCGCGCGTGCCGACGCGCAAGGCGCCTTCAACGGTCTCTTCTTCGGGCTTGGCGCGGTGGCGCTGCTCGTGGGCGCGGTTGGGGTGGCGAACATCATGGTCATCTCCGTGCTCGAACGCCGCTCAGAGATCGGGCTGCGCCGCGCACTTGGCGCAACCCGCGGGCAGATCCGCACGCAGTTCCTGGCCGAGGCGATCCTGCTCGGGCTCGGCGGCGGCGCCGTCGGTGTCGCCGACGGGCATCCTCGCGACCGCGATCTACGCCTCCACGAAGGGCTGGACGATCGTGATCCCCACCCTCGCCTGGGCCGGCGGGTTCGGCGCGGCGATGCTGATCGGGGCTGTCGCCGGCCTCGTCCCCGCGCTACGCGCCGCACGGCTCTCACCGACTGACGCGCTGAGGACCGTATGAGCGCATAGCGGGCCGCGGCTGTTGCTGCACCCGGCGCCCCGCGGCGTGACTCGCGGAGGCACGGGCGGTGTCATCCTCCGCGTGCGCCGCCGCGTGCGGCGCGGCGGATCGAGAGCGCGAGCAGCGCAAGCACCGCGAGCGGCATCACCCACCACGCCGAGATCGAGGCGTCGGCGAGCAGTGCTGTGATCGCGAGCGCAGCGACGACTCCGAGCGCGGTGCGCCAGTCGTCGCCGACGATGAAGTCCCACGCGCCGGCGAGGAGCGCCGATGTGCGTGTCATGCGTTCACCGTCGCCTGGTCGTTGGTCTCGATCGTGGTCGGGTGGGGAGCGCGCTGGAGTCTTGACCATCGCGACCGCGGCGATCAGCACGCTCGGGATGATCGCCAGTAGCGCGGCGTCGCCGCCGGGCCAGTTCGTGCCGGCGCCCTCGGCGCCCCAGAACATGCCGAAGGAGCTGAGCATTACGCCGACCGCGAACTTCATCGTGTTCTCGGGGACCCGTGCCAGTGGCGCTCTTGCCGCGACACCGCCGAGGACGACCAGGAGAATCGCGAGCCCGGCGGCGGCGATGGCCAGGCCGACGCGATGCTGGTTTGCCCCGAACGTGAGCACGATGAACGCGACCTCGAGTCCCTCGAGCAGCACTCCTTTGAAGGAGATCGCGAACGAGTACCCGTCGAACCCGCCGTGGCGCCGGCCCGCGGCGCGCGCCGCCTCGGTCTCATCCTCGTAGATCTGGGCCTCGTCGTGCTTGGCCTTCAGTCCCGCCGCCCGCAGGATCGCCTTGCGCAGCCATTGCAGGCCGAAGATCAACAGCAGGCCGCCGATCAGCACCCTCAGCAGGTCGATCGGTAGCGAGGTGATCGCCGGGCCGAGCGCCGCCACGATCACCGCGAGCGCGAGCGTCGCGGCGCCGACGCCGCTCAGCGCCGAGGACCAGCTGCGCGTGCTGCCAACCGCCAGCACGATCGTGAGTGCCTCGACTGCCTCGACCGTGCAGGCGAGGAACACCGCGAGAGCGAGCCCGACATCCGCGCCGCTCATACCGCTCAGTCTGCGCTGCGCCGGCGCGCTCGAAACCTGCTGGCGATGAGCAGCACCAGCGCCACAACGACGATCCGCGCGATCCGGATTGCTACCAGCGCCGTCCCACTAACGTGGAACAGGAACACCGCCACCAGCAGCGGAACGAGGAACGCGAGCCGTAGGTACATGAACTTGCGCATATGCCCGCGGCGATATGTTCGGTTGAGCGCACGCATCGCTCAACCAACCCGTCCATCGGTCCCCGACATCGCCTGAACACGGTCGAGTGCCCGCGGGATCAGCCGCTGCGCCAACTCCTGGAGCGCAGCCTCGACCTGCTCGAGCTCCGCCGGCTCTATTCTGCCGAGCGCGGCGGTGAGCGATCCGTCGATCGGCACCGCCGTGCGCTTGGCGAACCGCTTGCGCATTCCCGGGGCGAGCCTCGCCAGCGTCCGCCGTCTGTCGCTCTCATCCACGGATGTCTCGAGCGCTCCCAGCTCGCGCAATCGCGCCACCGACGCGGACACATGACTCTGTGGGAAGCCCGTCCTCGAGGTGATCTCCCCGACCGAGCTGTCCGGGTGTTCTGAGACGTCGATGAGCACCATCCGCACGCTCGCCGGCAGGCCCATGCCGCCGTTGTCGCTCGCGCTCGGGAAGGAGCCTTCGGCGATGCTCATCAGCTTGCGTCCCAGCAGATACACCTCAACCGCATTCACATCAACAATGATACATCAAGCCTGATGGTTTTTCAGGGGGGTCATCGGCATCTAACAGCAGCCCGCCTCGCCACAACTGGTGGGCGACTCCAAGCCGATCGGCGCGCAGTCGGCGCAAACCTTTCCGGCCCATGCCTCGCGTCCTTCGCGCACGGCGATACCGACAATCCAAAGCCCGATGATCGGGTCTATCCACCACCAGCCGAGGGCGGCGTTGACCAGGATGCTCGCGAGCACCGCTGCGGCGCTGATCGCGCAGAGCCATGACTGCGCCGCGTCGCCCGCGGTCGCCGCGGAGGAGAGCTGCGAGGCGACGCGGCCCTTCGCGCGGGCGAGCAGCGGCATGACCATGATCGCCCCGGCCGATACCGCCACTCCCGGCCAGCTCGTCTCGGGATGCGATCCGCCGGCGAGCGTGTTGATCGCGTCGACCGTCACGTAGAGCGCGAGGACGCCGAAGCAGACGGAGATGATCTGCTGTGCGCCGCGCTCGGCGGCCTCGGAGGTATCGCGGCTGCCGGTGTAGAGCCACAAGATCGCGCTCGCCGAAACCAGCTCAATCAGCGAGTCCAGGCCGAAGCCCAGCAACGCGACCGATCTAGCGCCCAGGGCAGAGACGATCGCTACGACGGCCTCTACCGTCATCCACCCGATGCTCAGCAACGAGAGCGTCCTAGCGCGACTGATCAGCACCGAGCGAGTCCTGCCGGCCGGTTGGAGAACGGTCAGTGAAGGGGCGTGCGAGCTCATATCTGCACGCTACCGACCGGCAGGCGCTGGGTGTGCGATGCCATAGCTCTCAGAGGGTGTCGAGGGGCACGCCGATGATCTTCAACGGCTCGCGCGCGTCGTTGGCCTGTGCTGCGGGGTGTCGGCGGCGCAGCCGCAGCCCTCGCCCTGGCTGGGGTCGCAGCACTCGGCCTTGGCGCTCGGCGCGCAGCAT
The DNA here is from genome assembly GCA_963789675.1 of uncultured Solirubrobacterales bacterium. Taxonomy (GTDB): domain Bacteria; phylum Actinomycetota; class Thermoleophilia; order Solirubrobacterales; family Solirubrobacteraceae; genus Palsa-744. The sequence continues at coordinate 68,361 of CAWBLR010000021.1, read as the reverse complement.
GTGGGGTGCTGCTCGGGTGCGCAACAGGGGTGGGCGGTCGTCTCAGCGGTGATCAGCTCAACCATGCGGACAGCTCATTCAGTGCATCGGGGATCACGTAGTAGTAAGCCCACAGGCCCTGTCGCTCGGAGTCCACGACCCCGGCGTCACGCAGCTTCTTCAGATGGTGGGATAGCGTGGACTGGGAGATGTCGAACAGCGGCACCAGCTCGCAGACGCAGACCTTGCCGGCGTGCTTGCGCAGCACGTCCACGAGCTGCAGGCGGATCGGGTCACCGAGGGCCTTTGCGACCTCGGCCATCCGCAAGGCTTGCTCGCGCTGGACATCCGGGTAGACGACGGGCTCACAACAGCGCTCGCCAGCCGCGCGCTTCTGCTTGGGGGCCAGTTCCAAATCGACACTCATCGATCCATATATATCTATTGAAGTGATGATTGTCAATGCAATACGATCCGGGGATGGCTCAAACGCAGTCGCTCTCCGCGCCCCCGCTCGCCCGCCGTCTGCTCGCCGAGCTACTCGGCTCAGCGTTCCTCGCCGCGCTCGTGATCGGCTCGGGTATCGCGGCGCAGACGCTCTCACCGAACGACGTTGGCCTTGAGCTGTTCGAGAACGCGGCTGCGACGGCGGCTGGGCTGTACACGATCATCCTCATGTTCGGCCCGGTCTCCGGCGGGCACTTCAACCCCGTCGTCTCGCTCGCCGATGCGAGCTTCGGCGGTATCCGCTGGCGCGACGCGCTCGCCTACATCCCCGCGCAGGTCGCCGGCTGCGTGCTCGGCGCCGTCACGGCGAACGGCATGTTCTCGCTGGCCGCCATCAGCATCTCCACGCATCACCGCGCCTCGAGCGCACACCTGTTCTCCGAGGCGATCGCCACCGCCGGCCTTTTGCTCGTGATCTTCTCGCTCGCGCGCACCAAGCGCGCAAGCTCTGCCCCGGCCGCCGTCGGCGCGTACATCGGCGCTGCCTACTTCTTCACCAGCTCCGCCAGCTTCGCCAACCCCGCGATCAGCGTCGGGCGCATGTTCTCGGACACCTTTGCCGGGATCGCGCCCGCGTCTGTGCCCGGCTTCATCGCGGCGCAACTACTCGGCGGGGCCTGCGCGATCCTCGTCGTGAGGGTGCTCTACCCCGACCTGACGCCGGACGAGGCAGCCGCGGCCGTGATGCCGCACTACCAGGAGCTCCCCGGCTGATGGCGACCGTCCTGTTTGTCTGCCTGCACAATGCCGGGCGCTCGCAGATGAGCCAAGCCCTGTTCGAGCGCGCCGCCTCCGGTCGCCACACCGCGCTGTCGGCGGGCACGACACCAGCAGAGCGAGTGCAGCCGGAGGTGATCGAGGTGATGCGCGAGCTTGCCATCGACCTATCCGAGCGCCAGCCGCAGCTCCTCACGCGTGAGCTTGCCGAGCAGGCCGATGTGGTCGTGACGATGGGCTGCAGCGACGCGTGCCCCTATATCCCGGGAAAGCGCTACATCGACTGGGAGCTTCCCGACCCCAACGGACGTCCGCTGGAGGAGGTGAGAGCCACCCGCGATGACATCGCCCGGCGTGTGGAGACGCTCGTCACGGACCTGGGCGGCTGAAAGCGTGAGCGCGAGCTTCGCGCCTATAGGGCATTCGGAGGCGAGCCGTGGCGCTTCGGCTGAGGCGATGAGCGCCTGCCATCAGGCGGCACCCCCTCGCGGGTCGTGTCGCAGCGCGATCCGATCACCGCGCGGTACGCCGCTGCGCGCGCGATGATCGCATCGGCCACAGCCCTCTCATCGACCACGTAGAGCGAGTCGCTGACAAGCTCTCGAAGTAGGTCCACTTGCTGCCGCATCGCCAGAATGATCCCTATTGGCAGCAGCTCGCCAGGCGCTCAAGGTCCGCGGCTCGACTCGACGGGCGTTGGATGCGGTAAGGCCCGCCGGAGGGCCGATCACCAAAGCGGACAAACCCCGAGTCGGGGCACTGGCCGTGGTCGCGTCGTCGTCCAAAGCCGGACTGGCGTGCGTGTCCCCATGCTCGGCTGAGTCCAGCACTCGGTATCGTCTGGCTGTAGCGTTATGTCGCAGCTAGGGGTTCCACGATGAGTGCTTCGGGCGCGGGACCGCGACACCGTGCACGCCGCGCTGCGCGGAGTTGCCGCTGAGCTTGGGCGAGCGCCGACGCGCGCGGACCTCGCCGGCAGGCCCGGCGAATGGCCGACCCCGCAAACGGTCGAGTTTCACTTCGGCACCTTCCACGCCGGGATGGCCGCCGCCGGCTTCCCGGCCGTCAGTAGACGCTCGTGGAGCCAGGAGGAGATCGTCGCGTTCTTCCAAGCGTTCGCGGCCGAGCACGGCCATCCACCCTCCAGTCGCGATCTGGGCAAGGCGAGCGACGGCACGCGTCCGAGCAGCGCCAGGGTCTACAGCGCGTTCGGGAGTTGGCGGGCGGCGCTCGCGGCCGCCGGCTACCACCCCCGGCTGCAGTCCTGGCCTCCCGAGGACGTGATCGCCGCTCTGCGACGGTTCAAGCGCCGTCACGGCCGGCCGCCGCGCGTGGATGAGCTGCGCGCCGACAGCGACCCGCCGCTGCCCGCCTACAGCACGATCGAGCGACGCTTCGGGGGCTTGCCCCGAGCCCTGAGCGCCGCCGGCATCACGCGCCCGCACGCGGTCCGGCGGACGGCTCGCACCGAACAGCTACTGGACGCGGTAGCCGCTCAGCCCGGCTGCTGCAACCGCGAGCTCGCCGAAGCGTGCGGGATCACCGACAGCAGCCACATCTCGATTCTGCTCCGGCGCCTACGGGACCTCGGCCTGATCGAGAACACGGGGCCAGGCGCGCCAACCCCAAACTGCTGACGCCTCACACGCCGCGGAGCACAGGCCCGGCAACGGTTTCAGGCACAAGACCAGCCAGCCTGAGCTGACGTCGGTGCTGATGCGTTAGGATGATGTGTATGCCGCGCACCACGGTTGATGTTGATCGACAGGCACTTGAGGCGGCGCGTAGCGAGCTGGGCACCACGGGCCTCAGCGCAACCGTCAACGCGGCTCTCCGCGAGGTCGGCCGTCGACGCGCACTCGCGGGCTTCGACGTGGTGCGGGACATCGACGGGACGCCCGGCGAGGTGCAGACAAGCCGCCGGGAGCGCCACCCTGAGCACCGAGCCTGATATCGAGCCGGTCGCGCTTGAGCGACCCGCGCTGTTCGACACGGGTGTGTGGACTTGGGTGCGCGACCGTCGCTTTCCCAGGCTCGCGTCGTGGTTCAATGCTCAGGCACAAGCGGGCCGGGTACTCGTGTGCGATCTGGTCGCGCTGGAGCTCGTCCGCATGACGCCGAACGAGCCGCGCGCGCGGGATGTCGCGGCGCGGCTGGACGCCTTCGAGTCGGTCCCGATGGGGACCGACCTATGGTCGCGAGCGCGCGAGCTACAGACGCTGCTGTCCACCAACGGGGACCATCGCCGGGTCCCGCCGGTCGACCTCTTGATCGGCGCGGCAGCCGAGCAGGCCGGCGTGCCGCTCGTTCACTACGACCGCGACTACGAGCGATTGGCCCGCGTCAGCGCCTTGGAGCAACGCTGGCTCGTCCCGGACGGAACGCTGGCAGAGCAGTAGCCCACCACCGTCAACGCAGCCACACCGCCGCGGCGTAAAGACGTAGGAGAGGACACGCAAGCGCTCGCGCCGCGCGAAGTCCAAAAACCACAGCATGTGACAGGCCGACAGCGACGCGACGAACAGCTCCTCCGGATCGGCCTTCTGCGAATCGCCGCCGAAGGCGGGCGTGGCGGATGCCGCGAGCGTCTGGCCGGCGAGCTGGATCGTGTGTGCGCGCAGATCGCCCTCGGCCGCGTCCCAGATGACCGTCGCGCGGTGCCTGGTGGTTTTGCTCATCGACGTGGCCCCCGCATCTCGCGTTGCAGGCTACCGGCGAGCCGCAACGATCAGCCTGCCGCCAGGCGCACGAACCGCGCGCGCTCACGCGAGGTGTTAGCCGGCCAGGCATTCGCGTCACAGCGCGACGGCACGCGCAGGGCGCCATCACATCAGCCTGGTGGGCGGTCGCTGATTCGGTAGTGCGCCCGCTCCGAGGCGGATCGCGGGCGTGCGCATTGCAGCTTGCCGCGCTGCGTCGGCGGCGTTACTCGTCGTCGCGTCTGTAGCCGAGCCGCGCGGAGATTTGGTCGGCGGTCGCCACTAGGTGTGGCTCGAGCGCGTCGACCATCTGCTCGAGCGAGATCGCCTCGCTGTCCGCCGACAGGCTGGCCGCGGCGACCACGTCCCTGGCCTCGTCGCGGACGGGCGCGGCGATCGCGCACAGCCCGGCGGCGAGCTCTTGGTCGTTGACCGCGAAGCCCGCCTCGCGAATCTGCCTGAACTCTGTGAGCAGACCTTTCTTGCTCGTAATCGTGTTGGGGCCGTGCTTGGTCACCGTCATCTCCCTGAGCACCTGGTGCTGCTCAGACTCGGGCAAGCTCGCCAGCAGCAGCTTGCCCATCGCCGTGCAGTAAGCCGGCAACCGCGAACCCGGCTCGAGACCGAGGTCGAGGTCGACGTCGATCTTGCCGTGCCCGCGACGCAGGCTGCGCGCACGATCGACGTACAGGATCTCCGCGCCGTCGAGTAACGCGAGACTCACCGTGTAACCAGTGCGCTGGCGTAACTCATCGAGGTGGGGGTGGGCGTGCTCGCGCAGGCCCGTTGAGTTCAGCGCCGACATCCCCAGGTCGGTCACCTTCAGCCCGAGGCGGTACTTGCGCGAGGCACCCTGCTCGAGGTAGCCCAGCTGCGTGAGCGTGATCACATAGCGGTGGGTCGTGGAGCGGCTCATGCCGAGCTCGTCTGCGATGTCGGCGATCCCGAGCACGGGCCGCTCGGGCGTGAAGCATGTGAGGATCGCCAGGCCCCGCTCGAGCGACTTCGAGTAGCGCGGTTCGCGCAGAGTCGGCACCCAGTCGGAATCCTCGCCCGGAGAACCTCGTAAAGCGGAGTATCGCGGACTCACATACGCCCTATCTCATCGTGGTTGCGCGCGACCTAGATCGCATGTCTGTTTCGTGGGATGGCAGACGCTTTACGCCGCGGCGGGCGTGGCTCCCTTCGGATGCCAGCCGCGGCCTTTCTTCTCCAGCTTCCCGTCCTGCTCCAGGCCGGGGAGCACCCGGTAGAGGTAGTTCTGTTTGATGTTCATCTTCGTCGCCAGCTCGGGGATCGTGATGCCGGGCGCTCCCTGCACCAGCGACAGTGCCTGAGCGGCGCGCGTGCCGCTACCTTTGCGCCGTCCGCCGGCGCGAGCTCTGGGGCGACCCGGGGGACGGCCCACTTTGCCGGGGGGGCGACCTGGTTTTTTGCGTGCAGCTTTGGCGGGCGCGCTCGCGGCCGGCGCGCCGGCCGGAGTTGCTTTGCTCGCACTGTTAACGGAGCGCCGTGGACGCCCCGGTCCACGGCGACGAGGAGCGCTATCGGCAATCGTGGCCGCCGCAGGAGTCGCTGCGCTCACTTTGGCAAGTGCAGACACGGCGGCCTCGAGGCGACCGTACTCCTCTATCACGGGCTTCAGCTCAGTCATTCGATCGGTGATCTGTTTGCGCTGCACGTCAAGAAGGTCAGTCACGGATCACATCCTCGTATTTGGGTGTAGCTGCTCAGACGATCCTATCCCGGATACCGACAGACCGCCTGCTGCTTGACCTTGCTACACGGCAGCACTGGTGAGATAAGCGGCGCACTCAGCTGGGCGCGATCAGCAGCTCGGGGCCCTCGGGGCTGCGCACGTTGTTCACGGCCGGGTTTGCGGGCGTCACTGCGACGCGCTCGTCGGGGAGCGCTCCGCACAGGGAAAGCGCCTCATCGGCAGAGACTTCGGCGTCGAGCCATGCCCGCAGGATCTCCTGGTCGGCGAGGATCACCGGCATCCGGTCGTGGATGGCGGCCGCGACGCGGTTGGGTGTCGAATCGCAGGTCAGCACCGTGCAGCTCGGAATCGCGCCATGCGTCCAGAGGCCGGCGAACGCGAACGCGTTGCCCTCGTCGACCGTGAAGCGAAACGGTTGAGGCTTCAGCTTTGGATCCTCCGCGGCCTTCCACTCAAACCAACCATCCGCGACCACCAGCGCACGGTGCCCGCGATCGGCGGGCACCCCGGCGTACCTGCCCGCGGCGAGCAGCGTCTCCAGCCGGGCGTTGATCAGTGGGTAGCGCGTCTTTGTCTGGTGGGCGGGCAGAAGCCCCCACCTGAGCAGCCGCGCGTCGGGCTGGCGCCGCTGCGCTGCGACGATTGCGAGGACCTCCTCAGTCGGAGCGACGTTGTAGCGGCCGGTCCCGGCGCTCTCGCTGACGCGCGCACCGAGCGGACGGCCGATCTGCTTGGCGATCTCATCCGGGCCGACGGTGTTGGTGTACCTGCCGCACATCCGCTTTCAGGATAGGCGCGTGTAGCCGCTCGGGCTGAGCATCTGCGAGAGACTTGCATCGTTACGATCGCGGTAGTCAAGATTGACCTGGGCGGTTCGTTCCGGATCCGAGGTGTCGTTGATGGCTGGCGCGCCCGGACAAGGCAACGGTGGCTGGTGTGTCCAGGGCGCTGCGATTTGTAAAAGTTCGAGTCTCCCGAGGAGTTGACATGAGCAAGCTCAGACTCACGATCACGATGTCGCTGGACGGCTATGTCGCAGGTCCTGAGCAGAGCGAGGAGGACCCGCTCGGGGTAGGCGGGATGGCGCTGCACGAGTGGTTCTTCCCATTCAAGGAGTTCCGGGAGATGCACGGCGAGCTGGGCGGCGAGACCAACGCCAGCTCCCCGGTGGTGCAGGAGCGCCGCGCGAACATCGGCGCCACGATCATGGGACGCAACATGTTCGGCGGCGGCAGCGGACCGTGGGGCGAGGACCCGTGGCGGGGCTGGTGGGGCGAGGACCCGCCCTACCACCATCCGGTGTTCGTGCTCACCCACCACGCACGCGAGCCGCTCCAGATGCAGGGCACCAACCACCTTCCACTTCGTGACCGACGGGATCGAGTCGGCGCTCGCGCAGGCCAAGAACGCCGCCCAGGGGCAGGACATCTGGCTTGCCGGCGGCGCGTCAGTGGTCAACCAGTACCTGGCTGCAGGCCTCGTGGACGAGGTCGACATCTCGATCGCGCCGGTGATCATGGCCGGCGGCGAGCGCCTGTTCGAGGGGCTCCAGGGCGGGGCTCTGAAGCTGACGCAGATCCGGGCCGTCGACGCGCCCGGCGTTACGCACATCAAGTACCAGGTCGGCTGACCCGCGATGAGCGACAGTCCAGAGGTCGAGCTGCTGCAGCACGTGTGGGAGGCGATGGCGCGAGGCGATCTCACGAGCCTCGAGAGCTCGTTGGCGGCGGACGCGCAATGGCTCGGGGTAGAAGACCGCCAGCTCTGTGTGAGCCGCAAGGCGATTCTCGAGGTGATGAGACGCAATCTGCCCGGTCGTTTGCAGGGCACGATCGAGCACACGATCCAAGACGGGCCGTGCGTGATCGTGGCCTTCCGTCCCGAGCGCCCGGCGCAGGTTGACCGTCCGTTGGACGAGGGGTCGCCTACATCGTCGTCACTGTCCGCGACGGGAAGATCGCTGAGCTGAAGGGGTGCGCTGACCGCGCCGCCGCCGTGACCTACGCCTCAGACTCGCGAGAACCCGACAGTCCCACCTAGAGCCTGTCGAACGTCTTGAGGATGCGGCCGTTACCGGCTCGCCAGATCATCCTGAGCCCCGGATCCGATTCCGGGATGTGGCTGCGCGGAATTCTGACGACGAGCTCGTTGCCAACCGGCTTGCTCGAGATCGTGACGGGTGGCGAGATCTTCGGGCTGTAGCCGCTGGCTCGGCCGGCGGGGAAGTGCAGCGTGACATTCGCGACACCGTCCGGCACGATCATCGTGATCGTCGTGCTCGTGGCGGAGCCCGGTGGACCTGATCCGACGGACCGGCCCTGCTCGATGGCCGCGGCGTTAGCGCCGCCGCCTCCGGTGCCGCCGATCGCGCCGCCGCCCAGGTCGATGTGCGTGGCGAGCTCCATGATCCCCTCGCGCTGCCTCTCCACGCCGCAGCCTCCGACGATTGCGGGGTAAATGTAGTAGGGGCTGCCGTCGATCACCCGGGTGCGGCGGATGTAATGGACGAACACGTCGCGCGTGAGCCCCTGGCCGGCGAGTTGTTGGGGGATCGCGTCGGCCGCGGTGGCGGGCCTGCGCAGGACGCCGAGGATCGAGAGCAGTGACTTGCTGGGCGGTCCCTGCAGGGTTCTGCCGCTGGATAGGCACGATGTGGAGGACGATCGGGCGGTCTTCGCCGACGGTCCTCCAGCAGATGCAACCGCGCCCGCGCCGTGTGAGCCGCCACCGCCGCCGACAAAGGCGAAGAGAAGCGCCGCGATCGCGAGCCCGGCGACGGTCGCCGCTGCGGCGAGGGCTCGGTGGCGGCGCTGGCGCGCTCGTGCCTCTTCGATCACCCCGTCCTCTGGCGTCTTGACGGGAGGCGGCTCGAGGGCGATCGTCATCGGATGTGAGGAGTGGACACCGGCACCATTGAGCTACTATGAATAGCACAATGATCGATGTCAAGATCGACCGTGAGGACCCGGCCCTGTTGCACGACCAGGTCGCCGCGCAGATCCGCCGCGCGATCGCCGAGGGCGAGGCAAAGCCGGGCGAGCGCCTCCCGCCCGCCCGCCACCTCGCCGCCGTCATGCACGTCAACACCAACACCCTGCTACGCGCCCTGCGGCTCCTGCGCGACGAAGGACTGCTCGAGCTCCGACCGGGCCACGGGATCCGTGTCAGCGGCACACCCCAGCGCGGCGCGCTGCTCTCCAAGGCGATCGAGCTCGTCAAGCTCGGCCGCGAGAGCGGCTACAGCCGAGCGGAGCTGCTCGACATCATCCAACAGCTCCCATAGCCCGAGCGCCGCCGTCGGACAGGACGAGCGTCTCGTCCCGTCTCTCGGGTTTGGCGGGTCTACTTGCTGGGAGACGACGCCAAGGGGGAATGTGACCGATGGATGGGCGGTCCTCTGAGCTGGCCGCGCGTCGATCTCTTACACTAGCTTGCTAGCATACGAGCATGGCGGATGACGAAGTGGCCGCAGAGAAGCAGCAGTTCAATGTGTATCTGCCGCCGGCGCTCATCCGGCGCGCGAAGCACGCCGCTGTCGATGAGGCGGTGTCGTTGTCGCGTCTGGTCGAGGATGCTCTCCTTGCCCATCTCGATCATCTGGGACAAGGACAATTGCAGTGAGGCTTAGGCCCGGCTTAGGCCGATACATTTCGTCCCCCTGACGGGACCGTTGTTCAGGTCGACGAGCGCGACCCTGAGCTCTACACATAGGAACGAGGAAGGACACCAGATGGCTACAGTCAGCGTCCGCTACATCGTCAACGACGTCGATGCCGCGATCACCTTCTACTGCGAGCATCTCGGCTTCGACGAGGAGATGCACCCGGCTCCCACGTTCGCGATGCTCTCCCGGGGCGATCTGCGTCTCGTCCTCAGCGCACCCAGTGGGGCAGGCGGCGGCGGAGGAGCGATGCCCGACGGGACTATGCCCGCACCCGGAGGCTGGAATCGCTTCCAGCTCGAGAGCTCCGACCTCGCCGCCGAGGTCGAGGTACTGCACAAAGCTGGCGTGCATTTCCGCAATGAGATCGTGACCGGAGTCGGCGGCAAGCAGATTCTGCTCGAGGACCCTTCAGGCAATCCGGTCGAGCTGTTCGAGCCCAGCCGCCAAGAGGCCACGCTTTCTAAGCGCCCTGGCTCGGAGCCATGAGGGACGCTGTGCCGTCGTTTCTGCTTACCGGCGCGGGAGAGGAATGCGGCCGCTCGCGAGCCGTCCCCGAGGACGGGACCCGGATCGCGCTCTGAACCGCTTGGCGTCGGGAGCGAGGCTGATGAAGTTCAGCCTGTAGCGGCCGATCTCGATCTCATCGCCGTCTCCCAAGATCGTCCACTCCACGCGCTCGCCGTTTACGAACACCCCGTTGAGGCTGCGATCGTCGAGCAGACGCACGCCATCTGGTTGACGCCCCAGCAGCGCGTGCCGGCGTGAGACTGTCGGGTCATCCAAGCGCAGATCACCGGTCAGGCTGCGTCCGATCCGGGTCCATTCGCGGGTGAGCGCCAGCACTTTCTCGTGGCGGTCCTCGCTGAACGCGAGATACTCGCCCGGGTCCTCGAGACCGTCTCTGATCGTGGCGAGCCTTCTCGGCTCGATCGGATCGTCGATATGCGAGTTGCATGACCAATGATGCGTGATTCCCGGCTGCTGAACAGCGAGGCTCGGACGAAACTCCGGCCCGCACATCCCGGGCACTCCGCGAGCGTGTCTGAGGAGGCGAGCACGAGCACGTACCCGCAGCGTTGACAGCGAAATGACCCAGCCCCCAGAATGCTCTCCGAGCTGATTGAGTCCATTTTTTCCTGCCTCGCGATCGCGGCGAACCGGAATCGAGCCTCGCGCTCTCCTCGTCGTTGCCCCGAGCAGACGCAACGTGACCCACTCACGACTTTACCCCGACCGCACGTACCCCAAACCTGCGCGCCGCGAGGCGCCCGCGCTGGGTCCCAAACTCGAGAGGGCGCCCTTGGCTCAGGCTCGGCTGGGATCACCGACCGGCCTCACGTGCGGTGCGACGCGCAGGACGCGTGCAACTCGGGGTGGTAGCCACCAGTTCCAGCGTCCGAATAGCGCGACCGCGGCGGGTACGAGTAGCGCTCGGATGATTGTCGCGTCGAGGATGATTCCGGCGCCGAGGCCGGTGGCGATCATCTTGACGCTCGTGCTGGGTGCGCTGGCCATCGCGACGAAGCCGAGGAAGAGGATCAGCGCGGCGCTTGTCACGAGCCGTCCGGTGCGGCCGATGCCGCGCACGACGGCGGTGTCGGTGCAGCCGGTCGCGTCGTACTCTTCACGGATCCTGGAGAGGATGAAGACCTCGTAGTCCATCGATAGCCCGAACAGGAACGCGAACACGATCAGCGGCAGCCATGAGGGGATCGATCCCGAGGCGGGGATCCCCCAGATCGCGTCAGAGCCGTAGCCATGCTGCCAGACGAGCGTCAGCACACCCCATGCCGCCCCGACGCTTGCCACGTTCAACAAGACGGCCTTGGCGGGCAGCAGCAGCGATCCGAACGCCCGCGCCAACAGCACGAAGGTGAGCAGCGCGATGAACGCGATCATCAACGGGAAGCTGCCGTAGACGGCCGAGATGAAGTCGCTGTTCTGGGCGAGGATCCCGCCGACACGGACGTCAGGGCCCGAGCGGTGCGCGGCGTCGCGGACACGTTCGAGTGTGGCGCTCGATTCACTGCTTGGGAGGACGTCGAGGAGCGTCGTGCCAGCTTGGTGCCAGGCCGCGCTCGCCGGGGCAGTGGCCCCGTTCACCCCCGCGACGGTGTCCAGTGCCGCCAGCAGCCGCGCGGGATTGCTTTGGCGCGTCGTGATCTCGATCGGTGAGAGGACACCATCACCGATACCGGCGTGCTCCAGCGCTTGCAGTCCCTGCCTGGCTTCTCCCCGCTGGCTGATCGTGTCCGGGTTGCCGTTTGCGGGACCGAGATTGATCGAGGTCGCGGCAAGGACCAACGCGGCGATGATGACTACGGCGATCGCGGCCGCGCTGCGACGGCGGGTGACGACGAGCTTCGCCCAGCGCGTCCATGAGCGGCTGGCGCGGTCATCGCTGCGGACGTGCGGCCAGTCCAGCCGCCGCCCGAGCTTCAGCAGAATGATCGGCAGCAACGTCACCGCGACGGCGACGCTCACGAGTGGGATCACCAGGCCCCCGTAGCCGACGCTGCTGATGAACGGGACGGGCACCACGACCAGCGCGAGCAACCCGATGCCGACCGTGGTGCCGCTGAACACGACGGCGCGCCCGGCGGTCGCCATCGCACGCACGATCGCATCCTCGCCGTCGTGGCCATGGGCTCGCTCCTCGCGCCAGCGCACGACGATCAAAAGCGAGTAGTCGATCGCCACACCGAGTCCCACGAGGGCGATCAGAAAGCCGACGATCGAGGACACCGGCGTGACTGCCGTCAGGCCCCAGACGAGCAGGAAGCTCGTCATGATCGAGATCACGGCGATTAGGAGGGGCACGACCGCGAGCAGCGACGCGAACACGAATGCCAGCACGACGAGCGCCCCCAGGCCGCCGAGCAGCCCCTCGGCGAGCAGGCCGACCCCGCCCTTTTGCGAGCTGGACGCCGACAGCGCCGCGAGACCGCTGAGATGCACGGGGCTACCCGCGACAGTCACCCCGCGCAGCGCCGCGCGGGCTGCCGTCGCGGCTTGCTGGAGGCCTGGGCTGCCGGGCTCCGGCGGTGGATAGGCGAGCAGGAACGTGGTACGTCCGTCACGCGAGACGAACGCGCGGTCGCCGGTACTGGCATAGGACGCGATCCGCGAGCCGGGAACCGTTTGCGCCAGCCGGCGTTCGACAGCCTCGAGCCCGCTCTTCACTGTGGGAGAGCCGACGCTCGTGCCGGCAGGGAGTGTGATGACCGGCACCAGTGGCGCGTCGTCGCCGCCGTTTCCGAACGTGCGCGTGATCGCGGTATTGGTCTGCCAGGCTTCGCTGCCGGGCACCGAGTATTCGTCGCTGAAGGATTTCGTTGCTGAACCGACCGAAGCGATCCCGACGACCAGGAGGATTAGCCAGAAGGCGGCGACGATGCGACGGTGGCGCAGCACGAACCGCGTGATGCGCGCCATCGCACCATTGAGCCGGGCAACTTCGCGAGCTTCTGGGTGCGCGGCCATCAGCTCTGCTGCCTGGTTGCGCGGCTGCGCGCGAGCAGAATCGCGGTGCCTGCCAGCACGGGCAGCATCGTTGCGTGGTAGACGACATCCAGCACGCCGCCGCCCTGGACGGTGATCGTCAGCCCGACGATGAACCCGAGGACCGCAAAACAGGTCGCGCGGAGAGCGATCGACCGTCCCCGCCTGCCGGCAAGAAGGAGCGCGGCGGCGCCGCCGGTGAGCACGACGCAGATGATCGCCTCGGCGATCCCGGCATCGTCAGCCTTGAATGGCTTGGAGCCTCCGTGAATCACGGCGGTCAGATGCAGTGTCGACATGATCGCGAGCGTCGCGGCCTCGAAGGCCATCAGCGCCGCGATCCCGCGGTTCGCGGACATCTCACCCTGGCTATTGACTGCGGTTGGGAGGACCTGTGCCGTTTGCATGACTGTGATCCTGGCGGTCCCGTTGGAGTGTGTCGTCCCTCCAGGGGAGGAACCTCATGGTCCCCATCGGGAGGTAGTAGAGGTCCTCCCGTGGGGGGACGAACCCGCGCGTGCGCGGCGCTACGCTCACCTCATGGTCTCTGCAGCGCCGACGGCCGATGGACGGTTCAGGGCCGGCCGGCACCGCCGTCGCTGGCCTACTCGGGCAACGGCGCTTGACGTCCTGGTCGCCGTGGCGGCATTCGGCGGGACGCTGCTGCTGCTCTCTCATGGTCTCGCCGGCTCCAGTGCGAATCCGCGCAAGCTCGACCTCCTCGGCGTCGTCCTCGCGGGTGCTGCCACGCTGCCGCTGCTTGCGTGGCGCCGGCACCCGATGGGTGTGTTCGTGCTCTGCACGGCGGTGAGCGCGTCGTTGATGGGCGCCGGCTACGCGGCGGGCCCGCCGCTCGGCGCGACGATCGCGCTGTACCTGCTCGCGGCGAGCCGCGATGAGACGTCGCCGTGGACGCGAGCAACCACAGCAATCGTTGGCGCACTGCTCGCGATCCACGTCGGGGCCGTCGGGCTGGCCAGCGGTACGTTCCCCACCACAGCGCTCGCGGCCGCGATCCTGCTCTGGACGATCGCATGGTTCGCCGGCGAGCGCACACGGCTGCGTCGAGCGCAGCTCGCCGAGCTGCGGCAGCGCGCGCTGCAAGCCGAGCGTGAAACCGAACGCGAGCGCCGCCTCGCGGCCGCCGAGGAGCGCGCCCGGATCGCCCGTGATCTGCACGACTCCGCCGGCCACGCGATCAACGTGATCGGCGTCCAGGCCGGCGCCGCTCGCCTGCTGCTCGAGCGCGACCCGGACCGTTCGCGTGCGGCGCTACAGGCGATCGAGGACGTCGCGCGCCAGACCGTCGGCGAGATCGACCAGATCGTGCGCACACTGCGCGCGGGAGACGCGCCGCAGGGGCAGGTCGAGACGCCACCGGGCCTCGCCTCGCTTGGCCTGCTCGTGGCACACCACGCCGCGACGGGACTCGACGTGACCGTCGTGAGCAACGGCGAGCCACGGCCGCTGCTCGGCGCCGTCGAGCAGGCCGCCTACCGGATCCTGCAGGAGGCGCTGACCAACGCCGCCCGCCACGGGAGCACCGCCAACGCGCAGGTGCGGCTCGCCTTCACCGCGTCGGCGCTCGAGCTGACGGTCACAAACCCCATGCTCGCCCGCGATGCGGTCTCCTACAACGGCGGACACGGCCTGATCGGGATGCACGAGCGGGCGGCGCTCCTTGGTGGCAATCTCGATGCCGAACCTCAAGACGGCGCCTTCCGCGTCCACACCCAACTCCCCTACGGAGATCGACCGCAATGACACGGGTGCTGATCGTCGACGATGACGATCTGATGCGCGCCGGGCTCGCGGCCGTCCTCTCCAGCGACGCGACGATCGACGTGGTCGGACACGCGTCGACCGGACGCGAGGCAATCGCCCGCGCCCGCCGTCTGCGACCCGATGTCGTGCTGATGGATGTCCGTATGCCAGACCTCGACGGGATCGCCGCGACACGCGAGCTCTCAACCGTCGCGCCGGCCGTGAGGGTCCTGATCCTGACGACCTTCGAGCAGGACGACTACATCTTCGGCTCGCTCCGTGCCGGGGCCTCCGGCTTTCTGCTCAAGCGCACCCCGCCCGAGGAGCTGATCGCGGCAGTACACACGATCGCCACCGGCGAGTCGTTGCTCTCACCCTCGGTAACACGACGAGTAGTCGACCGGATGGCCCGGCAGCCCGGCCCCGACCTCGGCTCTGTCGAGGTCGAGGAGCTCACGCCACGCGAGCGCGAAGTGCTCGAGCTGATCGCCCGCGGCTGCTCGAACACCGAGATCGCGGGCGCGCTCGTGATCGAGGAGTCAACCGTCAAGACGCACGTCAAGCGAATCCTGCTCAAGCTCGCTCTACGCGACCGCGTCCAAGCGGTGATCTACGCCTACGAGCACGGCCTCAACCACCACGCCACGGCGACCCGCGACTAACACCGCCAAACCGGCCGAAGACCAACGCCAAGCGCGAGAAGAGCTGGGCCACCGCCAAGCGCCGTTCTCGCTCAGCCGAGCGGGCGGTCGCCGAC
This sequence comes from uncultured Solirubrobacterales bacterium, assembly GCA_963789675.1. Lineage (GTDB taxonomy): Bacteria > Actinomycetota > Thermoleophilia > Solirubrobacterales > Solirubrobacteraceae > Palsa-744. Next base: position 53,053 of record CAWBLR010000021.1, on the reverse strand, counting down.
CCAGTAGCGTGGTCCGGGCCCGAGGCGCGCTGCGCGGTCCTCGGGGTTGGCGAGCTTGCAGCGATCGAGCGACAAACAGCCGCAGCCGATGCAGCCGGTGAGGCCGTCCTTGAGGCGCTCGAGCTCGGCGATCCGCTGCTCGATCCGTGCGCTCCAGCCGTTGGACAGGCGTGTCCAGTCGCGCTTGGTGGGTGCGCGATCGGAGGGGAGCTTTGCGAGCTCTGTGCCGATCTCCTCGAGGCTCAGCCCGATGCGTTGCGCGAAGACGATGAACGCGACGCGGCGCAGTACGGGTCGCGGGTAGCGGCGGTGCCCGGAGCCGGCTCGCTCGGAGCTGATCATGCCCCGCTGCTCGTAGAAACGCAGCGCCGAGGTCGCGACCGCGCTGCGGCGGGAGACCTCGCCGATCGTGAGCAGGCTGGACACGGGCAGACAGGAAATCACACCCGGCCCTTGACTTCAACCTAACTTGAACTTGTAGTGTCGTTGCCACGAATCTTCGAGCGTCCAGGAGACACCATGACCCAGACACCCACAGCCAGCCAACAGATCACCGACGAGGTCACCTCGTGGCCCGGCATACAGGCGGGGCCGGGCCGCCGCGGCGAGTTCGCGTTCAAGCTGGGTGGCCGCGAGATCGGTCATCTGCATGGCGATCGCTCCGCGCACTTCTTCTTCCCCGAGCTCCTCTGGGATCAGCTGAAAGCGCAGGGACGGATCGTGCCCCACCCGGTGTTCCCGGACAAGCACGGCCCCGCCGCGCGAAAGATCGAGAACGAGGACGATGTTCGCGACGTGATCGAGCTGATGCGCCTGAACTACGACCGCGTCGCGGCGCGCCAGGGCTCAGCGGCGCACGCGGCGTGACCCCCCGCGGAATCGAGATTCGCGGCCAAGCAGAGGCGATCGAGGCTCCCCAGCCGCCGATCCGGATACATCCCCGACGGATCGTCTCCTGGGGGATCGACCCGGAAGGCCGCCGCTCACGCACCGCTGGCGGTTAGATGCCGCACGACGAGCGTCCCCGAGGTCAAGCCGGGGAGATCAGGCGTGGCGGTTCTCGCGTCCAAACATCGATGCGACCCCCGCGCGGCGGGCGGCGGCCTCCAAGCGGTATCCGCAGTTGGTGACACCCGCAGCCGAAGGGGAGACCGTGTCGCGCTTGCGCGAGGACGACCCCCGGTCGGCTTGACCGTTGATCGGCGGGCGGCGATGAAGACGAATACGAAGCATGTTAGGTAACCCTAAGTGTAGCGGGTGGTGAGCGGCTTGGTCGTCCACCGGCGACGGGCGCTTCGAGCAGGCCGGGCAGGCTCGCCGCCATGATCGTGATCACGATGTAGACGATGTGCATACCCCATAAGACACGCGCGACCCGCAAAACCTGACGGTTCGAGCAGCACAGACCGCATCTGCGCGCGGTCGCCTACCGCATGCTCGCGGCGGTACGCTTGCGAAATGCGACCCCTTCGCTACTCCATCAACGTCACGTTGGACGGCTGCTGCGATCATCGTGCGATCCCCGCAGACGTTGACTTGCATCGTCACGCGGCCGAGAAACTCGGCCAGGCCGATGCCCTTCTCTTTGGCCGGGTGACTTACGAAATGATGCAGGCAGCGTGGCGGGCGCCGGCGCCGGCGGGAGCGAGACCCGATTGGATGGAGGCCTTCGCCGAGACGATCGATGCGGCAAAGAAGTATGTCGTGTCGAGCACCCTGGAGCAGGTCGATTGGAACGCGGAGCTCGTGCGCGGGGACCTGGGCGAGGCCGCCCAGCAACTGAAGCGGGAGTCGGGCAACGGACTGTTGGTGGGAGGTGTGAAGCTGCCACTGGCGTTGGCGGAGCTGGGATTGATCGATGAGTACGAGTTCGTGGTGCATCCCAGGCTCGCGGGCCACGGGCCGACGTTGTTCGCGGGGCTATCAAAGCATGTCGACTTGAAGCTCGTGAGCCAGCTGGAGTTCGACTCCGGGGCAGTGGCGATGCGCTACGAGCCGCGACGGTAGCCATCGGGCTCAGCTAGCCCGGCCGGCCGCATCACGAAGCCCTGGTTCGTGTCACATGGCCAACTACGGGTCCAAACTACGGCTCAAAGGTCCAACTAGCCTGAGCGGCAACAAGTCGCCCCCAAACGGCCAAACCGGGCGCAGCCGCGATTTGACAGCGGTGGGAACATACGTTCGTGTCGGGTCCGCGATCGTCTCACATCCCCTTTCCTGTATTCCTCGCCGCGCTGCGGGCCGAGCGGCTCGCGTGGATCTTGGAGCACGCCGCGCAGATCACGATCAGCCCGGAGTACGAGATCGAGGTCTATGAGCTGATCGCCAAGCGGGACCCGCAGCACCTTCTACCCGGCGCGGCCGAGTTCGCGCAACGTAGCGCGGCGCGGCGCGATCGAGCGGGGCTCGGCCGATGAGGACCACGGGGCGGCTGATCGTGTGCGTGCACATCCCGCGCTTTGAGCTGCTCGCCGCCGCCGCCGGTGGCGGGTCGAAGATCGGCCAGCAGGCGTTGTTGGGGCGTGCGGTGGCGATCGCGCCCACCGGCACTGGCGCGATGCGGATCGGCGAAGTCTCCGCGAGCGCGCAGGCGCAGGGCGTGCACGCGGGGATGGCGCTCGGCGAGGCGCTCGCGCGCGCCCCGCGGCTCGAGCTGATCCCCGGCGATCCCGTCGGGGTCGCGCAGGCGTGGGATCAGGCGGCGCGCGCACTGGAAGGGATCGGCGCGCGGCTGGAGCTCGAGCGGCCGGGGCTGGCCTACTTCGACGCGGCCGGCCTGCAGAACATCCACGGCGGCCGGGACGGCGTGATCGCCGCCGCCGGCAAGGCGCTTGCGCGCCGGCCGCGGATCGGTGCGGGCCCGACGCGCTTCTGCGCGCTGGCGGCGGCCTTGGAGGCCCGCGCGCGCCGCGCGCGCGTGGTCGGCGAGCGCGAGGCCCGCCGGTACCTCGCGGCCCAGCCGGTGAGCGTGCTGCGCTACCGGCCCGAGACAGAGCCCCTGGTCCCGGCGCTGGGACGGCTCGGGATCGCGACCCTCGGCGATCTCGTGAAGCTCGGCGCCGGCGCGGTCGCGGACCGTTTCGGCGAGCCGGGCACGCTCGCGCGGCGCCTGGCGCTCGGCCAGGACACCCCATTGCAGGCACGCAGCGTCGAGGATCGCCTGGAGGAGTCGATGGAGCTCGCCGACGCGAGCTCGGGGCTGCTGCTCGCGCGTACGCTCGGGGTGCTCGTCGACCGGCTGCTCGCGCGCCCGGAGCGCCGCGGGCGCACGATCCGTGCGCTGGTGCTGTCCGCGCGCCTGGTGGAACGCGGGACCTGGCGCGAGCACGTGGTGCTCCGCGAAGCGATGAGCGATCCGAAGCGGATGCTGCTGGCGTTGAGCGCGCCGCTCGGGCTGCTGCCCGCGCCCGCCGTCGCGCTGGCGTTGGCGGTGGCGGAGCTCGGTCCCGCGACGGGCGACCAGGCCACGCTGCTGGACGGGGAGCGCACGGCGCGCGATGCGCGCCGCCGGCAAGCCGTCGGTCAGGTGCGGGCGCTCGCCGGCCCGCACGCGCTGCTGCGTGTCCTGGTCGTGGAGCCGGGCTCGCCCGTGCCGGAGCGAAGGACACTCTCGACGCCGTGGCTGGGATGACCGTGGCTGGGATGAGACGCTTCGTCTCCGCCCCCGGGCCGATGAACAGCCCCAGGCCGGTGCGGGTGCACGCCGACGGTCGGGGCAGGCCGGTCGTGGTCGGCGGGGAGCCGGTGGCGAGCGTGCGCGAAGAGTGGCTGCTGCGGTTGCGGTGGTGGACGGACGATCCGCTGCGCCGGCGCTACTACGAGGTGATCACGCTCACCGGCCGGCGGGTCGTGGTGTTCCGCGACGCGTTCACCGACAGGTGGTTTCGCCAGGCGGCGTGAGCACAGATGCCGGGGACCCCGCCGTATGTCGAGCTGCACGCTCACTCCGCCTACTCCATCCTGGACGGCGCGTCGACTCCTGAGGAGCTGGTCGGCCGCGCGGGCGAGCTCGGGCACACCGCGCTCGGACTGACCGACCACGACTCCCTCGCCGGCGCGATGGAGCTCGCGATGGCGGCCAGGGACGCCACCGTCAGCGGTGCCCCGGTCCGCGCGATCTTCGGCGCCGAGCTCACCATCCAACCCCCGGCCGGCGTCGAGAATGGCGAGGACCGACATCTGACGCTGCTCGTCCGCGACGGCGCCGGGTGGAGCAACCTCTGCCGGCTGCTGACGCGCGCGCACGCGCACGCGCGCGACACGCCGGAGCGTCGCGCCGGGCAACCCTCGGTCTCGCTGGAGAGCGTGCTGGAGCACGCCGAGGGGCTGGTGTGCCTGACCGGCTGCGCACGGCACGGCGTCGAGGACGAGCCGACCGCGAGGCGGCTGCTGGACGCGTTCGGGCGCGACTCGCTGCGAGTCGAGCTGCAGCGCCCTTACGCGCGCGGTGACCTGGTGCGCAACCGCGCGCGGGAGCGACTCGCCCGCCGGCTGGGCGTCGCGACGGTCGCGACGGGCGACGTGCACGCCCACACGCCGCAGCGTGCCCTGTTGCAGGACGCTTTCGTCGCGATCCGCCACGGGCTGACCTTGGACGCGAGCGAGGTGCAGCTACGCGCGAACGACACGCACGTCCTGGCGACACCGGCCGGTATGGCGGCGAGGTTCGAGCAGTTCCCCGACGCGGTCGCCGAGAGCGTGCGGCTCGCCGAGACCCTCACCTTCGACCTCGGCGGCGACCTCGGCTACCGCTACCCCGGCGTCGAAGACCACGACGCGACCCGCCGCCTGGCGGGGATCTGCCGTGCCGAGCTCGCGCGCCGCTACCCGGCCAGCCACCGCCGCCGTGGCGAGGCCGCCGCCCGCCTGGAGCAGGAGCTGCAGGTCATCGACACGCTCGGCCTCGCCGGGTTCTTCCTGCTGCACTTCGAGATCCTCGAGCTCGCGCGCGACGTCGCGCGCGAGGTGCGCGGCTCTGACAGCGTCAGGGCGCTGCTGCCGCCCGGCCGCGGCCGCGGCAGCTCGGTCTCCTCGCTGGTGTGTTATCTCGCGGGGCTCTCGCACATCGACCCGATCGAGAACGAGCTTGCGATCGGACGGTTTTTGCACCAGGATCTCACCGGCCTGCCGGACATCGACATCGACTTCCCCCGCGATATTCGCGAGCGGCTGCTGCTGCGCATCCCCGAGCACTACGGGCAGGACCGCGCCGCGCTGGTCGCTACCTACCCCAGCTTCAAGGCCAAGCGCTCGATCCGCGAGCTCGGCAAGGCCCTCGGGCTACCCGCGGCTGAGCTTGACCGTGTCGCGCGCGGCTCGGAGGGCTGGGGTAGGGAAGGCACCGTCGCGCAGGACATTCAGGCGGCGCTCGGCCCCGAGCGCCTCGCGCACACCCGCTGGGCATGGCTGGCGAAGCTCGCCGACGAGGCATACGGCCTGCCGCGCCACATCGGCCAGCACCCCGGCGGCATGGTGATCTCCACCCGGCCGCTGATCGACTGCTGCCCGATCGTCCCGTCCGCGATGGCGGGACGGCAAATGGTGCAGTGGGACAAGGACTCCTGCTCGGACGGCGGGTTCCTGAAGATCGACATCCTCGGGTTGGGGATGCTCTCCGCGGTCGAGCGCTGCGTCGAGCTGATCGCAAGCCGCACCGGTGAGCGGGTGGACCTCTCGCGGATCCCGTTCGACGACGCCGACACGTTCACGGCGATCCAGACGGCGGACACGACCGGCGTGTTCCAAATCGAGAGCAGGGCGCAGATGGGGTCGCTGCGGCGCACCCGTCCCGCGAGCCTCGCGGACCTCACGATCCAGGTCGCGCTCGTCAGGCCCGGTCCGATCGTCGGCGGTGCTGTGAACACCTACATCGCACGCCGCCAAGCGCTGCTGCGCAACCCCAACTACCAGATCCCGCACCTGCACCCTTCGCTGCGGGAGCCGCTGAGAGAGACCCTGGGGACGATCGTCTTCCAGGACCAGGTGCTCACGGTATCCCAGGCGTTCGCCGGCTTCACCCCGGGGCAGGCCGAGAGCCTCCGGCGCGCGATGTCGCGCAAGCGCTCGACCGAGGCGATGAACGCCCACCGCGAGCAGTTCCTCCACGGCGCCGCCCGCACCCATCCCGACGCCGGCGCGGAGGTGATCGCGCGGGTGTGGGAGATGGTCGCCGGGTTCGCCGGGTTCGGGGTCCCCAAGAGCCACGGCGCCGCGTTCGGCCTGCTCGCCTACCAGTCCACGTGGCTGCGGGTGCACCACCCCTCCGAGTTCCTCTGCGCGCTGCTCTCAGAGCAGCCGATGGGGTTCTACCCGCCCGACAGCCTGATCCATGAGGCCCAGCACCGCGAAGTGATCGTCCTCCCGCCCGACGTCCTGCACAGCGAAGCCGAGTGCACCGTCAACCACGCCGGGGAAATCCGCATCGGCCTGAACTACATCAAGGGCGTGCAAGCACGCGACGTCGAACAGCTGATCGCGGCCCGCCGCGCCGGCGGCAGCTTCCACGGCTTGGCGGACTTCGCCGCGCGCGCGGGGGTCAGCACACCCACCCTGGAAGCGCTCGCGTGGTCCGGTGCGTGCGACATGCTCGCCGGTGACGATCGCCACGCCCGCCGCAGCGCGCTTTGGCAGCTCGGGGTCGCCAGACCCGCGCTGAAAACCAGGGGCGGGGACCAGCTCGCGCTGGAGCTGCCGCTGCAGCAGGCGCCGGACCTGCCGGCGCTGAGCGAGTGGGAGGCGATGATCGCCGACTACCAGGCCACCGGGATCTCGATCGACCGCCACCCCCTCGCCCTGTTGCGCGAGCAGCTGAGCGCCGACGGCGCGCTTACGACCGCCGACCTCGCGACCGTGCGCCACAACACATACGTGAAGGTCGGTGGGTTCGTGATCGCCCGCCAGAAACCCCAGACCGCCCACGGGATCACGTTCCTGCTGATCGAAGACGAGCGCGGAACGCTCAACGTGATCGTCCCCAAGAAGCTCTACGACAGGCACCGCGCGATCGTCCGCACCGCGCCCCTCATCCGCGTCGACGGCATGCTCGAGCGACACGCAAACGGCGGCGGCGCGATCAACCTACTCGCCACGGCGATCCACCCGCTGCACCGACTCGACGGGCCGGGGGCCACCGTCAAGCAGTTGCAGAGGACCGAGCAGCCCGCCGCGCCGAGCGACGACTTCGCCGTCGTCGCGCCACCCGCCATGAACTTCGCGCAAGGCAGGCGACGGTAGCCAGACGGTCGGTGGTCGCCCGCGCTCGGCTCAGAATACGATCGTGCGCCGACCGTCCACGACCACGCGATCCTCGGATGGGCACGAACCACACAGGACATTACTAGCTCTAGTATGGTGTTGTGTGATGAGAGGTCTGGTCGATGGCCAATAACCCGTTCCGGCCTGGCGTCGGCAAGCCACCTCCGTATCTGGCTGACCGCGAGGCGCAACTGAAACGCTTCCGGCGCTATCTCGAGGACTTTCCGGAGAACCGGCGCAATGTTCGTGTGACCGGCCTTCGCGGCGTGGGGAAGACTGTTCTGATCAAGGAGTACCGCAAGGCCGCGCGGGCTCGGGGATGGATCGTGCTCAAGCGTGATCTGACGCCGAGGCTCAACGAGGAGCGCGACTTCGCGACGGCCATCACGGCCGACCTAGAGCGTGCGATCGGTGAGCTCTCGATGGTCGCCAGGGTGGGCAAGCTCGTGAGCGCGGCGCGAGAGTCAGTGAGCGCCGTGATCGACCTGGGCGAGGGAGTGACGGTCAAGATCGGGGCTGCGAAGGCCGCCAAGCCGGCCGTCTTGGAGGACCGCATCCGCGACGCGATGGTCAAGCTCGGCCTCCTGGCGAGAAGGGCGAAACGGGGAGTGCTGTTCCTTTACGACGAGGCCCACGTGCTCTACGACAGGCCGAAGGCGGGTCAGTTTCCGCTCAGCGCCCTGCTGAGCGGTTTCGTCGAGGCCCAGGATCACGATCAGGATCTGCCGCTGATGCTGGTGATGAGCGGACTGCCGCCACTGGCGACGAACCTGCAAGCTGCGCGGAGTCATTCCGAGCGCTTCTTCAAGGTCGAGGAGCTGGGGAACCTCGGACTCGAGGCGGGCGAGGACGAACCGAGCCCCGCCGCCGCCGCGCTGACCAGGGCCGTGAAAGGCGGCGAGGTCTCCTTCCCCCTAGACGTCGCCGAGCAAGTTGCGGCCGACGTGAGCGGCTACCCCTACTTCATCCAATGGTACGGGGAGGCGCTCTGGGACGCGGCCGATGACGCCGGCGTGGACGTGATCGATCCGCGGCTGTATGCCGGGGCGCATGAGTCGATCCAGGACGGCCTGGACGCCGAGTTCTTCGAGGGACGCTACGAGGAGGCCAAGCGCGCCGAGCAGACGACGATGAGGATCGCCGGCTCCCTGGGCGGCGAAACCTTCCGGGTGGGGGATGTGGTCGCCGAGCTCTCCAGGCTCAAGCCCGGTGCTGTGCAGCAGAGCCTGAACCGCCTCACCCAGAACAACTTGATCTACCGCGTTCGCTACGGCGAGTACGCATACACCGCACCTCTGTTCGGAGCCTTTCTGCGCCGCAGGCACCCCCGCCAGGACGGTGATGGGTAGCCGCGTCACCCCCTCGCGCTGCTCCGCGAGCAGCTGAGCGCCGACGGCGCCCTCAGCATCGCCGAGCTCGCAGACGTGCGGCACAACACTCACGTGCAGGTCGGCGGGTTCGTGATCGCCCGCCAGAAACCGCAAACCGCCCACGGCATCACGTTCCTGCTGATCGAAGACGAGCACGGGACACTCAACGTGATCGTCCCCAAGAAGCTCTACGAGACACACCGCGCGATCGTCCGCACCGCGCCCATCATCCGCGTCGACGGCGTCCTCGAGCGCCACGCAGACGGCGGCGGCGCGATCAACCTCCTCGCCAACGCGATCCACCCGCTGCACAAGCCCGAGGGACGGCCAGCAAACGTCACACAGCTACCGCAGATCGAGCAGCCCACCACGCCCGACGACGACTTCGCCGTCGCCGCGCCACCCGCCATGAACTTCGCGCAAGGCAGGCGACGGTAGCCAGACGGTCGGTGGTGGCCCATGCTTGGCTCAGAACGCCACGATGCGCCCCACCTGGAGACGAGGATCGCGACGCGCCGGCGCTCTCCCCACCAGCGGATCTGCCAGTCCATCGCAAAGCGCCGCGCAACCTCAGCCGCAAAGCTCGCCTCAAACCGGCCGTGATCGACGTGGGGGTCGAGGAAGAGCTCGGTACGCATAAAGAACCTGCCACCGCTGGCATCCGAGGAGTACTGGTGGGAGGAGACGATGTTTCCCCCTGCTCGAACAGAAACCCCGACACCGCCGCGACGATCCCCGGACGGTCGGCACAACCGACCAGGAGACGCGCCGTAAAGCGTGGCGTCTCACGGGAAGTGGGGGAGCGGAGATCAGACATGCCGGTGATCGTAAAGGCGTCCTGGGTCAAAACAGGTGAGTGGCAGGCACGCGCCCCCCGAGCTATCATCTCTCTCGCTGTATTGATGACGCCCTGGGTGCGCTCGTCTATCCGAGAGGAAGCGCCCCAGGGCTTTCTTGCCGCGCTGACAGGCAGCGATGCTAGCGAGGCGTTGTGGGGCCTAGTCCGCCTGCGTCCTCCGCACCTTCACCTTGATCCCGATGGAATCGGGCGAGACGGGTGTCTTGTCTTTCCGCACCCGGTCTGCCGATCCAGTGGGATCGACCATACCCTTTCCGTTTGTGTACAAACGGAAAGGGCGTTAGTTCAATCGTTCATTTTCCTCTTTTACTTTTCGTCTTTGCTTTCGTCTTTACTCCATATTTTGCTTTTGCTGACTTTTCGCAGGAAAGTCTTTTCTTCTTACTGTTATCTTTCTTACTTTTATCTTTCTTACATTGCTTGAGGGCGTTCGCCAGCTTTTGAGCACGAGTGAGGGGTCTGGGTTTGGATTCGGTCGGTGGGGGGAAGGTGATTGGGCCAGGTGTCAAGTTCCCACCGCCCGTGAAGGAGGAAGTACCCGACGAGCCGAAAGATGGCAGCGAGGATGGGCTTCCTTGACAGGCTTCCCCGGAGCACGAGGGTTCTGGCGTCGGCGCGGGGAACCCACCGTCAACGCGGGCATCGTAGATGTCGCCGAGTTCGTCGGTGTCTTGCCCCACGAGCTCGCTGCTTGTCTCAAAGAAGATGTCCGAGCCGGTACCGGAGATCGCCGCGACGCCCTCTTCCGCTGGTCCTTGGCCATCGGAAATAAGGCTCGTCACACCGGCCTCGCCATCCGTGCAGTGCGCTCCCGCGCATTCGTGCCACACATAGAGCTGGCAGCCGACAGAGCTGGCCGCTTCGTCTGGGCTAGACGCATACCCTTCGCATGATGGCGTAGTCCCCCTGTTAGTAACGCCGCCTTGGAGCTGCTCAGCCGTCATGAAGACCACGGCGGAGCCGTCGTCTGTGATCGCTCGGTTTATATCATTGATTGTGGGCAACGCGCCAGAACCACCCCCCCCACCTTCTTCGCTGATCGGCTTGGGCTCGATCAGCGCGTTCAGACCCGGGGTGTTGCCATTGTCGCCGAAGCCTTCGTGACTGATCGAGATACGGGCCAGGTTGCCGGTCTGGAAGTCATAGCGGTAGACCTGCTGTGCTCCACTCGTGTCGGCTTCAGGGCCTGTGGTGATGAGCTTCGCAAAGCTGTCGAATACGAGATAGCGCCCATCCGGCGTTGTCTGTGCCAGCCGGTCGAAATGTGAGCCGGAGGCGCCGCGGCCCGCAGTCCTTTCCCCCGTTAGGATTCCGTCGAGCGAGGATAGCGTCGCGACGAACTTCGTCTGGTTCGTTTCGGTGTCGAAGGCGTACAGGTTCCGCGATCCCTTGATCGCTGTCTGTCCGAGACTGTTCGGCAGGGTGGTCAATACTCCTTCAGCAACGAAATACACGTGCGATCCATCTTCAGAGATGCTTACGATGTCCCCCCCGTTCGCACCGGCCCCCGGGGTCAGGTCGCCAGCCCCACCGCCTGACACCTGGACGATCCTCTGACCAGCGGGCTTCTCGGAATCATACTCGTAGAGGTCGCTCGTTTCGTCAGTGTCCGCGTTGACGAGCTGCTGGCTGGTCGTGAAGAAGACCTTCGAGCCGTCTGCAGAGGCGCCTTGGAAGATCGCGGGCTTGGCTTCGCTGCTTTCCGGTTTGCCTTCTTCGGCTTCCTGGGTGCACCTCGTGCACTGCGACGGGGAGGGATTGGAGATGTCGACGGTCGAGCTCCCATCGACGCGAGCAAAGATGGTCTGCACATTCGTGCTCGAGCCAAAGTCGTTGCTGGCAGTTGGGGTCGCGGTGAAGTAGATCGTCGAACCATCCACAGACATCGCCTGGTAACTGGTGCCACCTTCGACCCCTGGAACCGCCCCGATCGCCGTCAAGCTTTCGGGACCGATCATGCTCCCGTTGTTGTCAACATCAACTAGCTGCAGCTCGGGTGATTCCGTGCCGAGCCCGGAGAGCTCGTAGAGAGCACCGCAGCTGAATGCGTTTAGCCCGCTGCAATGGGACGCTGAGCTGGCGTCAGACGGCAGGAGATGTTCGCCTGTCTCCGGCTGGAGGACGACATTTGAGAGGTCGCTGGAGGCGCCGAGAATCCCGAAGCCACTGAACAAGTTAGCGCCAGAAGTCGTAGCGTAGCCGGGGGTACCTAGCCAGGAGCCGCTAGGCTCGCGCACAGCACAGGCGAGATTTGGGCCGTCAGCACCGCAGCTGATCTCATCCGAGAGGTCAGGCGAGAATACGCCCCACGAGGGATCTGTGCTGACGTTGCCAGCGTATTCAACAATGCTGGCAGGCGCGTACCCTGACCTCGTGATCCAGCCCGACGGAGTGCGCTGCGCCAGATAGGGGTTGTTGGGACCAAGCGAGAGCAGATAGTTACCCGGATCAGCGTAGTCTCCCACAGAGTTCCAGCCGACCGCGCTTCCATCGGGAGATACCGGAATCGACGGTACGTACCCAGGTCCAAACGCATTATGCGCCTCCTTGTCCAGCGGACTGACCATCTCGTACGCCCGGCATTCGGGGAGGGCCATGTCGTAGGGCTGACCGGTCGTAAGGTTGGTGTTGGATTCCTGCCGGACGGCTTCGTTGGGGCAGCCTTCACCAGACGCGGCGAGGGCCGGGGTTGCAGTGAATACACTGGCCCCAAGCAGCGTGAATGCGGCGAGCGCACCGACGACTCCCATGCGTGGTCTTAGACTTAGATAGTCGCTCATCTTGCTCATCTCCTTAGAGCTTCACGCTGGTCGTCTTGGCCACTGCCTGCTTGCCCACCGTCAGACCCACTCGCAGCCTGATTCTCTTGCGATGGCTCCTTGCTGTTCTGCCAGCCTTGGTCAGCGTGACCTTGAAGCGATGGGTTCCGGCCTTGACGTTCTTCTGAACGGTGGTCTTCAGGCCCGTGCCGGAGATCCGCACCCGGCCCTTGGCCGAGGTCTTGACCGTCACGAGTAGGGTGTTTCCCTGTAGCTTGGTCTTCGTGATCTTCACCGTCGGCTTGCCCGTCGCTGATGATGAACAGCCGGCGACGGCGATCTTTGTCGTCTGCTTGATCTGCGTGCCGTTCTGGCCTGTGATGATCGTTCCCATCGTCAGCGACTGTCCGCACAGGCTGTAGCTCGCGCTCGCGGGGAGGTCGGTTCCGAGGATCGAGTGCGGCCCCTCGGGCAGGCTCGTTTCGAACGAGCTGATCGGCGCGTCGGGTACCGTTTCGAACTTCGAGTACGTGATCCCGTCTTTGATGTCCGTCTGGCCGTCGAGGTCGATCGTGATCCCTTCGCCCTGCAACACGAACTCAACGTCGGGGAACGCCGCGCCGCCGTGGGAGACGAGGTAGGCGGGGCCCGTCAGCGGCGCGTTCAGGATCGGGGTGACGGCGGTCGCCGTGCCGATGTTCGAGCCTTCCGGGCAGCCCGCGGGATTCACCGCGAACTGCGCTTCGCTGCACGCTTTCTGCAGCGTCGTCAGCCGCGAGGGCAGCTGCTCCGGCAGCGCCAGGTCGACTTTGGCGATGTTCGCCTGGCCGGCGGTCGAACTTGACAGCCACGGTTAGGCTCGCACCGTCGGCTTTGCTGGCCTTGCCCCGCGTGGACGCGGAGAGGCCCGGGGCGAACGGCAGGCTCTGGCAGCCTCCGACCTCAAACGGGCTCAGAGCGTCAAGCTCGCACCCTGCGCGGCGGTGAGCGTCGCGCCCACGGCCTGCTGCGCGCAGCTCGTCGGGTTGAGCATGAACCCTGGACGGTTGACTTCGACGTTGATCTTGCGCAGCCGCAGCTGGACGCCGTCGACGTACTGCGGCAGCGGGTCGCTTGTGATCGTCAACGCCGCCGTGGTCGGGTTGACCGCGATCGAGGCCCTGACCACAACCGTCCCAAGGTTGAACGGGCCGGCGATCGCCGGCACGACGATCGAGAGGCCGAACGGCTGGCCCTTGTACGGGCCGGTCAGGTAGACCCTGCCACCGAGGTAGAACGGGTGCGACCCCGGTCCCGCACCGACCGTCGTAGTGCCGATCAGGCTTTCAGCTCCACACGTCCCGGCGTTGGCCTGCCCTTCTGGGCACTGGGGGATGCCAGCGATCTTGCCCAGCAGACCGGGTGGTGTGCTCACGGTGATCCCGGAGATGTCCTGTTCGCGATCTTCACGACCGAACGTCACCGAGAACGGGCTCGAGGCCCCGGCCGTCGGGGCCTGGCTGCCGGCGCTGAAGGACGGGCTGAACGGCAGGCTCGCGGGGCAGGCGCCACCCGCACCGTTCCAATCGGTGTTGAACGACGACGACGGGGTCGCATCCGGGGTGCCCGCGATCGCTTCTGTGCCCGACAGCCCGCCGAGACCTGATGTGCTCCAGGGCGTCAGGTCGGTGCTCGTGGTGAACGTGCCGCAGGTCTGCGGGTTGGCCAGCGACGCCCTGGCACCGCCAGTGAACGTCAGCAGCAATTCGCTGAAGGGAAGCTGGGGCTGTTCTGAGAACGTCGCTCGAAGCCGGCCCGTGGTCGAGTTCGCAGACACGTGGCCCACGAGCTTGACGAGCACGCCACGTTCAACCGAACGCACCTGCAGAAACAGCCTGAAGATATGCCCATCTTCAGCGTCTGCGTTGGTGCAGGGCGAGCATTCCGGTTCGCCGAGGAACACCTGGCCTTCAAGGGGCTTTTCAAGTAGAGGTGTGGTGACATTCACCGTCCCGATCTGCGAGGCCAGGGGGCAGGAGGCCGGGTCGGCGGGTTCCACCGTCGACCCCAGGCCGAACTGGGCATTGCTGCATGCCTGCAGGCCGTCCGCGGCGGAGGGGTCGACCGTCATGCCTTCCGGCAACGTCACCGTCGCGTTCTTGAGCTCCGGCGTCGCATCCACGCCAGCTTCGTTGGTCTGCGGGACCTTCAGGCCAAAGGACATGCCGGTGGGCTCGTCCGCCTGAGACGTGCCACCTTCAGAAGCGGGCGTCGCTTTGAATTCCACTTCCGGGTTGAACTGCAGCAGGTCACAGCCAGTCACGAACGATTCGGTCGCGCTCGGAGCACCTTCAACCAGATGTGTGCCCGTAGACACAGTCTTCGACACATAATCGACAGGATTCTGGTAAGTGTTGGCCACCAGCGTTGTGGCGGGTGCCTGCCCGGCGCACTGCGCCGGGTTGGTCAAGAAGGGCTTCGTGCCCGCGTCCGGCGGCGCACACGCCGCGGACGATGGTTCGCCACTCGCCTTTTCCTGCCCCTGTTCGCCCGTGACTCCATAGCTACAGAGGGTCAAGCTGAGCGCTTGAAGACCATGACCTCCAGTCTTGCCAGCGGCTTCTTCATCGCCTATCGTGACGCCGTAGTTACCATTGCTGCGCAGCTTGGCGTCAAGCGCAACGGTCGGTCCGGGGTGTACGCGTGTGCCGATTTCGAAGCTGAACTGCGCTGGGATGCCGGGTTGAGGCACAAGGTTGTAGACGAAATATGTCGTGACGTCCCCGTTGGCGAACGGATGCGGCGCCCCAGCTTCAATCGAGCCTTCGTTGCCCGGGTTGATCTGCGCGTCGACGAAACCCACCACTGCACTTGGCGGACAGGTGTTCGATACATACTCGGCGACGGTACACTGGGTCGCGTTCTGCGGGTCGCCGATAAACCCAGGTGGAAGTTCTGTTTCGATATCCTTTGGCGTTCCGCCGGCGGTTTCTAGATCGCCAGCTTCGCTCACTGTGTAGTTGAATACGAACGTCGCGTTTGCTGCCACCGGATGTCCCGCCGCCTGCGTGAACGGGTTGCCAAGCGATTCCGTGACGCTCGTGGTGAAGCTCTGAATCCCGAACGGCAGCGCGGGCGTGATCGTCGTAGGATCACTCGCCGTCGCCGTCGGAGCCCCGCCGCCGCTCACCGCCGCGACGTTCGTCACCTCACTTGCCGCCGCCGCGTTGACGCGGACATGAAGGACGATCGGGGTATATTCGCCGCCAGGAGCGAGCGCTTCTTCAGGGTACGTTCGTCGACAGGTAAATTCGCCCGCGCCGTTGGCGATCGCGCAAGTCCAGCCGCTGCCCGAGACCTGCACTGCAGGATGGCTGCCTGCCAGCACGAGACCTTCCGGGAGCTGGTCGGCGACAGTCACAGGGCCCGTGATTTCGGAGCTGCTGGGGATCGTGGGTTCGCCAATATTGTATGGCGGATAGGGTGCGGGTTCTGCTTCTCCAACATAGATGAAGTAAGTGTTGTCGGCGGCTACGGCGCCGCCTGCGTTGGTGGCGGTCACCTGACACTGCAGGGCGGTGGCCGTGTCTTCTTCGGTGATTGTGTATTTGGAACTGGTGGCATCGGGGATCGCGACTCCGTTTCGGAGCCACTGGTAGGTGAAGGTTGGGCTGCCGGTCCATGACCCAGGTTCGCAGGTAAGTTCTTCGCCCACTGGCACGGTGGCGGATTCGTGGGTTACGGTCGGAAGCACGGTTGATGTGGATGCTTCGGTCGACGGTGGAGGTTCCACAACTGTCGCCTTCGTCAACCCGTTCGCGGCACCGCTCGCGTTGGTTGCGGTGACTTGGCACTGGAGGGCATTGCCTTCGTCTTCGGTGGTGACCGTGTATTCGTCCTGATCTGCACCGAGAATGAGCGTGCCGTTGCGAAGCCAGTGGTAGCTGAACGTTGGACCTTCTTCCCAGCTGCCCGGTTCGCATTTTAGGGCCGTGCCGGCCCTGAGTCCGCCACTGGAAGTGTTCTTGACTTTGATCGTGTAAGCGTTGAAACCGCTTTCCCGGCTGAACGTCGTTCCGCTGCCGGTGTATGGGTCAACGCCACCTTGGGCTCCGTACGCGTTGGCGTGCGTCATTTCGATGCCCCAGGACGGAGCCGCCAGAGCGGGGGCGGGAGAAGCGAGGGTGAAGCACGCACATATTAGGGTTAGGGGTACAGTGACCCCGAGGCGAAGCGCGGCGGACAACGGTCGGCTTGGTCCCTCCAGGCCAACCTCAAGGCTCTCCACCACTCCACTCCAAAGGTTGCGTAGACCGCTACCTGGTGTCGAGCGGCTTCCGCGAGCACGACCATCCGGGGCGCGTGATTCTGCTCCGCAGCGTCGAGCAGCTACCAGCGGTGCGAAGTTGACTATGCGGGCGAGGCCGCTACGAAGGCGAGGGATCAGCCGCAAGATGGCGTCACCAGCACCGGGTGATCTCGGCATGGCTCTGCCTGGCGCCGCGGCTCTGTGACCCATCGCTCCCTCGCTCCTATCCTTGACATTATCCCTTCACGGACCCCGTCCCGGGTCCGGTGCCGGCCCGCCATCGTCCAAACCGCCCGGGCAACAGCTATTTAATCGGCTCTCCTCCCCGCCAGCAACCGCTAGTACCCAGATACGTGCGCTCGGGCGCCTGCGAACGCTCGCCTTCGCGGGCGCGCCCGCGAAGGCGAGGCGGGAGCGGGCCCTGGGCGAGGAAGGTCGGGAGCGCCGCATCCAGCGGCGACTCCCCCCATGCGCTCCGTAGCTGCGCGCGAACGCGTGCGTCAGGGTAAGGGCCGTTGCTGGAGCGAGAGTTCTGGAGACTGCAAAGCGTCTGTTTCGCTCTAGAGAGGTATCGTCGGTGGTGGAACAGGGGGCGCTCACGATGCCAACGCGATAGGCGTCGTGCATTGTCATGGTCTCGGCGCGGACCGACCCCTATGGGTTTCCGACGGTCGCTTCCCTTTGATGTAAGCTTCTGCATTCACCGGCCCAGCGAGATGGCCCGATTCTTCCCCCTTGAATTCCGCGCAGCTTGGAGTACCGTTGCCTATCGTCGGTTCGAGCGTACCTGTGAACAGTTCATTAAAGGCTGGTGCCGTGCACGCTACTCTGACTTTGAGTCCGCTTAGTTTATCCTTTGCCGGTGCCGCAGCGGTCAGTTCTGATCCCCATGGTAGACCTTCAGCCGTGACCGTGAGTACCCCTGTGCATGCCGGTGTCGACATACATTTGTTCATTTGTTGGTCGAAAGCGTCGTGAGTTCGTCGAAGCCTGGTTTCGCTGCTTCTACGTTCCAAATCAACCCTTCACCGATGACGTTGCATGTGACAGTGCTTGGCGTGGGCGCCATGGCGTGCGGGATTTCTAGTGTGACCTTGCCGTATGTGCTGAGTTCTGTTTTGACACTATTATAGGGTAGTTTAACAGCGTTTACGTACCAGTGATACGACGCCTGGCATACAGCTGGCAACGCGGCGGAGCTAATCGCCACGAGCAGCGGAACAGCGCATATGAGGATCTTTTTACGCAACATAGATTAACGCTTCTATCGTCGTGTTTAGCTGCCGTCGGTCAACTTCTTGACCGAGCGTTCTTTCCGTCCGCGCGGCCCAAGTTTTGCTCGTCTCGACTTGGGGACAGGGGCGCTTACGTTGTGCTGCAAGCGGTGTTACGGCTTAAGAATTAGTCGCCTGAAGCGCAATGGACGGGTGGCAGTTGGGTGGATGGGTGGCAGTTGGGGGGCCACGATTACTTGTGACGTCGTAGGCCCCCCACTACCTCGATGGGGCTTCTCCTTTCCTATCCCTATTCTTTACGGGTTCGCCACGGTGACGTTCGCCGCCGTTTCAGTGACCGCAATAAAGACTTTGCCTTTGACCGTGGCTTCTCCGAGGGTTGGCCCTGTAAGATGGCCGGATTCGGCCCCTTTGAATTCGGCGTAACTCGGAGTGCCGTTGACGTACGCGGGTTCCAGCGACCCACTAAAGGTTTCGCTGAGTGCGGGAGCTGTACACACCACTTTGACTTTGATTCCCGTGATTTTATCCTTGGCTGGGGCTGCCGCACTTAGTTCTGTGGGCCATGGCAAGCCTTCAGCCGTGACGGTGAGTACCCCTGTGCATGCCGGTGTCGACGTGCATTTATTATTGAGGAAGTTTGTGATTTCGTCTTTCCCGACTTCCGCGAGTACCGTGTTCCAGATGTTGCCTTCGTTGAGAACGTTACATTTTACCGTCAGCGCCGCCGCCGGAACTTCAAGCGTCAGCTTGCCATATGAGCTGACTTCCGTCTTTGCGCTGGTGAACGGCAACCTTGTACCGCCTACGTACCAGTGATATGCGGCCTGCGACGTCGCTGGCAGAATCGCAAAGGCCGCGACCGCGAACAGCGGGGCGAGGCTCATGAGGATCTTCTTGGACATGCTATTCTCTTTCTCGAATGGCCCCGACCCACTGGGCCGGGACCGTTGGTTGAAGTAGGCTCTGGGGCGCTCATCTTGTAGGCGGGCGCTCCGGAGTCGTTCCGCGTTCTTCCTCTCCCATGCTCTGACACGAGGAAGGCCGGTTGTGGCCCCCGGTCGTGGCCGGCGCCATTGCTACCTCGGCGACGTCGGCTGCGTGGGGGCCTCGGGGGCTCGCTGGTCCGCCGCATCACACGGCGGGGCGGGTCTGCCGGGAAATGGTGTGGTTTGGATCCCTGGTTGCTCCTCCTCGTCGATCGCTACGGGCCTTCTGTCGTGCTCGCCGTTGCGAGCAGTTCGCCCTTCTCTATACACGAGGCTTGCGGCCCGTGGCGTTGTCCCGGTGGGGGTCTACTCCGCCGAATTGACGGGTATTTTCTCGGACGTTCGTCTGCTTTCGGGCCGGTAAGCGGGCGAATTGCCCGTTTTGGCCGACAGGATGGCATGTTTTGTCGGGCGTTTGCGGCAAGGCAGACGATGCGTTGCGCCCGTGGTGGTCCCAGATCTACTCCGCGAAGTTGACCAGTATTTCCGTCGGTTGTCCTGGGTTCGCATGTTTTCGGGCGCTGGAAGGACCAGTCCTCGGAGGACGGGAGCGGAGATGCTGTCTTGCGATCAGGCGGCCATCGGCGGCTCGCTAGCGGGGTCGTGGGGAGTGTCGTCAGAGCGGGGGTCTGCCGGAGACGTGTCGTCTGCTGAGGTGGTCTGCCGTGCGCGCCGGATTGTTTCGATGGCGCTTTCGCCACCGACGACAGGCGAGAGCGCGAGATAGGAGATGTAATCGGCTAGGCCGGACAGCTGGCCGGTCTGCGCGTGGGTGATGTGGTGGTCGAGGATGCCCCATATTGCGCCTACGGTGGCCTCGGCTTCGAGCGGCGTGGGCCGTTGGTCTGCCGGCAAGGCGCTGACCATCGCCTGTGTGAATGTGGCGAGGAGCGCCTCGCGAAGCTCAATCGCGCGTGGGCCGAACCGGAAGACCTCTACGAACGCGAGCTGGCGCATCGGCTGGTCGCGCTGGCAGCGATCTACGAGTGCGGTCATAGCGAAATGCACAGCTGTAAGCGGATCGCGGGCTCGGAGTGCGGCCTGTCCGACATAGACCAGCGCTTCGGTGCTGATCAGCTCGTACGCGTCGAGGAAGCATGTCCCGGGATCGTCGCCGCAGAGCTCTTGCACTCTGTCGGCGGGAATGTCTGCGTAGCTGGCAATGTACGCGGGGACCAGTTGCCGGTAGCCGCGGGTGGCCGCGATCTGCGCCGCGATGCGCAGCACACGGCGGCGCTCGTCGGTCGTCTTCAGCCGCACGACGCCGCGCGTCGCTTGCGCCGCCCGCGCCGCCTCGTCGAGCCGGGTGACGGCGGGCGAGTGGTAGGACAATGCCCAGCCCAGCAGCTCGCCGGAGAGCGCTGGCAGCTCGTGCTCGCGTCCACTCAACAGGCGTTGGCGGATGACGCGCTCGACGCCGCGGACGATGCCCTTGACGATGATCGGTGGCAGAGCCGGCGCGTCGGGGGACTCGGCGAAGCTCGCGCCGACTATCGCCTCGAACAAGCTTCTAGTGCCCTCGATCCGCGCGATGCCGGCCGGCCCGGCGCAGAGTATCTCCGAGAGTGCCAGCCGTGCGGCCTTGGGCTGCTCGACGACCTCGGCGACAAGCGCCTCGAATGCACGGCACAGCTGTTGCTTCCAGTTCTCCTCGCTGGCGTAGGCGGCACCGACCCGGTCGATGGCGCGCGCGACGATCATGTCGTAAGTCGCGAGGAAGTAGCTCTCTCTGCTGCCGAACCGCTTGTACATATCGCGCTTGGATGTTCGCGCGAGGCGCGCGAGCTCGTCGGTGCTGACAGCCGCGTAGCCGCGCTTTGCGACGAGCTCGATCATCGCGCCGTAGAGGCGGCGGCGCTGGTCGGCCGCGACCTGCTCCTCGGTCAGCCAGTTGGCCGCGTGCCGTGCGTGTCCAAGCGGCTGGTACGGAGGCTCCAGCTCAGCGGGCCTTGGCAGGTCGGTCAGCGAGGCGGCCACGGTCTCGTCCTCGTGCTGTAGGGCGTGATGGGAGGCGCTTGACGGGCGCGTTCGCCTCCCGACAGACCGCCTTTGAAACGGTGTTCGGGCTGCGCGACATCGAACTCGGTCTCAAACGCTGACTCGTTCTCGAAACCCATCATCCACTCCTCGGGGCGCCCACCATCCGCACAGCCAGCAAGCCGGCCCCAATCAGCCTAGCGGAAATATAGTTCCTTCTCTTTAGCGGCCGTTGCATCGAGGCTTCGCGCGTGCCGCGAAGCCCAACACCACACGCGGCGATCGGCCGCGCGATCAGTCTGAGACGCCACGAGCAGGAGCTCAAGCAGGACACGCTCGCCGACGCAGCCGGGATCACCGACCGGCACCTGCGCCAGATCGAAGCCGGCACAGCCAACCCGTCAGTGCGCGTGGTGGACTCCATCGCCCGCGCGCTGGGCTGGTCCTTCGCCGACCTGGCAGCCCACGCGGACGAGCTCGAGATCGAGGATCGCCGGCCCACCAACCAGCCGCTCAAACGCGACGGCTGAGGACCCCGGCGGCAGGCGAATGCGCGCTCGGTGACCGGCCCACCGGAGTGGCCCGTGCGGGATCCGGCCATGCGAACCACTCCTCTCATCTCATCCAGGCCGGACCTTTCATCCCTCTGCCCCCGAAACTATCGCATGCCTTCGCAACTAGGAATGCTTCTGTAACCCGCGTGGGCGCGTAAAGAAGCGATCTGAGAGGATGTTACCGCTTTGGTCATGGCCTAGTTGGCTTTGTGTCGTAAGGATCGCCGGTCATGGTCGGCCTACCCCAGATGCTGGGCGCGAACGTGCGCGCCGCCCGCGCCGAACGTGGCTGGACACAGGAGGACCTGGCCGACCGCACGAATCTCGCGGTCGTGCAGATCTCGAGGATCGAGCGCGGCACGCGCGAGATCAGACTCGGCACGTTGATCCGTCTGATCGACGGGCTGGAGATTTCGCCGCAGGTGCTGCTTCACGGCCTCTACGGGCGGAGCGGCGAAGACTGAAGCGGCTCGCGTCGACTGGCGCGGCGAGCGCTTGTTCAGGCGCGTGGGCAGCTGTTGACGACTCTGGTGATCACGGCGAGCAGCGTGCGCACAAGCTGCTCGTCCCCCTCGATCTCGATCCCGGTGAGGTCTTCGTCGAGGATCGCGTTGAACCAGGCCAGGGGTAGCGCGCGTGCGGTGGCGCGCGGCTGGCCGGTGCCTGGCCTGCGCTGTGAGATGCGCCCGTGCTCAAGCGCGATCTCCACGTCGGGCCAGCCCCGCGTGCCCTCGCTGTGGATGACGTGCAGCAGCACCGCACCACGGGCGTCGCGCGGCGCGTGCAGCGCGGGCGCATGCTCGAGTGCCTTCAGGAAGCTGGGAAGGTCGCCGATCAACCACGGCGCGTCGTTGGGCGTCATGCGCAAGCGAAGGCGTGCGGCGAGCGCCGCAGCACGTGTGAGCGCCGGCGACAGCGCTGTCAGCTCATAGGTGTGCTCATCTGGTCGCGATCCAGGCCGGACGCGCACGATCCCAGACTGGACCAGCAGGGCGAGGTGCTCCGCGAACGTGCTTTCTGAGAGCTCGGGCAGCCGCGCGCAGAGCTCGGTGTAGGGCAATGGCCCATCGATCAGCTCGCGCGGGATCATGCGCGCGTATTCGTCGGCGAGCACGAACATCAGCGATGGCGCCTGCGGACCGCGCAACTCCGCCGGCGCCCACGCTTCGACGGCCTCGACCTCGCGCTCGATCTGCAGCAGCTCCGCGGCGACCGGCGTCAGCTCGTAGAGCCTTTCTCGCCGGTCGCGGCCCAGCGGCCGGCTCACGACGAGCCCCGCCAGCACCAAACGACGCAGCGCGCGTTCGAAGGTGGAGAGCGAGACGTAAGGGAGGCAGTCCTTCAATTCGCGGCGCGAAATTGGACCGCGATCGAGCAACGAATCCAGGAGCCCACGGTGTGTCGTCTGCACCAGCAGTCCGAGGTAGCCCTGGGGAGGCGCAGCGAACTGCGCCGGCAATCGCGTCGAGACTTCACGCTGTTCTCGACGCCCCAACAGACCTTTTGGCGATCGCGCCATCTCGCCTTCCCTCTTGACCTGCCCCTTCGCCTCGGATTGGACCCGGATCGACTGCCGGACCGTCCTGATTACCAACGGAACGCTACTGCAAATGTTGAAATTTGGCGAGCGATCACGGACAAAGGTTTACGCCGGGTTGCGCGGGGTAGGCGGATCGACAATGATGCGCAAGGGGGGCGGTGGCGATGAGGACACCTTGGGGCGATACCGATGATCTGCGACGGGCGCGCTTGCGCCCCGGCGTTCAGCCCAACGGGCGGGCGGCGACCGAGCGCCATCAGCGCCGGCGGATCTTCGCTTGGATGGTCGCCACTGCGGGCCGCGACGGGTACGCCGCCGCGAGGATGGACCAACTTGCGCGGCAGTCCGGGGTTGCGCGCACTGAGTTCTACAAGCTGTTCTCGAGCAAGGAAGAATGCTTCCTGGCAGCGGTCGACGCGCTCTATGAGCACGGCCTTGAGCGGATGCGCAGCGCCGCAAGCACCGTCAACGATCGGGGGGGCAGCGCCGAGGAGATGGTGCGCGCCGGCTTCGCGGAGGTCGCCGAGTTGGTGCTCTGCCAGCCGCAGGCGGCGCGGATGGTGCTCGTGCATGTACATGAGGTCGGCCAGGCCGGCAGCAGGCGCACCGAGCGCGGCGCGCATAGCTGCGAGCTGCTGCTGAACGAATGCCTGGCGGGCATCCCGCGCCGCGAGCGCCTGCCGGCGGCGCTACCCGCCGCGATCGTCGGCGCTATGCACATGCTGATCCATGACCGGCTGCGCCGGGGGCTGGAGGGCGAGCTGCCCGCGGTCGCCGAGCAGATGGCCGAGCTGGCGCTCAGCTACACCGCGCCGCCCAGCCGGCTTGCGCGCTCGCGTGCGTTGGTGCGCCCGTGGCGCCGGCGAGAGGACGATGACCCTGAGACGCGGCTGATGTATGCGATCGCGGAGCTCAGCGCGCAGCGCGGCTACCGCAACGTGTCGGTCAACGCGCTCGCACCGCACGCGAAAACGTCGCTCAGCGTTCTCTATGAGCGGTTCAAGGGCAAGGAAGGCTGCTTTCTGGCCTGCTTTGAGATGACGCGCGAGCGCACGCTCGCAAGCGCCGAAGCCGCCTATGAGCAGGCGATGCCCGACTGGCCGTGGGCTGTACGTGCCGTGATCGACGCGACGATGCGCTTTTTCGCCCACGAGCCGCTGCTCGCACGCCTGGTAGCGGTCGAGGTGCTTGCGGCCGGGCCGGCAGCATTCCAGGCGCGCGACGAGGGCATCCGCTCGTTCATGAAGCTGTTCGAGCCCGGCTACGAGGGCTCACCGCAGACGGCCGAGGCGATTCCGTTCGGGGTCTACGCGCTGGTTCATCGCCATCTGATCCAGGGTCGCCCGACGGCGAGCCTGCCTCAGCTCGTGCCCGCCGCTACCTTCTTCGCGCTCGCGCCCGCGATTGGCGCTCGCGCAGCGGCGGAGGTCGCGGGCGCTCCCACGCGATCCTCCGCCCAGCCGGTCGCGTAGGGCGGCCCGCGAGAGCCCGCGTGGTGAGGACCGCCTCGGGTAGACCGGCTCAAGCATCCCCACGGACCGTCGAGCGCCGTTCCAAGACCGCCCAAGGCCAAACACGGCATACTCGCTGCGTTCCCATGGAAAGCTCCGAGCCACAGATGAAGACGGTTCTCGTTACGGGTGGCTCGGGATTTTTGGGGAGCTGGTGCGTGATCGAGCTGTTGCGCGGCGGCTATCGGGTGCGCACGACCGTGCGCGATCTCTCGATCGAGGCGCGCGTGCGCGCCTCGATTGCGTCGTCGGTGCCGGACGGCGGCGGGCGTCTCTCGGTGGCAGCCGCGGATCTGCGCAGCGACGATGGTTGGGAGCAAGCCGTCAGTGGATGCGACTACGTCCTGCATGTCGCTTCTCCCTTTCCGCCGCAGCAGCCGAAGGATCCTGACGAGCTGATCGTGCCGGCGCGGGAGGGAACCCTGCGGGTTCTCGCGGCGAGCCTCGATGCGGGGGTGCGGCGCGTCGTCGTGACCTCCTCGGTCGCGGCGATCACCGGTGGTGGTCTCCAGGCCGGGTCGCGACCGCTGACTGAGGATGACTGGAGCGACCCCGACGATCTGAGGCTGACGCCGTATGCGCGCTCGAAGACGATCGCCGAGCGCGCGGCCTGGGATTTCGTGCGCGAGCGCGGCGAGAGCGAGAAGCTGGCGGTGGTCAACCCCGGCGCGATCCTCGGCCCCGTGCTGAGCGACGATCGCTCCTACTCGATCGAGATGGTCGAGCGGCTGCTGCAAGGGATGCCCGGGGTGCCGCGGATCGGTTTCAGCATCGTCGATGTCCGCGACGTCGCCGATCTTCACCTCAGGGCGATGACCGCCGTCGAGGCGGGCGGTGAGCGTCTGATCGCGGTGGAGTCCTTCCGGTGGATGGAGCAGGTCGCCGAGGTGCTTCGTGAGGAGCTCGGCGAGGCGGCGGCGAGGGTGCCGACGCGGAGAGTGCCGAACGTGCTCGTGCGCGCGATGGCGATCTTTGATCCCGGCATCCGCTCGATCGTGGGCCAGCTCGGCCGCAGAACCGACGTCTCCAGCGAGAAGGCCAAGACGCTGCTTGGATGGTCGCCTCGCCCCACCACAGAGACAATCACCGACTGCGCCCAGAGCCTGATCGACCAAGGCATCGTCAAGCAGCCGGCGTAACCGGCACTCGGCCTGCCTCGAGCGTCCGGCTGCCCGTTGGCGAGATGGCTCAGCCGCAGTTCGCGGATCGGATCGGCCAAAAGATGAGGACCCGGCTCGACTAACTCCGGATCCTCACCGCTCCACGCCGGGCAACTCAACCTACTCATGGATAAGACAACCCGAGCGCTTCGCTGCCGGCTGCGACCCGACGCGTTCCCACGGCTACCCACGGGAACACGCCGAGCCGTGTACGGCACCGCGGAGTCTAGACCGATGCGCCTCGAGGAAGTAGAACGACTTCTTCACACAGCTCGAACGGGTCCTTAGGAGGGCCCGTGAACATCGGGCCAGCCGTCGTCCCTGAGAACGATCGGCGTTCAACCTCGCGCGCGAACGGGTATGCGAGATGGCGGGCCGCGCCAGCGAGGCTCGCGGGCATCGCTCTGTAGACGTTGCGTGGTTGACGCGAGGTGCCATAAGTTCGAACAATCTGTTGAATTGAGCCAGACCAGCGAGGTTGGTGGAGCCGTGATGTCAAGGCTATTCGCACATCGCGATGTCGTACAGGGCGCGCCGGCAGAGCCCGGTGCGGGGACGCTCGAGCGCCAGCAGGCGACGCTGCTCGAACTGCTGCGCAACGAGGAGGGCGCCCCGGTGAGCTTCGCCGAGTTGCAGCACGCGGGTATCGAGTTCCCCGCGAGTATCGTCTCGGAGCTCGAGCTGGCCGGTGCGCCGATCGAACGGTGCGTGTTCGACATCCGCGACGCGCGCGCTGCCGGCGTGCGGCTGACCACGGCGCCCGCATCCACCCGCACATGTACGCCGCGCGGCGACCGGGCGTCGTCGGCCGACGCTCAGCCAGCCCGGGCCGCGCGTGCCCGCGAGCGCTTGCGCAGCTCGCACTGGCTGGCGCCGGCGGCACTGCTCGCGGCGCTCGTTGCGATCACGGCGCTCGCGCTCGGCGAGCTGAACACAAGCCACGGACCAGCATCGAATGCCGTCACGCATTCCCGCCCGCACCGGCCGCCGGCGCTCTCGGCCGCGGCACGCGGCGCGACCCGCCAAGCGCCCAGCACGCGAACGGCACACGGCCAACCACCCCCGGCGACGCCCGTGTCCGAGACGCTGGCGACACAGCTCGAGGCTCAGGGCCATGAACTCCTGGAAGCGGGACGATACAGCGAAGCGGTCCCGATCCTCAACCGAGCCATGACGGCGACGGGCGCGCACCTCGAGGAATGCCTTCAGCCCGCCGGCGAAACGTGCCTGACCTACGCCTACGCGCTGTATGACCTGGGTCGCGCGCTGCAACTCGATGGACACCCCGCCGCGGCGGTGGGAGTGCTGGCACGCCGCCTGCAGATCGACAACCAGCGCCCCACGGTCGCACAAGAGCTGCAGCGCGCCCGTGCACAGACGGGCTGAGTCGCGCGCGGACGTGCTTGCGACGGTTCTAACCGCTGTTCCGCTGCACGACGCCGCGGGCTGCAAGCGCTGATGCGCCCTTCGCGGGATACTCCCGGCTGGTGGCTCAGCGTTACAGCATCCTCTACCGGCTCGGCATCACCCCGTGGGAGCACGATCAGGCTCCCGAGCAGCTGAAGAACCTCACGCAGGAATGGGCCACGCCTGTGGGGCGAGCACTGGACATCGGCTGTGGCACCGGGAGCGACGCCCTTTACCTGGCCCAGCAAGGCTGGACGGTCACTGGCGTCGACGGCGTGGGACAAGCTCTGGGCAAGGCGCGAGCGCGTGCTGAGTCGAGCGCGGTCGAGGTCAACTGGGTACAGGGAGATGTCTGCCGGCTCGAGCAACTCGGCATCGGCGAGGACTTCGACTTGATGCTCGATCGAGGCTGCTTTCACGACTTCACCGACGACCAGCGCGGCCGGTACGCGCGCGGTGTCAGCGCGGTGGCCAGCCCCGGCGCTGTGCTGTTGATGTTCGCCTTTCAGCCGCGCAGGCGCGGGCTGGGACCACGCGGAGTCACGGGCGAGGAACTCACACGCCATCTCGGCCAGGACTGGGAGCTGCTCTCCAGCACTCCAGACACCGCGGTGAGACTCCCCCGCTGGCTGGGCGACATCCAGCCCACCTGGCATCGACTGCAACGGCGCTCCTGATCGACCGCGCGACGATGCGCCATCAGGCGTCCGGTCCTCACGCCGCCTTGGGAAACCAGCCGCGGTCGCGCTTCTCGATCTCGCCCGCTTGCTCCAAGGGCGGGAGAATCTTGTAGAGGTAGGTCCCTTTTACGTCCATCTTCTCGGAGAGCTCGGAGACCGTGACACCGGGCTCGGCGCGGATCAGCCTCAGTGCCTGCTGCGCACGCCCGGCGCGTTTGCGCCGTCCCCGTTTACGTTTCGGTCTCGGGGTGGGCTTGGCGGCCGCCGCCGGCTGCGCAGACGCCGGCGCCGATGCGGTCGCGTCGGTCGTTTTTGAGCCGCGCCGACGACCCGCCCCACGACGAGCACAGGGCGATGCTGCCCGGCTCGCTCAGCTGCAATGCCAGCGTCAACCGCGCCCACCGCACCAGGGAAGTGACCCCGAACACGCCGACGGGACGATCGACTTCACCGGCATGGGCGTCTACAGGGCGCCCACTCCGAAGACGCCCACTCCGCCGCGGCGATGACGGCGGAGGGCCGCCCGGGCTGCTTCTCGTCGTTCTATCGTTTGCGCGTAGCCGGCTTGTGGGTGGTGGTGCAGGGGTGGAAGACGATCGTGACTTTGCGTGTCTTCCCGTGTGAGAACTTCGCGACGATCGTGACCTCGTAGGGGCCCTTGTGAGCGGCGGCGAAGCGAACCACCGACCTCCGCGGGGCCCCTCAGCTTGGCCACGACGCGGCCTGCCTGTCCTCGTCCGGGTCGCCGAGTTCGCGACGTGCAGCTTGCCGTCGGTGCCGGCGTAGGCGATTTCCTTGCCGTCGGGACCGAGCACGACGTTGCTGTAGGCGAAGTTGTCGGCGATCCCAAAGCCGGCGACAGCCTAGGAGAGTTCGAAGTCGGGCAGCAGCGCGACATCGACCGCGGTCTTCTCGCCCTTGCCGTCCTACTCGACCAAGTTCGGCGTGCGAGCGGTCGATCTCGCCGGCTCGCCTTCAAGGTCGTCCGTTGACGGTGGGCGGCTATCGATGCCGCTTCGGCGCCACGGTGCAGGTGTGGAAGACGAGCGTGACCTTGCGTGTTTTCCCGTTCGACAGCTTCGCGACGAGCGTGACCTGATAGGGGCCCTTGTGCCGCCCCGCGAAGCTCACAACGGCGACCTCCGCTGGGCCGCTCAGCTTGGCCACGACGCGCCCGCGCAGCAGGATCATGCTGCTCTGAATCGTCGTTCCCGGCGGCAGCGTCACGTGATAGCCCACGTGCACCGCCACCTCTCGGTGGCTCACGCACTCGCGTGGCGCGACGACGGTGTATTGGAAGCTGTCCCGCGAGCTCTCGCCGTCGCGGCTCTTGGCGGTCACCGTATACGTGTAACTGCCGGGCTTGGCGGTGTCGAGCTTCCCCGCGCCGCCGGAGGCGCCGTTGGAGTCCACGCAGGATGCGATCCCGGGTCCGCCCGCGCCCTCGGCGCAGTCGAATTTCGTCGTGACGTTCGCGCCCACGGTGAAGGGGCCGCCCTTGGTCGGCGCGGTGATCGTCGCGGTCGGTGGCGTGACCGGCGCGGCCGGTGGCGTGACCAGCGCGGTCGGCGACGTGAATGTCGCGGTCGGTGGCGTGACCGGCACCGCCGGTGGCGTGACTGGCGGCGGGGGGGCTTGCTGCTGGGTTGCGAGGACCGGCACGAGCGGGTTGACGATCACCCCGTTGACTTCGCCGTCTTCGTCGTCGGGGCCGCCGTCCACCAGCGTGAGTTCGATCACGTTGCCCGTGATCGTGTAGAGCGAGGAGGGCACTTCCTTGTATTCTTCGCCGCCGCCCGCGACGTGCACCAGCTTGTAGAGCATCGTGGGAGCGCTGCCGGCCGGCAGTTCGATCTTCACCCTCGCGCTGCCACCGGGCGTCACGTTGACGGTGAATCTGAGCGAGCCGACGATCTGTGTCGCACCGCTGGGCAGTTCGACGTTCGGCGGAAGTGCTTCGGCTTTGAATGAGCCGATCGTCGCTTCCGCTGTGCCGGTGCTGGCCATCACCAGACCGGCGGGCGCCTGCGCGGACTGCGCCAGCTGCACCTTGACGTCCTCACCGTAGGTGGTGCCGCCCCAGGTCTTCAGGACCACCCGCTCGTGGAAGCTGCCTTCCGGCGTCCAGTTCGTGATCTTCGCCGACACCACGACCGCTTTTTCGGAGTCGCCCGGGATCGCGGCGCATTCGACGCTGTGGCCGTAGAACGCGGATGCTCCGTATTCGAAGACGCACGATTCGACCACGCCGCCGTTGGGGTCGACTTCACCCCTGACCGTCGCTTCAGTGGTACCGATGGTGCTGCTCGGCGCCAGCGTTTCAGCGCTCGGCGCCCTGGATTCCGCGAGCACGTCCCGGGTCAGCTGCAGGCGGTCCAGCGTCGATTCGACCAGCGGCGAGGACTCGCCCACCGCTTCGGTGCCGCCTTGCTTGAAGCCTTCGACCTTGCCTTCGACGTAGGGCTTGAGCTGTTCGGTGATTTCTTCCGCCCACTTCGACGAGCGCTGCGCCACTTCGCCGATCAGATCCTTTTCGATCAGCGGTTCGGGTTCTGATTCCCCGGAGCCTTGGACCCGTTTGATCCAGCTGCCGATCAGGCTCGTAAGCTGTTCCGGCAGGGGTCGCGGGCTGCCCGGTTCGGGGTCGAGGAGCTGGGCGCCGATCCCCTCGATGTCGCTCTGGAGCGTGGGATCGCTCGCCACGGCTTGGGGGAAGCCGAGCTTTACGTAGCTCTGCACGAGCGCCCTGGCGCCCGCGAGGCTGGCCGCGGGGTCGCCCTTCGGCGGGTTCTTCAGCATTTCCAGGCCTTCGCCGTACGCTCCCTCCTGGAGTTCACGCAGCTTTGCGTTGACATCTTCCAGGAGCGTCGGTTCCGCCGAGCCGAGCGGCTTGGCGGCCGAGTTGTATTCGGCATACTCGATACCCACGCCTTCGCTCGACGCCGGCAGGTGGGGACATACGCCGCCTTCGAATGCCGTCGGGTTGGGGAAGTGGTTCTGTTCATCGCCGTTGGCGGTAATACCCGTGACCGAGCCGACATGGCGCCCGGAGAAGCCCGTGTCCACAAGTTCTTGGTACGGGGTGTGTACATCGTCGAACTCTGAATCTGTCGGGTCTTCGGAGTAAACGTGGTCAAAGCCGGTCCAGAACAGCGCGGTTTGCCGGCATTCCCCGATCGACGGTGACGCCAGGACGTTGCCGCCTTCCTTCAACGTCAGCGTCTCGCTGACGACTTCGGCTTCGTGTTCCAGCCTGGCTTCGTACTCGTAGACCTCTTTGCACGTTTCTTCGGTCAGGCCTTCGCCACAGGTTTCACGGCCGCGCTGTTCTTCGGAGGATACGACAGAGTTGGTTTTCGAGATCGTCCGGCAGGCGCTGAGGGTGAGAGGGTCGCTCGAGCCCGGGGCGCCGACAACCCCGAGCCTGACTGCGTTGACGAGCACCGCCGGCAGGTTCGCGAGGAAGCCTTCGGGCATCTCCTGTTTTTCGTTGCTGCCGGCGCTGCCGGCGCATTCTTCCCATTTGAGGGCCGGGTATTCAGCCGCCGCGACCTCGTCCGGGGCGAAGGACTGTTGCGCTCCACCCCAGAGGTTGACGTTCGTCGGGTTGCTCGGTGACGACGGACTCCCTGTCACCAGGTTGTGGATTGTGTATTTTCCGGCCGCTTCATTCAGCAGCTCTTCGACCGAGCTCGTGCCGTCCACGCCTTCGGGCCCGTCCGCCTGTTGTTCGAAATGCCCGAGGGCCTTGTCGAGGATAGCATTCCCCGTTTTGACGCCTCCCGAGGCCTCGGACCACGCCCCCTGTGCGTTCTCGAGCGTCAGACCTTCCTTTTCCAGCGCTTTGAGGCCGGCGACGTCAGGCATGGTCGCGTGGCTCGCGTTTTCGAGCAGCAGCTGGGCGTAGGCGCGCGCGCTTTCGGCCCAGAATGTGGTGTTTGGGAGCGATGCCGGTGAGGCGCCCGTCACCCAGCCCTGTTCGGCTGGAAAGCGCCCGAGGTAGGTGATGTCTTCGCTGAGTTCCGTGGGTTCGCCGGTCGTTTTGCTCGTCAACTGGCGGCCGGCGCCTTCGAAGGTGTAGGGCTGGGTTTCCGAGTTGTTGACCAGCGCCCCGTTGGCGATTTCGGTCGCGTATTTTTTCAGGGCAACCAGGGATTCCTGGATCTTCGGCCCGGACAGCGGTTCGCCTGTGCGCTTCAGCCAGCCGACGCTGTCTTCGATCGTGGTCTGAAGATCGGCTTTCGTCTGGGCGGCAAAGAGTTCCTTGACCTGATCCTGCAGGGCAAAGATCGTGCCCTGCTCTTTCTCGAGCTTTTCGCCCAGCGAGCCGAGTTCTTCTTTGAGTTCGTAGTTTTCCCGCGCCAGCTGCGACGTGAGCTCCGCCAGCTGCGTGTTGAGCGCGTGGAACGCTTCCTGGGTGTACTGCTGGAAGCCCGCGAGCTGCGTACTGACGTCAGCCAGGTCTTTCAGAGTGATTTCCTGGGGACCGGGCGGCGGTTTTTGCAGCCCTTCTTCGGTGTGTTCATAGAGTTCGAAGGCCACGCCGATGAGCCCGCTGATGCCTTCGGCGTAGTCGCCGGTGCCGATCGCGAGGGCGGCAGAGGCGCCCAGGGCGCCGCTCTTGACGCCGTTTGCGATGGCCTGCTTCTGAGCCTGTTCGGCCTCGTAGCTCGCGTACGCCGTTTCGTCTTCGGTGATCTGCGCCTGGGCCTGCGCCGTGGCCTGCTGCAACGCGGCTGCCGTGTTGTCCGAGGGGCGCAGCAGTTCGGCGGCGGCGATCATCGCGGCGCGCTCTTCGGCGATCATCCGCGCCTGCTTCTGAGCCTGGGTCTGTACGTTTACCAGCTTCGCTTCGCATTCTTCCTTGTCGCCGCAGCTGCGCGCATGCGCGGCTTCATACAGCGCTCCGCCGCTGCATTTGAGGGGGAGGATGCCTTTGATCGATTCCCCGCCGATTGCTTCTTCGCCTGGGCCGCCAGCGTGTTCGCAAGCCTGTTCCTGGGTCCTCTGCTGGCCCTGCGTGAACAGCGCGGTCAGCTGCTCCGGTTCCTCCGTGATCGAGCCGTGGCCCGCTTCGATCGCTTCCCGCAGTTGTTTCAGCGCTTCGGTGTCGAGCACCTGCTTGCTTTCGCTGAGCAGTGCTTCCCATTCGGAGAACACGCTCTCTTCGCTGGCCGTCTTCCACAGCGCGTCGCGGGCTTCCCCGAACGGCCGGTTGACGGCGGCCAGTTCGCGCGTGGCCCGCAGCACGGTCGCCGGGGCGAACGTCGTGTAGGTGAGGTTCGTGCGAGCGTCGGCCTGGGGTTCGAAGTACTTGGGGCTTTCAGTGCTCGCGAAAATGTCCGAGGAGCCGGAGAGCGCGACGGCGGCGAGATGCGTCACGGCGAGCTTCGCCGCCGACGACAGTTCGACCGCCGGCGAGCCATAGGGACGCTCCAGCGCCGCGATGATCGCGAGGATCCGCTGGTTTCCGGCCATCAGCTCAAGGCTCGCCTGCGAAGGCGCCGAGGCGGCGGCCAGCAGGATTTTCATTTCAACGATGTAGCCCTCGGCCGTGGTCGGGGCGAGGGCCGGTTCGTCGGCGTACAGCTGCTGCAGCGCCTTCTCGAGCACGAGTTCCTCGGTGCCGCCCGGGACCTTGCTGAGTCGCGCGATGTCGCCCGCCACGAAGAGTGCGGTGGAGACTTCGGCCGGCCCCACGGTCACCGCTGTTTCAGCCTGCGCGCGGGCGGACAGCGAGCCGAGCAGGATCGCGCCGGCGAGCAGCCCGAAGATCGCGAGCAGCGCCACTCGGGAGGCGTGACTGGAGTGGGTCTCAGTGTGTGTCGCGGGCATCGGTCTCCTCGCTCTCGGGTTGGCGGTTGGGCGGCTGGGCCGCCGCGAGCCACAGCTCGTGCAGCGCGCCGATCAGGTGCACGTAGCTCTCAAACCGGCGCGGCGCAGCCGCGGGGGCGCGCAGCCAGCCGCTCGGGGCCTGGCGCTCGACGTAGGGGTCAAGCTCGATCGTGAGCCGCAGCGGCTGGGGCGCGGGGTGCATGTGGACGAGTATCAGCGCCGGCGTCCGCCGGCGCATCGGTGAGCGCCACGTACATCGCTACTGACATTCAGGCGACCCATCCACGCGAGCCATCCACGCGTCCCATCCGCGCGAGCCATCCACGCGAGCCATCCACGCGTCCCATCCGCGCGAGCCATCCACGCGAGCCATCCACGCGTCCCATCCGCGCGAGCCATCCGCGACCGCGCGAGGAGCCTGGGTCTAGACTTTTCGGGATGGCCGAGCCGGATGTGGCTGTCCTGCTGGAGCGGGCCGCGGAGCTCGAGAGCCTCGATCGGCTGCTCGTCAGCGCACGGGAGAGCGCCGCGGGGGCGGTCGCCGTGATCGAGGGCCCGCCCGGGATCGGCAAGAGCGCACTGCTAGCCACCATGCGCAGCCAGGCCCAAGCGCAGGACTTTCTCGTGCTCGGCGCCCGCGCCGGGGTGCTCGAGCGCGAGCACCCGTTCGGGGTCGCTCATCAGCTGCTCGGCGCGCGCTCGTCAGGGGCGCGCGGGCAAGCGGCCGGTGGTGGTGGTCGCGGCGGCGGCCGGGGCTCGGCGGGCGAGCTGCTGTTCCAGAGGCTCGAGGAGATGTTCACGGAGCTCGCGGCGCTCGCCGGCGAGCGTCCGCTGCTGCTCTGCGTTAACGACGCGCACTGGGCCGACGCCGAGTCGCTGCGGCTGTGCGCGTATCTCGCGGCGCGCATCGACTCGCTGGCGGGCGTGCTGGTGCTCGCGGCTCGCCCCGGCGAGGCGGGCGAGGAGCGCGGCCTGCTCGCGAGCATCGCCACGAGCGCGACTGTCCTGTCCCCCCGGCCGCTGAGCTCAAGCGCGGTGGCCGCGCTGGTGAACGGCGCCCTGGACATCGAGGCCGACCCGCGATTCGCGAGCGCGTGCGAGCAGGCAAGCGGCGGCAACCCGTTCCTGCTGAGCGAGCTGCTCACGACCGTCCGGATCGAACGGATCGAGCCGTCGAGCGCGAACACCGAGCGGGTGCGCGCCATGACCCCGGCGGGCGTCGCGCACGCCGTGCTGGTCCGCCTCGCCCAGGTCGGCCCCGACGCCAGGCGGTTCGCGGGCGCGCTGGCGGTGCTCGGCGACCGCGCCCAGCCGCACGAGGCCGCGGCGCTCGCCGGCCTTTCGCCCCCAGCCACAGCCACCGCCATCGACGAGCTCACCGCGGCCGACGTGCTCGCGCCGGCCGACGTGCTCGCCGGCGCCCAGCCGCTGCGGTTCCGCCACCCGCTGGTGCGCAACGCCGTCTACGCCGACCTGCCCCCCTCCGAGCGCGAGACCGCTCATACAAGCGCGGCGCGGCTGCTGGACGGCTCTTCGGAGACCGACCCCGACCGGGTCGCGGCGCACCTGCTCGCCGTATCCCCAGCACAGGACGCGTGGACGGCGAGCCGTCTGATCGCCGCCGGCGAGCGCGCGCTACAGCGCGGCGCGTGCGATACCGCGATCGCGTATCTCGCCCGCGCGCTGCGCGAGCCCCCACCCCAGGACGCGCGCGCCGAGCTGCTCGTCTCCCTCGCCCAGGCCGAGGCCGCCTGCGGCTCACCGGCGGCCGTCGGGCACCTGGAGCAGGCGCTTGGGCTGATCGCCGAGCCGCAACGGCGCGCACAGATCGACCAGTCGCTCGGCCGGCTGTTCTTCACGCGCGGCGAGTACGCCCTCGCCGGGCAGGCCGCGAAGCGAGCACTGCGCGAGCTGCACAGCGACGAGCCCATGGCCCGCGAGCTGCTCGCCGACTACCTCGCGGCCGCGACCTTCCACCCTCCCCTGCGCGCCGACGACGACGGGCTCGGCGAGGGACTGCTGCAGGAAGTGCTCTCCGGGCGCCTGCCACCGGAGCCCCAGCTGTGCGCCCAGGTCGCGGGCGCGATGGCCCTATGGGCGCAGCCGCCGGCGCTCGTGCGCGAGGTCGCCCAGACCGCGATCGCCGCGGGCGCGGCTGAGACGGAAACCTCCCAGGGCATCGCGGCGGCGTTCGCCGGCGGCGCGCTGATCCTGATCGGCGAGTACGAGCTCGCCGGGACGGTCCTGGAAAGCGCCTTGGAGAACGCCCGGCGCGACAGCTCGGCGATCGCCGCGGCCCAGGCCAACCAGGTGCTCGCGAGCGTGCGCTTCCACCAGGGCCGCCTGTACGAGGCCGCCAGCCACGCAAACGCCGCATTGCAGCTGAGCCATGCCGGGTGGAGCTTCCTCGTTCCCCTGGCCGCCTCGACGCTCGCCCTCGCCGAGCTGGCCCAGGGCGAGCCGCGGGCCGCGCACGCCGCGATCCACGCCGGCGAACAGCTCTCTGAGGAACGCACCGAGCGCGCGCTCGTGCTGATCGCCCGCGGGCGCCTGGCCGCCGTCGAAGGAGCGCACGAGCGGGCGCTGGCCGACTATGAGGCCGCCGGGGCTCACGCCCTGCGCTGCTACGGCGTCGAGCAGCCCGCCGCCGTACCCTGGCGCCAGCTCGCCGCGCTGGCGACCGCCCAGCTCGGCGACCACGCCCACGCCACCGAGCTCGCCGGCGAAGCGATCGCCGTCGCGCGGGCGCTCGGCACCGCCCGCCCACTCGGCACCGCGCTCTCAGCCGCCGGGCAGATCGCACGCGGCGAGCACGGCATCGAACTGCTCACCGAGGCCGTGACCGTGCTTCAGCGATCGCAGTCCCGGCTCGAGCACGCCGACGCGCTCATCAACCTCGGCTGCGCGCTGCGCCACACCGGGCAGCCCCGCGATGCCCGCAAACCGCTGCGCGAGGGCCTACAGATCGCACGCGCCTGCGGGGCGACCCCGCTCGCGGCCCGCGCCCACGAGGAGCTGCTCGCAAGCGGCGCGCGGCCGCGCAAGATCCTGCAGGGCGGCCCGGACGCGCTCACCCCCGCGGAGCGGCGCGTCGCCACGATGGCAGCCGAAGGGCTCACCAACAACCGGATCGCACAGACCCTCGTCGTGAGCGTCAGAACCGTCGAGACCCACCTCGCCCACGTATACACAAAGCTCGGCGTGAGCTCCCGCTGGCGACTCGCCGACGCGCTGACAGACACCGAGCAACCACCAGACATACCGGCCGGCCAATAGCCCGGCGCGAGCGCTATTGCGGCCCGGCGGGGGCTTTTCGGCGGGGCGTCCACGCCCACAGGCGGTTGAACATGTCGGCCTGCTCGATGGCGTCGTCGAGCGCTTGGTGGGAATGCGGCAGGCTCGACAAGAGCTGGGCGGGCATGCGGGACTTTGTTGAAGCGCTCACGGTCGCGTTCATCGCGTCGGCCGGGCGCCTGGATCCGGTTGGCGCTGATCGCGCCTGTCCGGTGCGCTCATTACCGTCGCAGCGATGACTCTGCGTGAGCGTTTGGGGATCACCCTCGTGCTTCAGCAGGAGCGCCCGACCGTGGTCGAGCAGGAGCTCCTATGCGCGGGGCTGCGCAGCGTCAGGGCCGTCGGGGACTCGACCAGTCACGAAGGCTCGAGCCGGGTCGACAAAGTCGCGCTCGACAGCCGACGCGTTTGCTTTCACAAGGCGGCTTCGGGTGTGAATGAGCCGCAGGCCAGGCGCTACGGACACGAGCCGTTTGGGGTTCTCATCAACGAGTCGGCGGCATGGATGCTCGCCAAGGCTCTGGGCCCGCCGTTCACGGACTGGGTGCCGACAACGGTGATTCGGTCGATCTGACAGGAAGATCGCGCCCTTGCCGGAGGCTTCGGGGCGCTCTCGACGGAGATCCAGGGCGAGACCGATGTCGAAGAGCCCTGTCAGGACCCGGCCTACTGCGACCCGGCCGCTTTCTGGGATGCGCTGATATATGACTCAAGAGGGTGCGCTAGGCTGTCGATCAGTCGACCGACGGTCCGATCCCCGGCTGTGCCTGCGCTCAAGCAGCAGCGCGGGCGCCGGTGCCCGGTCGCGCCTGGGTGTCGCGCGCCGAAAGCGGCCCGTGGCCGGCGGCGCAGCGCAGCTCGACGGCGAGCCGATCGCCACAGTCGCGATGGCTCAGCTGCACAGCGGGACCGTCGGGGCCGGCGCTCCAGCGATCGCCCCACTGCATGAGCGCGACGACGATCGGGAACAGGTCAAGCCCCTTCTCGGTGAGGCGGTACTCGTAGCGAACGCGACTGCCCGGCTCCCGATAGGGCTGGCGGGAGAGGATGCCCTCCTCCACGAGAGTTTTCAGGCGGGCGCTCAGGATGTTGCGCGCGCAGCCCAGCGTGCGCTGGAAGTCCGCGAAGCGCCTGACTCCGAAGAACGCCTCGCGCAGCACCAGCAAGGTCCACTTCTCGCCGACGACCTCGAGGGCGGCGCGGATCGAGCAGTTCTCCGCGCTGTACATGAGCCGTTCGGGGTGCATTGCCCACATGGTATCTGGGTTGCCAATCAAAACCGAGAACCTGTATGCTGGGTCCTTCAACAGAACCCAGCCTCTATCACAAGGAGATCTCACATGCCGATGCTCGACGCCTACATCCCCGAGAACGCTCTCTCCGCGCAGGACGAGAGCGAGCTGCTCACGCATACAGCGCGTCGATCTCGGCGGCGTACTTCTGCGCGATCGGCTTGCGCTTGAGCTTCATCGTCGGGGTCAGCTCCTCGCCGCCGGGGAGCCAGTCGCCGGGGACGATGTGGAACTTCTTGATCTGCTCGACGCGTGCCAGACGTGAGTTGGCGGCGTCGATCGCCTCCTGGACCGCGGCGCGCACAACCGGCTCGCCGGAGAGCTCCTGCAGCGAGCGGTACTCCAGGCCGTCCTGGGAGGCCCACACGGGCGCGAAGTCGCCGTCGAGCACGATCAGCGCGACGTTGTAGGGGCGGCGGTCGCCGATCGCGACCGCCTGCCCGATCAGCGGGCTCGCGCCCTTGATCTGTGCCTCGATGTTCGCGGGCGACATGTTCTTGCCCATAGCGTTGATGATCAACTCCTTCTTGCGATCCACGATCCGCAGGTAGCCGTCGGAGTCGAGCTCGCCGATGTCGCCGGTGTGCAGCCAGCCCTCTGCGTCGATCGCCTCCGCGGTCTGCTCGGGGGCGCCACGGTAGCCGGC
This sequence comes from uncultured Solirubrobacterales bacterium, assembly GCA_963789675.1. Taxonomy (GTDB): domain Bacteria; phylum Actinomycetota; class Thermoleophilia; order Solirubrobacterales; family Solirubrobacteraceae; genus Palsa-744. Next base: position 14,403 of record CAWBLR010000021.1, on the reverse strand, counting down.
CATCACGACCTCGCCGCGGAGCAGCACCTCGCCGTCGTCGGCAAGGCTGATCTGCACGCCGGGAACCGGCGGTCCGACTGTCCCGAGCTTGACCTTCCCGGGCGGGTTCACGCAGCCGGCGCCGCAGCTCTCGGACATCCCCCACAGCTCGGCGACCGGGACGCCGATCGCGTGGAAGAACTCGAGCACCTCCACCGGGATCGGCGCGGCGCCGACATGGGCGGCCTCGACCCGGTCGAGGCCAAGCGCCGCCCGCAGTCCGGCGAAGATCTCCCGATCGGCGGTCGCCACCTCGGCGGCGAGCGCGGCGGGAACTTCCTCCCCGCGTTGCCGCAGGCGCACCTGCTCGATCGCCGCGGCAAGCGCGCGCTCGGCGCGCTCGCGCTGCTCGGCCGGCTGCGCAACGATCCTCGCCTGCAGCCCCGCCTTGAGCTTTTCCCAGATGCGCGGGGCGGCGAAGAATCGCTGCGGACGCACCTCGATCAGGTAGGAGGCCAGTTCGCGCGGGTCGGGGCAGCACGTGATCTGCAGGCCATAGACGATCGGCATGTAGTGGTGGGCGTTGCGCTCGGCGATGTGCGCGGCGGGCAGCCACGAGATCACGCGCGATCCCGCGCGGATCGGCCCGATCGCGGCCCGGACCGACGCGAGCGTCACCAGCAGATTGCGATGGGAGATCTGCACCCCCTTCGGCGGACCGGTCGTGCCGGAGGTGTAGATCAGCGTGAGAATGTCGTCCGCAGCGACCTGCGCCACCGCGGCATCGACGGCGTTACGGCACTCCTCCGTGCGACCCGACCGCTCGACGTCATCGAGCGTGAGCACGCCCTCGGGCAGCGTGCCCTCGGTGGGCGGATCGATCAGGATCACATGCTGCAGAGCCGACGGGTGCTGCCCCGCGTCCAGCACGCTGTGCAAATGCTCGCTCTGCACGACCGCCACCCGTGCGCTGGCGTCCGAGAGCACGAACCGGATGTGATTGGCAGCGAACGTCTGATAAATCGAGAACGGCGTCGCGCCGAGCATGACCGCCGCGAGGTCGGCGACGTGAAACTCCGGACGGTTGGAGAGCATCAGCGCGACCGTGTCGCCACGTCGGACCCCGAGCTTGGCCAGCCCGCCGGCGAGATCACGCGAGCGCTCACGCCACTGCGACCAGGTGAGCGTTAGCTCGTCGCTCCGTGTGCGGATCGCGACCTGATCGGCCAGTGCCGCGCTGGTGCGCTCGAACGCCTCGCACAAGGTGCCCACGTCGCTCGCCGGATCGCCGCTCGCAGCCGCCGTCGGGCTTACACGCGTGCTCATCGCAGTCCGCCGGCCGTCTGCAGGCGCGGCTCGCACCGAGCCGCGGTGAGGATGACCTGGGCGACCAGCTGCGGGTCGTCGAGCATCGGAATGTGGCCGACGTCCGGGAGCACGGTAAAGCGCGCCGCCGGGATCAGCTGCCGGGCGAGCGCGCCGTTGACGTCGATCGGGAAGAGACGGTCCTGCTCTGACCAGGCGAGCGTGATCGGGCACGGCGGCCGGTCAAGCGGCGTGAGCTGCATCGTCGGGTCGGCGAGCAGGTCCTCGGCGATCTCGCAGCCGATCACGTCGTCGGCGATCGCCAGGTATGCGTCGGTGCTGACGCGGTCGCCGTGGACGGCGTTGTAGCGCAGCGCGCGGGCGCGCCAGTCCGCGGACTGGGCGAGCTCTGGCAGCTCCGCGCGCTTCCGTCGGGTGGCGCGCACCGCCGCGCTTAGTATCTCGACGGTGTTCTTCGCGTGCTCGACGGTGTTGGCCGCGGGCTCGTCGCCGCGCTTCCACGCTCCGCCGGGGGACAGCGCGCAGACGCTGCTCGCGCGGCCGCGACGCGCGAGCTCGATCGCCACGTAGCCGCCGAGCGAGTTGCCCGCCAGATGCGGCCGCGCCAGCCCGAGCTCGTCGAGCAGCCTCATCGCATCATCGACGACGTGGGCGAACCGTCCGGGCCTGACGTGCACGGGCGGACCGTGGTGGTGTCCGAGCAGAGTCGGTGCGATCACGTCGTGATCGGCGGCCAGCAGCGGCACGACATCGCTCCAGATGCGCTCGCTGCAGAGGATCCCGTGCAGCAGGACCAGCGGTTCGCCTGAGCCTTGACGCAACATCTCGCTAGGACACCCTCGCCGGCTGCTCGTCGTTCGTGGCGGCCCCGTCTTTCGCTGCGCTCGCGACCGGCTGCGCTTCGTAGAGCGCGTCGATCTCGCTGGCGTACTTGCGCGCGATCGGCTTGCGCTTGAGCTTCATCGTCGGCGTCAGCTCCTCGCTGTCTGGCAGCCAGTCGCCGCTGAGGATCGTAAAGCGCTTGATCTGCTCGACACGGGCGAGCGTCTGGTTGGCTCGCTCGACGGCGGCGGCCACGGCGGCGTGGAGCGCTTCGTTCTCGGCGAGCTCCGCGAGCGCGGTCTGCTCGAGTCCGTGCTCGCGCGCGAACGCGCCGGCCGCGTCGGGGTCCAGCACAAGTAGCGCGACGTTGTAGGGGCGCCGGTCGCCGATGCAGACGCACTGGCCGATCAGTGGGCTTGAGCTCTTCAGCGCCGCCTCGATGTTCGCCGGGGACATGTTCTTGCCGGCGGCGTTGATGATCAGCTCCTTCTTGCGGTCGACGATCCGCAGGTGGCCGTCCTCGTCGATCTGCGCGACGTCGCCGGTATGCAGCCAGCCGTCGGAGTCGATCGCCTCGGCGGTCTGCTCGGGGTCACGGCGGTAGCCGCGCATCGTCGTTGCGGCGCGGACAAGAAGCTCGCCGTCATCGGCGAGGCGTACCTCGATCCCGGGCAGCGGCGGGCCGACCGTGCCATGCTTGGCAGCGCCAGGCACGTTGGCCGAGGCGACGCCAGAGAGCTCTGTCATCCCCCAGCCCTCGCAGATTTCCAGACCGATCGCGCCAAAGAACTCGAGCATCCGGGGCGAGGCGGGCGCCGCGCCCGAGCAGCAGAAGCTCGCCTGATCGAGCCCGATCTGCGCGCGCAGCCTGCCGAGCGCGAGCTGATCGGCGCGCTCGTATTCGCCCAGCAGCTGTCTGTCGGGCCCCTCGCCCTCGCCGGCGATCACCGCCTGCTCGGCCGCGACCTTGCGCTCTCCGAGCGCGATCGCGCCGTGCGTAGCTGCGCGCAACTGCCCGTCTGGCTCATTCGCGATCGCCGTTTCGAGCGCCGTTTGCAGCTTCTCCCACACGCGCGGGACCGCGATCCAGAGCGTCGGACGGACCGCTCGCAGCGCGGCGGGCAGGGAGCCGGTGTCAGCGAGGCAACTGACCTGCACGCCGTGGGTCATCCCGAGGTAGTGGCCTGTCATCCGGTCGACGATGTGCGCCGCCGGCAGATATGACAGCAGCCGATCCCCGCGGCCCGCGGGCATGACATTCGTCCACGCTCCGATCATCGCGAGCATCGACGCGTGGGTGATCTCGACTCCCTTGGGCGGCCCGGTCGTCCCAGACGTGTAGATCAGCGTCAGCACGTCCTCGGGCTCGACCGCGCGCCAGCGCGCCTGCAGGTCGATCTCGACCGCCTGAGCTTCCAGGTCCTCGAGCGCGAGCGCCCCTTCGGCGGGGCCATCGATACAGATCACCTGCTCGACAGACGTGCCCTCGCGCGCCGCGCGAACGCGATCGAGAAACTGCCGCTCACAGATGACCACCCGGTTGGCGGCGTTTGCGAACAGGTGCGTGATCTGCTCGGGTGCCGAGGTGTTGTAAATCGAGAACGGGGTCGCACCGAGATGCAGCGCCCCCGTGTCGCATAGGTGAAACTCGGGCCGGTTTGACAGCATCAGCGCGACCGTCTCGCCACGGGTAACGCCGAGCCCCGCGAGGCCGGCGGCGATTCGCGCGGCGCGCTCTGCATACGCGCGCCATGTGAGCTCGACCGCGCCATCCCAGCTGCGAAGCGCGCACGCGTCGGGGTGCCGAGCGACAGTCGCCTGAAACGCCTCGCACAACGTCGCGCCCTGAAACCCACGCGAGCGCTCCACGGGCGCTCCAAGGCTCTCGACCGTCATCTCGCTGCGCTCTTCTCGCGGCTGCCTTTGCCCACTGGTGCCGGTTGTGCTGCTGTGCGCTCGCGCAGCCGCACGCGCAGACCCTTGGGGACCATCGTGAAGCCGAGAACCTCGGTAACGGGAGCGCTCGAGCTGTCGAGCTCGATCTCGAAGTTATGGGCGATCATCGCCATCGCGGTCTTTGACTCAAGGAACGCCAGATTGCGACCAGGGCAGAACCGGGGACCAGCGCCGAACGCGAGAAACGACTTCTGGTCGGGCGTGGGGAGCTCGCTTTCCAGCCAGCGCTCCGGATCGAACTCGCTCGCGCGCTCGACCCCGCTCGCGCGAAGGCCCGCGTCGCGGGTGAGCAGCCACAGCCGCGTGCCGGCTGGAATGTGGGTGTCGGCGATTGTGATGTCGGCAAGCGGTTCGGCGTTGCCCACGACGGCGACGGGCTTCAGGCGCATCGACTCGCGCAGCACCGCCTCGCCGTAGCGCAGACCGGCAACAGTCTCGAACTCCGCGGGAAGGCTTTGCTCGCCCAGGACCTCGCGCGCCTCATCAGCCCAACGGTCCTGGACCTCGGGCCTGCTCGCCAAAAACCAGACCGTCCACGCCATCGTGTGCGAGGTCGTGTCCTCGCCGGCGTTCAGCAGGGTGAAGGTGTTGGCGATGATCTCCTCATCGGTGAACGTGCCATCCGCCTCCTGCGCGGCGAGCATCCCCTCCAGGAAGTTCTCCGGCGCCTCGCGCAGCTCGGGTCTTTCTGCCATCCGCCGGCGGGCCTGCTCTATGAACTCGTGCAGTGCGCGCCGGATCTCGACGAGCGAACGGTCCAGCGCGCGGTCCGCGGGCAGCCTGACCCAGCGCCAGTAAGGCACGGGCGCGCGGACCCGGTGACCGGTCATCTGAAGAACCCTCTGAATATGTCCCTGCAGCTCGTCCTCGCCCCGCTCGAAGCGTGTTCAGGTCGTGCCCGAATGCCAATGCCGAGGTGACATCAACGGTATATGAGCTCAGCTCCCTGGTGATGTCGAACTCCCGTCCGTCCCGGGCGGCGTCCCGCAACCGGCGGTGCAGCCGCTCGGCACTGATGCGGACGATGTGGAAGTAGCGCTGCAGGTGGTTGGAGTTCAGCGCGGTTACAGCTAGGCGCCGCTGGCGACGCCAGTCCTCCCCCTCGGCTGAGAACACGCCGTCGCCACCCATTTCCGCGATGATCACCTTCATCTCCTGCCAACGCCGAAAACCATCCGGGCGCTCGCGCAGGATCTTGTTGATCTCATCCAGATCGCCGACGGCGACGACGCGCCGCCGACCGAGATCGAACCGGAATATCGGGCCATAGCGCTTACGCCACTCCTCGACCACCAAGTGCATGGCAACCGCACGAATTTGATGCGCGTTGCCGAGCAGCGGCAGCCTCCGAGGCCCCGGCAGGTCGGAGATCTCGCGCGGGACGGTCATTTCACCCTCCGGCACGAACCGCCGATGGTTGCCCTTGCCACGCTGCTACTCCGGCTTCCTCGCGAAGGCGCCGACGACCGTCGGCCAGAACGCGATGCGTCCGACCAGTCCGGTGTCGGCACGCAGGCGCTCGGCGAGGGTGTCGATGTCCACCTCCTCTTCGCTGGCCACCCCGGCAGCCACGATCCCAGGCAGCAAGCTGCGGGCGAGGTCCACGACCCCGGAGACCGCCTCCTCGCCAACAGCAATCGCGACTTCGCTGTCGAGGTCCGGGCTGGGCTGCAGGCCGGCTTGCGCAAACGTCGCGGGCAACCGCATTCCCATGTCCGGCTGCGTGCCCAGCCCGCCGAAAGCGCCATCAATCCACTCGCTGAGCCGCTCAGACGCCGGGGTGTGCGGCCAGGACACCAAGAACCTCTGCGGTATCGCAGACCCCGTGCGCAAGCACATCTCCGCGAACACGACCACCCCACCCGGACGTACGTGGCGTGCCGCGGCCCGCACCGCCGCGGGCGGGTCACCCTGATACATCAGCACGAGCCGCCCGACCAACGCATCAAACGGGTCGCCGGTGAGCTCGACCTCGCGAAAATCCCCGCACACGAACTCGACGTTCTCGACGCCAGACTCGGCCGCTCGTTGGCGTGCGCGCCCGCACGCCTCCTCGTCACGCTCAACCCCGACGACGGAGCCCCCCGCTCCGACGACCTCGGACAACAGGAAACTGACGTCGCCCGGTCCGCAGCCAACGTCCAGCACCCGCATCCCGGGCCTGATCCCCGCGCGCGCGAGCAGGCGGCGAGTGAATGGCGCGTACATGTCGGACTGCCGCGCCAGCCGGTCGTGCTCGTGCTCGCTGGACGAGTTCAACGCGTAGCCGGGGTCTCCCTTGGTCGGCTTCTCGAGCGGTTCTACGGTTCCCATTTGTCTTCCTCACCCGGCGCCGTGTGATGTCGGCGCGGGTTGCCTCTGACCGTTGGTTGCTGCCGGGCATCCGCCCTCGCGGATGCGCTCACTGCCGTCCGCATTGGCGCTGACGCACGCGCTCGCGGTCGCGCTCTCCGTCGGCTTGTTGCCCGTGCGCTCGTGCAGCCGCACGCGCAGCCCTTCAGGGATCATCGTGAACGTGAAGCGCTCCTGCACCGGTCCGCGAGTGTCGTCCAGTTCCAGTTCGAAGTTACGAGCGATCATCGCCATCGCGGTCTTCGCCTCGAGGAACGCGAGGTTGCGGCCCGGACAGAAGCGAGGGCCGGCCCCGAACGGCAGGAACGACTTCTGGTCTGGCGTCTGGCGCTCGCCGTCGTCGAGCCAGAGCTCGGGGTCGTACTCAGCGCCGTTTGCGCTGCGCCCGGCGTGGCGGGTCTCGAGGATCAGGCGCGTGCCGGCGGGTATGTGCGTGTCGCAGATCGTCGTGTCGGCGAGAGACTCGACGACGACGCCGTTCGCCACCGACTTCAGGCGCATCGCCTCGCGCAGCACAGCCTCGCCGTAGGCGAAGCGCGACACTAGCTCGTGCTCGCCGGGGTACCGCTCATCGCCCAGCACCTCGAGCGCCTCCTGCGCCCAGCGCGCCTGGATGTCGGCGTGCTGTGCGAGATACCAGCTAGTCCAAGCCATCGTGTGCGCGGTCGTATCCTCGCCGGCGATCAGTAGTGTGAACGTGTTGCCGACGATTTCCTCGTCGGTGAAGGTGCCGTCCTCGCGCTGGGCGGCGAGCATCGCCTCCAGGAAGTTCTCCGGGGCCTCAAACAGCTCGGGCCGCTCTCTCATCCGCGTGCGGGCCTGCTCGATGAAGCCGGTGACCGCGCGGTTGAGCTCCACCAGCGAACGCTCGAGCCTGCGATCGGGCGGGAGCCGAAACCAGCGCCAGTACGGGATTGGGAAGAAGATCCTGAAGTTGAGCACGTTGAAAACCCGCTGAATGTGGTGCTGCAGCTCGTTCTGGCCACGCTCGAGCGTGTTCAGATCGTGACCAAACGCGAGCGTCGACGTGACATCGACGGCGTAAGAGGTGAACTCCCGCGTGAGGTCGATCGATCGACCGTCACGGGCAGCGTCTGAAAGCCGCCGCCGCAGCCGCTCGGTCGCGGTGCGGATCACGTGAAAGTGGCGGTGCAGGTGGTTGGAGTTCAGCGCGGTGACCGCGAGGCGACGCTGGCTCTTCCAGGCGTCGCCCTCGACTGAGAAGACACCGGGAAATCCCATTTCCTGGAAGCCAGCCTCGATCTCACGCCATCGCCTGTAGCCCTCGGGGCGCTCGCGCAGGACCCGGTTGATCTCATCCACGTCGCTGATAACGACCGTCAGCCGCCGCCCCACGCGGAACTTGAAGATCGGCCCGAAGCGATCGGCCCACTCCTCGACCACTAGGTGCGCCCGGTGCAGGCGCCATGTCTGGTGCAGGTTGCCCAGCAGCGGCAACCCTCGCGGCGCCGGTAGCTCGGCGATCGAGCGGGTCGCGCTCATCCCGCACCCCGCAGAATCATTCCGCGCACAACCCATCCGAGCATGACCCCGGCCGCGGCCGCCAGTACGGGCGGTGAGCCCAGCGGTCGCGGTCGGCGAGCAAGGATGCGCTCGCGTGCCCGGTCCAGCCGGCTGAGCGCGGCCAGTATCTGAAGTTCGATCATCGCCTGCTCGTCCCGATAGGTGTTTAGTGGTCTCCGTGGAGTGGTGTCGTGCCGCACGGACAGCGACGCCGGCGCGTGCGGTAGCCAGACGCCGACTGCGCCAGCATGCGCACCGACAATGTCCACGTCGCGTGGACCCTCGACGTTACCCCACTCACTTGCAAAAAAATATCGGCCACCTGGCCAAACTTGAAAAGGCGTCGCAGTGGATCGCGCCTTGAAGGCGGACAAGTGTTATGGGGCTGGTTCAGGTGTGTTGCTCGCGAGGCGTATACGCGCTCGCCAGCTCCAGGCCGCTGGGTGTGACCGCTGGATCGGCGGCTCTGGCCGGCGTCAGCAGGACGGCCGCGATCGTGACGAGGCTGGCGATCGCGGCCATCGCGAAGGCGTCGGTGAACCCGCGGGCGGCCGGGAGTCCCGGAATCCGGCCGTGGGTGCTTGTGAGGATCGCGATCGCGACCTGCGCGCCGAGGGCGGCGGCGGCCATCCGGATCACCGTGTTGAGCGCGACCGTCGCGCCGGTCCGCTCGGGCGGGCAGGCGAGAACGACGAGGTCGGTGATCGCGCCGAGCGCCAGTCCCACACCAAAGCCGAGGGGGATCATCGCCAGCGCGAGCGTCGCCGCGCTCCACGGCAACACGGCCAGCAGCGTGTAGGTGATCGCGGCGCACGCCCCGCCGATCGTCGCCTGCGCGCGGGCGCCGGTGCGGACGATCACGCGTCCCCCGAGCAGCCCGCCGATGATCGTGGCGAGCCCGCTCGGGGCGAGCACGAGGCCGATCTGGGTCGTGCTCAGCCCGAGCCCGTAGCCGGTGAGCTTCGGGTAGCCGCCGATCAGGGGCACGAGCGTGAATGAGATCAGCAGCGAAAAGCCGAGCGCGAGCATCGCCAGGTTCGCGCTCCAGATCGAGCGCGTCGCCAGTACGCGAGGATCGATCAGGGGCTGCGCGGCGGTACGCTCGCGGACCCAGAACGCGATCGCGAGCAGTCCACTCGCGGCGAGCAGCGCAAGCGTTCGGGGCGAACCCCACGCCCACTGGTTGCCGCGGGAGACCGCTAACATCATGCACCCCAGGCCGCCCGCGAGCAGCGCCGCTCCCACGAGATCGACGGCGCCCTCACCGCGAGGGCTCGACTCGCGCACCGCCAGCCGCACCGCCAGCGCCAGCACGACGGCGAGGGCGAACAGCAACCAGAAGATCGCCGCGACACCGACATCATCGACTAGCAGGCCCGCGAGCAACAGGCCGGCGACCGTGCCGATGCTGGCGCTCGCGACGAGCAGCCCAACGGCCGTCGGGACGCGCGCGGGGTCGATCTGCTCGCGCGCCAGCGCGAGCGCGAGCGGCGCCATCCCCGCACCCAGACCCTGAGCCACCCTGCCGATGATCAACACCTGCACGGACCCTCCGAGCGCGCACACCAGCGACCCGAGCGCGAAGCATCCCAGCGAGGCCAGCAGCACTCGCCGACGACCGAAGTTGTCTCCCAGCCGTCCAGCCAGCGGCGTGACGACCGCGGCCGCGATCAGAAAGCCGGTCACAAGCCACGCCACCGCACTGGTCGAGGCGTGGTAGTGGCGCTGGATCGCGGGCAGCGCCGGCGCGACGATCGCCTGCTCGAGCCCGAAGTCGAGCGCGCCGACGGCGAGCACGACAAGCGCCCGACCGTTCCTCACCGCCGCCCTCCGTTCAAATGTCCGTTTGACCCGATCCTGGGACAATTGCACGGTGTCGACCAATGAAGGGCACAGCCTGCCACACGCGCGTGCCCTATCGCAGGAGCCGACGAACTTCGCATCGCCCGTGCCCGCGCCGCTGACGCCACTGATCGGGCGTGAGAGCGAGCTCGCCGAGATCGCCGGGCTGCTCGCAACGACGCGACTGTTGACGCTCACCGGCGTGGGTGGCGCGGGCAAGACCCGGCTCGCTCTGGCGACCGCGCAATGCGCGAGCGAACAGGAGGAGGAGGTGTTCGTCGTGGAGCTTGCGGCGGTGGACTCGCCCGAGCGCCTCGCCCCGGCGGTGCACCAGGCCGTGCTGGCGGCCGCCGGGAACGGCTCGCTGCAGCCGGCTGGGCGCTCGGCGCTGGACGTCACCATGCGGCGGCTCACAGACCGCGACGCGCTGCTGGTGCTCGACAACTGCGAGCATCTGAGCGAGGCGAGTGCCCACATCGTCATCGCGCTGCTCGGGGGCTGCCCGCGGTTGCGCGTGCTCGCCTCGAGCCGCCAACCGCTGGGCGTCGACGGCGAGACCGTCTGGCCGGTCCCGCCGCTGTCGCTGCCCGCAGAGCACGAACACGATCACCTGGCGGCAATCCGTGGCTGTGACGCGGGACAGCTGTTTCTCGACCGGGCCGCGCGCGGGCGACCGGGGTTCGCGCTGACCGCGGACACGGCCAAGCATGTGGCCTTGGTCTGCCGCGAGCTCGAGGGGTTGCCGCTGGCGATCGAGCTCGCGGCCGCCCGTGCCAGTGTGCTCTCCCCGGCACAGATCGCCGCGGGTCTGGTCGATCGCATGCGCCTGCTCGGCGGCGGTCCGGCCACCAGCAGCGAGCGGCTGCGCAGCATGCGCGGATCGCTGGACTGGAGCTACGCGCTGCTGGACGAGCGCGAGCGCGCGCTGCTGCGCAACCTGGCGATCTCCCCCGAATGGACGCTCGACGCGATCGAGGCCGTCTGCACTGTCGGCGCCGAGGAGTCGGCGGCATCGCTCGACACGCTCACCGCGCTCGCCGACAGGGGACTCGTGAGCGTCATCGACAATGGCAGCTCCGAGCTTCGCTACAGGCTGCTGGAGACCGTCCGCAGCTACGCGCTCGAGCACCTGCAGAGCACCGGCGAAGAGCGGGAAGTGCGCCGGCGGCACATGCACCATTTCCGAGTGCTCGCGGCGCTCGCCGACGAACTGCTCGAAACACCCAGCGGCCGGCGGCGGCTCGAGCGCGACGCGCCCGCGCTGCTCGCCGCGCTCGAGTTCGCGCTCAGCGACGATCCACCCGCTGGCCTCGAGATGGCCGCCGACCTCGGCCACTGGTGGCTGATCCACGAAAGCTACGAGCAGGCCCGCGGCGCCTGCGCACGCGTATTGGCCTCCACGCCGGACGGGGACGCGCGGGCGCGAGCGCAGGTGCTGTGGGCGGCGGCGCTGTTGGCGATCCTCGATGAGGACTACCAGCAGGCGCGCGGCTATGCGGAGGAGGCCTTCCCCCTCGCTCAGGCATCGGGAGATCAGCGCACGATCGGCCGCTGGATGATCATGGCCGGCAACGCGCAACGCTCGATCGACGCGAACGCCGCCGCACAGATCGGGGCGCAGGCGGTCGAGATCCTGCGCGCGGAGAGAGACACGCACGGGCTCGCGTTCGCGCTGGCGAACCTCGCGCTGAGCGAAGGCATGCGCGACCGCTTCGACGCCGTCCGCGAGCGCTGCGAGGAGTTCGTCGCGCTACCCGGCGAGAAGCCGTCGTGGCTGCTTCCGTGGATCGAGAACGCGCTCGCGTGGGCCGATATCAGCCAGGGGCAGCCGCGGTCGGCGCTCGAGCATTGCGAGCGAGCGCTGGCGCTGGAGGCGACTCGCGTAACCCTTCCCTACTACATCGCGACCGCTCACCGGCTGCAAGCGATGACGCTCTCCGGCGAAGCCCGCCAAGCACGCGAGCAGGGACGTGCCATGCTCGATCGGACCCGGCGGGCGGGCCTCGCGATCGCCTCCGCGGCGCTGGAGCGCAGCGTCGCCGGCGCCGAGCTCGCGCTCGGTGAGTTGGACGGAGCACAGGCCCTCGGCGAGCGCGGCCTCAAGAGCCCGCACCAGTACACCGCCGCGGAATGGCGCGAAACGCTGACGCGAAGCGCGCTCGCCAGAGGCGACGCGCAAGCAGCACACGAACACGCCGCCGCGTTGCACGCGTTCGGCCAGAGCACGGGAAGCACTCGTAAGATCGCGCTTGCCGACTGGGCGCACGGCGCCGCGGCGCTGCTCGACGCGGAGCTCGCCGACTCCCACGAGCGACTGCACTCCGCGCTGGCCCGGCAGGCCGAGCAAGGGCTCACACCCGACGCGATCGACAGCCTCGAAACGCTCGGCGAGCTGGCGCTCGCATCCGACCGTGCGACGCGCGCAGCTCGACTGATCGGCGCCGCGCAATCCGCCCGGCGAGAGCTCGGCATCGTACGCCCATCACCACACCCAGACGGTCGCGATGCGCCGCGCCTCCGTTGCCGGCAGCTGCTCGGAGGCGAGCGCTCCGACGCCGCCTGGGCCGACGGTGAAGCACTCTCGCTCGCGCAAGCGATCGCCTACGCGCGACGCGCGCGCGGCCAGCGAGAACGCCCGGCGTGGGGATGGGCGAGCCTCACCCCCGTGGAGAGCGAGGTCGCGACGCTCGCCGCCGAAGGTCTCACCAACCCCGAGATCGGCGAGCGGTTGTTCATGTCGCGCGGCACCGTCAAGGCTCACCTCGCACACACCTACAAAAAGCTCGGTGTGGGCAACCGCATGCAGCTCGCCGCGCTCACCCGAGATCCGGGCACGCCGGCTGCTGGAGATGCCGCACCTGCACACGCTCGCGCTCGCGCGGGAGACGCTCGCCCGTATCGCGCTCATCCGACATGACGCCGGCGAGGCGGAAACGCACGCAGCGGCCTGGGAGCAGGGCCAAGCGCTCCCGCTCACCGACGCGATCGCCTACGCGCGACGGGGCCGAGGACGGCGCGACCGTCCACTGCTCGGCTGGGCAAGCCTCACTCCAGTCGAGTCAGAGGTCGCGCAGCTTGCCGCCAGCGGTATCACAAACCCGCAGATCGCCACAGAGCTATTCATCGCCCGAAGCACTGTCAAGATGCACCTCTCGAGCGTCTACCGCAAGCTCGACGTGAACAACCGGGTGGAGCTCGCCACGGCGATGGCGACACGCACGTCCGACCTACGCCCATCGATCGGCGCCAACCTTCAGATAGCGGGAAGCTCCTAGCCAGGCTACCCAGGAGGGTGACGCTGCGGGCACCCTGGCTGTTCCGGTCCACAGCGCGTCTGTCAGTGTGCTCAGCGGTGAAGCGCTTCGAAAGCTGGGACGGGATCGAGATCGCCTACCACGAATGGGGCGAGGAATCGGCGGCACCGGCACCCGTGGTCCTGCACCACGGCTTCGTCGCCGACGCGCAGTCCAACTGGGTCGCCACCGGCGTCATCGACGCACAAGCGCAGGCGGTCTACAGAGGCCGCATCGCGCTCGATCGCATCCACGCTCCCACGCTGATCCTGGCCGGCGATGAGGACCCGATGGCCGTGCGTCCCGAGATCCTCGCCGAGGCGATCCCAAACGCCGTGCTGCAGACCCTCTCGGGCAACCACATACAGACACTGAGCGACCCGCGCTTCACACAGTCCATCATCGAGTTCCTCGCCTGAGCTGGGAGAGATCCGCCGCGCGAGGGCACGACGCTTCGCTGAGCTCGCCCTCGCGCGCCTGGCGCAGGCCACGGTCGACCATGCCCTTCGCGGTCTCGTTCTCCCGCAGCCACGCCTCGCGCTCTGGAACCACGCGGTAGAACGCGATCCTCGCTCGGCCGACTAGGCTTGTGCTAGCTTTATGTACATGAGCGCGACTGTCGGAGTAGCCGAGCTGCGTCAGAACCTCAGCCGGTATCTGCGGCTGGTGGAGCGGGGTGAGCGGCTGGTCGTGACCGATCGCAACCGGCCCGTGGCCGAGCTCGGCCCACCCACCACGACCGGCGCCGCGCTCGACCGGCTGATCGCCGAAGGTCGCGTCTCGCGACCGCTGCGGCGGGGTCTGCCCGAGCCGCTGCGCCTCGCGGGCGATCCGCGTGCGCTCAGCCGCGCGCTGGATGAGGTCCGCGGCGACCGCTGAAGGTGTCCCTCTTCTACCTCGACGCCTCCGCGCTCGTCAAGCTCGTCCGCGAGGAGCCCGAGAGCCCCGCGCTCAGCGCGTTCTTGGACGGCGCTGAGATCCTCTCCAGCGAACTGGCTCTGACCGAGGTGCCACGCGCGATCCGGCGCGCCGCGGCGAACGATCCGCGACTGTCGCTCGACGCGCTCATCGCGCAGGCCGGCGAGGTGCTCGACGCGATCGCGATGCTGCCGCTCGATCAAACCGTGCTGATCGCCGCCGGCGCGCTGCAGGAGCCCGCCCTGCGCGCGCTCGACGCGATCCATGTGACCGCGGCGCTCGAGCTGTCCCCGGTGGACGCGTTCGTCACCTATGACGAGCGCCAGAGCGCCGCGGCTCGCCTCGCGGGCCTGCGCACCCTGGCGCCATCCGCACCTGAGGATGGGCCTGG
>CAWBLR010000020.1:0-12875 GCA_963789675.1 uncultured Solirubrobacterales bacterium | reverse complement strand
CGGCGGGACCGGCCACACGACCTCCCCGTCGACGCCCAGCGGTTGGCGGCTCGAGGCGAGCACGCGCAACCGCGGGCAGCCCCCGAGCAGCGCGATGACGATGTGGGCACTCGCCTCGCTCAGATGCTCGCAGTTGTCGAGCACCAGCAGCGCGTCGCGGTCAGCAAGCCGCCGCATGGTGACGTCCAGCGCCGAGCGCGCAGCCGGCTGCAGCGAGCCGTTGGCGCCGGCCGCCAGCACGGCTTGGTGCACCGCAGGGGCCAGGCGCGCGGGCGAGTCCACCGCGGCGAGCTCGACGACGAACACCTCCTCCTCCTGTTCGCTCGCGCTTTGCGCGGTCTGGAGAGCGAGCCGGGTCTTGCCCGCACCGCCCACGCCGGTGAGCGTCAGCAGCCGCGTCGCCGCGAGCAGATCGGCGATCTCCGCGAGCTCGCTCCCACGCCCGATCAGCGGCGTCAGCGACGCCGGCACGGGCGAGCCCGAGTTCGCCGGCTCACGCGATGAGGCGCGCGCGTGCTGCAGGCGGTGCCCGTCGCTGGTTGACACCGTGCAATTGTTCCAGGATCGGGTCAAGCCACAGTGAACGGAGGCGGCGGTGAGCAACAGTCGGGCACTTGTCGTGCTCGCTGTCGGTGCGCTCGATTTCGGGCTCGAGCAGGCGATCGTCGCGCCGGCGCTGCCCGCGATCCAGCGCGAGTACCACGCCTCGACCAGTTCGGTGGCGTGGCTTTTGACCGGTTTTCTGATCGCGGCTGCGGTCATCACGCCGCTGGCTGGACGGCTGGGAGACAATTTCGGTCGTCGGCGGGTGCTGCTGGTCTCGCTGGGGTGCTTCGCGCTCGGGTCGCTGATATGTGCGCTTGGAGGGTCTGTCCAGGTGTTGATTATCGGTAGGGTGGCTCAGGGTCTGGGTGCGGGAATGGCGCCGCTTGCCCTCGCGCTGGCGCGTGAGCACATCGACCCCGCGCGCGTCCCGACGGCCGTTGGGATGCTCGTCGCGAGTGCCAGCATCGGTACCGTCGCTGGTCTGTTGCTCGCGGGTCTGCTTGTCGATCACTTCGGTGTCGCGGCGATCTTCTGGTTGCTGTTTGCGGTCGCCGTAGTGCTGGCGCTGGCTGTGCGGCTGGCGGTGCGCGAGTCCAACCATCGCGGCGAGATTGCCGTCGACTTCGCGGGAGCGGCGCTGCTCGCGGGCGGCCTGGGGTGTGTGATGCTCGCGATCTCACGCGGCAACCAGTGGGCATGGGGTTCGCCCCGAACGCTTGCGTTGCTTGCCGCGAGTGGACTGCTTGCGATCGCGTTCTGGGTCCGCGAGCGTACCGCCGCGCAGCCCCTGATCGACCCTCGCGTGCTGGCGACGCGCTCGATCTGGAGCGCGAATCTGGCGATGCTCGCGCTCGGCTTCTCGCTGCTGATCTCATTCACGCTCGTGCCGCTGATCGGCGGTTACCCGAAGCTCACCGGTTACGGGCTCGGGCTGAGCACGACCCAGATCGGCTTGGTGCTTGCCCCGAGCGGGCTCGCCACGATCATCGGCGGGCTGCTCGGGGGACGCACGATCGCCCGCACCGGCGCCCGCGCGCAAGCGACGATCGGCGGGGCGTGCGCCGCGATCACGTACACCCTGCTGGCCGTGCTGCCGTGGGGCGCGGTGATGCTCGCGCTGGCGATGATCCCACTCGGATTCGGCGTGGGACTGGCGCTCGGCGCGATCACCGACCTCGTCGTCCTCGCGTCCCCACCCGAGCGGACCGCCGCGACGGTCGCGCTCAACACGGTGATCCGGATGGCCGCCGCGGCACTCGGCGCGCAGGTCGCGATCGCGATCCTCTCAAGCACCCACGGCCAGATTCCGGGACTCCCGGCCGCCCGCGGGTTCACCGACGCCTTCGTGATGGCGGCGATCGCCGCGCTCGTCACGATCGCCGCCGTCCTGCTCACGCCAGCCAGAGCCGACGATCCAGCGGTCACACCCAATGGCCTGGAACTGGCGAGTGCGTATACGCCTCGCAAGCAACACACCTGAACCAGTCCATAACACTCGCCCGCCTTCAAGGCGCGACCGACTGCGACGCCTTTCAAGTTTGGCCAGGTGGCCGATATTTTTTCGATGACTGTTCGGCTAGCTTGCACCGCTCATGTCTGTATCTGCAGCACACGGACTCCGTGCGGCACACAGGCTCCGCTGGATCGTGCGCGGAGCGATGCTTCGGAGTGCGCTATGAGCGCGACGCGATCCATCCGCGACCTGCCCGGCCCCCGCGGCCTGCCGCTGATCGGCAGTCTGCACAAGACCTGGCGCATCGGGCGCGCGCACATCGTCGTCGAGGAGTGGGCCGACCGCTACGGGCCGCTCTACAAGTTCCACGTCGGTAGGCGGCTGATGGTCGTCGTCAGCGACCCGGAGGAGATCAATCGCGTGCTGCGCGAACGCCCCGAGGGCTTCCGCCGTTGGCGGGAGATCGAAGCCGGCTTCCAGGAAATCGGCTTCCCCGGCGTGTTCTCGGTCGAGGGCGACGTGTGGCGGCGCCAGCGCCAGCTCGTTGTCAGGGCGCTGAACTCAAACCACCTGCACCGCCACTTCCACGCGATCCGCGTCGCCACCGAGCGGCTGCACCGGCGCCTCACGGACGCCGCCCGCGGCGGCCAACCCGTCAACCTCACCCAGATCCTGACCGCGTACACCGTGGACGTCACCTCGACGCTCGCGTTCGGCCACGACCTGAACACACTCGAACACGGCGACGGCGAGCTGCAGCAACACATCCAGCGGGCCTTCAAGATGCTCAGCTTCAGACTCTTCTTCCCCGTGCCGTACTGGCGCTGGATCAAGCTCTCCGCTGACCGCGAGCTCGCGGACTCCGTGCAACACCTGCACAACGCCGTGCTTGGCTTCATCGCGCAGGCCCGGGAACGCATGAGCGAACGCCCCGAGCTGTTCGAGGAGCCCGAGAACTTCCTCGAGGCGATGCTCGCCGCCCAGCGCGAGGACGGGACCTTCACCGATGAGGAAATCGTCGGCAACGTATTCGCGCTGCTGATCGCCGGCGAGGACACGACCGCGCACACGATGGCCTGGACGAGCTGGTTCCTCGCCCAACACCCCGACGCCCAAACACGGTGGGCACAAGAGGCACGGGACGTGCTCGGCGAGGCGCCGTACCCAACCGATCCCGGGACCGTCGCGAACCTCCCGTACGGCGAGGCGGTGCTCAGGGAGTCGATGCGGCTGAAGGCCGTGGCGAACGGGACGACCGTGGAGGCGCTCACGGACACGACGATCCGCGACACACGCATCCCCGCGGGCACGCGCCTCATCCTCGAGTTCCGGCACGTCAGCCGCGGCGCCGGCGGCCCCGAGTACCACCCCGAGCGGTGGCTGAACGACAACGAGGACGGGAACCACGGGTACGGGAACGGCGCACAAGGAGCGGACCGTCAGCCCAGCCAGAAGGAGTTCCTGGCCTTCGGCGCCGGCCCCCGCTTTTGCCCGGGGCGCAACCTCGCGTTCCTCGAGTCCAAGACGGCGATGGCGATGATCGCCCGGAACTTCCAGATCGAGCTCGACGACACCGCAGGACCGGTCACCGAGCTCTTCACCTTCACGACGATCCCGCGTGGCCTACGCGTGCGGCTACGCGAGCGCGCTGCAGACCGGACGATTCCCGTCGGAGCAACCAGATAGCGGCAAAATGGGAACCTCAGACAGTCAAGCCGCTTCGGCCACCGCAGATCCAGGATATGCGCTGAGCTCGTCCAGCGAGCACGAGCACGAGCGGCTGAGTCGCCAGGCGGATTGGTATGCGCCGTTCACGCGGCGCCTGCTCGAGCGCGCCGGGATCGAGCCCGGGATGCGGGTCCTCGACGTCGGTTGCGGCCCGGGCGATGTCAGTTTCCTGTGCTCTGAGCTGGTGGGCGCCGACGGTTCGGTGGTCGGGGTCGAGCGCGACGAGCAGGCGCTCGCCAGGGCGCGTCAACGCGTGGTCGAACTGGGACACGAGAACGTCGAGTTCGTGCCCGGGGACTTCCGCGACGTCGAGCTCCCCGGCGCCCCGTTCGATGCGCTGGTCGGGCGGCTCGTGCTCATGTACCAGGGCGACCCGGCGGCGGCAGTGGCGGACGTGGCGTGCCACGTCCGCCCGGGAGGGGTTGTCGTGTTCGCCGAGATGTCCATCCACATGGACTCGTTCCTACCGGAGCGGTGCATGGTGTCCTGGCCGTCAACGCCGGCGTCTGAACAGCTCAACAAGTGGATTCACGCGACGCATATAAGGCTGGGAACGCAATGGGACATGGGCGTGCGACTGCCGGCGACGTTCGCGCAAGCCGGGCTCGAGCCCAACCCCGACCTCGACAGCGAGGTCGCGATCGGCGTCGGCGAGGAGGCGATTCGCCGCACCGTCGAGCTGACCAGCAGCCTCCTGCCGGCGATCCTCGCCACCGGGGTCGCCACCGAGGAGGAAATCGACATCGACACCCTTGCCCAGCGCCTGCGTGCCGACACGGGACCAGTCGGGCGCGTCACGTTCTGGCCGACAGTCGTCGGCGCATACGCGACCAAGCCGGGTGATGCGGCATGACAAGCGCAACCATTGTAGCTACGTACCGAGGGGTGAAATAAGCATGTCGCGCTCGATCACCGACCTTCCTGGGCCGCGCGGCTTGCCCCTGATAGGCAGCGTGCACGACGTGAAGCCCTCGCGGTTTCACTCCGTCGTCGAGGAATGGTCAAAGCAGTATGGCCCGATCCTTCGCTTCATGGTCGGACCGAGGTCGATCGTCGCGATCGCCGACCCCGAGGTGATCAACACGGTCTTGCGGGAACGCCCGGATGGCCTACCGCCGCACACGCGAGGTCCTGCGCAACTCGATCGACCTCACGGGCACGTTCGGCGTGTTTCACGCGGAGGGGGACGACTGGCGCCACATGCGCCGTCTCGCGGTGACCGCGCTGAACTCAAACCATCTGCAACGCTACTTCGATGTCGTGCGCACCTGCACGGAGCGCCTGTACGCGAGACTGAAACGGATCGCCGAGACCGGGGAAGCCGTGGATATCGGGGGACAGTTGACGTCGTTCACGGTCGACGTGACCTCCTCGCTCGCGTTCGGCCACGACCTGAACACGCTGCAGCGCGGCGAAAGCGAGCTCCAACAACACATCCAGCAGATCTTCTACATCGCTGCCAGGCGACTCGTGGTCCCGGTGCCGTACTGGCGCTACTTCAAGCTCTCCGCGGATCGCGCCGCGGACCGCTCCTGGAAGGCGATCGAGAACGAAGTGCTCGACTTCATAGGGCAGGCGCGGGAGAGGATCAAGGCCAGGCCGGAGCTCAGGGAGGCGCCCGAGAACTTCCTGGAGGGCATGATCGCCGCCCAGGAAACGGACGACACGTACACCGATGAGGAAATCGTCGGCAACGTCTTCACGCTGCTGTTCGCCGGTGAGGACACGACCGCGCACACGATGGCCTGGACGACCTGGCTCCTCGCGCGCGAGCCCGAGATCCAGCGCAGGTGGGCGGCGGAGGCCGACGCGGTGCTGGGCGACGAGCGCTCCCCTCTCGCCTACGACGCGGTCGGCGAGCTCCGTTACGGCGAGGCCGTGCTCAGGGAGTCGATGCGCCTGAAGCCCGTCGCGCCAATCCTCGGCGTCGAGCCCCTCGCCGACACCACCCTCATGAACACCCGCATCCCCGCGGGCACCCGACTGCTCATCCTCACCCGCCTCGCCAGCCTGCGATCCGTG
Source organism: uncultured Solirubrobacterales bacterium (assembly GCA_963789675.1). GTDB lineage: Bacteria > Actinomycetota > Thermoleophilia > Solirubrobacterales > Solirubrobacteraceae > Palsa-744. The sequence goes on along the minus strand of CAWBLR010000020.1, from coordinate 7,126 downwards.
AACAGGGCGAACGAGTTCGACCCCGATCGCTGGCTGAACGAGAACGAGGACGGGAACGCCGAAGCACCAGACCAAAAGTTGTTCCTGGCCTTCGGCGCCGGCCCCCGCTTCTGCCCGGGACGCAACCTCGCGTTCCTGGAGTCCAAGAGTGCGACTGGCGATGATCGCCCGCAACTTCGAGCTCGAGCTGGACGCATCGGCGGGACCCGTAACGGAGCGCTTCACCTTCACGGTGGTCCCCGAAGGACTGCGCGTGCGACTGCGCGAGCGCATTGGTGACCGATCGATCCCAGCCGGAGCAGCCAGGTAGGACAAATGGGAACTGTGGAGTCTCGCGACGTGCCGGCCAGCGCAGACTCCGGGTATGCGCTGAGCTCATCCAGCGAGTACGAGCACACTTATCCACGTAGCGAGAGCGAAAGCGAGGATTCATGTCCAGTGAGAACGTAGAGTTGGCACGCGGCGCCTATGACGCCTTTGGCCGGGGAGACCTCCAGGCGGTCGGTGCCACCTTCGCCGAGAACGTCGAGTGGTGGTCCTCCGATTCACTGCCTCTCGGCGGCCTCGTGCGTGGCCGCGAGGCCGTCCTTCAGAACTTCGCCCAGATACCCCAGTACTGGGACAGGTTCGAGGTTGTTCCCGAGGAGTACATCGACGCAGGCGAGTGGGTCGTCGTGCGTGGCACCCAGCGCGCCACAACCAAGAGCGGACACTCCATCGAGGGGCCCTATGCCCACCTCATCAAGATCAAGGACGGCAAGACCGTCCGCGGCGAGTTCTACGCCGACACGGCGAAGGCAGCGCAGGCGCTGCAGGCGTAGGACGATCGGATGCTGCGTCAGGGCTCAGGAGAGCCGCTGGTGCTGCTGCATGGCGTCCTGCGCAGTGAGCGCAGCTGGAGCCACGTGGTGGCGCTGTTGGCGACTCGCCACGATGTGATCGTCCCGACCGCACTGGGACACAACGGCGGGCACCCCGTGACGGAGCGACCCACGAGCATGGAGCACATCATCGATGACGCGGAGCGACTGCTCGACGAGCTGGGACTCGAACAGGCGCATCTCGCCGGCAGCTCGATGGGCGGCTGGATGGCGATCGAGCTCGCCCGTCGCGGCCGGGCGCGCTCCGTCTGCGCGCTGTCTCCCGCCGGTGTGTGGGACGGTGACTGGGAGGACAAGCAGCGCGTGTTCGAGTTGCTCTCCACCGCCGTGCGGGATACCCGGCGTTCACGCGCGAAGCTGCCGGAGCTCGCCCAATCCGGCGACTGGCGCCGCCAGGCGCTGCGTTACGCCGCCGTCCACGGCGAGCGCGTGAGCCCAGCTGAGTACCTCGCTCTCGCTGATGACGTGATCGGCTGCGAGATCGCCGAGGATCTGTCCTCCATGATGGAGGCGCAGATCGCGCCCCTGGACCCACCACCGTGCCCGATCACCCTCGCGTGGGCTGCCGAGGACCTCCTGTTCCCCGTTGATCTCTACGGTACCCGTGCCCGTGAGCTGATCCCCGGGGCACGCTTCATCGTGCTCGACGATGTCGGGCACGTCCCGATGTTCGATGATCCGCAGCTGGTCGCCGAGACGATCCTCGCGGTGACGGTCTCGGGATGACCAACCCAGCCTCAGATGTCTCCCTCCCGGAGCACCAGACGCTTGCGAGCGCGTTTCAGGCAAGCGCCGCGCGCGTCCCCGACCGCATCGCACTGAGAACGCTTGGAGGCTCGGTGCAACTTACCTGGGCCGACTACGCGGCCGCTGTTGAGCGAGTCGCCGGTTCGCTCGCCGCGCTCGGGGTGGGCCGGGGCGAGCGCGTGGCTTTCTTCTCGCGCAATCGGCCGGAGCTCGCGGTCGCAGAGGTCGCCGCGCTGCATCTCGGCGCCGGCTGCGCGGCGCTCTACACCACCTCGCCGCCGGCGACGATCGAACACGTCCTGCGCGACAGCGAGCCGAGGGTGCTGCTCGTCGAATCCGATCTATGGGCTCGGCTCGACGATGTCGAGCACTCGGTCGAGCACGTGCTCGCACTCGATACTGGACAGGCGGATTACCCGCAGCTGGAGTCGGTCGCTTCATTGGGCGGCTTCAGCTTTCAGGCGGCGTGGCGTGCCGTGCAGCCGGGGGATCTCGCCGCGCTGATCTACACCTCCGGCACGACCGGCCTACCCAAGGCCGTCGAGTGGACGAATCGCTCGGCCACCGCCTGCATTCACAGCTTCGACGCGATGCTGGTCGAGACGGATGAGATTCACGACATCGCCTACGGTCCTTTTCCGGCTCTCGCCGAGCGCTTCGGCAGTCACTGGTACTCACTGATGCGGGGCTCGACGCGGACGATCTGCGCCGATCCTACGCAGCTCGGCTCGGCGCTGCTCGATGCCCGGCCAACGCGTCTGGGCGGCTCGACCGCGGTCTGGCAGCGTCTGAAGCGTGCCCTGGAGGTGACCCTTAGCTCCGAGGAGCGCGCCGTGCTCGAGGGGGCCGTCGAGCGTGTGCGCGCTACGGCGCGGGGTGAAGCGTCCGCGTCGTTGGACGAGGCTCAGGAGGCGACGCTGGCGGCGCTGCGGGCGCGGGTCGGCCTTGACCGTATAAACGGAGCTTTTAGCACCGCCGCGCCGTGTCCGGACGCGGTGCATGAGCACTATCACGCGCTCGGTGTGCCGTTTCAAGAGCTCTTTGCGATGACCGAGACCGGAGTGAGCGCGGTGCAGCGCTCCGGGCTGGTCGACTTCGGCACGCTGGGCGGTCCAGCACCGGACTATGAGCTGCGGATTGCGCGGGACGGCGAGGTGCTGGTGCGCAGCCCCCATGCTCCGTGCGGATATCGCAACCGTCCGCGGGAGAGCGCCGAGACATATGGCCCAGAAGGCTGGATCCACACCGGCGACATCGGTGAGCTCGACACCGAGGGACGGCTGCGACTCGTCGGTCGCAAGAAGGAGATGATCATCCCCGAACACGGGCACAACGTGGCACCCGTTCAGATCGAGTCGGCGCTGAAGGATGCCTGCCCGCAGGTCGCGCACGTGTGCGTGGTCGGGGACGGACGCCCTCACCTCGCGGCGCTGGTCGTCATCGACCTCACGGAGCGCTCGCGGGAGAGCGAGACGCGGGCAACGGTGGCGACCGCGATCGCTGAAGTCAACGCGAAGTTCGAGTCGCGCGAGCGGATCGAGGCGCACGCCATCATCTTTGATGCCTGGCTGCCAGGCGCAGAGCTGACCGACACGCTGAAGATGCGCCGCCCGCAAATCGCCGAGCGCTACGCGAGCACGATCGAGCGGCTCTACGCGCCAAGCAAGGCAGACGCGTGAATATGACACTCTGTTACAAACGGCCCCGGAGGAGGCAGGTTTTCTATGTATGACTACGTGATCGTGGGAGCGGGCTCGGCGGGCTGCGTGCTGGCCTCCCGGCTGACCGAGGACCCGGATGTCAGCGTGTTGTTGATCGAGGCCGGTCCGCCGGATACGAGCGAGAACATCCACGTCCCCGCGGCGTTCGCGCAACTGTTTCATTCGCAGCTGGATTGGGACTACTCGACCGGGCCGGAGCCGTTTGCCGATCGGCGGCGTGTGCATCTCCCGCGCGGCAAGACGCTCGGGGGATCGTCTTCGATCAACTGGATGGTCTACATACGCGGGCATCGCGCCGATTACGACGAGTGGCGGGATCAGGGCTGCGCCGGATGGGGTTATGACGATCTGTTGCCGTACTTCATGCGGGCCGAGGACAACGAGCGCGGCGCCTCGCGGTACCACGGTGTGGGTGGCCCGTTGGCCGTCTCCGACGGCCGCTCGCGCAACCCGATCGCGGAGGCGTTCCTGCGGGCGTGCGACCAGGACGGACTGGAGCGCAACGAGGACTTCAACGGCGCCGAGCAGGACGGCTTCGGCCGCTACCAGGTCACCCAGCGTGACGGGCGGCGCTGCTCGACCGCGGTGGGCTATCTGCACCCGGCGATGTCCCGGGCGAACCTGACCGTCGAGACGTTCACGCAGGTTCATCGCGTGCTGTTCGAGAACGGCCGAGCGGTCGGTGTGCTCGCCGCGCGGCAGGGCGAGACGGGCGAGCTGCACGAGTTTCTCGCGGAGCGCGAAGTGATCCTGTGCGGCGGCGCGTACAACTCGCCGCAACTGCTGATGCTGTCCGGTGTCGGGTCCGGCGAGCTGTTGAGCGCCTTTCAGATCCCGGTCGTGGCCGACCTGCCCACGGTCGGGCAGAACCTCCAAGACCACTCGGGGACCGGGCTTTTGTGGACGCACGACGAGCCCGTGTCACTGCTGAGCGCTCTGAGCGATGAGAACATGGCGATGTTCGCCGCGGAGGGCCGCGGACCGTTGACCTCCAACGGGGTCGAGGCCGGCGGGTTCCTACGCACCAGCGCAGGGCTGCCCGCCCCGGATCTGCAGTTCCACGCCGTCCCGGCGATGCTGCTCGATGAGCCGAACTTCGAGCACGGCTTCACGCTGGCGATCTGTCCGCTGAAGCCCGCCAGCCGGGGAATGCTGACCCTGCGCTCTCCAGATCCCACCACTCAGCCCTACGTGCTGCACAACTACTACGCTGAGGACTCCGACATGCAGACGATGTTGGAGGGCCTGCGCATCGCCGAGGAGATCGGTGCTCAACCCGCGCTCGCCCCCTACACCAGCCGGTTGTGGGACGAGCCCGCCTCGGGGTCCGAGACCGACAGGCGTGCCTACATCCGCCGTCAGACCTACACGTTCTTTCACCCGGTCGGCACTTGCCGCATGGGCTCAGATGCCGATGCGGTCCTCGACACCGAATTGCGGGTGCGCGGTGTGGAGGGTCTGCGTGTCGTCGATGCGTCGGTGATGCCGAGCGTCGTTCGTGGCAACACCAACGCCCCGACGATCGCGATCGCCGAGCGTGCAGCCGATCTGATCCGCGACGATCGCACTCCGGTCGCCGCGACGTCCACCAACGAAGTCGCAGCCTTGCAGCCATGAACGGGGCGCTCGGCACAACGGTCACGGGGTCGGACGCTCGCGAGGGTTTGGCGTTGGACGCTGAGACGTTGTGCGAGGCGTTTCAGGCAACCGTCGCGCTACGCCCACACGTGGTGGCGCTGCGCACCTGGGATGGCGATGTGGAGGTCACCTGGCGCGAATACGCACAGCGCGTCGTGCGCGTAGCGGCGGGCCTTCAGGGGCTCGGGGTCAGGAGGGGCGAGACGGTCGCGCTGATGCTGACAAACCGGCCCGAGTTTCATTTCTGTGACACGGCCGCATTGCATCTCGGCGCGACGCCGTTCTCGATCTACAACACCTCCGCCCCCGATCAGATCGCGCACATGTTCGCAAACGCCCGCAACCGGGTCGTGGTCTGCGAGCGGGCGTTCGTGGGCCGGGTGCGCGCCGCGCTGGCGGGGACGTGCGTCGAGCACGTGATCTGCATCGACGACGCCCTCGAGGGGACGCTGTCGCTTGGTGAACTCGAGGCCGGTGGCGGCGAGATCGACCTTCATGCGTGCGCGCGTACGGTCCAGCCCGATGACGTGCTGACGTTGATCTACACGTCGGGGACGACCGGGCCGCCGAAGGGGGTCGAGATAACCCACGCCGGGATGCTCGCGATGACTAGAGCCTGGACCAGCGTGATGCCAACCGGCCCGGATGACCGGGTGCTCTCCTACCTGCCGGCGGCGCACATCGTCGATCGCATGACCGGCCACTACCTCGGGATGACCCACGGCGTACAGCTGAGCTGCGTGGCGGACGTAGGCGAGCTCGCGGCGGCGCTCGTCGCGGTGCGCCCCACGCAGTTGACCTCTGTGCCACGCGTATGGGAGAAGCTGCAGGCTGCACTGGAAAGCGCGATCGCCAGCGACCCCAACCTGACGCGACGCGACGCCACGCAGGCCGCAATCGAGGTGGGGCGGCGCAAGGTCGCGGCCGAGCAGGCAGCGATCGCCGGCGATGGCGAGCGGCCCGACCCGGCCATGCTGGAGGACTACCGGCGCGCGGATGAGACGGTGCTCGGAGAGCTGCGCGGAAGATCGGGCTCGACCAGACCCGCGTCTGCTGTGCTGGAGCTGCCCCGACAGCACGCGCCACTCTGGAGTTCTTCGGCGCGATCGGCCTTGAACTGTGTGAGGGGTGGGGGATGTCAGAGCTCTCGGGCGTCGGGTCGCTCAACCCGCCCGGCCGCGCCAAGCACGGCACCGTAGGGCAGGCGGTGTCCTGTCTGGATGTGCGTCTCGCGGATGATGGCGAGTTGCTGTGCCGCGGCACGAGCACGATGCGCGGCTACCGCGACGATCCTGGGCGCACAGCCGAGACGATCGACGCCGACGGCTGGCTTCACACCGGTGACATCGCCGAGATCGACCAGGACGGCTATGTGAGGATCGTCGACCGCAAGAAGGAGCTGATCATCAACGCCGCCGGCAAGAACATGTCGCCCGCGAACATCGAGGCGCACGTCAAGAGCGCCTCGCCGCTGATCGGCCAGGCGGTTGCGATTGGCGACCGCCGTCCCTACAACATCGCGCTGATTGTCCTCGACGCCGACTACGCGCCGGCATGGGCCTCTCAGCATGGCCTCGAGAACCGCTCGCTTCAACAGCTCGCCGGCGAGCCGAGCGTGCTTGCGGCGGTCCAGGAGGCGATCGACGCCGCGAACTCGCGCCTCGCCCGTGTCGAGCAGATCAAGAAGTTTGAGATCGTCCCGGGCGACTGGCTGCCCGGCGGCGAGGAGCTGACGCCGACGATGAAGCTCAAGCGCAAGCCGATCGCGCAGAAGTACGCCGCCGAGATCGACGCGCTGTATGCGTGAGCTCAGCTGCATCGGCGACATCCGCGCCCGCTATCCGGCCGAGCACTGAGAAGGAGATGGCGACGTGCGGGCGTTGTTTACGACGCAGCCTGGGCACGGTCATCTGAACCCGATGCTGCCGTATGCGTTGGCGTTGCGCGATGCCGGCCACGAAGTCCGGTTTGCGACTGCTCCTCTTTCTGCGCGACGGTGGGACGGCTGGGCTTTCCGGTCTCTCCGGTGGGCCACGACTTCACCTGGGAGCGCGCGGTGGATTTCTTCCCGGACTGGCAACCGCGGCGACCGAAGGTCCACTGCAGGCGAACCAGCTCAGCCAGCGCATCGGTGTGGGA
>CAWBLR010000019.1:0-99303 GCA_963789675.1 uncultured Solirubrobacterales bacterium | reverse complement strand
CACTGATGGCAAAAGCGCGCGGTCGCGGCAAGCCTGTTCGCCGCCGAGACAAGAAGGGTGGCCCCGGGAGCGGCCGGCGCAAGCCATGCCAGCATTGCCGCGACAAGATCGAGCAGGTCGACTACAAGGACATCTCCTCGCTGTCGAAGTTCATCTCCGAGAAGGGCAAGATCCGCTCGCGGCGGATCACCGGCTCCTGCCGGCGCCACCAGAACCAGATCGCCCAGGCGGTCAAGCGCGCCCGCGAGCTGGCGCTGCTGCCGTACGTGAACGAGGGCGGCCGCGAGGACTCGCCGCGCGGCGGCCGGGGCGATCGCGACCGCGATCGGGAACGGTAGGGAGCGCCGACATGCCTGAAGCGATCCTTCTGGAGGACGTCGAGAACCTCGGCGAGCAGGGCGCGGCGATCGACGTCTCGAAGGGCTACCTGCGCAACTACCTGATCCCGCGCAAGCTCGCCCAGCCGGCCACGAAAGGCGCGATCGAAGCGATCCGTGAGCGCAAGGCGGCGGCCGAGCGGGCCGAGCGCAACGCGATCGAAAAAGCCCAGGAGAACGTCAACCTGCTCAACCGCACCGTGCTCACGATCCCCCAGCAGGCCGGCGCCGACGGCCGCCTGTTCGGGTCGGTGACCGCGCAGGACATCGCCACCGCGATCCGCGAAGCGCGCGGGCTGAAAATCGACAAACGGGGCGTGCACATGCCCGAGCCGATCAAGAGCGTCGGCACCTACATGGTCGTCGTCGAGGTCGTCGAGGGAGTCACGGCGACGATCAAGACGATGGTTGTCGCTAAGAAATAGTCGCGCCGCTGCTGCTGCGAACATGTGTTCGTGGAGAGCAATTTAGTCCGAGATAGCGGGGTAAGCACCGAGACCGGGGGCGGCGCCAACTTAGACTCGCCGAAGCTATGTGCGCGGTCTCGGTAACCAACGGCAGCAACGGCACGGCCACCTCCCCGCCGGCGGGCGTGGTTGCGCCGCCGCACAACCTCGAGGCCGAGCAGTCGGTGCTGGGCTCGATCCTGCTCTCGGAACGCTCGCTGTACGCGCTCGTGATCGAAGAGGGGCTGCGGGCCGAGGACTTCTACCGAGAGCGCCACGGCACGATCTACGAGGCGATGCTGGCGCTCTACAACGAGTCCGAGCCGGTCGACGTGCTCACGGTCACCGACCGCCTGCGCTCCAGCGGCAAGCTCGAGGCGATCGGCGGGATCGCGGCGGTCGATGAACTGACCGGGGTCGTGCCGGCCGCCGGGCACGCGCGGCGCTACGCACAGATCGTGCGCGAGAACGCGCTGCTGCGGCGACTGCTGGGGGCGTCCTACGAGATCCAGGAGAGCGTGCTCGACCATCGCGCCGCGCCGCGCGAGCTCGTCGAGCAGGCCGAGAAGGCGATGCTCGAGGTCGGCCGCGACGACCGCCAGCAGGACTTCAGGGCAATCGAAGAGGTCCTCCACGAGGAGCTCGACAAGCTGCACCGCCTCTCGATCGAAGGCACCTCGCTGACCGGGACGCCCTCGGGGTTCAAGGACCTCGACGAGATCACCGGCGGCTTTCAGCCGGGGAACCTGATCATCGTCGCCGCGCGACCGGCGATGGGCAAGAGCGCGCTCGTCTGCAACATCGCCGAGAACGCCGCGGTCGAGCACGGCAAGCCCGTCGCGCTGTTCAGCCTCGAGATGGCGGAGGCCGAGCTGGCCCAGCGTTTCGTCGCCTCGCAGGCGCGGATCAAGGGCGAGGAGCTGCGCAAGGGGCGCGTGGCGGAGCAGCGCTGGCCGAAGATCCTCAAGGCCTCGCAGCGCCTGGCAGCGGCGCCGCTGTGGGTGGACGATTCGAGCGACGTCGGCATGCTCGAGATCCGCGCGAAGGCGCGGCGCCTGCACTCGCAGTGCGAGAACGGGCTCGGCCTGATCATCATCGACTACCTGCAGCTGATGCGCACCGACAGCCGCTACGACTCGCGCGTGACCGCCGTCGGCGAGCTCAGCCGGGGCCTGAAGATCCTCGCGCGCGAGCTGAAGGTGCCCGTGATCGCGCTCTCGCAGCTCAGCCGTGCCGTTGAGTCCCGACCAGACAAGAAGCCGCAGCTGTCGGACCTGCGCGAGTCGGGGAACCTCGAGCAGGACTCCGACCTGGTGATGTTCATCTACCGCGACGAGTACTACGACGAGGACTCCGAGCGCCCCGGCGAGGCCGATCTGATCATCGCCAAGCATCGCAACGGCGCCGTCGGCAAAGTCACGCTGACGTTCCAGAAGGAGTACCCGAAGTTCCTCAACTACGCGGGCGAGCGCTACGCGCAATGAGCCTTCAGGCCAGGCCCTCGTAAACTGAACCAGCTATGCCAGGAATAGTCGTCGTCGGCGCCCAGTGGGGCGATGAGGGAAAGGGCAAGATCACCGATCTGCTCGCCGAGCGCGCGGGCGCGGTCGTGCGCTTCCAGGGCGGCAACAACGCCGGGCACACGATCGTGCGCGGGGACGTCGAGTGGAAGCTGCACCTGATCCCCTCCGGCATCCTCTACCCGGGCAAGCGCTGCGTGATCGGCAACGGCGTCGTGATCGACCCGAAGGTCCTGATCGAGGAGCTCGACGGGTTGCGCGCGCGGCGCGTCGACGTGAGCGGCCTGCGGATCTCCTCGAACGCCCACCTGATCATGCCCTACCACCTGCTGCTGGACTCGGCCGGCGAGACGAAACTCGGCAGCCGCCAGATCGGCACCACGCGCCGCGGCATCGGCCCCTGCTACGCGGACAAGGCCGCACGTCTGGGGATCCGCGTGCAGGACCTGCTCGACGAGAAGATCCTGAAGAAGAAGATCGTCGCCGCGATGGAGCCCAAGCGGCTGTCGCTGCGGCCGTTCGAGAAGGACCCGGCGCTCGACCTGCACGCGATGACCGAGGAGTACCTGACCTACGGCCACCGCCTCGAGCAGCACATCGCCGACACCGCGAAACTGATGTGGGAGCTGCTCGACAACGGCGAGAAGGTGATCTTCGAGGGCGCCCAGGGCGCGATGCTCGACATCGACCACGGCACGTATCCGTTCGTCACCTCCTCCAACCCTTTGTCGGGCGCCGCGACCGTGGGGACCGGCGTGGGGCCGAAGGACATCGACGAGGTCTGGGGCGTGTCGAAGGCCTACACCACGCGCGTCGGCGCCGGGCCGTTCCCGAGCGAGCTGCACGAAGAGATGGGCGAGCTGATCCGCAAGCGCGGCGGCGAGTTCGGCACGACCACCGGGCGCCCGCGCAGGACCGGCTGGCTGGACCTCGTCGCGCTGCGCTACGCCGCGCGGTTGAACACGCTGACGGCGCTCGTGATCACCAAGCTCGACGTGCTCTCGGGTCTCGACCGGATCCAGGTCTGCACGAGCTACCGCGGCGCCGAGGGCGCGGAGTTCGAGGACTTCCCCTACCACCAGACGGTCCTGCACCACACGACCGCCGAGCTGACCGAGCTGCGCGGCTGGCAGGAGGACCTCGGCGAGTGCCGCACCTACTCCGATCTGCCCGAGGCCGCGCGCGAGTACCTCGAGTTCATCGCCGAGCAGACCGGGGCGCCGATCGCGCTGCTCGGCGTGGGACCCGGGCGCGAGCAGGTGATCTGGACCGAGGCCGGGGAAATAACGCAGCTGGGGGGCGAGGCGCCGGTCGCGGATCTGCTCGCGGATTGAGCTCAGCTTTCCGAGCGCGGGGCCGGGAGAAGCCGTGCAGGGATCGCGCCAACCGGGTCTCCGGAGCGCCGCCTATTCTCTGAAACTATGGCTGCACAGCTCCTCGACGTCCTGGCTCCCGCATCGCTCACGCAGGCTGAGCGCCGCGTCGTGGAACGCGTCGTGGAGCGTCTGCGCGAGGAGCTCGGCTCCGACCTGCACGCGATTTGGCTCTTTGGCTCGCGCGCCCGCGGGGAGACACCCCACCCGGAGTCGGACATCGACCTGATGGTGCTCGCCGACGGGAGCCCGTGGCAAATCGGGCAGACGGCGATCGAACTGGCCCACGAGATCGCCCCCGCCGAGGGTGTCAGCCCCGTCTGGTACTCGTTCTCCGTCCGAACCCCCGAGTGGCTGCGCGGCCGGCGCGAGATCCGCTCGTTCTTCATCGCCGAGGTCGACCGCGACAAGCTCGTGCTCTTCGGGAGCGGTCTCGAGTGAGCCCGCGTTCGGGAGAGTTCATGGACCAGGCACGCGACCGCGCCGCGACCGCGCGAGTGATCCTTGCCGCCGGGCACCTCGAGGCCGCCGTCAGCACCGCTTATTACGCGATGCTCTACGCCGCGCGCGCGGCGCTGTCCGAGCGCGACGAGTACGCCCGCACGCACGGCGGCACGTGGCACCTGTTCCACGAGCGCTACGTGACCACCGGCGCCTTCGACCAGCACCTCCACGCGCTGGCTCAGGGCGCCCAGCGCACGCGCGAGGAGGGCGACTACGAGGCGATCACGCCGGACCGCGGCGAGGCGGAGCGGATCGTCGCCGGAGCCGGAGACTACATCGCCGCGGTCGAACACATGCTGGACGGCGAAGCGCAGGGGCGCGGCGCAGGCTCCTGATCGCGGGACTTTCCAGAAATGGGCCGTGCAGGAATCGAACCTGCAACCTTGGGCTTAAGAGGCCCCTGCTCTGCCGGTTGAGCTAACGGCCCATGAGGGCGCCGACGGGATCCGCGCCGGCTCGGACTGCGATTCTAGCCGAGGCGGCGCGAGGCTCGCCACGCGCTCCTGCAACTTGCTCCTGTCACTTGCTCCTGTTCAGAAGACGATCGTGCGGCGCCCGTCGACGATCACGCGGTCGTCGAGGTGCAGCGCGACGGCCCGCGCGAGCACGAGGCGCTCGATGTCGCGGCCGACGCGCTCCAGGTCGCGGACACTCTGGCGGTGATCGACACGGCCGACGTCCTGCTCGATGATCGGGCCGTCGTCGAGCTGCTCGGTGACGTAGTGGGCGGTCGCGCCGATCAGCTTGACTCCCCGCTCGCGGGCACGGCGGTAGGGATCAGCGCCGGCGAAGGCCGGCAGGAAGGAGTGGTGGATGTTGATCGCGGGCATCCCCACGCGCGCGAGGAACTCGCCGCTGAGGATCTGCATGTAGCGGGCCAGCACGAGCAGATCGGCCTGGCCCGAGAGCAGCGCCAGCATCCGTTCCTCGGCCTGCTCCTTGTGGCCTGGCTCGACTGGTACATGGTGGTAGGGGACACCGGCCGCGACAGTCTCCCGTTCGAGCTCGGGATGGTTCGAGATCACCCCGACGAGGTCGGCGTCGAGCTCGCCACGACGCCAGCGCCAGAGCAGCTCGAGCAGACAGTGGTCGTGGCGCGAGACGAGGATCGCGACCCGCCGGCGCTGGCCCCACCAGCGGATCTGCCAGTCCATCGAGAAGCGCGCGGCGACCTCGGCCCCGAAGTGGGCCTCGAAGCCTTTCCGTACCCCGTCCGTGGGTGGCTGGAGAAAGAACTCGGTGCGCAGGAAGAAGCGGCCACCTGTGGGGTCGGTCGAGTACTGCTGGGAGGAGACGATGTTCGCGCCCTGCTCGAACAGGAAGCTGGAGACGGCGGCGACGATTCCGGGCCGGTCGGGACAGCCGACGAGCAGACGCGCGGTGTACGGCGGCTGGCGGTCGTCGGCGGGCGGGGAGTGGTCGGCTATTTTTTCTGACTGCTTTCGAGCTGTTCCTTGACCTTCTGGCTGACTTTGTAGCTCTTGCCGCCGACGGTGATCGTGGCGTTCGCCGCTTCGCCGCTCGCGGCGGCACCCGTGCTCGTGGACACGGAACCCGCGCCGCTCGTACCGGCCGCACCCGTGCTCGCGCTGGTGCTCGTGCTCGAACTGCTGGCCGAGCTCTTCTTCAGTTCCGCCAGCTCTTTCTTCAGCCGTGCGCGCTGGGAGGCCGGCGCGAGGCTGACGGCCTTTTCGGCAGCGAGGTCACCCTGGCGTTCGTTGTGGGCTTTGTAGGCGTACTCCGCGAGCTCGCCGAACAGCGCCGCGCTCTGGGGCTCGTTGGCGACGACGATCTGCAGTACCTGCACCTCCGCGGAGGGCTGGTTGAGACCTTCTTCGTCGAACACGCGCAACATTTCCTTGGCCAGTTTGACGTTGGGCTTCGGCGGGTTCAGCGCCAGGTAGCCGTTCCACGATTGCGCCACGTCGGAGAACAGTTCTTTGCCCTGGCTCGTCAGTTTCCCGTTGCTGATCGAGGATTCGCCGCCGGCTTCGTGCAGCTGGGCGTTGATCAGGCCTTCCCAGGCGCTCAGGCTTTTGGGCTGCTCGGCGACGAGCTTCTGGTACTTCTTCACCTGCCCGGCGAAGCTCGCCTTGGGTGCGCCGCTTTCCCCGGTCAGGGCGTTCAGGATCCCGCCGCCGCCGCTTCCCACGCCAACGCCGAAGCCGATGAAGCCGATGCCGAACAGCAGCGCGAGGCCGACGTAGATCACTTGGACTGTGCGGCGCCGGCCGCGGCCTCTCAGGTCGAAGAGCATTGCAGCTGATTCTATGGGCAGCGCGTGTGCGGGTGGGGAATGCTCCCGATCGGGCTCTCGAACAGACTCTCAATCGAGCCGCGAACACCCATGCCGCGGCATGTTCGCCACGCGCCCATCATCAGGACAGCTCGCGGTCGATGTGATCGATGATCTGCTTCACATCCGGCTCCACTCCGTCATCGGGGCCGGCAACGCCCCCAGCCTCTCCGGCAATCCCGCTCGAGTCCATCGGAGCGGGTGCCGCGGCAGCCGGGCCGGAGCCCTGCGGCGAGGATGGTGTTGGCGCCGTCGGGGCCGGGGCAGCGCCACCGCCACCGGGGATGCCACCGCCACCGGGAGATCCACCCGGACCGGGGACGGGGGGGTCTCCGGGCACGGGCCCGGCGCCGCCCGCTCCCGCGTCCGCCGCGCGCGCCGCCTCCGCCCGCACCCGTTTGGCATCGCGACGCGCGACGAACGAGGCGACGAGGATGCTGAGCTCGTAGAGGATGTACAGCGGCACGGTCTCGAGGACCAGCGTCACCGCGTCGCCCGGCAGGAAGGCGGCCATCGCGGCGCAGGCGAGGATCGCGTAGCGGCGGTTGTGGCGGAGCTGCTTGGGCGTGACGATCCCCACGCGCGTGGCGGCGAGGATCGCGACGGGCACCTGGAAGACGAGCCCCATCGCCAGCAGGATCGTCGCGACAAATTTGTAATAGGGCGCGGCCTGGACGAGGACGTTGAACTCGCTGCTGTTGAAGTTCTGGAAGAACCGCAGCGCGGCGGGCAGCACGACGAAATAGCCAAACGCGACGCCGAGCACGAACAGGAACGGGATCGCGACGAGCAGCGGCATCGCGATGCGCCGCTCTTTCGGGCTGAACGCCGGCAACACGAACCCGTAGAGCTCGAACAGGATCACCGGCAGCGAGATCACGAGCGCGAACATCAGCGTCACCGTGATCGTCGTCGTGAACGGCTCGCCGATCCCGAGCGTCACGGGCTTGTTGCCTTCGGGGGTGCGTGGGACCTTCGCGACGGCCGCGCGCAGGCTGGGAATCTCGGCCGCGAGCCGGGCGCGCGTGGCCGCCGGCAGACCGCTGCTCGGGGCGCTCAGCGCGAGCACGACTCCCTCGGTGCTGCGGGCGATTTTCAAGACCGCCTGCTGGGCGAGCGCGGTCTGGCCGAGTGGGCCGTTGCCTTTCGCGACCTGTTTCTCGGTCTGCTTGCTCAGCGGCGCGTTGATCAGGTGCAGCAGTGCATGGTTCTGCCACAGACAGAACCCGAACGCGATCGCGAGCGCGATCGCGCTGACGATCAGGCGGCTGCGCAGCTCGTCGAGATGGTCCACGAGGCTGAGCTTGTCCTCGTGGCCGATCGCGCGGATCGTGGTGGCCATAGCCCATATGAACCTACCACCCGCTCTCCACCGGGCGAACAACAAAGCATCGGCGGAGAGGGCGGAACTGCAGCGGCACGCTCTGACAAAGAGCTCCGATGCGCGCCGTGACGGCCGGTAGCGAGCGTGCATCTGTTGTGCCCAAGACGACCGCCGCTACGCAAACCTCCTAGCGAGCGCGGGCGTGCTAAAGGCGACGCGCGCGGAGGTCGATGAGTTCGTGATCAGACCATGGCCTCCGCCTCCGACCGAAACGACCACACCCGTCATCGCGTGCAGCTGCCCAGCGGCAAGCAGATCGACGTCGTCTACCGGGATCAACGTCGGCCCGATGTGCCCGACGGGGGCCACGCCCCCGACCCGCTGCACATCTGCTTCCACTGCGCCGGCGAGCTCGCGTATCCGCTCGACTGGACCGAGGAAGGCCCGCGCCACTGGCGGATCGTGCTGCGCTGCCCCGAGTGCGAGGCACGCCGCGAGGGCGTCTTCGAGCAGTCCGTCGTCGAGGAGCTCGACGAGCAGCTGGACAACGCGACCGGCGCGCTGTTGAGCGATCTGAAGCAGCTCACGCAGGCGAACATGGAGGACGAGATCGAGTTCTTCGTCCGCGCACTCGACGCGGACCTGATCGTCCCGTCGGACTTCATCTAGCTTCGCCGGGCCGGACTCGCGGCGCCCTGTCCGAGCCCGCCTGGCTCGCCGTACGTAGGCCCACCCGACGTAGGCGCGGGCCGCCGTATGCCAGGCCGCCCACCTCGCGGGGCGGCCGAGCTCTCCCAGCTCTCAGGAGTAGCGTTCGACCACCGCGTCGGCAACCTGCTCCAGGGACGCCGCGCGATCCGCGGGCAGGTTTGCCGGTAGCGCCATCTTGGCCTCGGCGACGGCGTCCAGCGCCCGCGTCCTGGCCGCTTCCAGCGCGCCGGTGGCGGCGATCCGATCGCAGAGCTCCTCCGCCCGCTGCGCCCCGCCGGCACCATGCAGGCCACGCAGGTCGACCGCGGCGAGCGCGGCGTCGCGTTCGCGCGCGAGGATCAGCGGCAGCGTGACGGTGCCGTCGAGCAGATCCGTGCCACGCGCCTTGCCGGTGCGCTCGACGGGGCCGGAGATGTCGAGCACATCGTCGAGGATCTGGAACGCCAATCCGATCCGCCGCGCGAAGAGGCCGAGCGCGTCCGCGAGATCCGTCGAACCGCGCTCGACCGCCCCCGCGACCGCCGCCACTCCCGCACCCCCCGCGCGTGCTCCCGCCGTCCCCGAAGCCCCCGCGGCGACAAGCGCGCCCAGCCGGCAGGCCGCCTCGAACAGCGCGGCCGTCTTCAGCTCGCAACGGCGCAGGTAACGCGCGAGCGCCACCCGTGGCGCGTAGGCGTCCTCGCGCTGGAGCAGCTCGCCCGCGGCCAGCGCCGAGCTGGCGTCGGAGAGCGCCAGCAGCTGGACGGGATCGTCGTTGCGCGCGAGCTCCGCGAACGCTCGCGAGAACAGCAGATCGCCGGTCGCGACCGCGGTCTCGCGGCCCGCGTCGGCGACCACCGTGGGAAGCCCTCGCCGCAGCGGGGCGGCGTCGATCACGTCGTCGTGCACGAGCGTCGCGGAGTGCACGAGCTCGACGGCGACCGCGGCACGGGTCAGACGTTCCTCCGCGGCTACGCCGTCGCGCCCGGGACTGTCGGACTCGGCGACCTTGGCGGCTTCGGCGGCTTCGGCGGCGAGCACGACGAGCAGCGGGCGCAGGCGCTTGCCGCCGGCCAGGATCGTCGCGCTCGCGTACACGGCGAGGGGTGCTCCGGCGGCGGCCGTAACGCGCTCCAGATGCAGCTCGACGCGGGCCATCCGCGCACGCAGGCGCTCGCCACCGCCGTCGAGGAGCGCCTCGACGGCATCGCGATCCGCGCCGCCGCCGTCCGCGGCGATGTTCCTCTCGATACCGCTCTCCGTGTCGATGCCAGCGCCCATAGCGCCGGCCCCCACGCCGGCGGCGCCGTCGCCCCCGGCGGAGCGTTCTGCGGCGGGACGGCCCACCGCGGCGCTCAACTCCTCCGCGGGGGGACCGTGCCGTGGTGGATCACGACGATGCCCCCGGCTGTAAGCAGGTAGCCGATCTCCCGCAGGCCGGCGCGCTCGAGCTCCGCCGCCAGCCCCGCGGGGACGGGGAAGCGCTTGACCGAGTCGGGGAGGTAGGAGTAGGCGTCGGGGTCGCCCGCGAGGCGCCCCAGCAGCGGTACCACGCGATCAAACCAGAGGCTGTAGAAGATCGACAGCGGCGGGCGCGTGGGGGAGGTGAACTCGAGCACGACCACGCGTCCCCCGGGACGCACGACGCGGACCATCTCCTGTAGACCGCGGGAAAGGTCTGAGAAGTTGCGGGCGCCGAAGCCGACCGTGGCGGCGTCGAAGCTCCCGTCGGCGAACGGCAGCTCGAGCGCGTCCCCCCACTCGAAGCGTAACTCGGCGCCGGCGGGCTGGGGCTTGCGCCGCGCGCGCGCGAGCATCTCCTCGGAGAAGTCGCTGCCCACCACCGCTCCTCCCGGAGCGACGCGGCGTGCTAGCTCGATCGCCAGATCGCCCGTGCCGGTGGCGACGTCGAGCACACGCGCACCTGGGCCGACGTGGGCCAGGTCGGCGGCGCGCTCGCGCCAGCGGTGGTGCAGGCCGGCGGTCATCAGTGTGTTCAGCAGGTCATAGACCCGCGCGATGCGGTCGAACATCGCGCGCACCTCCCTCGCCTCGAGCGTGCCGGGCGCGCGCGCCGAAGCAGCTCGCTCTGCGTCCGCCCCCTCGCTCTCCGCGGCGGACCCGTTGCTCTGGACGTGCGCGGACATATTCGCGGGCGAGCGGCCGGCCCCGGTGCCTGGTGATGATCCGTCAGGAACCATGGGCGGCGCAGCTCGCCGGCTACTTCATCTGCGAGAGGAAGTTGAGGACCGCCTGGAACTTCTGCGGTGGCAAGTTTTTGAAGGAGGGCATCGGCGCGGTCGGGTTCACGAGCGTGCGGGCGATCCCCTCCTCGGGAATGCGCGAGGCGATGTGCGTGAGGTTGGGCCCGGGGCCAGGGTTGCCGTTGTCGCCGATCGTGTGGCACGCCTCACAACCCGATTGGGCGACCACGAGCCGGCCTTCGTTCCACTTCGCGACGGCTGCCGGACCATTCGCGATCACGGCCTTCGGCGTGGCTATTTCCAGCGCGTCCGGGGTCCCGGCGTTGGCTCCCTGGTAGGTGAGGAAGGCCATCGCCCCGATCACGAAGATGCCGGCGACGGTGGCGATCGGACGGTACTCCGGCCGGCGCTCGGCGCGGCGATCGTAGAACGGCAGCAGGAACAGCAGGATCATCGCGATCGTCGGGACACCGATCGTCGCCAACGGCACGATCGCCGGCGTCCTGATGATGCGCAGGATGTCGAACAGGAAGAAGAAGTACCAATCCGGGCGCGCGTCGTAGCTGGTCGAAGCCGGGTTGGCCTTCGGGCCGAGCTCGGCGCCGAAGATCAGCGACAGCGCGATGATGATCGCCATCACGACGCACGCCATCGCGGAGTCCTTGGCGACCGCGTAGGGGAAGAACGGCTTCCCCTGTGACTTCAGGACGCCGTACCCGCGGAGATACTCCTCCTTCTCGCGCTGGTTCATCGCGTGCGGGCGGGAGTTTGGGGTGAGTGATGCGCGCCCGTGCAAGCGGGCGCGTGGAGATCGACGATCACTATGCCTCCGCCTTGCGCAGCTCGGCGGGCTTCTCGGCCGTCTTCCACGGCGGCGCCGTGGTACCGAGCTTGGCGACGAGATAGAGGTGGGCGCCGATCAGCGCGGCGATCAGACCTGGGATCAGGAGCATGTGGATCGCGTAGAAGCGCGACAGCGTGGTCGCCCCGAATTCGGGGCCCCCGCGCAGGAAATCGCTCAGGTAGGGACCGATCAGCGGACCGGTGCCGTTGATGTTGACGCCGACGGTCGTCGCCCAGTAAGCGCGCTCGTCGAACGGCAGCAGGTAGCCGGTGAAGCCCATCGCCATCGTCAGGATCAAGAGCACCACGCCGATCACCCAGTTGAGCTCGCGCGGGTACTTGTAGGCGCCGAAGAAGAACGTACGTCCCATGTGCAGGAACACGAGCACGACCATCACGCTCGCACCCCACTTGTGCATGCCGCGCACGAACTGGCCGAGGAACACGTCGTTGGTGATGTAGCGGATCGATTCGTAGGCCCCGCCCGCCGGTTCCGGGCGGTAGTACATCGCCAGGAACACGCCCGTGACCGCCTGCGAGAGGAAGGCGAACATCGTCGCCGAGCCGAGCGTGTAGAACCAGTTGGTGCCCTTCGGCACCTTGCGGAACATCAACCAGCGGGCGCCACCGCTCAGCGAGGTGCGTTCGTCGACCCAATCGACGACGTTGATCCCGGCCGCCTTCGCGCCCTCGGCCAAACCGCCCTTGCCGTTCTCTTCGCCCGGGCGCGGAGGCGGCGCCTTCAGTGGGGCTGGTACAGGGGGTGCGGGAAGCTTGGGCATGGGTAGTAGTGGTAGTCCGTGGGTCCAGCTGGGCTAGTAGGTCTTGCGCGCGTCGGGACGCGACGGGTAGAGGTACTGACCGATTCCGTCGAGCGTCTCCCCCGGGTCGCGCGGGGAGAAGCGTTTCAGCTCGCTGTTGACGCTGAAACGCTGGCTGTACAGTTCGACCGTGTTCCCCGTTACGCGCGTGGGGAAGCGGTCGAGCGGGCGCACCGGGGGACCGCTGACGGGGCGGCCGAGCAGGTCGTAGACGCCGCCGTGACACGGGCAGATGAAGCGCTCCGCTGCGTCGACCCAGCGCACGGGGCAGCCGAGATGGGCGCAGCGCGTGGAGATCGCGATGTACGGCGTGTTGCGGTCGTACGGATCGGTGTCGACCGCCGGGTTGTGCTGGCGCACGTATGCGGTCGACTTGCCGGCCTCGCCGATCCCCGCGGTGAGCGTGATCACGACCGGCAGGTAGTTGTCCTCGACGAAGTCTTCGGTCGAGCCGATCACCTGCCAGGAGTGCGGCGGCTGTTTGAAGATCGGTCCGAGCGCGAAGCCGAGCGCGGGCAGCGCGAACGAGGCCGCCGCGATTCCGCCCATCGCCTGGGAGCTGACGGTCATGAACCGCCGTCGCGTCACCGTCTCGCCCTCGAAGGCGCCCGGGATCTTCCGATCGACGGTGTACTTGGACTTGTGCTGGGTGTGCTTGTCTGGCACGGGAGGCAAACAATATCGAGGCGCGATTCAGCGCGACGTGGCGAGGCTCTCAGCGCTTGTGCGCATCGCCTCGACCGCTTCTGGAGAGCCCTCGAGCACAAGCGTCTTGGCGCGGCGATGGGCAGCGTTCGAGCCCCAGCCGATCGCCCGCGCGCCGGCCGTCCAGATCGCGCCGGCCAGCTCCGGGGCGCCGGAGCCCTGCGCGAGCGCGCTGAGCGTGATCGTGTCGGCCAGCTCGGTCACGGCCGCGACGTCGCCGAGCGCGACCAGGCGCGCCAGCCCGAGCGCATACAGCCGATCGCCGGCCAGCAGACCGAGGTCGCGGTCGGACGTGCGCGCCACGCGCGGTGTTCCGTAGTGGAGCAGGTAGCCCTCGTAGATCGCCTCGATCAGCAGCTCGTAGTCCTCGCGAGCCTCTGTGGCGCGCGGGCCTGCGGCGGCGAGCTGCGCGGGACTCTCGACGCAGTCGCCGGCGCCCGCCGGCGCGTCCGCGGGCGCGCCGGCGAGACTCGCCATCAGCCCGCCCTCCTCGGCCAGGAGCGTGCGCAGTCGGACGAGCGAGGCATGGGCCGCGGAGGAGAGCTCGGGAGCGGACCGGGCGGGGATCGGCGTGGCGTCGCTCACGGCAGCTCCGCGAAGGCGGCCGTGGCTGCGGCGAGCGTGCGCTCGAGCTGCTCCGATGTATGCGCCAGCGAGGGGAACCACGCCTCGAACTGCGAGGGCGGCGGGTAGACCCCGCGCGAGAGCAGCTCGCGACACCAGGCGGCGTGGGCCTCCAGGTCGCAGGCGCGCGCGTCGTCGAAGCAGAGCACGGGGCGCTCGCTGAAGAAGACGGTCAAGAGGCCGGGCGCGCTCACGACCTGGACTGCGCGCCCCGCCGCGGCTGCGGCCTCGCGCAGGCCGGCGGCGAGCTGGTCGGTGATCGCGGCGAGACGCAGGTAGGCCGGCTCGTCGAGCAGGGAGAGCGCCGCGAGGCCGGCCGCGACCGCGAGTGGATTGCCGGACAGCGTGCCGGCCTGGTAGACCTCGCCGGCGGGGGCGAGCATGCGCATCAGCTCGGCACGCCCGCCGACCGCCGCGGCGGGGAGACCGCCGCCGAGCACCTTGCCGAGGATCGTGAGGTCACCGCGCACGCCCGTGAGCTCCTGCGCGCCGCCGCGCGCGACGCGAAAGCCGGAGATCACCTCGTCGAGCACGAGCAGCGCGCCGCACTCGTCGGCGAGCTCGCGGAGCAGCTCGAGGAAGCCGGGGCGGGGCGGGACGAGGCCCATGTTGGCCGGCAGCGGCTCGGCGATGATCGCCGCGAGCGCGAGCTCATCCCGGCCCCGGCCGGTCGACTGCTCCACGGCGGCGTGCAGCGCGTCGCGATCGTTCCAGGGCACCACGATCGTGGTGGCGGCCGCGCTCGCGGGCACGCCCGGGCTCGCTGGGAGCGCCTGGGTGGCGAGCCCGGAGCCCGCCTGCGCGAGCAGCGGGTCGAGGTGCCCGTGGTAGGCGCCGGCGAACTTCAGCAGCCGCTCGCGACCGGTGGCCGCGCGCGCGAGCCGCACGGCGGTCATCGTCGCCTCGGTCCCCGAGGAGGTCATGCGCAGCATCTCGACGCCGTCGAACCGCCGCGCGACCTCCGCCGCGAGCTCGACCTCGGCGGCGGTCGGCGCGCCGAAGCTCGTGCCCTTCGCCGCCGCCCTGGCGATCGCGGCGAGCACCTCGGGGTGAGCGTGCCCGTGGATCAGGGGACCCCACGAGCAGACGTAGTCGACGAAGCGGTTGCCGTCGACGTCGATCAGCTCGGCGCCCTCGCCACGATCGACGAAGATCGGCGAGCGGCCGATCGCGCGCATCGCGCGCACGGGCGAGTTGACCCCCCCGGGCAGCACCTCCAGCGCGCGGCGGTAGAGCTCCGCCGAGCGCGCGTCAGCGAGCGAGGTGCTCACGGGCGGAGATACTCACGCGTGCTCGGACTCCCAGTTCTTGAAGTCGTCGGTGAAATAGAGCAGGCGGATCTTCTTGAACTCGGTCGAGGAGTAGAGCGTCGCGCGCTCGTGGATGCCGGTCTGCTCGGCGATCGCGTCGAGCACCGCGTCGCACTCCTCCTTCGAGCGGCCGTGGGCCATCGTGAAGACGGAGTAGGGCCAGTCCTCGTACGTGGGGCGCTCGTAGCAGTGGGAGATCCCGCGGAAGGACGCCATCCGCGGGCCGAGCTCTGCGATCTGACCGGGGGAGACCTTCCAGACGCCCATCCCGTTCGCGGAGAACCCGGCGCGGCGGTGGTAGAGGATCGCGGCGACGCGGCGCAGCAGGCCGCGCTCGCGCATGCCCTGCATGTGCTCGAGCAACGCCTCGGTGTCCATGCTCAGCCGCGCGGCGGCGGGGGCGTAGGGCTCGGAGATCACCGGCATGTCGCCCTGCGTCGCGCGGATCACGTCCCGGTCGCGCTCGTCGTAGGCGACGGGCTCGAGGTCGACCGGCTCGACCGCGGCGCCCTCGCTGGTGAGCGCCTTCGTGCCGCCCTCCATTTCGAGGTCCATGCGGATCTTGAACAGTTTCAGCGTCGGCAGCTGGCGGATCGACTCGGCGCCGGTGAGCTGTTTGAGCACGTCGAGCGTGCCGTTCAGGCCGAGCCGCGAGTCGGGCTCGACGGCGAGCGTGAACCACATGTTGAAGTCGTGGTTGCGCAAGTAGTTGTGCGAGACCCCGGGGTGGGAGTTGACGATCTTCGCCGCCTGCCAGGGGTTCTCGGGGTCGACCTTGGCGGCGACGAGCATCGACCCGTAGCCGAGCGCGCGGGTGTCGTAGATCGGGGTGACTTGGCGGATGATGCGCTCGTCGAGCAGGCGCTGGACACGCGTGAGCACCTCCTGTTCGGAGACCTCGGCGGCGGACGCCACCGCCGCGAAGGGCCGGGGCTCGAGCGGGAAGGAGCCCTGCATCAGGTTCAGCAGCTTGCGGTCGAGATCGTCGAGCGCGACCGCGGCGCCGTCCTTGCGCGAGCGCGTCTTCGGAATCGCGGCGCTCGCGCGATCGAGGGTCTTCGTGCTCGCGTCCCCGTCCGGCTCGCCACCATCGGCGTACGCAGGCACCCCCGCCTGACGCTCGGCGGTCTGCTGCTGCTCTTGATCTGTCAGCTCTGCTCGGCTAGCCATTGGGCGGCGTCCTTGGAGTGGTAGGAGATGATCGTGTCTGCACCGGCGCGGCGGAGAGAGGTGAGTATCTCCAAGACCGCGGCCCGCTCGTCGAGGTAGCCGGCGGCGGCGGCGGCCTTGACCATCGCATACTCGCCGCTGACGTTGTAGGCCGCCACCGGCAGGCGTGTGGCGCGCTTGACCGCGCGAATCAAGTCGCCGTAGGCGAGCGCGGGCTTGACCATCACCATGTCCGCGCCCTCCTGCACGTCGAGCAGCGCCTCGCGCACGGCCTCGCGGCCGTTGGCGGGATCCATCTGGTAGCCGCGTCGGTCGCCGCTCGCCGGGGTCGAGCCGGCGGCGTCGCGGAACGGACCGTAGAAGGCAGAGGCGAACTTCGCGGAGTAGGCGAGGATCGGGGTATCGGCGAAGCCCTCGTCGTCGAGCGCGCCGCGGATCGCGCCGACGCGGCCGTCCATCATGTCCGAGGGAGCCACGATGTCGGCGCCGGCACGGGCATGGCTGACGGCGACGCGGGCGAGCAGCTCGAGCGTCGCGTCGTTGTCAACGATCGGCGGGGAATCGGCAGAGGCAGACGCCGAAAGCGGGCCGGGGCCGCCCGGTGGGTGGGACTCCGGATCCCGCAGAACGCCGCAGTGGCCGTGGTCGGTGTACTCGCAGAGGCACACGTCGGTCAGCACGAGCAGCTCCGGCACGGCCTGCTTGAGG
Source organism: uncultured Solirubrobacterales bacterium (assembly GCA_963789675.1). Classification (GTDB taxonomy): domain Bacteria; phylum Actinomycetota; class Thermoleophilia; order Solirubrobacterales; family Solirubrobacteraceae; genus Palsa-744. Next base: position 82,388 of record CAWBLR010000019.1, on the reverse strand, counting down.
GCGCGCACGGCAGTCTGAACCACGCCCTCCTTGTCCCACGCGCCGCTGCCCTCGGCATCCTTCGCGGCGGGGATCCCGAACAGCATCACGCCGGCGATCCCCAGCGCGGCCACCTCGTGGGCCTCGTCGAGCAGGGCGGAGATCGACAGGCGCTCGAACGCCGGGCAGCGTCGCGATCGGCTCGCTGGCCGATCTCCGATCGGTAGGACCACTCTCGGAGACGAACAGCGGCAGCACGAGCTGGCCGGCGCGCAGCTCGGTCTCGCGCACCAGTCCACGCAGCGAAGCGGAGGCGCGCAGACGACGCATGCGCGTTTGCGGAAAGGCCATCGCCTATCGAGGATACTCGCCTTCTCATCGCCCGATATCGAGTCCGAATGCGAGCCCGGGCGCGGCGGACACAGGCACGATCCGACCGAGTCCGGCTGGCGCTCGGACCACGGCGCTTTTCACATGCGGCGATCCCCGATGCACCGGGCCCGATCGATGCCGAGCGCCTCAATCCAAGCGCCGCAGGCCGACCCGCGCGAGCGTGCCGAACAGCACAACGAGCGCGGCGAGGTGCACGAGCGAGATCGGCAGGCCGGGCGAGGACTGGTTGACGGCGGCGTCGAGCGCCTCCAGGGCGGCCTTGAAGGGGAACACGAACGAGACCGCGGAGATCGCGTCATAGAGGCCATGGCCGACCGACCCCGAGGGGACGAGCGCGAGGAAGGCGAGCGGGAGCGAGAGCAGGAAGGCGAGCAGCGAGGCGGCGCGCACCTCGCGCGCGAGCGCGCCGATCGAGACGCCGAGGGCGCCGAACGCGAGCGCGGCAAGAGCGAGCGCGGCAAGCCACAGCGGCAGGCGCGACCAGTCGAGGTGGACGAACGCACCGATTCCGGCGAGCATCGCGAAGGCGACCACGAAGCAGCAGACGGCGGCGAGCAGCGACTTCTCGGCGAGCAGCACGTTACGCGAGACCAGCACACCACGCGCGCGAGTAGTGGCGGCCGACCCCGTCCCGCGGAGCAGACGGCCGAGCACGTGCTCTTCGCGCTCGAGCGCAACCGCGCCGGCGGCGAGCAGCAGGCCGATGAACATCTCCGAGACGGCAACGGCGACCACGACGGCGAACGTGTCGAGCGGCGTGCGGCGGCCATGCAGGAGCTTGGTTTCGACGGCGATCGGCTGGCTGATCGTCTGCAGGACCGTCTTCGAGAGCGTCAGGTTCTCGGCGGCGAACGTCGCGAAGGCGAGCGTCCGTTCCAGCGCCTCGCGGTCCGGGCCGGGGGGCTGGTGGGCGATCACGCGCCGCAGCAGCGCCGGGATTTCACCGAGCCCGACGAGGTTCGGCGGCGCGCCGAGCACACCGAGGTTGCCGCCCCGCAGCAGCAGGCCGATCGCCTGGGCGGCGGCGCGCTGGATCTGTTCGGAGAAGCCGAGGTTGGCCTGCGCGAGCGCCGAGTTCAGGGATGACTGCACGAGCGACTGCTCGAGCGCGTTGCCGTTGTAGAGGACTTCGAGATGCGCCTGGGAGATGCCGGAGGAGAGCCGCGCGGCGATGTCGTGGGGGATCACGACGGCGGCGAGCACGTCGCCGGACTGGATCTTCGCGACAGCCTGCGCGCGCGTGGAGACCGGCACGGCTTCGACCTGGTCGAACAACTGCGAGGCGTATTCGCTGACGTCGACGCTGCGGCCGCCGACTTCGACGCGCGCGCCGGGGGTCGTTTCGTTGACGATCGCGACGCGTGGCTTGGACGGGCCGCGCGACAGCGCCAGCCCAATCAGGAGCGCGATCGCGACGGGGTAGAGCACGAGCAGGGCGACCGTCAGGCGCGAACGGCGGAGGATCAGGATGTCCTTGCGCAGCAGCGCGATCATCGCTCTCCCGTACCGCGGCGCGCCCGGCAGAGGCAACCACAAAGGCCGCGAGCGCTGCACGGGGGATCGTGAGCCGCGCAGTGCGGGCGGCCGATCGCCACGGCGACTCATCGCTGCCCCCGCGCGCGCAGGAACGACACGAACGCGTCCTCGAAGTCCCCATCGCGATCGCTACCGGCCCCCGCGAGGAACGCCGCGGGAGTGCCGTCGAACAGCAGCCGGCCGTCGGCGAGCACGAGCGCGCGCGCGGCGTAGCGCTGGACCTCGGAGACGTCGTGCGTGGAGAACAGGACGCTCGTGCCTTCGGCCGCGAGGCCCCGGATGAAGCTCCACAGCCGCTCGCGCTGGCCGGGGTCGAGCGCGGTGGAGGGCTCGTCGAGCGCGAGCACCGGCGGGCGCGAGAGCAGGCCGATCGCCACGTTCACGCGCTGGCGGTTGCCGCCTGACAGGCGCGCGAGCTGATCGGAGGCGCGCTCGCGCAGGCCGGTCTGCTCGAGCATCCGCTCGACCGCCGCCTGCGGGTCGGCGACGCGCTCCAGGCGGGCGAACAGGGCGAGGTTCTCGGCGACCGTGAGCTTCGAGTAGAGCGCCGGCTGCTGGGGGACCCAGCCGATTTCGTCGGGGGCGCGGCTGACGCTGCCCGCGCTGGGGCGCTGGAGGCCGGCGAGGATCGAGAGCAGCGTCGTCTTGCCGGCGCCGTTCGGCCCGACGACCGCCACCAGCTCGCCGGCGTCGGCCGCGAAGCTGACGTCGCGCAGCGCCTCGCGCTCGCCGTAGCGCATCGCGAGGCCACTGACGCTGAGAGCAGGGGTGGCCGGGCTCATAGTGCCCTCTTGCTCCCGGGCGTGACTGCCGGGACGCAGCAGATCGAGATCACGGTGCGATCGGCCTCACAGCAGCCCGCGCGGCGTGCGATCCCACGGTTCGAGCTCGATGTGGCGGCTGAGATAGACGACCGTCTCGCGCAGGATCGCGAGGATCGGCAGCGCGATCAGCGCGCCGACGATCCCGTGCAGCTGCAGCCCGAGCAGCAGCGCGAAGATCACGAGCAGCGGGTTGATGCGGAGCGTGTGACCGAATATCTGTGGCGCGATCACGTGGCCCTCGAGCTGCTGCAGGCCGACGAACAGCAGCGCGACCCACAGCCCGACGATCGGGTCGGTGAACACCGCGACGAGCACCGGCGGCACCGCGCCGAGAATCGGGCCGACGTAGGGAACCAGCTCCATCACCCCGTAGAAGAGCCCGAACGCGAGCGCGTATTTGCGCCCGTCGGGGAAGATCCCGATCAGCCCGAACACGTACAGCGACAGGCCGGCGGAGGCCCCCATCAGCACGCTGAAGGCCAGCTGACCGCCGACGTAGCGCGAGACGGCGTGCTGGACGAGCGTCGGGTAGTCGTCGGCGGGCGTGCCGTCGCCGTCGGGCATCCCGCGCCGCACGAGCCGGCCGATGCGATCGCCGTAGACGAGCATGTAGACGGAGAGCACGAACACGAGCACGAGGTCGAAGATCGCGCTCGCCGCTTCGGTCAGGAGCGCACCGCCGAACGAGACGAATTTGCTGGCGCTCTTGGCGACTTTGTCCTGGATGCTCTGCAGCGCGGTCTTGCCCTGTTTGACGATGTTCAGATGGATGCCGTGCCGTTCGAAGTAGCGCTGCACGGTCGCGATCGTTTTGTTGGCTTCCGTCGCAATATGGGGAAGGTTGTCCGTGAACGTGCGCACCTGATCCGAGATCGGGTTGGCCAGCAGGAAACCGATCCCGACCAGCGTGAGGAAGAATGCGAGGTACACGATCAGCACCGCCAGCCCCCGGGGCACCCGCGGACGCTGCACAAAGGCGACGGCGGGGTGGAGAATCAGTGCGATGAGCGCGGCGATGACAAAGATCAGGAGCACTTTCCCCGCGGCTTTCGCGAGCGCCCACAGCGCGAGGAGCGCGACCGGCAGCAGCACGAGCTGCACCCATCGCGGCACGATCGCGCGGGGCGGCTCCGCCTGCGGGGGGAGCTCAGGAGAGTCCGGGACGACCTCGCGCTCGAGCTCGCTCGGCTGTTCGGAGCGCGGAGCGCTCCCTGCCGGAACGCTCTCTGCTGCCTCCGCGCTCACGGGCGCGGGCGCGGGCCGGCCCTCAATCGAGCCGCTCATCTGCATCCTCCCGCCGCCATCGGCCAAGTATGGCTGAGCGGGAGGCGCGCACCGAGGAGGATCGACCCGGCGAGGCGGTGGACGGGCAGGTGCGGATCCTGTTCGTCGGCGATCTCGTCGGCGGCCTCGGGCGCCGCACGCTGCTCGAGTGCCTGCCGCTGCTGCGCGAGCGCCTGCGGCCGACGTTCGTCGTCGTCAACGGCGAGAACGTCGCGGGCGGCCTGGGCATCACACCGAAGGCCGCCGATCAATTGTTCGCGGGCGGGGTCGACGCGATCACGCTCGGCAACCACACCTACCACCGCCGCGAGATCTACCCGTACCTCGACTCCGAGCCGCGGATCCTGCGCCCGGCCAACTTCCTGCGCAGCCAGCCCGGCCGCGGCGCCTGCGTCGTGACCGGCGCGCACGGTGAGCGCCTCGGCGTCGTCAACCTCAGCGGGAATCTCTACCTGCGCGCGGGCCGCAGCGCGTTCACGGAGATCGAGACCGCGCTCGGCGAACTGGGCGAGGTCGACCAGATCCTCGTCGACATGCACGCCGAGGCGACCTCGGAAAAGGTCGCGATGGGCTGGCACCTGGACGGGCGCGTGACGGCCGTCGTCGGCACCCACACGCACGTGCCCACCGCCGACGCGCGCGTGCTGCCCGGGGGAACCGCCTACATCACCGACGTCGGCATGACCGGGCCCCGCGGCGGCGTGATCGGGGTCAAGCGCGAGCAGGCGATCGAGTCGCTGCTGACGCAGATGCCGGTGCGCTTCGAAACCTCCGAGGAGGACCCGTGGCTGATGGGCGTGCTGATCCGCTGCTCGGCCACTGAGCGACTGCGGGCGGAGGCGATCGAGCAGGTGCTGATGCCCCGGCCGGGCGGGTCCCGATCCGTGGCGCCCGGCTAGCCCCGGCCCGGCGGAGACGCCCCCGGAGGCAGATAGAGCCCGCCGCCTGTCGAAGCGGCTATTGAGACGCGATGCGCAGGCGCCGGGGCTCCTGTGCAGGCACCGGAATGCCGTCGAACGAGTCCGCCGCTCGATGTTCGTCGGCCCACGGATACCGCATGACAGGTGCGTCGAAGCACCCCAGCAAAGCGATCATCACGAGCGGGAAGAACCAGGGGATGTAGAGGTAGAACCAGTGGTCGATCCCGAGCTGCACGGCGATGATCACGGCGGCGCAGGCCGCGGCGAGGCCGACGAGATCGTCGCGACGGGGCGCCACCGCGAGCGCCACCGCGAGCGCCACCCCGGCGAGCTGCACGACGAGCTGCGGGCCGGGCAGGCCGTAGAGGCCCCAGACCGAGAACGGCGAGCCACGGTTCGATTGATAGACGAGCGTGCGCTGGAAGATCGTGCCAAGCGAGTCGTGCGTGAGCGCGGGGATCGAGACGAGCGCCGCGGTGGCGAGGAAGGCGAGCAGGAACAACCCGAGCGCACGCGAGCGCAGCGCGCGGACGCCGACCCACCCGTCGCCATCCTCGCGCAGGCCGTGGGTCGCGAGCAGCGGCGCGAGCGCGAGCGGGGCGAACTTGGTCAACCCCGCGAGCGCCGCGAACGCGCCGACCCAGCCCTTCCGGCTGTGTGCCCCGAGCGGCGAGCCGGCGAAGTAGAGCGCCGCGAGGATCATCACGGCGACGAGCGTGTCGTTGGAATCGCTCTCGAGCGCGAACAGCGTGAAGGGGAAGGAGACCCACGCGTAGGCCAGCGCGATGCCGAGCGTCGGGCCGCGCATGCGGCGGCCGATCAGGAACAGCAGCGCGACCGCGAGCAGGTCGAAGAAGACCGCGGCGGCGTGCGCGGCGGGCAGGTCGTCCCAGGTGCCGCTCCAGCCGAAGAGCTGCTCGAACGGGACGTATGCCTCGTAGTTGACGGGGCCGTACGTGTCGCCGTGTTCGTTGTCGGCCGGCCAGTGGCCGTAGAGGGCTTCGCCATGGACGACCTTGCTGGCGCCGATCACGCCCGCATAGCCGACGTCGATCACGTTCGCGTCGGTCACGTTGAGCGCGATCCGGAAGCCGAGCAGCGAGATTACGCCGAGCGCCAGCCAGGGCGCGGGGATCAGTAGGCGCAGCGGTCGCGCGGAGCTCCCGCGGGCCGGCGGTGGGGCGGCTGCCGCCGAGCCGGCCACCGGTGGTCCGTCCGCCGGAGCACCGCCCGTTTGCCCGGCGAGCGACCCTCGGACTCCGGCGCGACGGCGCAGCAGCGCGAGCATCCGCGCGAGCAGGTAGAGCAGCGGCGGGTAGGTGAGCGGCACCGAGGCGTAGATGTGCGCGTGGTTGAAGAACGCGAGCGAGACCGAGAACGAGAGCAGCACGAGCAGGTCGAGGTGCAGCAGCGCGAAGGGGCGACGCCAGTCGAAGAAGGGAACGAAGAACAGCAGGCACAGGGGAATCCACACGTAGAGCGCGTTGACATGCTCGCCGAACGCGCCCGGGTAGCCGCGCGCCATCGTCCAGGCGACCTGGAAGCCGGTCCACTGTTCGAGCACGCGGCCGGAGGAGTCGGCGATGATCACCTGGCCGATCTCCTTCGCGCCCTTCGCGGAGAAGAAGCTCACCTGCCAGCGGAGGGCGCCCTTGAGGTAGGCGCCGCCGTAGGAGCCCGGATATTCCTTGCGCACGGCGCGCATCTTCGGCAGCGCTTCGGCAATTTCGAGCACGCGATCGGCGGACAGGTGACGGCCTGCCGGCGGGATCTCGGAGGCAGGGACGGGGACGGGCGCTTCGGCGATCGTCGCCTGGGAGGTCGAGGCCGTCGTCGCGGTTTTCGCGAGCTGCGGTGAGGAGGCGATGTTCCTCAACGACGCCGTGCGCGGGATAGACCGGGCGCGAGGCGGCGACACGACGGTTCCCGCCGCGGTCGTCCTCACCGCCATCGTCGCGGCAGGGACGATCGTTGCCGTCTTGGCAGCAGCGCCGGCGGCGGGAGACGCGCCGAGGGCGAGCAGCGCGAGCGAGACGGCGGTCGCGGAGAGTGCCCGAATGCGCATCTGGCGAGGGTAACGAGGGCTTGCGCCGGCGGGGGAGCTCGAGTCGCCCGCCGGGCCGCGTCGCTCAGATCGTCAGGCCGAGCCGAGGCCGAAGTGCCCGCGCACGAGCGGCGCGATATCGCGGATCGCCCACTGCCCCGGCGGGTCGGCCGGGAGATCGACCCCGCAGAAGACGAGCGCGCCGAGCGAATCCGAGGCGTGCAGCGAGCCATGGCTGCCGCCACCGACGTGGGCGGCGCCGCCCCAGTCGAGGAACTCCCAGCCGGGGGCCGCGCTGAGCAATACCTCGCCCGAGGTCGGGCAGGTCAGCGCGGACCACACACGCGCGAGAGCGTCGGGATAGTCGGGAGATATAAACACTCCGTCTAGAACCTGGGCAGCAAGCACCTCGAGGCTGCCCTCGACGCTCCACGCGCACCCGCGCGCGTCTGTGACGGCCCCGGTCTCGCCGGCCCCATCGGTTCGGGCGGTTCGGGCCAGTCCAGCGGGCGCAAAGCGCAGCTCACCGCGCTCGGGGCTCGCGATCACCGCCTCGCGCGGGGCGTCGTGCGCGTCACGCTCCAGCCAGATCACGAGGTCGACGCCCTCGATCGCGAGCGCACGGGCGACGACCGAGGCGCGCATCGCGTCGCGCTCGGCCTCGCGTAGCGCGTAGACCATCGCGCCGCGCTGGGAGGGGCAGACGGCGATCCGCGGGCCGTCCACCCCGGCCGTCGCGTCCGCATCGCCCGAGCCCCCCTCGAGACCGCCCTTGGGGGCGAGCACCCCCAGCTCGGCGAGCTCGCGCTGGAGCGAGATCGTCCGTTCGACGGGCGCCTGCGAGTGGTCGGCCATCGCGATCACGGCGTGCTCTTCGAGGAAGCGATCGATCCCGCCGCCGGCGTTGAAGACGCGCGCGAGCTGCAGGTCGGCCTGCGCGATCGAGTGCAGCTGGCCCTCGGGACCGTGCTTGTGGGAGTACCAGTCGTTGTCGGGAAGCGACAGCAGCAGGAAGTCGAACAGGTCGTGCTCGACCAGATACGAGCAGACGCAGCCCGTGTGACGGTCGCGCACGCCAGGCATGCCCAGGCCCGAGCGGCAGCCGGTCGAACGCGAGGCGAAGATGTCGGCGTAGAACAGCTCGCGCGGGCCCATCACGGGGTGACGCATGAGCCGCGAGGCGAAGCGCGTCAGGGCGGTGTCGCGCTGGGGCTCGTGCCGGTGGCGGCCGCGGTACATCAGGTAGGTCGTACCCGCGGTGCGGACATTGACGTCGTCGAGCGACTCGAACACCGTCGGCGTGTCGGGGGAGAGGTGCGCGCGGTTCATGTTGTAGACCGTGTCCGTCAGCTGGCGCACGATTCCGAAGCGCTGCGCCGCGCGGAAGCTCGAGCCGTACTCGACATAGCGATGCTCGTCGCGGTGAAACCAGTTCATGCCGGGGATCAGGTGCTCGTCCTGGGCCGTGCCGGTGACGATCGAGGCGGCGCAGACGGGGGTGACCGAGGGGAACGCGGCGACGCAGTCGGGGACGTAGCGGCCGCGCTCGATCAGCGTCGCGAGCATCGGCGCGACACCGGCATCGACCGCGCGCGCGAGCATCGCGGGCGCCATCGCGTCGATCACGCAGAGGACAAGCTTGGGTGGCGTCACAGGCCGGCCAAACTGACGCGAGGCGGGTAGAGAAATACTTTTTTAGAAGGACCGCTTCGCACACCGCCCGACGGGGGCCCCGGCGATCGGTTCCGCGGCGAGCGGCCGAGCGGGGCATGGGATTGTGGGGAGCTCACCGGCCGAGGATGCGCAGACCGGCGTACTTCTCGCCGGCGCGCTGTCGGGTGCGCAAGAACAGCACGGCGAGTAGGGCGAGCAGGACGTAGCCGAGCGGGTGCAGCAGGCAGACGAGCGCCGCGAGCAGCAGCGAGGCCGCGTCGAGGTAGATCGTCAATGCTTCCCGCGCCGTGCGGTCGGGCAGGCGGGCACGCGCGCCCGTGACGATCGGGCCCGATGCGCGCAGCCCGAGCGCGGCCGCGGCGCCACCACCGATCAGCCCCGGCCACCAGGCGTCTCCGTGCGCGGCGAGCGTGCCCGCGAATAGCAGCGCGCCGACCGCCACCGCCTGCGCGAGGATCGCGGGCGCGACGGTGGCCTGAAAACGCTCCCGGTCGAGGCGCAGCTGGAGCGCGTAGGAGAGCACGAACACGACCGCCACCACGACCAGCCACCAGCCCTCCTGCAGGAAATGGAAGTGGCCGGTGAAGGCGACACCCAGCGCCCCGGCCGAGCCGAGCGCGCCCGCGAGCAGGGCCGGCAGGTAGGGGCGCAGGCCGCAGGCGGCGGCGAGTCCGAGCCCGAGCCCGATGTAGAAGAAGAGACCGTTCATTGATTTGGGGGAGATCGGGATGAGGGCTCGCCCCCTCCCGCTGAGGTGTGCATCCGGTCCGCGCCAGAATAGACGGTGGCTCGCGAGACCAGCCGTGACCGGCGATCCGGGGTCTGCCGGCGGGCAGCACCGCGAAATGGCCGGCGCGAGGGTGCGCTACCGTTGCGAGGCGCCATGGCGATAGCCACGCACCCGCGGTTTCGGGCGGTCGGTTGTTCGCGGCGCAAGGTTCCGCAAGCGCAGCGCCGAATAGAGGCAACGAGAAAATGAACCGATCGATCGGCGGATCAGGCGGCGGGCGGCGGGGCCGCGAGACCGCGCACGAGCTCGCGCGCTACGAGGCGCTGTTCGCCGCGCGCACGCGCGGGATGAAAAGCTCGGCGATGCGCGAGATGATGGCGCTGACCGAACGGCCCGACGTGATTTCGCTCGCGGGCGGGCTGCCGGACACGAGCACGTTCGCGCCCGAGCTATACGCGAAGCTGATGAACCAGGTCGCGGCCACCTCGACGGCGCGCGCGCTGCAGTACGGCCCGACCGAGGGGATGGCGGTGACCGTCGACTGCATCGTCGAGGCGATGGCCGCCGAGGGCACCACGATCGACCCCGCGGACGTGATCGTCACGACCGGCGGCCAGCAGGTGATCGACCTCGTCTGCAAGGCGCTGATCGACCCGGGCGACGTGATCGTCGCCGAGGCGCCCACATATCCCGGGGCGATACCGACGTTCGGCGCCTACCAGGCCGACGTCGTGCAGATCGAGATCGACGCCGACGGGATGCCGATCGACGAGCTGGAGGCGGTGCTCGACCGGCTCGCGGCGGAGGGTCGGCGGCCGAAGTTCATCTACACGATCCCCAACTTTCAGAACCCCGGCGGCGTGACGATGTCGCTGCCGCGGCGGCGGCGGCTGATCGAGGTTGCGCGCGAGCGCGAGCTGCTGGTGCTCGAGGACAACCCCTATGGGCTGCTGCGCTACGAAGGCGAGCCGCTGCCGACGCTCTACTCGCTCGACGCCTCGCTCAGCACTCGCGGTGGAGGCTCCCCCACCCACGATGGCGCCGCCTCGGACCTCGTGATCTACCTGGGAACGTTCTCGAAGATCCTCTCTCCCGGCCTGCGCCTCGGCTGGGCGGTCGCGCCGCGCGCGGTGCTCGAAAAGCTGAACCTCGGCAAACAGGGCGCCGACCTGTGCAGCTCGCCGATGACCCAACTGTTCGTCTCCGCCTACTTCGCCGAGCGTGCCGCCGATGGCCGGCCGGCTTGGATCGAGTACGTGGAGCGCCTGCGCGATCTCTACCGGCGCCGTCGCGACGTGATGTTGGAGTCGCTCCAGGAGCACTTCGGTGGCCGGGCCAGCTGGACAAGGCCCGAGGGCGGGCTGTTCATCTGGGCGACGCTCGCCGGCGTCGACACGACCGACCTGATGGGGCGCAGCAAAGGCGTCGCCTTCGTGCCGGGGCGCTCGGCGTACATGGACGTGGACGGGCGTCGTGGCGCGAACTCGATGCGGCTCAACTTCGCGGGCGTGCCGGACGATGACATCCGCGAGGGGATCCAGCGAATCGCGGCCCTCATCGACTCCGATACCAGCCTGCTCGGGACGGATACTCCCCACTCGACGAGACGGCCAAGCCCACAGACGCCGGCGACGAGCGCGTGGGTCTCGCCGATATCGTGGCGCTGCCTCGACGCGGGGAATCGGACCCCGCCCGCCGGCGGCAGAACCGATGAGCGACGCCAAGAGGGTCGCCGTGCTCAAGGGTGGGTGGGCACTGGAGCGCACCGTGTCATTACGTTCCGGGGAGCGTGTGCAGAAAACACTGCGAGCGCTTGGGCACCAGGTCGTACCGATCGATGTTGGGCCGGAGATGCTGGCGCAAGTGATCGATGCCGAGCCCGACGTGGCGTTCATCGCGCTGCACGGTGGCGACGGCGAGGACGGGACCGTGCAGGGGCTGTTGGAAACAATCGGCATCCCCTACACCGGCTCGGGGCCGGCGGCGTGCATGCGCTGCACGGACAAGGCCCTGGCCAAGCATCTGATGCGCGAGGCCGGCATCCCCACTCCCGACTGGAGCGCCTTCAAGGAGAGCGCGGTCAAAGAGCTCGGCGTCGCGGCGGCGCTGCCGTATATCGAGCGGAGGCTCGGGTTTCCGTTGGTCGCCAAGCCCGCGCGTCAGGGCTCGGCGCTGGGCGTGAAGTTCGCCCACTCAAGCGTTGAGTTGCCACCTGCGATCGTGGGGGCCCTGTCATACGATCGCAAGGTCGTGCTCGAACGCTACATCCGGGGACGCGACCTGGCGGTGTCGGTGCTCGATGCGGAGACGGCAGGCGCGGATCCCATAGCGCTTCCGGTGATCGAGGCGATCCCGCGAGAGACGGAGTTCTACAACTACGAGTCGCGCTACGAGATCGGGATGACTACGTTCGTCTGCCCGGCCGAGCTGCCCGACGGGGTGACCGAGCGCGCGCAGGCGCTCGCCCTGGAGACGTACAAGCTGCTCGGCTGCCACGGCGTCGCGCGGGTCGACTTGATGCTCGAGGAGGAGACCGGGGAGCTTCAGGTGCTCGAGACGAACGTCATCCCGGGATTGACCGAAACGAGCCTGCTGCCGATGGAGGCTGACGCTGCGGAGATCTGGCTCGACCTACTCGTGCAGCGGATCCTCGACAGCGCGTTCACGCGTTAGGAATCGATGCTCCGTCGTGGGGCACGGAGGCCCCACGCCCATCACCTCTGGTCGGAGAACATGCCCGCGCGGACGATCCCCAAGTCCTACCCCCTCAGGAATCCCCCGCCGCGAAGTCCTCCGGAGACACGTGGTCCAGAAACTCCTTGAACTTCTCGACGACGTCCTCCGACTCGTCGACGCTGTGCTCGAACTCGATCGCGGACTCGGCCAGCACCTCGTCGGCGGCGTAGATCGTGGCGCCGGAGCGGACCGCGAGCGCGATCGCGTCGCTCGGGCGGGAGTCGATCTCGAGCTCGCGGCCGGCCACGCTGAGCGTGATCGAGGCGAAGAACGTGTTCTCGCGCAGCTCCGTCACGCTGACCTGCGTGCACTTCACGTCGAGCTCGCCGAGGATGTCGCAGAGCAGGTCGTGGGTCATCGGCCGCGGGGTGCCGGCGCCCTGGAGCTTCATCAGGATCGAGGCGGCCTCCGGGTGGCCGATCCAGATCGGCAGGAACTTGTTGCCGTCGGCGGTCTTGAGCAGCACGATCGGCTGCTTGCCAACCATGTCGAAGCTGACACCGTAGATGACCATCTCCTGCAACGGAATCCTCCAAGTGGGGGAAGTCAGATAGGTCCGGACGCAGGAACGACGTGTGCTCTGCACACGAGCAGACCGAGGACAGAGTACCTCGCTCGCGGTTATCGCGCGAAAGCTCCAGAGCTTGTTGCCCAAGAAGTTCAGCGGCATCGACGCGGCCACCGCGAGCGCCTGGGCGGGGACCTTGGCGAGGCCCGCGCCCTCCACGAGCGCCGTCAGCAGCAGCAGCGCGAAACCCTCGGCCACGAGGCTCACGACGAGGAACCGCAGCGCCTGGAAGTGCGCCCGGCCCGCGCGCGCGTCGAACGTCCAGATCCGGTTGAGCAGGAAGTTGTTCACGACCGCGACCAGCCAGGCGATCACCGAGGCCGCACGGTAGTCGAGCTTCGCGTAGTGCACGACGGCCGCGTACACGATCAGGTTGACCGCGAAGCCCACTCCGCCGACCAGGCCGAACCGGACCAGCTGCAGCCAGTTGGCCGGTCGTCGCATCCCGTGCAGGAGGCGAATGTGCGTGCGGATTTCCACGGCGGTCGCCTCGTCGCGCATCTGCTCAGGGTAGCGGCACGGCTGGGCGGATGCTCCCGCTAGCCTTACGTCGGTGAGATCCTGGCCGAGGAAGCCGATCGCCGGATGCGGTTGCCTGCTGGTCGTGGCCGCGCTCGCCGGCTGCGGCGGCTCCGGCGACGGGCACGGCGCCTCGACGAGCGCGCGGTCGGATCCGCCGGCCACGGGCACCGCGAGCGCGGACACCCCTGCATCCGGCGCGTCCGCGGCAGCCGGCCCTGCTGGCACGTCCACCGAAAAAGCGGACACCCCAGCCGGGAACAAAGACAGATCCGGCCGGTGGGAAGGCGGATCCGCCCACGACGAAGACCGACCCAAGCGGCGCCGCAAAGGCGGGCGCCTCACCGAGGACCGGCACCACCGGCGTGAAGACGGCAACCGTGAAGACACCCAACGGACAGGTCGAGGTCGCCGAGGTTCGCGATCCGGAAGAAGCCAAGAGCTTCCCGCTGCCTGCGTCGACTCAACATCGCTCCGCCAGCACGCCCGAGCGTCGCCGGTGAAGCAGCGGTCGCGGCAGGCGCGCCCTCCGACGCGGAAATTCAGCCGCGAGCTCAACGAGATGCACGCGGTGCAGCGTGCGGCGGAACAGACGCAGCGGCGCGAGCTCACCCCCGTCGCCGGCGGCGAGTCGGTCGGCGGCAACGGCACGATCCCGATCCCATCCGGCGTCCCCGAAGCCGTCCAGCGGGTCGTCGCCGGCGGCAACGCGATCGCCGACTTCCCCTACATCTGGGGTGGCGGGCACGCGTCGTTCGTCGCCAACGGCTACGACTGCTCGGGTTCCGTCAGCTACGCGCTGGCCGCGGGCGGCCTGCTCAGCGCGCCGCTCGTCTCCGGCGATCTCGCCACCTGGGGCGAACCGGGGCCGGGGCGCTGGATCACGATCTACGCCAACGCCGGGCACACGTTCATGGACGTCGACGGCATGTGGTTCGACACCGCCGGGCGTTCGGGGCCGTACGCGTCGCGCTGGCTGGTGGCGCAGCCCTCTTTGAAGGCTATGCCGTGCGGCATCCGCCGGGGCTGTAGTCAGGCGGGCAGGCAGGCCCCCTCAGCGCGAGAGCGTGACGGCGCTGATCACCGTCGTCGTCTGCGGACTGTGCGATGAGGCGTTGCGGACGATCAGCCTGATCGTCAGTGGCACGCTGCCGAGCTTGCGCAGTTTCGCGGCGGTCTTCTTGCCGAACTGGATCTTCACCGTGTTGCGGCCGCCCTTCGTCGTCACGAGGATCGCTTTGCCGATCACGATCGACGGCACCGAGCCGGGGGCCAGACCGGTCGCGGGCGCGCCGTGCAGGCCGACGCGCTTGGCGAGGCTGCTCGCGAGCAAGCACCTGGAACTGGCCGGCGACCTGCTCGTTTACCGAATAGCTGATCATCAGGCCCTTCTTCAGGACCTTCGAGAGCGAACGCGAGACCACGGCCGCGCTCGCCACGGGGCCGGGGATCGGTTTGGGGGAGCCGGGCGGTGCGGACGAGGCAGGCGTGGAAGAGGCCGGCGCGGGCGAGGCGCTCGCGCCGGGACCTACAGGACCCGGCGGGCTGAGGGGCTGGGGTTCGGGTTCACCCGCGACGGTGATCGGCTCTTCCACGCTTTTGGTGTTGCCGCCCGTGTCCGTGACGGTGAGTGTGACGTTGTAAGTGCCGCCGTAGCGGTAGGCGTGAAACGCGCTCGCCGCGCAGGGGGTCAGCCATGTGGGGCATGGTGAGGTTTCGGGGGAATTGAGTGTCGGCGCCCCAGGAGCGTAGCCGGTGACTTCCGGGGAGCCATCGCCAAAGTTCCATTTGTAGGTGGCATAAGTTTCTTTAGGGGCCGTGCCAGAGTACGCGGTGCCCTCGTCGAGCGTGATATCGGACTCCATCCCGTCAAAGCCTACGACTTCACCGGAATTGACCGGGTTGGGGGCGGTGAATTTTGGTTCGAGACGGATGCCGGCCAGGCAGGGGATGCCCGGATAGGGCAGCTTCAGCGCCGCCAGGTTGAAGGCGTCGTTTAGATAGTAGTTGCCTGTACCGAACGTCTGATTGGAGAGGGTCCCCCCGAACGTTTCCGGACTGGCGGTGACGCTGCCGGCTATACCAGCGGCGGCAAAGAAATCGCGGCACTCGTCGGTCGCCTCTTTGCCGCTGGTGTCCTGCCAGGCGTTGAGCAGCGGGTCGGTGACGATGTTCTGCTGCTCGGCGCCGATCTGGCTGACGATCAGGTCAGCGAGGCCGGTGTCGCAAAAGCCGTCCGGACTGGGGCATGCGACCTGGTTGGGCTCCTGCTCGTGAGGCTTTTCGAGTTCAAGTTCTTCCGCTTCTTCCCGTTCCCTTGTTTCTTGAGGATTCTCTTTTGTGAATTCTTCTTCTTCCTTTTTTGTGTGTGGTTTTACTTTCTCCTTTTCCTCGATCGGTTTGCTGGTGGGGTTAAAGCCCCCGTCCTGGCAGTCGTAGCCGGTCGTCCGATCCACCGATGCCAGATGGCCGTCGCCGAATCCCCCGGCGATCCACGGAATCGCAGCGTAGAGAATCGTGCCGGGGCCACCGTTCGCAGGGTTGCCGGGATTGACATCCGCGTGATAGCTGCAGAAGCTCTTTTGGTAGTCCGCGTAGCTCGTGGGTATTGTAGGTATGACGGGTTCGATTGGTTCGACTGGTGGTTCTTCTTCGTCTGGTTCGCCTTTTTCTTTCTTTTCTTTCTTTATTTTTTCGTATTCCGTCTGTTCTTTCTCGTAGTTTGGCAGTTCTTCTTTTTCGTACTTGGCCAAACGTTCCGGGTAGGTTTCCCTTGCTTCTTCATAGTTCGTGATTTCAGAAGTGGTGCCGTCAAAATCGGAGCAATGCCCCGTGGGGCCGCCTTTGTCGAGGCAGACGGTCACCCCTGGAGGGGTGAGCAGGTAGAAGATCGTGCCCATGCCCGTCGGAAGTTTGTGGTCGGCGATAAAGAGCTTCAACTCCGTTTCGAGCTGCGCATTAGTAAGACAGGTGATCGCGTCCGGTTCTTTGTGCGGGTAGCTTTCACCTTCCAGCTTATGTGGGTCTTTGCAGTTGCTAAGACCCGTCGGATATGGGTCAGTGTCGGTGTAGGCGCCCATGAAGGTGGACGCGTACGCGGCGTGCTGGTTGGCGGCGTCGGTGTACTGGGCGTCAACCGCGAAGACGCTGGCAAGCGAGCCGCTGGTGGACCCCATGTTCTGGAAGAACCCGTCGATCACTTCCTCCCAGTCGTTGTGGTAGTGATAGGTGGGGTCCCAGTAGATCGCGTAGGTTTTGTTGGCGGGCAGCACGGGATCGCCGCTCGGGTTGGCGAAGCTTTCCGGGCCCGCGCCGACACCGTCCAGCAGCGACACGCTGCGCGGCTGCAGCCCGACCGTGGTCCCGGGGACTTCTTTACTCACGACAGCGCCCGCAGAGGCGCAGAGAGCTAGGAGCGCGAGACACAGCGCGGTCAGCGTCGCCGGCAGCAGAATCGGGCGGAGGGCGGGTGGCCGCGGCGCGGGAAAGTAAGAGCAAAAATGGTCACGAGCCCATATCGGCAGCCTGCGTCGGATGCCTTAGCCCAGCGCGAGCGGCCTGCAACGGGCCCCCGCCGAGCCTGCGATAGGGCCCCCTCGGCGGGCACCAAATGGGTCGCTCGGATGTGCGTCAGTTGGCTGCGACCCTGAGGTATTCGCGGGCCCACGCCGTGAAATGCCCCGGACAACATGCCTGTGCCCGCGCGGCCCTACGCCTCGCGCGGAATCACGCGGTCGACCTCGACCGCCTCGCCCGACTGCGTGTCCGGATAGGCAACGAACACCGTCGGGCGACCCCCGAACCACGCGCTCGTCTCGGCGCCGCCGACGTACTCCCCGGCACGCTGCGAGCCGTCGGCCTGGATCACCCACACGGGCTGGCCCTCGTGGAAGGGCCCGTCGCCGATGTCTGTCGGTTTCAGGTGTCTCATATGGGCGATCCAGGACTCGAACCTGGGACCTCTTCCTTATCAGAGACGGATGGTTGAGGGGGCGTCCGGGCTCGTAACCCGCATGGTACCGGGGATTCAGGCTCCCGTCGGCCCAGGCGAGCCATCGAGCAGGATGTCCGCAATTTGCGGGCGATTCTGGCCGATATTGGCAGGGCTGCCGTTTCCACTGAAGCCAGGAGCGCCCAACCGCCCCTGCGAGCGGGCCTGGCTCCATAAGGTCGAGGCGGTGTGATCTGTGGTGTAGAATATGGTAGAGTGGGTCTGGTCGCCATTTATGTCATCAGTGATCAACTGCCGTCTATGTGCAGAGGAGCCAGCATATGCTCACCAAGGAACGCACGCTCGAGGTCGAGCGCGAGGCAACCACTTTGGGGATCGGCACCATTGCCGGGCGACTCCAGGCGAACCTCGGCCAGGCGCTGACCGCCCATCTGGCCGGCTTGGCCGACACACGCCAGATCGGACGCATCGGCCGCGGTGAACATCGCCCGCAGCGAGCGACCGAACGTCGCCTGCGCGAGGGCTACAAGGCGGTAGGAATGATCGCGGAGCTCTACGACTGGGAAACAGCCAAGGCGTGGCTGTTCGGAACCAACACCCGCCTGGATGACCAGGCCCCGGTCGAGGTGCTCGGGAATGCCACGACAGACGAGCAGTTCACCGACGTAGCGCGAGCTGCCAAGCAGTTCGCGAGCGCGGACGGGTGAGCCTGCCCGAACGCCGGACGGGGCTCTGGCGAGTAGCGCACTACAGCGGCCCGCTGGAGTTCGCGCCCCATGACCGCTGCTCTTGGGGGCACCGCTTCGATGACGTTGAGCGGCGCCATCGCACCTTGTATTGCGCGAGCACGCCGGAGACGGCGCTGCGGGAGGTGCTCGCCGACCTACGACCGAACGCCGAGGCGATCGCAAAGCACCGGAAGGTCTACGGAGCCGCCGCGGCGGCGTCTCTGCCCAAATCAGCGATCACCGAGAAGTGGCGTCGGGACAACGTTCTCGTCCCGTGCACACTGCTCTACGAAGGACGACTGCTCGATCTCACCGACGTCCACGAGCGTCAAGTGTTGCCAAGGATCCACTCGAGTGGGGTCAATCAGAGCGGCTTGTCCATCTACCGTCGGGAAGGTAGTCAGCTTCCTCCGGTTACATACAGGGCACACCCAAAGAAGATTCGTCCACGTAAAGGTTTGGTGGCAATCCTTGGCAATCGGCATGTAGTGCTCAACATCCGCAGCTGCCGAATCGCTGCAATAAACACATCGATTTCGCGATCCAGACATGCCCTTGAGAGCCTCCATGATCGGCTCACAAGCCGTCGACTGTCGGAAACTCTTCCACGCTATTTTCGCCTCAGCAGGATTCACACACAAACCGCTCCCCCGGTGAAGGTCAAGCCGTGTTGGTAGAGAGATGACTCTCCGATATATGCGCCGCATCGGCCTACATTCGGTCTTCAATGAATAGATCGAGCTGCTTCAGCTCGTCTGCCTCATTCTCGGCCAGCTCGCCCAGCGAAAGCTGCCTACTCATCAACACGGCGTGACGCTCGCGCGCAGCCACGGCGCGCGGCGAGCGGGTATGCGTTAGTCCAAACGCAGGCGTTAACAGGATTTCATCTGGCTTGCCAGCGATAACTCGGTCATAGTCAGACTTGCTCAGCTTGAATGGTTCGCCGTCGCCGGGCTGTGGAAGATGGTACACCCTTCCTTCATCAGCAGCCGCGCAAACAAGCGGGCTATGGGTGGTAACAATGAATTGGACATTTGGAAAATGATGCCTCAGCCAGAACCCTATCTCGCGCTGCCACTGCGGGTGGATGTGTGCGTCAATCTCATCTATAAGCACAACACCCGGCCTGTCCACGCAGTAACGCCCGTCGTCTGTCGCCTTTGACAATATCTCTGGCCCGTACACATTTACCATGTGCCGAAAGATGTCGATGAGCATCGCGAGTGCGGATCGATACCCCTCACTCATGTCTGCGAGTCGGATCTTTCGCTTCGCGACGTCGCACAACCAAATGCCGTCGGCGGTCACCTCCGAGATCGTGACACCATCGTGAAGAGTCCCGTCCACCTCGAATGCCGAAGCCCAGCTTCCATGCCGGGACGGGGGCGTTTCGACCGTCGTGCAAAATGATGGGCGATCCAGGACTCGAACCTGGGACCTCTTCCTTATCAGAGAAGCGCTCTAACCATCTGAGCTAATCGCCCGCGGGCGACGATTCTAGCGACCGGGCCACAGCTGCCTTCGCCAGGGTAGGGGCGGCTCAGGCGACGGCGCGGGGGCGCAGACGACGCGCGAGCTCGAGCGCCTCCTCGGGCCCGGCGAACTTGAGCTCCGCTACATAGCCACCGGTGCGTGTCGGCTTCACCTGCACATCCGCGCCGAGCGCGGTGCCGAGCGCCTCGGCGATCTCCCGTGCGGCCTCCTCCTGGTCGGGGTGCGGCGCTCGCTTGGCGTGCCGCCCGCCTCTGGCGCCGCCCTTCCCCGCGCTGCTGCCACTATCACCGGCCGCGTTACTCTCCCGCGCGCGCGCTTCCACGACCCTCACCGACCACCCCTCGGCCGCTGCGTCGCGTGCGAGGTTCCGGCGCGCGGAGTGATCCGCGGCCAGCAGGAGCGCCCTGCCGTGGCCCTCGCTCAACGTTCCCTGCTCGAGCTGCTCGAGCACCTCATCGGGCAGGTCGAGCAGGCGCATCAGGTTGCTCACGGCGACGCGACCGCGCCCCACGCGACGGCCGACATCCTCGCGCGTCAGGCCGAGCTCCTCGACCAGCGCCGCGCAGGCGCGGGCCTCCTCGACCGGGTTGAGATCCTCGCGCGCCATGTTCTCGATCAGCGCCAGCTCCAGGGACTCGGCGTCGCCGTGCGCGCCCACGAGCGCCGGGATCTTCTCCAGGCCGGCTATCTGCGCGGCGCGCCAGCGGCGCTCGCCGGCGACGAGCTCGTATGTGCCGCCGGGCTTCGCGCGCACGAGCACCGGCTGCAGCACCCCGCGCTCGCCGAGCGACCCCGCGAGCGCCTGCAGCGCCTCCTCGTCGAACCGCCGGCGCGGCTGCCGCGGGTTCGCCACGATCAGCTCGACCGGCAGCTCGCGCAGCTCGCGTGCCTCCGCCTCCCCTCCCCCGCTCGACACCGACAGGATCGCGTCCAGACCCCTACCCATCCCAGGCTTTGGTTTAGCCACGGGCGGCCACCTCTCTCGCCAACTCGAAATAGGCGGCAGCCCCGGCGCTGTGAGGGTCGTGATGTGTGACCGGCAACCCATAGCTCGGCGCCTCTCCAACGCGGACATTGCGTGGGATCACCGTGTCGAACACCAGCTCCGGGAAGTGCTCGCGGACCTCGCGCTCGACGTCGCGACCCAGACGGGTGCGCGAGTCGTGCATCGTCAACAGCATCCCGGCGACCGTCAGTCGCGGGTTCAGCTCGCGCTGCACAAGCGCGAGCGTCTCCAGCAACCCCGCGAGCCCCTCCAGTGCGAAGTACTCGGTCTGCACCGGCACGATCACCCGATCGGCCGCCACCAGCGCGCTGACCGTCAGCGGCCCGAGCGAAGGGGGGCAGTCGAGCAGGATGAACTCGAACATGCCTCTCACCGGCTCCAGGCGTTCGCCCAGGCGCCGCTCAAAACCCTCGATCCGCGGCAGCTCCACGTTCGCGCCCGCAAGACCCGGACCTGCAGGCAGTACCCGCAGGCCGGGGATCGCAGAGTCGACCAGGGCCTCGGTCGCCGCCACATCGCCCGTCAGCACCTCATACAAACCGGGGACCTGCGACCGCGAGAGACCGAGCCCGACGGTGGCGTTCGCCTGGGGATCGACGTCGACCAATAGCGTCCCCCGCCCGGCCTCAGCGATACATGCGGCGACGTTCACCGCGGTCGTCGTCTTGCCAACTCCACCCTTCTGGTTGGCGATCGCATACACCGTGCCCATGTGTTGAGACTCTAGCCCCCGAGGGGACGCTTGCGGGCGACGCCCGCCCGGCGGGGAAAGCGCGAAGGGGTATCGGCGACCTTTTCGAAAACGTGCAGGTGATGCTCGCGCGCGCCCTCGTATGGTGCGGTGCGGCGTATCTCGAGCAGGCGCATGCCCAACTGCTCGGCCGCGCTGCCCGCCTGCGCCTCCCGAGCCGCGTCGCGGCGTCCGCGCCAGTCCACGAGAACGCCCCCGTGTTCGAGCAGCGGCGCTGCATACTCCAGCACCACAGGTGCAGGCGCAAGCGCCCGTGCAAGCACCGCGTCATGTGCGCCCAGACCCTCGGACCACTCCTCCGCCCTGCGCTCGATTACGTGGGCGTTGTCGACCCCCGCCGCCGCGATCGCGCGGCGCAGGAACTGGCACTTCTTCGCCTGGCTCTCGACCAGGCGCATTTCGCTCGTCGGCAGGGCAACCGCCAGCGGCAGCGCCGGGAAGCCGGCGCCTGTCCCGATGTCTGCGATGCGCCTGGCCGAGCGGAGACGGTCGACTTCGAGCGCTACAAGCGAGTCGGCGAGATGGGCGTCTATGGCCTTCTCGGGGTCACGCACGGTCGTCGGCGC
Organism: uncultured Solirubrobacterales bacterium; assembly: GCA_963789675.1. Classification (GTDB taxonomy): domain Bacteria; phylum Actinomycetota; class Thermoleophilia; order Solirubrobacterales; family Solirubrobacteraceae; genus Palsa-744. The sequence continues at coordinate 60,684 of CAWBLR010000019.1, read as the reverse complement.
CCGCTCGTCCGCGGCGAGCGTCTCAAGGATTGCCGTCATCTGGACGTGCGCGCGAGGCGGCAGCCCGTACCGTTGCGCCAGCGTCTGGACCAGACGTTCCGTGGGCCGCTCGTGTCGTGCGAAGAAGTGGGGATACTTGGCCCTCATACTGCTGATGCGAGCACCGACATGAGTATCGATCCGGTCGGTCAGCACGCTCTCGACGACGGGCAGCACGTCCTCAGCCAGCACCCGGCCGCGAGCCATCCACTGGTAGTAAGAACGCCCGTCGTGGTGATAGGGACCGTACAGGCGGGCACGCGGAAACAACTCTCCCAGCCAGTGAAAGATCGCCTTGTGCCTGACATGCATCCTGAGGGTGATCTGCGGCTGTTTCCCATCCCCACCGAAGTGCCCCTCACCGATGAGCAGTCCCGTGACGAGACCCCGCTCGATATCTGTAATCTCGCGCCCCTGCGACTCGCCCATGCGGACCATTGTTTCACGGGGGAGAAAAACGTGAAACGTCCTGTCGGGGCGAGTTTGGGGTCGAGGTTGACTACAGGAAGCGGTCCTACTCCCCAAGCGGCGAGACGACCAACCGCCGCTCGGGCTCGTCGCCCTCGCTGTGCGTCTCCACCCCGCCGAGCTCGCGCAGGAACTCGTGGACGATCCGTCGCTCCGCCGCCGGCATCGGCTCGAGCTCGACCGGGCGGCCGGTGCGCACGGCCTCCTCGGCGGCCTCCTCGGCGTCGGCCTGCAGGGTCTCGGCGCGGCGCTGGCGGTAGCCGTCGGCGTCGACGACGACGCGCGTCGGGGAGGGGCCCTCGCGAAACACGATCCGCTGGGCGAGGTGCTGGACGGCGTCGATCGTCTGGCCGCGGCGGCCGATGAACAGGCCGACGTCGTCTCCCCGCAGGGATCCCCGCAGCACGCCGTCGGCCTCCTCCACCTCGATCTCAGCGTCCAGGCCCAACCCGTCGACGACCTCCTCGAGCAGCTCCTCGAGCGCCGACGCCGGCTCCAGCTCCTCGCCCGAGTCGGGGTTGCCGTCGGGGTCTTGGTCGGGGCCCTGACCAGCGGCCATGGAGTCATCGCCGCTCATCTGCGCCGCCCCGAGCGCTTCTTCTTCTTACGCGGGGAACGCGGTGGCGGCACCGCGCCCGGACCGCTCCCGACCCCGGCGATCGCCATCGCGGGCTCGGCGGCTGCGGCGCCAGAGCGCCCATTGGAGGACTTCAGCGACGTCGCCGCTTTCGGCGGGGCGGGCCCGATGCGGCGGCGGATGAAGTACTGCTGCGCGATCGTCCAGCAGTTCGTGGTGATCCAGTACACCAGCAGACCGGCCGGGTAGCGGAACAGGAACGCGACGATCACCAGTGGCAGCACCAGCATCATGCGACGCTGGTTCGGGTCGGCCGAGGCGGTCGAGATCAGCGTCGAGATGATCTGCGAGGCGATGTAGAGGGCGATCAGCACGATCAGGACCACGCCCGTCGCCTTGGCGGTGATGTCCGGGATGAACAGGAACTTGGCCGACCCCGGATAGACGACGTTGCAGCCGGTTTCGGCCAGGCCCGGGACCGTGTGGCCCATAACGTGGACCGCCTTTTCGGGGATCTGGCTGTTCGACGTGATCGTTTTATGCAGTTCGCGCGAGTAGTACTTCTGCAGCTGCGGGCCGCAGATGTCGAACTTGAGGTCGGTGCGAAGCATGTAGAAGAGCGAGATGAACACCGGCAATTGCAGCGCGAAGGGCAGGCAGGAGGCAAGCGGGTTGATCTTGTTGTCCTTGTAGAACTTCATGATCTCCTGCTGCTGGCGCTGCTTGTCCTCGGCGTACTTCTCTTTGATCTCCTTCATCTGGGGCGCCAGGCGCTGCATTTCCTGCATCGACTTCAGCTGCCTGAAGGTGATCGGCACGAGGATCGCCCGCACGAGCACGGTCAGGCCGACGATCGCCAGGCCCCAACTGCCGCCCACGAGATGAGCGTGGATGAACACCATGATCGACTCGAACAGGCTGATCAGCGGCGAGAACGCCTGCTCGATGATGTTCGCGGAGATGGGCATAGGCTTTGTGGAGCGGACTCTCTGTACTAGGTGGCTGCGGGCGGTCTGGGGTAGCTGGGGCTGGGTGCTGTCTGCGGGCTGTCGTCTCGGTCCGAGTTCCGGTATGAACGCCGGCCTCTAGCAGCCATGCGCCCGGTCGGATCGGGACCCGCCGCCCACCCCAGCCTTGAACAGATGCTGATCCTCGACTGGATCGTATCCGCCGTAGCTCCATGGGTTACACCTGAGCAGCCTCCACAGGGCGAGCACAGCACCGCGAAGTATGCCGTACCGCGCGATCGCGTCGACCGCGTACTGCGAGCACGTCGGCTCGTACTTGCAACGGCGCGGCAGAAAGGGCGAGAGCACCCGCTGGTAGACGACGATCGGCGCGACGGCCACCCCACGGGCGATCCTGCCCGCGAACGACGCGACCTGCGGGGAGCTCGCGCCCTGGCGGGTGGAGCTCACGCCGGCTCTTCCTCCCCCGGCGCCTTCGCCTCCGGCGCCTCGTCCGGCGCCTCACCCGTGGCGACCTCGGCGGGGGGTGCCGCCGCCACAGCAGACGCGCTACGCAGGCCGGCGCGGGCGATCAGCTCCGTGAGCGACGCGCCGATCCCGGCCAACCCCTCGCGCTCGGCCAGCTCGCGCGCCTGTGGACGAGCGACGAGCACGATGTCCTGGCCCTGGGTCAGCTCCGGCTCAGCGGACGCGAACGCCTCGCGCAGGAGCCGCTTGACACGGTTGCGCTCGACGGCGCCGCCGACCTTGCGCGAGACCGAAAGCCCCAGCCGCGGGCGCTGCGCCTGCGGGTTGGGAAACGCGTAGAGCACCAGATGGCGATTGGCCGTCGCGCGGCCCTGCCTGTAGACACGCTCGAACTCGGCGCTGCGCGAAAGTCGGCCACGGCTCGTCGATCGCGGCTCCATCGCGCGGGACGACCTCAGGTGGAGAGGCGCTTGCGGCCCTTGTCGCGGCGGCGCTTCAGCAGGAGCCGCCCGGCGCGCGTGCGCATGCGGCCACGAAACCCGTGGGCACGGGCGCGCTTGCGCTTCTTCGGCTGGTAGGTGCGCTTCATCGTCTCATTTCTCCACTCCCGGCCGCATTTCCTGCATGGTCCAGCGGCGCGTCGGCGTCAAAGTATAGGCCGGTCGAGGCGATCCGGGCGCGCGCTGATTTTTCCCGCCATTTGCGGCCACCCGGCTCGGTCCGCGAACGTCGGTTGGTTATAGTCGCCGGACCGGGCCGTTCGCGGCCCTCTTTGAATAGCCGCAATCACTTTCTCCTGGGAGGAGCGGGTTGACGCTGCCGTGAGCGACGAGCTGGGACACATATGGACGCGCGTGCAGGAGCAACTGGCACGCGCTGTCGGGGAACCGACGTACCGCATCTGGCTGGAGGATCTCCGCGCGGATGAGCTCACCGACGGAGAACGCCTGCGCGTCATCGCCCCGCCACAGGCCCGGGGGTGGATCGAGGCGCGCTTCGGCCGCGTGGTCCAGTCGTGCGTCACGACCGTCCTCGGCCCGGGCGTGATACTCGAGCTACTCGGCGACGAGCACTCCGACGATCGCGCTCGTTCTCCATTCACACCACACGGGCAGCGGCCTGGACACCATCCACGCAACCGGCGCGCAGGCGGCGATCGGCAGGCCGCGCAGAGCCGGAGCAGGAGTCAAACCAAGAGCGACGCAGGTCCAAGGTCCAGGCCACTCGGCAACCCGAAGCTGAGCTTCGACCAGTTCGTGATCGGCGACAGCAACCGCCTGGCGCACGCCGCGGCGCTGACGGTCGCCGAGCTGCCGGCGCAGGCCTACAACCCGCTGTTCATCTGCGGACCGCCGGGGGTCGGCAAGACCCACCTGCTGAACTCGATCGCGACGCTGCTCACCACCCACAACCCGGGGCTGATCGCGCGCTGCACGACCGGCGAGGAGTTCACGAACGAGTTCCTCGGCGCGCTTTCCGGCGGCCACGCCGACGGCTTCAAGGCGAGCTTTCGCGACCTCGACGTGCTGCTCGTCGACGACGTCCAGTTCCTCGAGCGCAAGGCGAAGACCGAGGAGGAGTTCTTCCACACGTTCAACGCCCTCTACGACAGCGGCCGGCAGATCGTGCTCAGCTCCGACCGTCCACCCCGCGACCTGCAGGCGCTCGAGGACCGCCTGCGCGAGCGCTTCGAGGCCGGCCTCGTCGCCGACATCAAGCCGCCCGAGCTCACAACCCGGCTCGCGATCCTGCGCAAGCGCGCGGACCACGACGGCATCGAGCTCTCCGATCCCGGCGTCCTTCCCGCGATCGCCGAGCGCGTCACGCTGAACGTCCGCGCGCTCGAGGGCGCCCTGATCCGCGTCGTCGCCTTCAGCTCGCTGACCGGGCGGGAGCTGAACGTCGAGCTGGCGCGCGAGGTCCTCGACGGTCTCTACCCGGCGAGCGAACGCTTCGAGCAACGCCGAGCGAGGTCGGTCAGCGAGATCCAGGCAGCTGTGGGAGAGCACTTTGGCCTATCCCCCGAGGAGCTCCTCTCCACCGCGCGCACCGCCCGAATCGCCTGGCCGCGACAGGTGGCGATGTACCTCGCACGCGAGCTCACCGGCGAATCTCTGCCCGCCATCGGCAGGCACTTCGGCGGTCGCGATCACACGACCGTGCTCCACGCCTGGCGGCGCACCGGTGCACGCATCCTCACCGACGACGCCTCGCGCGAGGCTGTGGAGAAGTTGTGCGGTCAGCTCGGTAGCGGGCCTCCAGGACCACAGTCGACACCCCCCGACCGAGCCGCCTGAGAGACTTCCCCTGATCTGTCCCCAGGCAGCCCACAGCAGATACCCCAGATTCGTCAACCCCTGAGCCGAACACACAACTTCACAGCCACTATTACTTCCTACCCTTTCCAGAAGGTGTATCCATGAAGCTGTCTCTTTCAGCAGCAGAGCTGTTGAACCAACTCCAGACCGTCACCCGCGTCGCCTCGACGCGCAGCGCCGTGCAGGCGCTTTCCGGCGTGATGATCTCGGCGCAGGAAGGATCCCCGCCGGAGCTGCTCGCGACCGACATGGAGATCGGCCTGCGCGTTCCCCTCGCCGCGGAGATGCTCAGCCCGGGTAGCGCCGTGCTGCCGGCTCGCCTGCTGCTCGATGTCGCCCGCTCGCTGCCGGCCGACCAGCTGACCCTGGAGTTGCGCGACGTCGAGCAGGACGTCGAGTTGATCTCCGGGCCGGCCACGTTCCACCTGCGCACGCTCCGCGCCGAGGACTTCCCGACGCTGCCGGCGCCCTCCCCGGAGACGCGGATCGCGCTGCCGGCCGAGGCATTCGTGCAGACGATCTCCCGCGTGGCGCGTTCGGCCTCACGCGACGAGACTCGCCCCGTCCTCACCGGCATCCTGATGTCGGCCTCCGGCCAGGAGCTGCGGATGGTCGCGACCGACTCCTACCGGTTGAGCGTCAAGCAGACCGCGCTCGAAGACGCCGCTGCAGGGCAGCCTCGAGGCGAACGTGCCGGCCCGCGCGCTGCAGGAGCTGGCGCGGATCGCGCAGCAGGCCGATCACGACTCGCTCGCCGTCAGCGTCGGGCAGAACCAGGTCGTGTTCGAGCTCGGCGACGTCGTGCTCTCCTCGCGCCTGATCGACGGCCAGTTCCCCAACTACCGCCAGCTGCTCCCAGAGTCCGTCGAGCACGAGCTGCGCCTCGCCAGCGCCGAGATCGCCGGGGTGGCGCGCCGCATCAGCCTGCTCGCGCAGAAGAACGCGCCGCTGCGCCTCTCCTTCCGCGAGGGCGAGCTGACGATCTCGGCCCAGACCCCCGACGTCGGCGAGGCCTCGGAGACGATCCCTGTCGCCTTCCACGGCGAGGCCTTCGAGATCGGCTTCAACCCAGAGTTCCTGCGCGATGGCCTGGAGAGCGTCGAGTCCGACGAGCTCGTGCTGAAGCTGATCAGCCCGCTGCGACCCGGCCTGATTGAGTCACCTGATTCAGGAGATTTCGTATACCTGATCATGCCGATCCGGCTGAACGCGTGAGCTAGGACGGGACCGGTGCGCGTCGTCAGCGTGCAGCTGCGCGACTTCCGCACCTACGCTCGCGCCGAGGCCCATCTCGGCGAGGGTCTGACGGTCGTGCACGGGCCGAACGGCGCCGGCAAGTCGAACCTGCTCGAGGCGCTCTACTTCGGCTGCGCCGGCCGCTCACCGCGGACCAGGAACGAGCGTGAGCTGGTGCGCTTCGGCGCCCCGGCCACCCGCGTCGTCGTGCAGCTGGCCGACGGCGGGCGCCGGCACGAGCTCAGCGTCGGCTTCGAACCGGGCCAGCCCAAGCGCATGAGCGCCGACGGCGCGCCCGTCGAGCGCCTGCTCGATGTCGAGACCCGTCCGCTGCTGAGCGTCTTCGTGCCCGACCGCCTCGAGCTGCTGAAGGGCGCCCCCGCCGTGCGCCGCTCGCACCTCGATCAGTTCGTCGCCGCGGTCTGGCCGGCCCGTGCCGCCGACCGCCTCGCCTACTCGCGCGTCCTGGCCCAGCGCAACGCACTGCTCGGCGGCATCCGTGCGGGCCGTGCCTCGCGCGCGACGATCTCCACCTGGGATCGCCAGCTCGCCGCCGCCGCGATCGCGTTGCGCGAGCACCGCGCGGATGCGGTGAAGCTGCTCGTCGAGCCGTTCTCGGAACGCGCGGACGAGCTCGGCCTGACCGGCGCGGCGAGCCTCGACTACCGCCCGCGCTCGCGCGCCGCGGACGAGCAGGAGTTCGTCGCCGAGCTGCAGGCGCGCCTGGCAGGCGATCTCGAGCGCGGCTTCTCCACTCACGGGCCCCACCGCGACGAGCTCGCCCTGCTGCGCGACGGGCGCGAGCTGCGCCTGTACGGCTCCCAGGGCGAGCAGCGCCTGGCGCTGCTCGCGATGCTGCTGTCCGAGCGCACGGTGCTCGCTCGCGAGCGCGGCCGCACGCCGCTGATGCTGCTCGACGACGTGATGAGCGAGCTCGACTCAGAGCGCCGCGAGCTGCTCGCGCGCGAGCTCGCCAGCGGCGGGCAGAGCGTGATCGCCACGACCGATCTCGGCCACGTCCCCGGCGCCGGCGCGGCCGATGTCACGCGGCTGCGCGTCTCTCCGGGCGCCGTCCTGCAGGAGGCGCTGGCGGCGTGAGACTCGCCCCGCGTCCCCTCGCCTCGGCGCTCGATGCGTTGACGGCGACGATCGCGCCGGCCACGACCCTCGCGCGCGTGCAGGCGGTCTGGGAGTCCGCGGTAGGTCCTTTGATTGCGTCGGAGGCCAGGCCGACGGCCGAGCGCAACGGCACCCTCACGATCACCTGCGACGCCGCCGTCTGGGCTCAGGAGCTCGACCTGATGGCCTCTGAATTGGTCGAGAAGCTGAACGCGTCGCTCGCCGAGGACGCGATTCGTGAGCTGCGCTGCCGGACCGGCTGAGCGTCGAGCTCAGCGCACGCTTTCTCGCGGGCGGGAACACCCACCCAACCCCGCCGCCGTCCCCCGCCGGCGCACGCCACGGGTGCGCACCGGACCACCGTCCGGTAGTCCCGCGACGCGGCCTATGTCAAATCGATCCAGAGCGGCCTTGGGAGTGACTTTCTTTAGCCCAGATTTTGGCTTGTTTGCAGGGATTTATACCGACTCGACAGGTCGAATCGGGGACCCCGATGTGCTATAGTTCCACAAACACTTTCCTCGCCCCGGCCCGCTGTCTTTTGACTCCGGATTCCGGGGCGTTCTCACGTCATCGAGGGACCATTGACCGCAAGCGGCAGCGACAACTCTGACAAGGGCGGCGCCACGAAGGGCGGCGTCAACGACCCCTCCATGACCGGCGGCTCCGCCGGCTACGACGCACAGGACATCACCGTCCTCGAGGGTCTCGAGGCGGTCCGCAAGCGTCCCGGGATGTACATCGGCTCGACCGGCGTGATGGGCCTGCACCATCTCGTCTACGAGGTCGTCGACAATTCCGTCGACGAGGCGCTGGCGGGGTTCTGCACCGAAGTCGCGGTCACGATCCACCCCGACAACTCCGTGACCGTCTTCGACAACGGCCGCGGCATCCCCGTCGCGACGATGGAGAAGGAGGGCAAGCCGGCGGTGGAAGTGGTCCTCACCGTCCTGCACTCGGGCGGCAAGTTCGGCGAGGGCGGCGGCTACAAGGTCTCCGGAGGCCTGCACGGGGTGGGCGTCTCGGTCGTCAACGCGCTCTCCGAGCAGCTGCGTGTGGAGATCCGCCGCGACGGCCACGTCTTCAGGCAGGAGTACTCGCGCGGCGCGCCGCAGGCCCCGCTGGAGCAGGGGGAGCAGCTGCCGAAGGGCGCCGGCACCAGTAACTCCGTCACGTTCCTCCCCGACGCCGACATCTTCGAGTCGCTCGAGTTCGACTTCCGCACGCTCGAGGAGCGCCTGCGCGAGACCGCGTTCCTGACGCGCGGGTTGAAGATCTCGATCGTCGACGAGCGCGGCGAGGGCCACTCCGCCGAGTTCCAGTACGAGGGCGGGATCGAGGATTTCGTGACCTACCTGAACGAGAACAAGGAGACCGTCCATCGCAAGGTCGTGTTCTTCGCCGGCGAGGGCGAGGAAGGCGCCGCCGAGGTCGCGATGCAGTGGAACTCCTCCTATCAGGAGTCGATCCACTCGTTCGCCAACAACATCTCCACCCGCGAGGGCGGCTCGCACATGTCGGGCTTTCGCTCCGCGCTCACGCGCACGCTGAACCGGTACGCGCGCGAGAAGGGACTGCTGAAGGAGAAAGAGGACAATCTGTCAGGCGAGGATGTCCGCGAGGGTCTCACGGCGGTGATCTCGGTCAAGCTGCGCGACCCCCAGTTCGAGGGCCAGACGAAGACCAAGCTCGGCAACCCCGGCATGGCCGGCTTCGTCGAGTCGATCGTCAACACCGGCCTCGGCGAGTTTCTCGAGGAGAACCCCTCGGAGGCGCGCGCGGTGATCATGAAGTCCGTGCAGGCGCAGCGCGCCCGCGAGGCGGCGCGCAAGGCCCGCGACCTGACGCGGCGCAAGTCGGCGCTGGAGAACTCGACGCTGCCCGGCAAGCTCGCCGACTGCTCGGTCAAAGACCCATCGCTGGCGGAGCTGTTCGTGGTCGAGGGCGACTCCGCCGGCGGCTCGGCCAAGCAGGGCCGCGACCGCAACACCCAGGCGGTGCTGCCATTGCGCGGGAAGATCCTCAACGTCGAGAAGTCGCGGATCGACAAGGTGCTGCAGAACGTCGAGATCCAGGCCCTGATCACGGCGATCGGGACGGGCGTGCGCGACGAGTTCAACATCGAGAACGCGCGCTACCACAAGGTGATCCTGATGACCGACGCCGATGTCGACGGCGCCCACATCCGCACGCTCGCGCTGACGCTGCTGTTCCGCGAGATGCAGGAGCTGATCGAGGCCGGCTACGTCTACATCGCCAAGCCGCCCCTCTACAAGCTCAAGCAGGGCTCGCGCGAGCGCTACATCGAGAAGGACTCGGAGCTCGAGGAGATCCTGCTGGCGGACAAATGGGAGAAGATCGAGGTCTTCGACCGCCATGGCACACAGTTCAAGCTGACCGAGACACGCTGGCAGCGCTTCTCCCGCCTGCTCAAGCAGTACGAAGGCTGGTCGCTGACGCTGCGCGGTCGTTACGGGCACGACGTCGTCCAGTTCCTCGAGGAGTCCTCGCTACTCGGGGAACGGGTGACGAGCGCCGAGGGCGCGATCGAGCTGCTACGGCGCGTGGGGCTCGACGGGGACACGCACTCGACGGAGATGGTCGGCGAGGCGAACGGCGAGATCCACGTGAAGGCGATCGAAGCGAACACCGGCTTCGCGCTCACCCACAGGATCGAGCGCGCGCTGTTCGACTCCCAGGAGTATCGCCAGCTTGCGCGCGTTCACGGCGAGCTGACCGAGCTCGCCGGCACCCCCGCGTTCACGGTGCGCCTCGGCGACGCGCACGAGCGCGCGGCCTCGTTCGAGGCGCTGCGCGAAGCTGTGATGACGGTCGCGCAGAAGGGCATCAAACTGCAGCGCTTCAAGGGCCTCGGTGAGATGAACGCCGACCAGCTCGGCGAAACGACGATGTCCCCGGCGACGCGCATGCTCGCGCAGGTGACGCTCGAGGACGCCGCCGCCGCCGACCGGGTCTTCTCGAGGCTGATGGGCGACCAGGTCGAGCCCCGGCGCGAATTCATCGAAGAGAACGCGCGCGCTGTCGCGAATCTGGATGTCTGAGGTTTAGATGGCAACCCCGGAGACACTCAGCGGAGGCAACATCGAACCGCGCGCGCTCGAGGAGGAGATGCGCTCGGCGTACCTCGACTACGCGATGTCGGTGATCGTCGGGCGCGCCCTGCCCGACGTGCGCGACGGCCTGAAGCCCGTGCACCGCCGCGTGCTCTACGCGATGAACGAGCTCGGCCTCAGCCCGACGCGCTCCTACTCGAAGTGCGCGCTGATCGTCGGCGAGGTGATGGGCAAGTACCACCCGCACGGCGATTCCGCGATCTACGACACGCTCGTGCGGATGGCGCAGGAGTTCTCGATGCGCAACGAGCTCGTCGACGGCCAGGGCAACTTCGGGTCGGTCGACGACGACCCGGCAGCTGCCATGCGCTACACGGAGGCGCGCTTGGCTCGGATCGCGACGGAGATGCTGCGCGACCTCGACATGGACACGGTCGACTTCGCGCCGAACTACGACGGCTCCAAGCGCGAACCGCTGGTGCTGCCGGCCCGCTTTCCGAACCTGCTCGTCAACGGCTCCTCGGGGATCGCCGTCGGCATGGCGACGAACATCCCGCCGCACAACCTGCGCGAGGTGATCGACGCGACGGTCGCCTATATCGACGACCCCGAGATCGACGTCGACGGGCTGATGGCGTACATCAAGGGCCCCGACTTTCCCACCGGCGGGATCATCCTCGGCCGCCAGGGGATCCGCGACGCCTACGAGACCGGCCGCGGCCGCGTGCGCGTGCAGGCCCGAGCGCACATCGAGCCGCTGAAGCAGGGCAAGGAGGCGATCGTCGTCACCGAGCTGCCGTTCATGGTCAAGAAGGGCGGGCCGGGGAACCTGATCGAGAAGATCGCCGAACTGGTGCGCGACAAACGCATCGCCGAGATCTCCGACCTGCGCGACGAGTCCGACAAGCGCGGGATGCGGCTCGTGATCGAGCTCAAGCGCGACGTGATCCCGAAGGTCGCGCTGAACAAGCTCTACAAGCACACGCAGATGCAGACCACGTTCGGCGTGAACATGGTCGCGCTCGTCGACAACGTGCCCCGCACGCTGAACCTGCGCGCGGTGATCCACAACTACGTCGCCCACCAGCGCGAGGTGATCGTGCGCCGCACCAAGCACGAGCTGTCCGAGAAGGAGGCCCGCGCGCACATCCTCGAGGGGCTTTTGATCGCGCTCGCCAACCTCGACGCGATCATCGAATTGATCCGCGCCTCGCGCGACCGTGAGGCGGCCCGTGAGCAATTGGTCGAGCGCTTCGAGCTGAGCGCGATCCAGGCGACCGCGATCCTCGACCTGCGCCTCTCGCAATTGACCGCGCTGGAGGCCGACGGGATCAAACAGGAGCACGCCGACGTGACCGAGCGGATCGCCGAGCTGCGCGCGATCCTCGGCGACGAGTCGCGCGTGCTGGCCGTGATCAAGGAGGAGCTCACGGAGATCCGCGAGCGCTTCGGCGACGAACGGCGTACGGAGATCAGCCACTCCGAGGACGAGATCGACATCGAGGACCTGATCGCCGACCAGCAGATGGTGATCACGATCACGCAGACCGGCTACATCAAGTCGCTGCCCCTGGCCACCTACCGCCAGCAGGCGCGGGGCGGGCGCGGCGTGACCGGGATGGACATGAAGGACGGCGACTTCATCGAGCACCTGTTCGTCTGCTCGTCCCATGATTACCTGCTGTTCTTCTCCAACCGCGGCAAGGTCTATCGCACGAAGGTCTACGAGCTGCCGGAGGCGCAGCGCACCGCGAAGGGCCGCGCGCTCGTCAACATCCTGCCGCTGCGCGAGGGCGAGCGGATCCAGGCGGTGCTCTCCACTCGTGATTTCACCGAGACCAAGTACCTCGTGTTCGCAACGCGCAACGGCACTGTCAAGAAGACCGAGCTGCTCGCCTACAACACCCCGATGAAAGCCGACGGGATCATCGCGATCAAGATCCGCGACGAGGACGAACTGCTCGCGGTCCGCGCGGTCGACCCCGACGACGAGGTGATCATGACCTCACGCGCCGGCCTGACCGTGCGTTTCGCCGAGTCCGACGCGCGCTCGATGGGTCGCGACACGACAGGAGTGCGCGGGATGGACGTCGGCAAGGACGGCCGCGTGATCGCGATGGACGTCGCCCGCGACGACATGGACCTGCTCGTCGTCACCGAGAACGGCTACGGCAAGCGCACGCAGATCAGCCAGTACCGCAAAACCAACCGCGGCGCCAAAGGCGTGAAGACGATCAAGCTGACCGAGCAGAAGGGCGGCCTCGCGGGCGCGCTGGTCGTGCGCGAGCACCAGGAGCTCGTGTTCATCTCAGTCGGCGGAATGGTCCAGCGGACGGCGGCCGGCGGCATCTCTCAGCAGGGCCGCTCGGCGACCGGCGTGCGCGTGATGAACCTCAAGGCGGACGACGTCGTCTCGGCGATCGCGCTCGTCGTCGACGACGATGCCGTCGAGCCGGGCGAGTTGCCGGCGGATGGCGTGGCGCCCGCAAACGGTGCCATGCCCGACGCGGCAAGCGGCGACGGGCCCGCTGCGCAGGCTGACGATCCAGATGACGAGACCGCCGACGCCTCCGAGGATCAATAGCGACGGCAGCGACTTGCCCGGTGTCACCTCCGTCCGCTACTCTGGCGATACCAGAGAAAGGAGGTGGTCCGTACGTTAGTTGACAGTCCTTGCGGGACCCTGGAGGTGACCGGCCGCTAGGTCGGAAAGGCTGGACCGCTTAGCGGAATCCAACCCGGGACACCCCGAGACGACCGCCGGTTCTGGTCCCTCCGGCAGCCACTTTCAGCCGTCTCGGTTTTCCAGTCAGCGTTGCACGCAAGGGGCGTCCGGTCGAGGGCGCCCCTCGCTCTTAAGAACTCGTCAGGCCGCTTGCGGTAGGTACTGCAACCACGCCGCTGGGATCGTCGGGCTGGCAACGTGGATGAAGATCTCCGCCCGCGGGATGTGGGGAGCATGGCGTGGATGCATGTCGGCCTGCTTGGGCAGGCGGTCACCCTTGCGGCGGTTGCAGGGCGCGCAGGAGGCGACGATGTTCTCCCAGCTGGAGGTGCCGCCCTTGGAGCGGGGGATCACGTGGTCGACCGTGAGGTTCGAGTGCGAGCCGCAGTACTGGCAGGTCCAGCCGTCGCGCGCGAACACCGCTCGGCGGGTGATCTTGCGCCGGTGCGCGTCGCGGGGAACATGGACGTAGCTGACGAGGCGGATCACGACCGGCCGCGCGAGGGTGGCGTTCTCGGAGTGCAGCTCCCAGCCGCCGCGCTCCAGCAGCTCGGCCTTGTCCTTCAGCAGCAGCACGACGGCGCGCCGGACCGAGCACACGTTGATCGGCTCGTACGTCGCGTTGAGAACGAGCACCCGGCCACTGTCAGGCCCGCGTCGCCGATGCTCGGAAAGCGACACGGACCGGATTGATACAGGTGGAACGCTGGTATCCACTGCGCCGCGAGTGTATCGACCGGCCGGACCGTTTTCTAAGGGGCCGTCGGGTAGGACCCCAGCACGCGTAGCTCCTCGCACATCTCGCGCACGCCGGACACGGCGTCGCTGACGCTCCGCTCGGTCTCCACGCCGCCGACGAGGTCGACGAAGAACATGTAGTGCCCGAGGCGCTCGCGCCGCGGCCGGGACTCGATCTTCGTGAGGTTGATCTCACGGCGCGCGAACTCGTCCAGGCAGCGCACCAGCCAGCCGGGGCTGTCGGCGCCGGGGCCCCAGAACACCAACGAGGTCTTCCATCCTCGCCTGCGCTCTCCGCCCCCTTCGCCCCCGGCCTCGTTCCCATGCGGCGGTGCCGGTGCCGGCGCTCCCTCCCCCGCCCGGCCGAGCCACACGAAGCGCGTCTCGTTGTCGTCGCGGTCCTGCACGCACTCGCGTAGAACCGTCCCTCCGTAGATCTCCGCCGCGAGCTTCGTGCCGAGCGCGGCCCGCCCGGGCCGGGCATCCTCGACCACCTCCCGCACGGCCTCGGCGGTCGAGCTGGCGGGAAGCACCCGTGCGTGGGCGAGCTCGCCGCGCAGCAGCCGCACGCACTGCCCGGGGACCTGCGGGTGGGTGAGGACCGTGTCGATCTCGCTCAACTCGACCGTTCGCGCGGCGATCAGCGAATGCCTGACGGTGAGCAGCGTCTCGCCGACGATCTGGATCGCGCCGGCCTCGTCGGCGAGCAGGTCGAGCGTGACGCTGATCGAACCGTCGAGCGAGTTCTCGATCGGCACGACGGCCCCCTCCAGGTCTCCCTCGCGAAGCGCCACGACCGCGTCGTAGATGCTCACGTGCGCGATGGGCCGCACGGAGTCCGGGGCGGCGCCGGCCAGCAGCGCCTCCTCGCTGAAGGTCCCCTCGGGACCGAGATAGCCGACCCTGGGGATCACCGGCTGGCCACTCCGGGATTTCCCCTCAGCAGGACCAGGGACAGGCATAGGGCTCCCCGAAGCGCGCCGGTTGGTCTCTCAGACCACATCGTCGCGCGCCGGCGGCGCCAGCGCGAGGCGTACCGCCTCCGCCTCCTCGGGCGAGAGCTCGAGCTCGCCCTGCCCACCGTGCACCTGCTTTGCGTACACGCGCGCCTGGTCGCGGTGATGGATGCAGGAGAGCACGATCCCCGACCGCTCGTCGTCGAGCAGCGCGATCGACATCGACTGCTGACCGGAGAGCTCGTTGTAGGCGTCGTAGCGCACCAGCGCCCGGTGGGCGATCGCTCCCCGCAGCGCCAGCTCGGCCCCGGCGAGACGTCCGTCCAGGCGCGCGGCGACATCCTCGACGTATCCGTGCAACCCCTCGAACGCCTCCTGCATCGCGGCGGCGTGGTCGACCAGGTCGCGCTCGCCCTGCGCGCCGAGCACCACCCGCTGCGCGCGGCGCACGCGGCGCATCCCGAGCGCCAGCGCCAGGCACGCCAGCAGCGCAATCACCGCAACGGCGCCGGCGGCGAGGGCGACGATGCCCTGGGTGTCGGTCAGCGTGCTCGCCATCGGCACAACTTAGCTGGCGGTGCGGGCGCGCTCGCCGCTCGCACCCGCTTTTGCCATAGGGCCCGGCAACGGCGCCGGTCTATTCGAAGATCCCCAGGAAGGTGCCCTTCGTTCCTTCGTGGTTGGTTTCGCCGGGCACCGGTTCGATCTGGACTTCGATCTTCGAGGCGACGTTGGGAGGAATCCCGGAGACGGGGATTTCGGCGTTGACGGTCTTTTTGGGTTCGGTCGAGTCGATCACGTGGGAGGCCTTCAGCTGTTTGCCTCCGGCTGTCACGTTGAGGTCGACCCTCACGTCGGTCTCGGGGAATTCGCCGTCGTTTTCGACCATCACCGTGAAGGTCGGGCTGCTGCCGCCGCTGATGTGGTTGAGCGCCGGTTCCGGTTCGAGCGCCTTGGTGCCCACGCTCACACCCTTGAGCACGCTGCCGTGGTGGCCCGGAGCGACCCCGCCGCTCGCGGAGCTGCCGGCCGGCTGGCCGGTGAGGCGCGAGTAGACGGTCGCCGATTCGAGCCAGCCGAGGTTCGGGAGGAAGCGGCTGGCGGCGGTGCTCTGCCCCTGGATGCCGTTTTCGGCGAGCGTCTGCTGGATCAGCGGCACGACGCGCTGGGAGTAGATCACGTCGGAGGCGAGGAAGATCTCCATGTCGCCCGCGATCAGCGTGCTCGCCTGCTTGGCCTTGCCGCCGAGCGCCGTACGTACGAGGCCGGCGACCTTGGCGACCCCTTCGGCGCGGAAGTCGAGCGCCAGCAGCAGGTCGCGCTGGGCGCCGCTCATCGCGCCCGGCACGCTCAGGCCCTTGGCGGCGGCCGCCTGACTCTGGGCCTGGATGTGCAGCTGGTCGAGCTGGTTCTCGACGTCGAGCGCCGACTTCGAGTTGGCATTGGTGAGTTCAGAGAAGAAGGGCTTGGAGACCTGCTGTTCGGATTCCTGTGCGATCCGGCTGACGTCGCGGTTGTAGGTTTCAAGCGACTGCTTGGCCTGGCTTTTCAGGCAGCCGTTCACGACCAGCACGATCACGATCAGCAGCACCACACCGACGCCGGCGGCCACGCGCCGGCGCATCATCAGCGTGTGCTGGTCGCGCCCGTGCGGATCCTCGCGGTGCTGCGCGCGGCGTGGCTGTGGACGCCGCGGCGAGCGTGGTGCGCGAGCCTGTGGGCGGGACGCTGTCTCCGTCTCCTCGCCGTCGTCGAAGAACGACAAAAGCCAATCACTCCTTCCCAGGGGCCTATCGAAGTGGCCCAGTATGACTGGCGACCACCCGCCTCGTAATCCTGCAACTTCGCGCTCACGGCGCTTTTTCCTGCCGGACGGGGCAGGTGGATGGCCTGCGGGAGGCGAAGACGGGAGGCGGTGGACTCGCTCGACACCCTCGTCCACGCCCACGACGGGCAGCCGGATCAAGGCGCTACCGAGACGCGACCCTCCGCCGCGGCGCCGACCTCTAGATTCTTCGCGCGTCGTCACCCCCGCGTCATCGCTGGGCGGGGCGTCGCGCGCGATGGTGATGGTCTCGGACGCGAGCGAGCCGGACGCGACGGCTCCGGTGGCGACGGCTCCGGTGGCGAAAGCACTACGGGGGAGACGCTGGTCCTCGGCCGCTACCGCCTGCTCGAACGTCTCGGCGCCGGCGGTTTCGGCGTGGTGTGGCGCGCCCACGACGAGCTGCTGCACCGCGAAGTCGCGGTCAAGCGGATCGCGCTCGCGGCGGGCGGGGATCCGCTCGACGGCGAGCGCGCGAGCCGCGAGGCGCTCGCCAGTGCGCGTCTCGCGCACCCGGCGATCGTCGTCCTGCACGAGGCGTGCGCCGCGGAGGACGCCTTCTACCTGATCTCCGAGCTGATCCACGGCGACACGCTCGCGGAGCTGATCGCCGCCGACGCGCTCGCCGACGAGGAGCTGCTCGAGATCGGCATCGCGCTCGCCGACGCGCTCGCCCACGCGCACGACCGTGGCGTGATCCATCGCGACGTCAAGCCCCAGAACGTGCTCGTTCCCCACGAGCCGGACGAGCGCGGTGGCGTGGCCAAGCTCGCCGACTTCGGCGGCGCCCGGCTGACCGGCGAAGACGCGCTCACGCGCACCGGCGACGTGCTCGGCACGCTCGCGTATATGGCACCCGAGCAGAGCGAGGGCCACGAAGCCGCCGAGCCCGCCGATCTATACGCGCTGGCGCTCGTCCTCTACGAGGGCCTCGCGGGAGAGAACCCCGTGCGCGGCGCCACGCCGGCGGCGACGGCGCGACGCATTGGCAGCCGGCTCGAGCCGCTCGCGCGGCGCCGGGGCGATCTGCCGCGCTCGCTCACGCGTGCGATCGACTTCGCGCTGCTGCCCGAGCCCGCGCAGCGGGGCACGCTCGAGGACCTACGGGTGGAGCTCGAGGAGGCGCTTGCGCACGGTCTCAGGCGACCGCGTCGTGGCGTTCGCCGTGCTGCCCGCCAGCGTGGTTTCGCGGACACATCGCACGGGGGGGACCAAGACCACGACCGCGATCTCGACGCTGGGTCACAGGTGGCCGGGGAGCTCGACCACGCGCCGAACTGGCAAGGCACCCACGCACAAAGTCCCCTTCAGCCGATTCCGGCTGGCGCCGATGATCGGGAGGGGACGCAGCAGGACGAGCCTTCGTCGCTCCCCGCGCGGCGCTTCGCGCTGCCGCGCGCGGTGTGGCTGGGGTGCGCGCTCGCGGCGATCGTCTGGTTGCTCGCGACGGGTCTTCCCGGCGCCGCGCTGCTGCTGTTCGCCGCCGCCGCGCCGCTGGTCCTGCTGCCGCGCCGCTCCGGGCTCGGCTGGTTCACGGCCGCGCTCGCGCCGGCGCTCGGCACGGTGGGGCTGGCAGGCGCGTTCCCCGCGCTCGCCGGTCAACGCGCGCGTCTGATCGAGCGCGCCGCGCTCGCCGCGCTCGGCTACTGGTGGTTGATCCTCGCCGCGCCGCTGCTGGACCGCCGCCTGTGGCTGCGCGTCCCGGCCGGAATGCCCGCGCGAGCGGTGTGGGAGAGCTCGCTGAGCAGCGCCGCCACGCACGTGATCGGCCCCAGCCTCAGCCTCGGCGTGCTCTACGGCGCGGCCGTCTGGGCCGCTGCCGCCGCACTGCTGCCGTGGATCGTGCGCGGGCGCAGCGCCGTGCTCGACGTGCTCGCCGCGGGCGCCTGGTCGCTGGCGCTGCTGCTCGCCTGCGCACCGCACTACGCCGGCTACGCGGTACCCGGCGTGTCCGCGACCCCGCGTGGCGCTGTCCTCGGCGCGATCCTGGCCGGCGCGTTCGCCGTCGCCGCGCGCGCGTTGCGCGGCCCTGTCTGAGGCGGTCCACGGGCGGCCCACGGGACATGCTCCGCGCCGCGATCTCCCCGGCACCGTACGCTCCCATCGAGGCGGGTCCTTAAAGTGGGCAGTGCCGGCCCGCGGACGAGCCCGGTCCACCCCCTCCGATGAACCCGCTGAAGAGCCTCGAGACCACGATCGCCAGCCTCGTCGAAGGCGGCTTCGGCCGCCTGTTTCGCACGGAGGTGCGCCCGATGGAGCTCGCCCGCAAGCTCGCCCGCGAGATGGACGAGCACCGCACCGCCTCGGTCTCGCGGGTGTACGCGCCGAACGAGTACTCGGTGTGGCTCTCGCCGCAGGACCGCGCGCGCTACGACGGAGTCGAGCACGAGGTGATCGACGAGCTGTGCGGATACCTGCTCGAGCACGCTCGTCGTGAGGATCTGATCCTCGCCTCGCCACCGGCGATCGCCTTCCACACCGACGAGGACTTGGCGCTCGGCGAATTCGGCATCCAGGCGCGGCTGGTGCGCCCGCCCGAGCAGCGCGAAGAGCCGGCGGCCCCGCGGGTATCGCCGCCGCCGCCGGCCCCATTCGGTTCCCAGCCGCCCGACGAACACGGCCAGACGATGATCTACAGCACCTCGGCGCGCACCAGGCAGCCGCTCGAGGAAGCCCAGACACGCCGCGCTGCTCGCGCGCTGCTCGCGGTCGGCGGCCGGCGGCTGATCGTCCCTCCCGCCGGCGGCACGATCGGGCGCAGCCGCGAATGCGACGTCGTCCTCGACGATGCCGGCGCATCCCGCCGGCACGCCGAGCTGCGCCCCGACCCCGCGGGCTGGGCGCTGCGTGACCTCGGCTCGACCAATGGCGTCCGCGTGAACGGTCGCGCGATCCACGGCGCGCAGCCGCTGCGCCAGGGCGACCGTGTCGAGATCGGCTCGACCGAGATCGTCTTCGAACTCGGATGACCACGCTCGCACCCGTATCCGTGGCGCTGAAGTTCGGTTTCCTCGCCGTGCTGTATCTGTTCCTGCTGTGGGTGGCGCGCAGCGCGCTGAAGGACCTGCGCGGCGCCGGCCGCGGCGGGGCGGGCGGAATTCCGATCGAGGGCGAGGCGATCCCCGCCGACGCGACCGGGCTGTACTCGGCCTCGACGCTTCACAGCGCCGACGTCGCCCATCGCGCCCCCAAGCTCGTCGTCGAGCGCGCGCCCGGGCACGACCCGGGGATGATCTACGACCTCGACGGCGACATCGTGCTCGGCCGCGGCGACCGCGCGGAGATCCGCCTCGAGGACCCCTTCGCCTCCTCGCGGCACGCTCGCGTGTACGAGCAGGGCAACATAGTGGTCATCGAGGACCTCGGCTCAACCAACGGCACCTACCTCAACGAGGAGCTGCTGGAGACAGCACGGCCGCTGCACCCGGGCGATCGGGTGCGCATCGGCGACAGCGAATTCGCGTTCGAGATCGACTGATGCTGCGCGTCGCCGAGCAATACATCGGAACCGACACCGGCCGCCAGCGCCGCGCGAACGAGGATTCGATGCTCGCCCGCTCGCCGCTGTTCGTGGTGGCGGACGGCATGGGCGGCGCCCAGGCGGGGGAGGTCGCCTCGCGCCTGGCGATCGAGTCCTTCCAGCACGGCCTCGACGACACGACCGACGCCGAGCGCAGCCTCGCCGCCTACGCGCGCGCGGCGAACGTCAGCATCCACGAGCGCTCCCAGGCCGACGCGGCGCACGCGGGCATGGGCACGACGCTCACCGCCGTCTATGTCGGCGCCGAGGAGGTCGCGATCGCACACGTCGGCGACAGTCGCGCCTACTGCCTGCGCGACGGGGAGCTGCTGCGGTTGACCGACGATCACTCGCTCGTCGACGAGCTGATTCGCCAGGGCAAGCTCACGCCCGAGGAGGCCGTCGAGCATCCGCAGCGCTCGGTCATCACCCGTGCGCTCGGCCCGGAGCCGGAAGTCGAAATCGACACCCGCTCCTACCGCGCCCGCGATGGCGACGTGTACCTGCTCTGCAGCGACGGCCTCACGACGATGGTCCCCGACGCCCTGCTCGTCGAGATCCTGCTCGACCACGGACGCTTGCGCGACGCCGGTGAGGCGCTGATCGCGGCGGCGAACGAGGCCGGCGGGCGCGACAACATCACGGTCGTGCTGCTGCGCGTCGAGGAGGTCGCGATCGCAGCCCCTTCGCTTGCCGAGGACCCCGCCACGTTGACCGGTATTCCGGCGTTGCCGGCAAACGGCTCGGTCGAGTCGCTGCCCGCCGCGAGCGCTGAGCAGAGCCATCACGTCGGGGGCGGGGTCGCGCCCGTGACGCTCGCCCCCCCGCTCGCGCATGCCGCGGAGGAGGAACACGCCGTCAGGCTGCGCCAGCCACGCCAGCCCACGCCGGGCACACCGCCGCGCACGCGACGCAGGCGACGGTTGCGTCGCGCGATCGCGGCCGGGGTCGTGCTCGGGGTGCTGGCACTAATCGCCGCGGGGGTGTACGTGACCGCGCAGTCGGTCTACTTCATCGGCACGAACAGCCGCGGCCTGGTGACGCTGTACAGCGGCTTTCCCTACGAACTGCCCGGTGGCTTGAAGCTCTACGCCAAAGACTACGTCTCCGGGGTCAGCGCTTCGACGCTGAGCGCCCAGCAGCGCAAGACGCTGCTCGACCAAACGCTTCGCTCGGAAGCCGATGCCGCGGAACTGGTGCGCAGCCTCGAACTGGGAGAGCTCAAATGAGGACAGGAGCCTCGCCGCGATGAATCGCCCGATCGTGCGCCTCTACGGGCTCGTCGTGCTGCTGTTCGCGCTGCTGATCGCGTTCACCTCGCGCTGGACGATCTTCGAAGCCTCGTCGCTGCGCAGCAGCCCGCTCAACGCGCGCGCGCTGCTCGAGCAGGAACGGATCGCCCGTGGCCCGATCCTCGCGTCCAACGGGGAGGTGCTCGCGCGCAGCGTGCGCGGCCCCGAAGGCACCTACCGGCGGACCTATCCGAGTGGGTCGCTGTTCGCGCAGACGGTCGGCTACGCCTACACCGACCTCACGCAGACGGGCATCGAGCGCTATCGCAACACGGCGCTGAACGGGGAAACGAGCGCGACGAACCTGCAGGCGATCCTCGACCAGCTGCAGGGCAAGCGCCGCCAGGGCGACGAAGTCCTCACGACGCTCGACCCGAGCGCGCAGCGCACCGCGCTCGCGGCGCTGGGCGAACACAGCGGCGCGGTGGTCGCGCTCGACCCGCGCGACGGGGCGGTGAAGGTGATGGCCTCGACGCCGAGCTATGACCCGAACACGCTGAGCTCGACGAGCGGCTATGACCGGATCGCGCACGAATCGAGCGCGCCGCTGCTGAACCGCGCGCTGCAATACGGCTACGCCCCGGGCTCGACCTTCAAGATCGTGACGGCGACCGCAGCGATCGACACCGGCGAGTTCACGACGTCCTCGACCCTGAGCGGGCGCAACGACATCCTCGTCTCGGGCGTGCCGCTGGCAAACGACTACGACGAAAGCTTTGGCGAGCTGACGCTCACCGCGGCGCTCGCCAAATCGGTCAACACCGTGTGGGCGCAGGTCGCCGAACACGTCGGCAAGCGCACGCTGGCCCGCTACATGAACCGCTTCGGCTTCGACGCCAAGCCCCAGCTCGACTATCCCGCCGACGAAATGTCCGCCAGCGGCTCATACGAAGGCGAACGCCTGCTCGCGCCCACGAGCCCGCTGATCGACGTCGGACGGATGGGCATCGGCCAGGACAAACTGCAGGTCACACCGCTGCAGATGGCCGAGGTGGCGGCGGCCGTCGCCAACCACGGCACGCTGATGGCCCCGCACCTGACCGAACGGATCGTCGACCCCGAAGGCCGCACCGTCAAGCAGATCTCACCGCGCGTGCAGTCGGTCGTGATGAAACCGTCGACCGCGTCGGCCGTTACTTCGATGATGGAAGCTGTCGTAAACGTTGGCACCGGCACCCCCGCCCAGATCCCGGGGGTGCCGGTGGCCGGCAAGACCGGCACCGCCGAAACCCAGGTCGGCAACGAAGACAACAACGTCTGGTTCATCGCCTTCGCCCCGGCGGCGAATCCGACCGTCGCGATCGCCGTGACGATCAAGGGCGTGCCGGGCTACGGGGCCACATACGCGGCGCCGGTCGCCAAGCAGGTCATGGAAGTGCTGCTGAGGTCCAATGGTTGAGCCAAATACGATCATCGACGGGCGCTACAGGGTGATCTCGCGATTGGGCTCGGGGGGGATGGCCGACGTGTACCTCGCCGAAGACCAGCTGCTCGGCCGCCAGCTCGCGGTGAAGCTGCTGCACCACCACTTCGCCGAAGACCAGGAGTTCGTCGAGCGCTTTCGCCGCGAGGCCTCGAGCGCGGCCGCGCTGTCGCACCCGAACATCGTCGCGATCTTCGACCGCGGCGAGTGGAACGGGACCTACTACATCGCGATGGAGTACGTCGCCGGCCGCACGTTGAAGACCGTCGTCCGCGAGCAGGGGGCGCTCGACCCCGCGGCGGCGATCGACATCGTCACGCAGGTTCTGCGCGCCGCGCGCTTCGCGCACAAGCGCGGGGTCATCCACCGCGACCTAAAGCCCCACAACGTGATCCTCGACGAGGAGGGCCGCGCGCGGGTCACGGATTTTGGGATCGCCAAGGCGGGCGCCTCGGACATGACGCTGACGGGGTCGATCATGGGCACCGCCCAATACCTCTCTCCCGAGCAGGCCCAGGGGCAGACGGTGAGCGGACGCTCCGACCTGTACGCGGTCGGGATCATCCTCTACGAGTTGCTCACCGGCTCGGTCCCGTTCGACGGCGAGACCGCGGTCGCGATCGCGTTCAAGCAGGTCTCGGCCGAGCCGCGCCCGCCGAGCGAGCTGCAGCCGGGCGTCACGCCGGCGCTCGACGCGGTCGTGCTGCGCGCGCTCGCCAAGGATCCGGCGCGGCGCTTCGCCGACGCCGACGAGTTCATCGCGGCCCTCCAGCAGGCGCGCGCGGCGCTGCCGATCAGCGCGGGCACAGCGTTCGCCGGCGCGATCGCCGGCACCGCCCTCGCCGCCGGTGAGCCCTACGCCGCGCCGCCGGGCGCGGGACCCGGCGCGGCCGCGCCGTTCCCGGAGTCCGGCGCCCTGCTGCTGCCGCCCGCCGATGGGCGTGGCGACGAGAACGGCCGCCCGCCCGAGGACGGGGATCGGCGCCGGCGCTGGCTGCTGTGGGGTAGCGGCCTATTGCTCGTCGCGGCGCTGGTCGCGCTCGGCCTGCTGCTCGCCTCCTCCGGAGGCAAGGTCACGGTGCCGGACGTCGTCGGCCAGACCGAAGCCGTCGCGCTCGCGCGCCTGCACGCCGCGAACCTCGACCCGGTCGCCTCGACGACCGCGAGCTCCACCGTCCCCAGCGGCGAGGTCGTCAGCGCGACGCCGTCGAGCGGCAGCGAAGTCGGGAAGGGGTCGCGCGTGAGCATCCTCGTCTCCGCCGGCCCCGGCACCGCCGCGCTGCCGGCGGTCGAAGGGCTGACCACGGCCACGGCCGAGAGCAAGTTGCGCAAGGCCGGCTTCAAGCCGACGACGCAGGAACAGTCGAGCGCGAAGGTCGCGCAGGGACACGTGGTCTCGACCGATCCGTCAGCGGGGATCGTCGTGGAGGTCGGCAGCCCCGTCACCGTGTTCGTCTCCAGCGGCCCCGCGCAGGTGCACGTACCCGATGTGACCGGCCAGACGCAGAAGGCCGCTGAAGCGACCCTCACGACCGCGGGCCTGGCGGTCGGCGCGATCACTCCTCAGGTCTCCGCAAGCCAGACGCCGGAAACGGTCCTCTCGCAGTCGCCCGCCGCGCCCGCGACGCTGCCCACGGGCGGTACGGTGAACCTGGTCGTGGCGCAGGCGCCGAAGGAAGTCGCCGTCCCCGGGGTCGCGAACAGGACCGAAGTGGCCGCGACGGAAGCGCTCGAAAATGCGGGCTTCACGGTCAAGACCGTCACCGAACCGACGAGCGAACCGGCGCGCGTCGGGCATGTGCTCAAGCAGAACCCGTCCGCCGGCGCCAAGGCCCGCAAGGGCGCGACGGTGACGATCTGGATCGGCATGGCCACGGAAACGACGACCACGCCGACGACACCGACCACCACGCCGACGACGACCACTACGACCACGCCGCCCGCTGTCACGCCAACGCCAGTCCCCGGCCAGTGAACGCGCACGCGCCGCTGCGGGTGGCTGTGCTCGCCGGAGGTCGCTCGGCCGAGCACGAGGTGTCGCTGTCCTCCGCGCGCGCGGTGCGCGAGGGCCTGCAGGCGGCCGGACACGAGGTGCTGTGGGTGCAGATCGAACGCGACGGCGCCTGGCATTACGAGGGCCGGCCGCTGAGCGTATGCCCGGGCGCGGGCCTGCTCGGCGCCGACGTCGCGTTCGCGGCGCTGCACGGGCCGTTCGGCGAGGACGGCACGCTGCAGGGAATGCTCGAGAGCCTCGACGTACCCTACGTCGGGGCCGGGGTGGCGGCGTCGGCGGTGTGCATGGACAAGGTCCTGTTCAAGCGGCTGATGGGGGCGGCCGGTGTCGACCAGGTCGAGTACGTCGGCGTCCGCGCGCCGCACTGGCGTATGGCGCGCGCGGAGATACTTGCTGAGGTGGCCGCGCTGGGGTTGCCGGTGTTCGTCAAGCCGGCGCACCAGGGCTCGTCGGTCGGGATCGCGAAGGTGAGCGCCGCCGAGGAGCTGGCGGAGGCGGTCGACGCGGCGTTCGCGCACGACGCGCTGGTGATCGTCGAGGCGCAGGCCGCGGGAGTGGAGGTCGAGTGCGGGGTGCTGGGTCTACCTGAAGTAGAGGCGCCAGCTCGCGGAGAGGCGCCAGCTCGCGGGCGACTGGTGGAGGGAAGCGTCGCCCCGGCCGGAGCCGGAGCCAGCTCTGGAGCGGGCGCAGGTGCGGGTGACGTGGCGGCACTGGCGAGCGAGCCCGGGGAGATCGTCTTCGCGGGCGACTGGTACGACTACGGCGCGAAGTACACGCAGGGGGGCATGGAGCTGAAGATTCCCGCGCGGATCAGCGCCAGCGCTCGTGCCGGCGTGATGGAGCTCGCGCTGGAGACGTTCGCGTACGCAGGTTGCGAGGGGCTGGCGCGGGTCGACTTCTTCGTCGACGGCGAGCGCGTGCTGGTGAACGAGCTGAACACGATGCCCGGCTTCACGCCGACGAGCGTCTACGCGAAGCTGATGGAGGCCTCCGGGATCGTCTATCCGGAGCTGGTCGACCGCCTTTGCCGGCTGGCGATCGAGCGCCACGAGCGCCACGAGCGCCACGTGCCGCTCAGCGAAACAGCGTGATTTCGGAGATCGACGCGAACTCCATGCCGGGTGGCAGCGTCGTGATCCAGACGAGGTAGTAGCGATAGCGTGCGCCGTCGAGGGCGGCGAGCGAGATGTGGGCGCTGCCGCGGACGTCGTGGTCGGCCCCGACCGGCCCGCGCCAGCCCCGCGCGGTCAGCGGCGTCGAGTTGCCGTAGGGCAGCGAGAGGTTGATCTGGTTGGCGACATAAACCTGGGTCGCGAAGCCGGGCGTGGGCGTTTGGATTTCGATCTGCCTACCGGCGACGCCGGGCGCCGCGTCGACATACAGCCCCACGCCGGTGCCGCCGGCCTTCTTGAGCGTGCCGTCGTAGTAGTGCTCGGTGCTCCAGCTGGTATTCGGGTCGCCGTCGACGACGTTCTGGTCGTCTTCGCGATTTTCGGGGCCGGTGCCGAACGGGTTGTAGTCGTGGGCCGCCGTCTGCGCGAGCGGGACCGCGACCAGCCCCGGCTGTGCGACGACGTCCGGCGTGACGCCGCGGTGCGCGCCGTTCGCGGCGAGGATCAACGTCAGCGCGACGAGCGCCGCGAGCAGCGCGAGCGAGACGATCCAGCGCACGGGATGGCGCATGCGCCAGGGCAGGCGCCGGCGGGTGCTCCCGGGCAGCGTGCGCAGCACGGTTGTCACCTCCCCGGTGGTCTGCCCCGTGCGGGAAGCCTCGATCGCCAGCGCCTCCTCGAGCTCGGCGACCATGCTCGCGGCGTCGGGGTAGCGCAGCGACAGGTCCTTGGCGGTCGCGCGATCGACGACCGCGGCGGTCGCGGCGGAGACCTCGGGCCGCGCGAGCTGCACATCGGGGACGTCCTCGCGCACGTGCCTCATCGCCACGGCGACGGGGCTCTCGCCCGTGAACGGCACGGTGCCGGTGAGCATCTCGTAGAAGACGATGCCGAGCGAGTAGAGGTCGGATTGGCCCGTGACCGACTGTCCGAGCGCCTGCTCGGGAGATATGTAGTCGGTCGTGCCGAGCACGCGCCCATCCATCGTGAGGCCCTCCTCGGTGAGCGTGCGCGCGATCCCGAAGTCGGTGATCTTGGCTCCACCTTCGACGCCGACCAGAACGTTCTGTGGCTTGACGTCGCGGTGCACGATCAGACGCTCGTGCGCGGCCCCGAGCGCGCGCGCGAGCTCGATCGTGTAGGCGATCGCACTGGAGATCTCGAGCGGCCCGTCGCGCCGGATCAGGGTCTTGAGCGTCTCGCCGTCGACGTACTCGAGCACGATGTATGGAGTCCCCGCCCGGGTGGGTGGGCGCCCCATCCCCACTCCAACGATCTCTCCCCCCGCCCCATCCAGACCGTCGCGCGCGCCGTCCGGCAAGGGCTCCTCGCCCACGTCGATCACCGTGACGATATGGGGATGGTTGAGCCGCGCGACCGACCGCGCCTCGCGGCGAAAGCGCTCCAGCTGGGCGGAGTCCGAAGCGATCTCGCGGTGCATCAGCTTGATCGCGACCGGTCGCTCGAGCACCGTGTCGAAGGCGCGGTACACGGTCGACATCCCCCCACGTCCGATCTGGGCGTCGAGGCGGTAGCGCCCGCCGAGCAGGGTCCCGAGCATCGTCGTCATCCGCTCTTATTGTGCGTCTCTCGCAGGCGTCGACTCACGCAGGCCGCGAGCAGGCCGCGGTAGAGCGCGTAGGGCCAGAGCGCCCCCGCGGTTTGCGCCCCGCGGCCGCGTCGCAGCAGGCGGGTGGCGGCGAGCGTCGAGAGGAAGGAGGCGCCCCCCCCGAGCAGCAGCGCACGGCCGCCGGGGATCCGCTCCCCATGTCCCGCGCGGTGCTGGAGCAGGCGTCCGGTCTTGAGCGCCCCGGCCCCGACGATCACCGGGAGGCCCGTGCGCCGCGCGAGCGTATTGGAGTCTGTGCGTCCGAACCCCCGCGCGCGGGCCGCGGTGAGCACCGCGCCGCTGCGCGAGACCCCGGGGACGAGCGCGCACGTCTGGGCCAGGCCGAGCAGCAGGCCGTCGATCGCGCTTGCCTGTGCGAGTGGGCGCGTACCATCCGGGCTGCAAGCGTCCGCGAGCGCCATCGCCACACCCCCGAGCAGCAGGCCGGCGACGATCGTGGTGGGCCCGCTGAGACGGCGCTGGAGGGGCTGCTCGAAGGTGTAGCCGGCGAGCGCCGGTGGGACGAAGGAGAGCGCGACGACGAGCAGCGTCCGGCGCGCAGGGAGATCCACGGGTCCTGTGGCCGGGAGCGCCACCGTGCTCGGCAGTCGCCCGCCCGCCCGCGGCTGTCCCACCTGCAGTTGTTGCACCCGCGAGGGGCTGACCTGCGGCTGTCCCGGCCCGCGCTCGCCGCGCCGCGCCGCGCCGAACCGCTCGAGCACGGCGCGCACGACGGGGTGGGACTCGAGCGAGCGCAGATCGACGAGCAGGGCGGCGGCGGTCCCCGCGTGAAGCGCGACCTCGAAGGACTTGCGCAGCTCGGGGTCGAGCTCGCCGTAGGGCCAGCCCGCGAGCAGCGGGATCAGGATCGTGTGGGCCGAGGAGGAGATCGGCAAGAGCTCGGTCGGGCCGTGGGCCAGGCCGAGTGCGAGGGCATGGCGGAGGGAGAGCCGTGCCGGCGTTCCCATCGCGTGCTCTTTCAGCCCACGTCGGTCTGGGTGTTGGACCCGCGGGCCCCCGCAGCCTCGATCGGCGGCGCGTCGTCCATCGCCGTGGCCTGCGTCCCCGCGCTCGTCCCCGCCCCCGCGCTCGCTGCCGGCCCCGCGTCAGGGTCCTGGCCCTCGCCCGGCAGGCCGATTCGCGCTCGCCCTCCACCGCCGCGTCGCCGCACGATCGCGTAGGCGATCCCGGCGACGATCAGCAGCAGGATCAGGTAGTCGAGGTACTGGAAGCCCTTGCGCACGGTCGTCCAGTCGCTCCCGAGCGCGTGCCCGGCGAACGCGAGCGCGAGGACCCAGGGGATCGAGCCGAGGAAGGACAGCACGCTGAAGCGCCAGAACGGCATCCGCGCGACGCCGGCGGGCAGCGAGACGAAGGCGCGGATCAGCGGGACCATGCGCCCGAAGAAGACGACGGGTTCTCCAAAGCGCTCGAACCAGCGTTCGGCACGCTCGATCTGCGCCGGGTGGGTGGGGTTCCATCTCATCTTCGAGCCGTGACGTTCGAGCAACTCGAGGCGCCCGCCGCGCCCGATTCCGTACGTGATCCACGAGCCGACCATCGTGCCGAGCAGGCCGGCGAGGATGATCCCGACCATCGTCATGTGGTGTTGCGAGGCGCTCTGGCCGGGGTCGGCGACCGCGAAGCCGGCGAACAGCATCACCACCTCGGAGGGGATCGGGATGCAGGCCGATCCGATCGCCATCAGCGCGAAGACCCCGGGCAGGCCCGCGTCGCGCACGAAGTGCGAGGTTTCGTTGACGAGCGTCTCGGAGATCGATGCGAGGATCAGCATGCGGGGCAACGATACCGGCGTTCGGGTGGGCCACGAACCAGGCGTATTCGGCGCCGATGACGGACAGTGCACGCGCGCGATCGCTCCGGGCCGCGGGGCGGGGCGTTACCGTGCGGCAGATGCGCGTCTGGATCGATTTGACGAACAGCCCGCACGTGCTCGTGATGCGACCGGTGATCGAGCGCCTGCGCGCGGACGGCCACGAGGTCGAGGTGACCGCCCGCGACTTCGCGCAGACGCTCGCGCTGTGCGAGCGCTTCGGGATCGCGCACACGGCGATCGGCCACCACCGCGGCGAGCGCCTGGGCGCGAAGGCCACGGGGCTCGCGTCGCGCTCGGCCGCGCTCGTGCGCTGGGCGCGCGGCGCGAATGCCGATCCATCCGCTGGCGCCAACCTCTCCGCCACGCGCCCACCCCGCCGCCGCCGCTTCGACATCGCGCTCGGCCACGGCTCGAACGACGTCAGCGTCGCGGCCGCGACGCTACGGATCCCGAGCGCGACGATGTTCGACTACGAGTGGGCGACCGTGCAGCACAACGTCAACTGCCGCCTGGCGCGCGCGGTCGTGGTGCCCGACGCGATCCCACCGGCGCGGCTGGAGCGTTACGGCGCGCGCGGCAAGATCCGCGCGTACGAGGGCCTCAAGGAGGAGTACTACCTGGCCGACTTCGAGCCCGACCCGGCCGTGCTCGTCGAGCTCGGCCTCGACGAGCAGCGGCCGATCGTCGTCGTGCGCACGCCGCCGGAGGTCTCGCTCTATCACCGCTTCGAGAACGATCTGTTCGCGCGGGTCCTGGGACGCCTGCGCGAGGCTGCCGCCACGGACGGTCTGCAGCCGGTGGTGCTGCCGCGCGTCGACGCGCAGCGCCGCGAGCTGGCCGGGGTGCCCGGTTTCGTGGTGCCCGAGCAGGCGATCGACGCGCAGTCGCTGATCGCATGCGCGGATCTCGTGATCTCGGCCGGCGGCACGATGAATCGCGAGGCCGTGGCGCTCGGCACGCCCGTGTACACGACGTTCGAGGGACGGTTGGGCGCGGTCGACGAGCGCCTGATCGGGGAAGGCCGCCTGCGCAAGCTGGAGGATCCGGGCGAGCTCGAGCTGGAGCGCCGCCTCCCCGCGGCCGACACACCGCGCGTGCGCCGCGACCCGCGGGTGCTGGTGGAGCTGTTGCTGAGCCCGCTGGGCGACTGAGCAGCCCGTACAATCGAGCGAATGCGCCGACGGATCCGCGCGGCGGCCCTTCCCATACACCGGCACTCCCTGCCCCAGCTCGCGGTGGACGGGGCGCTGGTCGCGCTCGCCTACTACCTCGCGTTCGCGCTGCGCTTCGACAACGGCGGCGGCGGTGGCTCGCGCCTGCCGCACGACTACGAGCTGCTGTTCGAACGGACGATCTGGTGGGTGCTGGCGGGGAGCCTGGTCGTGCTCGTGCTGGCGCGGGTCTACCAGCGGCCCTGGCGCTATGCCGGGCAGCGCGACTATGAGGCGATCCTGCGGGCGGTCGTGCTGATCGTGCTGCTGAGCGTCGTCGGCATCGATGTCGCGCGCCCGGTGCACCGCTATCCCCACGGGATCACCGTGGCGGTGGTCCTGCCAATCGGCGTGGTCGTGCTGTTCGGTCTGCTGTGCCTGCTGTTCCTGTGTGGCGCGCGGATGCTCGCCCGCGGCATCTACGAGCGCCGTCCGCTGGCCGCGTTCAGGGGTGGACGCAGGGGCGAGCGCAGCGTGCTGATCGTCGGCGCCGGCGACGGCGGGCGCCTGGTGCTGCGCGAGATCGTGCGCAACCGCGGGCTCGGCCTGCAGCCGGTGGGCTTTCTCGACGACGACCCCCGCAAGCGCGGCCTGCGGATCGAAGGGGTGAAGGTGCGCGGCAACACCGAGGACGAGCTGTCGCGGGTGCTCGGCGAGACCGAACCCGACGAGGTGATCATCGCGATTCCCTCCGCCCCCGGCTCCACACGCGCGCGCGTCGTGCGCGAGTGCCGCACGCGGGGCATCCCGGTGCGGACGCTGCCGACAGTGTTCGAGCTGCTGCAGACCAGCAGCGGCGGCGGCACGCTCGCGCGGCAGATGCGCGAGGTGCGTGTGGAGGACGTGCTCGGCCGCGAGCCGGTGCAGATGGAGCTGGAGCGGGTGGGCGCCTATCTGGCGCGCGAGACGGTGCTCGTGACGGGCGCGGGCGGTTCGATCGGCGCCGAGCTATGCCGCCAGATCGCGCGCGTGGAGCCGCGCAAGATCGTGCTCGTCGACCACGCCGAGGACAACCTCTTCCAGATCCAGCGCGAGCTCGAGGACGAGCGCCACGTGCCGGCGACGATGCTCGCCGCGGTGCTGGCCGATTGCAAGGAAGAGGAGCGCATGCGCGAGGTCTTCGCCGAGCACCGCCCGACGATCGTGTTCCACGCCGCGGCCTACAAGCACGTCGGCCTGATGGAGTCCAACCCGGTCGAGGCGGTGCGCAACAACGCGCTCGCCACGCGCGTCGTCGCGCATGTGGCGGGCGATCTCGGCGTCCGGCGCTTCGTGCTCGTCTCGACGGACAAGGCGGTCGCGCCGGCGACCGTGATGGGCGCGTCGAAGGCGCTCGCCGAGTTCGCGCTGGAGGCGGCGTCGGCGCGCTGGCCGGGGACGAACTACAACGCCGTGCG
Source organism: uncultured Solirubrobacterales bacterium (assembly GCA_963789675.1). Classification (GTDB taxonomy): domain Bacteria; phylum Actinomycetota; class Thermoleophilia; order Solirubrobacterales; family Solirubrobacteraceae; genus Palsa-744. The sequence continues at coordinate 28,758 of CAWBLR010000019.1, read as the reverse complement.
CTTCGGCAACGTGCTCGGCTCCTCCGGCAGCGTCGTGCCGATCTTCCGCCGCCAGATCGAGCGCGGCGGCCCGGTGACGGTCACCGACGAGCGGATGACGCGCTACTTCATGACGATTCCCGAGGCGGTGCATCTGATCATTCGCTCGGGGGCGCTCGGGGATCCGGATCCCGCCAACGCCATCCGACCCGCCCGCGCGGAGGTGTTCGTGCTCGACATGGGCGAGCCGGTGCGGATCGTCGAGCTGGCGCGCGCGATGATCGAGCTGTCCGGCCTGGACCCCGATCGCGACATCGACATCGAGATCGTCGGCGCGCGCGGCGGGGAGAAGCTGCACGAGCAGCTGTTCAACTCCTACGAGCGCTCGCGGCCGACGGTCGCCGAGAAGATCCTGCTCGCCGCGCGCGAACCGCTGGCGGCGGAGGCGGTCGAGGCGATGTTCGCGGAGATCGGGCTGCTGGTGCTGGAGGGCGATGCGGCGGCGCTGGCGGCGAAGGTGTCCGAGCTGTCCGCCGCGCGCGAGGCGCCTGCGGACCCGGAGGCTCGGGATGACCCCAACTTCGAGGACCTCAACGGGGCGGGCGGGGATCCGATCGGCCGCGAGCGACGCGCTGCGCCTGCGCCCCTCATACACTCCCCGGATTCATGACGGTTCTGCCTGTAGCGCTATCGCTTTCGAACACGTTCACGAAGATCGGTGCGATCGCGGCGTTCGCCGCGCTGGCAGGGATCGCGATCCTCGCGCTGCTCCTCTTCTCGCAGGCGCGTGAGCTGAAGCGTCTGCGCGAGTGGGCCGGCCGCGCCCCGGAGCGCTCCGCCGAACTGGAGCAGCGCGTGGCCGCCGGCGCCGCCGCGCGCGTGCAGCAGGCCTCCCCACCCGTGCCGGCGGTGCGCCAGGTTCCGCGCACGACCCCGGTCGTCGCCCGCCCGGTGGCCGCCGCGGCCGCCGCCGGGATCGCGACGCGCGTCGTTGCAAATCCAGCCGCCGCGGCCGGAGAGACAACCGGGGCCGCACCGGGGGCTCCCGGGCAGGTCGTCCCCGCCGCCGCCGCGGGACAGGCGGTGTCTGCGGCTGCCGCTGGATCGACCGCTGCGGGGAATCGGATCCCACCCGCCCCCACGGCCGCGCCACCGGCGGGAGCTCCGGCGGCAACGCCCGCCGCGCCGGACGCCGGGGGGCCGGCCGCGCCGCAGACCACCGATCCGGCGGTGCCGGCAGCTGCTGGCGGGTCCACGCCAACACCGTCACCCACAGCCCCCGGCCAGTCACCCCCGGCCGGAGGGACCGGTGCGCTCGCGCCCGCGACGGCCGCGGGGACTGCGCCTGCGGGCACACCGGCTGGAGGAACCGTGGCTCCCGTGACCGCCGATGGGGCCGCGGCGGCCGGGGTAGGCGGCGCGGCCTCGTCGCCAGTCGCTCCGGGCGGCGCGCAGACGTCACCGATTCCACCTACTCAGGGAGGAGCCGGGGGAGCCGCCCAGTCAGCGGCCTCGCCGGCAGCCGCAGCCGCGGGCATGGCCACGGACGCGCCTCCGCAGGGTGAGGCCCCGGCCCCGACTTCGGGCGCTCCCGCCACCGCGGCGGCAGCTGCGGCCGCGCGCCGCGACCGCGACTCCGCGCGCGCCGATGCCACCCGCCGCGTCCGACTCCTCCTCGCCCCCCTCCTCGTCTAGCTCGCCCGCCGTTCCGCCGAGCCGTGCCGCTGCCGTGCCGCGGCCGAGTCCCTCGACCTCGCGCCCGCCCGCTCCGGCGGATCCGCGGCGCGACTCCGCCGCGACGGCCGCCGCTGCGGTAGGTACCGCCGCCGCGGCCCGGCAGGCGGGGCGCCTGAACGCCGATGCGCGCGCGCGGCGACCGGACTCGGCGAGCACGAGCATCCACCGCGCGCGCCGCTCGCCCGCCCGCGCGACGCTGCTGATCCTCGGTGGGGCGATCGTCGTGGTCGTGGCGGTGGTGCTCGTGCTCAGCCTGCATGGAGGCGGCAAATCCAGTGGCCAGGGCTCGCCAAACGCCGGTGGGGGGGTAGCGAAGACCGGCTCGAGCGCGGCGGCAAAAGCCCACAAGCAGTCGAGCTCGCACCAGGGCGAAAGCTCCATCGCGGGGAGCCCCGCGAGCACGGCGGTCGTGGTGCTGAACGGCACCAGCACCAATGGCCTCGCTCACAGCCTCGCGAACGACCTGCAGCAGGGCGGTTATTCGCAGGCGGACGCGATGGACGGGACGCCGCCGGGGTCGCACGCGACGACGGTCGTCGAGTACACGAGCGGGCACCGCGCCGACGCGCAGGGCGTGGCGAGCGCGCTTAGCGTCACGCGGGTGCAGCCGATCGAAGCCGCGGTCGCCTCGCTCGCCGGCTCCGCGACGGTGGTGGTCGTCGCCGGCGAAGACAAGGCCGCGGCGGTCGGCGAAACGTCGGGGGCATCGGGGGCCGCCGGCGCGAGCGGCGAAAACAACTCGGAAGCCGCCGGCGCGAACAGTGCCGCGGGCCAGTAGTGACTGCGGCATGGCTCCCCCCGCGGTAGCGGCTCCCTTTCTCGATCTGCCGGAGCGCTCGCAGAAGCCGCGCGAGCGGGGCCTGACGCACGTGATCGACCGGGGGCTGTCGGTCGCCGAGGTCGATGGCCTGCTCGAGGTCGCGGGGGCGGCGGTCGACATCGTCAAGCTCGGCTGGGGCACGGCGCTCGTGAGCGAGAATCTGCGCCCCAAGCTCGAGCGCTATGCGGCGCACGGGATCCCGGTCGTGCTGGGGGGCACGCTGACCGAGCTGGCGGTGCGCCAGGGCCGGGTCGAGGGGCTGATTGCGTGGCTACACGAGCTCGGGCTGCGCCACGTCGAGGTCTCCGATGGCACGCTCGCGATGGAGCCGGAGGTCAAGAGCCACCTGATCCGCTCGCTCGCCGCGAACGGGTTCGTCGTGCTGTCGGAGGTCGGCAGCAAGGACGCCGACTTCATCATGGCGCCGTATGTGTGGGTGGAACAGATCGAACGCGACCTGCAGGCCGGTGCGTGGAAGGTGATCGCCGAGGCGCGCGAGTCGGGCACCGCCGGTATCTATCGGGCCGATGGCGAGGTGCGGACCGGGTTGATCGACGAGATCGTGCACGCGGTCGACCCCGACAGGCTGATCTTCGAGGCGCCCCGCCGCGAGCAGCAGGTGTGGCTGCTGCATAAATTCGGCACCGAGTGCAATCTCGGCAACATCGTGCCCGCCGACGTGCTCTCGCTGGAGACGCTGCGCCTCGGTCTGCGCTCGGACACGGTCGAGCGCTTCGCGCTGGGCGACCCCCGACCGCCGGCCGGACGAGATTGACCGGCGCGGGCGGCGCCGCGGATGGCGGCTCGATCGCGGGCGCCGGCGCGGCGGGCGGCGGCACCAACCGTGGTGGCGCGAATCGCGTGGGCAACGCGCCGGGCGCGGGCTCGATTCCCGCGGACCCACTGGCCAAGTGGGTGTTCGCGGCGCTGGTCGTCGCGTGTCTCGCCGCGTTCGTGATCACGCAGCGGCTCAAGCACACGCCGACGGCGGTGCAGCGGTTCGAGCTGGCGCCGATCTTCGCGCCGGTACCGACCGGGCACATCAAAGCAGAGCCGATCTCGTTCAAGCTCGCCAACGCCGAAGCGGTCACGGTGACGATCCTCGACTCTGCCGAACGCACCGTCGCCACGCTCGTGCGCGACCGGCCGGTGGCAAGGTACAAACAGCTCGCGCTGCGCTGGAACGGTCGCGAGGGGACGGCGCGCATCAAGACCGTCACCACCGGTCCGGACGGCACCACGATCGTGACGCTTGTCAACACCGGCGCACCGGCGCCCGCGGGGGAATATCACGTACGGGTGTATTTGCACGAACTGCGCCGTGCGGTGCTTTCACCCACCGGATTCACGTTGGTCAGACGATGATCTACGTACTGGGAGCGCTCGCCGCCGCGGTGGTGATCGGCGTGCTCGTGCTTGTGATGCGCCGCTGGGAGGACGCGTTTCCGCTGCTTGCGATATTTGCGCTCCCCTTCAGGTTGCCGATCTCGACGGACGGCAGGACGGTTAATCTGCTGATACCTCTCTACCTGGTAATCGCCGCCGGAACATTGGTCCGGCTCGTGCCGCAATGGCTGAATCGGCGTGCCCCCGAAACACAGCGGCGCCAGCCGATCGCCCTCGAATGGCTACTGCTCGCCGCGGTCGTGCTTTATGCATTACAGGCGATCTATTCGACCGACCACGCGAAGGCGGCGGAGAACATCGCCTTCTTCTACATCCCTTTCGGTCTGCTGTTCATGCTGCTGCGCGACGTGCGCTGGACGCGCGAGCTGCTACTGAAGTGCCTGGGGGTCGCGGTCGCGCTGGCGGCCGTGTTCGCGGGAATCGGGTTCGTCGAGTATTACCGCAAGACGCTGTTCCTGAACCCGAAGGTGATCGCCGCTGACCAGTACGGAAATTACTTCCGCGTCAATTCACTGTTCTTCGATCCGAACATCTACGGCCGGTTCCTCGCGATCGTGATGATCGCCGTCACCACGGTCGTGCTGTGGACCCGCCATCGGCGCGCGGTGCTGATCGGCGCGGGCGTGCTCGCGTGGCTGCTGGCGGGGTTGATAACCAGTTTCTCGCAGTCGAGCATCGCGGCGCTATTGCTGGGGATGACGGTGCTCGCCGCGTACCGCTGGGATGCGCGCGCGACCGTCTACGTCGCGGTTGCGCTGCTGGCGATCGTCTTGGTGGTCGTGGTCGCGGCGCCGACGAGCCTGCACTTCGGCCTGAAGGGCTCGGGCGGCTCGACGAGCAACGCGACGAGCGGCCGCACGAAGCTGATCGACGGCGGCCTCGAACTGTTCGCCGACCGGCCGCTGTGGGGCTATGGCTCGGGCTCGTTCGAAACCGAGTACCGGCGTCACGGGGACGCGAGCGCCGCGAACGCGGTGTCGGCCTCGCACACGATCCCGATCACGGTCGCCGCCGAGCAGGGGATCGTCGGACTCGCCGTCTACGTGGCGCTGCTGATCGCGGCCTTCGCCACCCTGTTCCGCGGCGCTGGCCGCTCCCCACCGCGACCGCAGCCGGGTGACACCGGCCTTTGGCCAGAATCCCCGTTTCGGCTAGCGCTCGCGGCCTGCTTCGCGGCGCTCGTGCTGCACACGTGGACGTACGCCGATTTTCTCGAGGACCCGATCACCTGGACGCTGCTCGGCATCGGCGTGGCGCTCGCGCGCGGCGGCAGTGGCGGGCGCGGGTAGGGGGAGGGGCAGGGGCAGGGGCAGGCGTCGGCGGCGGGAATCTCGGAGGAGGAGGATCGCCCCGCGTTTGGCGAGAGTGTGCCAAGCCTGTGACGAGAATGCGCCAGAGCTGCGTCAAAAGTGCGCCAGGAAGATAAAGACGGCTCGGAGGAGCATCTACTTAAGAGAGTGCGTAGCACTATCGTGACACGCACTCTCTTAAGAACAACAACATCCGCGCCGTCTTTACGTCGTCTTTATAAACCGCCACCAAACCGCCGCCCGGCCACAAAACCGTCCGCGCGCCAGGTAGGTTCTGAGCCGTGCGCGACTACCTGAAGCGCCTCGTCACGACCGGCGCGGCGTATCAGTTCGGGGACATTCTCGCGAAGGGCCTCGCCCTCGTCACGCTGCCGCTGTACACGCGCCACGTCAGCACCGAGTCATACGGCGCGGCCGAATCGCTGCTGACGGCGGTGATTCTCGCGAGCATCGTGCTGCGCGCCGGCATCGGCGAAGCGTTCATCCGCTTCTACTTCGACGACGAGGACGAAGACAGGCGCGACCGCATGACGCGCACCGCGACCGCCGCCGTGATCTGGACGACCACCCTGGCCTCGCTGGTCGCGGTCGCGTGCGCCGGCCCGCTCTCGAAACTGCTGCTCGGCCAAGAGGACCCGGACCTGATCGACTGCGCGATCCTCGGCCTGTGGGCGTTCACGAACCTGGAGATGGTCTACGCCCAGCTGCGCGTCGACGAACGCACGCGCACGTACATCTACGCCTCGGGCGCGAACGTCGTGATGACGGTCACGTTCACGGTCGCGCTAGTCGTGTTCGCGGGCCAGGGCGCGCGGGGCCTGCTGCTCGGCAACTTCGGCGCGTCGGCGCTGGTCGTGCTCGGGCTGTGGGTCGTGCTGCGCCGGCGCTTCTCGCTGCGCGTGAATCGCCGCGACCTGAAAGCGATGCTCGGCTTCGGCCTGCCGACGGTGCCGGCGGACGCGAGCGTGTACGCGCTGCAGGTCGCCGACCGCTTCTACCTGCTGCGCTTCTACAGCCCCAGCGCGGCGGGCCTGTACGCGGTCGCGCTGAAGCTCGCGACGGTCGTGTTCGTCGCCGTCAGGGGCTTCCAGTACGCGTGGCCGCCGCTGGCGTACTCGATCGAGAGCGACGAAGAGGCGGCCAGGCTGTACTCGCTCGTGACGACCTACTACGCGCTCGCGACCGGCGTGGTCGTGTGCGGCGTCGCGCTGCTCGGGCGCTGGATGGTGCGGCTGCTCGCCGGGCCGGAATTCTTCGGCGCCTACAAAGCGCTCCCGTGGCTGGCGCTCGGCTGGGCGCTGTACGGGCTGTACCTCGTGTTCATCGCGATCGCCGGCCGCGCCCGCGTGACCTCGCGCAACTTCCCCGCCGCCGCCGCCGGGCTCGCGGTGAACGTGGCGCTGCTCGTGCTGCTCGTCCCCCACGGCGGCGCGAACCTCGGGATCGCGGGCGCGGGCCTCGCGCTGTGCGGTGCCTACGTGGTGATGCTCGTCGTGATGTACACGCTCACGCGCAGCCTCTTCCGGGTGGGTTTCCAGTGGCGGCGCCTGGCGCAGCTGACGGCGATCTTCGCGGCCGTGGCGATCTCCGGCGAGCTGCTGTTGCCGACCGCCGGCCTGGTCGGGCTCGTGTCGCGCGCGGCCTGGCTCTGCCTGGCGCCGGCGCTGCTGCTGGGCACGCGCTTCTTCGCTCCGCACGAGCGCGACCAGGCGCGCGCGCTGCTCGCCGACGGACGTCGCCGCGTGGCCGCCTTCCGCGCGCGCGGGGGCGAGGCCGAGGAGTACGCGGAGGACCCGCTCAAAGACCTCTGAGGCGTTCCCGGCGGCGCGTGTGAAATCGGCGAGGGGGGTACATGCTTTGAAGGAGCTGATGCTGTTCCCAGCGGCGCATGCGCCGCTGGACGGGGGCGTGCATGCACGCCCCCGTGACGCGCCACATGTGGCGCGTCATTCCGGCAGGCACATGTGCCTGCCGGCTGTGAGGTGCATGCACCTCACAGGTTGGGGCCGCATGCGGCCCCAACAACCCTGATCACCGCGTGTCTAATCCCGCAAATATGGCTCAAGCATGCGGCTAAGACCGCCGATTACGCCCGGGAGATGCCAGAGCTGTCCGTCACGCCCGCACACCCCGCCGGTAGCCGCGAGCGCGCGCGCCGCGCCGAGGCGCTGCGCCTGCACCGCTCCGACAAGCGCGCCCAGAAGATGGCCGCGGCCGGCGAGCTCGCCTACCTGCGCGCGCAGCTGCGCGTCGCGGGACGCCTGACCGCGCGGCTCGCGGCGATGCGCGACGTCGAGCAGATGGTCGGCCTGGTCGTCGACGAGCTGCACGACACCTTCGCGTTCTACCTCGCCGCGATCCAGCGGCTCGACGGCGACGGCGTGCTGCGACTGCTCGCCGGCCGCGGCCATCTGGCGGACGTGATGACCGAGTTCCTGCTCGTCGAGCAGCCGCTCGGCGAGGGCGTCAACGGGCGCGTCGCCCGCACCGGCGCCACAGCGCTCGTGCACGACACGCTCCTCGACCGCGACTACATCGCGCGCGACCCGCAGACCGACCCGCGCTCGGAGCTGAGCGTCGCGATCGTCGTCGACGACCGCGTGTGGGGCGTGCTGAACATCGAGGCGGTCGAGCCGCACGCCTTCCGCGAGGCCGACGCGGTGCTCGTCGAGGCGATCGTCGCGAGCCTCGGCAGCGCGATCCACCGCGCCGCGCTGATCGACGACCTCGAGGGCGCCTTCACGACCACGCTCGCGGCGCTGACGAGCACGGTCGAGGCGAAGGACGACTACACCTCCGCCCACGGCGAGGACGTCGCGGGGCTGTCCGAGCGCGTGGCGGCGAGGATGGGATTGTCCGCCGCCGAGGTTCGCGACGTGCGCTATGCCGCGATGCTGCACGACGTCGGCAAGATCGCGGTGCCCAGCGAGATCCTGCTGAAGCCCGGCCCGCTGAGCGACGACGAGTGGGTGCTGATGCACAGCCACGCCGCGGTCGGCGGCGAGCTCGTCAGCCGGATCGACGCCTTCGCCCACCTCGCGCCGGCCGTGCGCGCGAGCCACGAGCGCTGGGACGGCGGCGGCTACCCCGACGGCCTCGCGGGCGAGCAGATCCCGCTCGCGGCGCGGATCATCGCGGCCTGCGACACCTACGACGCGATCATCACCGACCGTCCCTACCGCCCCGCGCGCGCTCCGTCGGAGGCGCTCGTGGAGCTCGAGCGCGTAGCGGGCGCGCAGCTCGACCCGCGCGCCGTCGCCGCGCTCGGGCAGGAGCTCGCGGAGGCGTAGGCCTCGCGCAGGGCCTCGCTCACGTCTGTCTCACGCCGGAGACCGCCCACGTCGTCGCGCGCCTGCCCGATGGCCCCTGCTTTGCTCAGGCCGCGTGCCGGTTGTACTCCGCGGCGGCCTCGCGCAGTCCCTCCCCGCGCGCCGGCCACAGTGTCGCGGTCACGTGGCGCCAGTAGCGCCGCGGCGAGTGGCCGGGCAGCACGAGCGCGGCGAGCGCGCGCAGGGCATAGGTCCAGGCGGTCAGCCAGCGAAAGACCCGCGCCGCGGTCGGGGAATGGTGCTTGCGCATGTACAGGTCGCGGTTGCGCGAGAGCTCGACGATCCGCCGCTCTCCCGCGGCGTCGGTGGAGAGCTGCTCGTGGTGGATCGCGACGGCGCCCGGCACGTAGAGGCTGTACCAGCTGACGTCGCGCAGCCGCCGCGCGAAGTCGACCTCGTCGGAGTAGACGAAGAAGTCGGGGTCGAGATAGCCGACCTGCGCGGCGGCCGCGCGCCTGACGAGCAACGCCGCCGACTGGCACCAGTCGACTTCCCGTGTCCGCTCGCCCTTGCTCTGCACGGTCGCGCGGTTGTGCAGGAACAGCGCCCCGGCGAAGGCCGTCGCGACCGTCGGGAAGGCCCAGGCGGACGGCTGGCCGCTGCCGTCGGGGCGCCGCAGCGCCGCCCCCGCGCAGGCGCTGTCGGGATGTTCCTGCAGCGCCTCGTGGAGCGCGAGCGTCGCGCCCGGCTGCAGCTCGGAGTCCTCGTTCAGCAGCAGCCCGTAGCGCCCGCGCGCGCGGCGCAGCAGCTCGGAGTCGTTCAGCGCCTTGCCGCGGCGCTGCACCAGCGCGATCACCTCGTCCACCGCCGGGTGCGCCCGTGCAGCCTCCGCGGAGCCGTCGCGCGAGCCGTTGTCGAGCACGAGCACCTCGGTCGTGAACGGGACGCTCGCGCGCTCGCGGGCGATCGCGTCCAGGCCGCGCAGCAACAGCTCGCGCTGGGAGGTGTTCACGACGCAGTACGTCAGCTCGACCGGATCGTCCACGCGCCTATTGTCCCGTGCGTGCGCGTCCACGTCGTCGATCCCTCCGCCTACACGCCCCCCTACGACCACGCGCTCTGCCGCGCGCTCGGTCTCGCCGGGGCCGAGGTCGAGCTGTTCACGAGCCGCTTCGCCTACGGGCCCGTCGCGATCCCCGAGGGGTATGAGCGGCGCGAGCTGTTCTACCGCACGGCGCGCTTCGCGCCCGGCTCCCGCGCGCAGCGCCTGGCCAAGCTCGCCGAGCACGTCCCCGACATGCTCGCCTACCGCCGCGCCGCCCGCGCGGCGGACGTCGTGCACTTCCAGTGGCTGCCGGTCCAGCACGTCGACGGTCATCTGCTGCCGGGGCGGCGGACCGCGTCCGGCGCCCGGCGTCCGCTCGTGCTGACCGCCCACGACGTGCTCCCGCGCGAGCCCCGCCCGGGTCAGCTCGCGGCGCAGCGGCGTCTGTACGACCGCTTCGACGCGATCGTCGTCCACTCCGAGCACGGCCGCGCGCGCCTCACGCACGAGCTGGGGCTGGGCGAGGACCGGGTCCACGTGATCCCCCACGGCGTATTCGCGCACCTCGCCGACGTCCCCCCACAGCCGCCTCCGTTCGAGACAGAGAAGCCGGTCGTGCTGTGCTTCGGGCTGATGCGCCCCTACAAGGGGATCGACGTGCTGCTCGAGGCCTGGCGCGCGATCGACGACGCGGAGCTGTGGATCGCGGGGATGCCGCGCATGGACATCTCCTCCCTGCGCGCGAGCGCCCCGCCGAACGTGCGTTTCGTGCCGCGCTTCATCACCGACTCCGAGCTGCCCGCCTACTTCCAGCGCGCCGACCTGGTCGTATTGCCCTACCGCGAGATCGACCAGTCGGGGGTTCTGTTCACGGCGCTCGCGTTCGGCAAGCCGCTTTTGCTGAGCGACGTCGGCGGGTTTCCCGAGCTCGCTTCCACCGGCGCTGCGCGGATCGTTCCGGCGGGGGATGCAGGCACGTTGCGAGCGGCGCTCGCGGAGCTGCTGGGCGACCCGGCCGCGTTGGCGGATATGGCCTCCCGCGCACGGGAGGCGGCGGAGGGCGAGTATTCGTGGAGCGCTATCGCCAGGCGGACACTGGATCTCTACCGCTCGCTGGCCGCCTGATCTGCTCTCCCATCGCAGGGCGACCGTAGAGTTATCGGCATGGTCGATCGCTGCGTGTCGCAGGCCCTCCTCTCCGGGTCGTTCCGGGACCGTACGTCCCGGAGAAAGGAGATACCCAATGGTGAACACGCTGACCGTATTGGCCATCGCTCTGCTGGTTGCCATGCTGGTCATCGACCGGCTGGCAAGATAGTAGGGCGCCCTGGTGGTCGCAGCTCAGACGGTTCCGGCGGCCACCAGGGACTACCCTTAAGGAAGACACCCACAACAAACACAGTGAGCGTATTGGCCGCCTACAAGGCTAGCGGCACCGGCGGCGAGACGCAAGCGGTCTCCTGCCGATGACCGCGCTCGAGATCCTCTTCTGGCTGTCCGCCGCGCTGATCGTATGGACCCAGCTCGGCTACGCCTTCGCGCTTGCTGTGATTGCGCGCATACCTGTGCCTAACGCACGGCGATCGGCTGGGGAGCCATCCTGTCGGGATGCTCCCCTCCCTATCCCTGATCGTCGCCGCCCACGACGAGCTGTCGGTGATCGCCGCGAAGGTCGAGAATGCGCTCGCGCTCGATTACCCGCGGGAGTTGTTGGAGCTGATCGTCGCGTGCGACGGCTGTTCGGATGCGACGGCGGAGGAGGCCCGAAAGGCCGGAGCAGATGTGGTCCTGGAGCTGCCCCGCGGCGGCAAGATCCGCGCGCAGGACGCCGCCGTGCGCGAGGCGCACGGCGAGATCGTCGCGTTCTCCGACGCGAACGCGCTATGGGAGCCCGGCGCCGCGCGTGCGCTCGCCGACGCTTTCGTCGATCCTGGGGTTGGTTACGCCTGCGGCCAGGTCCGCTTCGTACAAGCTGCCCACGGTGAAGCGGCCACCAACCAGGAGGGCCTGTACTGGCGCTACGAGATGGCGGTGCGCTCGCTGGAGTCCCGCCTGCGCTCGATCACCGCCGGCAATGGCGCGATCTACGCCACGCGGCGCGAGGCCTATCTCGAGGTCGACCCGATCATGGGCCACGACCTGTCGTTCCCGTTCAACATGGTCAAGCGCGGCCGCCGCGCGGTGTACGTGCCGGCCGCGCGGGCGGCAGAGAAGATGGTGCCCTCGATCGAGGGGGAGTTCGCACGCAAGCGGCGGATGATGAGCCATACCTGGCCGATCGTCCTGCGCGGTGGCATGCTCTCCCCCGCGGCTACGGCCTCGGCTACGGCCTGATGATCCTCTCCCACCGCATCCTCCGCTACGCAACCCCCGCTCTCCACGCCGTGGCGCTGCTCGCGAACGTGCTGCTCGTGCTCGACGGCGCCGGCGCGCTCTACGCGGTCACGCTCGCGCTGCAATTGGCACTGCTCGTTGCCGCGGGCCTCGGGGGCGTGGTGCGCGTCCGCCCGTTGCTCGTGGCCCGCTACTACGTGCTCACCACGGCCTCGCTCGCGGCCGGCCTGTGGGACTGGCTGCGCCATGGCACGGAGGCGTCGTGGGATGTTGCCGAGGGGACCCGCTGAGGCTGAGATGATGCGCCGTGCGATCGACATCCTCGTCTCCGCCTCCGTGCTTCTAGCCACCTCACCCCTGCTCGCCCTCGCGGTGATCGCGATCCGCCTCGAGTCCGCCGGGCATCCGATCTACCGCCAGCGGCGCGTCGGGCTGGACGGAGCGCCCTTCGACGTGCTGAAGCTGCGCACGATGGTAGATGGCGCCGAGCACATCGGCGCGGGGCTGGCGATCAACGAGAACGACACCCGCATCACCCGCGTGGGCGCGTTTCTGCGACGCACCTCGATCGACGAGCTGCCGAACCTGCTGAACGTGCTGCGCGGTGAGATGTCGCTGATCGGCCCGCGACCCACGCTGCCGGCGCAGGTGACGCAGTACACCCCCCGCCAGCGCGGTCGCCTGCGGATCAAGCCGGGCATCACCGGCTGGGCGCAGGTCAACGGCCGCGCCACGCTGCCGTGGCCGGAGCGGATCGAGCTCGACCTCTACTACATCGAGCACCGCTCGCTCGCGCTCGACGTGCAGATCCTGAAGCGCACCGTGGCGATCGTGCTGGGCGGCGCCGATCTCTACAAGGGCGAGGCCGGCGGCTGGGAGGGCGAGCTGTGACGCCGCGGGACCCCGCCCGCCCCGTGGACCCTGCCTCCGCGAACCCCGCCCCCGCCATGAACCCCGCCCACCCAGGTCACTCGCGCGCCGGTGATTCCTTGCCTCCGTCTGGCCGGTCCGCGCCGCCGGCGATCTTGCTGACCGGCGCGGGCAAGCGCTACGACATCGTCTCCTGCTTCGCCCGGCTCACGACCACGATCGTCGCCGACCCAAGCCCGCTTGCGCCGGCGCAGTACGCCGCGCAGGTGCGCGCCTCGGTCCCGCTGATCGACGACCCCGGCTACGTCCCCGCGCTGCGGGCGCTGTGCGAAGAGCACGGCGTCGGCGCGGTGCTGCCGCTCACCGACCTCGACATCGAGGTGCTCGCCCACGCCCGAGAAACGGATCCCCGCCCACCCTGCCGGCGCTGGTGCCGTCGGCGGAGGTCGCCCGCGCGACCTACGACAAGTACGAGACCCATCTGCTGCTCGAGCGCCTCGGCCTGCCCTCGCCGCCGACCGTCCTGCCCGAGCCGGACGGCGCGCTCGACGCGCTGCACTATCCCGTGATGGTCAAGCCGCGCCGCGGCTCGGGGGCGCGCTCGATCCACCGCGCCCACGACGCCGCGCAGGCGCGCTTCTTCGTCGACTACGTCGCCGAGCCGACGATGATCCAGCGCGCGATGAACGGCCCCGAGCTGTCGATCGACTGCCTCGGCGATCTCGACGGGCGCTGCCTGAACGCGATCCCGCGCACGATGCTCGAGTCGCGCGGCGGCGAGTCGATCAAGGGCCAGGTCGTCCACGACGGCGAGCTGATCGAGCTCGGACGGCGCGTGATGGAGACGCTGCGCGTCCGCGGCCCGGCGACGATCCAGGTGTTTCGCGATCCCGAAATCGGGATCGGCATCACCGACGTGAACACGCGCTTCGGCGGCGCCTTTCCGGCGCCCGCCTACGCGGCGCTGCCGGGGCGCAGCTATCCGGAGTTGATCGTGCGCCTCGCGGCCGGCGAGCCGGTCGCGCCGCACGTCGGCGAGTTCCGCGCCGGGATCGCGTTCACCCGCTACTACTGGCAGCTCGAGCTCGACGAGCAACTGCAACCGACCGGGCGCGAGATCGTCCCCGGCGGCCCGGCTGCGCCAAGGTAGGTGTCAGCGGAGCTAGAATCAAGAGCCTGTGAATCCAGTGCTCGCCGATCCGCCGGCTGTCGCAGAGCCCGAGCAGCCATCCTCGCAGGCCCCCGGCGCCGGGCCGCCGGGATCATCATCGCCCGAGTCGCCCGATCCAACCCAGGTCGCGACCGGGCCGACCTGCTCGCAATGCGGCGCGGCGATGGATCCCGGTCAGGACTGGTGCCTGCAGTGCGGCGCCGGCACGCCCGGCAGCCTCGACGCGGGCGGCCCGAGCTGGCGCGCGGCGGCGACGGTTCTGATCGCGACGGCTGTGCTCGTGCTCGCCGCCGCCGCGGCCGCCTATGCCGCGCTGAGCAAAGAAGGCGCCCACAAGGTCACCCCGACGGTGCTCGCCGTCGCGACGACGCCCGCCACGACGACTCCCGCGCCGACATCGACGCCGGCGCCGGTCACACCCACGCCGACGACCCCGGGAGCGGCGACGCCCACCCCGAAAGCCTCCGAAACGCCGCCCGCCGCCAACCCGCTCCTCTCCACGGGGACCACCAAACCGCCGAAAATCCCGCTCACGGCGCCCACGCCAAAATCCTCGGGCACGTCCACCACGCCCGCGAGCACCACTGGCAAAGAATCGACGCCCGCGACGACCACGCCGGCGACGGGCAAGGAACAATCCAGCGGCGAAGCCGCGACCGAACCGCAGCCCACCGCGATCGTGCTCGATCCCGACGCGGCCACCACATACAACCCCTACGGCTACCCGGCGAGCGAATTCGGCGATCCCAGCCTTGCGATCGACGGCGACACCTCGACTGAATGGACCGCGCAGGTCAACCCGGCGGTCGCGCCGAGGATGGCGGAGGGATTGGCGATCGACCTGAACAGTCCCCAGCGCCTGTCGGCGGTCGAGCTCGTCACCTCGACCCCCGGGATGAGCGTGCAGGTGTACGGCGCCAAGACCGGCAGCCTGCCGACTTCGATCACCGACCCGGCATGGGTGCAGCTGACGCCCTACCTGACAGTGAAGAAGCGCAACGAGCGCATCAAGCTGCGGGACTCTGGGAAAGGGTTCCGCTTCATCACGCTCTGGATCAGCAAGGCACCCGCCTCGTCGGTCGGCACCGTCTCAGAACCAGGTCATGTCAGCGTGAACGAACTGGAACTGTTCCCGGCCAAATAGCCGTTTGGGTTCCCGGCCAGTAGTCGTTTAGCCCGCGCGCTTCTCGGGGCGTTTGGCGGCTGGGCGTTTGGTCGCGGTGCGTCTTGCCGCCGTCGGCCGTTTTGCGACCGCGCGCGGCTTGGCCCAGACCTGGTCGAGGAACGCGGCGATCTCGTCCGTCAGGCGCTCGGGCTGCAGGCGCAGCTCGACGAGTGAATCGGCTTCCAGCAGGCGCCCGTTCGGCAGCTCTTTCGCGAGCATGCCAGCGTCGGAGAATGGGTGTACGGGGTCGCGATGGTGTCCGAGCACGAGCGCGGGCGTCTGGAAGGTGTGGCGCTCGCTGCGGTGCGGGGCGATGCGCCCGAAGAACAGCCCCTGGATCAGCGCGCCGCTGGGGCCGGGGTCCTGGCGCACGAGGTCGAGCACGACGTTGCCGTAGTGGGGCAGCAGCCGTCGCGGCACCGCGCGGGTGGCGCTCGCGAGCAACTTCATCACCGGCTCGCCGAACGTGAGCGCGACCAGCAGCGGGGTGAAGGTCAGCGCGCTGCCGAGCAGTCCGTTGTCGAGCACCGGCATCTCGATCACCATCCCGCGCAACCGCTCGGGCGCCGCCGAGGCGATCTCCAGCGCCGTGTTCGCGCCCAGCGAGGTGCCCATCACGACCGCCTGCTCCAGCTCGAGGTGGTCCATCAGGCCGACGACCTGTTCGCCGAAGATGCTCATCGAGTAGCGCCACATGTCGCGGGGTCGATCCGACTTACCATGACCGAGCAGATCGACCGTGATCACGCGATTCCCGCGCGCGGCGAGGTCTTCGGCGAGCGGCCGGTGCATCTCCTGCGAGAGCAGCAGCCCGTGGACGAGGATCACCGGGCGGCTCGCCGCCGGTGCGCTCCTCGCGGTCCGCCCGCGCGAGCCCGCCCGGGTGACGGCCGCGGGGCCACCGCCATATTCGGTGTAGGCGATGCGCTGGCCCTTGAAGCGAAAGGAGGACATTCCGACCTCTACTCTACCCGCGTGTCCCGCCGCACCTTGTCGCGCCCCCGCGCGTGTGGTGTGGCCTTGTGTGGTGTGGCGTATTTGTTGTTCACCGTTGAATTCATGGTGTGTCTGGTGTGTCGGCTGACCGTGATGTGTTTTTGTTTGACTCACTGCCGATTTCTTGCGGATCTCGTTCTGCCACCACTAACACCCGAGCCCGGGCGGTTTCCGTGGATCGCCCGGGCTCGATGGTGTCCCTCCCTATCCCCCTCCTGCGATCTTCCGATGGCTGGTTGGCAGGTAACCGCCAACGGATGATCTCCTCTATAAACCCAGGCACTACACAAAAGATGCGGTGTCTCTGAAAATGGACTGGCGGCGGGTCGTCGAGGGGCTGTAGATTTGCAAGGAGACTTCTATTCGCCGGGCATCCTCAGGAGGAGCTTCATGGCCAAGCAGCCCCGTATCCTCGCCGGACAGACCGTCGCGATCACAGGCGGCGCGCGCGGCATCGGCCGCGTCACCGCGCAGGCCCTGCTGCGCCAGGGAGCGAGGGTCGCGCTCGGCGACGTCGATCTCCCGGCGGCGCAGCAGACGGCAGCCGAGATCGGAGACCCCACCCACCCGAGTGCCGTCGGCCTGCCGCTCGACGTGACCGAGCGCGCCTCGTTCGCCGAGTTTCTCGACACGGCCGAGGAGCAGCTCGGGCCGGTCGACGTCCTGATCAACAACGCCGGCATCATGCCGATCGGCCCGTTCCTCGACGAGGACGACGCGACCGCGCGGCGGATCCTCGACATCAACGTGCTCGGCGTGATCACCGGCATGAAGCTCGCGCTGCCGCGGATGACCGCGCGCGGTCGCGGCCACGTCGTCAACATCGCCTCGCAGGCCGGCAAGTACGGCTTCCCGGGCGGCGCCACCTACTGTGCGAGCAAGGCCGCGGTGATCAACCTGAGCCATGCGGTGCGCAAGGAACTGCGCGGCTCAGGCGTGGATATCTCGGTGATCAGCCCCGTTGCGGTGAACACCGAGCTCGGCCTCGGCCTGTCCGAACCGCGCCAGCGCCAGTTCCGCAAGATCGAGCCCCAGCAGGTCGCCGACGCGATCGTCGAGACACTGCGCGTGCCGAAGTTCGACGTGCACGTGCCCAAGCAGCTGTCGATCAGCGAGCGGATCTCGGCGCTGCTGCCGATCGCCGTGCAGGACTCGCTCTCGCGCCTGTCCCACGCCGACGACGTGCTCGCACACGTCGACGCCGGCGCCCGTGCCGGCTACGAGCTGCGCGCCGCGCACTCCGAGCCGGGCTTGCCGCCGGCGAGCGAGCAGGCGCGGATACCCGAGCGGACTACGTGAGAAGCCACTCCGCGATCAACTGCCCGATCAGCGGTCCCTGGTCCTCCTGGAGGAAGTGCGAGGCGTTCTCGATCACGCGCGGAGCCGGCTGGCCGATCGCGGCGGCGAAGCTCTCGCCGACCGCGAGCGGCAGCACCGGGTCGGAGTCGGCCCACAGCATCAGCGCCGGCCGGCGGTCCTCGCGCAGCGCCTCCAGCACGCGCGACCCGGCCGCGGCGCCGGGCGCCTCGGGCGTCTGCGGGATCAGCAGCGGGAAGGCGCGCGCGCCGGCCTTCGCGTCGATGCTCGGGAAGGGCGCGTCGTAGGCGGCGATCACCTCGTCGCCGGGGTCGTTCTTGCAGGCGCCGCGCACGAGCATCCCGACCGGCAGGTCCTCGGTGCGCGCGACGAAGTCGCGGAACGCGATCCAGGCGTCGGTCATGCGCTGGCGGCCGGTGAACAGGCCGGTGTCGAGGATCACGATCCGCGCGATCCGCTGCGGGTGCTCGACCGCGAGGCGCAGCCCGATCGGCCCGCCCCAGTCGTGCACGACGATCGTCGCGTCGCGCAGGTCGAGCTCCTCGAGCAGGCTCGCCGTGTACGCGACGTGGCGGTCGTAGGAGTACCAGTCGAGCTCGATCGGCTTGTCCGAGCGGCCGAAGCCGGCGAGGTCGGGGGCGATGCAGCGGAAGCCCGCGTCGCGCACGGGCGCAAGCACGTGCCGCCAGAGAAACGACCAGGTCGGCTCGCCGTGCACGAAGACCACCGGGGCGCCGTCACGGTCGCCCTCGTCGAGATGCGCCAGCCGCAGACCGTCGACCTCGCGGTAGTGGGGCTCGAACGGAAAGTCGGGAAGCCCCTCCAGCAGCTCGTCGGGGGTGCGCACCGCGTCGGTCATCCACGCATCCTATTGGCCTGTCTCGCGCGGATCCTCGCCGGTAGGTTCGCCACCGGGGATGGCGATCGGTAGTCTCGGCCAGATGCAGGAGCGAGACGAGGAAATGCGGTGCAAGCAAACAGCGAGAGAAGGAGCCCCAGATGACGGATGTTCTTGCCAGACTCGATCAGGCCCGCGGCGAATGCAGCGTGCTGGAGCACCCCTTCTACGAGCGCTGGAGCGCCGGTGAGCTGAGCGCCGCGGAGCTCGCGCGCTACGCGGGCGAGTACCGCCACGCGGTCGTCGCGCTGGCCGAGGCCTCGCGGGCGGCGGCCGCGAAGGCCGGCCCGGCGCACGCGAGCGGGCTGCGCCGCCACGCCGCGGAGGAGACCGCGCACGTGGAGCTGTGGGACGACTTCGCCCGCGCGACCGTGGCCCAGGCCGAGGACACGGTGGACGGCGATGACGGTCCGGCCGCGGTGTCTGCGCCGGCGCCGCGCAGGCGCTCGCGGAGACGCAGGCGTGCGCGCGGGCGTGGACGGCGGGCGAGGATCTGCTCGAGCACCTGGCGGTGCTCTACGCGATCGAGGCCGGCCAGCCGCAGATCTCGACGACGAAGCTCGAGGGCCTCGACCGAGCACTACGGCTACAGCGAGGAAGGCCCGGCGCTCGAGTACTTCAAGGTGCACGAGCTGCGCGACGTCGAGCACGCGCGCGAGGCGGGCGCGCTGATCGAGGAGCTGCTCGCCGGCACGACGAGCCCGAGGCGCAGGCCGAGCGGATGCTCGCACGGGCGCGCGCGGCGCTGCAGGGGAACTGGGACCTGCTGAGCGGCGTCGAAGCGGTGCGTTAGCCGGAGAGCCGCCAGGCGAACAGCACGGCGGCGACCGAGGTCGCGAGGTTGAGGCTCGAGACCCCGGGGCGCATCGGGATGCTGACGCTCGCGTCGGCGCGGGCGCGCAGCTCCTCGGAGAGGCCGTAGCGCTCGGTGCCGAACGCGAGCACCGCGCGCGGCGGCAGCTCGCCGGGCGCGAGCGGCTCGCCCTCGGGGTCGATCGCCAGCAGCGGCCGGCCGGGTGACGCGTCGTGTCGGCCACGAGACCGTCGAGTTCGCCGCCGCCGCCGATTGCGCCCGGGTCGGACGCGGGTCGCTGCTCGAGCAGCGACAGCCGCTCCAGGCGCGCGACGGGCAGCGCGTAGTGCAGACCGGCCGCGCCGCGCAGCGCGTCGGGATGCCAGGGGTCGTGGCTGCCGGTGCTGAGCACGCCGGCGGCGTCCGCCGCGGCGGCGACGCGCACGCAGGCGCCCATGTTGCCGAGGTCGCGCGGGTCCTCGAGCAGGATCACCGGCGCCCCGCGCGGGTCGGCGAGCACCGCCGCGGGATCCCCCGCGCGGCGCTCGGCCAGCGCGATCACCCCCGTCGGCGGCGGCAGCGGCGCGAGCTGGGCGAAGACCGCCGGCGCGACCGGGCGCGCGAGCTCGTGCAGGCGCGCGGCAAGGTCCGGGGCGAGCGCGGACGACAGGCGCTCCAGGGGCGCCTCCTCGGAGACGACGATCTCCAGCAGCGGTGCGTCGAAGCGCAGCGCGTGCTTGAGCGCGTGGAACCCTTCGAGCACCGCGAGCGTCGGGATCGCGCCGCGCGCGGCGAAAGCGCGGGATCAGCGCTCCGCCGGCGCTCGAGTCGGCTCCGCGCGAGCTCATGCCGAGGCGAGCGCGCGCAGCACCGACCGCGCCGCGTTGTAGCCGTTCATCCCGTGCGCGCCCGCGCCCGGGGGGGTCGCCGCGGAGCAGATGTACACGCCCGGGATCCCGGTCGCGTAGGGGTCGAGCGCGAGCCGCGGGCGGATCACGGTCTGCAGCGGCGTGTTCGCGCCGGTGAGGATGTCGCCGCCGAGGAAGTTGGCGTTGTCGCGCTCGATCTGGCCCGTCGAGCGAACGGCCCGCGCCAGGATCCGCTCGCGCAGGCCCGGGGCGAAGCGTTCGATCTGGTCGAGCAGCGCCTCGGTCGCGTCGCCGCTGTAGCCGCTCGGCACGTGCGCGTAGGCCCACACCGGGTGGACGTCGCCGCGCGCGCGCGAGGGGTCGGCGAGCGACTGCTGGCAGACGAGCACGAACGGGCGCTCGGGCATGCGCCCGCGGTTGATCGCGCGCTCGCCGGCGACGATCTCCGCGAACGACCCGGCGGCGTGCACGGTGCCCGCCCGCCGCGCGGCCGCGTTCGTCCACGGCACGCCGCCCGCGACGGCGAGGTCGACCTTGAACGCGCCCGGGCCGTGGCGGTAGCGGCGGTAGGCGCGCGCGACGCGCTCCGGCAGCCGCTCGCCGGCGATCCGCGCGACCGCGCCGGGCGCGAGGTCGAGCACGACCGCGTCGGCGCGGGGGAGCTCCGCGAGCGAACCCACGCGCCGCCCCGTCTCGATCCTCCCGCCGTGCTCGCGCACGACCGCGGCGAGCGCGTCGCGAGATCGCGCGCGAGCCGCCGCGCGCGACCGGCCAGCCGTAGCGGTGCCCGGCGCAGACGAGCGCCATCCCGACCGACGCGCTCAGCGGCCGCGACAGCGGCGCGAACGCGTGCGCGGCGCAGCCGCCCCACAGCGCCTTCGCCTCGCTCGCTCCTGAACGAGCGTGCGATCGCGGTCGCCGGCAGCGCCGCCGCGAGGCCGAAGCGCGCGAGCCGCAGCGGATGGCGCGGCACGTGGAGGATCGGCCGCATGATGTCCTCGCTGAGCGCGTCGAAGCCGCGCGCGGAGCGCGCCGAAGACGCGCTCCCACGCCGCGCCGTCGGCGCCGAGCCCCGCGCGCGTGTCCGCGAGCGAGCGCAGCATCACCGCCGGCGTCGCCGCCGTCGAGCGGGTGCGCGAGGTCGACCTCGGGCCAGCACCACTCCAGGCCGTGGCGCTCCAGGCCGAGCTCGTTCAGCGACGGCGCGCCGACCGCCATCGTGTGCACGGCCGAGCAGTCGTCGTGCAGCAGGCCGGGCAGCGTCAGCTCGCTCGTCGTCGTGCCGCCGCCGATCCGCTCGCCGCGCCTCGAGCACCGTCACCTTCACGCCCGCCGCGCGCGAGCCAGGCGGCGCACGCCAGCCCGTTGGGGCCGGAGCCGACGACGATCGCCTCGCTCATCTTGCGGGTCGCTGCTCGATCACGGCGTGGGTCTCGCAACGCGTCGACCGGGACGCGCTGGACGGCCGGATGACCTCGACCGGGAACGCGTCGCGCTCGCCGAGCCACGGCTGGCGCTTGACCATCTCGCCGACCTCGACGTAGCCCTCCTCGATCAGCCCGCTCGCCGCGTCGTGGATGCGGTAGTGCTGACGCTGCACGTGTGCGGGCTGGGACTCGATCATCACCACGCGCAGTTCGCCCGGCGCGTATTTGCAGCGCTCCTGCACCGCTTGGAGCAGTTGCTCGTTGTGGAAGTGGCCATCGCCGAAGTTGTATCCGAGCACGACGCCGGCGACCACCTCGCCCTCGCGCACGTGGTAGCGCTCGACGTTCGCGATCTCGTTCCCGACGGCGCGCGGGAGCAGGCCGTTGAGCGCGCGGCCGTGCGCGTGCATCGAGCGGAACGCGAGGCCCTTGTACATCAACAGCTCGGCGATGTCGCGGTCGTAGAATTTCACCAGCTGCTCGACGGCGACCGGGGCGACCTTCACGATCGAGCTGTCGAGGCGCGCCTCGGCGCCCGACTGCTTCTCGAACAGCCACTGGCTCGTCGCCCAGTTGCCGGCGTAGTAGCGCATCGACGGGAGGAACGAGACGAGGTCGGGGCGCAGGTTGCCGAGCACCGGGATCCCGACGCAGGTCACGGCGAGGATCGCGATCAACAGCGGGTCGTCGAGGTGCGAGAGCGGCACGCCGCCGTAGTGGCCGAACAGGAAGAGGACGCCGAAGATCATGAACACGTTCCACTCCAGCGGTACCGCCAGCGGGAACGTCGAGAAGATGTGGACGTGGAACAGCACCATCCCGACGACGGCGATCGTCAGCAGCGGCCCGCTCGGCGCGACGAGCAGCAGCAGCGGCAGCGTGAACTCCGTCACCGTCCCCATGTGCGCGGCCAGCGCGCCGGTCGCGGAGGGGAGCAGATCGTCGGGGTGTTTGCGCCAGAGCCGGCGCTTGAACGCGCGCGAGCGGTTCCACGGCGTGTTGCTGACCATCACCGTCACCACGAACGGGAAGTGGCGGTTCAGCTTCGACGACGCGGCGCCCCACCAGATGCACACGAACACGATCTGCGCGCCGGCGAGCAGATCGGAGAACGGGAACAGGAAGAGGATCATCAGGTTCCCGTAGATCTCCGCGCGGGCGGCGAGGAACGGGACCTTGTCGCGCAACCCGAGCAGGATCCCGAGCGCGAGCAGCACCCCGACCGCTGCCGGGTCGAGCCGCCCGGCGGCCGTCCCGGCAGCCGGCTGCGTGTTGGCGAGGAGCAGGTAGACCGCCGCGGCGAGCAGCCCCGCGTAGAGCGCGACGTCGATGCCCGCGCGCCGCGTCCCGCGCGTCAACGGCACCTTGCCCGGCCAGGGCGGCAGACGGATCGTCCCCGGCCGCAGCCAGTAGAGCACGCCGCCGATCATCGGCGAGAAGCGCAGCGTCAGCGGCATCGAGCCGGCGCCGAGGCCGAGCACCTCCCACAGCATCGTCCACACGACCGCCTTCTCGAACACGATCGGCTCCGTCCACCAACTGCCGAGGTCGCCGAGCCCGCCGAGGCCGCGGCGTCGTCGCGGAGATCACGAGCAGGCCGCCGAGCGCGTAGACGGCGATCTTCGCGAGGTACAGCAGGAACACCGCGTAGGGCGTGCCGAAGCCGTTGATCGCCCAGTCCTGCGCGAGCGGCTTGATCCGCTCGAGGTGGCTCAGCCGCTTCCACTCCTCCAGCTCGACCGGCGGTGGCGCCGGCGCGATGAACCCCATCTCGTTCCCCTGTCTCCCGTTCTACCGACCCTCCCCAGTGAAGGGTAAGGACTATTAAGGACCGGCTCTCTGTGATCTGGGAGTCGTTCACGCATCCGCAGCCGGGCCCGTCGCGCGACGCGGGGCGCGCGCTACGCTGCGCTGCGTGCGCCGCCCGCCAACAGCGCCGATCGCCGCCGGCACGCTGATCGTCGCCTACGCGGTCGCGGTCGCCACCGGCTCGCGCCCGCTGGGCGGCGTGGTGTTGGCGATCGGCGGGCTGTGGTGCATCTGGGCGTGGCAGCGGCGGCACGGTCGCAGGACGGCGACGATCCTCGGCTGCGTCGGCTTCGCCGCGTTCGTGCTCTCGCACGTGCTCGCGCTTGCGATCGGCGCGTGGCCCTCGGTGCTGGTCGTCGCCGCGGTCGTCGCGGCGGTCACCTGGACCCGTGCCGACGCCCACGCGGTGCGGGTCGGCACGGCCTGACGCCGCGCTCGGCCCAGCGACGGCGGCCGGCCACAGGACGGCTGGGTCACGGAACGGCCGTGCACAGGACGGCGGGTCACAGCGCGGCCGGCGCGCCGGCGCCTTCGAGGACGGCCGTCGGGGCTGGTTCGATGTCCTGCATGCGGTCGACGCTGGCGAGGTCGGGGAACGCGCGACTCCAGCCGAGCGCGAGCAGGATCGTGATCGCGCCGCCGCCGACGACCGCGGGCACGACGCCGATCAGCGAGGCGGCGAGCCCCGACTCGAACGCGCCGAGCTGGTTGGAGGCGCTGATGAACACCATCTCGACCGCGCCCACGCGCCCGCGCAGGCGGTCGGGGGTGGCGAGCGCGACGATCGTCGCGCGGATGTTCATGCTGAACAGGTCGACGAAGCCGCTGACGCCGAGCGCGAGCAGCGACAGCGGGTAGGAGCGCGAGAGGCCGAAGACGATCATGCTCGCGCCGTACAGCGCGACGACCGTCAGCAGCGTGCGCCCGGCGTGGCGCAGCAGCGGCCGGCGGGTGAGGACCGCGGCGGCGAGCAGCGCGCCGACGGCCGGGGCGGCGCGCAGGATGCCCAGCCCGGTGGGCCCGACGTGCAGGATCGTGCTCGCGAACACGGGCAGCAGCGCGACCGCGCCGCCGAACAGCACGGCGAGCAGGTCGAGCAGGATCGCCCCGAGCAGGATCTGCGTGCGCCCGACGAAGCGCAGCCCCTCGAGCACGCTCTCGAGGTCTGGCGCGCGCGCGTCCCGGCCCATCGCCTCGGCGGCCGGCTGGGGCTTGATCGCGAGCACGCACCCGGCGGCCAGCAGGCAGGCGCCGGCGGCGAGCAGGTAGACGGCCACGGAGGAGCTCGCGTAGATCAGCCCGCCCAGCGCCGGCCCCACCACCATGCCCATCTGCGTGGCGATCGAGCGCAGCGTCATCGCGCTCGGCAGCAGCTCGGCCGAGACGAGCGTCGGCGGCATCGCCCGCGCGGCGGGCGTGCCGAGCGCCATCGTGATGCCGGCGCCGACGGCGAGCGCGAGGTAGGGGACCACCGAGGTGTCGCCGGCGCCGCTGAGCACCGCGAGCCCGACGCCGACGCCGACGCCGACCAGCAGCGAGCAGGCGAACACGAGCCGCCGGGGGAACCGGTCGGCGAGGTGCCCGGCGGGCAGCGCGAGCACGAACATCGGGACGAACTCGGCCAGGCCGATCCAGCCGAGGTCGAGCACGTTGTGGTGTTGGGTGTAGACCTCCCAGCCGATCGCCACCTCGAGCATCTGCAGGCTGATGTCCATCCCGATCAGGGCCAGCCACCAGAGGCGGAAGTCGCGCACCGCGAGCGCGGGGCCGAGGCGTTTCATGTGCTGTCGTTGGATGAGTTCATGGAGACCAGGGTTCGTGGGCCGGCCGACCCGCGCCGCCGGATCCATCCGCGTACCACCTGCTTGTACTGATCGGCACGTTCTGGACCGGCGTGGCAACCGCTGAAAGGCATCTTTGGCCGGCGGACCATATGGACGGGCGCCGTCCGCGAGGACGATATCGGCATGGCTCTGATGCCCCTGATCGGCGGAGGAACTGGCGCAGACGCCGACGCTGTTCGCGAGCTTCATGGGCCATGTGGGCACCAGCTACAAGACGCTCGGCCAGCTGCGCGACGATCTACCGCGAGCGCAGCAGGGCGCTCCCGACGGTCGAGGACTGGGCCGACGACCTGCGCGTCGAGCGTTTCATCGAGGACATGGCGAGCAGACGCTGGAGCTCGAGCGTCGTCATGCGGATCGGCGTGTTCGACGGCACGATGCTCGTGATCGACGGGATCCATCGCGGCATCGCCTACCTGGCTTGCATCGAGCGGGGGATCGGTCCCGAGCGGCTGCCTCCGCTGCAGGTCGAGCGCTGAACGATCTCCCCGCGCTCGCCGGCGGCAGCCGCCGACATGGGCGCCGTGACGCCGGCGTCGTAGACCCCGGCGTCAGTAGGCCGGCGTGCGCCTGAGCTCTTCGCGCGGGTTGCCGAAGAGCATGTGCAGGACCCCGTTGACCGCGCTGATGATGACCGCCGCGAGCGCCGCCCACCAGAAGGTCGCGATCGTGAACTGCGGGACGATCCAGTGGGTCAGGTAGAGCATCAGAACGTTGATCAGGAAGTAGAAGATTCCGAACGTGACGATGATGAACGGGATCGAGAGGATCGCGAGCACGGGCTTGATGAAGAAGTTCACGATCGTGAACACGAGCCCGGCGACGAGCAGCGCCCACCAGTCGCTGCCGTAGCT
Organism: uncultured Solirubrobacterales bacterium; assembly: GCA_963789675.1. Taxonomy (GTDB): domain Bacteria; phylum Actinomycetota; class Thermoleophilia; order Solirubrobacterales; family Solirubrobacteraceae; genus Palsa-744. Next base: position 2,844 of record CAWBLR010000019.1, on the reverse strand, counting down.
CAGGCCGGACAGCAGCCACGTCGCGACGAACAGGGCGATGGTGTTGAACAGCCACGTGACGGCGAGCTGGCGGGCCATGTCTCGCACAGCCTAGCTCGCCCGATGCTCGGAGCGGCGTGCAACCTGGGTCTCTATTTGGGCCTTCCGGCGCGCTGGGTCTATTGGGTGGTCTCCTCCTGGCAGGGGACATCGACAACCTCCGTGCTTGGACAAGCCTCCACTTGACATGCAGCCAAATGGCTGCCTATACTCCTGGGCAACCAAATGGCTGCGCTTGACCGAGACCGAGAAGAACTTCCCCGAGCAGACGATGAGCCGCGCGACGTGTTCCGAGCGCTGGCCGATCCGGGCCGCCGCCGGCTGCTCGACAGCCTGAACGAAAGCAATGGGCAGAGCCTGCGCGAGCTGTGCGGCGGGATGGAGATGACAAGACAGTCGGTCAGCAAGCACCTGGCTGTGCTGGAAGCCGCCAACCTCGTGACCGTCGTCTGGCGTGGTCGGGAGAAGCTGCACTACCTGAACGCCGAGCCGATCAACGCGATCGCCGAGCGCTGGATCAAGCAGTACGACCGTGGGCGAGCGCAGGCGCTCGCCGACCTCAAGCGAGCACTGGAGGAAACCAACATGGAGGACAGTGACATGAAGAATCCCGAGAAGCCCGAGTTCGTCTACACGACCTACATCAAGACCACCCCCGAGCAGCTCTGGCGGGCGCTGACCGATCCGGAGTTCACGCGACGCTACTGGGGCGCGACGTTCGTCTCGGACTGGCAGGCCGGCTCGCCGATGACGTGGGAATACGGCGGCGTGACGATCGCCGACCCCGCCCAGGTCGTGCTCGAGTCAGAGCCCTACCGCAGGTTGGCCTACACGTGGCAGACCGTGACCCCCGAGTTCGCCGCGACGGTCGGCTTCAGCGACGAGTACCTCGCCGAGGTCGCGGCCGAGCGCCGCTCGAAGGTCAGCTTCGAGATCGAGCCGCACGGCGAGGCGGTCAAGCTGACCGTGGTTCACGACGACTTCGACCCGGGCAGCAAGATGCTGGAGAGCGTCAGCGGCGGCTGGCCGATGATCCTCGCGAGCTTGAAGACCCTGCTGGAGACGGGCGAGGTTCTCTCCGAGGGTCCCGAGGTGCCGCGCCGGCGGGAGTAGGGCGCGTGTGGGTGAAGGCCGAGATCACCGTGGACGACCTCGCCACCGAGGCCGCCGGCTGGCAATATCCGCGAGGTCGTGCGCACGAACTCGCCACCAGCCTGATCGAGCGTGTCGCCGCAGCCGCCGAAGTCCCGGGCTTTCACGAGGCGGTTCGGGAGCTGGTGCTGTCGCGCTCGCGGCGATTGCTGTCAGCTTGACGACGCGGAGCGCCGCCCACGGCGGGATCCGCGAACTCGTTACAGCTGCCTGTCGCGGTTTGCGCTCAGGGCTGCTCCACGACCATCAGGCTGTGGCCGGTCGGGTCGCGAAACCAGAACATCGGTGGCACGGGGTCACCCATGCGCGAGACCTCGGCGTCAACATCTACGCCAAGCGACTCGAACTGCGCGTGCGCCGCGTCGATGTCCTGAGTGTTCAGCGTGATGCCCGTCTGCGTGGGCACGATCTCTCCGCTGCCGGGCGCCGGCGGCGCGAGCGCTATACCGGCGCTTCCCTCGGGCGGGTACACCTCCACCCAGCGGTAGTCGCCGCCCATCGCAATATCGGTTCGCTTCTCGAACCCGATGGACTCGTAGAACTCGATCGCACGGTCCTGGTCGGCCGTGGGAACGCAGATCAGGCCAATCTGACGGACGGCAGTCGCTGCGATATTCATGACGAACCTCCTGCGGTGGTCTATTACACCCCTTTACACCCTGGCCTCGCGAAACTGTTCTCTGGCGTTGGGGGTGACGGCAGCGCCTCTGATCGTGAGGGCCTGGGTTTGCGTGCCGAACAGTTCAGTGGAGCCTACCGACCTCAAGTCGAACCGCTCCGTGCGGCCCCCCTGTGGCCGGATGTCGCTTGACGAAGTGGCACAGCCCCGTCGAGCGGCTGCGAAGTAGCCCACAACGAAACGAAACCCCGGCGGTTTGGCCTGTCCCGAGGGGGACTGCACAGGGACCGTTCCGGGGTCTTCGCGTTTTATGGTAGCGCGAACGATCTCCGATGCCTACCCCCGACCCCCAGCTCCCACCGCAGGATCTCGAGCGCCTTTTTAGCGCTGAGCGGCTGAGCACGTACATCGACCACTGCGGCGGCGATTTCGCAGCGGCGGTTGAGATGTACCGCTGGAACTCGGCGATTACCGCCGCTTTCTGGGAGCCCATCGGTCACCTGGAGGTGGCGCTGCGGAACGTGCTCGATCAGCGGCTCGCCGCACGCCATCGCCGACTCGAACGGCCGGGCTCCTGGCTGGACGATCCCGCACAGGAGTTGAGCGGCCGAGCACGTCTGGACATCGCGGGCGCCCGCGACCGCGTGAGGCAGAAGGGCAAGCGTGCGAGCGATGGGCAGACGATCAGCGAGTTGAGCTCCGGATTCTGGCGCTTCCTCATCACCAAGAAGCTCACCGGGCTGTGGCCGGACCTCGCCAGCGGCTTCCCACACGCACCTGACCGTCAGCTTGGAACGATCGAGAGTCCACTTGCTCGCCTTCATGTCTTCCGCAATCGTCTCGCGCATCACCAGCGCGTGTGGAGCCACGCGTCCGACGAGCGCTACGAAGACCTCTCGCCCTCGCCGGCTACATCGACCCGGCTCTACCCGGCTGGATAGCCACCACGAGCAGGGTCCCGCAGACGCTCAGCGCCAAACCGTGACGGTTCGACCACCGTCAGGGGCGCATCCCAGGATCCGCTGCAAATCCGT
>CAWBLR010000018.1:0-183461 GCA_963789675.1 uncultured Solirubrobacterales bacterium | reverse complement strand
CACCGGCCGCGCACCGGTTGGGTTACACGACGCGCAGATGAGGCGTCCGGCGCCAGCGCCGGACGCGGCGTGGTAGAGGAAGACCTCCTCGTCGGGTTTGCCGCTGTTCGCGTCGTGGTTGTCATACCCAGTCAGTTCCCGATCGGACATGAACGCCAGATAGCTACCGTCGGGCGAGACACGCGCGGTCAGCTTGGCAAGTTCTTCAGCGAAGTCGGGCTCGTCTTCGCCGGAGAGAGTGGCGATGAACGTCGTCATGCCTGCGTGGCGTACGTAGAGGTTGCAGGTCGCCGAGGGAGAAGTAGAAGTTAGCGCCCCGTTGCACGTGCCGGGAGCCGCGCCTTTAGCCAGCACGCCGTCGGCGACGAAATAGACGTAGGAGCCGTCTTCGCTGGCTCCGACTATCAGGCCCTGCACATCCGCGTGTTCGTCGAGTGTTCATCGACGGTCAGATCATTTAGGTCACATGTCAGCCCACTGGCCCCTTCGACGATTTCACATTCATACAGATCGGGTGCGCCCGACACCGCCGTCGATCCTTCCGTCAATTGCTGCGTGTCGGTGAAGAAGACCCTCGACCCTTCCCCATTGGCAGTCTGAAAGGCAGATGTGCCTTCCCCCGTCTCCGCGGCGCCTTGATTCGCGTCGAGCTGGATCGTTTCGGGCTTCGGCCCCGCCATATCGCTCATATAGAGATGACCTAGCGGACCACACAATGCGGGAGCCATCGTTTGAGATCGCGCCGCGGGTGTTGTAGCTCGCCGCGCCACTGCCGAGCCTCGGTTCGGGCGCCGACTCGCCGCCTTGATTTTTGGGCAGCGCGCTGACGAGCTGCAACTGGCCTTCGGCCCACTCGTAGAGACTACTCTGCTTGGCGATCGGTGACGGCGTCAGCGGTGTGGGGGATGAGAGGACGATGTGACGGAGATCGGACGATGCGCCCTCGAATTCGACTCCCCCAGACCGGTTCCCGAGGGGCTTCTCCGCCGAACTTCGTGCCCGGTGGAATGTTCATCGCCGTCACCAGCGGCAGGTAGCATTTCTCCGGCGTAGTTTCACAGGAGGCACTGACGCGCAGGTAGGGCGTATATTCCGACGCTTCGGAAGACAGCAGCGTGACGTCCGACGGTTCGACAAGCCCGAGCGAGAGGTCAGGTGAGAAGACCTTGTAGGCGTCCGGATCGCCCGTCTCTTCTCCGCTCACCCTCTCGATGGACGGCCCGATATCGAGCGAGGACCAGCCGGCGGGGCCGCGCACGGACAGAACCTCCGCGTTGTCCAGCAGGTTGCTGGGCGGATCCGAGACGATCGGCGTCTGCGCCGCGTAGGCGATCGCGCCACCATCTTCAGCGGCCTGGATCGTGCCATAGTTTTCGGTTATCGCCTGAATCACCGCAGCGTGCTTGTTCGGCGGCGAGACCATTTCATACTCGCGCCCGTCGGGCAGCGTGAACTCTTCGCCCGCGGTCTGTGTCGTGAACGTATGTTCGGGACCGTCGGTGACTCCGAATGCGTTGACGGCAACCACACGATAGTGATAGGTCATATCCGACCGCAGAGCCTGCGATTCCTCGCTGACGGCCAGATCACCCAGTCCTTCACCGATGCTCTCACCGGGCACGGGTAAGCTCGTTCCGTGCTGCGCGCTGGTCGTATACGGGGTGGTGTCGTATTCGAAGTGATAGGCCGTGAGCAGATGCTCCGGGTCGATTTGTGCCGAGAATGTCGCACTGGTGGCCGTCACCTTCGAGACCGCCTCATCAGACACCGCCGGCGCCGCCGTCGCGAATAGCGCCGTCACAGACTTGGGGCCGGTCATCACCACCACGCATGTTTCGCCGGCGCCGGCTTCCGAGCACGCTTCAGACCAACCCGCAAACGCGTAGCCCTTGCCGGGCGCCTCGACCAGTTCGACCTTGGTGCCTTCCGGGTAATTGGAGGCACAGGATCCCGTCGAGCCGCCATCGACCCTGCACTCCACCGTGCCGCCACCCGACGGCGTGACATGAACCTCCAGAGCGTAGGCAGTAAGAACGAACGTCGCCGTCACCGACACGGGGCCGGTCATCCTCACCACGCATTTTGCACCGGCGCCGGAGCACGCTTCAGACCAGCCCGCGAACGTATACCCCTGGCTGGGTGCCTCGACCAGTTCGACTTCGGTGCCTTCGTCGTATTCGGGAGCGCATGCTTTCGGCGCGCCGCCTTCAACCCTGCAATCCACCGTGCCGCCACCCGGCGGCATGACATGGACTTCGAGGGGATATTTCTTGACCAGGCTAAGAGCGAATTCAGCCGTCACCGACATAGGGCCGGTCATCGTAACCACGCATGTTGGGCCGGTGCCCGAGCACGCTTCAGACCAATCTTTAAACGTATAGTTAAACGCAGGGGTCTCGACCAGCGTGACGACTTCGCCTTCATCGTATTCGGGAGCGCACGGTTCCGGCGTGCCGTCCTTGACCTCGCATTCCACCGTGCCGCCACTCGGCGGCGTGATATGGACGTCGAGGGGATATCTCTTGACAGATCCAAAGATGATGACCTTACTACCTTCTTCACCGGCCGGGACATAAACATCACCTTTATAAGCGCTCGCATCGCTCACAGCGACGCCATAAGAACTTTCAGTGAGCGAGCCGAATTCTTCAACCAGCCCCCCCGCGGGCGTGTATACCGCGATGTGGCCAGACAGTCGATTGACGTACACATCACCACTGGCCGGGTCAACAGCCAACGTGTTACCTTCGAAGGCGGCGTCGACGACGGGCATGCCCGCTTCCCCTTCGTGCAATTTTGTCCTTTCCGGCCCGCACTTCGACGCTTCAAACCGGAAGAGCCCAGGACTCGAATCAACCTCGTAGATGTAACCCTCGGGATCATCGGCGGCAATATCACGATTCTTTTCGACTGTCGACAGCGAGCACGTATGGTCGGCTGCTGTGACGGGATTAGTGACGGGGGTGTACTTCCTGATCTGCTGCGGTTCTACATATCCGGAATGTGTGCGACCGAAGGCAACGTAGACAGCACCGCTGGGATCAACGGCCACGCCGAGGGGTTCTTCTCCTTCTATGAGCGGTTTGAGCTCTTCGCCGGCGGAGTTGAAAATCAATACCCTTTCGCCCGTCGCAACGTAGATGTCGCCCTTGTCCGGACCGCTCGAGCTATCGACCGCGATCTGGCTAGCTCCTTTGCCATCGACTGAGACTTCTTTGATTTCGTGAGCACCAGTCGAGGAGAATGTTGCTTCTTCTCCTTTCCCGTTGAACTTGTAGATAGCTTCAGTGCCGGCGTCAAGCACGTAGACATCGCCGTTCGATTGTTCGACGGCGACGCTCTCAGGCTTCGCAAAGTTGCTTGACCCCGGACCTTTCGGACCGAAGGAGCCAATTTCACCGAGGCCCGCCGCCTGCGCCGGGGCACTCGTCAATGCCAGAATGCCGGCCAGCACACAGACTGCGGGGACCAACCCCATGATCAACCTGCGAGCACTCATCATCCCTCTCCTCCAGACGTTCGACCTCAGCATCCCACTCCTCGAACTCCCTCCCCCGTACTGCACTGGTTGTGTACTGGCGAAACGTGAGCGGTGTGTGGACAAACCCACACACCGCTCACTAATGTCGTGCCGACCGATCTAGATGTCTCGCTATGCTGTGATTTCCGTTTCTACGCTCGTCGTCAGCGTGTCGGTCGTTTCCTCGCCGGCTTCTTCGAATGGTTCTCCGTCGATAGAGGCTTTGAGCGTGTCTGTTGCTTCTTTTTCGAGATTCTGCACGGCCTGCACGCCTTTGGTCTGGGCGAAGGTCAGCGTGAATGTTTTGGTTTTAGTTTCTACTTTTGTGATCGCTCCGATTACAGATTCCTTTACTATGACTTTCTCGAATGTCGGCGTTTCGCCTTTTTCAATAACGATTTCGCATGTGATTTCTGCGATATTGCCCGATGATGGCGCAAGTGCGATGCCAACTTCTTTTTTGGCTTTGTTGATGAACCCGAGCGTAGCGTTAAGCGAGCTCGTCGCGATTTCTCCCGAAGTGGAACCGGTCTGACATGGAAATTTACTTGACAGCTTGCATCCGTGGAAAAAGACTTTCACGGTGCCTTTAGTCGCTGAGCTGAAATTTCCTTCATTCGTGTCGCTTTCACATTTCACTTTTTTGTGGCTTACTGCCGTTTCGAGTGTCCCTGCCCCGCTTGTGGAAGTGAACGTAAAAGGAAAGACGGTAAAGGCCGGTTGCGCCGAGGCCGCCGAAGCCGCGACCGCGCTAAACGCGAACACGGCCACGAGGGCCACCATGAGTGTCTTTACATTTCGCATAGCAATAATGCTCCTTTGACTTGTGGTGTCTTGCCGGCGGCGGTCTCCCAAATCCACTTCAGAATCCCGGCGCGCCGGCTATGTCCGTTGACGCGCAGCGTCAACCACGCCACGCGGCACCTTGTCTACTGCCTACCATCGTCAGAAGTAGTCTGTCCCGCTGCTGGGGCAAAGTCAACTTTTTGGGCGAGATGATTCCTATCTCCCCCGGCGAGCGCCCGGCGCGGCTGTACTACGACACTTGTCTGCCGGTTTGGATAGACTGGGATTGCTCCTGCTGCCCGTCAGGGCTGGCTTGGGGTGTCTTCCGGTGCCGGGGCGCCCAAATCCAAGCAGCACCTCAGACGCCTCGGCGCCGGTTTATCCGGTCATGCCGCTCGCGCCGGCGCGCGGACGCGCGCATCCGTCCGCCGCGACCACCTATCCGCCCATCCGCGCGTGTTCGGCGGCGATCTCCCGCACAGCCCGCGCGGCGCCGACCGCCGGCGCCAGCGCCAGGAACGAGAGCGTCGGGGCGATCTGCTGGAGCTCGCGCGCGCGACCGGCGACGATGTACCGGCAGACGATCCCCCAGACCGCTCCGACGGAGGCTTCGGCGGACAGCTCGCTCGGGCGCTGCTCGACGGGCGCGCTCGCGCGCAGAACCCCGGCGACGTCGGCGATCACGTGGGCGCGGCGATGCATCCCGTCGAGACCGGGCTCGAACACCTGGATGAACCCGAGCCGGGCGAACACGGGGTCGGTCGCGATGTACGCGCACAGCTCGTGGATCGCGCGATACAGCCCGCCCGGCCAGGTGCGCCCGGCCTGGCCGGCGGCGGCCGCGTGGGCGAGCGCACTCCCAGTGAAGTGCTCGAGCGCGCCGCTGAAGCACTCGTGGACGCCATCGAACTGTGCATCGAAGCGCCTGCGCGAGACGCCTGCGGCGAGACGAATCCGCGTGACCGTCAGTTGCCGGTAGCCCTCCGCGGCCGCCAGACGCGCCACCGCATCGAGGATCCGCGCGCGGTCATTGTCGCCGTCATCATCGCCCGCGCCGTCATGGCTGCCGTCGTCGCCATTGTCGCCGTCGCCATCGGATACAGCCAGGCGACGGTAGGAGATCCGCGCCGGAGCACCCTGAGACGGCACCGGCGGGCGATCGAGTCGCCCGAGATCCACCGCGGCCGCAGAGCGGAAACAGAGCATCCACTCGAGTAGTTCGTCGGTCAGGCCGGGCAGCGCGTGCTCGCGGCCTGCCAGCAGATGCGTGCGCGCGACGCGGTGCACGCCCGCGGCGATGCCCTGGACGACCAGCGACGGAACCGGCACGGCGTCGGGCGCGCCGGCGAAGCTCTGCTCGATCAGCGCCGCGAACATCGCCTCGGCGCGGCGCGTGCGCTCCACTGCCGCCGATCCACCGGCGAACACCTCGACCAGCGCGAGCCACGCCGCCTGGGGCTCGTCCACGATCTCCTGCGCCCACGCACGGAACGCCAGCCGCTGGCGCTCGCGCCAGTCATCGCAGCTCTTCTGCGCCGCGATGACCGTCTTGATCGAGCGCCGCGCGATCAGCTCGTAGGTGTAGAGGAAGCACTCGTCCTTGCTCTGAAAGCGCTCATAGAAGCTGTGCGTCGAGACCCCCGCCCGCCGCACAAGCTCGCGGATCGTGACCGCGTCCTGGCCGCGCTCGGCGACGAGCTCGATCATCGCCGCGGAGATCCGCGCACGCTGATGGGAGGCCACCTGCTGGGGCGAGGAACCCGGACCGGGGTGCAGCTTCGGATACGGCGCCCGCGCAGGGCTGGACCCGTTCCGCTGCGGCCTGAACGTCTCGTTCAACCCGCTCGCAGCATTCTGCTCCTGTGTGGAGATCTCCGCAGCCTCCATCTGTCAAAATCACCCCGCCGGAGCATCTGGCCCCGCATGTTAGGACAGGTCGCACGGTCTAGCACATATTCGGCAGGCGTGCGTAGCCTCCCCCTGACCGGCCCGCAGCATAGCGAGAAATATAGACAATTGTCTGCGTAAACCGAGTCGACACCACGCGAGGCGCCGAAGGGCCGCTACAAGCACGCGAGGCGCCCGCCCAAGCTGCTGGACGAGCGCCCCGAGCTGCCGACCTGCCGTCTACCTGCCGAGGCGCGGAGCCCCCGGTCAGTGCGCCGGGTTCGCCAGGTACGCCTGGTTGACGAGCCGGCCGAGCGTTTCGTAGCCGAGCGGCGTCGGGTGGATGTCGCCGTCGTCGGAGCTGCCGCCGGGGTCGAGGGAGTTGCACATTTCGGTGAACGTGCAGACCGACTGCTGCTCCTGTGCCGGCGTTTTGCCGTGGTTGAACACCGGGAACGGGTTCGCGAACGTGACGTTCGGGAAGTGCGGCAGGATCTCCGCCTCGACCGCCGCGTTGAGGCCCTCCTGCAGCGCGTCGCTGCCGGGGAGCACGAGCGCATCCGGGTTGTAGAAGCCGAGCAGCACGATCGGCCCCGTGTAGTGGCCGCCGCCCGGCGCGGTCGAGTCGAGCACGCCGAGGATCTCGGCGATGTTCGCGACGATGTGCGGGGCGGTGACCTTTTCCGAGGTGACCGCGATGCAGGCCACGCCCGCCGCCGCCGGCGTGGCGCCGTACTTGCTCTTGCCGGTGCCGGTGAATTCTTCGGTGACTTCGTCTTCGCACTGCTTGATCGCGGCGAGCTCGTCGTTGGAGCCGATGTTCAGCGTGATCGCCCGCACGGGGTGCGCGGGGTGACCTTCTTTGAGGATGCTGAGCGCGTCTTCGAGCTGCGAGATCGACTGGCCGGCGACGCTGAGCGAGTTGTGCAGCGGCAGGCCGTCGACGTTGTTGTACGCACACGGGTGATAGTCGCCGAGCCCCTGCGGGTCGTGGCCGGCCGGTTCGGTCGAGACCTTGCCGCCGAGCGCCGGGTTTTCGCCGATCAGACCGTTCGAGGTCTCACCCGGGCAGGCGTCGTTGACGAGCGTCAGACCGCGGCCGACCTCCCGCGGGCTCGCGAGGTCCTGGGCGAAGTCGTTCGTGAAGCCTTCTTCGAAGTACGCTGGCGCGTCGTTCGGCTCGTTTTCGTCGAACACCTGCTCGCTGTAGCCGAAGCTGATCGAGTCGCCGAGCGCGAGGTAGGTGCTGACGGTGCGGTTGTTGCCGGGGTTCGGGCCACCGGAGCCCGGACCGCCGCCGCCGTAGCCGCTGCCGGGACCCGAGCCGGAGCCAGGGCCGCCGCCATAGCCGCCGCCGGGGCCCGATCCGGAGCTGGGGCCGCCGCCGCCGTAGCCGCTGACGGGGCCCGAGCCGGAGCCGGCGCTGTGCCCGCCGTGAGAGCGCCCGCCGGCGCGACGGGAATGATGGGCCGAGCGCCCGTCGTGGCGATGATGCTCGCGGACGGCCGCGCGCGTGCCGTGGCGATGCCCCTTGCTGGCGCCGGCGGCCGGCGCGAACGCGAGCGCCATTGCGGCCAGCGCGACCAGCGCGAGAACCGGCGTGAGCGCATGGAAAGCCCTGCGTGGTGAAGCGATCATCGTGTCTCCTCCTCTGCACGCCTGACCCGGCGGCATCGATCACATTCGGCCCGGCCAAAGCGAGACGGGCTCGAATGAAGCTACTACCCGAATGGTTTTATGTCAAACCGGGTTCCTTGATCTGGGCATCGAGTTTCGCAGCCCTTCCCACGCACCCCCGAGCCGCTCGCGTCCGAGGCCCATGTCATTTTTGCTGGCCGTGCTCGTCCAACCAGACAACCGTCACGAAAGGCGATGAGATCGTGTTGCTGCTGCTCCTCGGACTCCTGCTCGGCCTGATCCTCGGCGCCGCCGGGGCGGCCGCGGCGATCAGACCCAACCGCGAGCGCCTGCGCGACGAACTGAAGTCGGTCTCGGCCGACGTGCTCGCCCAGACCGGCGATTCGCTCGCACAGCGGCTGACCGAGGCGCGGCGCGTCGAGGAGCAGCGCGCCGCCGGCGAGATGGCGCTGCGCTCGGAGGAGCTCAAGCAGATGGTCGGACCGGTGCACGAGAAGCTGACGAAGGTCGAGAGCGAACTGGGGCGCCTGGAGCGCGAGCGCCGCGACGGGCAGGTGCAGCTATCGGAGATGGTGCGCGCGCTGACGCAGGGCACGGACACGCTGCGCAAGGAGACCGGTGAGCTCGTCTCGGCGCTGAAGCGCCCGGAGACGCGCGGCTCCTGGGGTGAGATCCAGCTGCGCCGCGTGGTCGAGCTGGCGGGCATGGTCGCGCACTGCGATTTCGTCGAGCAGTCGACGATCCACACCGATGACGGCCGGCTGCGCCCGGACATGCTCGTGCGACTGCCGGGCGGGAAGCTGATCGTGGTCGACTCGAAGGTGCCGCTCGACGCCTACCTGGCGGCGATCGAGTCCTCCGCGGAGAACGCCGCCGAGCAGCAGGCCCGCCACGCCAGACAGACGCGCGAACACATCACGAAGCTCGCCTCGAAGGGCTACCATGAGCAGTTCGACTCGAGCCCGGAACTGGTCGTGATGTTCGTGCCCTCCGACGGCATCTACCAAGCCGCGCTCGCGGCCGACCCGGCGCTGATCGAGTACGGCGTCGCCCAGCAGGTGCTGATGGCCACGCCGACGACGCTGATCGGGCTGCTGCGGGCCGTGCACTACGGCTGGGGCCAGGAGCAGATCGCCGAGTCGGCCCGCGAGATCGCGGGCTCCGCGCGCGAGCTGCACCGCCGCATGGGCAAGTTCGCCGAGCACCTCGCGAAGGTCGGCCGCCAGCTCGGCTCGGCCGTGAACGCCTACAACGACACGATCGGCTCTTTCGATGCCCGCGTGATCCCGCAGCTGCGCGGGATCGAAGCGGCGGGCGTGGCCTCCGAGCGGGAAATCGCGGCGCCGGCCGCGATCGAGCCGACCCCGCGCCCGATCACTGCCCGGCTGGATACAGCGCCCGACGAGGCGGCCATCCCGACGCTCGCCGAGGCCGACTCCGCTGCGACGGCCGCGACGGCCGCAGCCACTCCGATCGCGGCCCGCAGGCTGAGCCCGAGCCACGAGACGGGGGCGACCGAGGCAGCGCAGCCCGCACCCACGGTCGCTTCAGGGGCTCGGTAGAGCTCCGCGCGCCTGCCGCGCGTCCCCGCCGCCCGTCCGCAGATCTCTCGCCCGGCTCGCTCGACTCGCTCGACTCGCTCGACGCATGAGCACGACGGCGACGAGCGCGAGTGCGATCGGCACGGTCGCCGGCAGCTCGTCGACGAAGAAGAACAGCAGGTCGAAGGCCCCCGCGAGCAGCGCCGCGAGCGCGGCGCCGCGCAGCTGCCAGCGCCGGCCGGCGGCGACGGCGAGCAGCGCTCCGAGCAGCGCAGCGACGAACAGGTCGCCGTAGCCCATCAGCGCGGTCCCGAAGGTGGCGCTCTGCAGCTGCGGAAGTCCTGCTGCCGGGCGCGCGGCGTTGAGCGCATTGTTCGGCCGTTGCAGCAGATCGGAGACGACAAGCGTCGTGTCGGCGACCGCCATCGCGACGATCCCCCCGGCCAGCCAGCGCGGGGGCGTGACCGCCGCGAGCAGCACGCCGAGCGCGACGCAGCTGAGCATCGACAGCGCGAGCGCCGCCGCCTCCCCCGCGAGGCCGGTGCGGTCGGCCCAGGCGAGCGCGAACAGGGGCAGCACCAGCAGCGCTCGTGTGGGACGCGGCGGGTGGGCGTTCCAGGCCAGCCAGCCGAGCGCGAGCGCCGCCAGCAGCGGCACCGCGACCAGCGCGAGGTACGTGAGGCCCTGCGCGCTCGCCTGTTCGGCGCCGCGCGCGACGAACACGAAGCCGACGATCGAGAGCGGCGGGATCAGCGCCCAGCGGCGACCGCGCAGGCGCCGTAGCGCGCCGAGGCCGCCCGCGCCCGGGATCGCGACCGACGCGCCCTGGACGAGCGAGAGCACGGCGATCGAGATCCAGAAGGGGAGCACTGCGCTCAACATAGATAGATCGTCGCCCCCTATGCGAGATAAGCTGCGCGGCCCTCACGGGATCTCTGCATGACGACGATCGAGGAGCCCCAGCGACCGCAGCGACCGCAGCGACCGCACGACCATTTTCGGTTTCGCCGCCGCCGCGCCTTCGCCGGGGTCGCGCTGCTGGCGATCCTCGCGCTGCTGATCACCGCGGTCAGCTCAGGTGGTGGCGGTGGACGCCACCACACCCCCACTTCCGACCCCGCCGCGCGCCGTGCGACCGCCACGCGCCTGACACCCGCCGAGCGCCAAGCGCAAATGCACGCGGCCGGAGAACGGGCGATCGACAACGTGCTCTCCTACACGCCGGCGATCACGAGTGGCGGCAGCAAGGGCCACGAGCTCGCGCTGACGTTCGACGACGGCCCCGGCCCCTACACCCAGCAGCTCGTCGGCGTGCTCAACCGCCTGCACGTGCACGCGACGTTCTTCGCGATCGGCGAGGAGGAGCGCTATTTCTCAGAAGGCACGAAGCTCGAGCTGCGTTCCGGCGATGTCGTCGGCGACCACACCGAGACACATCCGATGATGGCTTCGCTGTCCGCGCACGAACAGCGCGAAGAGCTGGTCGAACAGATCGCTCGCATCGAACTGCTCGGCGGGCCGCGGCCGCGCCTGTTCCGTCCCCCCTATGGCTCGTTCGACGCGACCACCTTCCACATCCTTCACCAGCTGCACCTGCTGATGGTGCTCTGGTCGACCGACACGAGCGACTACACGCTCCCGGGTGTCCACGCGATCGTGCAGAGCGCGCTCGCGGGCGCGCATCCGGGCGCGATCATCCTGATGCACGATGCCGGCGGCGACCGCTCGGAGACGATCGCGGCGCTGCCGGCGATCGTTCGAGGGCTGCGCAAGAAAGGGCTCGAACCGGTGACGATCCCCCGGCTGATGCTCGACGACCCGCCGCCGCATGGGCAGCCGCTGCCGACGAGCCTGGCGGGCGACTAGCGCAGGGCCCGAGGTCCTCCCGGCGGCTACGCCTCGACGACTACACCCGGTCTGCGCTCGGACTTCTTCGCTGGTACGAGGTGGTACTCGATGCTGTAGCCAAGCGCGCTCGCGAAGCGCTCGACGGTTGAGAGCTTGGTGTCGGCCGCCGTCGTCTCCAGACGCGCGAGGGTGGGTTGGGAAGTCCGCATCGCCGCAGCAACTCGGGTCTGTGAGAGCTTGCGGCCCTTGCGCTGCTCGGCAAGTGTCCGCAGCAGGGCACGGCGACGTTCGGCCGCAAGCAGCAACTGGGGGAAATCGTGGTTGGCCTCGGTGAACTCGGCCACCATCTCGTCGAGCGCGTCCGGCTCTCGGATGCTGTTTTGAGGATCGTCGGTCATAGGCAAAACCGTATCATGCTTTCTTTAGTATATCGAACAGGCTATTGTTGGTGCTGTTACCGGTCATGCTTCGCACCGGAGCCACCGGCTCGTGATCGCCAATCGCGAAGACGCCGCTCGGCGAGATCGACCTGCGCTGGCGGTGTCTTTTGGGTCTTCTTGTTGAAAGCAACCAGCGACAACAGAACCTGTCTTCGCTGACCCTCCCTGGCGAACAGCACGCGGTAGATCACACGGTCCCCGTCGGCTCGGACCTCGAACAGCTCACCTCGCAGATGACGTGCGGCTCTCACGCCATCGCGACTAACTTCCTTCATAGCCGCAAGGATCGCCGCCTTATCCCCGTCAGGAACCCGACGGATCAGCTCCAACACCGGCCGGCGTCCGGCCCCCGTCTCATAGTGACGCCACCGCAGCTGTTTGGAGGACATACCAGCCCTGTTCCTTTCCGTCAGCAGATGAAGCTCCACCCCCTTCTCCGACCACCGGGCTCAAACGGGACATTTCCTGGCAGATCGCCATCCACATCGAAGCCCGCCGGTAAAGCCGAGCAATGCTCGTGTCTCAACGACGAACGGCACAGCGGCCGCCGGCAGGCGGCTCTTTAAAGAGGTCGTTCAAGCCACCGTCGGCGCCAATCTCGCCGGAAATTGGCTAATGCCCGAGCTGCACGGTCTTCACGACCAGCAGCAGCACCGCCACGACAAGATAACCCCGCAGCAGCAGCATCCCCACCTTGCGCCCCGGCGACCAGACCGGACGCTCGAGCAGCGCGAGCGGCGGCATCGTCCACGTGTGGCGCTTGTCCCTGGGGATCTCCGCGACCGTGTCGATCCCCGCGCCGGCGGGCGCGCGACGGCTCTCATAAAGCGCGTAGATCCCCGCCGCGACCAGGGTCACGACGAGCACGATCGTCAGCTCGAGGAACAGGTTCGTGACGTTGACCGTCGGGAACATCGTGCTCGCCATCAGGATCAGCGACAGCTCCACGAGCGCGCCCACGATCAGCGCCGCGACCGCGTTCAGCCAGGGCGTGTTGACCCATGGCCCGAGCACCTCGCGGTCGTTGCAGAGCAGCAGCAGGAACACGGTCGCGCTCGGTAGGAGCACGCCGGCGAGCGCCTGCACCGAGGTCGTGATCAGGCCGAGCGGCGCGCCGGGGATCAGCACGATCCCGGCGGCGGCCATCACCATCAGCGTGAAGCTCGCGTAGAAGAGCTTCGCGTCGAGCGGCCCGCGGTTGAGCGAGTGGCTGGCGCCGAACACGTCGCCGAACGCGTAGGAGGTCGCGAGCGTCACCGCCGCCGCGCCGATCAGCGAGGCGTTCAGCAGCACGATCGCGAAGATCGTGCCCGCGGCCGAGCCGAGCTGCTGGCCGAGCTGCGTCGCGACCGTGCCCGCATTGAGGAAGTGGCCGAAGTCGTCGGTGCCGCCGAAGGCGAACGCGGTCACGCAGATCAGCGCGCCCGCGCCGATCACGACGACGAACGCGCCGATCACGGTGTCCGCGCGCTCGTAGTTGATCCAGCGCGGCGTGATCCGCTTGTCGATGATGTTCGACTGCTGGAAGAACAGCTGCCAGGGCGCCACGGTCGTGCCGACGATCGCGATGATCAGCAGCACCGCCGTCGAGCTCGCGCCCCCTTTGATATCCGGCGTGACGACGTGCCGGGCGACTTCGACGATGTGCGGGTGCGCGAGCACGAGCAGCGGGATCACGAGGAAGTTCGCGACGACGAACACGTACATGAAGCGCTCCCAGCTGCGAAAGCTGCCGGTCGAGGTGATGCCGATCAGCGCGACCGCCGCGAGCGGCACCGCGACGTACTTGCTCACGCCGAAGTAGCCGAGCGCGAGGCTCACGCCGATGAACTCCGTCACGATCGTCAGGAAATTGAGGATGAACAGGTCGCCGACCGAGAACCAGCCCCAGAAACGGCCGAAGCGCTCGTTGATCAGGCGCGCGTGGCCGACGCCGGTGACGGCACCGAGGCGGATCACCATCTCCTGGTTGACGATCAGCACCGGGATCAGCAGCAGCAGCACCCAGAGCAGGCTCGTGCCGTAGTTCTGCCCCGCCTGCGCGTACGTGGAGACACCGCCGGCGTCGTTGTCGCCGACCATCACGATCAGGCCGGGCCCCATGATCGCGAGCAGCGCCATCGCCCGCGAGCGCCACCCGTGGCGCTCGCCGGAGTCGTGCATCCTGATCGTCCCGAGCGCGCCGCGGATGTCGCCGATGTGCGCCTCGTCGAGCACCGGAGGCACGCCCTCCGGCCGCGGCGGCGGCGACGGCGACGGGGCGTCGGTCAGCATCGTCGGGTCATCCTCGGCCATCTCAGGTCACCTCCTTTGCTCATTCGGGCTACGTCTCGGGGCTACGCGTCAAATCTCGGCGCGCGCCCGTGCGGACGAAGGTCCCGGAAGACGGCTCTAGGCCAGGAGGGACGGGGCCGACGGGCGTGCGACCGGCTGGGTACTTCGTGGCTGTTCTCGGTCCATGCCTGTCTACTTTCTAACGCCGCTCTTCGGACGCTCAGCCTAGCAATCGCAAGGCGCGCAGGTCAGTCGCGCACGAGCCCGAAGCGCCGCCGCCAGCCGCTCGGCAGCGTCAGCTCGAGCACGTCGTCGACGGTCACGACGCCGACCACGCGCTCCTGCTCGTCGACGACCGCGAGCATCACGAGGTTGTAGTCGGTCATCGTGCGCGCGACCTCGGGCAGATCGGCGTCGGTGTGCACCGACACCGGCTCGTGCTCGGCAAGGGTCGACAGCGGCGTCTGCGGGGCGGCGCGCAGCACCGTGACGACCGCCAGCGAGCCCGACAGCTTGCCCTCGGCATCGCTCAGCAGGATCGTCGTGAGCGTTTCCGGCGCGATCTCGCTCGCGCGAACCCGCTCCAGCGCCGTGGCTGCGGTCTCGCTCTCGGCGAGGCTGATGAACTCGAGGCTCATCAGGCCCCCGGCGGTCGAGGGGTTATAGCCCAGCAGCCCTTCGATCTGCAGCCGCTGCGCCGGCGGCAGCAGCGCGAGGATCCGCGCGCGGCGCTCCTGCTCGATCTCGACGATCAGATCGGCGGCATCGTCGGCGGCCATCCGCGCGATCACCGCCGCGACCTGCGCGTCCGGGCGCTCGCGGATGAACTCCAGCTGGTGATGCTCGTCGAGCTCCTCGAAGACGTCGGCCTCGAGCTCGCGGTCCTGGCCGACCGCCTCGATCAGCTCCTCGCCCTCGTCGTGGGAGGCCGCCTCGACCAGGTCGGCGATCTCCGCCGGGTGCAGGTTCGCGAGCTTGCGGTGGGAGAAGCGCAGGCGCGCGGTCGGGACGTGCCCGACGAACGGCTCGAGGTCGGTCCAGTCGAGGAACGGCCGGTCGGCGACCTTGCCCTTCAGGGGCCGCGGCAGCAACCGCCGCAACTGCGCGCGCGTGTTGGGATCGACGCCGACCACCCGCCACCAGCCGTCGATGCAGGCGAGCTCGATCTCGTGCGCGGTGACGAGGCTCGGCGGCTCGGCCTCGACGTTGACGAGCTTGCGCCCGAGCACGTCCTGGCCGAGCAGCACCTCGCCGGCGCGGCGCTCGAAGCGGCCGAGGCTGAGCTTCTCGCCCGACAGGCGCACCGCGCCGGGCTCGAGCGTGGCGATCCGGTCGGTCGGCACGAACAGGTCGCGCCCCCCGATCCGCGCCTTCAGACCCGTGACCGGCGGGTAGCCGCCGTCGGCCAGCCGCACGATCAGATCCTCGACGCGGCCCAGCCGCTCCCCCGCTCGATCGAGCAGCGGGCTGCGCAGGATCGTCGATAGATGCACCGTCGGCTGCGGCAAAGCGCTCATAACGTTACGCCTCCGCGCGGAAGATCACGCCCGCGCCTCTGCAAGCGGTGGATCACGACTCCGCGCAGAAGATCACGCCCGCGCTCCTCCAAGCTGAGGATCACGCCTCCGCGTGCAGCAGCAGCGAGGCGCCGATCGCGCCGCCGAGATCGCCGAGCGCCGCGACGTGCACGTGCGGTGGTTGACCGTCGTGGAACAAGTGCGGCTGCATCGCCTCCGCGATCCGTTCGGCGTAGGGGTCGCCGAGCCGTACGCCCAGCCCGCCGCCGACGATCACCGCTTCGACGTCGAGCACGTTCACGACCGAAGCGATGCCGGCGCCGAGCGCCCTGATGGCGCGTTCGATCGCGTGGGTCGCGAGCTTGTCGCCGTGCTCGAGCGCGCGCGCCCAGATACCGCTCGTCAGGCGCGTGCGATCGCGGGCCTTCATCAACTTGAACAGATCGGTCTTGTGGCCCTTCTCGACCTGCTTGGCGACATGCTCTTCCATCGCCTTGCGGCCCGCGTAGGCCTCCATGCAGCCGATCCGCCCACAGGTGCAGCGCGCCCCGTCGAGCTCGACGACCACGTGGCCGATCTCGCCGGCGCCGCCGCGGCCGATCCAGGGCTTGCCGTCGAGGATCAGCCCGCCTCCGACCCCTGTGCCCCAGAAGACGCCCAGCAAAGAGTCATAGGGGCGCCCGGAGCCGAGCTTGAACTCAGCATCGGTGGCGACCTGCACGTCGTTGCCGACCTTCACCTCGCAGCCGAGCGCTTTTTCGAGCGTCTTCGCCAGCGGGAAGCTGCCTTCCCAGCCGGGCAGGTTGAGCGCGCTCGTGACGTTGCCCCCCTCGATCACGCCGGGCGAGCCGATCCCGGCGCCGGCGAGGTCCTCGGTCTTCAACCCGGCGGCCTTGGCGGCGTCGCGCATCGCCCCCTCGATCTCGCGGGCGACGTCGGCCGGCCCCCCGCTCGTCGGGGTGGGACGGCGCGCGGAGCCGAGCACGGTGTGCTCCTCGTCGAGCACCGCCGTCTGGATCTTCGTGCCGCCGAGGTCGATGCCTCCGTACGTTGTCGCCATCCGCGCGGATCATCGCAGACGGCCCACCCAGCACAGCGGATGGTCCACCGAGCACAGCAGATGGTCCACCCGGCACAGGATTTAGGTTGCTTTAGGCGAATTTAGGCCCCCTTGCGGGGTTTCTTCGCCTGCTCTTACGGGCTGCACACACTATTCCTACACAACCAACCGACGATTACGTGTATCGACATCGGCTTCGCGGACGTGATGCTCTTCGGGGGTGACCATCGACCCGCCGTCTCCGGCTTTCAGAACACCGCCCCAATCGTCCCAGGAGACCCACACCGCCTGAGAGGCCACAGCAGACCATGACGAACACACGCGCCACACGACCCTGGTTCAACTATCTCCTGGGCGTGATCTGCATCGGGGCGATCATCGCCGCCGCGCTCGTCGTCGGACCCGCCTCGGGCAGCCAGGCGAGCGTGACACGGACCGCCAAAGCCGCGCAGGGTGTCGTCCAGTCGACGGTCTCGGGCAGCGGCACGCTTGCGCCTGCGAGCAAAGTCAGCGTCAACTTCGCTCCGAGCGGAACGCTCACCGGGCTGTTCGTGAGTGTCGGCGACCACGTCAAAGGTGGCGAGCTGCTGGCCGAAATCAGCCCGATCGGCGCCGAATCGAGCCTGCGCTCGGCGGAAATCGGGCTCACGTCCGCCGAAGCCTCTTATCAGGACGCGCTCGAGGGACTCACCCCCGCCGAACAGCGCCAGGCTGAAATCAGCGCCGAGCAGTCGCGCGCGTCGGTCTCCTCCGCGAAGCAGTCGCTGAGGCAGGACCGGCAGACGGCCAAAGCGGAAGCCGCGTCCGCCGCCGCGACCGTCGCGCAGGCCGAAGTCTCGCTGCGGAGCACCGAACAGTCGGTCGCCGTCGAAGCGAAGAGCCAGCAGGATGCGCTGGACCAGGACATGAGCCAGCGCGGCACCGATGAAAAAGCGGTCGTCGAAGCCAGGGCCGGGCTCGAAGAAGCGAAGGCGCAGCTCGCCGCCGAACGGGCCAAGTCGCCGCCCAGCGAACAGAAGATCAGCTCGGCCGAAGCGAAGGTCACAGCGGCCGAAGCGACGCTCAAATCGGCCGAAGCGAAGGTGACCCAGGACGGCTATACGGTCCTGACGGCGCAGAACGCCCAGGCCGCGCAGACGATCAAGGGCCAGCAGACGATCGACAGCGCCCGCAATACGGTCACGAACGCGAAGAAGACCGAGGCATCCACGAAGCTCCGCAGCGAACAGACGATCGCGCAGGCTCAGACCAGCCTCGCGAGCACCGAACTGTCGCTGCAGTCGACGCTCGCCGCCAACGAGGTCAAGGCGGCACCGCCGAAAACATCGACCGTGATCAGCGCTGAGAACAACGTCAAGAGCGCGCAGCTGACGGTCGAAAAAGCACGCCAGACGCTCTCCGAGA
Organism: uncultured Solirubrobacterales bacterium; assembly: GCA_963789675.1. Lineage (GTDB taxonomy): Bacteria > Actinomycetota > Thermoleophilia > Solirubrobacterales > Solirubrobacteraceae > Palsa-744. The sequence continues at coordinate 165,546 of CAWBLR010000018.1, read as the reverse complement.
CAAAGCTGTACGCACCCACCGAAGGCGTCGTCGCGTCGATCAAGAACACGGTCGGCGAAAGCGTCACGGGGTCGGGCACGGAAGGGTCATCCACGTCGTCCAGTGACAGCAGCGGCTCGGGCGGGACCAGCGCAACCGGCAGCAGCGGTACCGGCGCCACCGGGAGCGCCACGAGCAGCGACACCGGGGCCGGCAGCACCGGAACCAGCGGCGTGGGCACTGGCACTGGCACGACCAGCAAAGGCAGCGGAGCCAGCGGCAGCGCCGCGAGCAGCGGAGCCGGTACCGGAACCAGCGGGAGCAGTGCCGGCGGGACCAGCGGCAGCGGCACCGTCGGCAGTGGCAGCACGGGGACCGGCGGCGGCAGCGGGACCGGGAGCGGCAGCAGCGGCAACATCGGAAGCAGTGGCACCACCGGCGACGGCAGCACATCCGGCAGCGCGAGCGGCCCCTCCGAAGGTGGCGGTGCTTCGAGCACGAGCGACAGCGATGGCGGCAGCTTCCATGACATCTCCGACACGAGCAGCGGTAGCAGCGGCAGCGATCGCGATGCCGTCGACACGAGCAGCGACGACTCAGGCGGCAGTTATCACGACATTGCGGACACGGCCAGCGGCACGGCCGGCGCGAGCAGCACCGGAGCAGCCAGTACCGGCACCGGCGCGAGCAGCGAAAGCAGCAGCAGCTCCTCCAGCAGCTCGTTCATCGAACTGGTCGACGTGCACGGCTACCAGCTGGTGGTGCCGCTGAGCGAGTCTGAAATCTCAAATGTGCACGTCGGGCAGATCGCCACCGTGACCGTCGAAGCGCTCGAAGGCCGCAAGTTCGCGGCTGAAGTGGTCAGCCTGCCGGTGCTCTCGACGACCTCCAGCGGGGTCGTCAGCTACGACGTCACCTTCCAGCTCAACCAGGTCGAAGCGGCGCTGAAGCCGGGCATGAGCGCGACCGCCGAAGTCGTCGTCAAGCAGGCCGAAGGCGTCAACGTCCCCACCAGCGCGATCTCCGCCGACTCGGTGACCGTCGAGCACGACGGCAAGCAGGAACGCCGGCGCGTCACCACGGGCCTCGCCGGCAACACCTCGACGATCGTCCTCAGCGGCCTGAAGGCCGGCGAAACGGTCGTGCTGCCCACCACGAGCACGACCGGCTCGAGCGCCACCAGCCTGATCTCCAAACTCGCCGGGCGCGCGGGCGCCGGTGGGCTTGGTGGCGGTGGGATCGGCGGCGGGGGCGCGGGCGGAGGTTTCGCCGGCGGCGGGGGCGGCGGCGCCTTCTTCAGGGGCGGCGGGTGATGGATCCTCGCCCGTCTCGGTCTCGTTCCCTGCGCTCGCGCCTTTCTTCGAAAACGCGTCCCGCGCGCGTCCCGCGCAGCCGGCCGCTGGTGCAACGCGACGCGACCGCGGCACAAGCCGCCGGTGCGCACGCGGCCCGTCGCCGGCGCGCGCCGGTGATCAGCGTGCACTCCGTCAGCAAGACGTACAGCCTCGGCGAGATCGCGGTGCACGCGCTGCGCGGGGTGACGCTCCAGATCGAGCGCGGCGACTTCGTCGCGATCATGGGCAGCTCGGGCAGCGGCAAGAGCACGTTGATGAACATCCTCGGCTGCCTCGACATCCCGACGAGCGGCCGCTACGAGATCGACGGCGTCGACGCGGGCGAGATGGACGAGGACGATCTCTCGGACCTGCGCAACCGCAAGATCGGCTTCGTCTTCCAGAGCTTCAACCTCGTCCCCCGCACGAGCGCGCTCGTCAACGTCGAGCTGCCGCTCGCCTATGCCGGGCTGCGCGGCGCCGAGCGCCGCCAGCGCGCCGAGCGGGCGCTGCGCTCGGTCGGGATGGGCCACCGCCTCGGCCACGAGCCGGCCGAGCTCTCCGGCGGCCAGCAGCAGCGCGTCGCGGTGGCGCGCGCGATCGTCACCAACCCCTCGCTGATCCTCGCCGACGAGCCGACGGGCAACCTCGACTCGCACTCCACCGAGGAGGTCCTGCGGATCTTCGCGCGCCTGAACGAAGAAGGCCGGACCGTCGTCCTGATCACCCACGAGCCTGACGTCGCCGAACAGACCAAGCGGGTGATCCGCCTGAGCGACGGCGAGGTGGTCGAGGACCGGCGCACGCTCGGCGTCAGCGACCCCCCGCCCGCCGCGCACGAGCTGAAGTCCGCCCATCACGGTGAAGGCACGCCCGCGGCCGGGACCGGCGCCGCGGCCGCGGCCACCCCCGCTCCCGTCACCGAGGCACGGCGATGACCGCCACCGCCCGGATGCTCCGCCGCCGTCCCAATTCGCCCCTCACTCCAAGCGGGCGGGCACGGCAATGATTGCCACCGAGATGCTGCGCATCGCCTGGAGCGGGATCACCGCGAACAAGCTCCGCTCGGGGTTGACGATCCTCGGCATGACGATCGGCGTCGCCTCGGTGATCGTGCTGATCGCGGTTGGCAACGGCTCTTCGAAGGCCGTCCAGTCCCAGATCCAGAGCCTTGGCACGAACGTGCTGGTCGTGCAGGCCAGCGGCGGCGGCTTTCGCGGCGGCGCCCGCGCGAGCACCGCGGGGACGGTCTCGCTGACGAAGGCGGACGCCGAAGCGCTGCAGAGCCCCAGCCTCGCTCCGGACGTCAAGAGCGCCTCCCCTGTCGTGAACGCCACCGACGTGAAACTCGTCTACGGCAACTCGAGCTTCGAACCCTCCTCGTTCATCGGTACCACGCCCTCCTATCTGACGGCCCATGCTTACAAGCTGGCCGAAGGTGCCTCGTTCACCGACGAAGACGTCAGCAAGCACCGGCGCGTGGCAGTCATCGGCCAGGAAGTCGTGCAGGAACTGTTCGCCGGCTCAAGCGCCGTCGGGCAGAACATGAAAGTCAACGGCTCGAACTACGAAGTCGTCGGCGTGCTCGCCAAAAAGGGATCCAACGGCACCACCAACGAGGACGACGTCGTGATGGCTCCGATCACGACCGTGCAGGCCTCGCTCACCGGCGTCGGGCCGATCGACTCGATCACCGTCCAGGCGAAGTCCGAGTCATCGCTCAACGCCGCCGAAGGCGAGGTCACGCAGATCATCGAGGAACGCCACAAAATCAAAGACACGACCGAACCTGGCTTCAGCGTGCTCAACCAGGGGTCCCTGCTGGAAACGTCCAGCTCGACCTCGAGTGTCTTCACCACGCTGCTCGGCGAGGTCGCCGCGATCTCGCTGCTCGTCGGCGGGATCGGCGTGATGAACATCATGCTCGTGTCCGTCACCGAGCGCACGCGCGAGATCGGCATCCGCAAGGCGATCGGCGCCCGCCGCTCGGACATCCTCACCCAGTTCCTCGCCGAGGCCGTCCTCGTCTCGCTGTTCGGCGGCATCACCGGCGTGCTCGTCGGCGTGGTCGGCAGCCAGTTCGAAATCGCCGGCGTGCACCCGGAAATCGCGACCTACTCGATCTTCCTCGCCTTCGGCGCGGCGGCGCTCTCAGGCCTGTTCTTCGGTACCTACCCCGCCGCCCGCGCCGCCGCGCTGCGACCGATCGAGGCGCTGCGCTTTGAGTAGCGGCGCGCCCATATTTCCCAACGAGGAGTCCGCAACAATGCCCGAGCACGAGACAGACATCGACGAGACCGCCGCGACCGAGCAGGCCACCGCGGTCGAGCAGACCGGCGCGGTCGACAACGGCCCCGACGACGTCTGGGACGAACCGATCGAGGAGCTGCCCCGCCGCCCGCGGCGGCGCCTGCTCGGGAAGGGCGGCAATCCCGTCGCGCTCGCGCTACTCGGGGTGCTGCTGCTCGCCTGCGGGTTCATCGGCGGCACGCTCGTCGAGAAGGGCCAGACCTCGTCCAGCTCCGGTTCGCCGGCCGCGGGCGGCGCAAGCGGCCTCGCCTCGCGTTTCGCGGCGCTGCGCGGCGGCGCCTCCGGCGCGGGCTCCAGCACGACGGGCAGATCCGGTGCGAGCTCCACCGGCGGAGCCTTTGGTGGATCCTCGGGCTCTGGCGCCGGCTTCACCCGACCGACCGCCGGTACGGTCGCCTACCTGGCTGGCAGCACGCTGTACGTCACCAACTCCGAAGGCAACACCATCAAGGTGAAGACCTCGGCCGGCACGACCGTCACCAAGACGGTGACATCGACCGTCAAAGACATCCACCCCGGCGAAACCATCACCGTCACCGGCGCCGCCGGCGCAAACGGAGCGGTCACCGCCGAATCGATCAGCGCCGGCTCGAGCGGCGGTGGCCTGGCGGCGCTGTTCGGTGGCGGCGGCGGTTCGAGCCGTGCTGCCGGCAGCGGGGCTGCCGGCGCCGGTAGCGGCACGCCGGCGCTGTTCGGCAGCGGCGGGTAGCCTCGACGCGCTCCGGCGCAATTAAGGTGGCGGTTAAGCCAGCGTGGTTAACCTTGCCGATCGACCTTCACACCAGCCGCACCGTACCCGCAGCGATACCTGACCACCGAAAAAGGAGCCCCATGCCTCACTCTCACGTCAACAGACGCAAACCCACGACGGTGGCATTGGCACTCGTGGCTCTGCTGCTCGTATCGCTGGGCCTGGCGGCCTGCGGCAGCTCCTCGAAAAGCCCGTCCTCGACCACGGCCACCACGAGCGCAAGTACCGGTTCCGGAACCGGAACCGGCGCCAAAGGCGCCGGCCGCTTCACGGCGGTGCGCGAATGCCTCCAGAAAGAAGGCATCACGCTGCCGAAACGGACCCCTGGCGAGAAACGTCCCCCCGGTGGAGCCGGCGGCTTTCTCGGCGGCGGCGCGACGGGTGGGCCAAAATTGCCGGCCGGTGTCACGCGCGCAAAGTACGAAGCCGCGTTGAAGAAGTGCGGCGGCAACCTCGCCCATAACTTCGGCCACGGCGGCGCCGCCGGGCGCTTCGACAGCCCCGTCTTCAAGACCGCGCTCGCCAAGTTCGCGACCTGCATGCGCCAGAACGGTGTGAACGTGCCTGCCCCGAACACCTCGGGCAGCGGCCCGGTGTTCGACACGAAAGGCATCGACACGAGCAGCACGCAGTTCAAAGCCGCCGAGGCCAAGTGCCAGAGCGACCTCAGCAGCGCGTTCAAACGCGGACCCGGCGCCGGTGGAGCTCCTGGCACCAACGGCGCACCGGCTGGAGCGGCGCCTCCCAGCAGCGGCGAAGCCCCGGGCGGCGCCGCCGGCCCGCCGGCCGGGTAGCGGCCGGCTGTATTACCCGCCTGAGGCGGGTGGACTAACTCCCAGGCCGCGGTTGTTCGGCGCGGCCTGGGGGTCGCGGATCGCGGCGGAGGTCGGCTTGGCGGCCAGTTTCGGCGCCGGGATCGCGCCGATGCGGGTGAGCAGTTCGTTCCACTGCGTCAGGCTCAGGCTCGTGCCGCCCGCCACGAGCGGCGAAGTCGCCGCGTTGGCGGCAGCTGCCGCGCGCGCGGCCTTGGCCGCCGCCTTCGGCGTCGACGCGAGGGCCGCGGCCGAGGGCTGGAAGTCGACCTGGATCGCGTCCGAGTGCGCCGTCGTGGCGAACGTGTTCGCAGCCGCGGGGTACTTCATCAGGCTCGCGATCTGGCTGGGGACGAATTCGCCCTGGAGGGTCAGCAGCGTGCGGATCGTGCTGTCGGCGATCGAGCCGGCGCCCTCGTGCCCGGCGATCGGGATGCCGTTGACCGCGGAGATGTCGACCGCGCCACCGGTTTCGGCGTCGATCATGCGACCGGCGGCGGTGGACAGCCTGGGACCACGATGCACCGCCTGCACCGTCGGCTTCAGACCGCTGCGCGAGAGGAAGGCCAGCACCGCCAGCACGCGCCTGTCGATCGCCCCCGAGGAGATCTCGTGGCGCGCGCGGCCGTCCAGTTCGATCCCGGGATCGGACAGCACCGCCAGCTCGAGCTGGCTCTTGGAGAGCAGGAACACGTCGCTCGCGGTCGCCCCGAGCAGGGCACTCTGTGCCTTCGCTCCCTGCGGGTGCAGAGCCTCGTCGAGCTCCTTCCAGTTCGCGAGCACCGGCCGTGGATCGATCGACCCCGCGTCGCCCGCGGGCTGCACCGAGAAGCGCAGATGGCCGTCTTTCGCGCCCTTCGGCACGAGCACGTGGCCGAGCACCGTGCCCTCGGCGACAAGCGATCCGCGCCGCAGTGGCAGACCCTTACCGGAGCCCTTCGCCGGCGTGCTCGTGGTGACGCGCGCGGCGGCCGCGAGCGCATCGGGATTGCCGGGGTGGGCGAACAGCCGCACCTTGCCCGTCGTGGCGGGCACCGATTCTGCCGAGCCTGCCTGGATCGAGTTCTGCGAGCTCGTCGTGTGGGCGTGCGAACGCTTGACGTGCAGCGTGAGGGGTGCGTCGCCCGCCGCGCCGGCACCGGCCGTGCCGGCCTTCGCGCCAACGGCGGCGGCAGCGGTATCTGCCGCACGCTGTTTTGCCGCCGCGACGAGCGCCGCGGACGGCACCTTCGGCAGACGGTAGCTCGGCGCGATGCTGCCGAGCCCGGCGTACGTGAACACGTCGCCGTAGATGTCGCGCAAGATCACGTACTTGCCGAGCCTGTGCGAGCGCCCGAGCCCGAGCACGCGACCGTCCTGCACCGCCACGACCGAGGCGTTCGGCGCGCTCAGCAGTTCCACGAACTCCGGCGCCGCGTCCGTCGCGCCGGCGGCGCCCCCCGTAGCAGCGGCGGTCCCGCTGGCCGCGTCCGCCGCCACGGCGGGCGCGGGAGCCGGCACCGAGCCCGGCGTCGATTCGGCGGCCGCCGAGCCGCTCGTGCCGGCCTGCGCGGCGGAGTCCGTCGTTGTGGCCGCGCTCGACGCGGTCTTGGCCGCACCCGCGACGGCCTTCGCGTTCGCGGTTGCGCTCGAGGACGAGGGTGGGGCTGAAGTTGAGGGTGAGGTCGGGAGCAGCGGACCCCAGGACACCTGCTTCCCCGTCACGGGCAGGCGCGCATCGACGAGGCCCGTCAGCGTCGCGATCACCGACTTCGGGTAGCTGGAGATCAGTTTGGCGCGTAGCAGCACCGATTCGGCATACGCTTCGGAATGGTTGTAGGCGAGGATCGCTGCGTGCAGGTTTTTGGAGGCGCCGGCGGCGTGCAGGTAGCGCGCGGCGGCGAAGATCGCGTCGACCGGGTTGTATGGGTCGGCATAGCCCGCGTCGAGCGCGTCCACCCCGTACTGCAGCCAGGTCGAGGGCTCGAACTGCATCCAGCCCTCCGCGCCGGCGCTCGAGACCGACAGGTCCGAGCCGTAGTCGGTCTCGACTTCGTTGATCGCCGCGAGGATCTGCCATGGCACGCCGTACTGGATCGCGGCGGCCTGGTAGATCGGCAGCAGGAACAGCGGGATCCGGTAGAAGCCGAGCGCCTGCACCGACGCCGCCGAGGTCGCGAGCTCCGCCGCGAGCGCCCCGGCCTGCGCGGCCACGACCGATCCGAGATCGGCCAGCGGCGACGGCGCGACGCCGTTGGGACCGGAGGCCGTCGTCGGGCCCTTTGCTCCATTCCCCGCCGGCTGGCTGCCGGTCGTCGGCTGGGCCTGCGTGCTCGTGGTGGTGAGACCACCGCCGCGATTCGTGTTGTTCTTGCTCGGGGTCGCTTTCTGCCGGCGCTGCACCACGACCGTCGGTACTTCCGCTGCGGCCGGCGCCGCCGCCGGGGTGGTGGCGGGCTGCGTGGTGGCCGGCTGCGTGGTCGTCGGCTGCGTCGAGCTCGGCTGCGTGGTGCTCGGCGCGGGGGTCGTGGTCGTCGACGTGCTCGCCGGCGCTCCCGTCGTTTCCGTGACGCCCGTCGCCGGTGTCGACGGCGCCGGGGTGGTGGTCGTGACCGGCGCGGTCGTGCCTTCGCCGGGCGAAGAGGAGTTCACGGGCGCATCGGCCGCCAGCGCGCCACCGGCGAGGGGACCGCCCAAGCCGGCGACGGTCAGCCCACTCCCGGCGAGCACGGACAGCATCGCCCGCCACGCCCAGCCACGCGCGCGCGTCATCGGCTAGCTGCCTCGAAGTTGGTCATTGTGCTTTCCCATATACGTGTGATCGGCGCAGCTAGCCCACGCTCGGGAGGCACGCCCGCTGAGATTCATATCGGCAGGGAATCAAGAACCCGTAAAGGATTCGTAATCACGCCGTCAAATCGCCCAAGGAATGTGGCATTTGCTGCTTTTCGTTGGCATGGACGATCCTCCTGCTCCTCATCGGCGGTAACCTGTAGCGCGTGGAAACGATCCTATCCGTCCTCCAGGTCGCGATCGCAATCGTCGTGATCTTCCTCGTGCTGATGCACTCCGGCAAGGATGCGGGCCTGTCCGGGGCCTTCGGCGTCGGCAGCGGCCAGGGCCCGCTCGGCGGCGGCTCGATGGTCGAGAAGAACCTCAACCGCTGGACGGTCTTCTTCTGCGTGCTGTTCCTGATCAACGCGATCGTGCTGCTCAAGCGGCCCTGGGCGTAGGAGCGCCGCCCGGCGTGCGGCTGCTGGTCGAGCTGGCGCGCTCCTACGGCGCGTAGGGGCGGCGCGAAGCTCGCGGCGCCTACTTCTCGAACCTGACCTTCGCGCTCTTGGCCTGCTTCTTGCGCCAGTCGCGTTCTCGCGCACCAGCAGGTTCAGGTAGCCCACCGGTTCGCCGCTCACGACCTGACGGCCTTCTGCGTTGCACGCTTCCGCGTTTTCTGGGAAGTTCCGTTCCGAGGCGCGTGACCCTCCACCAGCCGAGACCACGTCCTTGGTGAGCTGATCCGAGTACGCGTACGCGACTGTGTCCTCCTGACAGAGTATCCCGTCATAGGATTCGACCGGCATGATGCCTTCCGGGATCCAGCCGCCTGCGCCACGCGTCGCCACGTAGTACTCGCCGCCGGTGGTCGACCCCGGATACGGCTCATTGGTGCGGAGCGTGAGCGCTTCGCCATCCGCGGCGGCCGTGCTCATGTACTCCAATTCTCCTCCCGCATCGAACTGGGCCGAGCTCTTGGCCGGCGGCGTCACGAGCTCGTAGGCGCGACAGTCGGGCAACCTCCCGGAGAAGCCGCCGCGCATCTGTTCGTTGGGACACGCCGCCTGTTCGGCGCTCAGCGTCGTGAAGGTCTGGTCGGGGCCATAGACCGTTCCCAGTTCGTTGCTCGCCACGACACGGTAGTGGTAGGTGCTCCCGGACGCGAGGCCGTTTGCGGACGCCCACACCGCTCGCGATTCCAGTCCTTCACCGACGCTTCCTTCCGGGAACGGCGTGCTCTGCCCGTGAGGCGCTTCGCCTTCCTTGTATTCCCTCGTGTCGTATTCGAAACGGTAGGTCGTCTGGATACCGCCGGGGTTCACGAGCGCCCCGAGCTTCGCTTCGGAGGCGCCGACTTCGGCGGTGAACTCCCTGCCGACGACAGGCGCAGTGGGAGGCCCGAACACCCAGATCTTTTCTTTTTCGCCGTCGGTCACGTATACATGCCCGCTCGCTTGATTCACCGCGACCATGCTGTAGAAGCGAGGTTTCTGGGTTTCAGACGTGCCGAAAGTGCCGGCCCACACGTCGGCGAGCTGCATGCCTTCCGCGCTGTACTCGACGAGATGGACACAGGGCGATACCTTTTCGCCGCAAGGGTCCGCGCTGTTTTCGACGACCGCGAACACGTCCCCATGCCCGTCGAGCGCCACGGACGACACGCCTTCGCTCTTGATTTCCACGGGCTTGCCGTTCACTTCCACAGGCGCACCGCTGGAATCGAGCTCCACGATCCTGTTGTTGCCGAAATCGGCCACCCACAGGTTGCCGGAGGAGTCGATCGCGACTCCGGTCGGTTCCTTCAGCGCGCCGGCGCCGGAGCCCGTGAACGTCTGCAGCAGCGTGCCGGCTTCGCTGTACTCGAGCACCTCGTTTGCCGCGGGATTCGGCACGTACACGTCGCCGGCCGAGTCGGCTGCAATCTGCACGTCTGTCAAGAGGCCGGCAAAATTGAGTGACGCCGGCACTACAAACGACGACACGGGCGCGCCCGTGGTGGGGTCGTAGACGAAGATCTTCGTGGTCAGGGGGGGGTTGAGAACGAACCCTTCTTCGCCGAGCACGTACACGTCGCCGTTCGCCGGGTTCACCGCAACACCCGAGTAGTACGCAGAAGACCCAAACGGGGATGGCGGCGAGAGCAACTTGCCTGAAGGATCGAGCTTGACCACCGTCGAGGGGGCATAGAACCCTTCAATGAGACCCGACACGAACAGGTCTCAAGAGCCTTCCACAGCGACGCCAACCGCGCGTTGCTCCTGCGTGCTGAACGATCCGTAGGAGATGAGCGCGGGAGGTTCGGCCTGGGCGACGGCCGCGCAGGCGAAGGCGCCCACGAGGGCGCAGAGCAGGGCGGCGCAGGACCCGGAGATTCGCCTGGCCGGCCCAGAGATCAAGTCCCTCGGCCGGGAGGGGTGGCGGGACTTATCGGCCAGCCGAATATCCGGACCTGCTTGGCTGAAGATTTGGTGAGACGAGGGCGCACCGGCCCCTTCGGAGCGCGAAGACGCACTGGTCCCTTGAAAGGCACCCACGCGCGCAGGCCCGGCAACACCGAGGCGGCGCAGGAGGGACGTGAGCCTGTTCGGTGCGTTGGTCATCAGGGGAGCCTTTCTTGGGTTGACTCGTGGTGTTCATGAGAGGTGAAAGAGGGGGCGTGGGACGAGCAGTGCAGACGGGCGATGGCTGTGCTGGGCCCCGGACTGGGCGCTACAATCGGGGGCATGACCGTCAAGGAGCGCCTGCACAAACTGATCGATTCGCTGCCGGACACACCGGAGACCGAGGTGCGGCTGGGCGCAATCGCGGAGGAGATCGAGCCGAACGGCACGGGCGAGGAGGACCCGGTCCCTACGCTCGAGGAATCGATCGCAAAACTCGCGAGCTTTGACTTCCTGCCGCGTGAGGATGCATGGCGCTGACGTATCTCGTCGAGACGAGTGTCCTCACTCGACTGGCCAATCCGGTTGTCGCGAACGCACTGCTCAAGCTCGTACCAGACCCGCTCTGTCGCGCGTCGATCAGCGATCTGGAGCTCGGCTACTCCGCCCGCAACGCCGCCGAGTGGGATGAACTTCTCAGTGACCTCGAAGCTTTCGAGCTCGTCGAAACGACCGCCACTCACGTTCGCCGAGCCAAGGAGGTTCAGCGACTGCTCGCCGCCAAGCACCAGCGCGGTCGTAAGCTGCCTGACCTCCTGATCGCCGCCGTCGCCGAGGCCGCCAAGCTGACGATCCTCCACTACGACGCCGACTTCGCCCTGATCGCGTCCGTCACTGGACAGTCGTGCCAGTGGATCGTGCCCGCCGGATCCATCGACTGAATCGACAGAGGCCCGCGGACCTGCTTGGCTGAAATGGATGGTCATTACGCGGCCTGCTTTTGGTGGTCACGGATGCCCTGCTGCAGCTTTTGACCGGCCGGGGTGAGGCGCCATTCGTTCGGTGCGCCCTGGGTCTGTCCGCGGCCGGTGTTCTGGACCAGGCCGTGGCGCTCCAACCTCGACAAGAGCTTCGATATCTGCCCCTGGTCGTTGACCTGCGCGTGGTGGGCGACGTCGAGGTTCGAGACCCCGGGCGCCCGCGCGATCGCCTCCAACACCAGCGCCGTGCGGTAGGTCATCCGCAGCGAGGAGGCCCGTGGCTGCTCGGGGTCGAGCGGGAGATAACGGCCACCCCGTTTACTGCCCGGCGCCGGGACCGGCAGCGGCGCGGGCGCGGGCGCGGGCGCGGGCTCGGCGGGGGCAGGACGGGCGCGTTCCTCCCGCGCGACCTGCGGCCCGAGGTAGGGAAGGACGACCAGGGCCATTAATTCCCCGAGCAAGTCACTCAGGAGACCACTGGGCACAGTGTCTTTCCGTGCCCTGCCCGCCGCCCGGCGCCCCGTGTGCGAGAGGCGCGTGTTGAGGATCGAAACGATCGCGCCCGCGACGCCCTCCGCCGTAAGCGGCGAAGCCTCCGCGCCCTGGACGGGGATGCTCTCCTCACGCCCCTCGGCGATCACATCGACGATCCGCGCGAGCAGTTCCTCGCGGTAAGCGGCCATCCGCTCGTCCCCACGCGCGGACTGCACAACACAGAACCGCGCCAGCCCCGGCTCACGGTCGAAGAACCGCAGGATCGCCCACAGGCCCGTGCGGACGCGCTCGCGCCACGGCAAATCATCCAAGGCCACGCCCCGTAGCTCGGCGGTGAGCTGCGCGTCGATGTCCTCCATCACCGCGAGCAGACACTGCTCGCGATCCACAAACAGCTCATAAAACGTACGCCGCGAAATCTTCGCCCGCGCGGTGATATGCGCGACCGTGACCGCACCATAACCATGCTCGTCAACCGCCGCGGCAGCCGCCGCCAGCAACAAAACCCGCTTGTACTCGACCGAATCCGTACGTGGCAACAACACGCCACCGTTCACCACGCGCCGCTGCGCGATCGCCGCCCGCGCTGCCCGCCCGCGCCGCCGGCGCCGCGACGGGCGCACCCCAGCCCGCGTGCCGGCCACACCCGCCGCGCGACCCGTGCGCAGAAACTCCTCGCCCGATGCCGTCAACCACCACGCCTTCGGCAGACCCGCCGTCCGGCCTCCCGTGTTCTCAACCAGACCACGCTCCGCCAAACGCGCCAGCAGCCGCGAGATCTGCGGCTCGTTATCAACCCCCGCGCCGGCAGCAACCTGACGGTTATTCGCACCACCCTGCTCAGCAACCGCAGCAAGGACCATGCACGTCCGCTCCGTAACACGCACGGGAGAGCGACCCCCACCGGTGGCGCCCTCGGGGGACTCGGCGCCCTCGGCACGATCCGCGGACTCGGGAGACTCCGCGGGCTCGGGGAGCTCTGGCAGCTCGGGCACCGGACGCTCCAGCTCACGCGCGGAGGACTCACGGCCCCGGAAGGGCAACACGACCGTCGCCATCACCGGACCAACAAGATTCATCAGCGACTCGGAACGCTGCTCGACCAACCGCGCGTGCACGATGCTGAACGCCGCGCCCGCAACACCCGCCGCCACAAGCGACGGCAAACCAGCAGGGGCCTGCGCACCAACGCGGCCCTCGTCGATGAACCCCACTACCCGGTCCAGCACCTCCGCGCGGCGCGCCAGCACCCGCGGCCCCGCGCCGAGCGCCTCCAAGAACACAACCTTCCCAAGCGCCGGGTCACCCTCCAACGCCGCCAACAACACGGTGAGCGCACAACGGACACGCTCAACCCACTCACCCTCCCCCACCCACGCCGGGGCGACCGACGCGGCGAGCTCGTCAACCGCACGGTCAAAGACCGCCAGGAAACAGTCTTCGCTGTCGGCGAACAGGTCATAGAACGTCTTCGTCGACATCCCCGCCCGCGCCGACACCCGCGTCGCGCTCAACCGTCTCAACCCATCCTCCGCGGCGACCGCGAGCGCCGCGTCCAGCAGCCTTGTCTGCTGCACCCGCGACAGATACACCCCACCACCCCGCGGGCCCGGTGTACCACCACGCCGCATCGGGACACGCCCATCCTCGGGTGCAGGCAACGACATCAGCACCCACCCCCCCAGCGCAGGACCCGGAGGTTTCGTCCCGGCCGGCCCGACTTCGCGGGCATATCGGCCGTGAAAAGATCAGATCCCTCAGCCGGGAGGGGTGCCGGACCTGCTTGCCCGAGAGTCAAAAAGGACGGGAATAGAGAGCGCCGCGGCCTCGCGTGAGCGATCCGGGAACAGCGAATACCGCGCTCAGAGGCGCGGCGGCGGCCGGCTAAATCGTCAGTGTTTGCGCAGCCCCACCAGAAACGCCTTTCCAGAGCCAAATCCCAAGACAGCCGCCGAACGCCCATCTGACGCGCCGGGGTACGAAACCGTTTACTCCGGTCCGTCGAGCGCGTCGAGCCAGTCGAGGATCTCGACGGCCTCCGCGCGCAGGGCGCCATCGGTGGCCGCGAAGTCCTCCTGCGAGAGCTTTCCTGTGCTGTAGTCGAGTTCCGCGTCGCGGATCTCGCGGTACTTTGCCTCACGTGCCGCTTCCAACTCGGCGCGAGCCTCTTCTGGCTTCACGTCTTGCGGTCGTCTGCCGGCGCGCAGCGGCGCGCTGATCACGAGGATCACCACCACGAGCAGCGCCAGCGCAATGATCGCGATCAGGAATTCCACGCCTATCGCCGCCGTCAGGAACGCACAGGGCTCAGGCGCGCGCCAGACCGCGCTCGGCGCGGTCGCGCGAGCGGGCGGCCGCGCGGCGGCGGACAACGCTGGGAGCGGGCCAGATCGCGATCAGCGAACCACCGACGACGATCAGGCCGCCGATCCAGATCCACATCACGAGCGGCGAGACGATCAGGTGGAACTGGGCCTGCGGCGGGCTCTTCATGTAGGCGGCGGCCAGCGCCGCGATCGCCACCATCCCCTCCCCGGGGTGGATGTAGGGGAGCGTCTGGTTGCCCAGCGTGACGATCCGCTTCAGCTGGGGCGTTTCGATGTTCGGCGCGATCGCCGTCCAGACGTCGCGCGTGACGCCGGCGTCGACGGCGACGTGGCTGACCGGCTGACCGCCGATCAGGTGCCCGACCGAGCCCTGCGCCGGTTCTTCGGAGGCGTAGAAGCCCTCGCTCGGATACAGCGTCGTCACGTGCCGGCCGTGCTTGCTCACGTCGATCACCGCGCCGAGGCTGAGGGTCGCGCCGGTGCGCGCGGTGTCGGGACCGAGCCTGACGCCCGGCTCGGCGCGGATGATCGCGCTCAGTTCGCGGCCTGACTGAGTGCTCGCGGAGTCGTAGTCGGGGGTCACGCTGGCAGTCGGGCGCACGTATTTGAGCGTGTAGGCGCCGACGCGCGAGGACTGCCCGGGCGAGAGGCCGAGCTCGGACTCGTGCTGGAACGAGGTCGAGCCGGCGACGCCGACGAACAGGACCGCGATCCCGATGTGCACGATGTAGCCGCCGTAGCGCCTGCGGTTGCGGCGCACGAGCGCCACCAGCGCGAGCGGGGGCGCCTCGCCGGCGATCGCCGAGCGCGCGCGCATCCCGCGGAAGAACTCCTGGCCGATGCTCCCGAAGACGAACGCCGCGCAGCAGAACATCGCGAGCGCAAAGGGCTTCACGGGCACGTTCGCCGCCAGCAGCACGACGAGCGTCGCCAGCGCGACGGCGATCGGCACGACGAAGTTGCGGCGCGCGTTGGCGAGCGTCGCGCGCCGCCACGCGATCACCGGCCCGATCCCGCTGAGCAGCACGAGGATCAACGCCAGTGGCACCGTGTAGCGGTCGAACCAGGGCGGCCCGACCGACGCTTCCTGGCCGGTCAGCGCCTCGGAGATCAGCGGGAAGTAGGTACCCCAGAGGATCACGAAGACCAGCGCCACGAGCACCACGTTGTTGGCGAGGAACGCCGCCTCGCGCGAGAGCAGCGAGTCGATCCGGTGCTCCGTGCGCAGCATCTCGCGACGCGTGACGACGAGGTAGATCGAGCCGGCGATCAGCACCGCGATCAGCACCACGAACGGCACGCCGAGCGTCTGCCCGCCGAACGCGTGGATCGAGTCCAGGACGCCGCTGCGCACGAGGAACGTGCCCATGATCGCCAGCGTGCCCGTGGCGAGCACGAGCGAGACGTTCCACACCTTCAGCATCCCCCGCTTCTCCTGGATCATCAGCGAGTGCAGGAACGCCGTCCCCGTCAGCCACGGCAAAAGCGCCGCGTTCTCGACCGGGTCCCAGCCCCAGTAGCCGCCCCAGCCGAGCTCCGAATAGGACCAGCGCGCGCCCAGCAGGATCCCGATCCCGAGGAAGAACCAGGCGCCGAACGCGAAGCGGCGGATCACCCTGATCCACTCCGCGTCGACCCTCCGCGCCAGCAGCGCCCCCATGCCGAAGGCCAGCGGGATCGTGCAGAGCGTGTAGCCCGAGTAGAGCATCGGGGGGTGGATCATCATCGTCGGGAAGCGCAGCAGCGGGTCGAGACCGACGCCTTCGCTCGGGGCGGGGCTGGTGGTTGCGAATGGCTGCGCGTAGAAGACCATCAGCGCGATGAAAAACGCGCCGAAGCCGAGCATGATCGCCGTCGCGTAGGCGGCCACGTCGCGTAGGCGACGGCGCGTGAGGAACAGCGCGAGGCTCGACCACAGCGACATCAGCCATGCCCACAGCAGCAGCGAGCCTTCCTGCGAGGACCACACCGCGGCCGCCTTGTAGAAGGTCGGCGTCGTGCGGCTGGAGGTGTCCGCGACCGCGTTGAAGGCGAAGTCGTTGCGCAGGAACGCGATCTCCAGGATCAGGAAGCCGACGGTCAGAATGCCCGCCAGCGCGTACACCGAGCGCCGCCCGGACACGGCCCACTGCCACCGTCCGCTGCGCACGCCGTAGATCGAGGCGCCGATCCCGTAGACGCAGACGACGAGCGCGAGCAGCAGGCAGACGCGGCCGAGCAGGGCCATCAGCGCGCGCGCTCGCTAGGGGTGATGCACTGCCGCACCCGGTCGCCAGGCACTCAGGAGCTCTTCTGCTTCTCGGAGGCCGGCGTTTCCTTGTACTTCGACGGGCACTTCGTGATCAGCGAGTTGCGTTCGCCGACGTACTCCCCGCCCTGCTTCTCGACGGTCACGATCACCTCGCGCCCTTCTTTGAACGGATCGGGCACCGTTCCCGTGTAGGAAACCGGCACTGCGGCGCCCGCGGCACCGCCCGCGCGGTCGGCGACGCTGAAGTTCAGCACCGCGCCATCGCGCGAGACCGAGTGGGCGAGCACCGTGCCCGTCAGCTCGTAGCTGCGGCCCGGCTGGGCCTCGTGCACGAGCTGGCTGGGCGTGAGGGCCGGAGAGGCGGCGCTGAAGCTCGTATAGATCAGCGCGCTCGCCAGCACCACGGCCGCGCTCAACGCGACCACCAGCCGCACCGTTCGCTTGCGGGCGGGGTTCATCGCCCCCAGTATCTCAAACCTGGTTTCACGCCGCGTGGGTCAGCCGACCTCGCGACAATCCGCACGCTCTCTGCCTCGGGGGCTCCCGGGCCGAAGCCGCCAAGTTGACCCGAATACCAGCCATTCGGCCAGGAAAACTTGCTTCGGGAGCGAAACATTCACCCGTGCGCCGAGTTCCTATTGGTACAAGACCATGAGCCCGCGCGTCCTCCTCCACCCCCTCGCCGAACGGCACTCGCGCCGCCGGCCCCGGCCCACGCGCCGCGTGCTCGCGGCGCACAGAGCCGAGATCCAACCTTCCTCCACCGCGGAGCCGGCGCTGAGCCTCGAGCATCGCGACATCGCCGTCGAACGGGTGCGCGCGGCCGGAGGGCCGCTCGACGAGGCCTCCTACAGCTGCCAGTGCGGCTACCTGTTCGCGGCGCCGGTCACGACGACCGTCGCCTGCCCGCACTGCGGGACCTCGCAGGCCTGGTAGCGCCTCTGCTGGCGACGCCCAGCGCGGGCCGTACACTTTGTAGTTGGAGATAAACGATGCCGGAGCCTGCTGCCAAACACGACCTGATCGAGCAAGCCGACTCGCTGTTTTGGAATCCGCTACCGCTCGAGGAGCTGATGGCTGACGTCGCGCCGCTTGACCCCGACGAGCACTTCGACATCCCCGACTTGACCGAGGACGAGTGGAAGACGTTCGCCACAGCACTGGAGCAGTGACCGGGACTGTCCTCGTCGACACCAACGTCTTCACGGCCCGTTTACGCGAGCGCTCGCCGCTCGCCACCGAGTACGCAAAGCATCTCTTCGGGCAGCGGATCGCACTCGCTCCACAAACCGTAGCCGAGGCGCGCTACGGAGCGCTGAACGCCAACTGGGGCCCCGCTCGACAAGAGCGGCTCGCACGGCTCATCGCGCGGGCCCGCATCCTCCCCGTCGACATCGACACTGTCGAGACCGTCGCTGACCTTCGCAATCAGTGCCGGATGATCGGTCACCCCCTCCACCAGAGCAGCCACAACGCCGACCTCTGGATCGCAGCCACCGCGATCCGCTGGTCGATCCCGCTTGTGGCTCACGATGCGGTCTTCGCCGGCTGTCCTGGGGTTCAACTCCTGACCGAGCTCGCCAGTCCTAGAGCTACTTGATGTGCATCCCACTGATCGCCCGCGCGATCACGAGCTGCTGAATCTCGGCAGTCCCCTCGAAGATGTCGTAGATCACGTTTCGGCCACGCGCTGACGCGGTTTTGGCTTGGTTGAGCCAAAACCGCTCCGGTGGAATCCGGTGGAATCCGGTCCAATCGGAACACGACTGGCGCGAGACTGGCGCGCACTTTATGGACGTCCAAGCGGCGAGGTTCATGCTAGTGTTCATGTGAATGTTCATGTATCTGCCTACGCGAGGAGCAACTTGTGGCCAGTGCCGTAGCCAGCCGTCTTGACTCGATCCGCGACAGCGGCGGAATCAAGTCCCGCGAGGTCGCCCAGTTGCTCGACACCACCCCGCAGACCGTTTCGCGTTGGCGCACCGGCAAGGTCGAACCACAGCCCGACCGCCTGCAGCGCCTGCTCTCACTCGAGTGGTTGCTCGCAGAGCTCGCCGAGTTCTACGAGCCCGACGAGGCGCATCTGTGGCTGTTCGCTCCGCACCGCCTGCTCGGCGGCGAACGTCCCGCAGACCGCATCCAGCAGGGCAAGCTCGACGACGTGCTCGCCCTGATCGCCCAGTTGCGCGACGGCGCCTACGTCTGATAGCCACCGCCGGTACCCGCGAACGTGGTCTACCCCCCAGAGCTGCTCGATCGCCTGCAGGCGATCGCACCGACCCCGTGGAGTGGCCAAGCGTTTCGGCACATGTTCGGCGACTATCCGCCCGACGCCAACCATCAGCCTGACACTCTGCGCACAAAGCAAAGAGATGTGCAATGTGACCGACTGATTCGTCACGATAGTCAGCCTATGCAGATCTCAGACTCCGCCCGGAACAACGACTCGTTTGACTCCCTCTTGTCCCAGCTCGATCGCGGTGGGCGCGACTTTGAGCGACTGGCAGCGTGGTTCCTCACACACGATCCGGAGTACGCTGCGCTCTTCGAGCAGGTGTGGCATTGGCCGGGCTGGCCGGACTGCTGGGGACAGGACAAGGGGATCGACCTGGTCGGCAGGACCCGCGATGGACGGATCGTGGCGATCCAGGCGAAGAACTATGCCGAGCAGCACTCGATCACCAAGCATGACGTCGACACGTTCCTGAGCGAGTCGAGCCGGCAGGTGATCGACGAGCGGCTGCTGATCGCAACCACCGATCGCGTCGCGAGCACCGCGCTGGAGGTGATGGACCCCCAGGAGAAGCCTGTTTCGCGCTGTCTTCGCAGCCGGCTCGCCGACGCGCGCGTTCACTGGCCGTCCTCGCCGAGCGAGCTGGCGAATGCCAGCGAGGGGGTGACGAAGACTCTGCGCCCACATCAAGTCGAAGCGCTCGCCGCGATCCAGTCGCGCCTGAAACTGAACAACCGCGCCCAGATCGTGATGGCTTGCGGCACGGGCAAGACGCTAGTCGCGGTCAAGGCGGCGGATGCACTCGGCAGCGAGCTGACGCTTGTGCTCGTGCCAACGCTCGATCTGCTCAGGCAGGCGGCACAGGATTGGGCCGCCGAGGGAGCTGCGCCGAGGCTCGCGCTGAAGGTTTGCTCGGACTCGGGGGGCGAAGGGGAAGATCAGCCAGCGCTGATCGATGCGGCTGACCTCGGCCCCGGCGTGACGACTGACCCGGAAGTCATCCGCGCGTTCCTGAACAGCACCGGCCCGCGGATCGTGTTCTGCACCTACAAGTCCTCACCGCAGATCGCCAAGGCGATGAACGAAGACTGCGAGGCGATCTTCGACCTAGCCGTCTGCGACGAGGCGCACTGGTGTGCGGGCCTCGCCGGGCCATCTACAAGACAATCCTCGACGATGAGCGCATCCGCGCGCGTAAGCGCCTGTTCTTCACCGCGACGCCGACGATCTACCCGCCACACGAGATCGTCCGCGTGGCTGAGAAAAAAATGAAGGTCGTCTCGATGGGCGACCACCAAGTCTTTGGCCCAGCGGTCTACAAGCTCTCACTCGCCGAAGCGATCGACCGTGAACTGCTGTGCCCCTATCAAGTCATCGTCATGCCAGTGACCGACCGCGAAGTCCGTGCACTGATCGAGAAACACAACCTTGTCACGACCGACGGAGGCGACACTCGCATCGACGCCGACGCCTCGCCACCAGATCGTCTGTGCCCGCGCGATGCGCGAGTACGGCTGCCGGCGCATGGTCGCTTTTCACCGGCGGATTGAGCGCTCCCGTACCTTCAGCCAACACTTCAATCAGGCCGTTGAGCTGCTGCCCTCCAAGGAACGCCCCGACGGTACCGTGTCGGCCGCACATGTCGACGGCGACCAGATGCCACGCAGCACGCGCAACAGGCGCATCGCGGAATTCTCCCAGAACAACGACGTCTTCCGGCTGCTCTCCAACGTGAGGATTCTCAGCGAGGGCATCAACTTCCCCCGCATCGACGCTGTCACGATGATTGACACCAAACGCAACCCGGCGTCAGTGATTCAGATTATTGGCCGTGCTGTGCGACCCGCTCCGGGCAAGGAGGTTGGCACGATCGTGCTGCCGGTCCTCATTGGCGAAGGCGAAGGCCCGATAGAGGCACTCGCGCGCAGCGAGCATCGCCCAATCATGGAGCTGCTTGCCGCCCTACGCGCGGCCGACCCCGACCTCGAACGCTCGATCGACGAACTTCGCCTCGAAGTCGACCCCGACACCGGCCGACCACCCGCCAAACGCCGCTTCATCCTGAACATCCCCGTCGAGGTCGGACCCGAGTTCGCTGACGCAGTGAATGTCATGCTGGTCGACGCTCTCGCACCGAAACAGCCCGCCAAGCAGGACGCGCACGAGAAAGTCCCGCCCGTCCACAGCCAGACGATCGCGTTCGAGCCGGAGCCCACCGCAGACCTCGCCCGCGACTACACCCTCAACGGACTCGAGGCACTTCGCTACGCCGCCGGCAAAGACGGCATTTGGGGTCACGTCCCCGAGCGCGTGATGTGGGTCGGCCACCCATTCGAGATCGGCCAATGGTGGAAACGAACCATGCGCAGGTGGAACAAACTCGGCGAATACGAAAGGAGCGCGATCGCCGAAGCAATCACGTGGCTGGCCGTCGAAGAGATTCGCTCACCGGGCGTCCGCGGCGAGATGCGGCGGAGCAGCAAACTGTCCCTTGCCGTCCACCTCAACGCATGGGTCTGCGACTTCGATAGCTCGGCGCCTGAAACGCTGCAACTGCTCGCCGAGGGCGGCCACATCGGGACGGGCCGTCACCTGGACACCAAAGCGCTGTGCGCTGCCTTCGAGGGCCCGGGCTTCGATGCCGAGCAGAGCGCGCGTATCGTCTGCAAGGCGCTGCTGATCGCCGGCGACGAGTGTCGGCGCCGGGCCATGCCCGGGTACTTCGCAAAAGGGTTTACCGAGGCGCTGACGGAGCTGCGCCCCTACCACGGACCAGCGGGCAAACCCGCTGCGGTGCTCGAGCGCGCGGCTACTGGACAACACGCCGCGGGCTGGCAGACGGCCGAACCATTCTTTCCCGAGGCACGTCACGCACGAAAGTCCAAACCCACCGCATCACGGCCGCATATCAGGCGCAAACGCACGCGACGACCCCATAAGGCTCCAGTGGGCTTCCGATAGGAAATCCGCTGCCATTCGAGCACATAATGTGAGCCATGTCTGGGGTCGACTGGTCGAAGTCCATCAGCATCGCGTGGGACGAGAAGCAGCGCGAGAACTCGGTGATACAGGTCCCAAGGATCAAGGTTCCCGCTGACCCACCCACCGTGCGATCCCGGCGCGCTGCCTGGGAGCTCAGCAGCTTCTATCCGCGAGTATTTGGCGCCGCTTACCGTTTCCCGCTCGACACCGTCGCGGTCAACCGCGGGCTCAAGGATGAACGCGGGCGAACACTGGTCGCCCGCCATGTTGAAGAGCCCAGCGCACAGATGCCCTTGGCGGTCATCGGCTGGCACCTATCACGGCGCCTTGACGATCCGCTGCTGGTCATCGCGGCCAGCCCACGACTGCCATCTGGCGTCTCCTCCACACACGAAATCATCATCGAGACAGGGTTTCAGCTCCTTATCAATGCGTTGCTATACATTGCACAGGACCATCGGGCATGGGTTCTCCAGCGGTTACCAGCAGGAGCCCGAGAGCGAAAAAGGGCCGAGGCCGAACTGGGCAGCCTGCTATTTGACGTGGAAGGGCAAGATGCCCTGGCCACTTATCTAGGCGACATTTACGGTGCCCGGATCAGCGTCAGTGCGCGGAAAAGAAGCGCTCCTAAGCGGTTGCGACTGGCGCCGTGACACCGGCACTGGCCAGGATGGCGTCGGCTGCCTCCGCGCCTATCGCGGCGCGCATCTCGTCGATCACCGCCGCGAGCTGATCCCCGCGCGAGCCAGTGGCCTGCATCGCGTGCCCCGCAAACCGGGCACCCATGTCCTGCTCGATCGCAGCGATCGAGATGCGGCGACATCTGACTGCTCAGCGATCCTCATTACTTCGTCAGCAACCATCGCGACATCTGCGCCGTACTCGACGGCTAGCCCAGCAACGCCACAGGCTCGATCTTCGTGCGCGACCCCCGAGCTGATGCTTCGGGATCTTGTGCGCGTCCATTGCGCGGGAGAGAGCCGACAGCGACAGGTCGAGCATCTGTGCAGCCTGACTCAGCGATGGCCATGCGCGCAGGCGCTCCTTCGAAAGCGGCCCCCCGTCGGCAACGACAACGAATGCAGAGCGTACGGAAGTAGCCATAGGCGCAAGTATAGCAAGGAACACAAGATGCGCAAGCATATCCTTGGGGACGTCCGGCTGCCCGAGCCGAGGTCGCCTCCGGCGCGCGCTGCGACCGCCGAAACGCGGCCCTGTACCGTCTGGTTCTATGCGGCCCGACGACTTCTTCGTAGAGGATGAGGACAACCTCTTCGGCATCCCGACGGCTCGGCCACGGTTCGACCGTGAGCTGTCGCCGAACTCCGACGGGGACCGCTCCCGGGCAAGGATGACGTCGAAGTCGCCGTCGCGCTGGCACGGCTCGTGCACGACGAACTCGAGGTCTACGGCACCAGTCGGCACCA
The DNA here is from genome assembly GCA_963789675.1 of uncultured Solirubrobacterales bacterium. GTDB lineage: Bacteria > Actinomycetota > Thermoleophilia > Solirubrobacterales > Solirubrobacteraceae > Palsa-744. Next base: position 142,530 of record CAWBLR010000018.1, on the reverse strand, counting down.
GCAGCTGGGGAACGCCGAGGTTCGGGATGCACTACTCGCACTACACGCCGTCGTCAAACGCACCCGGATCGAGACCCTCAACGTCCCGTTCCGAGACCTGGACACCTTCAGGACCTACTGGACCCGCAACGACGCGAAAGGCTCGTGCAAGCTCGCCGAGATCTCCTGAGCGACATCTTCGATGAAACCCACGACCAGCTAGTCAGCTGGAGTCGCAGGCACTCACGTCCTCCCTCGCAACCCTGGTCAGCCCGCTCGGCCGCACGGGCTGGGCGCGGATCGACGAAGAGATCACCGAGCTGCGACGACACTTTCAGAGCGCGCGCACTCCCCAGGATTATCGAAACGCAGGCAACGACTGCGTCACAGTCACCGAGGCGCTGAGCGCTCAGGTCTATGACCCCTCAACCCACCTCCGGCCAGGTGAGAACGAGCCACCAGTCGACAAGACCAAGCAACGCCTCGAGCGCTTTGTCGAAGATGCGCTCCCCGGTGCCGAGAACGCTGCCGTGCGAAAGCTCGCGAGGGCGAGCATTGAGCTCGCCCAAGAGGTGAAGCACAGCGACACGCCGAGTCGGCGCGACGCCAGGATCGCCGCAGACTCGGTCATCCAGCTCGCGAATCTGCTCCGTCGTCTCGCGGACGAGGCCTAGATAGGCTCGCCCTGTGAGCGCCACCCCCAATACCACGCCCGACCGGCCGGCAGAGATGCTTGCCGGCATGGAGCTCTCCGATGGCTGGAGCGTCGCCGGTCGTATCCCCTCGCTCCCGGCGGTACCGGCAGCACGTTCTCCACCCCATACATCGTCGAGCGGAACGGGCAGCGTGCGTTTCTGAAGGCGATCGACTTTACGCGTGCGCTGGCGGCCGAGGATGCCGCGCGGGCACTGGAGGAACTAACGCGCGCGTTCAACTTCGAGCGGGACCTCGTCCAGGTTTGCACCAGCCGCGGGATGCGCAACGTGATCAGGGTGCTCGCCGACGGGTCGATTACGGTCCCCGCAGCGGACCGGTACCGAAAGTCAACTACCTCATCTTCGAGCTCGCCGATGGCGACATCCGGCGCGTCATGCGCCTCAGCAGCGACCTGGACGCCGCGTGGGCATTCCGCTCCCTGAAGGACATTGCTCTCGGGCTCGCCAGCTACACACCGCCGGAATCGCCCACCAGGACGTAAAGCCCTCGAACGTTCTCGGCGTGGACAGCCGTTTCAAGCTGGGCGACCTCGGCCGTGCCAGCCGCCGCGGCGAGACGGGACCGTTCGACCACGAACGCTGCGCCGGTGATCCGAACTATGTCACGCCCGAGCAGATGTACGGGTTCCAGCTGACAGACTGGGACGCCCGCCGGCGCGCCACCGACCTCTACCACCTTGGCAGCCTGATGCTGTTTCTCCTCACCGGCGTGAGTGCGACCGCGGCCCTGTACAACCATCTCGCCCCGGCGCATCTGCCACCACCCTGGGGGACGTGGGGCGGCACCTACGACCAGGTCATCGTCCACTTGCGCGAGGCGACCGGGCGGGTCACCGAAGCGATCCCCACGTTCAGCGAACCGCAGTTGCGCGAGAGCATCGTGACGCGCCTCATCGAGCTGTGCGACCCGGACCCGCATACCCGCGGGCACCCAAAGAGTCGCATCGGACTCGGTAGCCCCTATTCGCTGGAACGTTACGTGTCGAGCTTCGACGCACTCTCCGCGCGCTCCCGGCGCATGGCGATCCGCGCCGTCGGCGGATGATCGTCCTCCCCGGCGACCCGCGTCGGGTCGTGCCCCGCTGGCACAGCCCCGATGTCTCAGCGCAGCGGCCCGATACCCACTCGCTGCGAAGAGGAACCATCCCGAAGGCACCGGCGCCCGACACGCGCGAGGTTCTGCGCCGTGCAGCCGACTTCCGAACCCACCCCGACGACGCGCACGCCGGCGATCTACTGAGCGTCGCGTTGATCGCCCGCCAGCCCGAGATCGCCCACGACGCCGCTCACTGGATCCTCAAGAGCGATACCGCAAGCACGCTGATGCGCCATCTCGCCACTCGGGCGCTGAAACCCGATACCCCGGAATCACAGGAGCGCCTCGCGGTACCGACAGACGTCTCAGGCACGAATCGCGATCGCGCAGGCGAACGCATCCGTACCCTTCGCGCGCGGCTTGCGCTCGTCCCGCAGGACCCGATGTCCTGGGCGGAGCTCGCGCGCCAACACACCCTCACAGGGCACCTCAAGAAGGCCAAGGACGCGATGCGGGTCGCCGTCGCCGGCGCGCCCAGCGACCGGTACCTGCTTCGTTCGAGCGCCCGACTTATGCACCACACGGGTGACCTCGAGCAAGCCCACGCGCTACTCGCACGCGCACCACGCACCCCAACCGACCCGTGGCTGATCGCCGGCGAGATCACACTCGCTGGCATCGCCGGCCGCCCCGCCCGGTTTCTGAGAACCGGTAGGCGGCTGCTCGAGGAAGCAGGGATCCCGCCGGTGCATCTCAGCGAGCTCGCCAGCGCGCTCGCGACGATCGAGCTCGACACCGGCCACGCCGTCCATGCCCGCCGTCTGTTCCGCAAGGCACTCAAGGACCCCAACGACAATGCACTCGCCCAAGCGGAGTGGGCCGCCGGGATCATCAAGCTCGACGTTGAGCCACAACTGCTCAGCATTCCCTCCTCCTGGGAGGCGAGGGCGCTCGCCGCAGCCGCCGCCGACGAAGCCGAATCGACTATCAGCGAGGCTTGGGGTTGGTTCTACGATCAGCCGTTCGCCAGCGGCCCCGCAGTGTTCGGCTCCTACCAGGCCTCAAAGCACGGCCAGTTCGCCGACGGCGCACGCTTCGCTGAAGCTGGGATCGCAGCTAACCCGGGCTCGTTCCTACTGCACAACAACCTCGCCTTCTGCCTGGCGAAGCTTGGCAACATCGCCCGCGCCGAACACGAGCTCAGCCTGATCCACACCGAGAGCCTGGACCGTGGTGAGCGCGGCACGATCCAGGCCACCCGCGGACTGATCGCCTTCCGCTCCGGTAACCCCCGCGCCGGCACGGAGCACTACCGCGAGGCGCTCTCCATGCTCCCCACTCGCGAGACCTGTGTCCTTGCGCTCATCAACCTCGCCATCGAGACGTTTCGTGTCGACCCCGCCCTCGGCGAACCGCTCGCCCGGCAATCGTACGAGGAGGCCGCGAAACTCGGGCCGGCTGCTGCCGACCGCGCCGCCTGGCTCAAGCAACTCCCGGCAGGCCCGGTCAAGCCGCCAACCGATGAATGCTCGTGCCAGATATACGCTTTCGCTTGCTCACGGTCCGTTCTCGATCTGATCACGGAAACGGGGCGGCCAAATCTGTCCATCGTCCGTCGCGGCGATCTCTTGATGCGATGGATGCTCGCCTGTGGAAGGGCTTCCTGAACCTGCGCCGTAGCCTCCGCCAGGCCAGCCCGGCGCCCGCCATGAGCGACTTTCTCAATCACTGCGACCGCCGTTAGATCGTCTCCGAGAGATCGACATCCGGTCTCTCGTGCAACTCTCTGAAGATCGGGCGAACGGAGTCTGTGAGGACTTTGGCGAGGTGACCGAGGACATCGGTTCAGTCCTACCCCGCGTCATGAGCTTCAATCCTGGGCCCGCGTCATGAGATATGCATCTAAAAGCTCGGCAGCCTCGCTCTCGTTGCCCGGCATCAGGTGCCCGTAGCGGTCGAGCGTGATCGCGATGTTGGCGTGCCCCATGTATGTCGAGAGAGCCTTCGCGTTGACGCCCGCGGCGATCATCAGCGACGCGAACGTGTGGCGGCACTCGTGCAGCGTGATCCGCTGCAGCGCTGCCTCTTCCAGCGCCGACCGGCGCGTTCCGTTAGCGGTGCCGATCGCAGAAAGGCGCTCGGTCGCGTCGTGCCGAAGACGAGGCCCTCGCGCCGGCCCAGGCTGAGCAGATGGGTGGTCGAGATGTCACGCAGGACCTCGGGATCGGTACCTTGCGCTCGCGTGCTGGACTTCGTCGCGATCTCGCCCTCCTTGGCATCCCAGCCGCGACGGACGTGGATCACGCCGGCCGCTAGGTCGACGTCCTCGAGGCGGAGCGCCATCAGCTCGCCGCGTCTGAGTCCGGCGTACATCGCAGTCGCCCATAGCGGCCTGTCGCGCGCTCGGCAACGCCTCGAGCAGCTTCGCGCACTCCGCCGGCGGCGCGATCCGGTCGCGCCTACCGCGGACCGCCGGAATCTCAAGCCCGATTGTCGGATTGACAGCGACCTCGCCGCGGCATCGCGCGCTTGTAGATCGCCCTGAGCGGAAGCAGAGTCGACGCCGACCGTGGTCGCGCTCAGCCCTTCCGCGACGAGCCCGTCGACGAGGTCCTGCAGGTCCGTGCGCGTGACCTCCGCCAGCCGCATCCCGCCGAGCTGCGTGCTTCACCCGCAGCCGTAGCGCCGCTCGTAGGCGCGGATCGCGCTCGGCTTGTACTCGTCGCCCGAGCGGGTGCGGATCAGGCCCGCACGTGCGCCCTGTAGCCACGCCTCCGCCGCCTGCACGATCGTCACCGCCGATTGGCGCGACCATCGCACGTTTGCCGCACGGGCCACGCGTCGCATCGTTGCGCCAACCCACGCCGCCGCTTTCGTCGGGAACGCCTTGCGGATCTTCTTGCCGTCGCGCTTGCTGTAGACGAATGCCTCCCAAGGACACGCGCACCGACCGCCCGCGCATCTACGGCCATGTCTTTGTCGGATGCCTGTTGCTGGTCGTGGCATTACCGGGGCTCGATAAGCAGGGACATCTCCGTCAAGACTGGCGCGAATACTGGCGCGAGGGACCTCCAGGATAGCGTACGATCCGGTGAAATCATCGGATCGTACGCGCAGGCCAGATGCCCGAAAACGGCTCCACAAAGCTACTTGATGTGCATCCCCGAGATCGCCCGCGAGATCACCAGCTGCTGAATCTCGGCAGTCCCCTCGAAGATGTCGTAGATCTTCGCGTCGCGGTGCCAGCGCTCGACCGGGAACTCGCGCGTGTAGCCGTTGCCGCCGAGGATCTGGATCGCGCGCTCGGTCACCCACACGGCGACCTCGCCGGACTTGAGCTTCGACATCGAGCCCTCGGCGTTCTCGAACGGGACCTGGTTGCGGCCCATCCACGAGGCGCGCCAGACGAGCAGGCGGGCGGCGTCGATCTCCATCTTCATGCGCGCCAAAGTGAACGCGATCGACTGGTTCTCGATGATCTTGCGGCCGAACTGCTCGCGCTCCTTGGCGTACTCGAGCGCGTACTCGTACGCGGCCCGCGCGATCCCCAGCGCCTGCGCGCCGACCGTCGGGCGGGATGCCTCGAAGGTTGCCATCGCGGCCTGCGACTTGTTTTTCTTGCCCTCGCGCACGCGCGCGATGCGCTCGTCGAGCTTGTCCTTGCCGCCGAGCACGTGGCCGGCGGGGACGCGGCAGTCGTCGAGGAACACGTCGGCGGTGTGCGAGGCGCGCAGGCCGTGCTTGGAGACCTTCGTGCCCTGCGAGATCCCCTTGGCTTCCGACATCGGCACGACGAACGCCGCGTGACCTTTGGAGCCGAGCTCGCGGTCGACCGAGGCGATCACGACGTGGACGTCGGAGATCCCGCCGTTCGTGGCCCAGGCCTTCTGGCCGTTGAGCACCCACTCGCCGGCGGCCTCGTCGAACTTCGCGGTCGTGCGCACGCCGGAGACGTCGGAGCCGGCGTTCGGCTCAGACGCGCAGAAGGCCGCGACCTTGATGTCGTCGACCGTGCCGAAGCAGCGCGGGATCCATTCGCCGATCTGCTCGCCGGAGCCCTGCCCGAAGATCGCGGCGACGGCGAGCGAGGTGCCCATGATCGACATGCCGATCCCGGCGTCACCCCAGAACAGCTCCTCGTTGACGATCGGCAGGCCGAGGCCGGTGGGGTCGGCGAAGAACTGGGCGATCCCTTCGAAGCCGTACAGGCCGATCTTCGCGGCCTCCTGGATGATCGGCCACGGGGTCTGCTCCTTCTCGTCCCACTCGTGGGCGGCGGGGCGCATGACGTCGGCGGCGAAGCCGTGCACCCAGTCGCGAATGTCCTTCTGGTCCTGGCTGAGCTGCAGCGAAAAGGTCACGTCCTGGCCGGCGGCGCCGGTGATCGCCTCGACGGCGGCCTCGGCCGCGTCGGTGTTGGCCTCGGGTGTGGCGACGGGTGGGGCTGACATCTGGGGGATCTCCTTTGGGGCGGTCGTCGGCGCGGCGCCGCGGGGGATACGGGCGCCGAAGTTGGAATATGAATGGTAACCCACCCAGCCCCCCACAGACGCGTTCGCGTGGCGAGGCTTGACGATCCCCCGCGATTCCCGCCTATTGCAGCAATCCCTATTGGATTTATGATATTACTCTGGGTCGCTCATCCCCATGTTCTCGATGCAGAAAGTGGTTATGCCAACACCCGCCCCCTCTGTGCCCAGCACGCGCGCCGTGCCCGACCCGCACGTCGTGCCCAGCACTCCCGCCGTTCCCCGTCCCCGCCGTCCGCGCCGCCGCGCCGCCGCGGCCTCCCTGCTCGCCCTGCTCGCGGCCGCGCTCGGCCTCGCCGCCTGCGGCTCCTCCTCGGGCTCCTCCTCGGGCAAGAGCCTCGCGCTCGTCGCCTACTCGACCCCGCAGGGCGCCTACGAAAAGCTGATCCCGGCGTTCCAGGCGTCAGGCGTTGGCAAAGGCGTGAGCTTCAGCCAGTCGTATGGCCCCTCCGGCGAACAGAGCCGCGCGGTCGCGAACGGCCTGCACGCCGATGTCGTCAACTTCTCGCTCGAACCGGACGTCGAAAAGCTCGTCAAGGCGGGCCTCGTCTCGCCGAGTTGGAACCAGAACGCGACGCACGGCTTCGTGACGAACTCGGTCGCGGTGATCATCGTCAGAAAGGGCAACCCGAAGCACATCACGGGCTGGAACGACCTGATCAAGCCAGGTGTGGGCGTGCTGACGCCGAACCCGTTCACGTCGGGCAGCGCCCGCTGGAACATCATGGCCGCCTACGGCGCGCAGCTGCAGGAAGGCAAGACGCCGGCGCAGGCCGAGGAATACCTCGAAAAGCTGTTCAAGAACGTCGTCAGCCAGGACAGCTCGGCAAGAAACGCGCTGCAGACGTTCCTCGCCGGCCGCGGGGACGCGCTGATCGACTACGAGGACGAGGCGATCACGGACGAGCAGAAGGGCGCGCCGATCGAATACATCGTCCCCAGCGCGACGATCCTGATCCAGAATCCGATCGCGCTACTCAGCGGCGGCAACACTGCGGAGGGGCAGAAGTTCGTCAACTACCTGCTCTCCCCCGCCGGGCAGAAGATCTGGGTCGAAAACGGCTACCGCCCCGTGATCTCCGGAGTGCCGGGCGCTGAAAAATTCCCGGCGCCGAAGAACCTCTTCACGATCTCGACCCTCGGCGGCTGGAAAGCGGTGACGAAGCAGTTCTTCGAACCGGAAACGGGCATCGTCACGAAGATCGAGCAGTCGCTTGGCGTCTCCACAGCCAAATAATCCATCCACTGGGTCCCTGGCGCTGCCGCGCCAGGCGGGCCGTCGGCGGTTTGCGTCTCCTCGCCGGCGGCCCCACGGCGTCGGGGGCGGGGGTCGGAGCCGGGGCTGGACGGCGAGCGGCGGTGGCCTCGGCGCGCGCTCGGCGGGCGTGCTCGGGCGGGGGCTGCTCGGGTTGTACCTGTCGGTGCTCGTGCTGCTACCGGTCGCGGCGCTGCTCGCGCAGGCGGCGCATGGCGGCACGGCGGCGTTCTGGCGCGAGGTGACGAACCCGCAGGCGCTCGCGGCGATCAAGCTGACGCTCGCGATCTCGGCGATCGTCGTCGTGATCAACGCGATCTTCGGCACGTTGATCGCATGGGTGCTCGTGCGCGACGAATTCCCCGGCAAGAAGATCGTCAACGCGCTGATCGACCTACCGTTCGCGCTGCCGACGATCGTGATCGGCCTCGTGCTGCTGGCGCTCTACGGCGGCGGCAGCCCGCTCGGGATCGACGTCGCGTTCACGCGCGCCTCGATCGCGCTCGCGCTGCTGTTCGTGACGCTGCCGTTCGTCGTGCGCTCGGTCCAGCCGGTGCTGATCGAGCTCGACCGCTCGATGGAGGAAGCCGCCGCCTCGCTCGGCGCCGGCCCGGTGACCGTGCTGCGGCGGATCGTGCTGCCGGCGCTCACGCCCGCGATCGTCTCGGGGGTCGCGCTGAGCTTCGCGCGCGCGGTCGGCGAGTTCGGCTCGCTCGTGCTGATTACGGGCAACCTGCCGTTCAAGACCGAAGTCGGCTCGGTCTACATCTTCGGCCAGATCCAGGACGAAAACCTGCCGGCGGCGGCGGCCGTGTCGGTCGTGCTGCTGCTCGCGGCTTTGCTCGTGCTGGGCTCCCTGTCGCTCGTTTCGAAATGGAGATCGAAGCATGTCCTCTGAGGCGACACGACTCCCCGGATCGAAGCCAGGCCGTCGTGTCCCCACCGGCAAGCTCGCCGCGCGCACGATCGCGCTCGGCTACCTGGCATTGCTGCTCGCAGCCCCGGTCGCGATGATCTTCTATAGGACCTTCGAACACGGCCTCGAGCCGGTGTGGAACGCGATCAACGAACCGAACGCCGTGCACGCGTTCTGGCTGTCGATCGAGATCGTCGCGATCGCGGTGCCGCTGAACACGGCGTTCGGCGTCGGCATGGCGCTGCTGCTCGAGCGCGGCAGGTTCAAAGGGAAGGTCCTGCTGGGGATGCTGATCGACCTGCCGTTCGCGATCTCCCCGGTAGTGGTCGGGCTCGCACTCGTGCTCGTCTACGGGAAAACGGGCTGGTTCGGCGACTGGCTGATCGGGCACGGGATCCAGGTCATCTTCTCCGTGCCCGGCATGGTGATCGCGACCGCCGTCGTCTCGCTGCCGTTCGTCGCGCGCGAGACCACGCCGGTGCTGCGCGAGCTCGGCACCGACGCCGAGCAGGCGGCGGCGACGCTCGGCGCGAACGGCTGGCAGACGTTCTGGCGGATCACGCTGCCCGCGATTCGCTGGGGCGTCGTCTACGGCGTCGTGCTGACGACCGCAAGAGCGCTCGGCGAGTTCGGCGCGGTCAGCGTCGTCTCCGGGCGGATCGAGGGCCAGACGCAGACGCTACCGCTGTACGTGCAGGCCGAGTTCGAGAACTTCAACGTCACCGGCGCCTACACCGCCGCCGTCGTGCTCGCGCTGCTGGCACTGGCTACCCTCGTGTTGATGAACCTGCTGACAAGACGCACGCGCCGCGGGACGGCCGTGTGAGGATCACCGGCGGTGAGGATCTTCTTCGTGTTCGTCCTTCGAGGTCGCGCATGACGATGGCGATCGTCCTACCCCACGATCCCCACGAGGGAGGTTCGACCTAGCGATGGCGATCGAGGCCCTCAACGTGAGCAAGCGCTTCGGCGACTTCGTCGCGCTCGACGACGTCTGCATCCGCGTCGACGACGGCTCGCTGACGGCGCTGCTCGGCCCGAGCGGCAGCGGCAAGTCGACGCTGCTGCGGATCATCGCCGGGCTGGAGACCCCCGATAGCGGCAGCGTCGTGATCGACGAGCAGGAGATCACCGACACCCCCGCGCGCAACCGCGGCGTCGGCTTCGTCTTCCAGCACTACGCCCCCTTCAAGCACATGACCGTGCACGACAACGTCGCCTTCGGGCTGACCGTGCGCAAACGGCCGAAGGCGGAGATCCGCCCGCGGGTGGAGGAGCTCCTCGGGCTCGTCCGCCTCGACGGCCTCGCCGAGCGCTATCCCTCGCAACTCTCCGGCGGCCAGCTCCAGCGGATGGCGCTGGCGCGGGCACTGGCGGTACAGCCGAAGGTGCTGTTGCTCGACGAGCCGTTCGGCGCGCTCGACGCCCAGGTCCGCGGCGAGCTGCGCGAGTGGCTGCGGCGGCTGCACGAGGAAATCCACGTGACGACGATCTTCGTGACGCACGACCAGGAGGAGGCGATGGAGGTCTCCGAGCAGATCGTCGTGATGAACCGCGGCCGGATCGAGCAGGCGGGCACGCCGCACGACCTCTACGAGAGCCCAAGAAACGAGTTCGTGATGTCGTTCATCGGCCCCGTCAACCGCCTCGGCGACTCGTTCCTGCGCCCCCACGACATCCAGATCCTCGCTGAGGCCGACGGCGACGGCATCGAGGCGCTCGTCCAGCGCGTCGTCCATCTCGGCTTCGAGGTCCGCGTCGAGCTCACCCTCCCCGACGGCCGCGACATCTGGGCCCAGGTAACCCGCGAGACCGCCGAGCAGCTCGAGCTCAAAGAGGGCCAGATCCTCCCCGTTCGCCTGCCTCCCCCACGCGTGTTCGCGGCCTGATGCTCGCTGGCGTCCTTGCGCGCAAAGCCGTTCTTATCCCCAGAGTGCTAGGGCGTCGTGGACCAAGCGAGGGAAGGACGCAGTGAGCGAAGTGTGCTCTGCACACGAGCGATCGAGGACGCAGACCGATCATCCGGGATCGGCCAGCGCCGTGTCCACGGCGCCCTAGCGGGTTTCCCAGGCTTCCTCTTGTTTGGTTAAAGCCACGATCTCCTTCGGCAGCTTCCCCGAAGCGACGTCGGCGACGGTCACATGCTCGAGCACTTTGCGCAGGTTCGCGCGCAGGGCGACCCAGACCTGCTGGAGCGACTCGGCGGAGTCGCGGTATTCGATCTCCTCCGGCCGCTGCCCACGGATGCCGACGAGCGGGCCCTCGACCGCGCGGATGATCTGCGCGAGGTTCACTTCGTCGGCCGGGTGCGCGAGCCAGTAGCCGCCCTCGGGGCCGCGCTGCGAGCGCACGATCCCGGCGGAGCGCAGCTGCGTGAGGATGTTCTCGAGGAAGGACACCGGTATGTCCTGCGCCTGCGCCAGCTGATCGACCTTCCTCGGGGAATCCTGGCTGCCGGCGGCCAGCTCGATCGCGGCCCTGACGGCGTAGTCGGCCTTCGCGGTTACATGCATTCGCCCATTCTCTAGGAAACGGCGGTCGTATGCCGCGAACCGCTATATCTCGGGGGCCGTCGCCCTCAGGCCGCGAGCCACAGCGCGTCGTCGCCGAGCGGGCGGCGGACCGCATCGCCCGCGGCGACCAGCTCGATCAACGCCACCTCCGCGTCCCGGCGGTCCGGCGCGTCGTTGCCCTCGGCCAGCAGCGCCGCGACCTCCTGGGTGGTGAGACCGTCGCTGAAGTACTGGAGCAGCGGCGCGGGCGAGGGCGGCACGGGCTCGCGCGCGATCGTCGGATCGAGGTTCGCGACGAGCACGTCGTAGGCCTCCACGGGCTGAAAGCCCCCCGCCTCGAGGCGGCGACCGTCGTGCTCGAAGACGACCGACGGCGCGGTGTAGCGCACGGGGCCGTCCGAGCTGGCGGTCTTGCCCTGCAGCTCCGTCGGCGAGCCGGCGGCGGTGCGCGACTCCGCGCGGTCGCGCTCGTAGGCCTCGCTGACCTCGGGAGCATCGAGCATCGCGACGATCTCTTGGCCACGCAGGCCAGGGACGGCGTCGAGCGCGCCGGCGAGCTGCGCGTCGTCGTCGAGCAGCAGCGGCGTCGTGAAGTTCGCGAGCGCCAGCGCGCGGAACGCTCGCCACTCGCTGCCGGGGTCGAGAATCCGCGCCGCGACGACCGCGCGGCAGGCGCGGGCGGTCGCACAGATGCGCGCCTTGGGGGCGGGCGAGAAGGGCATCCCGAAGCGGCGAAAGCGCAACTGACCGAGCGCCGCGCGTTCCGGTGTGTATCCGCGCGCCGCGTATTGCGAGGCGTCCTCGGTGAGGCCGATCACCACCAGCCGCCAGGTGAGCTGATCGCGATAGCGCCACTCGAGCACGCGCAGAGCGGGGTTGGCGGAGTAGGCCCAGGGACAGCCCGAATCGCTGTAGAGCGTCGTCGCAATCATTGCTCGGACAACTATAGGACGGGCGGGTGTCTACACCGGCGAGAGCCGCACCGGAAGCGTCTTCAGCTGGTTGATGAACAGCGACTGCACGAACGCCGGCTTGCCCGCGAGCTCGATCCGCGGATAGCGCCGGAGCGTCTCCTCGAACAGGATCCTCAGCTCCAGCCGCGCCAGCGCCGTGCCGAGGCAGAAGTGCCGGCCGCCGGCGCCGAACGCCTGGTGCTCCTCGTCGCGGCGCAGGTCGAAGCGTTCCGAGTCGACGTGGCGGGACGCGTCGCGGTTGGAGGACGCGTACCACATCACGACCTTCTCGCCCTCTTTGATCTGCTGCCCGTGCAGCTCCGTATCGCACATGGCGGTACGGCGGAAGTGCGCGAAGGCGGGGAACATCCGCAGCGACTCCTCGACCGCATTGGGGATCAGCGAGGGATCATCGAGCAACAGCCGCATCTGCTCCTGGTCTTCCATCAGCGCCCGCATACCACTGCAGTAGGTCGCCTTCGTCGAGTCGTTGCCGGCGGCCATCAGCAGGAAGAAGCCCATCACGATCTCGTGTTCCGCGAGCGTCTCCCCATCGATCTCAGCGTGCACGAGCACGCTCGTCAGGTCATCGGTCGGATGCTCCTGGCGGGCGGCGATCAGCTTGCGGCAGCGCTCGAAGATCTCCGGCACATCTTTCTCGACCGCGCCCTCGAAGCCATGGGGGTTGAGGTCCGGGTCGGCGGCGCCGAGTACCGAGTTCATCAGTTTCGCCCAGATCGCATCGTCCTGCTCGTCGATTCCCATGAAGCTCCCGATCACGCGCGCGACGACCGGCTGGGCGACGTCGCTGACGAGGTCGCACGTCTCCCGGGCAGGTGGGCCTTCTAACCGGTCGAGTACCCCGATGACGATCGCCCGGATCGCATCCTCGTGGGCGGCGATCCGCTTCGGCGTGAAGCCCGCCTGGAAGAGCGCCTTCAGACGGTCGTGCTTGGGCGGGTCCATGCCGATGAACATCGCCTGCGCGAGCTCCAGCGGGAAGCCGGCCGCGGCCACCAGCACGCCGCCGCGTTCGGAGGAGTAGGTCTGCCAGTCGCGGCTGACCGTGTGCACGTCCTCCGCCGTCGTCACCGACCAGAACCCGGGCTCCTCGGGGAACAGTTCGAAGCTCTCCGTCCAGTGGATCGGGCACTGCTCCCGCATCTGCTTGAACGCCTCGTGCGGCGGACCGTCGCCCCAGAGCTCTTCCTCCGTCAGTTCAACGTCCTTGATGTCGCGCCCAACCGTCGCCATTTCCAACAAACCTCCGAGGATCGCCGTCGCGGGATGCCCTGATACTGACTACTGGCTGGCTGGCTGGCCAGGATGCGCGGGAGCTCCGGCGCCGGACTCGTCGTCAACAGCTATCGATCACCCGACGTTGATCGGTAGAGGCGTCGTGTAGGTCTGCCCCGCCACCTTGCCCTGAGGGCCACCCGCGACCTCGGTCTGCAGACGGTAGACGATCGGCGCCGTGATGCTCGACGGATGGAAGTGGACGACGAAGCGGCCGCGCCTGCCGACGCGATAGGCACCGACGATCTTCGCTTGCGCGCCGCATTCGGTCGGGTTGTATTCGGTGAGGTACAGCGGCGCAATCGGCTTTGTCAAATAGCCGGTAACGCGACCCCTGATCGTCACGCCGGCCACTTCGTGCAGACCGGTGCCAAGCCGATAGCCGCCTTCAGTGCCGATCCGTTCGTGAGGCCACTGGTTCAACCGCGCCCGACGGGTCGCTTTCAAGCTGTTGCTGGTGGCGACGCCCACGATCACCGCCCGATACCGCGCTCGGCTGGTAAAGCGCAGGGCCCTTGGCGGCAAGGCGAGTGCGGTGCCGCTGAACACGCCGTGCTCCACCCGCATCGTCTGCGGCGCCGTGGCGACGATCTTTCCGTTCCACGAGGTCTCGATCTGGACCGTGTCGCCGTTGAGGCTTTGGCTGGCCACGCCGGCGACGCCGACACCCGAGGCGCCCTTACCGGCCGCGATCGCTTCCACTTCCGTCAACACGAGCGCCGACTTGGTGCAGACTTTGGCGCCTTCCACGGGCGTTGGGGTCGGAGGCTGGATCGGCGCGCTTGCCGAAGGCTGCTTCGGAGTTTCGGTGGGGGTGACCGGCTCGATCGGCGCTTCTTCGCGTGGTATTGTGCCGCCGTTGGTTTCCGCGCTCGAAGCAGTTGAGCTGCCAATCGTATTTGTCGCGGTCACCACCACCTTCAGCCGATCGCCTGGGACGTCGTATGTGTCGGGGATAACGTACTTCGCGCCATGCGCGTCCAATTCTTTGATGCCGTCACATTCTCCTGGGGTTTCCGGTCGGCAAATCTGCCATTCGTAACGGTAGCGGACAGGGGTACTGCTGATCCAGGTGCCCGTGCCGGCGTTGAGTTCGTCGCCGACCTGGAACGGCCCTGTTCTGTTGAGATCGGTGATAGTCGGCGCGGCGGTGTTTACCGGCGCCGTTGATCCCGCCGGGGCAATCGGCTGAGTGGAGATACTACCGACTTCGCTGGTCCCACCCGAAACGTACTGATCGTTACTTGCTTTAACGGCGACGTAGATTTCCTTTCCGCCGTCAGCGTTCGTCAGTTCGTAAGCCTCCCCCGTCGCGCCAGGGATCGGTGTTCCGGTCCAAGCCTGTCCGTAATACCACTGATAGGAGACCGTCGGTGTCGGCGATCCAGTCGCGGGCAGGGGAGTAACGCTCAGGGTTTCGCCGACGATCGGCCTGCCGGCGATCGTTGCGGCGTTTTCAAGCCCGGGGGCTTCGGCGCCGACCATTTCTGCGTTAGACCCAGCGGTGACACCCGCCTGCGATTCGTTGGAGGCCGCGACGAGGACCCTGATCGTCTTTGGACTGGACCTCAGACCGACATCGGCTTCGGTTAGAACGTAGGTTTCGCCGTTACCGTCCGTCGTAATCGGTGCGCAGTCGACGCCCTGTTCGTTACAAAGTTCCCACTGGTATGAGAACGTCATCGGCTGTTCGCCGACCCAGGTACCGTTAGTTGCCCTGAGCGTGTCACCGACCCGGTACAGATCGGGCGTCGTCTCGTCAGAGATGACGGGGGCGGCGGTGTTTATGGGCGCCACGTCTTCCGTGTAAATGTAGGCGCTACCGTTTTTATTTCCACCGACGCAGAAGTATTGGTCTGCGCACGACAGCGACAATACATTGATATTCGATTCAAAAAGAAGAAAGTTATTGAATTCAAGATACTGCTGCCAAGACCAAAGCCAGACGCTTCCGTTGTAGATGTACGCATTTGTTTCGAAGGGAACGGCCAGACAAAGGGTTATCGAGCCACATGCAAGAGGGCCATTTTCCGGTTCCGCTTCAGTTCCCGGGAGGTTCCTCCACGTCCAGCCGCTACCGTCGTAGACGAAGGATTCAGGCCTGTTCCCTTGGTGAAGGGCCACGCAGAAAGTGTCGGTCACACACGACACCGACGTCGATACCGGTGCCGAGCCGGCGGTGAATATCGTGCCGCTTCCCGTCCAATGCCCGCCGGAATAGATTGCAACGTTTCCTTCGTCGTCAATTGCGATACAGAAGCTCGCTTCGACACAGGACGATCCGGTAACGGGCGCACCGGCGATGTTTAGGGCATGCGTCCACACGATCCCGTTGTAGAGCAGGACGTCGCCGGCTTCGTCACCAGCGATACAGAGATCTCTGCTCGTGCATGCCACGGTCGTCAACGCGACACCGTCGATCGACTGTGGGCTGGTCCAGGCCGATCCGTTGTAGTAGATCGCTTCTCCACGCGGATCGACGGCCACGCAGAAATTGCCGCCGGCACAGGACAACTGCTGAGCTCCCGTGCTAAAGCCGTTACCGTCAACCATCAGCGGGGTCGTCCATGTGGCGCCGTTGTATGTGCTTGCCTTACCCGAGGAGGTAATCGCCGCGCAGAAGCTTTGCGACGGACACGAGACACCAACCAGCGGTTCGCCACTGGCGACCACCGTCCTGGTCCATTTGGTCGTCGCCGATGCGCTCGTGGCGCAAATCATGGCGAAGCCGGCGCTCAGGCCAAGCAGTAAGGCCGCGCGCTGCAGCAGCGATAGAAAATTCCTTGGTGACACAAGCCCATCCCCTATCGCTGAAGCATCAATCAGCTGAACCTATCGGCACGCCGACGACGAAGCTTGAGCGACTCGTTCAAAGCTTGAAATACTATGGTCATACGCAGTCCAAAAAGGGAAGCGCAGACCACACGGTCTTTATCTTCGCCGTCAGGTCCTCAGACTCGGGGGAAGCGGCGGACGGGGGTCGAACCCGCGACCTTCGGCTTGGGAAGCGTTCCCCTACCCTTAGCAGATATGGCTCTGTAGAGCCAAAAACGGCTTCACAGAGCCATATCTGGCCGATCCCGCAGCGGACAGATGCGGCCAAATGTGGTCAAAGTTTGCGCGATTTCACTGCACGGGCACTGCATGGGAATTGGATGCCTGTCGGAGGGATTTGACCTACCTCGCGACGAGAGCGGCGGACGGGAGTCGAACCCGCGACATCGACCTTGGGAAGGTCGCGCTCTACCAACTGAGCTACCGCCGCACGAGCGGCTGGCAGGCCACCTGCCAGAGCCGCTTCGCGCTGATCTTACCGGGCGGTCCGCCAACGCCTACGCCCTGCGCGAGCGAAGCTCCTCGCGCAACACGCGCCCCAGCGCCTCGCGCGCCTGCACTCCCGTGAAGGCGTCCACCCACCCGACGATGGCGACGATGGCGAAGAGGGCCTGACGGCGCCGGTCGCTCTGCTCGCCGTGGCGGACAGGGTTGCCGGCATCACCGAAGACGCGGCTGCACACGAAGGTCACGTACTCCCGCTTGGCGGGCAGCTTGCGCACCACGGGCTCGATGCGCACGACCGCGCCCTTCGTGGGGCGACCGATGAGCTGGCGCCCCTCATCGACGACGGTGTGCGCTCGCGCGACGCTCCAGAGCGCTCCCTCCAGCCCGACCATGAGCGGCGGCACGGCGCGTGCGAACTCGCCGTGCTGGGCGTGCTCCAGCCCGTGACGCAGGTCGTCGCGCTGGTCGGCAGAGACGTGGGGCGCCTTCTCCAGCGTGCCGCTCAGCGCCTCCGTGAATCTGCCCTCGGTGACCACCACCTCCAGCGCGTCAAGGAGGACGGCTTCGATCTCCTCACGGTTCATGCGGGCGAGGGAGAAGATCTGCCTGACGCTCAGGACGGAGAGGAGGAACCACAGCGCGGAGCCTTCCCAGCGCTTCGTGAAGCGCTCGACGGTGGTGTCCACGAGGCGCTCGCGCTCCAAGAGCTCGGCGAGGCCATCCGGAAGGCCGGTGCGCGGCATGGCGATGGTTCCGAAGGCGCTGAGCTGCCTGGCGAAGGGTGCCAACGACGCTTCCGCGAGCCTCGCAGCGGCGCCGATGCTCGACGCGCCGAAGACGGAGTCGAGCCTGTCCGGGGAGAGGAAGCCCTTCGCGGCGAGCGGCATGCGCAGGTACTGCTGAGCTGCCGTGGCCTGCAAGGTGCCGATGTGCTCGAACTGCTGGAGCGGCCCCATCGTCCGCGTCGTCATGGCCACAACGCGCTTGGCCTCCTCTCTCATCGCCTCGGCGGCCTTGAGCGCCTGCAGGTGCCCGTCATTCACCAGGCCGGTGGACAAGGTAAAATCCAACGTCCTCGCCATCCCAGTACGCCGGCCATCTGATCGAGGACGCGGGTGTGGCTGGCGCGCATGGCTTCGACGCGCTCAAGGTGAGCCATGACGCTCGCGCGATGATCAGCCCAGAGAGCGCCAGCGTTCAGAGCCCCCTTGATGCTCTGCGCGATGCCGGGAACAACCCCTGCGCTTGTCCACTTGGCGATACCGTAGTCCCCGCTCGAGATGCCCGGCGAGGCCCTTGCCGAGGCCCACGTCAGAGACCCTGCGCAGCTCCTCGATCTGCTTGACGACGCGCCCCACGCTGCCCATCGCCTGCATCTGCTCAGCGAAGCGCCCCACGGCGCCGATGCCCTCGATCTGCTTGGCGAAGCGCTCGCTCGGCAAGTTCTCCATCGTCCTCTCCAGCACGCTCGGCCCCGCGTACATCTCGGCGGTGCGGAGGGTGCTCATCACGGTCTCGGCGACGCTCTGCGGCCCCGCATAGCCGGAGGCCCGCTCCCAGGGCTGAGACCTCTCGTGGCCGTTGCCAGGTGGTGGCTGTGTGCGTCCGGGCATAGACAAATGATTGTATGGGCCGATCCGGATGCCCTTTCGAGCCTACAGGCGTCGTCGTCGAGGTCGTCGAGCGCCTCGCGCTCACTCGCCGCAATCAACGGCGTCGAGATGGAGGACTCACGCCGCCCTCCGCTGTGCCGCTGTGCCGCCTGGCAAGTCCCGCGGGAGCGGGATGACACGCACCCCAGCTCTTGCGGTGCCACTCCCCTCCTTCGCCTTCTCGGCCCAGTGCATGATGCGCGCGGCCGAGATGTCGAGGTAGCCCTCCTTCTCCTCATCCAGCTCGATGCCCACGTAGGGCCGGGACGCGAGGACGGCGGCGCAGCCCGTCGTGCCCGAGCCGTTGAACGGGTCGAGGACCGTCCCGCCCTCCGGGCAGGCGAGGTCGATGAGCCAGCGCATCGATGGCGATGGGCTTGACCGTCATGTGGGTGTTGAGGCGGTAGGTGGCGACGTCCTCGCGCTTGCCATAGGCGAGCCGATGTCCTCGCCGCGCTTGGAACTTGCCGCCGGCGAGCCCGGCATCGCGCTCAGCCCGTCCGGGCTTGGGGGTGTAGAGGAAGGACGGCTCCTCGCCGCGGAGCACGCGCATCAACGCCGTCTCGCGCAGCCTGCCAGCGATGGTCACCCCTCGGCCGCGCAGGTGCGGCACCTGCTCCTCGATGGGTGGCTCGTTGCCGGCGAAGGCCTGGTAGAGGTGCGCGAGGCGGTCGTCCCGCTGGGCCTCCAGGGCGGCCACGGGGCAACCGTCCGCACACTCCCATCTCTCGACCAGCTCGCGTCCGGGACGGTGGTCCCTCCCCATGGGAACCACCTTGCCGCCCCCAGAACACGCCGAAGCCCCTGACCTTCTGGGCGGGGCTGTGTGCGTTCCCCGAGGTGTCCTCCATGCCGAGGAACTGGCACTCCGCGTCGTGGGAGAAGAGGGTGTTCTTGGGCCAGCGCCCGGGCGGGCCGGAGGCCGAGGTCTGGGCCGTGCCGATCCTTGCCCCGTCGATGTTGAGGCCGCCGCAGCCCTGCCAGGCGAGCGCGTTGGCGGCGAGGCCCTTGCCGCGCTCCAGCGGCTTGCGGGCCACGATGATGGTCTCCTGAGAGGGGGCGAGCGCCGTGGCCACCGCCGACTTGGACTTGTGCCCGAGCGCGTGCCCCAGGCTTTTGGACTTGGGCATCCCGGTGGAGTAGTGCCAGGTCAGCGTGTCGCGGACCTCGAACCCGGCGAACTCCAGTGAAACCTGGGTCAGGTAGGAGGTCCGGGAACCCCCGAAGGCCAGGCAGTGGCCGCCGGGCTTGAGGACGCGCAGAGCCTCGCGCCAGAGGGCGGGGGACGGGACGCCCTTATCCCAGCCCTTCCCCATGAAGCCGGCCTTGGCGCCGGCGTGCTCCTCGCCCCTCAGCCAGTGGCCGAGGAGGCCGGCCAGGTCGCAGCCAGCGCTGAGGCCATAGGGAGGGTCGCAGATGATGCAGTCAATGGAGTTCTCCCGCATCTTGGTCATCTCCACGCGGCTGTCACCCTGGATGAGGGTGACGCCTGCTTCGGCCAGCGGCTCCCTCAGGCGGTCATAGACCGAACCGTACCTGCACTGTGAGTGTTTTGATTTGACTGCTGTTCGCTTGGGCTTGGCCTTCTTGGTCTTGTCCGTGCTTGGAGTGCTCCTTGAGGACCTCCTTGTCTTCGTCGGTTGCATTGTCTGTCCTTTTGCTTACACCGCCAGGCTTGGCGGATGAGTGCAATACAGAGCCTGGTGAGGGCCTAACCGCCGATTACGCATGCGAGTGGACAAATGATCGAGCGCCAAACCAAAACCGACACGTGCGTCCCCGGCGAGGACAACACTCGTCTTGTGAGCACTGAGTCCGAGTACAAACGCACCGCCGAGCACAAGTACAAGCTCTTTGCGAACTACGTCCGCGGCACCGCCGATTGCTCGCCGGGAGACGAGGAGACTGCCGTTCGCGCCATCGAGAGCGCAAAGCGCTACCAGCCCTCGGAGCAGCTAGAACTAACGTCGGACGCGCTACGAACACTCCATCTGGCCTGGGGGCGCGAGCAGGCCTGTCATCAACACGAGAACGTGGCCGCGCAGCGCATCGTTGCCCCCTTCCTCGCCACCAGCACCTACTACGCGCTCCTCAGTGCCCACAATGTCACCTATGCCTTGATCCACGTGCGGGACTCGCGCTCCAGCCAGCACAACGAAGTAGCAGGGCTCTTTCGAGAGGAGCGCGAAGGACTTGCAATGCCCTGGTCACTGGGGCTTCAGGGAAATCCCGACAAGCCGGCGACCTTGAGGCTCTTCGACACCGGATGCTCCGGGAGACTGGAGCCAACTCCGGTGCGGTACCCGGCGAGGTGGGATGCAGAGATGGACCCACAGGCGTATGCGCTGGCGGCCCTGAAATCGGCGCGGCGCTTCAGCTTCGCCTTCCAGGAGCAGCGCCGATTGGACAAGAGAGGCCGCACGCAATTCACGCCGGTCGAGGTTTCGGAGATATACGGCAAGATCTATGAGACCACGGTGCTTGACTTCATTAAGGAATTGCGGGAGCGCGCTGACTACAAAGGGGCCGACGAGCTGAGTGCCAACGTCGCCGACGAGGTCATCGAGCGCTACTACACAGGCATGTGTGATCTCCTGCGCACGGGCTTGGTGGTCGCGGAGGCGCGCATCATCGCTCGGGTGGGCTGGAGCGCGTATGAGCGCGTGGCTCGGGATTGGCTGAACAGGACCGACGCTGCCAGCGGACTTACCGTGCGTTTGGACCTCTTGCGCACGGTGGCGAAGCGTTCCGTCCTCTAGGCAGGCGTGGCACCTATGGCACTAGTGGCTTGGAAAAAGGCAGGTGGCGGATATAACTGGTCATCCACTGCCAGTCCGGCTGTCCGCCTTTCGTGACGGGCAGCTTGATGCGTGAGGACTTCATCCCTTCCAACGACCATTTGCGACCGTAGTTGTAGCGATATGCCTCTCGGCGGATAAGGGCGCAGATGAACAGACGTGCTTCCACCGTGAGACTGCCGTGCCGGGAGTAGAAGACATTTACGTCGTCGGTGGCGAAGAACGGATGCGGCTGATAAAAGGCCTCAGCGACACTGCCGTTATAGGAGACCGTGATGCAGCCAGCTGGGTGAGCAGGAGTCTGGCCTATGTGAGCAGTGACGCCGTTGTTCATCCGGCTTGAACCGATGAACGGTGTAGAGCCGGGAGTTTGGTCTTGCTTGGTCAGGCGGGTGCCCTTTTCGATCTCGAACAGCTCGTCGTAGCGAAACGGGTGCCAGTGGTCAGGATCGAGTGCCGGCACGGATCCGCGAGCGGCAGCCTCGCGAGCGGCGCTGATGTCTCTGATTGGGACCTGCGTCATCCACGCCGGTATCTCAGTCGACAGATCAAGATCCTTGAGGGTGCGGTTGGCTTGCCGACCGTAGTTGTAGCGGTACTTGTTGGCGCGGATGCAGAGCGCCCAGAAGAGCCTCTCGCGGAGGGTCATCGTGGGGTCACGCGGGGTGAGGACAGCGATGTCGCGGCCCGAGTACCACGGGGCAGGTTGGACGAAGGTCTCCAGCACGGTGCCACCGAGGGCGACTGAGAGTGCACCGGCTGGTGATGGAGCGAGTTTCTCTATCGGTGCCACGCGGGCGGTGATGCCGTTGTTCTTCTGCGTCCGTGCCACGAAATTAACGGCACCTGGCGAGTCGGCCTGTGTCAATCGGACAAGTTCGAGGCTGTGCCCGTAAGCGACGTCAAAGAGGTCAGAGACCTTTTGACTCATGCCGCCTCAATCTCCTGCCCTGAGCCGTTCGTCAAGGAAGCTGTAGGGCCGATATCCGCGTCAAGGCAGTAGAGCGTGTAGCGGCGCACCACATCCTCGAAGTCAGCGGCAGACAGTGTCGAGTAGTCAGTCTCCATGTACGCTTCCGCGCACCATTCGTCAGCCGCCGTGACCGTCCTGGTGACCGAATGCCCCGCGGATGAGTGAGGATCGTGGTAGGCCTTGAGCCACTCATCACGAACGTCCTCCCACCTGTGGTTGAGGTCAACGCGACCGTCCTTCTTGGTCTTGACGAAGCCGTCATCCTTCCAGTAGCCAAACCAAGTCGGAGATTGCGCCTGGGCGTGGAGATGATGAGCCTTGAAGACCATGATGCAGGTGACGACCCCGACGGGATAGAAGAGCTCGTCAGGCATCGACATGACCGCCACGAGCGTGTGCTTCTCCAGGATCGACTCTTTTGCGGGAGAGGGCTGAATGGCGCAGCTCATTGGGACAATGGCGATGCCGGTTCCGTCACGAACCAAACAGTCGAGCATGCACTTGACGAACGACAGCTCATCAAGGCCCTCGCCCTTCTGCGAGTAAGGAGGATTGATCATTCCGATGTTGGGGCGCTCGTGGCGATCCGACTCCGGCTCGGTGATGCTCCTCCTGATGGCCGGGTCGAAGCAGGAGCCTTGATGGAGATTGGCCTTGCCGTCTCCGCGCAGCATCATGTTGGCCGCTGCCAGGCTGAACATATCCGGGCGCTGTTCGACGCCGACGAGCCCGTGGGCTCGGATGCGCTTGCGCAGCTCCTCGTTGCTTCCTGCCTTGCAGTCCATCTCCGCCATCGCCGCGATGAGGAAGCCACCCGTGCCGGCGCAGATGTCCAAGACGGTGTCCTCGGGCTTGACGTTGGCCAGGCGCGCGAAGAGGTCGCAGACATGCTTGGGAGTGAGCACGATCCCAAGCCCCTGCTTGTCGCCGCCGGAGTAGCGCAGGAACTCCCCGTAGAACTGGCCCAGGACGTCGATGTCGTGGTGGTTCTTCAGGAAGCTGCGCACGTGCTTGTCGACGCCGGCAACCATCACCTGCAGCGGCGAATGAGTGTGGCCGTCGGGCACCTGGTTGATGACAGCGTGGTTGCCGATGAACTGGTAAGGCTGCAGCATCATCGTCCGCTTGTCGGTGGGGATGTTCGCCGACTTGGTGACGTACTCCATCGCCTTCAGCAACTGCTCAGGTAAGTCTTCCGCGCTGTGCTTGTCATAGTCGCCCTCGAAGGCTCTGTTCTGCAGTGCGATGAGCACGGCTGAGACCAGGAGCGGCTTCTCGGCTTCTGCCAATTTCGCATTGTCGCGCATGTAGTTATGCAACTCACGGCTGTAGGTCATCAGGTCCTTGATGGCTTCCAGCCGGTTGGTCGGCTCGAAGCTCAGAAGCCGCTCGTACTCGGCGAACTCAAGTAGCTGTTGCACGACGCCGTGTTCGCTCACCAGCAGTTGCGCCTTCTTCTCGCCTTTGCGCTGCCGGTAGCTCGTGACGCTCAATGCATCTTCGCTTTGCCCGCTCACCCCGATGGCGATGACGTCAAAGTCTTTGGCGAGATGACCAGCGTAATGCAGCGCCCCATCCACAGCATGCGTCTCGGGACAATCCTGGTTCTTGCTCTCGTGATCCTTAGGATCGGCCTTGCACTCGATGACCAGCAGCAAGTTGCCACCCGCTTGAGGGCGGATGATGAGGTCGGGTTTGCCGATCTTGCCAGTCCCGCGTTTGCTGGCCCTCTCTAGCACCCTCTGGATCTCGGGGGCATCAGAGTGCTGCCGCTCGACATGCAGATCGCCCGCCGAGGCATCGGCATCGAAATGGGCTCGCACCAGATCATCGGTCTTGGTCTCGTAAAGGGACGGCACTCGCCAAGCTTGCTCAAGCGCACGCTTTTGAGAGTGAAATTCTCAACCACAAGACGAGTTTCCTCTTGCCGGCCTCTTGCTCTGCAGAGCACATCAAGCCTGCACCTCGGACCACGCGGCGTGGGTTAAGCGAAATCTCAGTTTAGGCTCGAACCTAGCGTACGATCATCCTGTCGAGCAAATGGAGCGAGATACGACGGTAAGCAAACAGCGAACATAGAGTACGACCCCGGTGTCCCCGGTGAGTTGTGGATTTAGAGCCTGGTTGGGCAATCCACAACCAAAAGGACTCCGTTATGTACTCTCTAAAGGCTCACCACCATGTTTCAAGACACGCGCATCACGCACTAGCAGCGCATGTCCATCACGCCGTCTCACACGGCGCACACGCAGCGCACGCAGTCTCATCCTGGCCGGGCGCGAGCGAGCTGTCTCAGCTCGTCTCATCTCACGCCACCGGGCTCCTCATCGCCCTGGCGGCCTGCGCCGCTGCCCTCGTCCTCGTCACGACCCTTGCGCAGGCGGCATTTGGCTCCTACCTGCGCACGGATCGTGCGAGCTGGAGCATCCTCGACAACGGCCTCACGCTGACTGCGTTCGCGGTCGGCGGGTTGGCCATGACTGCCTTCGTTGCTCCCAGCATGGGCGTCGGCGCCCCTCTCCTCCGCGGGCTCCTGTCCCTGGCGGGCGCGCACCTGGGTGGGGTTGGGGGTGGGTCATGAACATGCTCTCGCAGATGATTGAGACCCTCGTAGAGAGGCTCTGGCTCCCCCTGCTGGTCGTGGTGGTGGGGTGGCTCGCCTTCCATGTCGCGTGTGGCTTTGACCCGTCCTTCGGGGAGACGGCCACGGCGGCGATCCATGGCCTCCTCAGCCAGGCAGCTGGCGCGGTCACAGGCGGGGGCGCGCCGGGGGCGGCAGGGGGTAGTAGGCGATGAGCGGCTTCTACGCGCCCTGCTCCTACTGCGCTTGTTGGGTGCCCGGCGATGAGCTGGCTGAGGATGGCGCCTGCCCGGAGTGCCAGGGAGACGAGTGCGTGCGCTGCCATGCCTCTGACGCCGAGTGGGCCTCCAACCTCTGCCTTGACTGCGCTGAGTCCTTGGGGGTCGTCCCTTTGCTGGCCCTCGCCAGGCAGGGCCTCAGCGTGCAGTTGAAGGGTGAGCGGCTATGGGGGCTCGGTGGTGGCCTCTGGCTAATCGGTGGAGAGGCCAAGCTCCTGCTCGACGAGGGCGGCGTGCGGTTCGAGGGAGGCGACGGCCCCATGCACATCCTGCCGCTTTGCGAGATCGTGAGCATCGAGCTGTGCGTGCAGGACGCGATCCTCGCTGAGCGCCGCCTCACTCAGGAGTTCCACGGCTGGGAGCGCCGCGAGCGCCAAGCCGAGGCGCTCTTCAGCCACGCCAGGAAGGCCGCCGAGGTGGCCGTCACCGATAGCAGAAGCGCGGGGAGTCACGATGAGCCCTATGAGGACGATGATGACGATGAGGACTGGGACTGGGACTGGGACTGGGATGCCACGGTCGCCGCAGGCCGAGCCGCCTCGGAGCGCTCAGGGAAGAGAGGTCGCAGAAGATGATGGAGGCCCTTCTGGAGACGCTTGACGCCCTTGAAGTGCAGCCGTGGCCTAGCGAGGGCGAAGTCTCAGGCGAGCTTGTGGCCACGGGCGTCGTGGAAGGCACGTGCGGCGAGGGACGGGAGGAGGCGAGACACAGACGCTCCGGTGTCCACGGGCGCCTGCGCGGGTTGCGCCTGAGGCTCCTGCTCAGACGCCTCCTGCGAGAGGCAGAGGCAAGGGACGGTGGCAAGGAGGCGTGAGCGGCACGAGAAGAGGATGCGCGCCAGCGGAGCTACCGCTCGGGGAACTTCGTGGCCAGCCAGTCGTCGTCTTTGTCATCGACGGCGCAGCCCGCAGCGCGCAGGCGGCGGGCGATTTCTTTGAGGGGTTTCTCCGTGCCGTTCAACCGGACAACGTGGCGACCGTAGATGTCGCTGAAGGGCCGCATCTGCCCCAGCTCGACCAACACCGTCCGCTCAGGGTGGATGCCGAGGGCCATCCCCGCCTCGAAGAGGACGTTGGGCCGCGCCTGCGGCGTGGGCTTCGTCTCATGGTCTGGCTCGTTCGCGCCACGAAGCTCGGGGCGGAGGGAGGCTCTCGTCGTCGGGTGTGAAGAGGACAACCACGGCCCGGGCGACGCCAAAGGCCTTGTCCAGGACCTCCCCGATGTAGGGCGCGGCGCTGCCGGTGGCTTCGACGAGAGCGCCCCACTCCTGCGGCTCCAGGCCAAGCGCCCGCAGGAAGGTGAACATCGCCAGCCGCGCCTCCTCGTCGCGCCCATGGACGACCATGACCTTCTTCGGATCCGCCGCCGGCGCTGATGTCGAGCCGTCCTCTGTCATCGAGCCAACTGGGCTGTCTATCAGCTCATCGGTCATGTCGGTGGCCAGGCCCGCCGCGCTCCACTTGTAGCCCGGCCCACCAATTACCATCACCGAAGAGGCGGCATCGCGGGCCTTGATCTGCTGGATGAGGGCCGAGGAGGGCGCCTCGGAGACCGAGATCCACACCGACTCGATCTCCGGCCACTTGAGCTCTCGCCCGCTGAGCGTGATCGGCTGGTTGCGGCGCCTCGGCTCCAGGACGCGTGCATCCACCCAGGCGCGGTCTCGATCAACGACGACGATCTCGTTCGCTCTGGAGACCTTGCCGCGCGGGTCCTTCACCTGGACCCGGACATGCCAGTACTCGTTGCTGGAAGCCTCCATGGGCGCCAAGCCTATAGCCACTCTCTGCGCTGCCCCCGCCCGGAGCGCGTCATCCGCCGGATCGAGAATGCTTATGGCAGTGGCGCGCACGATCAACCTCTCCAAGATGCCAACGCGACAGCTGCTCGCCCTCTGGGCGCAGACGCTCCGCGAGCTTCGCGACCGCGAGGTCGTCCGGACCTTCAACAACCCCATCGGCGACATCGCCGAGGCCCTCGTGGCCCTGCACTACGGCGGCGAGCGTGGCTCGTTCTCCCAGGCCTCGTGGGACGTGAAGACCCCGAGGGGCGATCTGCTCCAGGTCAAGGCCCTGCGCCGGACCGGAGCAGAGACCCGCCGCAACCTCTCGCCGGTGCGCTCGGACAACTACGACGCCGTCATCGTCGTCATCTTCACCGAGGACCTGCGGGTCGAGCAGGCCCTTCGTATTCCACAGCTCGGTCGTCAACGAGCTGTTCGTCTGGCGCGAGCACATCGCCGGTCGGGTCATCACGGTGACGAAGAGGTTGCTCGACGACCGCGAAGGTCAAGAGCATCGAACTCTCAGACGAGCTGCTCGACATGCCCGTCAAGCGCACTGGCTAGGGCCAAGGCGAGTCAGGTTAGATGGAGTCGCTCTTGCGGCGGTTGCAACCGCCGCAAGGCTCCTGCGCCTAGAACGCGAGCATCGCGTCCGCGAGGACTGTGGCTGCAGCTTGCCGAACTCGATCTGCGGCACCTTGATGTAGAGCCAGGTCATCTCAGTCAGCAGCGTGGCGTTCTCGCACCAGATCGTTGCCGCTCGGTCCTTGTGGGCGACGTCGATGTTCTCCTGGCCCTTGGTCTCGATGACGTAGTGGACGCCATCGCGGTCCACGGCCACGAAGTCCGGCTCGTAGTAGCGGAGGTTCGTCGCGCTGTCGGTGTACTCGATCGTGAAGCCGAACCGCCGCGGCAGCTTGGCGAACGACTTGACGTCGGTCGCATCCTGGAGGAACTGAGCGAACTCCCGCTCGAACTCGTTGTCCGCGGCCACGAGGTTGAAGACGGTCTTGCTCGCCTCGAAGGTCGGACGGGAGAACGGGAAGGGCTCGGTCTCGGAGAGCGGACGACCAGGATGCTCCAGGGTCGGCGCCAGCTCCTCGACGACGAGAGCCCGCAGCACCGTGGCGAAGGTCTTGACCGTGACGTACTGGGCGACGCTCGTGGCGATGGCCCGGATGATCGCCTTGTCGGTCAGGTCGACCGTCTCGCCGAACGCCCGGTCGCGGAGGAACTCGCGGACCTTCGGGACGAGCGCGGCGAACTGCGAGGGGAGCTTGACGTCCTGGGCGATCCGCTTGGCGTAGTAGGAGATGACCTCCTCGGCGGTCTGCGGCTCGGGGATGGTGTACTCGCGCTCGACCAGCTTCTGCAAGCGTGATGATGTCGACGCCCTCGTAGTGGAACTGCTGCGCCGCCGTGTCGCCCTCCTTCTTGGGGAGCCGCGGGCAGGTCAGCTTCGAGACGTCGATCCCCGCGATCTCCTCGGCCAGCGTCTTCTTCCGGGCCAGGATCGGGCTGAGCACCGGGACGGTGATGTCGTGTCCGAGCTTGTCCGGGTCCGGCGCGATGGTCGTGATGACCACCGGCTCCTTGAGGTCGAAGGTGTCGAGGGTGATGTCCTCGTCCTTCTCCAGCTGCTCGACGAACTTGAGGAACGCCGGGTTGCCGATGACGTCGACCCGCTCGACGTAGGACGACGAGCTGGTCGCCGAACATCAGGCGCAGCCCGCGGCCGATGGTCTGCTCGGGCAGGATGTTGGCCTTGGCCGTGTAGGGACGCAGGCCGACGATGACCGTCACGTTCTGGACGTCCCAGCCTTCGCGGAGCATCAGACGCTGACGATGGCGTTGACCGGGCTCTCGCCTTCATCGACCCGCCGGGCGACCTCACGAGCGGCATCGAGGTCCTTCTTGGAGACCTCGCCGCTGCGGTCCGTGTGGATGACGAGGAGCTGCGCGTCGCCTCCGTCGGTCGCCCCGAACTCCTCCGGGTACTTCACCCGGAGGTAGTCGCCGACGTCGTCGGCCTCGGCGGTGCTGTTGAGCATGACGAACAGGACCGGCTTCTTGCCGAGCGGCTTGAGCTGCTCGCGGTACTCCCGCCAGCGCTCGACACCGGCCGTGAGGTAGCCCTGGTACTTGACGCTGGCGACGTCGGAGCGGGCCTCGTCCAGTCCGGCCGTGATCGCCCTTCATCGGCTGCTTGACGACGCTGTCGATGATCGCCTGCTTCAGCGGGTAGTCGTAGACCGTCCAGGTGAACAGGCCGCCCTTCTGGTAGCGAGGCGTCGCCGAGAAGTCGAGCTGGCCGAGGACGCCCGCCGGGTTCTCGTCGTTGAGGCGGCGGATGACCTTGCTCCACTCGCTCTCCTCGTCGTGGATGTGGTGGCCCTCGTCGTTGATGACCAGCGCTGGCGCGCCGCGGGCGGCGATGCGCTCGTCGAAGTCCTCGACCGCCGTCGGTCACCGTGGCGGCACCGGCCCGAGCACGTCGGTCATGACGTCCGGCTCGTCGGACTCGGCGATGCCGGCCCGCTCGTAGAACTGCTGGATGTTCGTCAGGTAGAGCGCACCCTGCGAGCTGGCCCGCTCCGGGTCGCCTCGCATGTAGAAGTCCATCTCCCAGAAGATCCGCAGCTCCGGCGGGATGATGGGGTCGGTCCGGAAGACCCGCCCGCCACCGAAGTCGGAGCGGAGCCGCTCGAAGACGATGACGTTCGGCGCGACGACCAGGAACGTCTTGGCGTAGTCGTCGCGCCCTTCGGCCACGGCGTTGAAGTACTGCCAGGCGATGGCGAGCGCCATGACCTTCGTCTTGCCGCTGACCGGTCGCCATCTTGATGGCGTACCGGGCGAAGTCGTCGTACTGGAGGACGTGGATGCCGGGCACCTTGGCAAACCGCTCGACGAGATCTCGGTGCCGCCGGACCTTCTCGACCTCGTAGAGCCAGACCAGCGTCTCGATGGCCTCGCGCTGGGCGTAGTAGTACTGGAACGGCCGGCCATCCGGCAGCCGTGATCCGTCGCGAACCAGTAGTTGAAGAGCGTCTTGGTGGTAGTCGGTCGCTCCCTTGTACTTCGCTTCGCGCCACTCCTCGACGGCCTTGCGGATCGCCGGTACGCAGGGCGCCGTCGTGACCCGCGCCTGCAAGCAGGTCTTCCTGCTCGCCCTGCGGCTGGGCGCGCCTTACGCGCCACGACCGGCGACCTTCACCGGCATCGTCTTGGTCGTGTCGTTGCCGAGGATGTCGATGACCTTGACGACCACCGTGTACTCGCCGGGCTCCGCGTACTCATGCTCGGTCGTGAGCGTCAGGTCCTTGCGACTTGCGGGTCCGGTACGTCTGCCACTCGTTGTGGAAGGTGTCGTCCTTGTTGTCCCAGTCGACGGCCCAGTAGTCGATCCACTGGGACCAGTGCGTGACGGCCTTCTGCATGTCTGCCGGAACGTCATCGAGTGGGATGACGAAGTCCTCGAGCGTCAGCGTGACCTTGCGCCCGGTCTGCTTCACGTCGACCGAGAGCGCGGCCAGCTCGAAGAAGCGGATGTCACCCTGCTCGACCGCCCGCTTCTCGAGACCTCGCGCGGGATGCGCACGAGCCGCAGGTCGATGCCGGCCTTCTCGGCGTCCTGCCGGGCGACCTCGTTCAGCTCGAAGGCGAAGTCCCAACCGAGGATGTCGACGCTCTGCGTCTTCGGCGCGTCCTTGCCGGTTCCGACCGCCTTGCGGAACTCGACCACGATCTGCTTGACGTCGCCGACGGTGACGGGGCGTCAACGGTGCCGACATGGACCATCCGGCCCTGCTTGAGTCCGTGGAGCCAGGAGTATCCAGTCGACCGGCGTCGCGTGGTAGAGATCGAGGATGAAGGAGCGGTAGGCAGCGGTGCGAGTCGCCGGCCGACTCGCCAAACTCCGCTCTGCCAGAGCTGCCGTTCGTACTTGCCGAGGTTCTGGACGACGAAGGGCCTGACGTCGGCGAGTGGAGAGCAGGCGCTTGCGGGTCGTGTGGATCGCGAACCGGCCGAGGTCGCACGTGATCCAGCGTCGCCCGAGCTTCTCGGCGACAACAGCGGTCGTGCCAGATCCGCAGAAGCAGTCCAGGACCAGCGCCTCCGGTTCGAGGAAGCTGAATGATCCGCTCCAGGAGGCTTCGGGCTTCTGGGTCGGATAGCCGACCATCTCCGGTCGGCCCATCATCTTGAGGTCGTCCCAAAGCGACTGCAGCGGGACGTCCCTCCGCTTCGTCGAGATACTTCTTGTACTGCGGAATGTCGTTCTTGGAGATGACGATCAGATCGTCGGCCAGCAGCGTCATCAATCTTCTGCTGGCTCCATCGCCAGTACTTGCCGGGAGGTGGCCGAGTACCTTGTCGCCAAACCGCCGGTTGTCGTCTTTGCTGCTGTACACGTGGTCGCGTGAAGGGGTAGCAGTCGATAGCGGCGGCCGCCCGTCTTCGTACCGGTATGCCTGCTTGAGGTACTCCTCGCGGTACTCGCCGAAGACCGGATTGAAGACGCCCCTGGTCGGCGGTAGTAGAGCAAGTGTGTCGTGGATGCGGCCGATAGCCGCCAGGATCGTTGTGCGTATTGGCCCGTCGCCAGACGATTTCGTTTCTTGAAGTCGTCGACTCCGAAGACCTCGTCGAGGATGACCTTGGCGTAGTGGACGGCCGGCCAATCGAGGTGAACGTAGATACTTCCCGGTCGGCGAGAGCAGAGCGCCGAGGTAGGTCGCCGTGTCGTACAAGCCACTGGACGTAGCTGTCGAGGCCTTTGCCCCACGTGTCCCGATATGCCTTCTGCTCGATGACGCTCGGCTGCTTGGCGAACTCGTCTCGTCAGATTCGGAACGGCGGCAGAGAACGAGAAGTCGGCGCCGGTGGCGAACGGCGGATCGATGTAGATGAGATCGACTGCCCAGCGAACTCGTCGAGCAGCGACGGCAGGACGTACTTCTTGTCGCCCCAGATCAGACGGTTGCGCCATTCGGCGGCCCGTCCGGCGCGAAGAAGTCCAGGGTGCGCTGCCGCTCCTGCGCCGACTCGTTGACCGTCTCGACCGTCTGGAACGGCAGGGAGACGCGCGGCGGAGCGACCCCCGACCGTGCTGCGTCGTACTTCCCGTCCCAGATCAGCTCAGGCATCGCTGCGCCCTCCTGGTCGACCGACCGAGCCTGTTTGCTTCACGCGTTGCTCCCTCCTTGGTTGGGCAATCGGGGCAGCCTAGCGCCATAGCCATCCTTGACAGGGCGGGGGCGCAGGAGGCCTGCCGCCGCTGGAACGGCTCGAAGGAGTCCACGTCAGCTCGGCTGTCAGGCCATGGGGTGCGGCCCAGGACCCCCGGTCCCCCATCGGAAACCCACTGCGGTTGCCGCTGGCTCTGGAGCTGTTGAAGGCGGGGCCAGATGGGCGAGCCAGACCTTGCCGAGACGCTGCCCGGCGAACCCGCGACGACGACGTCAGCCCTCGACCGATGACCTCCGCGCCCTGCCGTAGAGTGGCCATGTGTCGAATGCCACAGATGAGCAGGTGGTCGCCCTCCTTCCGGCGCTTGAGAACGCTGCTCGCGCGGAACCGGCGAACACGGCGAGTCGCTTCGTGCCGCCACGCATCGGCATCCTTGAGCAGACGGCGGCCAACCGCCAGATGTTCGTGTTCGGGCGCAGAGGAGTCGGCAAGTCGATGCTCCTGCGCACAATCGAGCAGGACCGGGCGAAGTTCGGTGCCGAGGTGCTCTTCATCGACGTGGAGACCCTGCGTGGCCGTCCCTATCCCGACGTGCTCATCGAGCTGCTCATCAAGCTGGTCGGTGCGCTCGACGACGGGCTCAACGCGTCGCTGAAGCACAAGGGTCGCCAAGCGCAGCTCCAGGCAGTGCCAATCCGATGGCGCATGCGCCACCTCCGCCGCGAACTCGCGCAGCTGCTCGCCGAGCCACAGCAAGCAACGAGAACGTTCATGAAGGGCGAGACCCATGCCGACACGCTCGCGGGCGGCGTGGTGGTGCCTCCTGTCAAAGGCTTCTGGCTCTTGGGGAAGCGGCGCAGGGCGCGCCAGCGCGAGAGCCGCTCCGATGCCGAGTTCACCGAGACCAAGATGGAGGGATTGCTCGGCGCCGTCGTGAAGATCCGGCGGCTGTTCGAGCGAACCAGCGAGCAGCTCGGCGGCACGCCAACGCTCGTTGTGCTGGACGACTTCTACCACGTGAAGTTCGAGGATCAGCCGCAAGTCCTCGCCTACCTGCATCAAGTCGTCAAGAACCTGCCCATCTACCTGAAGGTGTGCGGCGTGCGCCATCGCATCAACGAGTTCGCTGAGGGTGACCCGCCCACCGGCCTCCAGATCGGACACGATGCAGGGGATGTCTCCCTCGACATCACGCTTGAGGAGTTCGCCGCCGCCCAGCGCTTCCTAGAGGCCGTGTTGAACGGCGTCGCTGCCAACACGGGCCTCAAGGTTGACGATCTCGTCACAGACACAGGACGCGAGCGGCTCGTGCTCGGTTCCGGCGGAGTCGCGCGCGATTACCTGGATCTCGTGTCGAAGGCCCTCCGCAAGGCGAGTGAGCGAGAGTCGCGGCAAGATCGGCCACACAATCGCATCACTGCTGAGGACGTGAACGAGGTGGCCACAGCGCTCTTCAACCGCAAGCAAGAGGATCTCAGGCGAGATGTCGGCCCTGACGCCGACCGGCTGAGGGAGCGACAGAGCGACATCGTGCGGTTCTGCCTCGATCACAACCACACGAACGTCTTCCTGGTGGAGGGCATTCACCTGACCGAGACAGACTGGGGCAAGGACATCGAGACGCTCGCTGATCTTCGCCTCATGCACAAGCTTGGCGACTTCTCGCTGCCATCTCCAGGCTGGAGAGGCCGCCGCTTCGTCGGCTACACGCTTGACCTCACGCACTGGACGGGCGTGAGGTCCGACCGCATACACCAGATCGAGTTCTGGAAGTCGGGCGAGCGCCAGAATCTCCGGCGGACCGGCCTCGTATATGACCCTGACCGGCCCGAGGGCCAGGCGCAGCATGCGTTGCGACGCTCGGACGCAGCCACGGGTGATCCTGTGAACTGGGATCAGCCACCCTTGCCGTTCGATGAGGCAGAGGCAACTACGTGACCGTTGAAGCACGCGGGTGTTCGAGAGCGCGAACGAAAAGTGAAGGGCGAGAGGTGCGCCCCGTATCGCATGCAAGGGGCGAGGGCGACCTCGGACGCAGCCAAGCAAGACGAGGGCAAGTCATCTTCGCTCATCCTGGTCGCGTCACAGATGAAGCTCGACTCTCGGAAGCGGGCGCATCGCTTCTAAGCCACGTTCATCCGCCCGGCTCGCGTAAGCCCCTGTAGCCGGCCCAGGGTGCCCCTCGTCCGCCGGGCGCGATTAGAGACGTTTGATCGTGGACAAATGATCGAGCCCTAGAGAAACCCGTCAACGGTCAGGGGATCCGCGGGTCCTAGCCTATGAAGGTGAAGGACCCAACGCCCCTCCTCCGCCCCGCCCAGGCCGCCGCCTTCCTCTGCGTCTCGACGCGCACGCTGCGCCGCTACCTGCGCTCAGGC
The DNA here is from genome assembly GCA_963789675.1 of uncultured Solirubrobacterales bacterium. Taxonomy (GTDB): domain Bacteria; phylum Actinomycetota; class Thermoleophilia; order Solirubrobacterales; family Solirubrobacteraceae; genus Palsa-744. Next base: position 108,419 of record CAWBLR010000018.1, on the reverse strand, counting down.
GCGCTTGCCTCCTACCGCCTGCCCTCGGGCCAGCTCCGCATCTCAGAGGCGGCGCTCGAAGGCCTGCTTGTGGAGAGCGCGAAGCGTGGCACCCGCGCCAAGCGCCCGGCGCCTGCGCCTGCGCGTCGCGAGTGCCTCGCCTCTGAGCGCCCGCCGGCGTCAAGGCAGGCTCGCTCGGGTCAGCCCCTCCTCTTCGACACCTCACCGGCGGCGCTGTCATCGCTGCGCGCGTCCCACGGGGGAGCTGCCTGATGGCCCGCCCGTGGCAGCTGAAGCCATGGCCGTACCTGCGCAAGGACGGGCGCAAGTCGTGGCGCCTCGGCTACAGCGACCACGAGGGAAGGGGGCGCTCGAAGGCGTTCTCATCCTCTCACGCCGCCCGGCAGTGGGTGGGCGACTACGTGGACGCCGAGCGGCGCGGCACCGACAGCCTGATGCGCTTCCTCCTCGACCTCGATGCCCAGGAGCAGAACGCCATCCACAAGGGCCTCGTCCTCGGAGAGGTTGTCCAGCTCTACCTGGCCCACAACGGGCCTGAGGATGAGGAAGGCCTCGCGCGCTCGACCTTCGAGGGCTACCGCCACACCGCCAACCTCTACCTCCTGGGCCATCCGCGCCACACCCCTGAGCGGAAGGAACTGCCGCCCCACGCGTTCGCCGAGAAGCTGGCCGTCACCCCCATCGCCCAGTTCAACGACCCGCGCCCGTCCAGGGCCTTCTGGGACGAGATGCTCCGCGCCGGGGTCCCAAAGGAAGCCCGCGTCCATGCCCGGCGCGTCCTCAGCGCCATCCTCTCGTGGGCGGCGTGGACGGACCTCGTGCCCGAGCTACACACGAACGGCTGCAAGCTGGCTAACGAGCAGCGCTCGACGCGCCGGCGCTCGGCTCGCAGGGCCGGAGGGGCCTCCGCCAGGCGCCGCCGCCACGGAGCCGATGCCGAGAGCTGGGCGCTCTCCGCCCTCGCTGTCGAGTACATCCGCGCCGAGCTGCTCCGGCACGTGGGTCCCCAGCGCCCCCTCATCGTCGCCCAGCGCGATGCCATGGTCGTCTCCCTGGAGTACGGCCTGGCCGCCCGCAACCAGGAGGTCTATGGCCAGAGGTGGGAGAACGTGGATGGCGACGTCATGCACTTCGTGGAGGTCATCTCGTCCGGCTACCTCGACGAGGGGAAGACTGCGGGCTCGACGCCGCGCACCTGCGTCATGCCGGCCTGCCTGGTCGAAGACCTGGCGCGCTGGAAGCGCGCCCTCGAAGACGCAGGGCACCCGACTCGCCCCCGCGACTTCATCATCCCCGGCGACCTCGCCCGCGCACGCCACGGCCTACGCGAGAGCGAAGGCGACGGCTGCCACTTCACGAAGGCCCAAGCTGACAAGTGGGGTCCGAAGTACTTCCGCCCAGCGGTGAGGAGAGTGGCCAAGACCGTGGAAGGCATGGCCAACATCGCAGGCGCCGTGCCCTACTCGCTGAGGCGCGGCGGCATGACGGCGCGCGTGCGCTCCGAGGACGCGCAGATGGTGGTCGGCGAATGCGGGACCTCGCTCGACATGCTCAACCGCCACTACTCCTTCGCCCTGGCCGAGTACCGCGGCAAGGGACCGCAGCCCTTCGACGAGATTTGGCGCGAAGCCCGCGAGAGGGTCTTCGGGTCGGCTGACCCGCTGGCGCCCCCGCCGACTGACGCCTAGCTCGGGCGCACGCACCACTGATGCTGGCTGCAAGAGCTGCATGGGCCCGTTCACTGCGACTGTGCGCGTTCCGCGCTCTGCATGAGCAAGCTGAGGACCTCGCAGTCGTCGCGTCCAGCCACCCACGCCGACCCAGCGGCGACGATCAGGTTCATGAGGCCTGCGAGGCCCTCTGGCTGCACCTGTGAGGTGATGAAGGCGAGCTTCCCCCCATCCTCGGTGTCGGGGTTGAACATCAGAATGGCCGTGTGCGGATCGACGGCCACAGCTACGCCAGCGATGGTCGCCAGGCGTGCCTCCAGCTGTGCCCATAGCTCGTCTGGCTGCTGCCAGAACTCCACCGGCTTCTCGCCGCTAGTGAGGAACTTGCCGCTGGCGCAGCCCTTCGACGGCTCGGCGTCGGGAAAGATCACCACCGGCTCGGCGCCGGTGAAGAGCATGGGCTCGGCGAAGCGCCGCACGGCCACCAGCGAGTCGAGGTGCAGGCGCGTCGCCACCTTTTCGATCAGCGGCACCAGGCGTGCCTGATGGTGATGCGGCGGCGGGTTGAGGCGAACGCTCCCTGGCGTCTCCAGCGTGCGCCTCATGAGGTCATAGGCCTCCTCATCGACGTTGCCGCTGGCGTGCTCCTCCTCCAGCCGCCCTCGCATGTGGGAGACGAGCGTGGGCAGCGCTCCCTCATCCCAGCTCTCACGGAAGCCGGCGGTCCGCACCATGAGCGAGGCAATGAAGAGCTGGAGGCCGGCTCGCTCCTCAAGCTCGGCATCGTAGAGGCGGACATGGCCCTCGGCGTCGGCCTCGACGCCGAAGCGGATGATCGCGTCCAGCGCCGCGCTGCCGGCGCCGTCGAGGCTGGCGAGCGGCCCTGTCTCCAGGTCGTGATGCCACTGCCCGTGCTCGTCCTGGTAGCTGTTGAAGCGACGCTGCGTGCCGACGTTCTTGGGTGCCTGTCGGCGCAAGGCCATCAGCGTCGGCTTCTGGCGCACCACCGTGAGACGACCATCGTTGTTCACGAACCGCGCGAGCAGGTGGCGGGGAACGATGTGCTGCTGGATGGGTTCGGCATGGGCGCTGCTCGTCATCTTGGCGACGACTCTAGCTATGTGATATTCGGACTCGGCAGCTCTTCGATGCGCATGAACGCTGCTGACTGGTGCGGGTCATGGGGGTTGGCGGTCTTGAACGCTTCGCCGAACACGTTCTCGAAGTGCGCCACGTAGGCGCGGGCCTCCGTGCGCCAGCCCTCAGGCAGCTCATCCTCCCTGAACACGACCATGAACGCGAGGGCCGTCGCACTCCCTGCTGGAGGCAGCTCCTCGGCGGGACGCATCGAGCGCACCTCCATGCCGTCGCCGTGCTGGCGCTCGATGCCGCACAGCTCGACGCCGTGGCGGATGTTCAGCGCCACGCCGGTGCCCTCGTTGATGAGGCGATAGCGGAAGCCGACCTCGCCGGGGCCGAGGTCATCGTCGTTCGGGCCTCTGACGGCGCCGCCATAGACGTGGGCGAAGACGATGGGCTGGAGCTGGGCGCGTGCCGCCTCCTTGACCGCGCGGCCCTGCTCGATGGAGGCCTGGATGTCCTCGCGCATGGCGGCCAGCTCCTCCTCGGCCACGTCTCTTATCGCCGTCACCTGGTCTTCCATGGCCCCCGTCTGCCGGCGGCTCTCGCGGATCTGGGCGACGGCCACGCCCGCGAGGATGAGTGTGCCAAGGCCGCCGAGCGCGGCAAGGTCGATGTCAGTGATGCCCAGGAGGGCCATACCCCCATTCTGCGCCGAGGGGCGGATGCCGAAGAGCAGCTAACGCCAGCGCCGGAGCACGCGGGTCCGCACCCTGGTCGCAGGATCGACGGCCTCGTCCCAGGCGGCGGGGAAGCCGTGGTCAGCCTCCTCGACCACAACCACGAAGCCGTGCGCAGCGAGGCCCGAGGCCAAGTACTCCCCGACCTTGGCGATGTCGCGGGCGATCTTCTCGCGGATGGTCTCCTTGCTGCCGACTCCGAACTCCCAGTAGTCGCTCGCAAGCGCGAACTCGATCACGGCGTCGAACCGGAAGCCGCCGATGGCCGTCGGGAAGCTCGCGCCCAGCAGCCGCTCGCGGGAGACGACGGCGAGGTCAATGCGCTTTGGGCGCAGCGCCGACCCGTCGGGCCTCTCAAACATCCATTGGGCTGGGCTGAACTCCAGATGAAAGTCCTCCCAAGGCACGCCGACCTCGCTCAAATGCCTCGCGAACTGCATCACGCAGTCGTGCTCGCTGAGGATCGTCGGCCCGTAGTGGGCCGAGACGGAGCCCGAGGCGTTCGTCGGGTGGTGCGGCCACGCGGGCAGCTCGGCGAGCCAGGAGGCGGTGGCCACGCACGCGTCCTCGACCGCCTGCATGGCCCTCTCAGATGCCGCGTCGGGCTCTGGCGCCGTAGGGCGAGAGCATATGGCTGAGCCATGTGCCGGCGCGCGGCGCAAGCGAGAAGCGCGTGCTCGCTTCGGTGCTCAGGCTACGTTCGCTGTGAGCGTCCGGCAAGGAGTGCTGGCCCAGTGGCCACAGCGCCAGCGCAGAAGCCGTCTTCGGCGGCACGAAACGTGGAGATTCACTGTACGGGCACTGTACCGGCGCGCCCCTCCTACCCGCATGCCCCGTGTTCACGGGGCGAAAGGGGTGGTAGGGCATGAGCTTGGGAAGCCTACGCTCTACCAACTGAGCTACCACCGCGTGCTGCGGCAGATATTACGCGCCCCGCGCCGCGGCTCGCCGCGAACGGCTGGGCTCTACCCTTCAGGGCCGTGAGCCGCCGCCTGCTGCCGATCCTCGTCTCGATCCTCGGCGCCTGCCTGATCGGGCTACTGATCTACGGCATCTCCCACCAGGCGGCGAGCCGCACGCTCGACGAAGCGCTCGCGCACGGCCAGTACCCGCTCGCGCCCAACGCCCACCACTCGCTCTCGGGGCTCTCCGGAACCGATCCCGCCTCGCTCGCGTCGTTCGGCGGCAAGGTCGTCGTCCTCAACTTCTGGGCCTCCTGGTGCGAACCCTGCCAGGAAGAGGCGCCCCTGCTCGAGCGCGCCCAGCGCCAGTTGCAGCGCCATGACGCGACCGTGCTCGGCGTGACCTACCTCGACGCCTCGCCCGACTCCGAAAGCTTCGTCCGCAAGTACCACCTCACCTACCCCAACCTGCGCGACACGACCGGCGACTTCGCCCACTCCTACGGCACCGACCAGCTCCCGGAGAGCTTCGTGATCGACCGCCAGGGCCACATCGTCGCGATTTCCCGCGGCGAGATCGACCAGGCCTTCCTCAACCGCGCGATCGCGCTCGCGGAGCGCTCGTGAGCCCGCACCACAAAGGACATCGGCCCACCGGCGACACCCGCGGGAGAGCGCACGTGCAATTTCGTCCTTGCCGCCCGGCGGCGCGTCGCCACGTCCCTCCCACGATGCTGCTCGTACTCTTGCTCCTGCTCTGCCTGCTCCCGCCCGTCGCGCTCGGCGCCGGCGGCGCCACGGATGTCAAGCCCCGCACATCGCTGCCCGTGATCGAGCGTCAGGTGATGTGCGTCACCTGCAAAATCCCGCTCGAGGTCGCGGAGTCGCCGCAGGCCGACCGCGAGCGCGAATTCATCCAGAGCCTGATCGACGAAGGCCAGGACGAAGCGCAGATCAAGCGCTCGCTCGTCGCCCAGTACGGCCCGACGGTGCTCGCGCTGCCGAGCGCGCAGGGCTTCGACCTGACGGTCTACCTCGTCCCGCTCGCGGTGTTCCTGGCGCTGCTCGCGATGGTCGCGGTGCTGCTGCCCCGCTGGCGCCGGCACGCGCGCGCCCAGGCCGGCAGCGTGCTCGAGGCGCCGCCGCTCGACCCCGCCGCCTCCGCCCGCCTGGACGCCGACCTGGCGCGGTTCGACTGACGCTCCGCGCCCAAGCCACCGGGAAGACGGTGGGACGGAAGGGCTACGCCCGCGCTACATCTCCGCTGGCGCGCTGACCCCGAGCAGCTCCAGGCAGCGTGCGATCGTGCGCTGCGTCGCCACCGACAGCGCGATCCGCAGCGACTCGACCGCCTCGGGCTCGGCGCCGAGCACGCGGCAGTCGCGGTAGAAGGCGGTGAAGTCCTGGGCGAGCTGCAACGCATAGGCCGCGATCCGGTGCGGGGCGCGGCGCTCGGTCGCCTCCCGCACCTCGCCGGGGAAGGCCAGCAGCTGCTCGATCAGCGCACGCTCGGACGCGTGCAACGACGGTTGATCGCCCTCGCCGTCCGCCGCGCCCGCTGCATCCGCCACGCCGGCCCCGTCCGCTGGGTCGGCTCCATCCACCCCCTCCGCGACGCTCGCAAGCGCCTCGCGCACGCGCTCCTCCCCCGCCTTCGCGAGCACCGCGGCGATCCGCGCGTGCGCGTACTGCACGTAGTAGACCGGGTTCTCGCTGGACTGCTCGCGGGCGAGGTCGAGGTCGAGGTCGACGGTCGTCTCGTGCGAGCGCGCGAGCAGGTACCAGCGCGCGGCGTCGACGCCGATCTCGGTCAGGAGATCGTCGAGCGTGACGAACTCCCCGGCCCGCTTGGACATCTGCGCGCGCGCTCCCCCGCGCATCAGATGGACGAGCTGCATGATCAACAGGTCGAGGTGCTCGGGGTCGCCGCCGAGCGCCGCGTAGGCGGCCTTCATCCGCCCCACGTAGCCGTGGTGGTCGGCCCCCCACACGTCGATCTGGCGGTCGAAGCCGCGCTCGCGCTTGTCCTGGTGGTAGGCGATGTCCGAGGCGAAATAGGTGTGCTCGCCGTTCGAGCGCACGAGCACGCGATCCTTGTCGTCGCCGTAGTCGGTCGTGCGCAGCCACAGGGCTCCCTCGTCGCGATAGGTATGCCCCGCCTGCTCGAGGATCGCGAGGGTGTGGGCCACCGGGCTGGGATCGCCTTCGTGGAGCCTGCTCTCGTAGGTCCACAGGTCGAAGCTCACGCGAAACTCGCTTAGCGAGGCGGCGATCTGCTCGATCATCACCGCCACGGCGGCCCGTCCCAGCTCGGCCGGCTCCGCCTCGGCCGCGTCCGTGAGGCGCGCAGCGAGCTGCTCGACGTACTCGCCGTGATAGCCGTCCTCGGCCAGATCCTCGCCCCGCGCCAGCGAGCGGATCGACTCCCCGAGCTTGCGTACCTGCGAGCCGGCGTCGTTCACGTAGAACTCGCGCGCGACCTCGTGACCGTACAGGAGGAGCAGTCGCGCGAGCGCGTCGCCGTAGGCGGCGTTACGGGCGTGCCCCACGTGCATCGGGCCGGTGGGGTTGGCGGAGACGAACTCGACCACGATCCGCTCGGCCGGATCGGCACCACCGGCCCCGAACGCCTCCCCGGCGGCGAGCACCTCAGCGAGCGCGCCGAGGAGCCACTGATCGGCGAGAAACAGGTTGAGGAAACCGGGCCCCGCCACCTCGAAGCGCTCGAGATGAGCGCCGAGGCGGCGCTCCAGCTCCCCGCCGAGACGCTCCGCTACCTCCCTCGGGGAGGCGCCCACGCTCGGCGCCAGCAGCAGCGCGGCGTTCGTCGAATAGTCGCCGAAGTCCGCTCGTGGCGGACGCTCGAGCACGATCCCGCCACGCGCGCCGAGCTGCTCCGGCGGCTGGCCCACCAGCTCGCCGGCAGCCGACAGCACGGTTTCGCGCAAGCCGTCCAGCGGTGTCGAGACGCTCCTCATGAGGCGTTCCCCAGCGACGCTTTCATCGATCCATGCTCACTGGTTGCGATACTAGCTGCGTGAACGATCAAGACCCAGGCGCCGAGCGCCAATAGACCGGGAGGGGGTCAGGCCCCCCTCCCGACCACTCCCCGAGAAAGACAACGCCGTGAACGACCAAGATCCTGGCGCCGAGCGCCACATAAACATCCACCTGTCTCCCGAGATCATGGGGGGCGTATACGCGAACTTCGCCAACGTCAGCCACTCCGACTACGAGTTCACCGTCACCTTCGCGCGCGTCGACCACGAGGTCGAGTCCGACGAGGTCCCGGGCGTGGTCGTCTCCCGCGTCAACATCTCCCCGCGCTTCATGCGCGAGCTGATCGACGCGATGGAGGACAACTACTCCAAGTGGCGCACCCGCGAGGGCATCAAGAACCTGCCCGAGTACGGCGGTGCGGAGGCGGGCTCGGAGGAGGAGTAGGGCGGCGCGGCCGCGAACTGCGACGGTGATGAAGGTCGCTGTTATCTCCGACATCCATGGCAATCGGCAGGCCTTCGAGGCGGTGCTCGAGGCGGTCGCCGCAAGCGATGCGTCGGAGCTGTGGTGCCTCGGCGACCTCGTCGGCTACGGCGCCGACCCCGACATCTGCGTGGAGCTCGCGCGCGAGCACGTCGCGGTGTGCCTTGCCGGCAACCACGACCTCGCCGTCGCCGGGGAGATCCCGCTCGACGAGTTCTCGCGCGGGGCGAGCCTCGCCGCGCAGTGGACGAAGGAGGTGATCGCGCCGGCGAACCTCGCCTTCCTCGCCACCCTGCGTCCGGAGGGGCGCGAGGACCAGATCGGCCTCTACCACGCCAGCCCGCGCGATCCCGTGTGGGAGTACGTGCTCTCGGCGCTGCTCGCCGAGCTGTGCCTCGATCGCCAGCCCGACCGTGTCTGCCTGATCGGCCATTCGCACGTGGCGCTCTCGTTCGTGCGCCACGAGGGCGAGCTCGCCACCGGCGAACCCCGGCGCGAGGGCGCGCAGCTCGATCTCTCCAGCGGCGAATGGCTGCTGAACCCCGGCAGCGTCGGGCAGCCCCGCGACGGGGACCCGCGCGCCTCCTGGCTGCTGCTCGACCTCGACGGGGAGTGCGCATCCTTCCGGCGCACCGACTACGACATCGCCGGCGCCGCCGGCGCGATCCGCGCGGCGCGCCTGCCGGACTCGCTCGCCGAGCGCCTGGAGTACGGTCAATGACCGTGAAACGTCCCCAACCGACCACCTTGCACCTGCGCGTGCTGCTGGCCGGCCTGCTCGGCGTGAGCGCCGCGTTGCTCGTCGCCTGCGGCAGCTCCGACAAGGGCCTGATCCCGACCGCCAACGCCGGGCCGCTGAAGGGCGACTTCGAAGCCGTCGCACAGGCCGCGGAGAGCGGGGAAGGGAGCTGCACCGCGACCGAAGCCGCGATCGAGAAAACCGAAGGCGACTTCGCGGCGCTGCCCGCGACGGTCGACGCGGGTCTGCGCAAGACGCTCGACGTCGGGATCGCGAACCTGCGGCGTCGCGCACTCGTGCTGTGCGCGCAGCCACTCCCGCAGACGACCTCGACGACGAAGACGAAAACGAGCACCACCCCCACGACGACCACGAGCACGCAGACGACGCCGACGACGACGCCAACGACAACCCACACCGAAACGACCACCACGCCGACGACACCCACGCCGACGACGCCGACCGCCACCACCCCCGGAGGTGGCACGCCGGCGCCCGGGACCGAAAGCGAACCGGGCGTCGCCAACGGGCCGGGAGGCGGCACCGGCATCGGCGGTGAAAGCGGCTCGGGCACTGGGGCTCCAGGTGCGGGCGGGGCCCAGGAAGGCGTCAAATGAGCGAGACGCGGATCGCCGGGCGCTACCGCCTGGAGGGCCGGCTCGGCTTCGGCGGGATGTCGACCGTGCACCTCGCACTCGACCTGCGCCTGGAGCGCCAGGTGGCGGTCAAGCTGCTCGCCGAGCACCTCGCCGACGACCCCACCTTCGTCTCCCGCTTCCAGCGCGAGGCGCAGGCCGCCGCGCGCCTGGTGCACCCGAACATCGTGCAGATCTTCGACTCGGGCCTCGACGAGGCCTCGGGCCGGCACTTCATCGTGATGGAGTACATCGAGGGCCAGTCCTGCGCGGAGATCCTGCGCGACGACGGCTGGGTCGAGGTCGACGAGGGGGTCTCGATCATCGAGCAGGCCTGCGAGGGCCTCGACTACGCGCACCGCCACGGCGTCGTGCACCGCGACGTCAAGCCCGGCAACCTGCTGCGCGCGCGCGAGGGCGAGGTCAAGCTCGCCGACTTCGGCATCGCGAAGGCGACCGAGCAGTCTTCGATCACGCAGGTCGGCTCGGTGCTCGGCACCGCCGCCTACCTCGCACCCGAGCAGGCGCGCGGCGAGGAGGCCGGCCCGCCCGCCGACCTGTACGCGCTAGGGGTCGTCGCCTACCAGCTGATCTCCGGGCGCCTGCCCTACGAGGCCACCTCGCTGACCGAGCTCGCGCTCAAGCAGCAGCGCGAGGAGCCGCCGATGCTCGACACGCTCGTCGCCGCCGTCGGGCCCGAGCTGGCCGACGCGGTCGCGATCGCGCTCGCGCTCGACCCCCGCGATCGCTACCAGACCGCCCGCGAGATGGGCCGCGCGATCGACGGCGGCTCCCGCGGCATCTCACCCGGCGAACCGATCACGGGCGCGCGCGGCTCCGGACCGGCGACCGCGGCGACGAGCCTGCTGGCGACAGCCGGGGCGCGGGGGTCAGAGGGCGCGGGCCGTAGTGGCACCGGGGCAGTGGCCCCTAGAAGACCACGGCCCGGCCCGCCGCGCCAGGCCGCTCCGATCCTGACGCCCACATCCTCCCCGGGTGATAGCGCCGGGCGTCGGCGCGGGCGTCTGCTGCCGACGATCTTCGTGCTGCTCGCGCTCGCCGTCGTGATCGTCGCCGTCGTCGTCGCCACCGCCCCGGCGCCGACGAAGGTTGTGCTGCGCAATGTCGTCTACTCCGACGTCCAGCAGGCGTCTTCGGCGCTCAAACAGCTGGTCGCGGAAAACACCAAATAAGACGAAAGGCCCGCTTACGCGGACCCTCGCCTGGACACCTGTCACTCGCCCCAGGCTAGCAATCTCCGCAGGCATCCCCAACACGTGCTTGGACCGGCCCCGTTTAAAGACGAAAGCCCCGCTTACGCGGGGCTCATCGCCTGGGCAACCGTCAATTGTTGTCTCAGAGTAGCTCATTAAAGGCGAAAGGCCCGCTTACGCGGGCCCCTCGGTAAGACAACTGCCCTTTCGGGCTGGACACCCGTCAAGTGCCCAGCAGGCTAGCAGCCTCGACCGTCGCCTTCAATACATGGCTCCGGCGGCCGGACTCGAACCGGCACCTGGCAATTGACGGTTACCCGTGCTGCCCTTACACCACACCGAAATGCCATCGACCAAGCTACTCAACGTTTGGGATGAAACGCTCCGGCGCGCCACTCTCGGGCCACGTTTTCCAAGTCCCCATCTAGGATTCCGGCCCGCAAATTTTTCATCAGCCGCGCCAGGAAAGCGAGGTTGTGCATCGTCAGCAGCCGCGCTCCCGTGAGCTCGCCGGCGCGCACCAGGTAGCTAAGGTAGGCGCGCGACAGACCGCCGGCGCAGGCCGGGCACACACAGCCCTCCAACAGCGGCTCCTCGGACTCGCGCCAGCGGGCCTTCTTCAAGTCGACACGCCAGCGGTTCACGGGGTCGGGGACGAGCGCCGTGCCGTGCCGGCCGAGGCGGGTCGGCATCGCGCAGTCGAACGTGTCGATCCCCAATTCCACCCCCCGGATCAGGTCGTCGACCTCGCCGATCCCGAGCAGGTGCCGCGGTTTGCGCTCGTGCTCGCCCCCGAGCTCGCGCGTGGCGTAGCCGACGACCTCGTACATCTGCGCCTTCTCCGCGCCGAGCGAGCCGCCGATCGCGACCCCGTCGCACGCACTCGCGGCGACCGTCTGCGTCGACTCGCGCCGCAGATCCTCGTAGACGCCGCCCTGGACGATCCCGTAGACGAGTTGCCCCGGCGGCCCGTGCTCGGCGTGCCAGCCCAGGCAGCGCTCCAGCCAGCGGTGCGTGCGCTCGGTCGAGCGCTGCGTGTAGTCGCGGTCGACGTTGAACGGCGTGCACTCGTCGAACACGAGCGCCAGGTCGGAGCCGAGCGCCGCCTGCGTCGCCATCGAGCCCTCGGGCGAGAGGAAGCGCTCGCGGCCGTCCGTGTAGGAGCGAAAGCGCACCCCGTCCTCTTCGATCGCGAGGATCGCGCCCTCGCGCGCGCCCTTGCCAGCGCCCTGACGGGACGCCTTGATCTCCTCGGCGACCGTGCCGTGACCCATCGAGAACACCTGGAAGCCCCCGGAGTCGGTCACGATCGGACCGTCCCAACCCATGAACTTGCCCATCCCGCCGAAGCGCTCGATCAGCTCCGGACCGGGATTGAGCAGCAGATGGAAGGTGTTCCCGAGCACCATCTCGTAGCCCAGCGCCGCCACCTCCGCCGGCAACAGGCCCTTCACCGTGGCCTTCGTCGCGAGTGGCACGAAAGCCGGTGTGCGAACATCGCCGTGCGCCGTCGCGAGCACTCCCGCGCGGGCTTCTGAACCCCCATCGCGGGCCTCGATCGTGAAAGCAGCCATCGCTGCGGCATCCTAAGGGTCTTCCCCTCGCCTCCTTTCCCCTCGCCTCCTGAGACCTACACCCCAATGCTCGCCCACCCCCCAATGCTCGCGGCCATCGTCAACGTCACCCACCTCGTCGAAGTCTCCGGCTACCCGCTGCTGTTCGTGCTCGTGATGGCCGAGTCCTCGGGCGTGCCGATCCCCGGCGAGACGGCCCTGATCACGGCCGCCGTGCTCGCCTCCGGCGGCAAGCTCAAAATCGAGCTCGTGATCCCGCTCGCCGCCCTCGCGGCGATCCTCGGCGACAACATCGGCTACCTGATCGGGCGCAAGGGCGGGCGCTGGCTGCTCGAACGACCCGGCCGCTTCCAAGCTCAGCGCCGGGAGGTGCTCGACACGGGCGAGCCGTTCTTCGAACGCCACGGCCCGAAGGCCGTGTTCTTCGGCCGCTTCATCCTCGGTCTGCGCGTCTGGGCCTCGTGGCTGGCCGGCGCGACGCGCATGCGCTGGCTCTCGTTCTTCTTCTGGAACGCGCTCGGCGGGATCTGCTGGGCGACCGGGATCGGGCTGCTCGCCTACCTGCTCGGCCACTCCGCCGGCAAAGCGATCGAGGCGTTCGGCATCTACGGGCTGGTCGCGGTCGTGCTCGCGATCGTGAGCACCTACGTCATGCACCGCCGCCATCGCCGCAACCATCCCCGCGAGGCCGGGGTCGGGGCCACACCGCCCGCCACGACCGACAGCGCGCCGGGCGACCCCGAGACGCCCTCAATGTAAGACCCGAGGAGCTGTTCAGCGCTTTGCGGCGAATTCCTGGCGCGGGCTGAGCTACGGGGCGGCGGGCTTACTCAGCAGCCGTTGCCGGCAACGGTGGCGGCCCCATTGCCATCACCGTTCCCGCAGGGCGCGATCCGGTCCCACAGATCCGCCAGCGCGCCGAGCTCGCGCTCGGAGAAGCGCGAAAAGAAGTGCTCTCTGACGACCGCCAGGTGCGTGCCGCGCGCTTCCGCCAGCCGCTCGCGCCCCAGCTCGGTCAGGCAGGCGTAGGAGCCGCGCGCGTCGTGATCGCACGAGCAGCGCTCCAGCAGCTCGTCGCGCTCGAGCCGATCGACCAGCCGCGTGAGCCCGCTGCGCGACAGCTGCGCGCTTTCGGCGAGGTCGCACATCCGCATCCGCCCGCCGCTCGCGTCCTGCAGGTGCTGCAGGACCTCATACGAGGTCATCGGCAAGCCGTGCGCGTGCTCCAGCTCGGCGTCGAGCCGCTTGGCCAGACAGGCGTGGGCCCGCAGCAGGCCGCGCCAGGCGCGCACCTCTCCCTCGCTGAGTGACTCCTCCCCGGAAGGGATCTTGACGGCGGTCGCGGTCGACATGATGGCAATCGATACTTAGGCCCTACTACCCCGAACATAGCAGCGTCCGAGCCACTTTCCGGCCCTCAGGGGCGACGGTTCACGACGGCTTCGTCGCCCGCCACGCCCACCACATCATCAGCGGCTGCAGCGGCAGCCGCGCGTACAGAGCCCAGGCCGGGATCTGCTTGAACTGCTCGGGATTGCGGGCCATGTGGAGGTTCGCCGGGAACACCGCGGCGAGCAGCGCGATCAGGCCGAAGCCCGCCAGCCGGCGCGTCCGCGGCAGCAGCACTCCCACCCCGCCCGCGACCTCGGCAACACCGCTCGCGCGCACGAGCGTCTCGGGGTCGCCCATGCCCGGCGGCACGATCCGCTTGTAGACACCGGGAATCACGAAGTGATTCACGCCGGCGCCGATGAAGAAGGCGGCGAGCGCCCTCCGCGACCCTCGTCTTTGGGTGTCCGTTGCAGTCTTGTCCACTACTGCTTCTCCTTTCGTCCTTCGATCAGCGAGCGCCCGGTCATCTCCGGTGGTTGTCGCATACCCAGCAGATCCAGCACCGTCGGCGCGACGTCCGCCAGGACCCCGTCGCCGGCCCTCAGCTCCAGCCCCGGCACGGTCACGATCAACGGCACCGGGTTCAGCGAGTGTGCCGTGTTCGGGCTGCCGTCGGGCTCGAGCATGTGATCGGCGTTCCCGTGATCGGCCGTCACGACGCACGCGCCGCCGCGCTCGTGCACCGCCGCGACCACCTCGCCGAGGCAGCCGTCGACCGTCTCGATCGCCGCCACCGCGGCCTCGATCACGCCCGTGTGACCGACCATGTCGGCGTTCGCGAAGTTGATGATCCCGAAGCGATATCCACGGCCCGCGCCGTCTCCGCCGCCTGCGCCGCCAAGCCCATCCCCGGCCTCGTCTCCGGCTCCATCCCCATCTCCGTCCGCCCGCCAGGCCTCGACGAACGCCGCCGCCGCCGCGGGCGCGCTCATCTGCGGCTTGTGGTCGTACGTCGGCACGTCGCGCGGCGAGTCGACCAGCGCGCGCCGCTCGCCCGCCAGCGGCGTCTCCTCGCCGCCGTTGAAGAAGTACGTCACGTGCGGATACTTCTCCGTCTCGGCCACGTGCAGCTGCCGCGCACCGGCGGCCGCGAGCGCGACCCCGAGCGTCGTCCGCGGCCGCTCCGGTGGGAACGCGACCGGGTAGGGCCAGCCCTCCTCGTACTCGGTCAGCGTCGCGTATCGCCGCAGCGGCTCGCCACCATCGCGATCGAACTCGGCGAACCCCGGCTCGGCGAGCGCCCGCGTCAGCTCGCGCATGCGGTCGGGGCGGAAGTTGAACGCGATCACGCTGTCGCCGGGCCGGATCCGCGCATCGTCGCCGACGACGAGCGTCGGCTCGACGAACTCGTCCGTCTCCCCCCGCTCGTAGGCGGCCGCGACGGCCTCCTCGCCGCTGGCGGCGCTGTGGAGCGCGCGACCGTGGACGAGCAGCTCGTACGCGCGCTGCACGCGGTCCCAGCGCCGATCGCGGTCCATCGCCCAGTAGCGCCCGACGACGGAGCCAACGCGCACGCCATCGGTCGCGTCGAGCTCGGCCAGGAAGCCCGCGCCCGCGTGCGGCAGGGTGTCGCGCCCGTCGGTGAACGCGTGCACGATCACGTCTTTGCACCCGGCCCCCACGGCGGCGCCCGACCCGGCTCCAGACCCCGCCGGGCCGGTCCCAGACCCCTCGCCTGCACTGGCCTGACCACGCGCGCACGCGATCAACGCGAACAGGTGCTCGAGCGAGGAGTGCACGCCGCCGCCGGAGACCAGCCCGATCAGATGTACCCGCTCGGCATCGGCGAGCGCGACTCGCAACACGGGGTTGGCGGCGAACGTCCCGTCCGCGATTGCGTCGTTGATCCGCACAAGGTCCTGGCGCACCACCGACCCCGCGCCGAGGTTCAGATGGCCGACCTCGCTGTTTCCCATCTGCCCCTCCGGCAACCCCACCGCCTGCCCGCAGGCGGTCAGCGTCGTGTGCGGATAGTCCTCCCACAGCTCGTCGAACACCGGCGTGCGCGCCAGCGACACGGCGTTGCCGGGGCCGGGCTCGGCGAGCCCCCAGCCATCGAGGATCACCAGGCAGACGCTCGGAACCGGCGGTTTGCCAGGACCGGCGGTCAGGGCCATCGATCGAGGTGCCGCGTGCTCAGGTTCATGCCGCCTCGACGATTTCGGCGAACGACTTCGCGTCCAACGACGCCCCGCCGACGAGCGCGCCGTCGACGTCCGGGAGCGCGAGCAGCTCAGCCGCGTTCTCGGGCTTGACCGAGCCGCCGTAGAGGATCCGCACGCGCTCCGCCGCCTGCTTGTCGCGATCGCCGACGAGCGCGCGCACGAACGCGACCGCCTCCTGCGCCTGCTCGGCGCCGGCGACGCGGCCGGTGCCGATCGCCCAGATCGGCTCATAGGCGATCGTCACCTCGGACAGGCGCTCGTCCGCGATCTGCGCCAGCCCGTCCCACACCTGCTGGCGCAGCTTGCGCTCGGTCTCGTCGTTGTCGCGCTCGTCCTCGGTCTCGCCCACGCAGAGGATCGGTCGCAGCCCGGCGTCCAGCGCGGCCGGCACCTTCAGCGCGAGCGACCTGTCGGTCTCGCCAAACAGCTCCCTGCGCTCGGAGTGCCCGAGCACGACGCCCTGCACGCCGACGTCGCTGAGCATCGCCGGCGACACCTCCCCGGTGAACGCGCCCTCGGGCTCGTAGTGCATGTTCTGCGCGTAGACCTCGACGCGCGAGCCGCGAGCGCTGTCGACCATCGCCCGCAGGTCCGTGAACGGCACGCAGATCGCGACCTCGACGCTCTCCACCGAGGAGAGCAGCGGCAGCAGCGCCTGGATGTAGTCCTCGGCCTGCTCCTCGGTCTTGTACATCTTCCAGTTGCCGGCGACGAGCGGCGTGCGGGCCGCGGCCATCAGGCGATCACTCCCGCACCTTCGAGCGCCTGCACGCCCGGCAACGTCGCGCCTTCCACCAGCTCGAGCGTCGCGCCGCCGCCGGTGGAGAGATGGTCGACTTCCTGCTCCAAGCCGAACTGCGCCAGCGCCGCCGCCGAGTCCCCGCCGCCCACGACCGTGAGGCCAGACGCGTTCGCGACGGCCTGCGCCACCGCGCGCGTGCCCGCCGCGAACGGCTCGAGCTCGAACGCGCCCATCGGGCCATTCCAGAACACCGTGCCCGCGCTCGCGATCACGTTCGCGTAGCGCTCCACCGTCTTCGGGCCGATGTCCAGCCCCATCCAGCCCTCCGGCACCTCCACCCCGTCGAGCACGCGATGCTCTGCGTCCGCCGCCAGGCGCCTGCCGATCACGAGGTCGTTGGGCACCAGCAGACGCGCCCTGCCGGGCTGAGGGTCGTGCGTGTTGCTGGCCCGCGCGAGCGCGTTGCGCGCGTGCTCGACGTCCTCGTCATCGCACAACGACTTGCCCACGGCGTGCCCCTGCGCGCAGAGGAACGGGAAGCACATCGCACCGCCGATCATCACCACGTCGGCGACTTCGAGGAAGCGCTCGATCACCGCGATCTTGTCGGCCACCTTCGCGCCGCCGACGATCGCCACGAGCGGATGCTGGGGATGCTCGAGGATCCCCGTGAGCGTCTTCACCTCGCGTTCGAGCAGCCGTCCGGCCGCGCTCGGCAGCAGGTGCGTGATGCCCTCCGTGCTCGCGTGCGCGCGGTGGGCCACGCCGAACGCGTCGTCGACGTAGAGGTCCGCGAGCGCCGCGAGCGCCCGCGCGAGCTCGGGGTCGTTGCGCGTCTCGCCCGGCTCGAAGCGCACGTTCTCGAGCACCAGGATGTCGCCCTCCTCGAGCTCTTCCGCCAGCGCCGTGACCTCGTCGCCGATCACCGCCGGCGCCAGCGTCACCTTTGTGCCGGTCAGCTCGCGCAGGCGATCGGCCACCGGCGCCAGCGACAGCTCCGCCACCGGCTTACCCTCCGGCCGGCCGAGATGCGAGACCAGCACCAGCCTCGCCCCGCCCGCGCGCAGCTCTTCGATCGTCTGAAGCGCCGCCGCGATCCGCGTGTCGTCGCTCACGAGTGGGACGCCGCCGGTTTCCTGGAGACCCTCGATCCCGGGCGCGAGCGGGACGTTGAAATCGACCCTCACGAGCACCCGCTTGCCGTGCACGTCGAGGTCGTCGAGGCTCCTCATCGGCGGGGTCCTGAGTCATAAATTCGGTCAGTGTTTGCCGGATGGATGGACGTGATCTGACGTTCGACGGTGTCGGTAAGTGTGCCGGCTGCACATGGCCGACGCCGGCGGGCGTCAGGCACGTTCAGGCGCCGGGAAACGCCAGCGAATTTATGACTCATGACCCTAGAGCACCCGCTGTACGAGGTCCACGAGACGATTGGAATAGCCCCACTCGTTGTCATACCAGGCGACCACCTTCAGCATAGTGCCGTCGATCACGGCCGTCAGCTGCGAGTCGACGATCGCCGAGAACCGCGATCCGCGGATGTCGCTGGAGACGATCGGGTCTTCGGTGTAGGCCATGATTCCCTGCAAGGGGCCGCTCTCGGAGGCCGCCCGCAACGCGCCGTTGACCTCCTCGACGCTCGTCTCGCGCATGCACTCGACCGTCAGGTCGACGACTGACCCGGTCGGCACCGGCGCGCGCACGGCAAAGCCGTTCAGCTTGCCCTGCAGCGCCGGGATCACCAGCCCGATCGCCTTCGCCGCGCCGGTCGAGGCGGGGATCAGGTTGATCGCGGCGGCGCGCGCGCGGCGCAGGTCTTTGTGGGGCATGTCCTGCAGGCGCTGGTCGGCGGTGTAGGCGTGGATCGTCGTCATCAGGCCGTGCTCGATCCCGACCGTGTCGTTGACGACCTTCGCGACCGGGCCGAGGCAGTTGGTCGTGCAGGAGGCGTTCGAGATCACGTCGTGCTTGTCGCGGTCGTAGACCTCGTCGAAGTTGACCCCGAGCACGACCGTCGCGTCGGGATCGCTCGCCGGCGCGGAGATCACCACCTTCTTCGCGCCGCCGGCGAGGTGCTTGGCGGCGCTCGCGCGGTCGGTGAACAGGCCGGTCGACTCGATCACCACGTCGACCCCGAGATCGCCCCACGGCAACGCGCCGGGGTCGCGCTCGGCGAGCACCTTCAGCTCGCGCCCGTCGACCTCGATCGCGTCCCCACGAGCCTCGACCTCGCCCGGATAGGGCCCGAGGATCGAGTCGTACTTGAGCAGATGCGCGAGCGTCTTCGCGTCGGTCAGATCGTTGACCGCCACCCACTCGATCGCGTCCCTCGCCGCCTGCCTGCGTTGCCTGCGCCTGGGCGGCGCGAAATGCGTTCCGGCCGATCCGGCCGAACCCGTTGATTCCCACCCGTACCGACATTCTCCACGGCCTCCGTGAGCGAAAAATGAACAATGCCGGGCTCCAGGAGTAGCGCTCCATGGCCCGGCGTGCCTGGCGAAGGCTATCAGCGCCCTCCGGATCGCCGTCTCCTTTCAGAGACCACGTGTAACCATAGTGTCACGCAAATCTATTTTTATATGCCCAATCCCCGGCCTCTAGCTCAGGACTCGCGCGAGCGCTTGTCGATGTCGCGGTGGGCGACCGCCACGTCGAGGTCCTCGTGGTCGCCGTAGCGCTCGGCCAGATGCCGTGCGATCGCGACCGAGCGGTGACGCCCACCGGTGCAGCCGATCGCGATCACCAGATGCGCCTTGCCCTCCGCGACGTACTGCGGCAGGAGAAAGTCGAGCAGCGGATGCAGCCGCTCGTAGAGCTCCCCGAGGCGGCCGTCGCGCGCGACGTACTCGACGACGCGCTCGTCGTTGCCGGTCAGCTCGCGCAGCTCGGGCACGTAGTGCGGGTTCGGCAGGAAGCGCACGTCGAGCGCCACGTCCTCCTCGCGCGGGGGACCGTGCTTGAAGCCGAAGCTCATGAACGTCACCGCCAGCCTGCCGCCGCGCTGGCGAGGCAGGAACTCGTCGGCGATCTTCCCGCGCAGCATCGACGCGGACATGCCGGTCGTGTCGATCACGAGGTCGGCGCGGCTGCGCAACGGCTCCAGCAGCGCGCGCTCGGCGGCGACGCCGGCAGAAACGCTGCCCTCGGGCGCGAGCGGATGGCGCCGGCGGGTCTCCTTGTAGCGCGTCACGAGCGTCTGCTCGCCCGCTTCGAGGAACAGCACGTGATGATCGACGCCGAGCGCGTCGAGGTCGTCCACGACCGCGCGCAGCGCCTCGAAGTAGACGCCCCCGCGGACGTCGGAGACGACCGCCGCGCGCTCGACCTTCGAGCCCTCGTGCATGAACAGCTCGACCAGCGAGCGGATCATCTCCGGGGGCAGGTTGTCGACGCAGAAGTAGCCCGCGTCCTCGAACACGTTCATCGCGGTCGACTTGCCCGCGCCGGAGAAGCCCGTGATCACGACGACGTCCTTCAGGCGTGACTCGTTCGCGGCCATCGTCGTCATTGTGCCCGAAGACCCCGTGGTAGGAGCCACGCCCCCGAGCCGGTCGAGGAGCAAGCGAGGCTCCGATCAAAGATCGGCCAGCGCCGATCATCGGGCGGCTCAGCCGGCGCGATGGAGATGCCCGTGCAATTCCCGCGCGACCTTCGCCGGCAGGCCGGGCACGGCCTGGAGCTCCTCGCGCGAGGCCGCGACGACCGCGTCCGGCGAGCCGAAGTGCGCGAGCAGCGCGCGCTTGCGCGCCGGGCCGACGCCGGGGAGCTCGTCGAGCAGCGAAGTCGTCATCGCGCGGTCGCGCCGCGAGCGGTGGTGGGTGATCGCGAAGCGGTGCGCCTCGTCGCGCACGCGCTGCAGCAGCTGCAGCTCCGGGGTCGAGTGGTCGAGCACGAGCGGCGCCGCCCGCCCGGGGATGAACACCTCCTCGATCCGCTTCGCGAGCGAGACGACCGCGACGCCGCGCTCGCGAAATCCGCGCAGCGGGCCGAGACCGGCCGCGAGCTGGCCCTTGCCGCCGTCGATCACGACGAGGTTCGGGAGCGACGCGAAGCTCGCGTTGTAGTCGGGGTCGTGCGGGGAGATATCGGCCTGGCGCTCCCACTGCGCGAAGCGCCGCTCGAGCACCTCGGCGATCGCCGCGAAGTCGTCCGACTGCCCCTCCGCGAGCGTGCGGATCTTGAAGCGGCGGTAGTCGGACTTCTTCGGCGCGCCGCCCTCGAACACGACCATTGAGGCGACCGTCTGCGTGCCACCGAGGTGGGAGATGTCGAAGCACTCGATCCTGATCGGCGGCGCGTCGAGGCCGAGCGCGAGCTGCAGGCCCTCGAGCGCCTCGACGCGGCTCGAACGGCGGCGCTCGGCGCGCAGGCGCTCCTCGTCGAGCGCCAGCCGTGCATTGCGCTCGGCCAGCTCGAGGATCCGGCGCTTCTCGCCGCGCTCGGCCGCGCGCAGCTCGACCGGCCCCCCGCGCCGCTGCGCGAGCGCCTCGGCGAGCGCCGCCGTGGCGCCGTCGGCGACGAGCTCGCGCTGCACGACGAGCAGCGGCGGGATCGAGATGTGCGAGGCGTAGAACTGGAGCATGAACTCCTCCGCCACCTCCGTCACGCCCCGCTCGGTCTCGTTCGAGAGGTAGAACGACTGGCGGTCCGAGAGCACCCCGTCGCGTACCTGGAAGACCTGCGCGTTGGCCTCGCGCCCGTCGACCGCAACCGCCACGGCGTCGAGCGTGCCGACGGACTCGTTCGCCACGCGCCGGCGCTCCAGCAGCGCGTGGACGGCGCGCAGCCGGTTGCGCTCGAGCGTCGCCTGCTCGAACTCCTCGGCCGCCGCCGCCGCGCGCATGCGCTGCTCGAGGTCGCGCTCGATCGTGCGGTAGCGCCCCGACAGGAAGTCGATCACGCCGTCGATGCTGCGGCGGTAGTCCTCCTTGGAGACGTACCCCACGCAGGGGGCCTCGCAGCGCTTGATGTAGTAGTCCAGGCACGGGCTGCCGCTGCGTCGCCCCGGCTCGGGGCCGGTGCAGGAGCGGAACATGAAGACCTTCGCGAGCACCTCCAGCGTGCTCCGCACGCGCTTGGCGTTCGAGTAGGGACCGAAGTACGCCCGGCCGGGACGGTGGCGCTCGCGCGTGAAGTAGACCCGCGGGTAGTCCTCGTCGAGCGAGATCGCGATGAACGGATAGGACTTGTCGTCGCGCAGGCGGATGTTGAAGCGCGGCCGGTACTGCTTGATGAAGCCCTGCTCGGCGAGCAGCGCCTCGGCCTCGCTGCCGACGACCACGCACTCGATCCGCTCCGTGCTCGCGACCATCTCCTCATGTCCCGGACTGCTAGGCACCTGCGCCTTGGCGAAGTGCGAGGCGACCCGCTTGCGGATCGACTTCGCCTTGCCGACGTAGATCACGCGGCCTTTCCCGTCGCGGAACAGGTACACGCCGGGCTGGTCGGGCAGATTCCGCCGTTGCTCGGCGATGCTCGCCTTCCTATCCGTCGTGCCGCCCTCGTCGGGCGCGCCCCACCCATCCGGGGCGCCGGTCGATGCCTTGGTGGCCATCAAACCGAGGATACGAGGCGCCCGCCGCGCGGCGCCCGTCTCAATACGCGCGCCAGTGGCGATAGACCTCGAGCAGCGTGTAGACGATGAAGCCGACGAGCGCGAACCAGACAAGCTCGCCGATCCCCGTCTGCCACATCCGCGCGCGGGCCATGTAGGCGAACACCGCGCCCGCGATCCCGCCGTAGAGCAGCCCGCGGTGACGATCGCCGAGGCTGTGCAGGGCGACGCGGTATTCGCGGTAGCCGCGCAGGCCGAGGTAGCCGATGCCGACCCCGAACGCGACCCAGAGCACGGATTCGAACGTGTTCGCGGCGCGACCGCCACCGGGGAGGAGGAAGACCGCGGCGGCGATCAGCACGACGATCGCGATGTTGCGCGCGGTCTTCAGGCTGTCGCTCACAGAAAATAGGTTAGCCATCGCTTGAGATCGCATTTTGCGATCTCAAGGGCCGGCAGCGCATGGCAGTCAGTTGAGCCGCGCCCGCCGCCTCAGTCCACCAGCGCCTCGAACCGCGTGTAGGCCTCCTCGACGGCGCGCCGCGCGGCGGTGTGGCGGGCCTCGGACTTGGCCGACTCGTACTGCGTCGCCCACGCCGCGGGGTCGGCGAGCTCGTCCTCCAGCGCGCGCATCGCGGCCTCCGCCTGCTCGACCTCGCGCTCGGCCTGCTCCTGGGCGGTCAGGCGGTTCTTCGAGGGGCCCTTCGCTTTCGCCTTGCCCTTCTGCTTGGACCCACTTCCGTTCGCGTTCGTTGTCGGCGCGGTTCCGTTCGGCCCGTGTGAAGACCAGCTTGGCCCATCTGCCCCTGAGGGCGGGCGAACATGTTTATTTGAAGCTGATGTTGTTCGGGGAGGCGCATGCGCCTCCCCGCGGGGACGCACATGTGCGTCCCCGGACGGGGCCGCATGCGGCCCCGTCGCCCTCCTTTCTTCCCGCACCCGCAGGTACTCCGGCCAGCCGCCCTCGTAGCTGCGCAGCCCGCGGTCCTCGACCGCGACGGTGCGCGTGCCGACCGCATCCAGCAGCGCCCGGTCGTGCGAGACGAGCAGGATCGCGCCCGGAAACCCGCGCAGCGCGTCCTCCAGAGCCTCGCGCGACTCGATGTCGAGGTGGTTCGTGGGCTCGTCGAGGATCAGCACGTTCGGCGTCTTCGCGGCGCCGACGAGCACAGCCAGCGACAGCCGCCGGCGCTCGCCGCCGGAGAGGCCGTCGAGCGGTTTCTCGGCCTCCTCCCCGGAGAACAGGAAGCGCCCGAGCAACGCCCGCGCCTTGTTCGGGGCGAGACCCGTCGCGCGTGCCGCAGCCTCCAGCACGCTCTGGCCGGGATGGCCGCCGGCGCCGAGCTCCTCGGCGTGCTGGGAGAGGTAGCCGAGCGACACGTTGTGCCCGGTGCTGAGCCGGCCCGCGGCGAGCGGGCGGCGGCCGGCGAGCGTCTCGATCAGCGTCGTCTTGCCCGTGCCGTTCGGACCGACGAGCGAAACGTGCTCGCCGCGCTCCAGCCACAGCTCGGCGTGCTCCAGGAGGACGATTGGATCCCCGCCCTCCCCGCCGACCTCGACGCGCCCATCCAACAGCTCGAAGATCACGCGCCCCGAGCGCTCCGGCGCGGAGAACTCGAACTCCAGCCCCTTGCCGTCACGGGGATCGCGCTCGATCCGCTCGATCTTCGATAGCTGCTTCACGCGCGACTGCGCCTGGCGGGCCTTCGTGGCCTTCGCGCGGAAGCGCTCGATGAAGCGCTCCATCCGCTCGATCTCGGCCTGCTGCTTGTCGATCGACTTGCCGAGCGCCAGCTCGCGCGCGGCCTGCTCGCGGCGCCACTGGTGCCAGGTGCCGGAGAAGAAGCGCGAGCGGCCGGCCTCGATCTCCAGGACCGCCGTGCCGACGGCCTCCAGGAACCAGCGGTCGTGCGCGACCAGCACGATCGCCGCGTCGAGCCCCACGAGCGTCTGCTCGAGCCACTCCAAGGACTCGATGTCGAGGTGGTTCGTCGGCTCGTCCAGCAGCAGTACGTCCGCGGAGGTGGCGAGCGCGCGCGCGAGCGCCGCGCGCGTAAGCTGGCCACCGGAGAAGCTGTCGAGGCTGCGGTCGAGGTCCTCCTCGTGGAAGCCCAGCCCGCGCGCCATCGCGGTCGCGCGGTCGCGCCACAGGTAGCCGCCGCGCGCCTCCAGCCGGGCCTGCGCGCGCGAGTAACGGGCCAGCAGCGCGTCGTCCATCTCCCCCTCCCCCATGCGCCGCTCGAGGTCCGCGAGCTCCGCCTCGATCGCGAGCTCCTCGACGCAGCCCGAGAGCACGTACTCGCGCAGCGGCCGCCCTCGATCGCGCGGGGGTCGCTGGTCGTGGAGCATGATCCGCGCGCCCTTCGCGAGGCTCAGCTCGCCGCGGTCGATCGACTCCTCGCCCGCGAGCATCCGCAGCAGCGTCGTCTTGCCGGCGCCGTTGCGCCCGGCGATCGTCATGCGCGTGCGCGGCTCGAGCTTGAACGAGACCCCGCGCAGCAGCGGGTGCCCGGCCATGTCCTTGTGCAGGTCGGATGCGATCAGTACGGCCATCGGCTGCTGATGGTAGGCGTCCGGCCGCGAACACCGGCCTGGCGCACGACCGCGAAGGCCGCCCGGCAAAACGCCCGCGGCCTTCGGTAGCATCCGCCGCGATGCGTCGCCTGCTGGCCACATTCACCTCGTCGACCGTGCTGCTGCTCGTGCTCGCGCCGGCGGCGCTGGCCGCGAACGACGGCCGCGGCTTCTACGGGGCGACGGACGACAAGCTCGTGACCAAGGTGGGCTTCATCCTGGTCGCGTTCTTCGCGATCTTCGTGTTCACGATGAGCATGCTCCAGAAACACCTGGACAAGCGCAAGGACGCACGCAAAGCCGCACAGAAGTCGCGCGTGGGCAACGCCCAGTGGCGCGGCGGCTGGTGACGGTCCGCTACGAGCGCATCGGCGCGGCGGCGCTGGTCACGATCGACCGCCAGGAGCGCAGGAACGCGGTCGACGGCCCGACCGCGGAGGCGCTGCACGAGGCGTACACGCGCTTCGAGGCCGACGACGAGGCGCGCGTGCTCGTACTCACCGGCGCCGGCGAGCAGGCCTTCTGCGCGGGCGCCGACCTGAAGGCAACCGAGACGTTCGCCGGCCGGCTGATGGCGCCCGAGGGCCCGATGGGCTTCACGCGGTTGACGCCGTCGAAGCCGACGATCGCCGCGATCTCCGGCTACTGCCTCGCGGGCGGCCTGGAGCTGGCGCTGTGGTGCGATCTGCGGATCGCGACCGCGGGCGCGACGCTCGGCTATCCCGAGCGGCGCTGGGGCGTGCCGCTGATCGACGGCGGCACCCAGCGGCTGCCGCGGATCGTCGGGCTGGGACGCGCGCTCGACCTGATCCTCACGGGGCGGATGATCGACGCGCAGGAGGCACTGGCGATCGGCCTGCTGACCGAGGTCGTCGCCACCGGCGGCCACCTGACCCGCGCGCTCGAGCTGGCCGAGGGACTGGCGCGCTTCCCGCAGGAGACGATGCTCGCCGATCGCCGCGCCGCGATCGAGGGCCTGGGGATGACGCTCGCCGAGGGCCTCGCGCTGGAGGCGAAGGCCGGGCCGGAGGTGTTCGCGGCGGGCCAGCGCGGCGCACAGCGCTTCGCGGCCGGCGAGGGCCGCGGCGGGGCCGGCGCAGGCGCGTAGGCCTCGGAACCGGCGCGGGCGCACAGACCCGCCCGCCGGGCAACACCGCGCCCGGCGCCGGCCAAGAAGCACCAGCACCTATATCCTCGTAACGAGCATGGCCTACTTCGTCACAGGCGCCACCGGCTTCATCGGGCGCCGCCTCGTCGAGCTGCTGCTCGAGCAGCGCCAGGGGAAGGTGTACGTGCTCGTGCGCGCGGGCTCGACCGGCCGGCTCGACGACCTCGTCGAGCGCTGGGGGGCGCTGCTCGGGGTCGCGGCCGCGAAGCGCGTGCAGCCGGTGCTCGGCGATCTGCGCCGGCCGCTGCTGGGGGTCGAGGCCGAGCAGGCGGCGGAGCTGCGGGGGAAGATCGACCACTTCTTTCACCTCGCCGCGATCTACGACATGACCGCGCCGGCGGAGCAGAACACCGCTACTAACGTCGGCGGCACGACGCACGCGGTCGAGCTGGCGCGGGCCTTGGAGGCAAAGCGCCTGCACCACGTCTCCTCGATCGCGGTCGCGGGCGAGTACCGGGGGCGCTTCGGCGAGGAGATGTTCGACGAGGGGCAGAAGCTGCCCTCGCCGTATCACCGCACGAAGTTCGAGTCCGAGCGGATCGTGCGCGAGCAGCCGTATGTGCCGTGGCGCGTGTACCGGCCGGGGGTCGTCGTCGGCGACGCGCGGACGGGCGAGATGGACAAGGTCGACGGGCCGTACTACTTCTTCAAGGCGATCCAGCGCACGCGCCGGCTGATGCCGGAATGGCTGCCGCTCGTGGGGCTCGACATGGGCAGGACGAACGTCGTGCCGGTCGACTGGGTCGCGGGCGCGCTCGACCAGATCGCGCACGAGCCCGAGCTCGACGGCCGCGCCTTCCACCTGACCGACCCGCGAGGGCAGAAAGTCGACGAGCTGTACAACGAGTTCGCCACCGCCGCGCACGCGCCGCGGATCGCGGCGAGCGTCGACAAACGCTTGACCGGCATCGTCCCGACGTGGCCGCTGAAGCTCGCGCTGGCGCTGCCGCCGCTGCGCCAGGCGCAGAGCATCACGCTGCGCGAGCTGGGGATCCCGGCAGAGGTGCTCGAGCACATGGAGCTGAAGCCGGAGTTCGACACGCGCGAGGCCGGCCGGGCGCTGACAGGGCTCGCCGCTGGAGAGCCCGCCGCCGCTGCACGACTACGCGGCGCGGCTGTGGGATTACTGGGAGCGCGAGATGGACACGGGCACGACGCGCGGGCGCTCGCTGCTCCAGGAGCTGACGGGGAAGCACGTGCTGATCACGGGCGCGTCGTCGGGGATCGGCTGGGCGGCGGCGCTGAAAGTCGCGGCGGCGGGCGGCGTGCCGCTGCTGGTCGCGCGCAATGTGGAGAAGCTCGAGGAGCTGCGCGCGGAGATCGTCGCGGGCGGCGGCACCGCGTACGTGTACGCGGCCGACCTGGCGGACATGGAGTCGGTCGACCGCCTCGTCGAGCGCGTGCTCGCGGATCACAGGAACGTGGACATGCTCGTGAACAACGCGGGCCGCTCGATCCGGCGTTCGATCGCGCTGAGCTATGACCGCTTTCACGACTTCGAACGGACGATGCAGCTGAACTACTTCGGCGCGGTCAAGCTGATCATCGGGCTGATGCCGAACATGCGCGAGCGCGGGAAGGGCCACATCGTGAACATCTCCTCGATCGGCGTGCAGACGAACCCGCCGCGGTTCTCCGCGTATGTGGCATCGAAGGCCGCGCTCGATGCGTTTACGCGGGTCGTCTCGAGCGAGGTGATCGGAGACGGCGTGACGTTCACGACGATCCACATGCCGCTCGTGCGCACGCCGATGATCGCGCCGACGAAAATGTACGACGCGTTCCCGGCGATCACGCCGGAGGAGGCGGGCGACATGATCTGCGAGGCGCTCAGAACGCGCCCGAAGCACATGGGCACCAGGCTGGGCACGTTCGGCGAGGTCGCGTACACGCTCGCCCCGCGCGCGGTCGACCAGCTGCTGCACCTGGCGTACCGCGTGTTCCCGGATTCGGCCGCGAGCAAGGGTCATAAAGACACGGAGGAGCGCGCCTCGTTCGAGCAGATCGCGATGGCGACGTTGACGAGGGGCGTGCACTGGTAGCCGACGCGAGCCCCGCGATCGAGGTACGGGGCCTTACGAAGCGCTACGGCGAGCACGAGGCCGTGCGCGGGATCGATATCGATGTCAGACGCGGCGAGGTGTTCGGCCTGCTCGGCCCGAACGGCGCCGGGAAGACGACGACGGTCGAGATCCTCGAGGGCTACCGCGAGCGCACGGGCGGCGAGGTCGCCGTGCTGGGGTACGATCCGGCGAAGCGGCAGATCGAGCTGCGCAGACGGATCGGGATCGTGCTGCAGAGCGGCGGCATCTACAGCCACGTGACCCCGCGCGAGGCGCTCGAGCACTGGGCGAGCTTCTACCCGCGGCCGAGGGATGTCGAGGAGGTGCTGGGGCTGGCCGGCTTGGAGGAGAAGGCCGACGCCCGCGCGCGGACGCTGTCGGGAGGGCAGTTGCGGAGGCTGGACTTTGCCTTGGCGCTCGTCGGCGACCCCGAGCTGATCTTCCTGGACGAGCCGACGACCGGCTTCGACCCCGCCGCGCGCAGAGACGCCTGGGAGACCGTAAGGAACCTACGAGAAGGCGGCAAGACGATCCTCCTGACGACGCACTACCTCGACGAGGCGCAGGCGCTCGCGGACCGGGTCGCGATCGTCAAGGACGGCCGCGTGCTCGCGGTCGGCCCGCCCCGCGAGCTGGGTGTCGGTGCAGCGCAGTACACGGTCGCGTACAGGGGCGTGAACGGAGAGCGAATCGAGCGCCAGACGGAAGACCCGACACGCTTGTTGAATGAATTGACGAACGCGGCCTTGGAGAAGGGCGAGCGCCTGGACGAGCTGAGCGTGGGCAGGCCAACCCTGGAGGATGTGTATCTGGAGCTGACGGCAGATGAGTGACACGGTGACCTTAGCTTGGCGCCAGTATCGCCTGGAGCGGAGGATGTTCTGGCGCAACCCGAGCGCGGCCTTCTTCAACTTCGTGCTGCCGCTGCTGTTCCTGGTCGGCGGCGGCGCGATCCTCAGCGGCAACCAGAGCCACCTGAACAAGCTCGTGCCGGCGATCGCGGGCATGAGCGTGATGTCGACGACGTTCACCGCGCTCGCCTACAACATCGTGTTCCTAAGAGAGCGCGGCGTGCTCAAGCGCATCCGGGGCACCCCCCTGCCGACCGGCTCGTACTTCGGCGGCGTGGCGGCCAACGCGGTCACGAACACCGCCCTGCAGATCGCGATCGTCGTCGTGGCGGGCAGGGTGTTTTTCGGGATCGGCTGGCCGAAGGAGTGGGTCGAGCTGGTCGTGTTCGTGCTCGTCGGCGTCGTCAGCTTCGCCGCGCTCGGCGTCGCCTTCGCCCACGCGATCCCGAACTTCGAGTCGACCGCCGCGTACGTCAACGCCGTGTTCCTCCCCGTCGTGTTCGTCTCCTTCTACGCGTTCGACACCGCGAGCGCCCCGGCGTTCATCCGCGGCGTCGCCGACGCGCTGCCGCTGAAGCCGTTAATCGAAGGCCTCAGCGGCGCGATCGTGACCGGCTCGAGCCTCGCCAGCAACCTCGGCGCGCTCGCCGTGATCGCGGGCTGGGGCGTCGCCGGGGTGTGGCTGGCCGTGCGGGGCTTCTCGTGGGAGGGGCGCCGCGGATAGGCAGCGCGAAGTTCGTCGCCTCGTCCCCACCACGTTCCGCGTGGTCCGCTTATTCGGCGGTTACTAACGCTGGCCTCGCGCCGCTCGGATCGTGGCCCTGACGATCTCGGCGAACTCGTCCCAGAAGTCGACGCCAAGGGCGGCGTAGACCGCTATCGGGATGCCTGCGTAGTTGAGGTCGGCCGCGATCGTGTCAAGGAGCGTCCGGGCTTGGCTCGCACGCAGATACGGCGAGAGATCATCGAGGCCAGGCTGTTGAAGCCACCGGACGATTCGCGTGAGCGCTCGGTATGTCGGTATCCAGTCGTAATGAAACGGGAGGTCTGAGGCTGCGGGCATTCCGAGTAGGGAAGCCCAGTCGGCGTGGCGGACCGAGTATTGGCGGTCATCTGAAATCTCCACGACTTCGACCACCCCGGCCTCCATCAGCTGCGCAAGTCCTTCTCTGACGTTGCGTTGCGCGAAGGCGGCGGAAACAGTGATGACCTTTCCCGACAGGCGCGCGGCGCGGATCGTCAGCAAGGTCCGAATGACCTCGGCGCGGACGCCGACGCCGAGCAGCCGCCGTAACCGAAAGGCAAAGCTGATCGGGTCATGCAGACGCGGGGCTCCAGACTTGCCCGACGCTTTGAACCGGGTCCGCGCGAGACCGTGCTGAGCGAAGGCCTCGTCGAGGTCCTCGGTGGGTGCGGGAATCCTCGGAAACAGCGGGTCAAGCCGCGCGGGGAGCGCGCGAGGCTCGAGACCCGGGGGCCGGCGCCGGCGCGACGTTGCGCTCCACCCCAGCGCGGCTTCGACAAGGGCACGGTCGGTTGGATCGACGCTCAGGTTTCGCAGGCGGTGGACGCTGACGAGCCGCTCGTTGAGGGCCAGCCAGTCGAGGACCTCGTCGAACAGACGCGGATCGTTGCGCCCAACTTCCAATGTGAACAGCAGAAGCGCCTCCGGGTCGGCAGCGCGCTCCTCACGCTGCGCAGGAGCCGCCGCCGACACCCCGAGCTGGGACCACTGATCCCAAGCCAGGGCGAGCAGCGCCGCCACGACCTCATCTCTAAGTTCCGCGGCCGTCATCCTGTACCCCAAGGTCATGAAGCGCACGAGCGACCGCATCGTCAAACGGACCAGGCATGTTGTGCGTGCGCGCCCACCGAGCTGCATCACGAAGCTCAGCGGCAGTCGGCTCAAGCGCGCGGAGATCAGCAAAATCTCTTGGCTCCCTCCGGTCCGCCGCGGCATACACCTTGAAGAAGATCTGGTCTACGCGGGCGGCAAACGAGACCCTCAGGGCCGCTCCGTAATCGCGGTGGATCAGCCGCTCGGCGAAGCCGTGAGGAAGACCGTGAATCAGCAGACTGGTCGGACCGGCGTTCAGCCAATTGGGCTCAAGCCCGAGATCGCGCGCCACGATTGCGGCTGCTTCGCGGATGGCCGCCGGCAATGGCTCCGCGGGAACCAAGACGCCGTCCTCTTCCAGGGCCACGACATCGACGTCACGGGTGGTTCGTGACACAACGTTGATCGCGATCAGACCACTGCCACCGATCACGATGAGATTTGCGCGAGCGCCAGCTGCCGTGAGCTGGTCGCTCAACGCGGATAGGACCTCGTCAAGGCGATCTAAACCGATGTCTATCATCTCAGGTACGGATGATATACATCCTGCCAGGGACGGTCCCGGCAGCGAGTTGGGCGATGACTGGAAGCTGCGGAAAGCACGAGATCTTCATCGGCGTGCGCGGCTGCATGCGAACCGGGCGGGGCCACATGGCCCCGCCCGGTGTGCAGCTGCGTGTTGGTGCGCTTGCACCTGTGCGTCAGGTGCTCGCTACCGGCGATCGCGGGCATGAGCGTGATGTCGACGACGTTCACCGCGCTCGCCTACAACATCGTGTTCCTAAGAGAGCGCGGCGTGCTCAAGCGCATCCGGGGCACCCCCCTGCCGACCGGCTCGTACTTCGGCGGCGTGGCGGCCAACGCGGTCACGAACACCGCCCTGCAGATCGCGATCGTCGTCGTGGCGGGCAGGGTGTTTTTCGGGATCGGCTGGCCGAAGGAGTGGGTCGAGCTGGTCGTGTTCGTGCTCGTCGGCGTCGTCAGCTTCGCCGCGCTCGGCGTCGCCTTCGCCCACGCGATCCCGAACTTCGAGTCGACCGCCGCGTACGTCAACGCGGTGTTCCTCCCCGTCGTGTTCGTCTCCTTCTACGCCTTCGACACCAAAAGCGCCCCGGCGTTCGTGCGCGGCGTCGCCGACGCGCTGCCGCTGAAGCCGTTGATCGAAGGCCTCAGCGGCGCGATCGTGACCGGCTCGAGCCTCGCGAGCAACCTCGGCGCGCTCGCCGTGATCGCCGGCTGGGGCGTCGTCGGGGTGTGGCTCGCGGTGCGAGGGTTCTCCTGGGAGGGGCGGCGTGGATAGGCGGCACGGAAATCCAAAGACCGGCGCGAGAGAGCGCAAGTCAAACTTGCACAGCGCTAGAATCTGAGTTGTGACGACACGTGAGAAGGCCCAGAAACTGCTGGACGAGCTGCCCGAGGACGAGCTCGAGCCGATCGTTGAAATCATGGCCTCACGCAGCGAGAACGGCACCGCCAGCGCAGCCCGCGCGCGCAACTTTCTGATCAGCGTCGCCGACGGAACCTCCGGGCTCGACCTCGACAGTCTGCGCACCGTCCGAGATCGCGCGTGGCGCTGAACTGGCGCGACGCCCCCTGGGTTACCGACACATCCGCCTGGGCGCGAGCCCAACACCCCGCGGTCGCGCCCCAATGGAAGGCCGCGGCCCAAGCCGCTGAGATCATCGGCTGTCCAGTCATCACACTCGAGCTGCTCTACGACGCACCGGACCGCGACCACGTCGACGCGCTCGCCGCAACCGTGGCCGGTCTGCGACAGGCCCCGATTACCCGGACGGTCACAAACGCCGCGATCCGTGCCGTGCAAGACCTCGCCGCACGCGGCGCCGCCGGAGCGCACCGAGTACGCGTCCACGACGCACTCACCGCCGCCGCAGCCGCAGAGCGCGGCTTCGCCGTCCTCCACTACGACCACCACTTCGACAAGCTCGCACCGTCCTCGACTTCACGAGCCAGTGGATCGCGCCACCCGGGAGCATCGACTAAACCTGGATCCACCGGTGGGCTGGCCGGCGGGCAAAGCATCTACGCCGCTGAGCGAGCAGGATCTCGTCGCGCCGGGCGCCTGCCGGCGCTGCCGCCGTCTGACCCAGCAAGCCCCGGCGCGAGGTGCTGATTCTCGCGCCGGGAACCCACTGTCCGCCACCCATCACTCTCCGGTGACGGTCAAGGCGCCCCACCCTGTACTTCCTTACGGCTTATGCTCGGCATTTGGTTCCTTTGGCTTCGATGTGGCGTGTCAGTTACCGGTGACCGCCCAGGTGCCGTATGCGTATGTCTTGCCGGCCGCGAATGGTTCTTTGGTCGTCAGTTCGAGAGCGGTGCCGCTCGGCCCGGCGGTACCGACCTCTTTTTGCGTCAGGACGCCAATACTGGTGTTGAAGAATTTCGGTTCTTCCACCCCGGCATACACTTTTGGCTGTGCCTCAAACACGCACAGATTGCCCGTTTCGGCTTCTGGTTTTGCGACGGTGCCTTTGCACCCCGCGGGAACTTCACTTTTTTCCACTTCTTCCAGGGTGATGTAGTGGGGGGTCGCTTCGGCTTTCAGCGGGATCGGGAACGAGATCGTGACGAAAGTCGCCTTTTCGTTTTCGCTTACACCCATGTCCTGCCATGCCCCCGTCTCGGTAGTGCCTTTCGGCAGCGTGCAATTCGCCGTCGAGCACACTCCTTCAGGGCCCGCGGGCCCCGTCGCTCCCGCCGGGCCGGTGGCGCCATCCGTGCCGTTCGTGCCTTTTTCACCGGTCGTGCCGTTCGCGCCCGCGGCGCCGTTTTCGCCTTTGGCGCCAGCGGCACCCGCGGGGCCCTGTGGCCCAGTGGCACCGGCCGCGCCGGTCTTGCCCGCGGGACCGGCGGGACCCCTGGGGCCCACCTTGGCCTTGGGCTTACTCTTAGCGGTACTCGCGACCGCGGGCGCAGCACTCGAACCACCGCCGCCGGTCGCGGCGAACGCCCCGCCCGTGGCCGCAAAGACCAACGCGATCACGGCAATCGCCGTACTGGGGGTTATACGGACTCTTCTAAGCATCACTATCTCTCCTTAGGGTGAATAAGAAACAACACAGTTCATCGCTTGGTCCTCCGAGAACGACTCGTCTTCTTGGCCTTCCTCTGCATCCCCCTCTTCTTCTGCTTGGTTTTGGTCTTCACGCACCGCCCGTGACTGAGCACCTTGCCTTTCACGCACTTGGGAGTCGCCTGCTTGGCTGTCGTGAGCACTTTCGCTTCCGCCGGGAAGACAATCGCCGGGGTCGTGAGCATCGGCAGCGACGCCGGCGCGACGAGCACTTCCGGCAGGCCCGCGGTCGTGAACAGGGCCGCTTCGCCCGTCGCGCTGCCGTAGCCGCTCGTGAGCTTGATCCGGTAGGCGTACGTCGTCCCGGGTTGCAGACCCGTCAACGCGAGCGACTCCGCGAGGGCGGCCGTGCCTTCCCCGGCGGGGCCGGAGAGCACGATCCCGTACTGCGTGCCCGCACCGCTGTAGACCCCCAGTTCGAAGGCGTACGTCGCGGGCTGGCCGTCCGGGTCGACCTCGCCGGAGACGACGGCGCTCGTGGTCGTGACCGCGCCCGCGGGACCCGTGGCCGCCCGCACACTTGGCGCCGGGCCGGTCGTGAATTCGCCTTCGGCGCCGGTCGCCGCACCGCCCTGCTGCTGCCCTGCTTCTTCGTGCTCGTTATTCGCCACCAGCCGGTAGCGGTAGGTGCTCAATGGCGCCAGGCCCGTGACTTCCTGCGTGAACCCAACGATCCCGTACTGCGAGGACGTTTCAACGGGGGTCGCAAGCGGCGCTGAGCATTCACCCAAGGCGTTGCAGGCCCTGTATTCAAAGTGGTAGCTGGTGGTGGCGTGCTCGGGGTTCAAAGACGCTTCCAGGACGGCCGACTGCGCCTTGACGAACGACGCGCTCGGTTCACCGACGATCACCGGGGGCGGCGTCGCCGTATGAAACTCCAGCGCTTCACCGGCCGCCTGCTTCTCCGCGCCTTCGGCGAGCGCTTCCACGACAGCGTTGAACTCGTAGGTCTGGTTAGGAACGAGCCCCGCGAGATGACCCTCGTAGGGATCCAACACCGTGCCCTGCCCTTCGAAAGCGACGGGGGTCTGCAGCTGCCTCAGTCCCGGCACGCGATACTCGAAGAAGCCTTTGGCGAGGACCCCGTTGGGGTTGACCTCCCCGCACAACGTCGCGGTCGTCGCCAGTACTTCGCTCGCCGCGCACGACTTCACTTCGGGAAAGACAACCGGAACATACACTTCGACCGCCTGGCCCCGTGACTCGGCGACGTACAACTGATCGGATGCGCTCGACGCATCGAACGCCAACCCAGCAGGACCACCAGGGATAGTCCCGGAAGGCGGGGTAAATTCACCGACCAGTTCACCAGATGGCTTATATAGCAAGCCCAGCGCCGGCGTAGGTGCGATGCCTTCTTGCGGCTCCTGTTCGATCACGCCGAGCCGGCCGTAAAAGTCCAGTGCGAGCCCCTTGATGAATTGGCCTTTCGCTTGGCCTTCCGGGTCTATCACTAGCGACTGCAGTTCTCCTTTACCGTTGTACTCGTGCACACCAAAGATTTTGCTGCCGGCAACGAACACATCGCCCGAGGAATCGACGACGATCGCCTCCGCCGCGGCCGTCGGCGAGAGCCCAGCGAGCGAGATTTCGCCGGCCCACTCACCGTTTTCGGCGCCTTCGGTGTGGAACTCCTGCACACCCATCCCGTCACCGAAATACAACAGGCCTTCCGGGCCGCCGACCGTCAGCAGGTCGCCTCCATTGAATCCTCCCCCCACGTCAGCTTCGACGACGCCGTGTCCGCTGCCCGCCGTCCCGGGCTCACAGACATCGTGTGAGGCCGCGGTACAGAGGTTCTTTTCGGCTTCGCTCGCACCCGCTTTGCCGACGTTTGTCTTGTTGACGTCCCCGCCGATCATCAGGATGAATTCGCCGTTTTCGGTGAACTCGTCGACGCGATCATATCCCCCGTCAAACACGTATAGATCGCCGGTGCTCCGATCCACAGCCACATCCGATATCTCCTTGAGCATCTGCCCGGCGTTTTCGGTGCTTTCGCCGGTGCCGGCTTCGCCGCCGAGGCATTCCGCGCCGGCTTTGACTTCCGCGGCGGTGCAGACGTCGCGCGCCGCCTGTGGGGCGCCTTCGGTGACCTTCGTGACGTTGACGTTCCACCCGAACATCAACACGAATTCGCCGGTGGCGGTGAACTCCTGGATACGATGATGAGCATTGTCCGCCACATAGACGTTCCCGTCTTTCGCGACCGCGACGGAGCTGGGAAACGAGAAGCCGCCTGGCTGCGCGCTGATTTCGCCTTCGCCGCAGGACGCTTCGGCGACGAGGCAGATGCTCGCGCCGGTGGACTTGTCGACGTTCCAGCCGAAGCGCAGCGAGGGCACGAACTTCGTCGGTTCGACGGCGGCGTGGGCGCTGGTGGCGCCGGCGAGCATCAGCACGGTGGCCACGGCGAGTGCGAGCGGGGTGGTCTTCATGCGCATGGCGATCATCAGCGTGTCCTCCGGTTGCCGGCGTTATCGGACTGCTTCGCTTTTTTGCTCGGCTTCCGCTTCGGCTTCTTCTTCTTGGTGGTTTTCTTTGCCGTTGCGCAGCCGGTGACGCCGATCTTTGTCGTCTCGTGGATTTCGGCGCCGTTCTGCGCGACGAACGCCGTCGGCATCGACAGCTTGCTCGTGCAGAGGTTCCCGTTCGCGGCGAGCGCGGAGTACCTGCCCTCGGGGAGGTAGATCTCGAACGTGCTGACGGGGACGTCGGGGACGGTCTTGAACGTGCTCGAGGTGATTCCCGCATGACTGATGAACGTGCTGCCCGTCAAATCGACCCTGACACCATCGCCCTGCAACACGACGATCAGGCTCGGGAACGCTTCGCCGCCGTGGGAGACGAAGTACACCGGGCCCGACAGCCCGACCGGCAGCAGCGGCGTGCTCGCCCGCACGGTGCCGACGATCGACGCCGCGGGACAACCACCGGGGTTGGATTCGAACTGCGCGGCCGTGCACGCTTTCTGCAACGTCGTCAGCCGCGACGGCAACTGCTTGGGGAGATCGACCTTGACACGCGCGATGTTGGCCTCGCTGCCGGCCGACCCCGCGGGGAACGAGAGCTTCGCGTCGAGGCTCGCACCGTCCGCTTTGCTCGTCTTCCCCGACGTCGAGACCACGAACTTCGGTTTGAATTCGAGGCTCTTGCAACCACCAACCGCGAACGGACTCTGAACTTCCGCCCTCGCGTCTTCAGAGCCCGAGATCACGGCCGTGATCGCCTGCGAGTCGCAGTTCGTGGGGTTGAACATGAAGTTCGGCCGGTCGATGTCCACCGTGACCTGTTTCAGGCGCAGCGGCACACCGTCGAGGATCTGCGGGATCGCATGCGGGCCGGTTTCGTCGGTCGTGATCGTCAACGTGCTGTTTTCCGGGTTCACCGCGATCCGCGCCCGCACGACCACGAGGCCGAGGTTGAACGGCCCCGCGACCGCGTGCGTAACGATCGAAAGCCCAAACGGAGCGCCATCGTAGGGCCCCGTCAGGTACACGTTCCCTTCGATTTCAAAGGGGTGGGAGCCCGCGCCCGACGCGACCCGTGTCGTGCCGATCTTCGACGCTTCGCCGCACGTCCCCGCTTCCGCTTCGCCGGCGCCGCACAGCGGGACGCTGGAGAGCATTCCCAGCAGGCCCGGCGGGGTGTGGACCTGGATCCCCTTCACGAACTGTTCGCGGTCCTGGCGGCTGAGGTTGAGCGTGAACGCGCTGAACTGCCCCGCCTGCGGCGTAACCGTGCCCGTCGTAAAGCCCGGGCTCAAGCCCGGAGGGCTTGCGCAGCCACTCACGTCATAGAACGATGAGGGCGTCGCGTCCCGCGTACCCGGCATCAACAACCCTTCAGGCGTCGTGCCCGGCGCGCTCCACGGCGTCCAATCGCTCGTCGTCGTCGCCGGCACGCAGACCGCGGGGTTATCCAGCGGCGCCCTGGGACCACCATTCAACGCGACCTTCAGTTCGCTGAACGGCAGCTGCGGGTTGCCTTCCGCGACCGTCGTCAGCTGGCCCGTCGCGGGATTCGCCTCCGTCTTCAAGCGAACCTTGAGGTTCACGCCCGCGCTCCCCAACGCCCCATGCCCCCCGAGTTCCAAATACAGCTGATACAGGTTCCCGTCTGCCGCGTCCGCGGGCGTGCATTCCCGCTGACCCGCGGCGCCACAACCCGGACGCGCCAGGTACACGTGGCCTTCCAAGGGCGCGTCCAGCAACGGGCTGAACGCCGTCGCGGTACCCACCGTCGAAGCATCGGGGCAATGCCCCGGCGCGAGCTGCAATTCCCCATTCAAACCCACTTCTTCGGATTCCGGCCCTTCGAAATTGATGCCTTCCGGCCCCGATTCGTTACACGCCTGGATCCCATCGACAATCCCCGGGCTGATCGACAAACCCTCCGGCAACGTCACATCCAAATCACGCAACTGCGGCGTACCCACACCCGCCGGTTCCTGATCCTGCGGAACCCTCAGGTTGACGCCCAACCCCACCGGTTCGTCGGCGCCCGGCGTGTCCGGCAGCGCTTCGATTTCCGGGTTGAACGCCAACAGGTTACAACCGGTCACCCCCGGAAACGGATCCCGCGCCTCCTTGTAC
This sequence comes from uncultured Solirubrobacterales bacterium, assembly GCA_963789675.1. Taxonomy (GTDB): domain Bacteria; phylum Actinomycetota; class Thermoleophilia; order Solirubrobacterales; family Solirubrobacteraceae; genus Palsa-744. The sequence goes on along the minus strand of CAWBLR010000018.1, from coordinate 70,344 downwards.
TGTTCGCTGTAACGTCCTTCCCGCACGCTCCCCGGTTCCTCCCACGAATCCGCACGCATGATCGTCGCCTCGGGACCGGCGGCGCAATCGCTGCCCATCGTCCAAAACGGCACAGCAGCGATACCCGCCGCCTCATCACCACCACCGCACGAATACGTATCTTTACCCTGTTGTAGGCAGAAGAGCCCGCGCTGCGGATCGTGACTCGCTTCGGCGGGCACACCCCAAAACGTCAATTCCACACCCGTAAGTTCGGTCGTCGGGATCTCGTTCGTGACGGCGGTCAGCCCGTACGTCGAACCGATGCGCACCACGTGCCCGGTGATCAAATACGTGAACCCTGACGTGTTCTCCAACCCGAACTCCGCGGACTGCCCCGCTTCTGGCGTCAGGTTGACAATCGGACCAAGCAGTTCCTTGCCCCCGAATAGATGCAGGTCCACGACACCGACCTGCGTCGCCACCGGACACGGGTCGTTCACCGCACTGTTGTCCGTCAGCTGCGACAACGGGCAACGCGGCACAGCCTGCGGATCCGCCAGCAACCCAGGCGGCAGATCCACAACGATATCCTTCGGATCCTGCGTCGGCACAACCAGACTCAGTATTCCCCTAGCTTTTGCTTTCGCTGGAGTTTCGTATTCTTCGGTCGCAAAGTCGATCGTGGTCGTTATTGCATCCGGGTGAGCCCCCGCCTGGGTGAACGTGTATGGCTCGTTGACAAACCCGGCATATTCATTGACCGTTCCGGTTTTCGACGATGGGACCGTCACCGCCTGGGTCGTTTCCATCGTGAACTTTGAGATTTCAAACGGCTTCGCTTCGACCGCGGCGCTCGCGGAGACAGGCGCCACGAGCAACCCGAGCAGGCCCACGATCACCGCCAACGTGGACACCGGCTTCAGCCAAACAGGAACCCTCATGACTCACCCTTCGGATTGTTGCCGGCTTTTTTAGACTGCGCCCTTTGCTTCTTTTTCTTGGGTTTGACGAGCACGCACTTGTCATGCCTGCGCCTCTTCCCCTTCACGCACTTCGCGATCGCCTTCTGCTTCGGCGTCGCGGTCACAGGCGTGGGCGCAGTGAAGTTCTGACCCGGCGCCTGGGAGACGCTGCCCGGCACCAACAACGGCACGGGGTTCGTCAACGGGCCCTGGCAAGCATCGCCCGAACATTCTTCCTGCCCGGCTTCCGCCGGCGAAAAACCCCCTCCCAACCGCGCGTCATACACGTCAGCCACACCGTCTGTGTCCCGCGGGACCAGGCCTTGCGCGGTCGTGAAGAAAATATCATCGCCCGACGAAGAGATCGTGGCGTGCTCGATCGGTTCAGTCGCACTACCGGTCGATACCAGCGATACTCGGCCTTCGCTCCAACCAGGTTCGATCTGCCATTCATAAACGTTTGAGAGATGGTTGACCGCCTGCGCGGACAGCGGCTCAGCGCTTGTGAACACGATCCGCGACCCATCTTCGCTGACCACACGAGAATCCACCCCGCCCGCTTTCAGGAATTTCTCGTTCGAGATCGTGGCGTCGAACACGCTGTTGTTGCCGTTCGCGTCAGCGCCGTCTTCACCGATCGATACGCGAACCAACGCACCGGTTTCCGCGTCATACCGATACACGTCCTTCGCGTCATCGGTATCGTTCGCGACAAGCCGCCCGTAGCTCGAGAGCACCAAAAACCCGCCATCCCGACCCGCAGTCTGCGATTCAGATTCACTCAGCCACAGCGACGTGTCGTTTTCGTTTTGGCCCAGATCGAGCGAGCAGGCGTCGTCGCTCATTTCGCCGGACAGCCCCGGAGCGGAACAGAGATCGGCGATAAACGCGATCGCCTTCGTTTCGGTGTCGTACACGTACAGGTTGTCCGCGTCCGGCTGAGCTACGGCGCCGCTGCCCACCGCTTCCCCGTGCGCGCCATAGCCCTGCGCGTTCGTACTCGGGGCGCCCGTGAGCACCCCTCGCGCGACAAAATAGACGCGCGAGCCGTCCGGCGCGACCCGCACCACGCCCTGCACATCCGCGGCTTCCCCGCCGTTGGGGTCGTACGAGAGCCGCACGAGCGACTCCACGGTCGTGTTTGCCGCTTCGCCCGCCGTCGCGCACGCCTCGCCCACACCGGCCGGACAGCCGATACTCGCCATATACAGGTCGTTCGTGGAGTCCCTGTCTTCGCCCACCAGCGGCGCCGCGGTCGTGAAGAACACTCGCGATCCATCTTCGGAGGCGCCATCGAATTGAGCTTTTGCACGCGCTGCCGCACCAGAACACGGAACTTCACCGGCCACACCACCCTTCTCACAGCCACCAAACGGCTTGCCCGATTCAAGCGGCCGCGAAATTTCAAGCGTTCGCGACCCACCTACACGCACAAACAACTGTTCAGGACTCTTACAGGCGAACCTTTCTTGGGGTTCCAAGTGCGTCGTGAAGAAGATCTCCCCGCCGTCCGCCGCGATCGCATTAAAGGTATTGTTAGGACCACTGGATCCTGATCCTTCGACGCCCAAATACATCCTACAATAGGGATCGATCACTTCACCCTGACCGTGGTTATCGACTCCCACGAGCCGCAGATCTGGCGCCCCTTCCCCCCTCGCCACGAGATCATAGAGCTGTGGGTAGTTGCTGCCTACTGCTGCCGCGAGGAAATTTTCGCCTTCCGTACCACCTACGAACAATAGGTGAGAGAAGCCAGGGCTCGCACCTTCAAAGCCGATATTCCCACCAGCTGAGTTATCGAGATATTCCAGAACCTCGCCTTGGACTTTCCAGTCGCTCGGTATATCTGGCGTATCCGTCTGGTGTTCCAGGAACTCTTCCACAGTGGTGCTATACCCGGCGGCGCCGAAGTTCGGTCCCGGTTTACTCCTGAACAGGTCCGATTCCAGATTGCCCGAAAAGGCAACCGCTTCACTGTTGGGTGCGAGCGCCGCAGGCGTATCCAGCGGCGAGGTGACCCAACCGGACGCGCCACGACGCGCCAAATACAGATTCCTAGCAGGTTCGCTGAGAGGCGCACCCGCAAACGCGCCGAGCGATTCAAAAACAACGCTTTCGCCGTTTTCGGCGACGGCCTCCACATTGTTCGCGGCGTAACCGCCCTTGTATGTGGGACTGACCTGCTCGTACACGCGGCCTTCGGGGAGCGCCAGGGCGGGAGCAGGCACGAGGACGACGCACAGCAGCAGCGTGCTCACCGCAGCCGCGACACACAGCGCGAGCGACGCAGGATCCAGACATTCCTTCCGGCCGACAAAAAGTCCGGCCGGAATGAAGTCGCGAACCTGCTTGGCTGAAATGGATTTTGATTTTGATAGACCACTCGCTTTGCCCGAGAGCAGGCCACGGAGCGACGCGAACGGACCGGCTTTCGACGTGGAACCGATGTTCGTATTGCGCGCTGTGGGCTTCACCTTGACTCCTCGGTTGTGGTTATGCGACCTGCAACTATTTGACGCCCACTGGGCGTCAACTGCCAAGCGTTTCCAGCAGCCGGGTGACCACCGGTGTTCTCCAGCAAGCCGTGGTTCTCCAAGCGCCGCAGGAGCTTCGAAATCTGGCCCTCATCCTTCACACCCGTCGCCCGCGCGACCTCGCGGTTGCTCGGGTTCGACCCCCGCCCACTCAGGTTCGCGACGGCCGTCAGGACCTCGTGCGTGAGCGCGGTCATGCGAAAGCCGGTGCTCGCGACCTCGACACCCCCGCCGACAGCCGTTCTGCTCTTGCCCCTGCGGCCGCTCTTGACCGCGACGAGCTTGCCACCTTTCGCGGTCGTGCGCTGCGCCCGCTTCAACGGAAGGTGTGCATCGATCACCGCCTGGCCATCCACCGTCAAACGCCACGCCCGCGCCTGGCGTTTGCTGTGCGCCAGCGCGTTCTCGACCAAGCCATGGTCCGACAGCCGCTTCATCATCCGCGAGATCTGGCTCTGATCGGACAGACCAATGATCTCCGACACTTCGCGGTTGTTCACACCCGGGCGCCCCGCGACCGCCGCCAGCGCCAGCTGCGTACGCTCCGTCAACCGGTAATCGACAGGCGAGGCCACACCCACCGGCCGCCGCGACAGACCATCCCCATCACGCCGCCGCACGGGAGTCCGCGGAACCGGACGCGCAAGCTCGCGCGCAGCCGCCGCGGGACCACGATACGGCAGCACGATCGTCGCCATCAACGAACCCAACAACCCCACCAGCGGCCCCGGACGCAGTTCCAAAAGACGCGCGTGGATCACACCGAACGTCGCACCGACGACACCCTCCGCCACCAGCGGCGGCAAGATCGCGGGGGACTGCGCGTTCGCGCGACCCTGATCGATTACACCCGCGAGGCTCTCCAACACGCTCGCGCGACGCGCCAACACCCGCGGACCCGCCGCGAGCGCCTCGACGAACACCAACCGCCGCACCGCCGGCTCACGATCCAACGTCTGCAACAGCGCGGTCAGCGCCGCGCGCACCCGCGCAGTCCAACCCAGCTCCGACACCCAACCCAAGCAGACCCCGAGCGACAACCCGTCGATCGCATGGTTGAACGCCGCCAGGAAACAATCTTCGCGATCGCTGAAGCACTCGTAGAACGTGCGGTTCGAGACCCCCGCGCGCTCGGAGACACTGCGCGCCGAGACACCCTCATAGCCGCGTTCGCCCACGAGCGCGAACGTCGCGGTCAACAACCGGCCACGCGAAAAGCCGGAGACGTAACCGTCGCTCCCGCGCGAGCGCCGCGACGGCATCTCGCCCTCCCCTGAGAGCTCGGCCGCCATCAGCGCAGGACCCGGAGGTTTCGTCCCGGCCGGCCCGACTTCGCGGGCCTATCGGCCGTGACGAAATCCGGACCTGCTTGCCCGAGAGTCAATAAGGACGGCGATGAAGAGCGCGCCCTCGCGCGAGCCCTCCGAGAACGCGAAATACCGCGCTCAAAGGCGCGGCGGCGGCCGGCTAAAAGTCGAGGATTTGCGCCGTATTCGGCGTCAGAAAGCCAAAAGCAGAGAGAGAGAGAGAGAGAGAGAGATGAGTCAGCGCTGCTGACGCATCTAACAACGCCCCCTTGCGGGCACGCGGCGATCCCCATCACATCTGTCCCCAACGGACTCATGCAAACACAACCCCTCATCACGCGATCCGGCCCTCTCCCCTTACATCCCCTGACAAGCGCTTGACGTCGACCCAGAAGATCAACCCAAACCTGAATCTATTTCCATGCCCCCAAGCGGGAGCACCTCTGCAACAAACCTAAGCAGAAACCCACGCCGATTGCAACCGAGAACTGTCAAATGGCCAGAAATCCCTTTGTAGAGCCAATTCTGCCGATAACAAAAGCGCCCGCTCGGGGAGAGACGGTACGCGATCGTCTACATTTGGGGGCGCCGCGGCTCGATTCGCAACTGGATCATGGACCTACGGACAGCCGCCACCGCCTTCGTCCACGGCTACGACCTCACGACCGCCGGCGCCCCCACTGGGCGACAGATTCAAGGCATGATGGACGATGCGCTTCTATACCCAAGTATCAAGCTGTATAGCCGTTTTTGCTATACAGGGCTATAAAGCCCTATAAAGGACGCCGATCATGGCACGGCGGAGTGAAAAGCCACTTCGCCGCCCACGAGCAAGCCGGGCGAGCGTGAGGACTTCCTGGATCGGCTACTCGCTCGTGGGAAGACCCTCTTTATGCAGATATTTTGCGGATAGGCTGTGCGGAACCCAAGCGCGAACCTCAAGCGGACAGACACGCGCGCGACGAGAGGAAGGGCGCAGAGATGCAGCGGTTGGCCGAGCATGTCTACCAACTGAAGGGCTGGCCGAAGAACGCGATCAACGTGTACCTCCTCGGCGACGTGCTCGTCGACGCGGCGACGCGGCAGGGCGAGCGGCGGATCGTCAAGCAGCTCGCCGGGAAGACCGTCGCCGCGCACGCGCTCACCCACGTCCACCCCGACCACCAGGGCTCCAGCCACGCGATCTGCGAACGGCTCGGCATCCCGCTCTGGTGCGGACGGGCGGACGTACATGCGATGGAGGTTCCCGGCAGCGTGATCGCGCGCGGCGCACCGCGCATCGTGAGGAGCCTGCAGGAGCGTTTCTGGGTAGGCCCGCCCCACCCGGTCGCCCGTGCGCTCGGCGAGGGCGACGATGTCGCCGGCTTCACCGTGCTCGAGACCCCGGGACACACGCCAGGCCACCTCTCCTACTGGCGCGAGCGCGACCGCGTGCTGATCGTCGGCGACGTGCTCGTGAACGTGAACTTCAACACCGGCGTCACCGGCCTGCACGAACCGCTCGCGTTCGCGACCCCCGACCCCGCGCGCAACCGCGCCTCCGCGCGCCGCCTGGCCGAGCTGCGCCCGGCGCTCGCGTGCTTCGGCCACGGCCCGCCGCTGCGCGACCCCGGCAAGCTGGCGGAGTTCGTGGGCGGGCTAGCGCAGGACCCGGAGTTTCTCCCGGCCGGCACGCATTCGCGTGCTAATCGGCCGTGAGGAAATCCGGACCTGCTTGGCCGAGGACCGATGTCCCCGACCTGCTGACTCACTACTTCTTCTGAGCCCTGAGCCAAATAGCATCTCGCGCGATGGCCGACAGCATCTTCATCCCCGCCGGAGACGGACGCTACGAGCCGACCGAACATGCGCGTGGCCCGTGGGACCCGCGGGCGCTGCACGGCGGCGCGCCGGCGGCGCTGATCGCGCGCGCGTTCGAGCGCATCGAGCCGGGCGCGGAGCTGGCGATCGCGCGGCTGGGGTTCGAGTTCCTACGGCCGGTCCCACTCGCGCCGCTGACGCTCACGACGCGGATCGTGCGCAAGGGCCGGCGCGTGCAGGAGCTCGCGGCCGAGCTGACCGCCGACCTCGGCGGCAACGCCCCCGGCCAGGACGCGGGCGGCGCGGAGGTGCTCGTCTGCCGCGCGAGCGCGCTGCGCCTGCAGCCCGTCCCCGGCGATCTGCCCGGCAGCGGCCAGGCGCCACCCGCGGCGATGCCCGGCCCGCAGCACGGTAAGGCGGTGGAGTACGCCCTGAACAGGGCCGCCGGGACGAGCCTCGCGACGAGCGGCATGGAGATGAGCTGGCTCAACGACCCCTGGAGCGGAGGACCCGCCCGGGTCTGGATGCGCCTGCGCCATCCCCTGCTACCGGACGAGCCGCCGACACCGCTGACGCGGCGTACCCGTTCACGGGGTGGCTGCCTGATTTAGGGAGGGCTGGGCAGTAGTGAGGGTGCGGGCTGACCGTGGTGGGCGGCGTTTGCGGCTTCGATCAGGTACGCGAGCTTTGAGCGGCCTTGTAGGCGGCAGGTCTCGGTGACGGAGAGGATGCGCTCGACCCAGTGATCGCCCTGCTCGGACTGGGTGCCGCCCTGGATCTTGCGCATGATCACACCGTGTCTGAGTGCTCGCTCCGCGGCATTGTTCGTCAGTGGGATGTCGGGGACCTCGCAGAACGTCCAGAGCGCTTGCCATTCATCCAGTAGTCCTTGGCAGAAGTTGGCTGTCTTCTCGTGACGGCCACGGGTGCCCTGCTGGAGCAACACCCTGATGCGGTCTTGTGCCGGGGAGAGCTGTTCTTGTAGCCAGGCGAGGGTGTGCCCGCCCTCCAGGTAGAGACGGTGAAGGTGGAAAACCTCGCGTGCTGCCTTCACGAGCTTTGAGCCGAGCTTGCCGGGGGCGCCCTGTCGCTCGGAGATCTCGATGAGTTGGCGAATTGCATGCGCCCAGCACAGTTGCTGTTGGAGCACATCGAGGAAGTGGTAGCCGGCGTAGCGGTCACTGACCACGATCCCACCGAAGTTCTCCCCGAGCAGTTCCTTGGCCGCGGCCTGGGAGCGATGAGGATCGATCCGGTAGCACGCGAACAGCGCGGTCGCTGCCAACCACAACCACTGTTCGCGGCCACGCAGACGCCAGCTCGTCTCATCAGCGTGAACGACCTCCGCTTCACGGATCGCTTCACGCAAGCGCTCCCACGGGTCCGCGAGAACGGCGCTCATGCGCATGATCGTGGCATCCACGGCACCCGTGGAGATATCGATGTGAAACATCTCGCGTATGACCTCCGCGACCTGACGACGCGAGAGACGAAACACCCCAGCGAGCGTCGCGATGTGCGCCTCGAGCTTCGGCCCGAACGCCGATCCGGACACGCCCGCCGGGAGTCCCGCCAACTGGGGCTTGCCGCAACCCGGACAACGCAACCGCAACAGCCGGTACTCGAAGATCAGCGGACGGACCGCCGGCAACTCCCACTTCTGATGGATCACCGGGTCTCCCACGCGCTGCTCAGAACCATCAAAGCCATGCCCGCAACCAGAGCACGCCTCGGGCGGATGCTCGCTACGACGATCCACACGCTCCGGTGGCGCCATTTGGCGGTGCTGACCCTCGTGGCCGGGCTGCCCACCCGGCTTTCGCTTTGAGAGCTCCTTCAGCTTCTCCCGTGCCTCCCGCCGACGCTCGGCACGCGACTTCGGCGGATCGCTCGACGGCGGGTTGGAAGAGTTACGCGAGTCCCGCGAGAGCTGGCGCTCCAGCTCCTCGATCCGCACCGCCATCCCCAGCAACGCCGCCACCACAGCCTCGACGCCCTGCGCCACGATCGCCTCGGCCTCCGCCCGAATCACGCACGCAAGATTCCATGCAAAACGACCAAATCCTGCTCACCCGAGCCAGACCCCGTGAACGCCTACGACGCGGCTGGCGGCGACCGCCGACTTCGGCAACGGCATCAGCGCCGAGCTGCCGTTCGAGGACTACCTGTTCATCAACGCCGACCTCACGATCCACCTCTGGCGCCAGCCCCGGGGCGAGTGGATCGGCCTCGACGCGCAGACGCTGCTGCCGGGCGGCGGCACGGGTGTCGCCGAGAGCGTCCTCCACGACGAGCACGGCGCGGTCGGCCGCGCGTTTCAGACGCTGGTCGTGCAGCCACGCTAGCGCAGGATCCGGAGGTTTTCTCCCGACCGGCCCACTGAAGCGGGCTTATCGGTCGTGAGAAAGTCCGGACCTGCTTGACCGAGATTAATTCCTTTTGTGCCGGGAACTACGGCCAGTCGATTTTGTCGGCCAGCTCAGCCGGGCCGAGGTCGATCAGGCTGCTGCGCTCGATCGGGTGGTACTCGCCAGCGCTGAGGCCGAGCCAATGAACGGCGCGCTCCTCGGGATCGAGAATCAGCACCTCGTCGACCTCGTGGGCGGCGTAATGCGGGAGCTTCAGCCAGGTCTCGTCGCCGGGCGAGACGATCTCGACCACGAGCGGCGCCGTGTGCTCCCACGTGCCCCAGCTTCGCGCGCTGTGCAGACCGCCGTCGGGAACACGGAAATTATCTACGGAGTCGCCGAGGTTGAACTCGTGCATCGTCGGGAACAGCCCCGCGGCGCGTGCCGGAGCACCGAGCATCTCCGCCAGTTGCTGGGCGAGGTCCGCGTGTTTGTCATTCGGAGCGGGGACCATGTGCAGCACACCATCCCATACCTCGTCGAGCCGATCCAGTCCTGAGATCCGCCGACGCTCCTTGAGCGCATCGAGCTCGTAGGCATATGGGTCGAGCACGACAGTAGCCATGACACAAAGCGTACCGCGCCGGCTGCGAAAGGCTCGGCTACGCGGTCCAGCCGGCAATCTCGGGGAACGGCTCGGTCAGATCGGCGAGCGCATGGTCGGGCTTCGCCGCGCGCAGTTCGTCGAGGTCGTATTTGCCGGTCGCCACGCCGATCGAGACGACGCCGGCGCCCTGCGCCGCGTAGATGTCCAGCGGCGTGTCCCCCACGACCGCGACCTGGCGCGGGTCGAGCGGGTGGCCGAGCAGGCGCTCGCCGCGCGCGATCGCGGCCCGCGTGAGCTCGACGCGGTCCTCGGAGTCCGAGCCGTAGCCGCCGACGAGGAAGAAGTGGTTCAGCCGCGCGCGGCCGAGCTTCGCGTGCGCGCCGGCCTCGAGCGCGCCCGTCGTCACGCCGAGCAGCACGCCGGCCTCGTGCAGGCGCGGCAGCAGCTGCTCGACGCCGGGCAGCACGCGATACCCCTCCGATGCGGTCACGTAGTCGGGCAGCACCGACAGGTAGGCGGCCATCAGCCGCGCCAGCTCCGCGCCCGAGGGCTCGTGCCCGATCGCCTCGGTGAACGTCTTGCGCCCGACCACCGGATCGGTCATGCCGGCGCTCGAGTATTTGCCGATGTCGACGCCCGGCTTGCCGAACGCGTGCTCGAACGCCCACGTCCAGCTGCGCGCGCCGGCGCCGCCGGTGTCGAGCAGCGTGCCGTCGATGTCGAACAGGATCAGCTTCAGCGCTGTCATCGCTCCATTCTCCCCCGCGGCGAGCGCGCGTGCGGTCAGGCCGGCCCTCGATTTGACCAAATCAGCCTCAGGCTCAACCAAACCAGCCCCAGGCAAGATAGTTGTTTGCACAAGCATCTGCTACGTTGGTCGCGACAAGACAAGTGGTGTGCCCCGCGTGGGCGTGCCAAAACCGATTTCCGAAAGGCAGCCGCCATGTCCGCAGAGTCCAGCACCGCCACCGCAGCCCCCGCGACCGTCCTCCCCGCCGGCACGTGGCAGGTCGATCCCGTCCACTCGAGCGTCGAGTTCCAGGTCAAACACCTCGGGATCGCGACCGTCAAGGGGCTGTTCAAAGAGTTCGAGGGCACGCTCGAGGTCGGCCCCGACGGCGCCGTCGCCTACGGCACCGTCAAGACCGCGAGCGTCGACACGCGCGAGCCCCAGCGCGACGAGCACCTGCGCTCGGCGGACTTCTTCGAGGTCGACAAGTACCCCGAGATCGGCTTCCGCTCGACCGCGATCAACCCCACCGGCGAGGACGAGTTCGAGATCGTCGGCGACCTCTCGATCCACGGCGTCACACGCTCGGTCACGTTGCGGGCCACGCTCGAGGGCATCGAGCCCGAGGATCACCAGGGCAACACCCGCGTCGGCATCTCCGCCGCCACCCAGATCAACCGCTCGGACTACGAGATGCGCTTCAACGCCGCGCTCGGCTCCGGCAACGTGGTCGTCAGCGACAAGGTCAAGATCCTCGTCGAGGTATCGGCCGTCAAGGCCTGACAGCCGCGGGACCGGCATCCTCATCCGGCCATAAAGCCGCTCACGGGGCGGCCGGATGAGGATGTCCGACCCGCTAGATTGAAGCGAATGAGTGAGGGCGCGAGCTCCGGCCGGGAGGCGGCGCACCCACGACCCGATGCAGGTGCAGGTGCGGGTGCAGCTCAGCCCGTCAAGAGCTCGCCCAGCGCCTCGTCCACCGCCGCGAGCGTGTCCGCGCTGAGCACGATCCCGGAGGCCGACGCGTTGGCGTGCACCTGCTCGGGCCGGCTCGCGCCGACGATCGCCGAAGCGACGTTCGGCTGGCGCAGCACCCAGGCGAGCGCCAGCTGGGGCATCGTCAGACCCGCCTGCTCGGCAACGGGCCGCAGACGCTCGACCGCATCGAGGACGCGGGGCTCCACGAGCCAGCCGATGAAGTCGCTCATGCTCTCGCTCGCCGCGCGCGAGTCCCGCGGTGGTGGCTCGCCCGGGCGGTACTTGCCGGTGAGCACGCCCTGCGCGAGCGGCGACCACACGATCTGCGAGATGCCCTCGCGTTCGCACAGCGGGATCACCTCCGCCTCCGGTCCGCGCCACAGGATCGAGTACTGCGGCTGGCTCGAGACCCACCTGGTCATTCCCGGCAGCGCGAGCGAGGCTTCGATCTGCTCGACGGGCCATTCGCTGAAGCCGATCTGCCGCGCCTTGCCCGCCTGCACGACTTCGGTGAGCGCCGCGATCGTCTCCTCCAGCGGCGTGTGCTCGTCGTAGCGGTGGCATTGGTAGAGGTCGACGTAGTCCGTTTTCAGGCGCCGCAGCGAGGCGTCGATCTGCTTGTGGATCTGCGCGGCCGAGAGCCCGCGGTCGGTCGGCGACATTTCGAAGTAGACCTTCGTCGCGAGCACGTACTCGGAGCGTTCGTAATCGGCGAGCACCTCGCCCAGCAGCGTCTCCGATGCGCCTTTTCCATACACATTCGCGGTGTCGATGAAGTTGATCCCCGCATCGAACGCCGCCCGCACGCACGCCTCGGCCTGCTCGCGCGCGACCCCGCCGGAGTACGTCAGCCACGAGCCGAGGCTGATCTCGGAGACCTCGATCCCGCTGGAGCCGAGCTGGCGGAAGTCCATGCGCCTTCGAGCTTAGCCGCTGAGGCGACCCTGACGCATTGCCGGCCCGTCCTGAAGTTTCCTCACGCCCACCGGCAACCTCGCGACGACGCCCCCTCAATCCATCGTCAGCGGCCCCTCCGCCGATCCGCTGAGGAACTGCCGCACGAACGCGTTGTCCGATGAGAACATGCGCTCGGCGTCGCCCGCCTCGACGATCCGCCCGCGCCAGAGCAGCGCGATGTACTCGCCGATCTGCCGCGCGGAGGCGATGTTGTGGGTGACGACGATGTAGGTGCCGCCGTAGATCTTGTGCATCTCCTGGATCAGGTCGCAGAGCAGGGCGGTGCGCACGGGGTCGAGGCCCGAGTCGGGCTCGTCGAAGATCACGATGTCGGGCTCCATCACGAGCGCGCGCGCGAACCCGGCGCGCTTGCGCATCCCGCCGGAGAGCTGGTTGGGCATGTCGTCGAGCGCGTCCATGAGACCGACGTCCTGCAGGCGCTGGCGGACGATCTCGGAGATCTTCGCCTCGGAGTAGTCGGTGTGCTGGCGCAGCGGGAAGGCGACGTTGTCGTACACCGACATCGACCCGAACAGCGCGCCGTCCTGGAACAGCACGCCGACTTTGCGCCGCAGCGTGAGCAGGTCGGGCATCGTCAGGCTGGGGACGGACTGCCCACGCACGATCACGTCGCCGGAGTCGGGGAACATCAACCCGATCAGGTGCTTGATCAGCACGCTCTTGCCGGTGCCCGATGGCCCCAGCACGACGGTGATCGTCTCGTCGGGGATCGCGACGTTCAGTCCATTGAGGACGGGGATCCCGCCGAGGCGCTTGTGCACGTCGAGGCAGCGAATCGACCAGTTGCCGTCGTCGGGGTCGCCGGTGAGGTCGAGCTCATTCGAGTGGTACTCGAACTCCTCCGCCTCGAGCGTGGCCCGGTCCTCCCCCTCCAGATCCCCCTCGCCCTCGGGCACGTCGCCAGCAGTCTCCATGCCGCCCATACTATTCGCCAGCGCGACGGCGATCAACTCGACAGGCCTCCCCACCCCCTCCAACACTACGATCGAGTTTCCCGTCCCAGACGCGGCTTAGCTTGTCTCGGGTGCCAATCGATCACCCAAGCACCCGTGACCCGGACGGCCGCGTCGTCGTATTCGACGCGGGCACTCGCCTGCACCTTGCCCTCGGGCGGCCCAAGCTCATGAATGAGGTCGATCTCATTCTCGGATCGTCGCCCACCCGGACCACCGTGCATACGATCCGATCGCGGAGCGCGAGCATTTCTATCGACGCGACCTCGACCCTCGACGCTGGCTGCGGGTGGTCGTAGACTACGAAGCCGTGCCCGCCCGGGTCGTAACCGCCTTTGTGCAGATGAACCCCCCGCGGGATTGGAAGCCATGACCATCACAATCGCCGGCACCACATTCGACCACCACCTCTACGACTCGCGCGGCGATGTGCTCTACCTCAACGTGGGCAAACCTCAAGCGGAGGCCTGGGGTCTCGAGACTCCCGACGGTCACGCGATCCACTACGACGAGAGCGGCGCCGTGATCGGGATCACTCTCCTCAACGTCCGCAGGACACTGGAACGAGATGGCACGCTGACCTTCACCCTACCCGCCGAGCACGTGGCAGCCGACGCACTCCGGCCGATGCTCGTAGCCGCCTGACGCGCGACCCCGTCGATGACATACGCGCCGCCACGGCGTTCATCGTGCCCTCGGCGGGACGAGGTCCGAGCGGCCAAGGCCGTGCCCACTCCGGCATCCGCGCCCTACACCACGCCAAGCCGGCCGCACGGAAATCGACCCGACGAGGGCCAACCACCACGTCTGGCGGCCCCAATACAAGGCTCTCCACAACGACTTCGCCGGCTCTCTTGACATTCCCCCGCAGAGCCGTCACGATATCTGCGTCAGAACCAGTTTATAGCGAGGGAGCAGGAGCGGGAGAGGGGCGAAACCGACGGGCCAAGGGCTCGTCCTGTGACGTCATGGGCCTCCTCCGGAGGGAAAGGGAGGCAGGATGTTCGACCACAGGCAGCTCGCCGCCGCACTGGAGTCCGTCTCCAGCGTGCCGGCCGAGCCGATCACGCTGACAACGGACACGGCGAACGCCGCAGCGCTCGCCGGCCAGGAAGGCGGGATCGCCCGCTACGGCTACGGCGACCCCCGGCGGCGGATCTTCGACGCGATGATCGAGACGGTCGCGCAGCGAGGCTATGACCGCACGACGATCGAGCGCGTACTGAACGCCGCGCAGATCCCGGCACCGGTCTTCGATGAGCACTTCGAGGACAAGCAGGACTGCTTTCTGCACGCGCTCGACAAGCTCTTCGGCCGGATCGAACGGGTTCTGCTGGCGCGCACGCGCTGGCCGGTGCCCTGGCCCGAGCGGATCCAGCTGGGCCTGCGCGCGCTGCTCGTCGAGCTCGCCGAGCACCCGGACAGCGCGCGCGTGGCGCTGGTCGAGTGCCTCAGCGCCGGCGACGCGTCAGTCGCGCGCCTGCGCGCGGCGCTGGCGCGGCTCGTCGCGATCCTCGACGAAGGCCGCGCGTACGCCGCCGAGCAGTCCTCGCCCGGGGTCGAGTACCTGCCGACGCAGATCTCCGTGGCGATCGTGGGCGGCATCGCCGCGATCGTGCATCGCCAGGTGCTGGAAGATCGCACCGCCGAACTGCCGCTGCTGCTCGGTGATTTGCTCTACTTCGCGCTGCTGCCATATCTCGGGCACGACGGCGCGCTGCGCGCCTCCGGCCTGGACCTGGCCGCCTGAGAAGCGCCTATTTCCCGTTGTAGACGACGTGCGGGAACTGGCTGGTCTGCCCGTTGAACGTGAACGGGCTCTGCTGCAGGCAGGGCGGCGCGGGGACCGAGTTGGTAGAGCTTTCGGGCGCGTTGGCGACGTGCAGTTCGATCAGCTGTTCGATGATGCCCTGCGTGACCGTGGCGTTGGCAGGACCGGTAACTGACGGAGCCGAGTTCGCGCACGTGCTGGCGCTGAACACGGGCAGCCCACTGGCGAGCGTGGTGAGCGTGCCGGGCTTGAAGTAGGGGTTCCCGCGGTCGGTCCCGATCCGCTGAGAGTAGGCCGCGAGGCCCTGCGGCGTGACGACCTGCATCGAGCGCAGGTAGTGCTCCGGCGGGCCCGTCCCACCCGTATTGGAGTTAGAGGCGTGAGCGCCGGTGGCGGCGGTGACGTTCGCGAACAGCGACTGCAGCTCGGGCACGTATTCGCCGACGTACTGCAGGAACGGGTCGAAGTTGTGCAGCACCGGGCTGGTGTTTTCGAGAATCGGGACGGTCAACCCGAGCTCCTTGGCGACGTCCGGCAGGCCCAACTTCGCGGCCTTCGTCAACGGCCCCAGCGCGGTCAGGAAGGTGTTGAAGGGCGGCGCGAAGCTGACCGTCTGCCGCGAGAGCTTGTTGAGCTGGCGCTGGCTGGCCTGGAACTGGACGAAGAACGGGCTGGAGATGTCGGCGAACTTGTCGAGTTCTTTGAAGGCGACGGTCGAGTTGTGCTCGAACGCCGGCAGTTCGCGGAAGGCCTGGGCGAACGCCTGGCTGCCCGCGGCCGCCGCGCGGAAGGTGTGTTCGCTGTTGACGATCAGTTCTTCGAGCTCGTGGTCGCGCCCGGCGAGCGCGTTGAAGACGACGCCGGTGTTGTGCACCAGGGCGGTCACGGCGCCTTCCTGGGAGGCCATCAGCGTGACCAGCCTGTTGGCGCTTTCGACGAACGGTTCGAGTTCCGCGAAGCCGGAGTTGATCTGTTCGCCCTGCCCGTTGATCCCCTGCGCGACCGACTGCTGCCATTCCTGGAAGGCGCGGCGCGTCCTCGGGTTCAGCGCGGAGAGGATGTCGTCGAGCGTCACCGACGGTTCGACCTGGCTCTGGGCGAGCCTGCCGCCGTCGGCCAGGTAGGGGGCGTCGTTGCCCTTCGGGATCAGCTGCACGTAGGTCTCCCCCAGCAGCGTCTTCTGGCGCAGGATCGCGTGCATGTTCGAGCGCAGCGGCGCATAGCGGCTTTCGATTTCGATCGTCGCGTCGGTGAGCCCTTCTTTGCCGAGCTTGACCGAGACCACGTGACCGACGTTGACGCCGGAGATCCGCACCTCCGACTGTTCGGCCAGCGCCAGCGCGCGCGGGAAGGCGACGACCATGCGGTAGCCCTTCGCCTTCAGCGGCAGCGGGCCGCCGAACGCCTCCCACAGGAACAGCAGCAGCCCGAAGCAGCTCAATACGAACAGCACGATCACGAAGATGTTGGCCAGCGTGGGGGCGCGCTTCTGCATCGCTCAGCCACCTCCCCCGGCGCCGGCGGCCGCGGACCGCTTGACGCTGTCGTGGCGCTTCTGGCCGAAGACGCTGCCGGTGAGGCCGCCGAGCAGGCCGGTCGCGCTCGTCGAGCCGGCCCGTCCACCGCGCGCAACGCTCGCCGTTTTCGTGCTCGAGCTCGCGGCGCACTGCGCCCCGGTGGGCGGGTTCAGCAGGCCGAGCAGCAGCCGGACCGTCGGGTTGACTTCCGCCGCGCCTTTCAAGATCGGCACGACTTCGCAGTTGAAGTAGGCCAGCGTCTGGCCCAGCGGGCCGTGCGCGTCGGCGCTGCTGACCGCGCTGTTGAAGTTGTGGGTGGCCCAGTCGATGAAGAACAGGAACCCACCGCGGTTGACACCCGGGTTGTAGGCGAACTCGTTGAAGAGTTCGTTCAGCACCGAGAAACCGCTCGCGAGCTTCGGGAACGCTTCGCTCAGTTCCTTCGTCGCCGGCCCGATCTCGTTGATGACGGGCAGGACCTGGCGCGCGAACGGACGGATCTGGTTCTTGAAGATCGGCGTCGTCTTGATCGCGAGCTGCCGCGTGGCGATCTCCGCCGGAGCGGTCGCCTTCGCGAACGGCTGCAGCTCCTTGACCGTGGGACCGACGATCGCGAAGGAGGTGGCCAGCTTGCCGAGCCCCTGCTTGGTCTTCGCGAGCGCGCCGGGCAGCAGCCCGATCGTGCTTTCGACGCTCCTGTCCTCTTCGGCGAACGTCTTGAAGACCGCGTTGGAGGAGTCGACCAGCTCGGCGATCTGCTTGTCCTTGCCGCCGACCGCTTGCAGCAGCAGCCGGAAGTTGTGGATCGCGTCGGCGATCTCTTCGTGGCGGACGACGAGCTGCGAGGAGATCTCCTGGAAGTCGCGCGCGGTCGGGTCGAAGCGCTTCAGCGCCGCCGACAGCGGCTGGCCGTTGTCCTTCAGGCCTTCGCCGGCGCCGGCCAGCAGCTCCTGCAGGTAGGCGCGCGATTCCGCGTCGAGCGCCGCGAGGAATTCGTCGAGGTTGCCGTCGGGCGCGGTCTGCGACAGAGGAACCGTGGCGCCGCTCTGCAGCGCGCCACTCGAAGGCGTCCCCGGGTTGACCTCGACGGTCTCGTCCTTCAATTGAGTCTTCGGGCGCAGCAACATAGTCGCGTTCCGGTAGATGCGATCCTGCGCGTACTTCGGGGTCAGGTGCATCGTCACGACCGCGACCCCGTCGTTCAGATCGACGCTCGCGATTTCGCCGATCTTCGCGCCGGCGATCGTCACCGCCTGGCCCTGTCCCGGCGCAACCGCCTGCGCCGTCTGGAAGTCGCCCTTCAGCGTGAAGTAGCTTTTCCCGAGCACGGGGACCCAGGGCGGCAGCTTGAGGTTCTGGTGAGAGAGGATGTAGCCGCCGACGAACGCCGCGAACACGATCATCGCGACGACCGCGATGAACGCCGAGCGGTAGCGGCGGATCTGATCGCGGACGTCGAGCCCGCCCTCGTGGGCCTCTTTGGCGGAGTCTTTGGGGCTCATCCGCCGGCTCCGTCGGCTGGGCCCGATGAGAGCGGCCCGTTGAAGTTCG
Source organism: uncultured Solirubrobacterales bacterium (assembly GCA_963789675.1). Lineage (GTDB taxonomy): Bacteria > Actinomycetota > Thermoleophilia > Solirubrobacterales > Solirubrobacteraceae > Palsa-744. Next base: position 52,323 of record CAWBLR010000018.1, on the reverse strand, counting down.
GCACCGCCTGGGTGTAGCAGGGCACCATCGGCTTGTACGGCGGCTCTTCGGCGGGGAAGGCGGGGCGGGTGCCTTCGGGTACCAGCGGCGCGCGGGCGATCAGCCCTGACCGGCCTTTCGCGGAGCTGCCGGTGATCCCGACGGGCGCCGAGCGGAACGTGTCGCCGCCGCCGCCGACGAGGAAGCGCGTCATCGCGCCGTTGCCGTCGAAGGTCTGGCCGAGCCCCGCGAGGCCGGTCAGCGTGTAGAAGAATTCTTTGTAGGTTTCGACGCCCGAGGTGTTCGGCCCGTCCTGCAGCTTCGCGTTCGCGGCCGGGTAGAAGACTTTCGTCAGGCACTTGCTGAACGCTTCGGTCTGTTTGAAGAAGGCCGGCTGTTCGCTGAACAGCTTCGCGAGCGCCGGCGTGGCCGTGACCAGGCCCTTGGCGACGCCTCCGAGCTCGCTCGGCGCGAGCGAGGCCTGCACCTGGGCAATCCACGGCAGCCCCGCCGCGATCGTCGAGGGCAGCAGCTTCACGCCGGGAACGAGATCCAGCGCGAACGTGCGCACCGAGGGCAACGCCGCATCGAGCGCCGTGAAGGCATGGCCGGTGGAGCGCAGCGAGCTCGGCAACACCGCGAGCGTGGCGGCGAGGCTCGTGGACTGGTTGGCGAAGGAGCGGAAGAAGATGTTGAAGTTGCCGATCAGTTCGCTCAGGTCTTGTTCGTGCACGTTCAGCGCCGCGCTCACTTTGCCGATGCTCGCGACCAGCTGGGAGAGGTCGTCGGCCGCGCTGCCGCTGGTCGCCTGGCCGACGATCGCCGCGCCGCGCAGGGCGGAGGGCGCGCGATGATATGCCTTGTTGAGCGCCTGCGCCGCGTTCAGGCCGTAGACGTCGGGGTCCTGTTCGGCGTTTTCGGCGGCCGTCGGCTTGCGCGTCAAGGCGTCGCCGTAGCCGGCGAGGAAGTTCTGCAAGTTCGCGCGGGTGTCGGTGTTGAGCGCGTCGAGGACCTGGTCGAGCTGGACCGGGTTGGAGGTCTGCGTGATCGGGATCGTCGCCCCCGAGGAGAGCGTCGGCGCCGAGGGGCTGCCCGGCTGCAGTTCGACGAACCAGTTGCCTTCGAGGAAGATCCGCGGGCGCAGCTTGAGCGTCGCATCGGAGTGGATCGGCAGGCCCCGGTTTTCGATTTCCATGCTGACCACGCCGGTCTTGCCCTCGCGCTTCAGGCCGGTGACCTTACCGATGTCCACGCCGGCGATGCGCACGGGCGCCTTGGTTTTGATGTTGAGAGCGGAGGAGAACACCGCGTTCAGGCGATACCCGTGTTTGAACGGGATGTGCTTGGTGAAGCCGAAGTACACGCCGATCGCGAGGATCACGAGGAAGATCACGCCGACGCGCAGCGGGTTGTAGCGCTGCATCTCGACGACCGACAGTTCGTCGCGGCGGCGTCTCAGGCGTGGGCGTTTCATGCCTGCGCCCCCTTCTTCGCCTGTTGCTTCTTTGCCTTCTTCTTCTTTTTCTTCGCCTTTTCCTTCGCTGCCTTTTCCTTAGCCGCCTTTTCCTGCGCGGTTTCCAGCCCAAGCGCCTTCAGCGTGGCGGCGGGGTAGGGCTGCCCGAAGAGGTTCTCTTCGCGGGTGGTCGCTTCGTGGGTCGTGCCGACGTTGCCGGATACATGGCCGATCACGGTCTGGCCGACCGCGTAGGTCTCGTTGCCCGCTTCGCACTCCTGCGGCTGGCCGGGCCCGGCGACGTTCGGGTAGGGGTTGTAGTGCAGGTGGTTGTCGTTGATCGGCGGGCCGACTTCACCGGCTTTACCCAGAGGGGCGGGACCGCGATCGATCGAGGGGCCGTTGGCCGGCGCCGAGGCCGGGAAGCCCTCGGCGTTCGGCCCGCCCGGAGATAGGATCGGCATCACGCGCGCCAGCGTGCCGATGCCGATGTTCTCCGAGAACAGGCTCGCCACGTTGCGGAACGCCAGCGTCAGGTAATTGCAGGTGACCTGCTCGGGGGCGAGCCCCGCGAGGATCGGATTGGCGAGCGTCGCCGTCTGCGTCAGGTCTTCGAGGCCGAGCGTGACGACGGGGTTCTGCGCGAACGCCTGGAACGCCTTCGCGGCTTCGTTCAACGCCACGTTCAGCGCGGTGGCGGCGCGCAGGTTGACCGCGCCCACTTCGAACGCGTGACCGAGCGGCTGCGCGGAGACGCGCAGCGCGCTCGCGGTCGGGCGCAGCAGGCGCATGAACTCGGTGTTCAATTCCACCCAGTGCGCCTCGTAGGGGAGCGAATAGGTCGCCTGCCGCAGGGCGGCCGGCCCGCCTTCGATCGTCCGTTCGAGCGATGGGGCGACGCCCGCGAAGGCGGTGAAGAACGTGTCCAGGTCGCTGAACACGTTCGCGTTGGCCTGCGCCACCGGCGCGGTCTGCGAGGCCGCCCGGTCGAGCGCGACGAACAGCTCGCCCAGCCCCGTCTTCGGCGCGGCGAGGTTGTGGAACACCGGGGTAGCGTTGATGACGAGCGGGCGCAGCGTCGAGATCGTGTTGTTCAGCCCCAGCCCGCGCTCGGCGAGGCCGTCGCCGAAGTTGATCGTGTTCTGCTGGATCGCGGTCCGCGTCTTCTGGTCGAACATGTTGAAGAGCTGGTCGATGTCGACCGGTTCGCGCACCTGCGTGACCGGGATCGTCGCGCCCGGCTTCAGCGTCCGCGAGGAGCTGCCCTTTTCCAGTTCCAGGTACTTCAGTCCGACCGCCGAGACCGACTGCACGATCGCCTTCGTGTCGGCGGGCAGCGGCTGCACTTTCTTTTCGAGCTTCAGTTCGGCAATCGCGGTCACGCGCCCGGTGACAGGGTTCTCGTGGGGGCTGAGCGAGCTGATGATGCCGACGCGGGTGCCCGCGATCCGCACCTGGTTGGTCGCCTGCAGCTCCGAGGTTTCGGGCAGCACGACTTTGAGGTTGTACGTCGGCACGAACGGCAGCCCGTTGTTGGCGTTGTAGGAGAGGAACACCGCGACCACGACGATCAGCGTCGTGATCGCGCCGATCAACAGCGGGCTGCCCGCCAGGGAGTTGCTGCGGCGCGGGTTCATCTAGGGCGTCTCCGAGGGGTCGCAGCCCAAGAGCGCGCTGTCGATGAACGGCGATGAGCCGTCCGCCGCCGGCTGCGTCGCCGCGCCCGGGCAGCGGCGCAGCTGATGGCCGACCAGGCCCTGCAGGCCCTGCTGCGGCGTGACCGGGGTGAGAGTGTTGTTGGCGCCGAGCGAGAAGTCGTTGAACAGCGGCGCGACGCGCGCGTAGTGGCCGTTGGCGTCGTAGTAGCCGCTGTTCGCGCCGAAGTCGCGGACGAAGCCGATCAGATCGGGGCTGTAGGGGCCGAACGGGGCGGTGATCGGCACCGATTCCTTCAATGCGGTCACGTTCGCCGGGGAGCTCGTCGAGAGCACCTTCGCGAGCTCGGGCAGGACGTTGATCGCGTCGGTCAGGTCGTTGTTCGGCCCGGGCTTGTCGATCGCCTGGCTGAAGTTGCCGACGACCGGGGTCGCCGTCTTCAGCAGCGTGTTCAGCCGCGCGAAGAACAGCGGCAGTTCCTTCGTGTTCGGCTTTGATATTTCCACCAGCTGCGTGAGCGCGCTGAGCGTCGAGGGAATCTCCGCAAACGTCTTGTTGCCCGCGTGCAGCGTGACGGGCAGCTGGTGCAGCGCCGCGGTCAGGTCCGCCTGTCGCGAGCCGACCGCCTGGAAGGTCTTGTTCGCGTGCCCGACGAGTTCGCTCAGCTGTTCGCCGTGGTCGCCGATCGTCGTCAGCGCCTTGGCCGATTCGACGATGAAGTCCGTGAACGTCTTCTGGTCCTGCGTGAGCTCAGCGAAGATATGCGTGCCGGATGCCAGCGCGGGGGGGAAGTATTTGACCGCCAGCCTGAAGTCGGGGTTCGTCCCGGCGTACTGTTCGGCCGAGCCCTGGAGCACCTCCTGCAGCGCCCTGCGCGTCTGCGGGTTGAAGGTGTTGAAGAGCTGGTCGAGGTCGACGGTGCCCTGCGTGGCGCTCGTCGGCAGCGTCGCCCCCGACGGCAATGCGGGCTTGTTGTTGGGGCCGGGGCTGAGCGCGATATAGCGGTTGGCGACGCTCGTCAGCGATGGCACCCGCACCTGGGCCGTGGTGCCTTCGTGCAGCGGCGTCAGCGACGATTCGACGTCGATCGTTACCAGCGCCTTGTCTTCCTTCGTCAAGTCGATGCTCTTGATGCTGCCGACGGGTACGCCGCCGACCTGTACCTGATCGCCGGGCACGAGCTGGTTGCCTTCGGCGAACAGCAGCTTGTATTCGGTCCCGCCGCCACCGGCGAGCAGCAGGTAGAGGACGACCAATATGACCAGCACGAGCGCGCCCGCGGCCAGCGGTCGTGCGCGGCTCGGCGAGGAGACGCGGGGAGATTGGGGCCCCGGAGCGGGATCGCGCGGCGGAGGCGGCGGCGAGGACGCCGGCGGCCGCGGAGGGGTGGCGGTCGCCATCAGCCTTCCCCGCCTGCCTGCGCGCCGCTGGAGCCCGTCGAGGGTGTCGCGGGAGCGCCGGTCGAGGGTGCATTGGTCGAGGGTGCGCCCGTCGCCGCGCCCGGGTCAGCCGCCGCGCCGGGGTTGTCGGGAATCGCCGCCGCCGACGGGCCGCTGGCGACTTTCGGGTCGGGGATCTCGCCCAGGCGCGCGATCAGCTGGACCCACTGTCCCGGCGTCAGGCCCGAGTCGAAGGCGCCCGCCGCGCGTGCGTTCCCGGCCGCTGCACCGCCCCGCAGCGGCGCGAACTCGACGCGGATCGCGTTGCCCTGATCGGGGGCCGCGACCGTGTTGGCGATGTCCGGGTAGCTCGTCAGGCTGACGATCTCGCTCGGCTTGATCGTGCCCTGCAGCATCGACAGCTTGTGGATCGCGATCGCGGCGATCGAGCCCGGACCTTGATGGCCGGCGATCGCGATCCCGTTGACGGCCGTGATCGCGACCGTGTCGCCGGCCGCCGTCTCCGCCGCGTTGGCGGCGTCGGCGGGCGCCACGTGGCTGCAGCGCAGCGAGGACACGGTCGGGTGCAGCCCCGAGACCGACAGGTACTCGAGCGTCGCCAGCACGCGCCGGTCGACCTGCCCGGTCTGGACGTCCTGGCGTCCGCACGCGGGGAGGTGGATCCCGGGATCGCTCAGCACCTGCTGCTCGAGCTGCTCCTTGGTCTCCAGCAGCACCTGTCCGACCGTCGGCGAGTTGCCCAGGAACGGGTTCTCGCCCTTGGCGCGGAAGACCGAGGTGTTTTCGAGCTGCACCCAGCCGTCGAGGATCGGCTTCGGGTCGATCAGCGGCGCGCCCACGCCGGCGGGGCGGATCTGGAAGAGCATGTGGGGTTCGCCCGCGCCGGTCTCGCCGGTGGCGGTTCCGACGCCGGTTCCGGTCGAGCCCGTGGCGCTCGTGCCGGTCCCGACGTGCCCGAGCACGGTCCCGGCGAGCACCTGCACGCCGACACTCAGCGGGTGCAGGTAGACCTCGTCGGCGCCCGCGCGGAACTGCCGCGGGGTCTTCGCCGGCTTGGCGGGGGCAGCCGGGGACGAGGCCGCGGGCGGAGTCGCGGGCGCGGCCGGCGGGGATTCCAGCGTCGCCGCGGCCCCCAGCGCCAGCAGGGAGACGGTGCCGCCTTCGGACAGCGGCGAGCGGGGCTGCGCGCCGGCGCTGGCGGGGCCGCTCGGAGCCGGTTCGCCCGAGGCGCCAGCGGCGGCGATCCGCGCGCTGACCGCGGTGTGCTCGTGCGGCTCGAGCACCGGATAGAGCGTTGCCACGCTGCCGAGCTCGGCGTAGGTGTAGGTGTTGCCGTAGGCGTCGCGCAGGGTCACGTAGCGCCCCAGCGAGGGGGTTTCGCCTGCGCCGGTGATTTCGCCGTCCTGCACGGCGATCACCGGCGCGCCCTGCTGGGAGTAGATCGTCGTGCCGACGAGCGTCTTCGGCGTGCCGGTGGTGGACGTGCCGGCGGCCGTGCCGGCGCTGGATGGCGCGGTCGCGAAGCCATCGCTGTAGTGCGACGGCGCGTGCACCGGGAAGCGCGCTTCGGTCAGACCGGTGACCGCTCCCAGCAGCTGCGCCGGGGTGCCGCCGAGCAGCTGCGCGCGCAGCATCACCGATTCGACGTAGGCCTGCGAGTGGTTGTAGGAGAACACCGCGCCGCGGATGTCGCTGTCGCCGCCGGCCGCCTTCAGGTAGCGCGCGGCGGTGAAGATCGCGTCGGCCGGGTTGTACGGGTCCTTGAAGCCGTCGCCGTTGGCGTCGACCCCGTACTGCGCCCACTCAGCGGGCAGGAACTGCATCCAGCCCTCGGCGCCCGCACTGGAGACGCTGAGGTCGCGGCCGTAGTCGGTCTCGACCTCGTTGATCGCCGCGAGCACCTGCCAGGGGATCCCGTAGGCGGTGCCGGCGGCCTGGTAGATCGGGAGCAGGAACGGCGGCACCTCGAAGCTTTCGATGAAGAAGCTCGATACGCCCGAGATCGACGATCCGAGCGTCAACGGCAGCGGCGGCGTCAGGGATCGGAACCCACCCACCCCGGGCGCGCGGTGCGTCCCCGGTACCGCCGTCGCGGCGGAGCCGCCACCCGCTTCGGTCTGCTTGCTCGTCGCCTTGGCGCCGCCGGCCCCACCTTCGGATTTCGTGTGCGCGTGCGTGGTGGTGGACGCGGACCCGCCGGGCGTGATCCCCTGCGTGTGCTGGGTCCGAACCTGTGGCGTTTCCGCTTCGCCCGGCGCACCCGACGGTGACACGGGCGCGGGAGCCGGCGCGGTTGTTTCTGTCGTGGTCGTGGCCGGGGTTGTGGCCGGCGTGGTCGCGGGGACTTCGGGAGCGGTCGTGGTCGTGGTCGTCTCGCTTGGAGGCGTCGCTTCGGCCGCGGTCGTCGTGCCGGTCGCGGACGGCGAGGTCGTCGTCGGTTCGCTGGCGCCCGCCACCGCCGGCACGAGCGTGAACGCTGCCAGCGCCGCGAGCAGCGTCCCTCCGACGACCGGACGCAGACGCCACACGGCGCCTCGAACGTCGTCGCCACGGCCGGCACGCGGAGCCGTGGTCTCGGGGCCGTGGATGGGGGTGGTCGGTCGCGTGGTCATCGTCTGTGGTTCGATCGATCAGTTGCCGAGCAGGTAGTTGAGCAGCATCCCGCTCGCGCTTTCGGCCGCGGGCGAGTAGTAGGTCGTGCCCGCGCTGGCGCCACCGACCGGCTGGACCGTGGACGTGGGCCCCCCTTCAGAGCTCAGCGCCGCGAGCGCACTGTTCTCCGACCCGAGCGACGGGACCGAGCCCGGGTATTTCGCGATCGCCTCGGCCGGGGTCGCGCCGTTCAGGACGGCGAGCGTGCGGTCCATCACGAGGCTGGTCGAGCTGGCAGTGGCGGTGGCGGAGCTCGCGGAGGCGGCGGAGCCGCCTCCCTTCACGAAGTTGGCGCTGCATCCATTCTGAGGAGTCACTTTGTAGCCGACGCAGATGCCGGCAACGATCTCGGCGCGCAGGAAGTGCCCGAGCGAGTCGTAGCCGTTGAGGCTGCCGCCACCGAGGAAGACGAAGTCGAGGAAGCGCTCGAGCCCGCCGGTGTCGCGCAGGCTCGTGAGCAGTTCGGAGAGGTTGCCGGCGAGCGGATTCACCGCGCCGCCGAGCCCCTTCACCTGGCCGAGCAACGGCTGCGTGGCGGCGATCGCCGGACCTGAGGTCCGCGCGGTGCGGCCGAGGCTCGTGAAGAACGCGGTCGAGCTGTTCGCGAACGCCGGCAGGTTCGTGAAGACCTTGTTGATCCCGGGGGCCGCGGCCGCGAGGTCGGTGAACGTCGGGGTCGTCTGGTCGGCGAGCCTGCCGAGGCGTTCGGCCGCCGGGCCGAGCTGGCGCAGGAACGCCGGGAAGTCAGCGAGGTTCTTGGCGAGCGCGCCGCGTTGCTCGGCGGTGGCGGTGGCGACCGTGTTGCTCGACACGATGAAGTTGGCGACGTGTTCGCGCACGGCGGCGAACGGCTTCAGCGCCGTGGCGGAATCGACCGCGAGTTTCGCCAGCGTCTTGTTCTCTCTGGCGAAGATCGCGAGCACCTTGTCGACTTCGCGCAGCGCCGGGTCGGCGCGCTTGATGACTTCGTTGAGGTCGCTGCCGCGGCCCGCGAGCCCGGCGCCGAGCTCGTTGATGATGATCGTGAAGCGTTCGGCCTCGGGCCTGCGCGTGATGTCGTTGAGCAGGTCGACGTCGACGGGGCTCGCCGTGTTCTGCACGGGCAGCAGGTACTCGCCTGCGCCTTCCTGTCCGCTCGGGATCTTCCGCAGCGGCGGCGGCAGCGGCGTGCCCGCGGCGCGAGGCTGCGTCGGCAGGCAGTTGACGAACTTCTCGCCGAGCAGCGCCTCCGGTTCGATCGTGCAGCTGGCGTCGGCGCGAAAGCTCTGGAAGCCGGGGTTTTCGATCTTCAGCACGACCGCCGCCTGCGCCTGCGGGGTCGGCGTGACCGAGCCCACCGATCCGACGGTAACGCCGTCGATCTTCACGTTCTCACCGGAGATCACGTTGCCGGCGTCGTCGAAGATCGCGCGCACCGTGTAGGTGCCGCCGGACCCCCCCGCCGAGGTGGCGAGCAGCACGACCGCCACGAGCGCGGCCACGCCAAGCACACCGGCGAAACCGGCCGCGCCTCTCCTCCACCCTGCGGTCTGCGTCCTCAACCCGATCCTCTTCCTTGCGGTTCAGCTACACGAAAGGGCGGCCCATCGTATTCGATGGGCCGCCCGTCTCGTTTTCATCACGCTCCGATCGAGCTCACGTCCTCTTCGACATCGGCTCGCCGCTGTCCTCTCCGGTCTACTTCTTGGGGCACGGCGCCTTGTACGTGGCTTCCGAGGTCGCACCGCCGAGGAACGACAGGACCGCCTTCAACGGGAACCCGCCCGCCGGGCACTTCTTCGGCAGCGAGCCGTAGGAGATCGTCTTCTTGCCCTTCTTGATCGCGGCGCCGAGCTTGACGCTGATCTTCTCAGCCGAGGCGTCGAGCGCGCCGGGGACCGATTCGATCAACGGCACTTCGCCTTCGAACTTCGGGCCGTAGGGCGGGGCGGCGGTCGTGATCGTGCCTTTCGCGAGGATTTCGATCGAGACCGGGCTCACGCCGTTGACGTAGAACTCGAGTCCGCCACCGGGAGCGAAGAACGGAATCACCGCGACCGTCTCGGACACGCGTTCGGTGCCGAAGCTCACAACGCCGCTGGCTTCGCCCTTCGGGCCCGCGCTCGACGTCTTCGGGCAGGCCGAGGGACCCTTTTCCTGGATCACGCTCGCCGCGCACGTGGCGAACGCTCCCGGATTGAGCTTCACGCCGGCCGGCAGCTCGACCATGACACCGGTCAGCGGCGGCGGGAAGCCGCCGTATTCGGTCCCGGAGATCGTGAATTCGGTCTGCACCGCGGCGCCCGCGCCGAGGATGTTCCCCGTGCCGGGGAAGGTGCCGCCGCCGGGCTTCGGGATCGGCACAGCCTTCGCTTTGAACGTGATCGTCGGCGCGGCCGAAGCCGAGGCCGACAGGACGAGTACGGCCAGGCCGAGCACGGCCAGACAGGTGGAAATTCTGCGCATCATCTCTCTCCTCATGTTTCTTCGATGGACAGATCCGCCTCGATCCGGGTAGCTCCGGAGCCATCTCGGTCCGGCGTTTCGAGATCCCCGGCCAAATCCGGTCGGGGAACAATGGCGATCTCTACTAAAGAACCTTATCCGGCCCGGCCAACGGCTTCAAGCCCGAACCGTCGCACGGGCCGCGATTTGCAGAGCGCCGAACCGTGCGACTTGGCCGAAGCGGCCAGACGGCCAGCCTGGCGACCGGCGACTTCGGTCGAGGCCGATCGCCGTCCGCGAGCCCCCCCCATTGCCTCCCAACCCCCTCCCGGCCACTTCAGAATTCCAGATATTTGCCATCTAGGTACCAAACTAACCCTCGACTAGAAGGTTAGACTTAAGCCAGATCCAGCTCCTCGCCGGCGAAATGCACGCCGACCGGCTCGAGGATCACCTGCCGCGGCCCCTCCTCCACCCGCCCCGCCACGAGCGCGCTCAGGCCGAGCCCCTCGGCGATCGCCACGACCGCCTCCCCCGCCCCCGGCGCGCAGTAGAGCGCGTAGCCGGAGCCCATGTTGAACGTCGAGTACGCCGCGTGCGCGTCCAGCCCCGCCTGCTCGACGAGGAAGCTCAGCACCGCGGGCACCGGCGGCAGGCACTCGATCCGATAGGTCAGCGCCCGCCGCGACGGGCGCATCAGCTTCAACAGCCCGTGCCCGGTGATGTGGCTGATGTAGCGCAGCGGCAGCTCCCGCGCCAGCAGCGCCGCGACCAGCCCGACGTACATCACCGAGGGCTCGAGCAGAGCCTCGCCCAAGGTTGTGGTGCCGGCGCCGGCGGTACTGGTGGTGGCGATGGGGTCAGACGTTGTGCGATCGGCCGCCAACTCGGTCGCGTAGCCATCCGGCAGCCGCCCCGCGAGCAGGCGCGCGAGCGAGGCGCCGTTGGCGTGCAACCCGCTCGAGGCGACCAGCACGATCTCATCGCCCGGCTCCAGCTCCTCGCCGAGCAGCGCCCGCCGCCCCGCCGGCACGGCCCCGACGGCGGCGCCGGCCAGCTCGATCTCGCGCCCATCCAGCAGCCCCGGCAACGTCGGCGACTCCCCACCCCCCCAGGTGCAGCCCGCGTCCACACACGCCCGCCGCCAGCCCTCGATCAGCGCCGCCCCCCGCTCGCCCTCGCGGTACCACTCCGAGGCCCCCGTCGCGAAGTACGCGTTCACGACCAGCGGCAGCGCCCCCACACAGCAGAGGTCATTGAGGATCGCCGCGACCGTGTCGTAGGCAACATCGCCAAAGCGATTGATCCCCTGGTCTTCCAGCACCTGGCGCGCGATCATCGACTTCGTCCCGAGCCCCTCGACGACAAACGCGAGCGTGCGCCCGTCGAGCTCGAACACAAACGCCGGCTCGCCCCGCGAGGAGTCGAGCGCATGCCCGCCCCGCCCCTCGAGCAACGCGGAGGTCGACAGCGCCGCGGCGATCGCCAGCCGCTTCCCCGCATCGAGCGTCTCGTAGTCGACGCCCGCCGCGCGATAGCCGGTGGCGCCCTGCGGCGGCTCAGATCCAGTCATACCCAGACCCTACCTACCACCCGAGAGCGCCCGCCTCCCGCCTGAACGCCCGGCACAACCAGTCATTTCGTCTCAGCCAAGCGGGTCCGGATCCCGGCCCGATCCTCGGTTAGTTCCAATCCCTCTACTACGAGGTCACCCTTTATGGGATCGGGCCGGGGTCCGGATCACGCGCTTCTTCGGACAGGGAACGTTCAATTCGGTGACGATGTTCTGGCCCCCTTCGAGCGTCACTTCGCCCTTCCCCGGGAAGCCCCCCTTCGGGCACTTCGCCGGAACGCGGCCGTAGTAGTAGGTCTTGCCGCCCTTCCTGATCGCCGCTCCGGCCTTGATGTGCAGTTCGGTGCCCGACACCGGGAGCGCGCCCGGGACCGAGTCGACGAGCGGGATTTCGAACGTCAGCTTCGGACCGTACGGCGCCGGTGCGGTTTCCCAGTGCGCCGGGATCACGATCTGCGCGGAGATCGGCGCGGCCGCGTTGGCGTACGCCACCACCCCGTCGCCCGGAGCCGCATAGACTTCCAGCGCCCCGGTCTCGCGCGTCGCTTCGCCCTGGCCGATCTGGTCGGCCACACCGACCGTCCCGTCGGCGATCCGCGACTGCTTCGGGCAACCTTCCGGCCCGGTAATTTCGAGCTTGGCCGCCGTGCAGGTGGGGAAGCCGGTGGGGTCGATCTTCGTGCCCGCCGGGAAGTACACGGCCAGCCTGCGCGTCTGCAACGGCAGGCCGCCGGGAAGTTCGTTGCCTTCGAGTTTGCCTTCGATTTCGACCTCGGCGCCGGCGCCGAGGATCGGACCGGTTTCGGGAAAGCCCGGGATCGGCTTGATCGCCGCTTTCACGCCGGTGACGGTCGCCGCCGAAGCGACGGCGGGCAGGCCGACGACGGCCAGCGCGACCAGGACCATGTACTTGCATGCTTTGCGCATCAACTCCCTCTCCCTTACTCGGTCGACGGGATCGTCTCGATCCAGTCGTATGGCGCTCCGTGACCCGACACCAGCATCTCGCTACACCAAGTCTAGTGCTCGCGCGGGCAGACCGCGCCACCACGGCCTGGAGGTTCGCCCGGTAGTAGCAGTTCAAGCTGGCCCGGCGGAGCTCCTACCTCTTGGGGCACGGCGGCTTGTACGTGACGGCGGTGCTTTCGCCGCTGTCGAACTTGAATTCGGCCTTGACCAGGAGGCCGGCTCTCGGGCATTTTTTCGTGAGGGTGATGTAGGAGATCGTCTGCTTGCCCCGCTTGTCGGCAGCGGGTTGTCAAGGACTGTGCAGATGACCGACGAGATCGAGCTGACACTCACCTCCCACATCGTCCTCGGCCTGCTCTCGATGTCGGGCCAGGCGACCCCCGTACGACCTCAAGCAGATGGCCTCGCTCACGGTCGGCGAGTTCTGGACCCTGCCCCACTCCCAGCTCTACGCCGAGCCCGCGCGCCTCGCGCGCGCCGGCTATCTGACCGAGCAGCAGGAGCCCCACGGCCGCCGGCGCAAGCTCTACGCGCTCACCGACCGTGGACGGCAGGCACTCGACGACTGGCTGGGAACCTTCGCCCCCGAGCCCTACATGCTCAGAGACCCCGCGTTGTTGAAGCTCTTCTTCGGCGCCGACATACAACAGCTCGCCGAAGTCCAGCTCGAGACCCACCGCCAGAAGCTCGCCCAATACGAAACGATCCGCGAGCAGCTCACCGACGAAGCCCCGGCCGGCCCCCGACTCGGCCTCGAGCTCGGCATCCGCCACGAGCGCGAGACCGTCAACTTCTGGGCCGAACAGACGGGGTCCCATAAAAAGAAGCGGTGAGGCGCCCCGGCCGAGCGCCGTTCAACATCTCAGACTCCATTGACCACCATGAAACATCCGTGCAAATCTGTAGCGGAGGTTTATAATTGCACGGATGATAGAGAGGCGAGTAGCTGCTGAAGTCGCCGAGCTGCTGGACCAGGTGCCGGCGGTTGCCCTGCTCGGGCCGCGGCAAGCGGGGAAGACGACGCTTGCCCTGGCGATCGCCGAGGGGCGGCCATCGGTCTATCTGGATCTGGAGTCCGCGACGGACCGGGCTCGCCTGACCGAGCCCGAGCTCTACTTCGCCGACCACGCCGGGGAGCTCGTGATCCTCGATGAGATCCAGCGCGCACCCGGCCTGTTCGAGACGCTGCGCGGTGTGATCGACCGGGCCAGGCGCGAAGGCGCCGGGGCCGGCCGGTTCCTGCTGCTCGGCTCCGCCGCGATCGACCTGCTGGCCCAGTCCGGCGAGAGCCTGGCAGGCAGGATCGCGTTCGTCGAGCTCGCGCCGTTCGACGTCACCGAGGTGGGCGAGGAGCAACTGGACCGGCTGTGGGTTCGAGGCGGCTTCCCCGACAGCTTCCTCGCGGGCAACGACGCGATCAGCCTGCGCTGGCGCCAAGACTTCATCCGCACATACCTGGAGCGCGACATCCCGCAGCTGGGCCCGCGGATCCCGGCCGAGACGCTGCGGCGGCTATGGACGATGTTCGCGCACCATCAGGGCGGCCTGCTCAACGCCGCGCAGCTCGCGCGCGGACTCGGTGTGAGTGGAACAACGATCGCCCACTATCTGGACCTGATGGTCGATCTGCTGCTCGTGCGGCGCCTTGCGCCCCGACTGCCGAATGCCGGCAAGCGACTGGTGCGCTCGCCGAAGGTATACGTACGCGACAGCGGCCTCGTGCACGCGCTGCTCGGGCTGGCCGACAAGGAGGCGCTGCTCGGGCACCCCGTCGCCGGGCCGAGCTGGGAGGGCATGGCGATCGAGAACCTGCTGGCGGCGGCCGGCGCGGACGAGCATCGAGTACAGGGAAGCTTCTACCGGACGAGCCACGGCGCGGAGATCGACCTCGTCCTCAGCTGGCCCGGCGGCGAGGAGTGGGCGATCGAGATCAAGCGCAGCCTCGCGCCCACCCCGGAGCGCGGCTTTCACTCCGCCCTCGCCGACCTGAAGCCACGGCGCGCGCTGATCGTCTACCCCGGAGCCGAGAGCTACCGCCTCACACCACCGGTGCAAGCGATCGGCCTCGCAGAGCTGTGCAAGCAGGCCAAAACACGCAGCGCCGGGTGAAGAAGCCGTGAGGCGCCCCGGCTGAGCACCTCACCGCCGCCCGGGCCCGGTGCGGAGGAGTATCGGCCGGTGTCTAAATCGCTCGTGCACCCCACCCAGTCCCGACCGGGAACAACGCCGCTGTCACGCTCGCCTCAGACTCGATATACCCCTCAACAACCCGCCGTCCAAAGGAGGACCCCTGATGGATTTCCAGCCGAGTGAGCGCTGCATCGAGTTCCAGGAGCGCCTCCGCGCGTTCATGGACGAGCAGATCTACCCCGCCGAGGCCGTCTACGAGCGCCAGCTGCGCGAGTCCGGCGACCCGCACCACCAGCCGGCGATCATGGAGGAACTGAAGGTGCGCGCGCGTGAGCTCGGCCTGTGGAACATGTTCCACCCCGACCCTGAGTACGGCGCCGGCCTCTCCAACAGCGACTACGCCCCGCTCGCCGAGCTGCTCGGGCGCTCGCACATCGCCTCGGAGGCCTGCAACTGCTCGGCGCCCGACACCGGCAACATGGAGGTGCTCTCGCAGTTCGCCACGCCCGCGCAGAAAGAGCGCTGGCTGCGGCCCTTGCTCGACGGCGAGATCCGCTCCGGCTTCGCGATGACCGAGCCCGACGTCGCCTCCTCCGACGCGACGAACATCTCCCTGCGGATCGAGCGCGACGGGGACGAGTACGTCCTCAACGGGCGCAAGTGGTGGTGCTCGGGGACGCTCCACCCCCACTGCCGGCTCCTGATCGTGATGGGCAAGACCTCTTTCGACGGGCCGCGCCACGCCCAGCAGAGCCAGATCCTCGTGCCTTTGGACACGCCCGGCGTCTCGATCCTGCGCGGGCTGCCCGTGTTCGGCTACCAGGACCAGGAGGGCCACGCCGAAATCGATTTTCTGGACGTGCGCGTCCCGGCGGAGAACCTCGTCGCCGGCGAGGGCGAGGGGTTCATGATCGCGCAGGCGCGGCTCGGGCCGGGGCGGATCCACCACTGCATGCGTGCTTTGGGGGCCGCCGAGCGGGCGTTGGAGGCGATGTGCTCGCGCGCGGCCGCGCGCGTCACGTTCGGCCAACCGCTCGCCGCGCGCGCGAACATCCAGGACTGGATCGCGGAGTCGCGGATCGAGATCGAGATGGCGCGCCTCTTGACGCTGAAGGCGGCGTGGCTGATGGACACCGTCGGCAACCGCCACGCCCGCATGGAGATCGCGGCGATCAAGGTCGCGGCGCCGAGCATCGCGCTGAAGGTGATCGACCGCGCGATCCAGGTGCACGGCGGCGGCGGTGTCTCCGACGACTTCACCCTGGCCTGGGCCTACGCGCACCTGCGCACGCTGCGCCTCGCCGACGGGCCCGACGAGGTGCACAAGCTCTCGATCGCCCGGCGCGAGCTCGCGCCGCACATCCCACGGGAGTCCTAGTCGGGGGCAGGCGTCTCCCGGCGCAGGCGTCCGCGGGTCTGGCTCACACCCGACCCTCGCGCCGCTGAACCGCCGCGTCGCCCGATCTGACCGAGGCCACGCCGATGTTCGTGCTCGCGACACTGCTCTACCCGTGCGTGCTCGCGCTGCTCTGCCTCGGCGCCGGGCTGCTCGTCGACCGCGCGAGCGGCTCGTTCCTGCCGGGCGCGCTGCTGCCGGTCGTCGGCGCGGCGGCGCTGATCGGGCTCTCCCAGCTCACTACGTACGTCGTCTTGCTCGCGCCGGCGACGCCCTATCTGCTGGCGTTGTTCGCGCTCGCCGGGTTCGCGCTCGGGCGGCGGCGGCTGGCGGGGATGTTCGGACGGGGGCCGGCGCAGGCGCTCGGGTCAGCGACGCTTGAGGCGGCCGGGTCGGGCGGGCTGAGCCCGATCGAAACGCCTGGGCCGGGGCCAGGGCCGGGGCCAGGGCCGGGGCCGGTGCAGAGGCCCGGGATAAGTCAGACGGAAGGTGGCCGGCGGCGATTTGGCTGGCAGCTGGCCGTGCCGGTCGTCGCCTACGTCGCCGCGCTCGCGCCGGTCCTGTTCGCGGGGCGTCCCTCGTTCTCTTCCTACGGCGTCCTCACCGACTCGGCCTTCCACATGCTCGGCGCCGACTTCCTGATCCACCACGGCCAGGACTACGCGCACCTCGACCTGCGCAACTCCCCCGGGCAGTACCTCAACGACTACTACAACACCTACTACCCCTCGGGGGCGGACACCCTGTTCGGCGGCAGCGCGCTGCTCGTGCGCGTGCCGCTGATCTGGGCCTCCCAGCCGTTCAACGCGTTCATGCTCGCGCTCTCCACCGGCCCGGCCTGGGTGCTCGTGCGCCGGCTCGGGCTCGACGGCTGGCTCGCCGCCCTGGCGACGTTGACGATCGCGCTGCCGGCGCTCGTCTACGGCTACGAGCTCGTCGCCTCCGTCAAGGAGATCACCTCACTCTCGCTGATCCTCGCGCTCGGCGCGCTCGTCGTACTCCACCCGCGCTGGCTGCGCGGGCCTCCCCGCGGGGTCGTTCCGTTCGCGCTCGTCGCCGCCGCCGGGGTCTCGGCGCTCGGGGTCGCGTTCGGCGCGTGGGCGTTCGCGGCGGCGGTCGTGCTCGTCGCGGTCGCCGTCCGGGAGATCGCCTCGGGGAACTTTGCAGCGGATGACACCTCGTCGAGAGACGTCCTTGCATCTGGGGGTACCACGCCGGACAGCGTCACGTCTGCAGACGCCGTCCCAGGAACACCAGGGCCGGCGGGAGTCCGTGCCTCGGGTCGGTCGGGCACGCGCGGACTCGTGTTGCTCGTGGCGGCCGGTTTGCTCGTCGCGTTCGTCGCCGCGCTTGGCACCTGGCTCGAGCTGTCGGGATCGCTGCGGATCGCGCGGAACATCGCCTCGACGAACAACCCGGGCAACCTGCAGAACCCGCTCCGCACCGTCCAGATCCTCGGCACCTGGCTGGTCGCGAGCTACAAGCACGTCCCCGTCGGCGGCGATCTCACGATCTCCTACGCGCTGTCGCTCGTCGCGCTCGCGGCCGCCGTGCTCGGCGCCGCGTACGTCATCCACCGGCGCGAGTACGCGCTGGCGGCCTGGATCGCCCTCACGCTCGCGGTCTGGCTCGGGCTGACCGCCTACGGGACGACCTGGGCCGACGGCAAGGCGCTGATGCTGACCTCGCCGGTAGTAGTGCTGCTCGCATGGGGCGGCGTGGCCGCGCTGCGCGACTGGGGCCGCGTGCGCCCGGCATCGTCGCAGCCGAGATCCGCTTCGGTCCCCGGACGCGCCGCACGACCGCCCGGACACGCCGCACGATCGGCGCCCCGGCCGGCATTCCGGTGGGCAACTGCACTGCTGCTGGCGCTCGCGCTCGCCGGCGGCATCGCCGCCTCCGACGCGCTCCAGTACCACGGCTCGAACCTCGCGCCGACCGCGCGCTACGAAGAGCTCGCGTCGATCGACTCGCGCTTCGCCGGCCGGGGACCGGCGCTGTTCACCGACTACGACGAATACGCGCTCTACGTGCTCCGCGACCTCGACGTCGGCGGTCCCGGATTCATGTATCCGCCGCCGCCGGTCGCGCAGACCGAGGGACAGCCGGCGAACCTCGACTTGGTCTCTCCCACGGCGCTGCGCTCCTACCCGCTGATCGTCACCCGCCGCAACCCCGCCGCCCCGCGGCCCCCAGCCGCCTACCGCCTGCTCTACCAGGGCGCCTACTACGAAGTCTGGGGACGGCGTCCCGGAGCGCCGGCGGCGCTTGCGCACGTCGCGCCTGGGAGCATGCCGGCGACAGGGACAGGGACGACCACAACGACGACGACCGGCGGATCTGCCGCGGGGGGGCCGAACGCGCGAGCGGGCGGACCGGAGGGCGAAGGCGTGAGCGGACAGCCGATCGAGTGCTCGCGCGTCGCCGGCCTCGCGCGGCTGGCCGAGACGCACGGCGCCGGGCTCATCAGCGCGCACCCGCCGCAGATCGTTCCGATCGACGTGGCGCGCGCGCAGCACCCCGCTTGGGCCGAGTCGCGGGACGGGCTGCTGATGTCACGACCCGGCCGGCTCACGGCCACGTTCGCGGCCCCCCACGCCGGCCTCTGGGATCTGTGGCTGCGGGGCGAGATCATGCCCGCGGTCGAGGTCAGCGTCGACGGTCGTCATCTCGCCACAATCGCCGGCCAGCTCAACGGCGTCGCCAGCGACCCCGACACGATCGCGCCGCTGCGCGTGCGCCTCGCCGCCGGTCTTCATCGCGTGACGATCTCGCGCGGTGCCTCCAACCCCTTCGCCCCCGGCTCCGGCGGCTCGGCGATCCTCGACTCGATCTTCCTCACGCCGGTCGGCGCCGGCGGTCAGCCGACGCTGGGCGTGACCCCCGCCGCGCGGTGGCGCTCGCTGTGCGGGCGAGCGCTGGAGTGGATCGAGGTCGTGCGAGAAGCGTAAACGGCGATGGGTGCCTGTCGACGGGGCTCCTGGTGGAGTCTCTCAGCGACAGCGCCTAGCGATCGGTGTCCTCCGGTGAAAGCCCCGCTCCGGTCAACATACGCCGCAGGTCGACGACCATCTGCCGGTCGACGTCCTTGCCGCGCGGCCGCGCCAGCGTCTCCATCTCGGCGCCGAGCGTGACCTTGAACTTGCCGTTGTGCTCCTCCTCCACGGTCCCGACGGCCTCGAGCAGCGAGAGCACCTGACGCCACTCGACGTTGCCACTCGCCGGATGAGCGAAGATCTTCCTCAGCGTGTCGCGATGGTGGTTGTTCAGGGCAGCGTCCACAGTCGCCGGAGTCTAGCTCTAGCGACCTGAGATGCGAGCTCCATTGTCGATCCGCGACGCGAGCTCCGTCATCCAAGATATATTTGTGACGGAATGCTCAAGCGTGCAACGACCCTCACCGCCGTGCTCGCTGTCACCATCGCGATCGCACCAGCCACGGCCGGCGCCACATCGCGGGACATCGCCTCGACCCACACCTATCTCACGGCCAGCTACAAGGTCCTGCATACCGCGGTGAGCACGTGGTCGTCGGTCGAAGCGAGCATCCACAGCCTCGATCTTCACTTCCACGCCGAATGCCCGGACGCCGGGGCGGGCTCGCCGGAGAACGAAGAAGAGGAGAAGCTCAGCTACGAGGTGACCGGCGCGCTCTGGGCGACCGGTTACCACACCGACGCGGCGATCGTCCACGCGTACGTCGACACCCTGGACCGGCTGACGTGGAGCAACCCGCAGATCACGCGCGATGCCCGCAAGCTCGCCGACGGCCTGCGGGAAATGGTCGGCCTGCAGGTACCGAATATCTGTGCCGACATCAGCGCCTGGCACGCGAACGGCTTCGGGCCGATGCCCGCCGATGTCGAGCCCTACGACCAGCACGTCGAAGCGATCGAGATCCATGAAATCCCCTGGGCCCTGCTCAAACCCTACGTGCCGCCGGCGGACGGGGCGCTGCTGAAACGGGTCAAACAGGTCGCGACCAGGTTCGATGAACTCGAATTCGTGCGCGGCCAGGACGACTGGATCGCGCTGCTGGAAGTGGTCGGCCTCAACGAGTAGACCTCGCGGCCGTCCCCCGCCGCGAGCTCAACCAGCGAGCAGCGCCTCGAGCAAGCGCTCACGCACCAAGCAAGCGCGCTCACCCACCAAACCAGCGCACGCGGCGGCTCGAACCGAACTGCTCCTTCTGCGCCATCTGCTCCGCCGAAGGCGCGTTGAACGTGCCAGTTTTCGTCGGACCGGAGAGGAAGTCGATGTCGACGCTGCCGATCCGTCCCTCGACCGAACTCGATGTAACAGGTGCCTCGCGCGCGGCGAACTCCGCTTCCAGCGCCGCTGAGGTCTCCGGCGACGGCGGCACGGGAGTGCCCAGCGGCATCACGATCGAGATCTCGCAGGCATCCCGCACCCCGCGCGTCCTGAGCTGGTCATCGAGCATCAGCGCGCACTCGCTGGGAGCCGGCGGGCACTTGAACGGAGCGCCGCAGATCCCGATCACGGCATTACCGCGCGAGAACGACGGGATGATCCCGGCGAGCCGTTCGGCGCCGGCCACCGAGTAGAACTCGTTGCCGGCCTCCGCGAGGCCGGGGGTCGCGTCCATGTCGTAGTCGGCGCCGAGCGCGACCACGAGCACGTCCGCCTCGTGCGTTCCCGCATCGGTGACCACGGTTCGCGCCTCGGGGTCGATCGCGGCGATCGTCTCGCGCAGCACCCGCACCCCGGGCTTGGCGATATCGCGGTAACGCATGCGCACCGCATCCGTCGTGGCGCCGCGGAACATGATGTCGAGCTTGGAGAACCCGAACACGAACGCATCGGACTTGTCGATCACGGTGACGTGCGCGTCCTCGCCGAGCCTCTCCGAGAGCGTCGTGGCGAGCTCGAGGCCGCCGAAGCCCGCGCCGAGTACAACGACGCGCTCGCTCATATCCGTGCTCCCTTGATAGAGCGTGGCCCGGACCCGCTGCCTGGCCTCCGCACCGGAAGCCTACCCGTCGAGAAGCGAACCGGCCAGCCGACGGCCAGTTTGCCGGCGCCCGGTTTTCCCTGAGACGACACCGTCGAAAACACCTGAACCGGAATCCTCCATCGCATCGCCTCACTGGGGGCTTCAGATCAGGACGCGGGCAGCGTCAGGCGGTGCGAGCGAGCTATCCGCTCGATCATCCACTCCTCGACCCCGACCGCGCCGGCGAGGACGCGCCAACCCGCGACGACATCGCTGACCTCCGCGAGGATCGTCTCGGCACGGCCGCGCTTGAGCCCCGCGACCGCGGCGACTGCACGCAGGTCGGCGACGCTGAACCCGTCGCGCTTGCCGTTGATCGACATCTGGTGGCTGTCGAGCCAGCGATTGCCGGGGTTCCAGGCCCAGATCACGTCGTAGGCTGGAGCCAGCGACCACGCGCCCTCGCGATCCATCAGGAAGGCGATGTTCTTGACGTGATCGTCCTGATTGCGCGCGACTACGTTGAAGACCATGCGCCGGAACTGCTGCTCGGCGACCGGCGTGCCGAGTCCCAGACGGCGGATCAGCAGCATCAGCTGCTCGTAGCTATAGGTGCCCGGCTCGTTGTAACTCGCGTGATCGAGCGCCCCGACGGTCTGCATGTGCAGCTTGCCGCCGTCGTCGGGCCGGTCGAAGCGGCGCGTCATGAAGTGCCGGCGGCCGTGCTCCTCCAGCAGCCGGCACTCGGTCATCTCGATGCCGGCCGCCCGCGCCATCTTCGAGTAGGCGTACTCGACCGCGCCCCAGCCCTCGGGATCGGTGAGGCCATGATCGCCGGCGCGGGAGACGCCGTCGAACTTCAGCAGCCAGTGCCGGAAGCCCTCACCGACCTCCACCTGACCGGAGCGGACCTGGCCCGTGGCGTCGTTGTAGGCGATGAACGCCTTCGGGCGCGCGCCCCCGGCGGAGC
The DNA here is from genome assembly GCA_963789675.1 of uncultured Solirubrobacterales bacterium. Taxonomy (GTDB): domain Bacteria; phylum Actinomycetota; class Thermoleophilia; order Solirubrobacterales; family Solirubrobacteraceae; genus Palsa-744. The sequence continues at coordinate 30,767 of CAWBLR010000018.1, read as the reverse complement.
TGCCGATCGCGAGGATCGCCTTCATCGCCTGCTCATCGGGGTTCTCGCTCAGCTCGGCCACGAACTCCGACCGCTGCGTGAGTACCTCGCTCGCGAGCCGCACGAGCGCATCGAGGTGTAGGTCCGCGCCGGCGGGGGTCGACGGCTCGTGGGCCGGCTGGAACTCCAACGCGCCGACACCGCGGGTGCCGACGTAGCAGAGCCTTTGCACGACGTCGAAGCTCGACTGTGCGCGCCCTTGTGAGGCCAGCCAGGCGTTCACGAGCGCCGTCCCCCAGCGATCGGGCAGGGAATCGGCCAGCAATCCCGGGAGACCACTGAACGCGTCCTCGGGCAGACCGGGGAAGCTGTAGGGCCGCGCTCGCAGCGGCATCCGCACGGGCGCGAGCTCGATGCCGCTGCGCACGAACGCCGGGTCATACTGGAACGTGGCGTAGCGTGCCCCTTCGTCGATCGAGACCGCCGCGATCCGAGCCCCCCAGAGCGTCACCGCCGCGACGGTCATTCGGCGGCGCCGGTCGCGTCCGTCGCGTCGCGTGCGTCCGCTCCGTCGCGTCGCGTGCGTCCGTCGCGTCCGTCGCGTCGCCCCACCTCCACGGCCGTTCGCCGGACTCGGTGGATGCGGCGGACTCGACGGATGCAGGAGCCTCACCGGCCTCTCCGGCCATATGCGCCCGGCCGCGCCCCCGGGAGCGACCGCTGGCGCGGCGGCGGAGCTTGCGTTGCTCGCGTTCCAGTCGGGCGATCGGAAGGTCGATCGACTCGGGTACTGCGAGATCGAGTCCGCCGAGCAGCTCGAGCGTCCGCAGCAACTTGACCATCGAGGTCATCTGCACCGACTCGCCTCGCTCCGCGCGCTGCACGGTCGCCTGCCCGACCCCCGCCGCGACGGCCAGCTCGGCCTGCGTCCAGTTGCGCTCGATCCGGTGACGCGCGAGCCTGCGCCCAAGCTCGGCGAGGACAGCCCTATCGGTCATTGCCTCATCTAGGTGCATCGATCTTGATGTGTTATTGGTGTTTAAGGCTAGATGGCATCTAATCTGATGCAGAGCATAGCAAATAGGTCAGACCCTGTCAATCATTTATGATGCTTTATAAAGACATATACACCAAACACATCGTTCATGATGCGCAATAGTCCATCGGCCCTCGACGGCGAGATGGAGACGGTGGGCGGGATGGATCGCCCCGACGCCCGCGCCACCCGCCGACTCCGCCGACTCCGCTCGCGCTCAGCCCGCGAGCAGGGCCTCGAGCTTGTCGAGCTGACTGCCCCAGCCGGCCTGCGCCATCGGGATCAGCTCCTCGGCGCAGACCATGCGGGATGCGACGACGAGCTTCGTTCGCCCCCCGCCGAGATCGACGAACTCGACCGTCGTCTCGCCCGACTCAAGCATCGGGTTGTCGGTGGTCTCCTGGCCGAACGACAGCCGCGCGGGCGGCTCGACGACCCCGAAGTGGCCGTCGTTTGCATACTCGACCCCGTCGGACCCGACCATCGTCATCCGGCAGACGCCGCCGGGGCGCAGATCGAACTCGATTTTCTCGCGGGGCGTCGTGAAGTGCTCCGGCCCCCACCACTTGGTCACCTCATCCGGGTCGGTCCACACCCGCCACACCAGCTCGCGCGGTGCGTCGAGCTCGCGCTCGATCACGATCGTGCGCTCGGCCATCTCGAACTGCTGATCACTCATCGCCGTGCCTTTCCTTGTATGTCCTCGAGGCGCCGCTCGAGGCGTAGGTCACCGTCCGAGCCGGTACGCTGAGAGCATGTCACGGCTAGATCGCATCACCACTGTCCCGAACATCTGCCACGGGCAGCCCACGATCCGTGGTCTACGCTACCCGGTCGAGAGCCTTCTGGAACTCCTAGCTTCGGGTATGACGATCGAGCAGATTATCGCCGATCATCCAGACCTCGAACGCGAGGATCTGCTCGCCGCTCTGGAGTTCGCGGCGCTGGCCGCTGGCGGGCACCGGGTCGTGCCGCTCGCCGCAGCATGAAATTCCTGATCGATGCTCAACTCCCGCTGCGACTGTCCGACCTGTTGGCCGAAGCCAATCACGACAGTATCCATACCTCCAGCCTGCCAGACGGCAATCGAACCGGCGACCGCCAGTTTGCGGACATCGCCGACAGCGAGAACCGCGTGGTAGTCACAAAGGACCGCGACTTCCGCGATAGCCACCTGCTGCAAAACCTGCCACGCCGGCTCCTCGTGGTCGCCACCGGCAACATTGCCAACGACGACCTGCTCACCCTGTTCGAGGCCAACCTCAGCTTGATCGCTGACGCCTTCGAGAACGCCTCCCTCGTCGAAATCAGCGAGGCGAGTGTCGTCATACACGACGGCCGATGACCGCCACGCCAGTGCAGATAGTTGTCAGTGGAGAGGACCGTACGTTGCGCAAACCCCGTGATCGTGCGGGCGGAGCCGTTGAGCTTGGCGTAGAGCGCGCGGATGCAAGGCGGGCACAGCCGCGATCAGGATGCCGCGCCAGCGGATGCACGTCAAGGCGACTGACGACACAAAGAGCCCCAGCCGTGTCACCCCGAGGGGAGAGAGGCGCACTGGGGCGTTCGCCGACAGAGTAGCGGCGACGGGAGCGGTGGATACGCTTCCGTCCGTCATGAATGTCCCCGACCCACCACTTACCCACGAGGTTCTGGAGCGCGCACGCGCGTACGCGCGCGTCGATCAGCGAGTCGTCGCGGCACTGCCCGAGCTGGGCGAGGCGATCCGCTCGTTTGAGCCGGTCCCGGGTCCCGCCGGGGAGAGCGTCGCCGAATGGCTCGCGGAGCGCGCGCTGAACGAGCCGCAGGAGGCGACCGTGCGCGTACGGCTCAGCCACGGCAAGGTCACGGGCGTATACGCGCTGTGCGCCGCGCAGGTCGCGCTCAGCCGCGAGGAACGCGCACAACTCGGCGGTGTGCACTACCGCACCCAGCCGGCGATCCTACTCGCACAGTTCGCGCGCGCGGCGGACACGCCAGGCATCGGCGACGAGATGCTGCGTCATGCCGACACCAGTGCGCGGCGCGCGCTGCTCTATGTCGGTGCGACCGTCCTTGTGGTCGATCCGTTTGACCAAGACACCGGCGAGATGTGGCGGCAACGCTTCGGGTTCCAAGACTCCGAGCAGGCAGTGCCAGGCGACCGCCAGCTACGCCGGCAGTGGCTCAGCCTTCAGCAGTAGTCGGCGCCTTCGGCTTCCAACTCGACCAGCAGCTGATCGGCGCTCTCGTGGAACGCGCGCACGCGAGGATCGCGGCGCGAGCGCTCCAGATCCCGCTCGTCGATCACGACCACCGCTTGGTCGAGCACGTCGTGCAGCTTGTCCTTGTCGAGCGTGGTAGCCACGACCTCAGCGTACCGCAACAAGACCGCGACCACGCCGTTGTCTACTTGAAGCAGGCAGTCATTCCTAGCGACCGTGCCGCCGTCTTGGCTTCGGCGTTTCCTGCTTCGATGGCCTGCTCTTCCTGCGGTACAAACTGCTCGAAGCTCTGCACGTCGCTTGCCACACCCGCTTCGGACTGGGCGTTTGCCGTTCGGGCCAGATGATTGAGGGCTTCGACTGCGCTCGCCGCAGCACCTATACCGTGGGCGAAGTCGAGAAGCTGGTGCTTGGAGCTGGCGGTCTGGCCGGCGAGCGTGCCGAGGGTGCTCTCGACGGTCTGGATATAGGAGCTTGTCTGAGCGTTGAGCGTGTGCAGAGTTGCGACGATCCTCGGCAGGGTCGCATTGACGTTTGCGAGCGATTCGTTGGAGCGCAATTCTTGGAATTGCGAGGTAAACGCTGAGGCGGTTTCCCGAAGTCCTGGCCTGTCGGCGGCGCAGGTATGTTCCAGAGATTCGGTCACGCCCCTGGAGGTATCTGCTGTCGAAGCTGGACTCGCGTTCGCTGCGGTAGCTTTCCTGGCTGCCCCGCAGCCGGTCGTCAATACCAATGCCAGCAGGCACGCAACGGATAGAACTCCCTTCATCGCGGGCGATCATACGAGATGAGTCACCCAGACGAGGCTCGGAGAATGAACTCCGCTGAGTTTCATGCCGAGCTTCTCCGTGACCACACTCCGGCGCCGGAGCAGATCGCGGTGGTCGATGCGCTGCTGGCGCTTTACGCGAGCCGTGGTCTGCTGCCGCAAGGCCGAGATGAGCCGCTGTACGAGATGTGCCCGAACCGCGAATCGTGCTGGGAGGGTGCGGCACGGCCGGTGCCGGACCACGCCGGTATATCCGTGCCGTGGGTGGGACGGGAATATGCAGCATGGCGCGTCTGTGTTGTCGGACTGAACTTCGACAACTACGGGGGATTGGCCGGCCACTGGCGTGTCTGCGCAAGCCACATCCGGGCGCTGCGGGACGGTGGGCTCGGAAAGAATGGGCGGTTCTTCGCCACGGGCGCGATGTCGTATGCGCGCGCGGTCGAGATGAGCATGTGCGGCTCGCTCGGGGGCAGCTGGGATGATCCTTCCGCCGCCGATCTGGCTCGAAGCTGGGAGCGCTGCGCATACCTACAAGCGGTCAAGTGCGCCCCGCACGGCAATCGCTCGCAGCCGACCAGAGCCATGTGCAGCGCGTGTCCGCCGTTCTTGCTCAAGGAGGAACTGGAGATCCTCGCACCGAGTGCTGTGATCCTGCTTGGACGCACCTCGGTACGCGACATCGTGCGCCCGATGCTGTCGGTGCGCTGGGGCGAATCGCCTGGGCATTTTGAGCGAGACGAGTTCGCGCTGGACGACGGTCGTTCAGTGCAGCTGTTCTGCTGCAATCACCCCTCGACGCCCAATCGGTCGGTTTGGCGTGCGTCTCTCGACGAGCTGACTGAATCACTGCGGTCGAATGGGCTGTCACGGCGCTGACAAATCACTTGCACCGCAACAACCGCTTCAGGGGCGGGGAGCGCATGGCAGGTCCATGCGCTGCGGTGCCACAATGGATAAAGATTTCCTAAATCTTTACTGTGGGCTGTCCCATTTTGGCGGTCAAAAGCACCTTTAACTATTGGAGGGAGTTTCTTCCGAGCTTCCTCCTTGCAGGGTCTTCCGCCGGCACCAAACACTCTGAGCCAAGACACTCGCCGCCCGCGCAGGCGGGCATCAAAATCTGTCCACAACAACGACCACCGCGGCGTTCGTGTGAGAGCGCCACGGTTGGTCGCGCTCTCATCTCAGCAGGAGAGCGAGGCGACGGCGCTGCTCGCAGGGTTGCTGCGTGACGCGGCCCGCAGGGACGGGGGCGGCGTTTGCGGCGGCGCTTTGGATGGCGTTTGCCCCGGCGCTTTCGGCGGCGCGACCCCGCCGGCTGGGAGGCCCGAAAAGCCGCACGGGAGCAGGAGATCGGGGCGGTGAGCAAGCCCCGACAAATAAGGACGAGTGATCGTTCTTCAAGATCGAGGGCCGCGCAGTGGCGTGGGGTGCGTGTGAGCGCGGATCGCGTGTTCGAGCTTGCTCGGCATTTGACGTGGCGTGACCGGGAGATCGCCACCTGCCTGTATGACCATCAGGTGTTGAGCACTGGCCAGCTGGAGCTGTTGTTCTTCTCCTCGCGTCGCCGTGGCAACCGCTCAGATTTTCTGCTCTCCGGGGTGATCCGCTGCGGACACTGTGGACGCGCCTACATCGGCATGTCCGCACGCGGCAAAGGCGGCACCTACCACTACTACGCCTGCACCGCCCGCCAGAAGTACGGCCCCAAAGCCTGCCCCGGTGAGCGCGTACCGCGCGAGAAGATCGAGACCGCCGTCCTGCGCCAACTCACCGGCATCTACCGCAACGGCCCACTCATCCACGACGCCCTCGCCGCTGCTCAACAGCACACGCAACGCGAGCGACCCGCACTCGATGAACGCCGCCAAGCGATCGCCACGGAGATTGCCAGCATCGAACGCTCGACCGAGCGCTACTTCGAGGCCTTCGAGCAAGGCAGGCTCTCCCCCGAGCGCTGCGAACAGCGCGTCACCCGCCTACATGATCGCCTCGAAGACCTCCGCGCCCAACAGGCCGAGCTTGCCGACGACGGCGCCGACGAGGCCGCACACGCGCCCACAGCGGCCGACCTCGCCGCAACCGCCGACCAGCTCGAAGGAGTGATCGCACAAGGCGAGCCCGAGAAGACCAAGGCGCTACTGCACCTGCTCATCGCCGAGCTGCGGGTCAACGGCAAGACCGACATCCAGCCGACGTACCGCATCATCACGCCCGACCGCACCACCACGGCCGGGGTTTGCGCAACGTCAGAAAAAGTGGAGACGGCGGGAATCGAACCCGCGTAAGGTTCCCGGAACGTACCTCGATCGTCAACGTGCCCGCGAGCGACGTAGCCCGGCGGCGAGCGTCTCTCGCACGATGCGGCGCAGATCTTCCTGCGAGTAGGCGGCGCGGTGGGCCTGCAGGTAGACGAGCTTCTGCCATTGCACTTGGTCGAACTGGGGTGGTTGGGCGAGCTTGCCGACGACGGCGTCGACGCTGGGGAATACCCGGTAGATGCCGGGTTGTAGGTCGCGCATGAGCTCGAGCTTGTCGTGCAGTACGTCGCGGAGGTGTGGATAGGCGAACGCGAGCGACGAGTTCGTGGCCTGTGCCGCGGTGGTGATCCAGGCGGCGTCGGCGTAGTGCTTGACCAGGCCGTGTATGCACCAGCCGAGGATCTTCTCGGCGAGCACCTCCACGGGGTCCATGACCCAGACGGTTGGCGCCTCCCTCCAGAGCTCCAGCGAGTAGGGGGTCTCGAAGGGCACCTCCCGGCCGTCGAGCAGGAGCCCGCGGAATGAGACGTCGGCCTTGAATTGCTGATCCTGATCGGCGAGCGCGATGCTAGTGAAGGCAGCGTCGAAACGGATCGGCTCGATCTGAATCAAGGTTTCGCGCTGATCTGCGGCTATGGCCGCGGCGGGGATGATGTCGAGGTCCTCATCGCTGTAGCGCAGCATGTCTGTCATCGACGCCGGCGGGTCGACGGTTTCCGCCGAGGTTGAGAAGTCGGCGTCGTAGACGGTGAAGCGGGGGCTGCCGAAGCAGCGCAGCGCCATCGAGCCTGATAGAACGCTTCGCTTGTTGAAGAACCGCTGGGCGCGCAGGTTGAGCACCTCGACCACGCGCACGATGTCGCGAATGAGCACAGGGGCCTGCAGGTCGTGCCGGCTGGCCTGCTCGCGCAACTGCTGATCCTCGGGATAGTCGATCATCCGACTCCCACCGCACCGAGCCATCCGTGCAGCTGCTCAGCAGGGACGTTGAGCAGCATGCCGGTCTCTGGATCATGGGTCATCTCACTGCGACTCATGCCATAGCCGTTGGAACGGTCCAGTGGCGTATCCGCGCGCTTGGCTGCAAGCGCGGGGAGGTCCTCGGCGAGGACGTGTTCGTGGCCGGCGCGGATCAGCAGGTAGGCGGCACGACGCGCGGTGGCCGTCCCCGAGCGGTTGGCGATCGCCCATACTGCTTCCCAGTCGACCTGGTGCTCCTCGACGCGTGCCCAGCTGGTGATGACGGTCTCGATGCCGGCGCACAGCTCGGGGCGCAGCAGACAGTCCACGAGCGTCCGCTCGAGCGTGGAGCGCCAGACGAACTCCTTCAGCCCCGCTTGCACCCGCACGCGTTCGCGCTCGTTTTCCCGCATCGGCCAGCGGGAAGGCGAGAGGCGTGCGAGCTTGAGCTCATAGCCAGCCAGCGGCACGGAGGTCATGTCTGTCGGGCTGCCCTGACGGATGGCCGCGTAGAGCGTCGAGGTGTGCAGATCGGTCAAGCGGTGGGCGATCAGAGCACTGAGAAAACCGAGGTAGTACTCCCCCTGCTCGCGCAACACCAGATCCACGAGCAGCTCCGCCGGCGCGGCCTGGTCCACCCCATCGGTCGCCCACGGAGCCACCACGTACTGGCCACGCAAGACCCTGTAGAGCAATTTGCGCGCAGCCATCCGATCCAACAAGCGGGCGTAATGCGGCGTGATCTCAGCCAACCACCCCCGGTCGGCCGGCAGGGTGACGGTAAGGCGCCTGGCCGCCGCGACATGCTCGAGCACGGCCGAGGCCTCAGACGAAACCGTACGAGGGAATGTACTCATCCCGAGAATTATATACGATTTCCAGACTCTACCAGTCTGCTAATCGTATAGAAACTTGCAAATCAAGGGATTACATCCGAAAACCAGACCCAAACAGTCTGCTTACCGTATAGCTATCAATGGAGACGGCGGGAATCGAACCCGCGTCCGTGATCGCGTGGGAATGGCTTCTACGAGCGTAGCCGGCGCTCTGATCTCATCCCCTGCTCGCCTCGCCGGCGGGGTTGCGGGGGACCAGCCTCCTTAGATGTTCCCGGCTCGGCGAAGGCGGACCTTGCCGGGTGAGCCTGCTTTCTGATCCCGGCCTTCCCCGCCGCAGGCAAGCGGGGCCCGAGACCTCACTCGCCTAGTGTTTGCTAGGCAGCGAGGGCGTACTCGTGAGAGTCCGCACTTATGGTTTTCCCGGGTGTTTTACGAGGCCGCCCGGGACCTCGACTCGCCACCATCCTCACGAGCCGACCACGTCGAAGCCTGTCGTCCCCGGGATGTACTGCCGCTTCAGTGTAGCCGTGCGCCAGGCCCGAGGAGGAAGACACCGTCGAAGGAGGCGCGCGAGCGATACGGCAGGCCTTGAAGACAAGCCCGCGAGCAGAGACGCTGACCCGGAGAAAGAGTCGACCACGGACAACGAAATCGACGCGGTTCCGGGCCGCTTGAGGAACCCGCCCCGTCTAGCCCGAAGGCCTTCCAGCTTGGGTGGCGCGGCCTCACACCTCGGTGGCCTCGCTCTTTGCGGCTCGGTTCCGCGTCTGCATTCAAAGTAGCTCTGACCCGGGCGATTGCAAGCCCTCCGCGAGGAAAGACCCCGCACGTTCCGAAAAAAGGTCTCGGACAGCGACAGGACCACCGTCGGGCCGACGCCGCCATGACTGCCGTCGTCCCGCACCCGGCCATTAGGGAACGCTTATCGCTGCTGCCACAATAGGCATATGGATAGCGGCGATCTATCTCTGCCCGTGCCCCCTGTTTCGGGCCCGCCCGCCCCGTCCACCGGGCCGGCCTCGCCGCCGGTCGCGCGGTCCTACCCCTCGCAGGCACATCCCGCCGCGATCGCACCCGCGGCCATACCTGGAAGCGCACAGACCTCCACCGGCGGCAACCCATTCGGAGAGCGACGCGGCGGCGGGCGAGACGGCTCCGGCGGGCCCGTGCGCAACCTGCGCAAGCGGATCGGCAGCGCGTTCGCGGGCCTGATCGCGCTGATCGCGAAGTTCGGCGTGGCGCTGAAAGCGCTGCTGTTGGGACTGCCGAACCTGAAGCTGCTCGTGACCGCCGGCACCGCACTGGTGTCGGTCGCCGCCTACAGCCTGTTCTTCGGCTGGTGGTTCGCGGTCGGCTTCGTCGTGCTGCTGTTCGTGCACGAGATGGGTCACGTGATCGCGCTGCGTCGCGAGGGGATCAAGGCGAGCGCGCCGATGTTCATCCCGTTCATGGGTGCGGTCATCACCGCCCGCTCGCTCGGCGACAATGCGCTCGCCGAGGCGCGCGTCGGCCTCGCGGGCCCGATCCTCGGCAGCCTCGGCGCCGCCGCCGTCGCGCTCGTCGGCGAGCTCACCGGCAGTTCGCTGCTGATCGCGCTCGCCTACTTCGGCTTCTTCATCAACCTCTTCAACCTACTCCCCGTCGTGCCGCTCGACGGCGGTCGCGCGGCGGCCGCAATGACCCCATGGATGTGGTTCCTCGGTTTCGGCGTGCTTGTCGCGCTCGCATTCTTGAACCCCGGCAACCCGATCCTGCTGATCATCGTCGTCTTCGCAGGCTTTCAGACATATCACCGCTGGCAGCAGCGCAAATCGCACTCGCTCGCGCAGGCCGCCTACTACCGCGTCGCGCCCCGTCACCGGCTGATCGTCGGGACGGTCTACGTCGGCCTGATCGCGCTGCTCGTGTTCGGGATGTCAGAGACGCACATCCTCACCTCGGGCGGGCATTCGTTCGGGTCGATCTGATCTGATCTGATCTGATCTGATCCTCCCCCGTCCGCCGTCAACCATCCCTCCCACCAGGCCCTTCGAGCAACCGCTGGCAGCGTGCGGCGCGCTCGGCGACCAGCTCGACCAACCTGCCGGGAAGCTCGCGCTCGAGACCCCTGACCTCCTGCGTGCCGGCGGCCTCGGCAAAAGCATCCGGCGCGCGGTCGGCGAGCTCGAGCACACGATCGACGAGCGCACCCGCGTCGAGGCCGAGATCTCGAGCAGCGCTCGGCCAGCGGTTGTCGTATGGCAGCAGGCGATAGTCGCCGCCGATCTTCATCGCCAGCCGTAGCTTGCGCTCGTGCATGCCGTATGGCAGCGCGGAGGCGATGTCATAGAGCGGCGCGAGACGGACCTGGTTGCCCGCCAGCAGCAGCGAGTAGTTCTTGGCGTGGGCGTCGGTGCCGGCGATCAGCCAGTTCCAGGCCAGGGCATCGGCGAATGCCCAGACGGCGGCCTGTGCGACCCGCGGCGCCATCGCACGACGTAGCAGAGCGGCTATCTCCTTGACCCCGGGGCCGCCTTCGTTCTGATACTTGCGGGCCGGTGGGACAGCGAGCGCCTGGCAGAGATCCTCTTGATGCACACGGGTGATGCCCTCCGCCGTGAGGTGCCGGTCATAACGGGTGACAACCACCGCCGTCTGCTCGGCGAAGCTCGCGATCTGAGTGCGCGCCGCGGTCAACCCGGTGCGCCGCGCCGCGTCCAGACAGAGATGCTCGTTCAAGTCGTGGTCGTCAAATCCCGTGACGGCGGGCTTGAGGATGTGGGTCGTCGCCGCGGCGCCGGAGGGTACGCCCCAATTGCCGTCGCGCTGGAGCAGAGCGGTCTTGGCCTGTGCGCCGGCGAGGCTGAACTGTCCGGTGAAGGACTCGCCCAACCACGCGGTCGAATCCTGGCGCAGCTCGCGCAGCCGCTCCGCGACCTGCTCGTCGGTCAGCCAGCTGACAGCGCCGGTACGCGCGAGCGCATGCTCAACGTGCTCAGGCTTGGAGAACCGGACGGCGCCGGGACAATCCTCGCCCACCGGTGTTCCCAGCAACGAGAACGGCGAGCCCGCCGATACCTGAAATCCCCGCGCCCAGCGACGCAGCACCGCGTCGTTGTCCGGCAGCAGCCCCCAGAGCCAGGGCGTGATCACCCGATCGGGGTGGGATGAGACCTGAGTCGGCATCGACAGCGACAGCGGTGTCGCGCCCTCGCGTTCGCGGTACTCCTCGCCGTAGGTGAACGTCAGCCGTCCGCCGCCGGCTCGCATCAGCGTGCCCGCAACCCGATCCTCCAGGATCACTGCGAGAGAGTCGGTCATTCAGCCTCAGCCATGATCGCGATACTCATCCAGCACGCCGTCCAGGTCGACCGAGGCTGTCGGATGTCCCTCGCTCTCTCGAGCGTCGAGCTCAACATTCAGATCGAGCGCATCGAGCAGAGCCAGCACCAGGCCGAGCTCCACCGTCGACTTGCCTCGCTCCAGTTCGCCGATCCACTGTCGCGACACGCCTGTGCGAGCAGCAACCTGCTCCTGGCTGAGACCCTCATGCAGACGACGTCCGCGAACAGCGGCCGCAAGATCGTTGATCGAGTTGACAAGCACACCCAGACCCTTCTGTCAGCGTACGATTACAATCGTAACATGTCGCCGTACGATTACAAGTGATATTTGCCAGCGATCGCTAACATTGGCGCCGGCCTTATAGCCCAGCCGCGCCCTTCGCCCAGACTTTTCCTCCGCCCAGACTTTTGCCCAGCGCTACCGCCGCGCTTCGCGCACGGCTCGTTCCATATCCCGCTTGGACTCCCGATCGCGGATCGTGTTGCGTTTGTCATACAGGTCCTTGCCGCGCGCGAGCGCGATCTCGACCTTCGCGTGCGAGCCCTTGAAGTAGATCCTCGTCGGCACCAGCGTCAGCCCGCGTTCGGCGACTTTCGCCGCGAGCCGATCGAGCTCGCGGCGGTGCGCCAGCAGCTTGCGCGGGCGCTCGGGCTCGTGGTTTTCGCGCGAGGCCGGCGCGTACGGAGGGATGTGCACCGAGTGCAGCCACAGCTCGCCGCCGGCGATCGCGGCGTAGCCGTCCTTCAGCTGTGCGCCGGACTCGCGTAGCGCCTTCACCTCGGTGCCCTCGAGCACGATCCCGCACTCGATGCGTTCGATCAGCTCGTAGCGATACGACGCGTACCTGTTCGACGCGACATCGCCCGCTCCGATCTTGCGCTTCTGTTGCTTGCTCTTGGCCATCGGTTTCGAGCCTAGACGTTTTGCCTGCGCCGGCGACGGCGTCGCCGGCAGCCCGGCCACCTAGAGACGGCCAGCGCGGGCCTCGACCGTTCCGGAGTCGGGGCCGTCCGGGTCAAGGCCAGCGGATCAGCCAGCGGGAATCAGATCCACACGCCCGCGAGCCACATCGACGCGCGCCACCCGCACCTCGATCTGATCTCCGAGGCGAAGCGTCGACCCGGGGCTTTCGCCGTGCAGGATCGTGCCCTGCTCGTTCAGCTCCCACCACTCGCGCTCGCCGCCCGCGCCGCGCATCCGCCTGACGGGGAGCATCCCACGATAATCCGGCGACACCGGCATGGCCTCCTGCATCGCTCCCCCCTGCGCGCGTGTGCCGAAGGCGATGAACGCGCCGGCCGAGATCAAGCCGACCACTTCGCCGGCGAACACCTGCTCCCAGCCATCCTCGTAGAGCACGCGCTCCAGGGCGAAGCAGCGAGCCACGTCGTCGGCGTCGCGCTCGATCGTCATCGCGGACCGCTCACGGTCCGAGGTCCATTCGGCCAGCTCGCCCATGCCCGCGGCCCGCGGTGCCTGCCCGCCACCGCCGACGGCTGACAGCAGCGCGCGATGACAGACGAGATCTGGATAGCGGCGGATTGGGGAGGTGAAATGGCAGTAGTGGGCCGTGCCGAGACCGGCGTGGCCGCTGTTCTTCGGCGAATAGGCGGCCTGCTGAAGCGTGCGCAGCAGCAGCGAGGTCAGCGCCGCGCGGCCACCCGTCGGCCCGGCTACGCCGGCATCGCCACGCCGCGCCTTGCGCGCGTCGCGATCGGAGCGCGTGCGACTGGCAGCCCCGCGTACATGTGTCTCGACCAGCCGCGAGATCTCCCCCATCAGCTCCGCGGCCTGCGACGGCGACATGTTCTTCGGCAGCGGCGGCGTCGGCACGTCGAGCGTCGCGAGCTGGTCGACGAGGCGCTTCACGCGCTCGGGCTCGGGCCGTTCGTGGACGCGATACAGGCACGGCGTGCCGCGCTCGGAGAGCAGCCGCGCGACCGTTTCGTTGGCGGCGATCATCAGGTGCTCGATCAGGCGATGGGACTCGGTCTGGACACGTACGAGCACCTCCTCGACGTGCCCCTCCTCGTCGAAGACGAACTCGGGCTCGGCGGAGTCGAGCGTCAGCGCGCCGCTGTGGCCCTTGCGCCGTTGCTCCTCGAGCGCGGCCGCCGCGGCCCGCGCGGTGGCCAGCGGCTCTGCCCATGGCTCGCGTGCGCGCTCGCGGCCGGCGAAGATCTCGTCGACCTGCTCGTAGCTCAAGCGCTCGTCCGAGCGGATCAGCGAGCGGTAGAAGGCGGCCTTCGCGACCGTCGCCCCGTGCAGCTCGAGCTCGACCGTCACCGCCGCGCGCTCCTTTCCCGGCACGAGCGAGCAGGCGTCGTTCGAGAGCGCCTGCGGCAACATCGGCTCGACCGCGCCCGGCACGTACACGCTCGTGCCGCGGCGCCGCGCCTCCAGGTCGACGGGCGAGCCTTCGGGCACATAGGCGCTGACGTCCGCGATGTGAACCCACACGCGCGTTCGCGGCCGCGCGGAACCTCCGCGGACGGGATCGCCGTCGAGGTGTTCGCCGTCGAGGCATTCGGCGGAGATCGCGTCGTCGAAGTCGCGTGCGCTCGCCGGATCGATCGTGAACGTCGGCAGACCCGTCAGATCGCGCCGGCCGTCGGTCGCCTCGATCTTCCGCGAGGCGACCGCCCGCGCCTCGCGCTCCACGGCCGGGTCGAACCCGCGGGCGAGACCGCGATCCAGCAGCAGGCCCTCGATCAGATCGCGTGCGACATCGGGGCGCCCCAGCACGCGCGTTACCTGCGCCCGGGCGGGTGAGTTCCGATCCGCCCTACCGGCCTGCCCCACGAGCACCAGCTCCCCCGCGCGCGCGGCCTCGCCACCGCGATCGGCGACACGATTGGAGCCGAGCGTGATGCGCCGCGACGCCCGGGGATGTCGCCCGCCGCCCTCGTCGGAGCGCGGCGGGGGGAAGACCGGCTCCGCCGCCCAGAACCTGCCGCGTTTCTCGAGCACCGCGACCACCGTCCCTGGGGATCTGGCCGCGGACTGAGCACTGGAGCCGCTGGAAGGCTTGGCCGTCTGCCGGGTAGGCTTGCCCGACCTGTCCGTCTGTTTACCGGAGGTTCCGGGTGAGTTGCCTGCCCTGCCGGAAGGCTTGCCCGGCTTGCCCGCCCTAGCCGGCTTGCCCTGCTTGCCCGCCTTCGCAGGCTTGCCCGATGACTTCTTCCCTCTCGATCCTCGAGGCGAGCTCACTTGACTTTCGCGGCGAGCACGCCGAGCGCCGCGTCGAGACCCTGCGGGGTGTCGACGACGCTGTTGGCGAGCGGCACTTCGGGGGTGATGCCGGCTCCCTGTTTGACGCCGCCACCGCCGAGGTTGCGACCGTCGGGGGTGAAGTACTCGCCGACCGTGATGTCGAGCGCGCCGCCGTTTGACAGCGGCTCCTCCTCCTGGAAGACGCCCTTGCCGAAGGTGTGCGTGCCGACGACGGTCGCGCGGCGGTGGTCCTGCAGCGCGGCGGTGACGATCTCCGACGAGGAGGCGGTGTTGTGGTCGACGAGCACGACCATCGGGATCGTCGGCGCGAGCGGGTGGCCGGTCGCCACGATCGTCTCGCTCGGCTGGGTGCGCCCGCGCGTGGAGACGATCGTGCCGTGGGCGATGAACAGGCTCGCGATCAGCCGCGCTTCCTCGACGAGGCCGCCGCCGTTGGCGCGCAGGTCGAAGACGATGCCGCGCGCGCCTTCGTGGAGCACTTTTTCGACCGCCGTCGCGACTTCGGCGTGGGATTCGGGGCTGAACGAGGCGAGCTCGACGACGCCGAGCTTGACGCCGTGCACGGTCCGCGTCTCGGAGGCGACGACCGGCTCGGAGATCACCGCGCGCGTGATTCGCACGGTGCGCGTCGTCGCGCGGGTGGACCGGGCCGGGTGGGACCCCGGGGAGGACGAGGAAGAAGAGGAAGAAGAAGAAGAGGAGGAGGAAGAGGAAGAAGAGGAAGAGGAAGAGGGAGAGGGAGAGACAGACGAGACAGCCGTTTGGGTGGGGTTCGCCACAACCACGGGCCGTAGGATCCCGAGCGCGACTTCGGTGCCCGGCGGGCCCTTGATCAGCGATGTAGAGGCGTCCGCGGAGAGGCCCGCGAGCTTGCGGCCGTTGACCGCGACGATCACTTCGCCCGCCTTCAGCCCCGCGCGCTGCGCTGGAGAGGTGTTGAACACGCGCGCGATTGCCAGACCCCTGTGTTCGGGTGAGACGACGACGCCGATGCCGGTAAAGCTCGGCGGCGAGTCAAATTCATGGAATTCCTTCGGCGTGAGATAGTGGGAGAAGCGGTCGTCGAGGCTGGCGACCGCGCCGGCGATCGACGAGTTCGCGAGCTGGCTCTTGGTGATCGGCCGGTAGTAGTCGCTGGAGATCCGCGCGAGCGCTTCGTCGACGACCTGCGTCTGGTGGTTCTGCTCGAACGCGCTGCGCCGCGCGAACCCCGGCAGGTCTTCGGGATGGCCGCCGAGCCAGACGCCGAGGACCAGGAAGACCGGGAGCAGCACGCCCAGGATCGCGATCAGGGGCTGTCGTCTGCGAGTGGGCATGGGAACGAGGCAAGCCTAGTCGAGTACTCCATCGCCCGGGACGGTCGAGCCGGCACGACAAAGATAAAGAGCGGAGGAAAGTCGTTCCTCTTTTGAAGAGGCGTGCCACCATAGTTACACGCACTCTAAAAAGTTAAGCACCCCCCCACCCACACACACTTTCGTCACACTCCAGACACACCTTCGACGCAATTCGAACACACCCCCGTCACAGTCGGGCACATCTTTGACACGGCGCGGGCACACTCTCGTCACATTTGGAGCGGCCTGACTATTGTGGGGGCCATGACCGAGATAGACACCACCATCGTCGCCGCGAGCGGGCTGCCGATCTACAAGGTCGGCCTGCCGGGCACACGCGCGCTGACCGTGCTCGTCGCGTTCGACGCGGGCGCGCGAAACGAGCGCCCGGAGGAGAACGGGATGGCCCACTTCCTCGAGCACCTCGTGTTCAAGGGGGGCGAGAAGTACCCGACGTACAAGGACGTCAACGAGACCGCCGAGCGACTCGGGGGCGTGCTGAACGCGTACACGAGCCACGACCTCGTCGCGTTCCACCTGACCGTCCGCGCAGAGTCCGCGCCGCAGGCGATCGACCTGCTGAGCGACTTCGCCGGCCGGCCAAGGATCGACGCCGAGGAGCTCGATCGCGAGCGCGGCGTCGTGATCCAGGAGATCAACCGCGCCTACGACCAGCCCTCGACGGTCGCCGAGTATCTGATCGATCGGGCGGCGTTCGGCGATCACCCGCTCGGCCGCACGGTGCTCGGCCCGGAGGAGAACCTGCGCAGCTTCACGCGCGAGGGGATCGTCGCGTTCCGCGAGCGTCGCTGGGCGGGGACGCACGGAGGGGCTTTCCTGGTGGGGAACACCGACCATCTGCCCTCCGATCAGGAGCTCGAAGAGCGCTTCGGGCGCTTTCCCGCGCTGGGAGAGCCTGACCCCTACGTGCCGGCGCCCGCGTTCGCCCCCGAGACGCTCGTCGAGGAGCGCGACACCAACCAGTCGCACCTGCGCATGATCTACCGCCCCGAGATCGCGGTCTCCGACGAGCGCGAGCGCGCGGCGCTGACGATCTACTCGACGCTGCTCGGCGGCTCGATGGGCTCACGCCTGTTCGAGGAGATCCGCGAGAAGCGCGGCCTCTGCTACTCCGTCTACGCGCTCGACCACGCCTTCGCCGACGTGCCGATCCTGCAGCTCGGCTCGGGCCTGGAGTCAGGCAAGTGCGTCGAGGCCTACACGCGCATGCGCGAGATCGTCGACGAGCTCCGCGACGACGGCCCGACCGAGGAGGAGGTCCACCGCGCGCGCGCCTACGCCGCCGGCCGCCGCGTGCTCGCGTTCGAGAACACGAACGCCGTCGCCCGCTACGCCGCCAACCAGAAGATCGTGTTCGGCGAGGACATCGACCCCGACGCCGCGATCGCGGCGCTCGACGCCGTCACCTACGACGAGGTCCGCGAGGTCGCCGCGGGGGTTGCCGACAACCTCGCCGTCGCCTGCGTTGGCCCCCACACCGCGGACGAGTTCTAGCCGGGCTCCTCCTGCGCCGTGCCGCCCGCTGGACGCAGGGGCGGGGGCTCCGCCTGAGAACGACGGCTGGACCGCAATACGGTCAACTTGCCCACGCGCTCGTCGTCTCCGACCATCTCGCGGATCCAGCGAATCGCCTCGTCGACATCAAATGAGCGGGCCTCGATCATCGCTTCGATGTCCACCCAGTCACGTGGGCGGGCGAACATCGCCTTGAAGACCGCCAGTCCGGTGCAGTCGAGCGCGGGGATCGTGCGCCCTTCGAACGGAACGTGACGGACATGAGCAGCAACGTAGTCGTGAAAGGGAAGCACGCTCATGAACAGGTCGACGGGGGTCGCACCCGACCTCAGCCTTACCTGACCGTCTCGTTCCAGCTGTTCCAAGCCTAGTCCGCTGGTCTGAACTCCATCTGGCAGAGCCGCGAACACTTCCCTGGATCGCTCGGGCCCGACGAAAATATTTACGTCAAGGTCCCGCGTGCCACGAGGATCGAGTGTGCAGTACGCGAGTGCGATCGCGCCGCCAATCGCGTGTGGAATGCGCGCTCGCTCCAACCCATCATGAACCGCGAACAAGAGGTCGGCGAGATCGCTCACGCTCGAAGCCGGATCAACGGAGGGTAGGCAAGCTCGTCCCGTGGCCGATAAGGAAGCGCCTCGGCCAGATCCAGCACCTGAGCCAAAATCTCACCAGCGTGCTCCTGGTCGGGCGCGTCGTGCGCTGGCGCTAGGTCGAGCTCCAAGCCCGCGGCGGCCGCGATCCGGGCGAGCGCAGCGACCGAAGGCTGACGGTGGCCGTGCTCGTAGGCGCTGAGGACCGAGCTCTGCATCTTGGTCCGCCGTGCAAGCTCCGCCTGACTGAGCTTGCCGTCGCGGCGAATCTTGCCGATCAGCTCACCCGCCACACGATCATTGCTTACGAACATGCCTTTACCTTAGCATATTCGCTATCTATTTTGGGAAATAAATAGCTTATCCGCTAACTAGCCCAGGGCGACCATTCGGTCGATCGGGACCCTCGCCTTGACGGCGATCTCCTCGGGGACCCGCACCTCGTACTTCATATCTCGCAGCGCGTCCCTCAGCTTCGGCAGGGTGATCATCTTCATGTACTTGCAGCTTGCCCTCGGGTTCGCGGGGATGAAGTTGACATCGGGTGCTGCCATCCGCAGGGGATAGAGCATCCCGATCTCAGTGGCAACCACGGCCTCGCGCGGGCCGAGCAGAGGAGCCCCCGCAGGGGGCCAAGGCGCGCCGGCCCCCTCGCTTTCGCCGCCCGGCGCCACCCCGCCCGTCTGAGCCGCCGGATCGCCCGCGCTCTCCGCCGCCCCGCCCGCGACGCGCTCAAGCGCCTCGGCGTATTTGAGCATCCCGCCGGTCGAGAGCATGTGCACGCCATCTGCCGAGACATCCCCGGAGGCGACGTACTCCATGACGCTCGTCGTACAGCCGCACTCGGGGTGGATCAGGAAGTCGGCGCCGGGATGCGCGGCGCGCGTGGCCTCGATGTCGGCCGGGCGGATGCCGGCGTGGACGTGGCACTCGCCGTCCCACACGTGCATCCTCCTGTCGAGCTCCTTCTCGACGTAGGCGCCCAGCCACATGTCGGGGCCGAACAGGATCTCGGTGTCCTCGCCCCTGGTCTCATAGATGTGGCGGACGACGTCGACCGCGTTCGCCGACGTGCAGCAGTAGTCGGTCAGCGCCTTCACCTCGGCGGTCGTGTTCACGTACATCACGACCACGCCCTCCGGATACCGCGCCTTCCAATCGACCAGCTGCGCGGCGTCGATCGAATCGGCCAGCGAGCAGCCCGCGTCGAGGTCGGGGATCAGGACGGTCTTCTCCGGGCAGAGGATCGAGGCGGTCTCGGCCATGAAATGCACGCCGCAGAACACGATCGCCTCGCCCTCGGCGGCCGCGGCCTTGCGCGACAGCCCGAGCGAGTCGCCGACGTAGTCGGCGACGTCCTGCACCTCGGGCACCTGGTAGTTGTGCGCCAGGATCACCGCCCCGCGCTCGGCGGCGAGCGCGCGCACCTCCGCCTGCATCCGCTCGATCTCCTCCCGCGAGAGCTCCGCGGGCGGGGCGGACGGGTCCTCTGTAGGGGCCATCGGCAGGGGGGTGGCGATCGGCAGGTTCATGGCACCACCTCCAGCCGATCTTCATTCGGCAGGGAGAGATCTGACAGGCGGCGGTGCCGAATGGGTCAGAGCGCCCATCGACACCCATTCTACCCCGGTCTCCGCCCTCGCCCTGAGCGTCTGGAGGGTGACGCCGCCACTGGCCTCCAGCTCCGCGCGGCCGGCAACCTGGGCGACCGCGGCACGCAGCTGCGCGTCATCCATGTTGTCCAGCAGCAATCTTGGCGCTTTGGCGGCGAGCGCTTCGTCGATCTCCTGCGGGTTGCGCACCTCGACCTCGAGCGTTCCCGCCAGCTCTGGCGCCGCCGCGCGCACGCGGTCGATCGCCTGCGCGATACCGCCGGCGGCGGCGATGTGGTTCTCCTTGATGAGCACCGCGTCGTACAGGCCGGCGCGGTGGTTGCTAGCTCCCCCGGCCGCGACCGCCGCCTTCTCCAACGCGCGCATCCCCGGCGTCGTCTTGCGCGTGTCGAGCACCCGCGCGCCGGTCCCCTGCACCGCGCGCGCGGCTCGCGCTGAGATCGTCGCCACGCCCGACAGGTGCGCGAGGAAGTTCAGCGCCGTCCGCTCCCCCGTCAGCAGCGCACGGGCGCTCCCCTCGACCCTCAGCACCGGGCCGCCCTCGCGCCACACGCCCTCCTCGACCAGGCGCTCGCAGCGCGCATCGGGGTCGAGTTGCGTGAAGACCGCCTCGGCGGCATCTAACCCGTAGATCGTCCCCGGCTCCTTCTGTACGATCCCCGCCCGCGCGTGCGCCTGCTCGGGGACGGTCGCATCGGTGGTTACGTCGCCGCCGCCCACGTCCTCAGCCAGCGCCTGTTGCACGAGCAGCCTCAGATCGGAATTGGTCATCTCACGAACACCGCTTGTGAGCATCGCCCGGGTCCAACACGCGACGCATCAGCCTGTTGTCGAGACCGTACATCGTTGGTCGCACAATGGCGATTGCAGAAACAGACCACACCAACCTCCCTGACACCGTCCACTGTCATTCGCCCAACGACGCATTCGAGAGCAAATACGCACGCACGAAATCATCAAGATCTCCATCCAAGGCTCTTTGAACGTCGCCCATCTCGTAGCCGGTCCTGTGGTCTTTGACCATCGTGTAGGGGTGCAGCACGTAGGAGCGGATCTGCGAACCGAAGTTCACGTCCTGCGCCTCGCCCTTCTCCTTCGCGATCTCCTCCTGGCGTTCGCGCTCCTTGCGCTCCAACAGCTTCGCCCGCAGCACCACCATCGCGGTCGCCCGGTTCGAGGACTGCGAGCGCTCGTTCTGGCACTGCACGACGATCCCCGTCGGGCGGTGCGTGATCCGCACGGCCGAATCGGTCTTGTTCACGTGCTGGCCGCCCGCGCCGCTCGCGCGGTAGGTATCCACCTGCAGGTCGTCCTCGTTGATCTCGATCTCGCCCGTGTCCTTCACGACCGGCGCGACCTCCACGCCCGCGAAGCTCGTCTGGCGGCGATGCGCGGAGTCGAACGGGGACAGCCTGACCAGGCGGTGCACGCCGCGCTCGGCGCCGAACAGGCCGTAGGCGTTCTCGCCCTTCACCTGGAACGTCGCCGACTTGATCCCCGCTTCCTCGCCCGCGCTCGCCTCCAGCAGCTCGGCCTCGAAACCGCGCCGCTCCGCCCAGCGCATCTCCATCCGCAGCACCATCTCCGCCCAGTCCTGCGCGTCGGTCCCCCCCGCGCCCGCGTTCACGCTCACGAGCGCGTCGCCCTGGTCGTAGCGGCCCGAGAACAGTCTTTGCTCCTCGAGCGCCGCGAGGCGCTCCTCGACGGAGGCGAACTGCTCGTCGATTTCTGCTTGCAGCGTCGCGTCCTCGTCGGCCATCTCGACGAGGCCGTCGAGATCCTCGACGTCGCCCTGCAGCGTCGTGAACTCCTCCAGCCTTCTCGTCGCCCGTGCGTGCTCGGCGCCGACCTGGGCGGCGTTGTCGGCGTCATCCCAGAATCCCGGCGCGCCCATCTGCGCTTCGAGCGCCTCCGCGCGGTCCTTCAGCTCTTGCGGGTCAAAGATAGTCCGCGAGCAGCTTCAATTGCTCGCGTATCGCGGCGAGGCGCTGGGGTGTCGATTCGGTGGGGGTGTTGGTAGGCATTTGCCCCACGCTATCAGCGCCGGGCGCCGCTCAAGAGCCGTGGCACTTCTTGAACTTCTTGCCAGATCCGCACCAGCAGGGGTCGTTGCGGCCGACTTCGTGCTCGTGGTCGACGACATGCTGCTCGACGACCGGCACCGCTTCCAGCTCGCCCGCGCCGCCGCCGTTCTCGGCGTAGGCCTGTCCGGCCCCGCCGCCCGGCTGGATCCCGCCCGCCGCGGCGGCCGCCGCGATCGCGCCCGCGCCCATCGCGCTCTGCCCGCCGGAGTAGGAGACCCGGCCCGCGCGCGTCGAGCTGCCGCCCGGCGCGAACGCGGGGATCGGTGGGGCCTGTCCGCCGCCGGGGCCGCCGGGGCCGTTCTGCCCGCCGCCGTTCTCGCCTTCGACGTTGACCTGCACGTTGAAGATCATTCGCGTGTAGTCGGCCCACACGCTGCTCATCAAGTCCCCGAACAGCGTGAACGCCTCGTTCTTGTACGCGACCAGCGGATCGAGCTGGGCGAAGCCGCGCAGGTGGATGCCCTCGCGCAGGTAGTCCATGTCGAACAGGTGCTCGCGCCAGCGCTCGTCGATGATCTGCAGCAGCAGGAAGCGCTCGAGCGCGCCCGTCAGCTCCTCGCCGAGCTCCCCTTCGCGCGCGTCATAGCGCTCGATCGCCAGCTCCGTCACGCGATCGGTCAACGAGATCCGATCGACCTGCTCGGGATCGAGGTCCTCGTCGCCGAGATCGAGCGGGAAGAACTGCCCGAGCGCCGTGAACAGGCCGTCGAGATCCCAGTCCTCCATGAAGTCGCCGGGCGTGTACTGCTCGATCGTGCGCTCGATCGTGTTCACGACCTCGCGGCGCGCCTCCTCGCCGATCGGCTTGCCCTCGAGCACCTCGTCGCGGTAGGCGTAGATCACGCGGCGCTGCTCGTTCGCGACGTCGTCGTACTCGAGCACGTGTTTGCGCTGCAGGAAGTTCTGCTCCTCGACCTTCTTCTGCGCTTTCTCGATCTGCTTCGACAGCATCCCGGCCTCGATCGGTTCCTCGTTGCCGTGCTCGTCGACGCCGCCGAGTTTGTCGAGGATCCGATAGATGCGGTCGCCCGCGAACAGCCGCACGAGGTCGTCCTCGGCCGACAGGAAGAAGCGCGACTCGCCCGGGTCGCCCTGGCGCCCGGCGCGCCCGCGCAGCTGGTTGTCGATCCGGCGCGACTCGTGGCGCTCGGTGCCGCAGATGAACAGGCCGCCGGCGGCCATCACGCGTTCGCGGTCCTCGGTCACCCGCTGCTCGAGCTCCGGCAACAGCTCGGCCATGCGCCGCTCGTAGTCCTCGGCGCGCTCCTCGTCGCCGGGCTCGAGCCCCTCCTGCGCGAGCGCCTGGATCGCGAGGTGCTCGGCGTTGCCGCCGAGCTTGATGTCGACGCCGCGGCCGGCCATGTTCGTCGCGATCGTCACCGCGCCCGGCTGACCGGCCTCGGCGACGGTCTCGGCCTCGCGCGCGGCGTGCTCGGGCTTCGCGTTCAGGACCGCGTGCTTGATCCCACGCTTTTTCAGCTGCTCAGACAGCAGCTCGGAGACCTCGACCGAGATCGTGCCGACGAGCACCGGCTGGCCGGTCTCGTGGCGGGCGGCGATCTCGTTCACGACCGCGTTCCACTTGCCGTCTTTGGTCTTATAGACCTGATCGTTGCGGTCCGCGC
Source organism: uncultured Solirubrobacterales bacterium (assembly GCA_963789675.1). Classification (GTDB taxonomy): domain Bacteria; phylum Actinomycetota; class Thermoleophilia; order Solirubrobacterales; family Solirubrobacteraceae; genus Palsa-744. The sequence continues at coordinate 7,370 of CAWBLR010000018.1, read as the reverse complement.
GGACCATCGGCATGTTCGTCGGCACCTGCACGACCGGCAGCTCGTAGATCTTCATGAACTCGGTCGCCTCCGTCAGCGCCGTGCCGGTCATGCCCGCGAGCTTGTCGTACAGCCGGAAGTAGTTCTGGTAGGTGATCGTCGCGAGCGTCTGGTTCTCCTCCTGGATGCTCACGCCCTCCTTCGCCTCGATCGCCTGGTGCAGCCCCTCCGACCAGCGCCGCCCGTCGAGGATCCGGCCCGTGAACTCGTCGATGATCTTCACCTCGCCGTCGACGACCGCGTAGTCGACGTCGCGCTTGTACAGCGCCTGCGCGCGCAACGACTGGATCAGGTGGTTGACGAGGTGCCCGTTCTCGGCGCGGTACAGGTGGTCGATGCCGAGGAATTTCTCGGCCTTCGCGACGCCCTGCTCGGTGATCGAGACCGACTTGTGCTTCTCGTCGATCTCGAAGTCGAAGTCCGCCATGAAGCCCTTCTTCATGCGCGAGTCCATGCCTTCGGGGGTCTTCCCGACGGTCATCCTTGGCGCCAGGCGCGCGAACTTCACGTACAGGTCGGCCGCCTGTTCGGGCGCCCCGGAGATGATCAGCGGCGTGCGCGCCTCGTCGATCAGGATGTTGTCGACCTCGTCCACGACCGCGAACCAGTGCCCGCGCTGGACCTTTTCTGACAGGTCCTTCGCCATGTTGTCGCGCAGGTAGTCGAAGCCCAGCTCGGAGTTCGTCGCGTAGATCACGTCGCACGCGTAGGCTTGCTGCTTCTCGTCGTAGGGCTGCATGTTCTGCAGCACGCCGACGCTCACGCCGAGCGCGTCGTAGATCGGTTTCATCCATTCCGCGTCGCGTCTTGCCAGGTAGTCGTTCACGGTCACCACGTGCACGCCGCGACGGTTGAGCGCCCCCGGGGCTCCGTCTCCGTCCCCGCCTCCGCCTCCGCTCGACCCGTTTGCTCCGGCGTTCGCATCGTTCGCGTCGGAGCGGCTCGAATCTCGGGCAGAATCCGCGCCGGCCGCTTCCGCTTCCAGATCCTCGTCGAGCTCCTCTTCGACGGCCTCCGGGTCGATCGCGGCGTCCGGGTCGACGAGGTCGGGATACTCGGCATAGTCCTCGTCGACGTGGCCGTTGGCGCTGCCCTTGCCGCCGGCGCCTGCCTTGCCGCTGGCGGCGACGGCGGAACCGGGCCGGTGCACCGCGAGCGAGTTCAGCACGACCGCGAGCGTCGCCGTCAGCGTCTTGCCCTCGCCCGTCTTCATCTCCGCGATGCAGCCGTCGTGCAGGACCATCCCGCCGATCATCTGCACGTCGAAGTGGCGCATGCCCATCTTGCGCTTGCCGGTCTCGCGCACGATCGCGAAGCACTCCGGCAAAAGCGCGTCCAGCGACTCGCCCTCGGCCGCCCGCCCGCGCAGCGCGTCCATGCGCTCGCGCAGCTCGGCGTCGGTGTCGTGTTCGAGCTCGCCCTCGAACGCGTTGATCAGCGCGACGCGCTTCTGGTAGGCCTTGAACTTCTTCGCCTCGCCGACGTTCAGCGCGCGATCGAGAATCGATGGGGACACAACTCCAGATTAGCTAGCCGGTTGGTGATCCGTGGTCACCAACCGGTATCGACTCCAGGCGCCGTGCTACAGGGCCGCGCGGGCCGCCTTCATCTGGCTCGCGGCGGCGTGCGCCTCGCGGCGCTTGCGGCGCTTGTCGCGATGGCGCTTGACCTGGCGCGCCAGCTCGTCGACGACGAGGTTCAGCGAGTGCGCCATCTCGCGCGAGGCGTCGTGCGCGCGCAGCGTCACGCCCTTCAGATACAACGTCGCCTCCACGACCTCGCGCTCGGCGATCGAGGGGTTTCGCTCCTCGAAGATCTCGATCTCCAGGCGGGCCAGGTCCGAGACCTGACGCGCGACCTTGTCCAAGCGACGCTCCGCGTGCTCGCGGATCTCGTCGGTGACCGGAACGTTGCGACCCTTGATGTCAATCTGCATCACGGCTCCCTCGTCGGCTGGGGTTTTGGAGATGGTCTCCGATGCTACGCCTCGCGGGGGCGGATGTCCATTCGATCTTCAGTTGGGCATAGGTTCCATATGTTCGATCCCAAAATGCGTCTCCCGTACGGGGCGCTGGGTAGGCTCGACCGGCTCCTTCGGGAGCGGATGCCCCCGTAGCTCAGCGGATAGAGCATGTTCCTTGACTAAGAACAGGTCCCGGGTTCGAATCCCGGCGGGGGCTTTGCCAAGTGCTTGGGTGCCACACGTGGGGGGCCCCATGGGGGAAGCCCGCTCCCCCATGCAAGAGTGAGGTCCCGGGTTCGAATCCCGGCGGGGGCTTCACCGCCGACATCTCAGAGGCCGGCTATACTGGAGAGACTTAGTCAGGGGACAGCTCTTCCAGTGAGTTAGACCTGTTTTGCGCGGGGGCCCTACGTTTGTGGGGCCCCCGTTTTTTTGTGGAGCCCCCCGTTTTATCGCGGACGCAGGCTCTGCAGGATCCCCGTGTGTCCGGCGATCGCGCCGATCAGGATCGACTCCCGCGCGACCTCGGTTCCGGGAAACACGATGCTCTCGCGCAGTTGCGCGCGGTCGCCGACCCGCGCGCCGTCGCCCAGCACGACCGGCCCCATCAGGCGCACGCCCGCGCCGATCGTGACCTCATGGCCGATCCACACGGGACCTTCCACCTCGATGTCCTGCGGTAACGGCCGCTCGCCGGCGAGGATCACGCCGGGTGAGACCTCCTCCCCCGCCATCTCCAGGTGGAGCTTTCCCTCCAGCGCATCGAACGTCCCCTGGCGCAGCTCGCCGAGCGAGCCGACGTCGTTCCAGTACTCGCCGACCTCGTGGATGTGGAAAGGCACATCGTTCTCGAGCAGCGCCGGGAACACGTCCTGCGCCCAGTCGACGAATGGCCGCTCGGGGAAGTAGTCGAAGATCCGGGGGTCGAAGATGTAAATCCCGCAGTTGCCGAGGTCCGAGAGCGCCTCCTCGGGCGCCGGCTTCTCCTGGAAGCCCGTGATCCGCCCCTCGCGATCGTGCAGCACGACACCGAACTCGCGCGTATCGGCCACCCGCTTGACCGCGAGCGTCGCGATCCCGCCGCTCGCCTTGTGCCGGGCGACGAACGCGCCGAGGTCGATGTCCGTGAGCGCGTCCCCGGAGATCACGAGGAACGGCTCCTCGCCGAAGAACTCCGCACAGGCGCGTACGCCCCCCGCGGTGCCGAGCAATTCGGGCTCGAAGCGGTAGGACAGGCGATCGCCGAAGTGCTCGCGGATCGTCTCGGGGAAGTAGTGCAGGTTCGCGATCACGTCCTCGAACCCATGCCGGTCGAGCAGGTCGATGATGTGCGCCATCACCGGCCGGTCGAGCACCGGCACCATCGGCTTGGTGATCTCGTACGTCAGCGGGCGCAGGCGGGTTCCCAGCCCGGCCGCAAGGACCATCGCTCTCATTCGGTCATCTTTCCAGTTTGTCTGTGAACCGAGTTATCAAATGGCCGCTGGACGGACCGCCGGCTAGTAGCGATAGTGATCGGGCTTGTACGGCCCGTCGACGGGCACGCCGATGTAGGCGGCCTGCTCGTCGGTGAGCTTCGTCAGCTTCACGCCGAGCGCGTCCAGGTGCAGCCGGGCGACCTTCTCGTCGAGGTGCTTCGGCAGCACGTAGACCTGCTTGGAGTACTCGTCGTTCTTCGTGAACAGCTCGATCTGGGCGATCGTCTGGTTCGTGAACGAGTTTGACATCACGAAGCTCGGGTGCCCCGTCGCGTTGCCGAGGTTCAGCAGGCGCCCCTCGGAGAGCATGATGATCGCGTGGCCGTCGGGGAAGACCCACTTGTCGACCTGCGGCTTGATGTTCACGCGCTCGATCCCCTCGATCTGCGTGAGGCCGGCGATGTCGATCTCGTTGTCGAAGTGCCCGATGTTGCCGACGATCGCCTGGTGCTTCATCTTCGCCATGTCGGCGGCGGTGATGATGTCCTTGTTGCCGGTCGTCGTCACGAAGATGTCGGCGCTGCCGATCACTTCGGCGAGCGTCTTCACCTCGTAGCCCTGCATCGCCGCCTGCAACGCGCAGATCGGGTCGATCTCGGTGATCACCACGCGCGCGCCCTGGCCGCGCAGCGATTCCGCGCAGCCCTTGCCGACGTCGCCGAAGCCGCAGATCACGGCGACCTTGCCGCCGATCATCACGTCGGTCGCGCGGTTGATGCCGTCGATCAGCGAGTGCCGGCAGCCGTAGAGGTTGTCGAACTTCGACTTCGTCACCGAGTCGTTCACGTTGATCGCCGGGAACAGCAGCTCGCCCGACTCGACCATCTGGTAGAGCCGGTGCACGCCCGTCGTCGTCTCCTCGGTCACGCCTTTGACGCCCTCGCCGAGCTTCGTCCAGCGCCGCGGATCCTCCGTCAGCGAGCGCGTCAGCAGCGAGAGGATCACGCCGAGCTCCTCGGAGTCGGCGCTTGCCGGATTGGGGACCGCACCGGCGGCCTCGTACTCGGTGCCCTTGTGCACGAGCAGCGTCGCGTCGCCGCCGTCGTCGAGGATCATGTTCGGGCCGCTCTCCGGGTGGGCGGGATCCCATCCCAAGAGCGCCTGTTCGGTGCACCACCAGTACTCCTCCAGGGTCTCGCCCTTCCAGGCGAACACGGGGACACCCTGGGGGTCCTCCGGCGTGCCCTCGGGACCGACCGCGACCGCAGCGGCCGCGTGGTCCTGGGTGGAGAAGATGTTGCAGCTGCACCAGCGCACCTCCGCGCCGAGCGCCGTCAGCGTCTCGATCAGGACAGCCGTCTGGATCGTCATGTGCAGCGAGCCCATGATCCGCGCGCCCCGCAGCGGCTGCTCGGCCGCGAACTCGCGCCGGATCGCCATCAGGCCGGGCATCTCGTGCTCGGCGAGCGTGATCTCCTTGCGCCCGAAGGCGGCAAGTGTCAAGTCGGCGACCTTGAAGTCGTTCGTGGTCGTGCCTGCGGGTGCTGCGGGGGTCATTACTGACATGACGAAATCTCCTGTCGGTCAGACGAGCGCCCTTGCTGCAAGTGGGAGGCCGAGCGTGGCGGAAGCAGCCCATCGCAGGGAAAGGCGGCCCGTCGCAGCGCTCCTCGGCCGCCGGAGACGCTAGCACACGCCGCCGCGGCCGGGCGTGCTTTCAGCCCGCCGCGAGCTCTGCCTTGAGCTGCTCGAGCAGACGCACCTGGCCCGGATCGACACCACGCAGCGCGGCGAGATAGATCGAGACGAGATCGCCGAGCAGCACGAGCGAGATCACGCGCTCGATCGTCGTCTCCCCGCGCGTCTCCAGGTGGAAGCTGGCCGCCGCGTTGGGCGCGATCAGCCGCTCGGTCAGCGCCACCCGCTCCTTCACGCGCGGATGCGCGTCGGAGTCGTCGAGGAACACCGCCGAGAAGCGGCCGAGCTCGCGAGCGCCCTCCCAGCCGACGATTTCGTTGTGGTCGAGCTCCGGCAGCTCGTGCGAGAAGCACGGCTGCTTGGCGTTCTCGTTGATCTGCGTCTTCCAGCGATACGCGATCGGCGTCGTCAGCCCGGCGCCGGCGATCACCGGGATCGTGCCGTGCAGGCCGCGCGCGATCGTCTTCGCGAGCGAGTCCTCGCCCGCGTCCGGCCCCCACTCGGCCACGAGCTGCTCGGTGTGCGAGGCGGCCACGTCGATCTCCGACGTCAGCCGCGGCCCGGCGCCGCACAGCGCCGCCACCTCGAGCGCCGCGACCGTCATGTAGGCGACCGCCGCGCGCGGCTGAAAGCCGCCGGGCAGCGGGATCACCGGCACCCCGTCCTCGCGGGCCATCTCGGCCAGGCGACCGCCCGTCGTCACGACCATCCGCCGTGCGCCGAGCGCCCCCGCCGACTCGTAGCAGGCGAGCGTCTCCTCGGTCTCGCCCGAGTAGCTCGCGCACAGCACCATCGTGTCCGGCGTCGTCCACGGCGGCAGGCCGTAGGCGCGGGTCACGAAGATCGGCCGCGAGGCGTGGTCGCCGAGCGCCGCGCGGGCGAGCGCGCCGCCGATCGCCGAGCCGCCCATCCCCGCGACGACCAGGCCGGCGGAGGTGTCCCAGTCCTGCATGATCGCCGACTCCACGCGCCACAGCGCGTCGCGCAGGTGCTCCGGCAGACCGAGCACGTCGCCGAGCTGGCCGGTCGTGTCGACCTCGGCGATCGCCGCGCGCGAGAGCGCGCCCTGCGCGGGAGGAGGTTGGGTTTGGGTCGTCTCGCTGCTCATCTGATCAAAACCTGAGCGCTCCGTCGGGCAAGGTCACGCCCGGGAAGATACGCGCACCGTGGGCGATCACGTTGTCCGCCCCCACCGTCACGCCCTCGCCGAGCACCGCCCCGCCCTCGATCCGGGTGCCGTCGCCGACACGGCAGCCGGCGGCGACGATGCAGTCGCGCAGCGTGCAGTTGGCGCCGATCTCCGCGCCGCTGAGGAGCACCGAGCGCTCGACCGTCGAGCCGGGGCCGACGCGCACGTTCTCGCCGAGCACCACCAGGCTGCCGACGTGCGCGCCCGGCGCCACGTGCGCGCCGCGCTCGATCACCGCCGGGGGGATCACGCGGCCGTGGACCTCCGTGTCATCGGCGACCGCCAGCCAGCTCTCGCCGAGCCGCGCGCGCACCGGCGTATCTACGTTGCCCTCGATGATGTCGAACGTCCCCTGCAGGTAGCGCTCGGGCGTGCCGATGTCGAGCCAGTAGGCGTCCGCGGGGAACCCGTACAGCCCGGCGCCGATCAACGCCGGCCAGACCTCGCGCTCGATCGAGACGTTGCGGTCGGCCGGGACGAGCTCGAGGATCTCGCGCTCGAGCACGTACGCGCCCGCTGAGATCAGGTTCGTGTCGATCCGGTCGGAGCTCGGCTTCTCGACGAAGTCCTTGACCGAACGGTCCGCGTTGAGGTGCACCAGTCCGTACGCGCTCGGATCGCTGACGGGCGCGAGCGCGAGCGTCGCCTTCGCGCCGGTGCGCTCGTGCTGGGCGATCTGGCCGGTCAGGTCGATGTCTGTCAGCACGTCGCCGTTGAGCATCAGAAAGCGCTCGTCGAGCAGCGGCTGCGCGAACTTCAGCGCGCCCGCGGTGCCGCGCGGGTCGGGCTCCTCGACGAAGCGCAGTTTGATGCCGAGCGCCGAGCCGTCGCCGAGCACGTTGCGCACGCTCGTCGCGAGAAAGCCGCAGGACATGATCACGTCGTCGATCCCGTGCCCCTTCAGCCACTCGAGCATGAACGCGATGAACGGGCGGTCGACGAGCGGCACGACCGGCTTGGGCACGGTCGAGGTCAGCGGGCGCAGGCGCGTGCCCTCCCCGCCGACGAGGATCACGGCCTGCATCGCGATACCCCCACTGCTCCCCTCACGCGGAATCCTCCG
>CAWBLR010000017.1:0-22414 GCA_963789675.1 uncultured Solirubrobacterales bacterium | reverse complement strand
AGCACGGGCCCCCAGCGGTTGCCGATCACGCGCAGCACGTAAGCGTCACGCACGCTGCTGTAGCGCAGGAATGGTCGCAGCGCGAGGAGGACCACAGGATGCAAATCGCGGCGACGTCGAGGTACCGTTCTCATGTCACACATTCCCGTTATCCAAGGTACTCACGCGGCGCCTAATCGAAAGTGGTGTATAGGACCATCGCCAATCCGAACCCCAGGCAATAGATCGCAAACGGGACCAGCGTCTTGGTCTTGAAGTAGCCAACCAGGAAGCGAACGGTGAAGACCGCGGTGACAGCTGCAACAACGCACGCGACGAGCGCCTGGCCACGTACCCCGTCTCCGAGGTGACCGTGTGAGATCAGGGAGCTTGACGATGCCGGCGGCGAGGATCATCGGCGTCGCCAAAAGGAAAGCAAAGCGCGCCGAATCTGAGTGATCCAAGCCACGCGCCAAGCCAGCGCCCATAGTGATGCCGTCGCGGCTTATTCCGCGACCAGCGCCGTCGACTGCGCTACCCCAACCACCAATGCCTCGCGGTACTCGAGCGTGGAGAGTGCCCTAGCGCCGTCGGGCTTGGCTGTCTCCCTGATCGCCAGTTCACGTACCTCGGCTCGTCGCCTGAAGCGCTCAGCGGCGAGTAGCACGCAACCGTTTACCACCAGGAAGATCGCAGCCACTTCCGGCTTGGCGGTCAGCGTCCGCAACTGGTGCTCGAAGGGGATCAGACCAAGGATGCCAGGACAAGGAACCTGGCTACCACGATCAACCACGCCAGACGCTCGGCAGGACGTTTTCAATCCTCCCGCTTCGCGAGTGTGGCGAAGAAGGCTCTGACGATCTCGACCCAATCGCGCCAGAAATAGATCAAAAGACCGATGGCGCTGCCGACGTGGAGCATCACCACAAACGCAAGCCAGAAGGACTCGGGCTTTGACTGGGCGTCAACCAGTGCGTTCCAGCCGAACAGCGTAGGGAACAGCACGGTGTGTCCCAGGCTCGAGATCGGGAACAGCTCGGTTACGCCCTGGAGGAACCCGAGGACGATCGCCTGGAACCAGGTGATTGGGTGGGCTGTCGCCACGACGGCGATAGCTAGGGCGTGGATGAGCAGGGCTTACTTCTACGGCGTGTACATGAGAATCCGATGAGAATGCTCGACGAGGGCTATCTTCAGACTCTTCTCATATTCATCGGTGAGGCTGTCGGTATGCGAGTGCTGGTCGTCGAGGACGAGGCCAAGCTGGGCTCGCTCCTGCGCCGGGGTCTGGCGACGACGGGATCGCCGCCGACACCGTCGCCGACGGCCAGAGCGCGCTGATCGCGCCGGGCGCGCAGTACGACGTGATCGTGCTCGACGTGATGCTGCCCGACATCGACGGCTTCGAGGTCTGCCGGGGGCTGCGCGAGCAGGCGATCCAGGCGCCGGTACTGATGCTGACCGCGCGCGACGCGCTCGAGGATCGCGTCCCTGGCCTGGACAGCGGCGCCGACGACTACCTGGCCAAGCCGTTCTCCTTCGCCGAGCTGCTGGCGCGGCTGCGGGCGCTCAGCCGCCGCGGCCCGATCGAGCGCCCCGTGCTCCTGCGGGTCGGCGACCTGCGCCTGGACTCCGCCAGCATCAGGTATGGCGAGGCGAGCACGCGATCGAGCTCTCACGCCGCGAGTACGCGCTGCTGGAGGCGTTGATGCGCCGCCCGGGCGACGTGCTCTCGCGCTTTGAACTGCTCGAGCAGGTGTGGAGCTATGAGTACGAGAACCGCTCCAACGTCGTGGAGGTCTACATTCGCTATCTACGCGAGAAGATCGACCGGCCGTTCGAACGCAACACGCTGCAGACCGTGCGTGGAGTTGGATACAGGGTGTGCCCAGACTGAGCGCGCTGCGCCGACTTCCGATCCGTCTGAAGCTCACGCTGCTGTTCACGGGCGTGATGGCGGTCCTGCTGGCCGCGCTCAGCGTGTTTCTGTATCTGCACTTTCGCTCGGATCTTGACTACAACATCGACCAGGCGTTGCGGGCCCGTGCGCAGGAGATCGCGAGCCTCGTGCGCGGCGTGGACATCGAGCGCGACCACAGCGCCTATGACCCACTGCCCGGGCGCGGTGAAAACTTCGTTCAGATCCTCGACCGTCAGGGGCGTGTGCTCGCGGCCAGCCCCGGCTATGACCGGCCCGCGCTGCTCGCCGGCGGCGAGATCGCCGGCGCCGCTGAGCAACCCCTGCTGACCCAGCGCCATCAGCAGTCACGGCTGTTCTCGATGCCGATCAACCACGGCAGCGCGATCGTCGTGGCCGGAGTCTCCCTCGCCGAGCGCGACGCTGCGCTGGACAAGCTCGACGACGCGCTCGTCACCGGCGTGCCGCTGGCGCTGCTCTTGGCCTCGATCGCCGCCTACGGCCTGGCGGCCACGGCACTCCGGCCGGTCGAGTCGATGCGCCGGCGCGCCGCGACGATCTCCTCCAGCGACACGACGACTCGCCTGCCCCTACCGGAGAGCGTCGATGAGATCCACAGGCTCGGCAGCACCCTGAACGAGATGCTCGACCGTCTCCAGGACGGCCTCGAGCGCGAGCGGGCGTTCCTCGCCAACGCCAGCCACGAGCTGAGGATGCCATTGACGGTGTTGAAGGCCGAGCTCGAGGTAACCCTAAGAGAAGACGGCGACACCGATCAGCTGCGACTCGCGCTGTCCTCTGCCGTCGAGGAGACCGATCGCATCATCCGCCTCGCCGAGGACCTGCTCGTCCTCGCTCGCGTCGAGCAGGGCCAGCTGCCGATCCAGCGACGTGAGCTCCCAGCGCACGAGCTGCTGGAAGCTTTGGCCGCCAGGTCCACGGCGACCGTCGAGCGTGCCGGGCGACTGCTCGTGATCGACGCCGGGTCAAACGGCGCAGCCGTGTACGCCGATCTCGACCGTGTGCAGCAAGCGGCCGGGAACCTGATCGACAACGCGCTCCGCTACGGCCAGGGGACGATCACGCTCAGCGCGCGGCCCGCCGGAGCCTGCGTCGAGCTGCACGTCACCGATCAAGGCCCAGGGTTCGCCGCGGAGTTCCTGCCCAGCGCGTTTGAGCGGTTCAGCCGCGCCGACCCCGCCCGCTCGCGCGGCGGCGCCGGCCTCGGCCTCGCGATCGTCAAGACGATCGCCCAAGCCCACCACGGAGACGCCCACGCCGGCAACATGCCAGAGGGCGGCGCCGACGTCTGGCTGAGCCTCCCGAGCGCCGGCCAACGCTAAAGGCAGCGCCGGTAGGAGAAGCTCACTTGTGCGACGGCGTGATCAGCCCTGTCTCATAGGCGAAGACGACGATCTGCACGCGGTCGCGTAGCCCGAGCTTTGAGAGGATGCGCCCGACGTGGGACTTGACGGTCGCCTCGGAGAGCACGAGGCGCTCGGCGATCTCCGCGTTTGAGAGGCTGGCGGCGACCTGCAGGAGCACCTCGTGCTCGCGCGCGGTCAGCAGCCCCAGCCGCTCGTGCTGGCCATGGTCGGGTCGGCCGGCGAGCGGTAGGCGGTGGGCGTAGGTCGACAGCAGCCGGCGGGTCACGCTCGGCGCGACGACGGCGTCCCCGCTTGCGACCGCGCGGATGCCGGAGAGCAGATCGGCCGGTGGTGTGTCCTTCAGCAAGAAGCCGCTCGCGCCGGCCCGCAGCGCCGCGTAGACGTACTCGTCCAGGTCGAACGTCGTGAGGATGATGATTCGCGCGCTGCTGTCGGACTCGACGATCAGCCGCGTGGCCTGCACGCCGTCCATCTCGGGCATGCGCACATCCATCAACACGACATCCGCTCCCAGCCGCTCGACGGCCGTGACCGCCTCGCGGCCAGTCGCCGCCTCCCCGACGATCTCGAGGTCGGGCTGGGTGTCGATCACCATCCGAAACGCCATCCGCATCAGCTCCTGGTCGTCGGCCAGCAGCACCCGTGTCTTCATCGCAGCGCACCCTCCGCGTCGGGGTTCAGACGCAGATGCACGCGCCAACCACCATGCGCTCTCGGCCCGGCTTCCAGCTTTCCTCCATATGTCGCCACACGCTCTCGCATGCCGAGCAGCCCGCGCCCGCCCGAAGCCGCCGCGACTGCTCGCTCGTTGCCCGTATCGGTGACCTCCAACTCGACCGCTCCCGGCCGGCAGCTCAGCGCCAGGTGCGCGCGGGTGGGTCGGGCGGCGTGCTTGAGCGTGTTCGTCAGCGCCTCCTGAGCCACCCGGAACACGGTCAGCTGCACACCATCGGCGAGCTCCCGGGGGTCTCCCTCCAGCTCCATCGTCACCGGGATCCCAGCGGCATCCACCCGCGCGAGCAGCTCATCGAGGCGGCCGAGGCTCGGCTGGGGCTCAAGCGGCCCCACCGCGGACTCGTCGCGCAGCACGCCGAGCAGCCTGCGCATCTCCACCAGCGCCTGGCGGCCGGTCGCCGACACGCGCTGCGCGGCCTGCAGCGCACGGTCCGGCGAGGAGTCCATCGCATAGGCGGCACCATCGGCGAGAGCGATCATCACGCTCAGGTTGTGCGCCACGATGTCGTGCATCTCGCGCGCGATCCGCGCGCGCTCGGCGGCGGCGCCGAGCCGACCCTCCTGGTCACGCTCGAATTCCAGCCGCGCGGCCCGCTCGTGCAGGGACGCCACCAGCGCTCTGCGCTGACGGATCGAGACGCCGAGCACCCCCGCCGCGGTCGCCAGCCCGGAGAGCCCGACCCAGACCTTCAGCGGCTCCGACGGCGACCAGCGCACCGCCGCCAGCACGGCCCCCAGCTCGACGGTGCCGGCGGCCAGCGCGCCCTCGATCAAGCTGCCGTCCAGCGCCACCCGGTAGAGGGCGATCAGCAGCGCGGCATCGGCCAGCTGCGGCCCGGCGAGCAGCCACTGCGCCAGGGCGACGAACGCGATCACCCCAAAACACAGAAACGGGCTGACACGGCGCAACAGCAACGGCGTGCACAACGCCGCGCAGAAGATCACGGTGCTCGTGTCCAGACGATGCTGGGTCGCCAAGCCTCCGAGGCTCAACGCCGCTGTGGCGAGGCAGACCGCGAGATCGAGCGCGAACGGATGCCCGGCGCTCAGCCGTGTCAGCCGCTCAGCGCGCTGGGTCAGCCACGTCGACGCAAGCTCTTCGGCGGAATCATTCATGCGTCCATCTTGGCGGTTCGCCACCACACGGCCCCAGACATGACGAGCCCATCATCCCCCCTTGGTGCCTCTACTCGAGCTCCGGATCGAGGACGAGCCGGGTGTGAAGCGCTGCAGCGGCGTGTGGTGCGCGCTGGATGTCGCGCTTGGTGAGCGCGATGTAGGCGACCAGTGCGATGAAGACGACAAGCGCGATCGCGCTGACCGTGCCGTCGCCGAGCGCGAGACCGCCGTTGGTGTTCTTGCTGAACCCATCGGCGAAGGACGCGCCCAGCGGCCGGGTGACGATATAGGCAAACCAGAACGCGACGATCGGGTTCATGTTCAAACGCCACCAGCCGACCGCCGGGATCGCGATGATCGCGGCGAACAGCACGACCGACCCGAAGAACCCGATGTTCAGCGAGAGCGCCGTCAGATCGCCCGCGGCGGTCCCGAGCGCGAACGTCGCGAGCACCGCGGCCCAGTAGTAGCCCTCGCGGCGACGGGTCGTGATCGAGTGAATCGAGAGTGTGCCCTCGCTGCGATACCAGAGCGACGAATACAGCGCCCACCACGAGCGCGAACACGGGCGTCGTGACGGCGTAGGGGATGCTTGCCCCGTCGTGTATGCCGTCGGCGGCCATCGTGCCGAAGATCGCGACCATCATCACCGCGAACCAGTAGAACGGAGCGCGGTATTCGCGCTGGCGCATCTGCAGCCAGATCGCGAACCACAGCCCGAAGATCCCGATCGCGGCCGCGATCGGGACGCTGTGCTGGCCGAGGAAGTCAGACATCGCCTCGCCCATACCCGTGGTCAGGAGCTTCAACACCCAGAAGATCAGGCCGATCTCAGGGACCTTCGTCATCACCGCGGTGGCGGTCGGGTGTTTTACCGCGGACGCACTCATCAAGCTGTGGCGTCAGGCGTCGCGGCGGACGAGCATGTACGCCGCGATCGCGAGCAGCACGAGCGTGTACCCGCAATACAGCGCGAACCCGCCCCACGGCGAGAGCGTGTGCGCGTCCGGAACGGCCGCGGCGATCGCCCCGCCGGCGCTCGAGGGCAGATACGGGCTGATCGAGTTGCCGAGTTCGCTCGGCAGGATGTCGACGATCCCCGGCAGCACGAACAGCAGCCCGGCGTACGTCGCGATCGCACCGGCGGTAGAGCGGATGATCGTGCCGAGCGCGACACAGAGAACGCCCGTCACGGTCATGAACAGCACCGTCCCGACGAGCGTGCGCAGCGCGTGCGGATGGCCGAGCGTCACGTTGACGTGATGCTCGGTGAGGATCGCCTGGGCGCCGAAGAACGCGACGAACGCGCTCACGAGCATCAACACGAACGTCACCGAGGCGAACACCGCGATCTTCGCCCACAACACAGGCAGCCGTCGTGGGACCGCCATCAGGCTCGAGCGGATCATGCCCGGTCGAGTACTCGCCGCTGATCACGAGCACCCCGAGCACACCGATCGCGAGCTGCGCGAGGTGATAGCCCCCGAGGCTCCGGTCAATCGAATCGAACGTCGTCCGGTCGTGCGGGCTGAGCTGTGACCAGCGGCCCATCGATACCGCCGCGATCAGCACGCCGAGCCCCGCCATCGAGATCACCGCGAACAGCAGCGACCAGCGCGTCGAGCGCAGCGACCACAGCTTCGTCCACTCCGAGCGCAGCACGTTTACCTGCGTCACCCGACCGGTGAAGACGCGCCGCTTGGGCGCGGCGGCGGCGGGCAGTGTCTCGGTCGCGCTCAAGCCGCGACCCTCACGCTCTCGGCTTCTCGTGCTCCTCGCCGGCGTTGGCGTGATACTCGACCGAGTCGCCGGTGAGTCTCATGAACGCTTCCTCCAGCGAGACCTGGTGCGGTGTCAGCTCGGAGATCACGATCCTTGCCTCCAGGGCGATCTCGCCGATCTGCTCGCCGGTGAGCCCGCTGACCTCCAACAGGCCCGGCTCGACGCTGTGCACCTGCACGTCGCGCCCGGCGAGCGCGTCGCGCAGCTCGGTCGCCCTGGGGCGAGCGGACACGCACGTTGGCATCGGAGGACGCGCGGCGCACGAACTCCGTGACGGACGTGTCGGCGATCAGCCGTCCGCGTCCGATCACGACCAGATGCTCTGCCGTCTGGGCCATCTCGCTCATCAGATGCGAGGAGAGGAACACCGTGCGTCCTTCGCCCGCGAGGCTCTTGAGCAGGTTGCGGATCCAGTGGATCCCCTCGGGATCGAGGCCGTTGGCGGGCTCGTCGAGGATCACCGTCGCGGGGTCGCCCAACAGCGCGGCGGCTACACCCAGGCGCTGGCCCATGCCGAGCGAGAAGCCACCGACTCGTTTGCGCGCGACCTCGCCGAGGCCGACAAGCTCGATCACCTCCTCCACGCGGCTGCGCGGAATCCCGTGGGTTTGCGCCAGCGCGAGCAGGTGGTTGTAGGCCGAGCGCCCGGTGTGGATCGCGCGCGCCTCGAGCATCGCGCCGACCTCGTGCAGCGGCGCGGACAGCTCACGGTACGGCTTGCCGTTGACTGTCGCCGACCCCTCTGTGGGCGCGTCGAGCCCGAGGATCAACCGCATCGTCGTCGACTTCCCCGCGCCGTTGGGGCCCAGAAAGCCAGTCACGATCCCCGGTGTCACCGAAAACGTGAGATCGTCAACGGCGACCTTCTCGCCGTACCGCTTGGTCACACCGCGAACATCGATCACACCATCAACCGTACGGGGTCCAGCGCGCGCCCACAACGCCCTAAAGGATCATCTTCGCCAGCCCGCTACTCCACCGCAGGTCGCATGCGACTGCTACCAAAGTCGCATCCTGTTGCTCGCGTGGCGCCTCTCACGCTGATCTCATCTGCGCGGGTCATCCTGGCTGACGTGCCGCTCGCTGCCCGTGGACGACGACCAGCGCCCGGAGGATGCTAGTCCCCTTGCTCATCGGCTCTGCCAGCGTATTGGTGGGCATCGCTGTCGGTGTGGTTGTTCATTCTGTCCTCGTCGGGGCGCTCGCGGGCGTGTGTGTCGCAAGCGCAGCGACCTACACGGTGCTCCCATAGCCATCCAGGCTCCAATTTCGCCTCGCGTGAACGGCTCGGGCCCGGGCCGGCGGGTGCTGATCCTGGCCGCCGGCGTTGGTCGTGGTCACCAGGCCGCCGCGGAGGGTCTGCGCGACGAACTGCTCCGTGTGGCGCCCGATGTGCGGGTGAGGGTACACAACGGTCTCGGTGGGGAGCGTGGTCCAGTGCGAGTCTTCCTCGAGCGCTTCACACGCTGGCAGCTCACACACTGGCCCTCCACCTACTCGTTCTCCTATGCGGTCGCTGTCCGCTGGCGGCTGGGGCGTCGGATCGCGCTGAGTGTGCTCTACGGCACGAACCGCTCACGCCTGGGCGCGCTGATCGAGGCCGAGCAGCCCGACGTCGTGGTCTCCACCTATCCCGGTATCACCGCGCCGTTGGGTGTGATGCGCCAGCGTGGCCGGCTGCGAGTGCCCGTGTGCGCGCTCGTCACCGATCTCGCCAGCCTGCACTTCTGGGCGCACCCCGGCGCCGATCTGCACCTCGCCAGCTACCCCGAGTCCCTCACCGAGATCGCCACGATCACCGGTGGGGCGCCCGCCACGGTAGCCAGACCGCCACTCGGCGCCGCGCACTGGACCACGCGCGAACGGTATTCCGCGCGCCGCGCGCTGGATCTGGACCCCGAGCGCCCGCTCGTCGTCGTCTCCGGTGGCGGCTGGGGCATCGGCGATTTGCGCGGCGCGATCTCGGCCGCACTCGAAGTCGAGCCGCTGCAGGTGATCGTGGTCTGTGGAGAGAACAAGCCCGCGACCCGCCGCCTGAGCTGCCACTACTCCTCGCACCCTCGGGTTCGCGTACTGGGGTACACCCACGCGATGGCCGACCTGCTCGGCGCGGCCGACGTGCTCGTGCACTCCACCGGCGGCATGACCTGCCTGGAGGCCGCCGCCCAGGGCTGTCCCGTGATCGCATACGGGTTCGCACGCGGCCACGTACGCCACAACACCCAGGCGATGGTGCGCCACGACCTGATCAAACACGCCAAGGATCCCCACGAGCTCACCCGAGAGCTGCGCCAGACACTCGACTGCACCCAAGCGCCCGCGCCACACGCCCACGACCGGGCGTGCGCGAGCACTGCGATCCTCGAGCTGATCGGCCACACGCCCGCGGCCCCCGCGCTGGCGCCCGCTCGAATCAGCGCAAACGCATGAGGACCGCGACGGATCGCGGGGCGGCCTCAAAACCAATGCCGTCTAATTGACGTGGAGTCAGCTCCCGCTCTTGGGGGAAGGACCGGCCAAGCAAGGCGCAACCCCACGCCTTTGCAGCTCGTCCAGGTCGAGCGTCTGCTTCCCATTCTGGCCCAGGTTTAGCGGCGGATCTGTTTGATGCGGCTGCGCGTGAACCTAGGCCACGTGCGGGGACGTCGCGCCAGGGTCAGCATCAGTGGCAAGGAATCGAAGTAGGTGAACCGCTCGGTGGCGAATCCGTCCTCGTTGAGGACGAAGCGGTCGACCGACTCCCAGGAAATGGGGGCTCCGCTTGCTGTACCACGGACCGTGAACTCGATCAGAACGCCATCGGAGGTGGCGCCCCAGCGGTGGACCTCAGCGGTCATGTCGGGGATCAGCTCGAAGAGGTCGGCGAAGGTGCGCTTGCCCGCCTCCAGTCCGTATGTGGTCGAGACCATCGGTGCGGAGAGGCGGGCGTCGGGTGCCAACACCGTGTCGAGGTGCTCGACCACGGGTGCCTGCCAGAACTCCGCGAAACGCCTGACAAAGTCCGCCGCCCGATCCTGGTCCATCCCCGGCACCTTACCCCGGAGGTCAGCTCCGCGCTCCAACTCAGGCGTCTCGCTGGCTACGCTGGGGCGCCTGCTTTCCGTTCGTTTGCGGCGCGGCGGTTCGTGGGATTGGTCGCGCGATCTACGTGAGCAGGAGGGGTGGGAGGGAGCACGGGCGCTTCATGGACTCGCTGGTCGACGAGGGCTTCGTCGTACTTGGAGGGCCACTCGAGGGCGACCGGAAGATCCTGCACGCGATTTCCGCTCCGTCTGAGCAAGTCCTTCGAGACCGACTGGCGGAGGACTACCGGGGCGCACAACGCCGTGTTGGCCGTCGTTTCGGTTGAGGCCTGGACGATTCTCCTCGACGGTCGGTCCATCTAGACCTTCCCGCGCGACCGCGAGAAGTCTGACGCCCGGTCGAGCCAGATGCTCGACGCTGGAAAAGGACGTGCATCGAGGCTCCGTCACGCCGAGCGATACCACGGCTGTGGACGCCGGCTTGGCCGCTTGCATTGGGCGCTCTGAATCTTTTGGCGGAACGTGTCGGTTTCGTACGACCTCGTTCGAACGTATGAGCAAGAGGCAACAGCCAATCGCCTTTAGTCCGTATCCAACTTAGAGGAGATGCCATGCGGAAGCTTGTGTTGTCCATGGGTGTGTCGCTCGACGGACTGGTTGCCCGGCCCGGGCGCCACGGGGCCGGCGGCTGGGGCCTCCCGCCCGACGATCCGGCGCTCAAGCAGCGCAAGCTCGGGTGGATGAGCGATGTTGGCCTGCACCTTATGGGGCGCAAAACGTACGAAGAGATGTCCGAGTTCTGGCCAACGTCACATGACGCCTACGCGGCGCCGATGAACGAGATCCCTAAGGTCGTCTTTTCCCGGACGCTCGAGCGTGTCGAGTGGGCGGACTCACAGATCGCACGCGGCGACTTGGCTCAGGAGATTGCGACGCTCAAGCGCGCGAGCCGGGCAAGGATATGCTCGCCTGGGGCGGCGCCGCGTTCGCCCAATCGCTCAGCAGTCTCGGGCTCGTCGACGAGTACCGCCTTATCCTGCAGCCCGTCGCACTGGGGCAGGGGCTTCCCCTGTTCAAAGATCTCACCGCACCGCTGCGGCTCGAGCTCGTCGACGCGCAGACATACCCCACCGGCGCGGCGCTGCACATCTACCGCCCCGCCCTTGCAGCCTCGTGACCACCGCGGTGACCGTCGCACGGACCGTCAGCCGGGTCCGACCCTGGTCCTCACCAAAAGCAGGCACGTCGTCGCCCGGAGACGAGCCGGGCGCTACGGACGAGGACGAATGCTGACGTGCATCAGCGCAGAAGCTTTCGCATTGCTTGGCGCGAGCAGGCGTGAGCTGACCCTCATCCGACGCGCTCGGACCTCGTCCAACTCAGGCGTCTCGTTGGCTACGCGGGGGGCGCCTGCTTTCCGCGCTTAGCAGGACTCCGCGACCTATTCCCGCCGCGAGGCGTGTGACTCGAATAATGCGGTCTGGCTTGGTAGATCAGTTGTGATCGGGCGTGATCACTACGAGCGGGATTGGCCTGCTGGTCTGTGATTGGTAGTGGTCGTAGCGGCCGTGGTTGGTGCTGTTCATGAGGGTCCAGAGCCGTGGGTAGTCGGGGTCCGCGGCGTCGATGGCTGCGGCGTGGCCGCTGAGTCGACGCCGACCGATCTGGACCTCGACGTCTGGGTGGGCGCGGACGTTGTGCAGCCAGGCTGGGTGTCGGTTGCTGCCCTCGTTGGATGCCGCCAGGATGATGTTCTTGCTGTCTCGTGCGTATACGAGGGCGCTTGTTCGTGGCTTGGCTGACCGGCGCCCGGTTGTCTTGAGCAGGAGTGTGGGCGCCCCGATTACGCCGTGCCCGATACGGCCGTCGCTGCGCTCGTAGAGCCAGCGGTGAGCGTTGAGTATCGGCCGTGGCGCGCTGCCGGGCGAGGTCATGCGGTTGAGGGCCCGCGCCGCGCGGTTGATCGGCGGAGGATCGTCCAGCATGGCGGCCGAGGCGGTCAGCGAGCTGCTCATGCCGGCGTCACTCCGTAGGAGGCCATCAGCGATGTCGCCAGCTCCGGAGTCGGCGCGGAGCCGCGGTGCAGCGCGGCACCGGCGGCCCGGAAGTAGCCCTCGAAGCCGGCCGGCGTGAACAGCTCCAGGAAGCGCGCGCCGCTTTGTCCGGGTACGCGGAACGTGTGCGGTATGCCACGTGGCTTAAGGATCGACTCTCCAGCGCTCAGCACCAGGGTCTGGTCTCCGAGCTGGATTTCGAGCGTTCCCTCGAGTATGTAGGTCAGCTCGTCCTCGCGCTCGTGCACATGCGGTGGCGGTACCGGGTAGCCCGGGGCGACGGCGAACTCGAGCATTGCCACAGCACCGTTCGTCTCGGCGCCCCCGACGTGTTCGATGACCCTCGAGCCTGCGACTTCAAGCAGCGTTCTCGCTGTGGTCATAGTGGTCGTCACGAGATCTCCTTTCGCCCCTTCTTTGGTGGTCCTCGGCGCTCCTGTCGGAGGCCTGGGATGAGGACGTCGAGCAGTTGCTCGGTCCGTGCGCGGATGTCGAAGCCGCGCGAAAGCATCAGTGCCGCCTGGTCGATCCCGAGGATGCCCGCGAAGATCGTCTCCGCGGTTGCGCGCGCGTCGAGCTCCTCGCGCGCTTCCCCGGCCTCTTGCCCCTCGCGGACAAGCGCCTCGAGCGCGGCCAGCGGCAGCTCTGAGAACGTGCCGTACTCGGAGTCCGGGCCGTAGCGCAAGGTCAACTCGATTCCTAGTCGGACAACCACGAGTAGGCTCTGATCCTCCTCGAGTAGCCGCGCCCGTTCGCGCAACAGCGCCACCAACCGTTCGAGCGCCGGCAGGCCATCGTCAACCCCCGCGGCGATCAACTCGACGAGCTGCTCCTGCTTGTGTCTGAAGGTCGCGAGCGCCAGCGCCGCGCGTGAGGGAAAGTGGAAGTAAACCGCGCCCTTCGTCAGGCCGCTCTCGCGGATCACCTGGTTGAGCGATATGCCGTCGTGCCCATGCCTCGCAAACGCCGTCGCCGCGGTCTCCAGAATCTGTCGCCGCGTCTGAACCGCTCGCTGTTGCCTCGCACGGATGGGGGCTGCGACGCTGGATGCCATAGCCAGAGAATAAAACCGACCGGCTGGTTTGTCAATACGCCGATGCGCAGCCGCGAAAGCAGGACCCGCTCCTCGCCAAGAGCAGGCATGTGGTCGGACCGAGACGAGACGCATGCTCAGGACGAAACGGGCGTCTGCGTCAGGCGCATGCCAGCTCTCCTGTATAGGCCGGCGCGAGCGGGCACGTGCCGGGCCTCAGCCGGTGTGTGGCGAATGTCGCGCTGAGGGCACAAGCCACGCTCATGGTCTACCGTGGCTCAGTCGGGGAATCAGCCCGGCGAACCTACGACGAACTGGAGGCGGAGATGGCGTATGTGATCGTCAACGACTTCGAGGGCGCTACGAAGGAGCAGTACGACGCCACCACCGCGGTGGTGCACCCGCCCGGTGGCCTGCCCGCCGGCCAGACCCGTCATTACGCCGGGCCGAGCGTCAACGGTTGGGTCGTGGTCGCGGTCTGGGAGTCGAAGGCGGTCTGGGAGGAGTTCCGTGACGAGACGCTGCTGCCCGCTTTTCAAGCAGGGCAGTCCGTTTTGCCCGGCCCACCGAAGACGACGGAGTTCGAGGTCGAGGTCGAGCTCTAGAGGCAATCTCTGCCGACCGAGGGGGTTGGTTCTCGTCTTGAGCGCCAGCGAGATCAGGGCAACCAGGGAGGTAGCGTGAACGTAGAGTTCCTCTCGACCGTGGCGGTGATCGCGCCCGACCCCCCCGCCAGTCGCAAGCTGTACATCGACGCGCTCGGGCTGGCGCTCGAGAGCCACGGCGATGACTATCACCACAGCGAGCCTCCCGGTGGATGTCGAACAAAAGAAAATTCCGGGGCGTGTCGATTTCGGTCGCTTTCGTTCGACGTGCTGGTAGTAACAACCCCATCCACGACAAGGAGGCACAAAATGCGTTTCATGGTTCTGGTCCCCGGGAGTCCGGAGTCCGAGGCGGGCGTGATGCCCAGCAGCGAGATTCTGGGGGCGATGACGAAGTACAACGAAGAGCTCGTCAAGTCGGGTGTGATGCTGGCCGGCGAGGGTCTGCACCCGACCTCTCGGGGCGCGAAGGTCCGCTTCAACGGCAGCGAGCGCACCGTCATCGACGGTCCGTTCACCGAGGCCAAGGAGCTCGTCGCGGGCTACTGGGTTTGGGAGTGCTCCTCGCGCGAGGAGGCGATCGAGTGGCTCAAGCGAGCGCCGTTCGACGGCGGTGTCGAGATCGAGCTGCGCGAGATCTTCGAGGCCGGCGACTTCGGCGAGCAGCTGACGCCGGAGCTGCGCGAGGCCAACGAGCGGCTGCGCGAGCAGGCCGCCCACAATTAGGCCCGCCCACCCGTGAGCCCGTCGGCCACCCATCGTGCGATCGACGCCGTCTGGCGGATCGAGTCGGCCCGGTTGATAGCCGGGCTGACTCGCATCGTGCGCGACGTGGCGGTGGCCGAGGACCTGGCCCAGGACGCGCTCGTCGCCGCGCTCGAGCAGTGGCCAGAGTCGGGGATCCCGGATAAGCCGGGTGCGTGGCTGATGGCCACCGCCAAGCGCCGGGGCATCGATGCGCTGCGCCGGCGCGTCACGCTCGAGCGTAAGCGGGAGCTGATCGGGCGCGAGCTGGAAATCCTCCAGCAGCTCGATCGGCCCGACCTCGCCGCGCAGGTCGAAGACGTACAGGACGACGTCCTGCGCCTGATCTTCATGACCTGCCATCGAGTCCTGTCGCGGGAGGCGCGCGTGGCACTGACGCTGCGTCTGCTCGGCGGCCTGTCGACGCCGGAGATCGCGCGCGCGTTTCTCGTTTCCGAGGGCACGGTCGCGCAGCGCATCGTCCGCGCCAAGCGCACGCTCGCCGAGGCGCACGTGCCGTTTGAGGTCCCCGGTCGCGACGAGCTGGCCGAGCGTCTGGTTGCCGTACTCGAGGTGATCTACCTGGTGTTCAACGAGGGCTACGCCGCGACCGCCGGTGAGCACTGGATCCGCCCGGCGCTGTGCGCAGACGCGCTGCGCCTGGGAAGGATCCTCGGGGCGCTGATGCCCCGCGAGGCTGAGGTGCACGGCCTGCTGGGCCTGATGGAGCTCCAGGCGTCGCGGTTGCGGGCGCGGGTCGGGCCGCACGGGGAGCCGGTGCTGCTCGCCGATCAGGACCGCGCGCGCTGGGACCATCTGCTCGTGCAGCGTGGCCTGGCCGGGCTGCGGCGCGCGGAAGGGCTCAGCGGAGCGCTGGGGCCGTACACGCTGCAGGCCGCGATCGCCGCCTGCCACGCGCGGGCCCGGAGTGTCGAGCAAACCGACTGGCCGCGGATCGTCGCGCTCTACGACGGGCTGGCGGCCCTCACCGGCTCCCCGGTCGTGGAGCTCAACCGCGCAGTGGCCGTGACGATGGCCTACGGTCCCGAGGCCGGGCTCGAGCTCGTCGATGCGCTCGCCGAAGAGCCCGCATTGCGTGGCTACCATCTGCTGCCCAGCGTACGTGGCGACGTCCTCGTGCGCCTGGGCCGGCTGGCGGAGGCCCGCGAGGAGTTCGAGCGCGCAGCAGACCTCTGCGGCAACCAGCGCGAGCGCGAGCTACTGCTTTCACGCGCGGTCGCCTGTGAACCAACGACAAATTGAGGAGGTAAGTATTCATGCCGAGATTCCTAACAATCGGATATGGAGATCGCGCAGGGTACGACAGGACTGACCCTAAAGTTCGCGATGCGGCCCATCAGCACGACGCGCGTCTGCATGCGGACGGGGCGTTGATGGGTAGGGCCGGTGAGCCCGTGCAAGTGCGCAACCACGACGGGGCGGGCGTGGACACCACCGAGGGACCGTTCCTGCGCTCGGACCTTCCGATCGCGGGGTTCATGGTGATCGAGGCCCCCACGCTCGAGCAGGCGGTCCGTCTCGTCTCGGAGACCCCTTGTGCTGTCGCGCAAGGGGTCGTCGAGGTGTGGCCACTGCAGTCGACGCCGTAGGTTGGCGCTCGAAAGCCCAAATACGCGCCGTCTCTCACCCGAGCGCGAAGGCTCGTGAAGCGACCGTCGCTCCCGCGTGATTGCCGTATTCAGCTCGGAGTACGGGCGGGGGATGGCGTTCGGTTGAGGCCGGCGGCTTCAGGCGGAGCTGCAAGTTGCGCTGCGGTGCGAGAATGTGTGCGGCATGTCTGTGCCCGACCACGGTGATCGCTCCTCGGCCTTCACATCGGACTCCGTTCCGGATGAGTACGAGCGTCATCTCGTCCCGGCGGTGTTCGGACCGTGGGCTGAGGTCCTGCTCGACGCGGTCGTGATTGCACCCGGCAGTCGAGTGCTCGATATCGCCAGCGGTACGGGTGTGGTGGCACGCGCGGCGGCTCGCCGTGCCGGTGGCGAGGGACATGTGGTGGCCAGCGATGTGAGCAGTGCGATGCTGGCGCGCTCGGCCGCTGCCGGCGCGCCGAGCGGCGCGGCAGCGATTGAGTACCGGGAGGCGTCGGCCGATGCGCTGCAGTTCGAGGACGGTTCCTTCGACGTGGTGCTTTGCCAGCAGGGCCTGCAGTTCTTCCCGGCGCCGGCAGCCGCGGTCGGAGAGATGCAACGCGTCCTGCGCCCGGGTGGGGTGGCCGGGATCGCCGTGTGGGCAGAAGGGCACCCGCTCGAGCCGTTCGGCGTGTACGGTGACGAACTGGCCGCTACCGGGGCCGATGCGCCCTTCCCTAGAGCGTTTGAGAGCGAGACGTTCACGATGGGGCTCGGCACCGTCTGCTCGCTGCTCGAAGAGGCCGGCTTCTCGCCTGTCGACGCCAGCGTGGTCAAACTCGAGGTGAGCTGGCCGGACGCGGCCTCGGCGGCGGCGGGCGTCCTCGGAACCCCCTTTGGCCCACTGGTGCGCGCGCTCTCCTCGGATCAGCGGAACCGGCTTGAAGCTGGGCTACGGAGACGGTTCGCGCCAACAGAACAGGGCGCGCCCGTTCGCCGGCAGACCGCCGCGGTCATCGCCCGCGCGACCGCGACCTAACGTAAACGGCATTGGGCTAAAACAAGTCGATGCCGACGCGGACGACGCCCGCTCGGCGCGTGTCAATCTCAGTCCAGCCACCAGCGGCGCCGTGTACTGAGGCGGTCCCGTGCTCGATCGTCCAGTAGGGGGTGAAATGCACCCGCACCGTGAACGCCCCGGGGCGGGGCGCGAGCAGCGTGAAGCTGTCCGGCGCGACGTCGCTCAGCACCGCGGGCGCCTGCGCGAGTGGGGTGGCGTCGCGCATGGCGAACAGACGCCAGTGCGGCGAGTGCCACACTTCGGCCAGGTAGGGGAGTCCCCGCGCGATCAGCTGCCCCTCCTGCTTGCCGGCGGGGTCCAGGTGCACGTCGGGCAGCGCCACGTAGGAGACGGCGTTCTGGCCCAGCCACGACCGGTAGGCCGCAGGGGTGAGCTTGGGACGGTAGAACAGCGCGTCGTAGCGGGTGTCGAGCTGGCGCTCCCAGCCGCGAGCCAGCAGGATCAGAGGGTGCTCGGGGAGGTACACCGACTCCCAGTGGGCTTCTGTCAGCGCGACCTCCACGCGCAGCGGCCTGCCGTGCGCCAGCCGTGTCAGCTCCCCGGCCAGCGGGGCGTAATAGGAGGCGTTGACCGAGGGGTCAGAAGCCAGCGCCGCGAAATCGTTGACCGGGGTTTCCAGCTGCCAGTACAGCAGCGCGGGCGCCAGCAGCGCGAGCGCCAGCCGCCTGTGCTCCCACAGTACGCCGGCCACCAGCGGGGCTGCCAGCAGCGCCCCAAGGCGCGCGGCGTTGCTGCCGACAGGGGTGCGCAACACGAACGCACCGAGCAGCGCCAGCGCGTACAGCCAGGCGCCGCACGTCAGCATCCGGCGGGTCAGCGGCGCGAGGGCGCCGCCGGCGCGCGGCAGCACCACAGCGATCAACAGCACCCCGCCCAGGACGGGCCAGAGCAGCGACAGCGAGAACGGCTGCCAGCCGCCTTCGGGGAAGACGACCGCCAACGCCACGATCGGGGCCAGCGCCGTCCCCGCGAGAGCCAGACCTCGGAGACGTGGACGCCACCTGGCTCGCACGCCTTCGCGGTACCCGCCGGGCGCGGCCAGCGCGTAGGCGAGCCCGGCGAGCGCGAGGAAGGCCCCGGCGACGGGGCTCGCGAGGCTGGTGAGCACCGCCAGCGCCAGCGCCGCGGCGCTCCACCCGCGTATCAGCACGAGCAGCGCGAGCAAGCCGACCGTGATCCCGAGGCCATAGGCGACGCGGCCGGAGAGCAGCCCGACGCACACGCCGAGCGCGAACGAGCCGCCGGCGACACGGGCGCCGGCGCGCGGAAACGTCCGCTGCGCGAGCAGGCCGAACAGGCCGGCCGCGGCGATCGCGCACAGCGCGAGCAGCAACCGCTCTCCCACCAGCGCCCCGAGGGCGGGCGCCAGCAGCGAGTAGCCGGGGAGATAATGCCCGCCGTACCAGCCGCTGTCCCACAGCGTGAACCCGGCGCGCGCGAACAACTCGCCGCGGTAAGTCGCGGCCGCGAGATCGCCGCTGGCCGGTTCGAGGACCAGATAGACGGACGCCAGCGGCACGCTCACGACGAGCGCCAGCACCCAGGGCGACAGCGCGGAGCGCAACCCGGGCCAGCGCGCCAGGCGCAGTCCGGCCTCGAGGCTCGCCGGCGGGTCGGTCGCCAGCGTCCCCGGCGCCATCGCCACTCAGCCCACGGCCGGAAAAGCCGGCGAACCGGCGGCTGCGCCAAACATCCGGCCACTACACACGCGCGCGATAAGACCTACCTCAACCGCTCGTGAGAGCTTTCTCAGCAACGGCGGGTTTGCACGGTAATACAGTGACGCGCTCTCACAGTGACGCGCTCTCGCCAGCCCCTGCAGCTTCACCAGGCCTGAACACGCTGCCGCCCTTCGACCGACCCCCCAGATGAGCCTCCCGGCGAACCGGCCGGCCCAGCGCCGGTCACCGGTTGGCAGGCGCGGTGTCATCGCCCTGGGGGCGATCCTCCTCGCCGGCGTGGTCGTGTTCGCGCTCTCGCAGCTGAACCTACCCCGTGTCGGGCATGCCCTGATCACCGCCACGCCGGGCTGGATCGCGCTGGCGCTGTTGCTGATGGGCTCCTCGCTCGTGCTGCGCTCGATCTCCTGGCAACAGACCCTGCGCGCCGCGCTTCCCGACACCACGATCAAGATCGCGCCGGTCGCACGAGCGACGATGATCGGAGTGATGGCCTCGGCGGTCTTCCCGGGCCGGATCGGCGAGCCCACGCGCGTGATCGTGCTGACACGCAGGCTCGAGGGCCCCACCAGCAGCCTGCTCGCGGTGGTGGCCGGCACCGTGTTCTCGCAGACGCTGATCAACCTCATCGCTCTGGCGATCCTCGCGGGCGTCACGTTCACCAGTGTGCCGCTGCTCCACGGAGACCTGGCGGCCGTCACGGCCGCGCTCACCGTCCCGCTGGCGATCTGCGCGCTCGTGCTCGCCGGTCCGCGGCTGCTGAGGCTGGGGAGCCACTCGCGCTCAGCGCGTGTCGTGCATACAGCGGAGGCGATCGCGCGGCTACTGGCACTGGCGCGGCGCGGGCTCGTCGTGTTCGCGCGTCCACGCCACGGCCTGGCCGCCGTCACCTGCCAACTCGCAGCGTGGGCGCTGCAGTGGCTGGCCTGCTACATGATCGTGCTCGCGCTGGGCCTGCAGTCCCATGCCGGACTGGTGGCCGCCGCGGCGATCCTGCTCGCCGTGAACGTCAGCGCTGTGCTCCCGGCGACACCATCGAACGTCGGCGTGTTCCAGGCGGCCTGCCTGGTCGTGCTCGCCGCCTATGGCGTCGGCGCGGGACCAGGTCTGGCGTACGGCATCATCCTGCAGGCCGTCGAGGTACTGACCGCCCTCGGCCTCGGCATCCCCGCGCTACTCGCCGAGGGCCTCAGCTGGCGCGACATCCGCGCCGAACAGCTCTCGAATCGCTCGGCGCTGGATACGCGATGAGCTCCCGCCGGGTTCCTAACCGCGGGGTTCGCGAGCGGGCGCCGTGCTGATGCCCGACGGCGGGGTGGGCGCACGTTCGCCGGGACCGCCAGCGCCACTGGCGTGCGCGGCCTGGATGCGTCCCTCCCACACGGCTTTCGCGCCGAGGTCGCCGGTCCTGAAGACCATATAGCCGGCGCCGATCGAGACCAGCACGAGCACGACGCGTAGCCCTGTGAGCATCCATCTCCGGGACAGCAGGTTGTCCACGATCGCAAGGCCGGTCGGCATCCCGCCGGAGATTCGCTGCGCGGCGAAGGTCACGATCAGCGCCGCCGTGAAGACGACGTAGACGATCGCGAGGATGTGCGCGGCCTGGGAATGTTCGGAGATCAGTTTCGCGGCCTGGCCCTGCAGGTTCAGCTCGCCGCGCAGCGCTGCGCCGGCCTGCATCGTCACGAAGATCGAGCTCATCGCGACGATCGACACCACGGCCAGCGCGATCCCGTAGCGCGCCAGCCACTCGCGCTTGAACACGAACACGACGGCGGCCACGACGGTGGAGGGGATCAGGACGACCGGCACGTGCACGAACAGCGGGTGCGCGGGCAGCCCGCCGTAGATCGTCGTGATCCGGATCGGCAGCGTCAAGAAGCCCAGGAACGCGAGCAGCGTCAGCACGAACTCGGCGCGCCGCCAGTCGACCCGCCCCCGGCCACGCGCTGCGATCGTCTCGGTGCTCACAGCCCGCGAGCCTGAAGGCGTGTGGTCAGATCGCGAAGATCGGTCACGGATCTCACGCTACGTTGATTCGCGCGCGGCGACAACACCCCAGAGGACGATCTTTGCCCACCGCGTGTCCACCTCAAGTCGCATACGAGGCTCCTACCAGCGGCGCATCGTTCGCTCACAACGACCGACCGCGGCCCACCGGTGGTGCGGCGAGTTAGCCGACGACCATCAGGGTGTTGCCCTCGGGATCGCGCAGCCAGAACAGCGGCGGCACCGGGTCTCCCATACGGCTGACCTCGGCGTTGACGTCTACGCCAGCGGCCTTCAGCTGCGCGTGGTAGGCATCGATATCGTCGGTCTGCAGGCCGATACCCGTCTCGTGGCTGCCAGCGGGCTTGCCCTGCGGCGGTGGAGCGAGCGCGATCGTCGTCTCGGCGTCCTCCGGCCCCACTTCGACCCACCGGTAGCCGTTGCCGAACGGCACGTCGGTGCGCTTCTTGAGGCCGAGCTTCTCGACGTAGAACTCGACCGCGCGGTCCTGATCGGACACCGGGATGACAACCGTGTTGATCTTGTTGACACGAGCCTTGGTGCTGGGCATGACATCCTCCTTGGGGATCGGATTACGCTCGCCGAGACCGCTGGATTGGTGCAGCGAGCTCGCTACGGATCCGGACGCTGGCCTGATCGTAGGCATCGGCCGCTGGCTGACCGATGCAGTCCGTGAGCTTCGCGAGCTTGTCTCGCAGCTCGCTGGTATCGCAACCGCGGACGACGATGGTCGCGTCGCCCTTGATCGTGATGATGCGGAAGGCTGCCTCGCGCCGCTTGCCGATCAGAGACACAGAGCGCCATCGGAGCCGAGGCGCAACAGGTTGCGTAGCGTCGTTAGCGGGTAGGACATGCAGACCGCAAATCTCTGGCCACGGGATCGAGCAGATCTCCCTCTCGCTGCGAGTACGAAACGAGAAACCGCCTCCTCTGCCGATGCTCACGATCGCGGCACACAGTTGAGCACGAGCGTGCAGCCCATCGCAGACAGCGACGGGCGGACCCGCCTACTCGCGCCGGCGGAGCTCGACGCAGAGCCGGCCGCGGTCTCGCGCGAGCTGTGGGCCAAGCTCGCCGGCCCCGTCAGCGACGTACGCGACCCACAGGTGCTCTTCGGCGACGAGGACCTCGAGCACGCGCTACGCCAACTCGTGCTCTACGGCCACGACGGGCTACCCGTACTCTCCCACGACGAGCACACGCTACAGGGATGGGTCACACGCGAGGACGTCATGCACGCGTTGGTGGGGCGCGTTCAAGCATCGGTATGCGAGATCGAGCGAGGCGCCGAAGCCGCCGAATTCGCCACCAGGGAACCACACAAGCAAGCCCACATCCCCACCACACCACTGGACGGCTATGAGATTCTCGAGATCACGATCAGCGCACAAGCGACCGCCTGCGGACACCGCTTGGGCGAGGTGAGCTGGCCGGCGGGTTCCAGTGTGCTCGCTGCCAGCGAGGGACACAAACTCATCGCACCCCACGCAGACATCGAACTGCACCCCGACCAGCGACTAGTACTACTCGCCCCCACCGCAACCTCACCGGGCGACACGCAGCAGCGAACCGCGGTGACGCATCACTGAGCCCTGCTAGGGCGTGCCGGCGGATCGTCGACAGGCGATCGATTCTGCCGCACCGCCGTCAAGCGGTAGCGTCTAGTGCA
>CAWBLR010000016.1:0-33589 GCA_963789675.1 uncultured Solirubrobacterales bacterium | reverse complement strand
CGGCGAGCCGTTGGTCGGAGCGGCGGCGCGCGGCGCGCTCGGCGGCGTCCTCGATCCCCGCGCTGCAGGAGACGAGCACCAGCCGGCTCACGCGCTCGGGCGCGGCCAGCGCGACGTGCAGAGCGATGCGCCCCCCCTGCGAGTAACCGCACCAGCACGAACCGCTCCGGGCTGCGCGGCAAGCACATGATCGACACAGCCGGAGAATGTGATCTTCTCCCCGGACGCATCCCCGCCGACCCGCGCACATCGGCGGCCGCGCCATGCCCCGGGAGGTCGAGCGCCAGCGGCAGGTAGCGTTCCGGGTCGAGCCGCGCCACGACGCCGTCCCAGGCGCGGTGGGTGCCGCTGAACCCGTGCAACAGGACGACGCTCTCCGGCACACTGCCATCCTATGACCTCCGCCACCGACACCTACCTGCTGCTGCGCGCGTTCGTCGACGAGCTGGCGCGTTGCGGGATGCAAGCCGCCTGCACCTCCCCCGGGTCGCGCTGCGCGCCGCTGGTGCTGACGCTCGCGCGCGAGCAGCGCCTGCGCTGCTACTCGCACATCGACGAGCGCTGCGCGGGGTTCTTCGCGCTGGGGCTCGCGAAGGCCTCGGGGCTGCCGGTCGCGGTCACCTGCACCTCCGGCACGGCCGCCGCCGAGCTGGCGCCGGCGGCGATCGAGGCCTTCGAGGCGCGCGTGCCACTGCTGCTGCTCACGGCCGACCGGCCGCCGGAGCTGCGCGAGAACGGCGCCGGGCAGGCGATCGACCAGCTGAAGCTGTTCGGCGACGCGGCGAAGTGGTTCTTCGAGGTAGGCACCCACGACGCCACCCCCGAGCGGCTGCGCTGGATCCGTACGCTCGCCTGCCGCGCCTACTGGACCACGCTCGAGGGCCGGCCGGGCGTGGTCCATCTCAACTTCCCCCTGCGCGAGCCGCTCGTGATCGACGAGGAGCTGCCCGAAGACTCGACCGGGCGCCCCGGCCCACGCCCCTATGTGCGCCGCTCGCCCACCGCCGCCGGCAGCGCCGACGACACGGCCACTGCCGCCGCCGAGATCGACGAGGACAGCATGGCGCATTTGCGACAACTCGTGGCGCAAGCCGAACGCGGCATGCTCGTCGCCGGGCGCCACGAGCGTCCCACCCCGCTCGGCGCAGCCGCCGCCGCGTTCTGCGAGGCGGCCGGCTGGCCGCTGCTGGCCGATCCCCTCTCCGGGGCGCGCCGAGGGACCGCGGCGATCGCTCACTACGATGCGCTCTTGCGCGACGATGCGTTCGCCGCCGGAGTCGTCCCCGATCTCGTGATTCGCGTCGGCGACCTGCCCGTCTCCAAGCCGCTGCGCACGTGGCTCGCCAGCCTGGGCGAGATCCCGCAGGTGGCGCTCGACCCCGAGGGCGCCTGGCAGGACCCGGCCTCGATTCTAAGCGAGTCGCTCGCGCTGGAGCCGGCCGGCGCGATCGCCGACCTGACGGCGTCGCAACCCGCCGCGGATACCCCGACTGCGGGCACCGATTGGCTGGCGGGCTGGCGCGCCGCCGACGAGCAGGCGGCTGAGGCGATTCTGGGCGCGCTCGATCCCCACGAGGGGCTCAGCGAGCCGGCGATCGCCGTGGAGCTCGGCACGCTGCTGCCCGAGCGGGCGACGCTGTTCGTCGCCTCCTCGATGCCTGTCCGCGAGATCGAGACCTTCTGGCCGGCCCGCGACGATCCTCCGCGCGTGCTCTGCAACCGTGGCGCGAACGGAATCGACGGGATCGTCTCGAGCGCGTTCGGCGTGGCCGCCGGCGGAGACGGGCCGGTCGTGCTGCTGATCGGCGATGTGGCGCTCGCCCACGACCTCGGCGGCCTGCTCGCCGCCGGGCGCCTGGGGTTGAAGCTGACGATCGTGCTGGTCGACAACGGCGGCGGCGGGATCTTCGACTTCCTGCCAATCTCACACGCGCCGATGGCGGCGGAGCGCGACATCTACTCCCGCCACATCGCCACCCCGACGGGCCTCGACTTCGCCCAGGCCGCCGCGCTGTACGGCCTGGCCCACGAGCGCATCGAGACCGTCCCCGCTTTCCGCACGGGCCTCGAGCGGGCGCTATCGCCGCAGGCCGGCTCGACGATCCTGCACGTGCCGACCGACCGCGCGCGCAACGTCGAGCTGCATCGGCGCGTCTGGGCCGTCGTCGCGCGCGAGCTGGAAAGCTAGGTCCGCAGCGCGACCGCCGCCTCGGGCGTGGCCACGCGAAAGCTGAAGCTCTCCTCCAGGTACAGCTGGACGGTGTCGGCGTCGTGGTGGTCGTAGCCGATCGAGAGGTCCTGCCCCGACTGGAACAGAAAGTCGCCGCCGCGCAGGCTGAGCAGCACCGCCCCGCGCACGCCCGGCGCC
Source organism: uncultured Solirubrobacterales bacterium (assembly GCA_963789675.1). GTDB lineage: Bacteria > Actinomycetota > Thermoleophilia > Solirubrobacterales > Solirubrobacteraceae > Palsa-744. Next base: position 31,221 of record CAWBLR010000016.1, on the reverse strand, counting down.
CACGCGATCGGCCCACCCACGATCTCGCGCAGGTGGTCTAGCAGCGGATAGCCGCCACGCTCGGCCGTCTCGACCACACCGGTGTACTCCTCGGGCCCGAGCGCCAGGCCGTAGGGGCCTTCGACGCCCGCCTCCAGCAACAGTTGCTGGGCCTTGGCGACGTGACGTGGATACTCATCGAAGCGGCCGTCGCCGAGCGCGATCGCCGCATGGGGAGAGGCCTCGGCGATGCCGTCGATCGCGGCCGCGGACCAGCCGTGGAAGACCGCGATGTTCTCGACCGTCGCGATCCGGTGGGCCGCCTCGTCGAGTTCGTCGAGGTCGACGTCGTCCGCACCGCGATCGCCGTCGGCGAGCTCGGCGCGCGAGACGCTGAATGGAGCCCGTACCTCCACCAGCGCCAGGACGCGGCGCTGCGCGGCACGAAGGCCGTCGATCGGCGTCTCCTCGACGGCGGTCGTACGGCCGAGGTTCGTGGCGGAGTGCTCCCAGCCCTTCGGCCCGTCGAAGTCGACGAGCTTGCGCGCCGCGAGCGCCGAGCGCAGCCGCTCGCGCGCCTCGTCGTCGAGCAGCGCCCAGCCGGCGTCGGTGATCGGCGCGTGACCGCGGAGGAGATGGTTCTGGTTCTTCACCGTCCACCTCCCCGCATGTCGCCGATGCCGAGCGATCCGGAGGCGGCGGACGCGCCACCCGCCGGAGCGACCACGGCCGCAGCCGGTATATCGGAATCTGCGGCCGCCTCGGAGGCCTCGCCGTGCTCGACGATGTCGCCTTCCTGAAAGAGCACCCCTTTGGCGATCTCACGCCACTTGGGGGTACGGCGCAGCAGGAACTCGAGATCCATCGAGAAGTGCTTGAACTCCTCACCCTGGGCGTCGTGCATGATCGCGACCGCCTGCGCGTCGGTCTCGATCGAGATTCGCTGCTCGTACCAGCCGATCGCCTCGGCCTCCTCCGTCAGCGACGCGCACATCCGCGCGAACGTGCGCGTCTGCGCCGAGAGCTCATCCGGCGGCTCGTGGTACTGGTCGAATCCCATCTTCTTCCTCCCTGGCTCGGCGGGCCTTCAGTCTTACAGAGCTGATCTTTCAGGTACCTCTACCCCAGGGCCTCTTTCGGTAAGCGGACGCGCTCAACCTGTCAGCAGCGGCAGCAGCGCCTGCAGCTTGATCTCGGTCTCCGCCAGCTCCTTCGCCGGGTCGGAGTCGCGGACGATCCCGTTGCCGGCGTAACAGCGGGCGACGCCGCCGCGCAAGAGCGCGCAGCGCAGGGCCACGCAGAACTCGCCGTCGCCGGCGCCGTCGACCCAGCCGACGGGGCCCGAGTACCAGCCGCGGTCGAGGCCCTCGAGCGCGGGGATCCGGCGCAGCGCCGGCGCCGCCGGCTCGCCGCCGACCGCGGGGGTCGGGTGCATCAGGCCGACCAGCTCGAGCGTCTCGATCGGATCGGCGAGCTGCGCGCGGATCGGGGTCGCGAGATGCTGGATGTTGGCGATCCGCACGAGCTCGGGCTCGGGCGCCGCGGCAACCCAGACCGCGTGGGGTCGCAGCGTCCGCTCGATCCGCCGCGCGACGATCGCGTGCTCTTCGCGGTAGCTCGCGTCGCGCAGCAGCTGCTCGCCGAGATGGTCGTCGACGGCGGGGTCGGCGCTGCGCCGGGTCGAGCCCGCCAGCGCGAGCGTGCTCACGCGGTGGCCCTCACGACGCACCAGCAGCTCGGGGCTGGCTGCCACGAGCGTCGCATCACCGCGACCGGCGCAGAAGACGAAGCAGGACGGAAAGGCGTCGCGCAATACTCCGAACACCGCCGCCGGGTCGTGGGCACGCGGCGCGTGGACCTGCACCTCGCGCGCGAGCACGACCTTCTCGAGCTCTTCTTGCTCGATCAGCCGCACGGCGCTGGCGACGGCGGCCTCGTAGTGCTCGGGCGGCATCGCGCTCGCGACCTGATAGCGCCCGGCCGGCGCGGGGTCGAGCAGCGGCAGCGGCTCCTCGCGCAACTCGGCCAGGCGCCGCTGCAAGCGCGCCAGGAGCTCCTCTGCCAGATCGTCCGGGCGGGCGAGCGCCGCCAGCGTCATCCGCACCTGCGCGCGAGCATCGCCGCGCTCGCGCCGCGGCGCCCCGCGCGTGAGCGCGATCTCGGGTACGACCAGCGACGCCGGGGCAAACCCGGCCCAGTGCGGCGCGCCGCCGCCCGCGGGCGCGAACGCAAAGCCCCCCACCGCGATCGGCCCTCCGCCGAGCAGTCCCTCGGCCGGATCGGCCACCGCGGCACCCACCAGCTCGCGCCAGCGGTCGGCCACCGTCTTGAAACGTCCCGCTCCCGAGGCGCTCAGTTGGGCCACTTCGCCCAGGGTCGCCAGCGCCGCCCTGCCGCGGTCGGGCTGCTCGAACACGAACCACTGCTCGCCGGCGCGCCGGGAAGCGCAGACGACGGCGCTCGGATCGACGTCGGCCAGGAGCGGAACGCTGAGCGTAGCCAGGATCTCTCCTCCCGATCGCCGCGCGCGCTTGACCGCGAGCTGCAGGCGCGCGAGCAGCCGCTCGCGATCTCCCTCACCCAGCGCGAACGGAGGTCCGGACTTCGTGAGGGATGACCGGGACACGGCTCTTGTCAGGTTTCTGAACGGCCTCGGGAAATCGCGATCTCGCCCGTACGCATCATCTCGATCAGCCCGAACGGGCGGACCATGCCCTCGAACGCCTCGATCTTGTCGGTTGTGCCCGTGATCTCGACAATCACCGAGCGCTTCGTCACGTCGACGACCTTGCCGCGGAAGATCTCGGCGATCTGCATCAGCTCGCCGCGCTGCGTGCCGTCGGCGGAGACCTTGAACAGCGCGAGCTCGCGGGTGACCGTGTCGCCAGGCTCGAGGTCGCGGATCTTCAGCACGTTGATGAGCTTGTGCAGTTGCTTGGTGACCTGGTCGATCGGGTGCAGCGCCCCATCGACCGTGAGCGTCACGCGCGAGATCCGCTCGTCGTCGGTGGGACCGACGGTGAGCGTGTCGATGTTGAAGCCGCGCCGCGCGAACAGGCCGGCGATCCGCGTGAGCACGCCCGACTTGTTCTCGACGAGGATCGATAGCACGTGCTTGCGCCCGGTGCGGAGGTTGCCGGAGGCCTGCAAACCCTCCAGGCTCAGTGGCTCTTTGGTGGTCGAAGCGCTCATCGGGATCACCCCACCATTTCTCTTGCCGCATGACCCGCTGTAAAAGCGGGAGGGGGACAGGTCCCCCTCCCGACCTCCCCCTGTTGGCCTGCTCGCCTGGAAGCGCAGACGACCGCGCTCGGATCGACCTCCGCCGGGAGCGGAACGCCGATCGTCGCCAGGATCTCTCCTCCCTATCGCCGCGCGCGCTTGACCGCGAGCCGCAGGCGCGCGAGCAGCCGCTCGCGGTCTTCCTCACCCAGCGCGAACGGAGGTCCGGACTTCGTGAGGGACGGCTGGGACACGGCTCTCGCTAGGTTTCTGAGCGTCCGCGCGAGATCGCTATCTCGCCCGTGCGCATCATCTCGATCAGGCCGAACGGGCGGACCATGCCCTCGAACGCCTCGATCTTGTCGGTCGTGCCCGTGATCTCGACGATCACCGAGCGCTTGGTCACGTCGACGACCTTGCCGCGGAAGATCTCGGTGATCTGCATCAGCTCGCCGCGCTGGGCGCCGTCGGCGGAGACCTTGAACAGCGCGAGCTCGCGGGTGACCGTGTCGCCGGGCTCGAGGTCGCGGATCTTCAGCACGTTGATCAGCTTGTGCAGCTGCTTGGTGACCTGGTCGATCGGGTGCAGCGCCCCGTCGACCGTGAGCGTCACGCGCGAGATCCGCTCGTCGTCGGTCGGGCCGACGGTGAGCGTGTCGATGTTGAAGCCCCGCCGCGCGAACAGGCCGGCGATCCGCGTGAGCACGCCCGACTTGTTCTCGACGAGGATCGACAGCACGTGCTTGCGCCCGGTGCGCAGGCTGCCGGAGGCCTGCAATCCCTCCAGGCTCAGAGGCTCTTTGGTGGTCGAAGAGCTCATCGCGCTCACCCCACCATTTCCCTCGCCGCATGACCCGCTGTAGCCAGGGACAGGTCCCCCCCGACCTCCCCCTGTTGACCGAACATCGCCATGGTCATCCCACCATTTCCCTTGCCGCGTGCCCCGCGGGGATCATCGGATAGGTGTTCTCCTCGGGCGTGACGCGCACGTCGACGACGACCGGGCCGGGGGTCTCGATCGCCCGCTTCATGTCCTCGACGAGCGTTTTCTTGTTCGTGAGGCGCATCCCCGTGGCGCCGTAGGCCTCGGCGAGCTTCACGAAGTCGGGGAACTTGCCCGTGTCGACGTGGCTGTATTTGCCGTCCCAGAACAGCTCCTGCCACTGGCGGACCATCCCCAGATACCCGTTGTTCATGATGAACACCTTGATCGGGATCTCGTTCTGCGCGCACGTGGCGAGCTCCTGCGCGTTCATCTGCACCGACCCGTCGCCGGCGATGCAGCAGACCAGACGATCGGGACAGCCGACCGCGGCGCCCATCGCCGCCGGCAACCCGAAGCCCATCGTGCCGAGCCCGCCGGAGTTGATCCAGCGGCGCGGCGCCGGGAAGTCGTAGTACTGCGCCGTCCACATCTGGTGCTGGCCGACGTCGCTCGTGACGATCGCCTCGCCGCCGGTCGCCTCGTACAGCGCCTGGATCATGTACTGCGGCTTGATCTCGTCGTCGGTCGAGTCCTCGTAGCCGAGCGGATACTTCTCGCGCCAGCCTTCGATCCGCTCCCACCAGGCGCCGAGGCGCGCGGGGTCGACGCCGAGCGCGCGGTACTCGATCAGCAGCTTCGCGAGCACGTGCTTGGCGTCGCCCACGATCGGGATGTGCGCGGGGATGTTCTTCGAGATCTCCGCGGGGTCGACGTCGATGTGGATGAACTTCGCGTGCGGGGCGAACTCCGAGAGCTTGCCCGTGACGCGATCGTCGAAGCGCGCGCCGACCGCGCAGATCAGGTCGGCCTCGTCCATCGCGTAGTTGGCCGCGCGCGTGCCGTGCATGCCGAGCATCCCCAGCCATTGGGGATTGGGCTCCCGCCCATCCGCCCCCTCCACCGTAGCTGGGAAGGCCCCCAGCCCCATCAGCGTGCAGGTGACCGGGAAGCGGTCGCTCGTGGCGAACTCGACGAGCTCCTCCGAGGCATTCGCGTTGACGACGCCGCCACCGGCGTAGATCACCGGCCGCTGCGCCGCGGCCAGCGCCTTCGCCGCCTGGCGGATCTGCTTCTGGTTGCCGTCCTTCGTCGGCTGATATCCGGGCAGCCGCACGTCGGTAACGGGCTCGTACTCGATCTCTTCGCGCGAGAGGTCCATCGGGATGTCGACGAGCACCGGGCCCGGGCGGCCGGAGCGGGCGATGTAGAAGGCCTCGTGGATCGCGCGCGGGATCTCCCGCGGGTCCTGGATCATGAACGAGTGCTTGACGATCGGAATCGTGATCCCGAGCGTGTCGGCCTCCTGGAAGCCGTCGGTGCCGAGCAGCTCGGTGCGCACCTGGCCGGTGATGAAGACGACGGGAACCGAGTCCATCATCGCGTCGCAGATCGGCGTGATCAGGTTCGTCGCGCCCGGGACCGCTCGTGGCGAACGCGACCCCGACTTTCCCGGTCGCCTTCGCGTAGCCCTGGGCGGCGTGCCCGCCGCCGGCCTCGTGGCGGACGAGGATGTGCCTGATCCCCCCGGTCACGAAGGCGTCGTAGGTCGGGAGGTTGGCGCCGCCGGGCAGCCCGAAGACGACGTCGACACCCTCCGCCTTCAAGCATTCCATCACCGCGTCCACTGCGCGCATATCACCGACCTCCTTTCCGTTCGTCTTGGGGGCTTATCTCAGGAAAAGCCCAGTGTACCAGCGGGTTTTCGCCGTCCTGAGCGAAATCCCGCTTTCAGGAGGAACCGATCCCGATGCCGATCGCCAAGACGATCAGCCCGCCGACGGTGACGACGAGCAGCGAGGAGCGCATCGAGACCTCGAGGAAGCGTTTGCGGATCCAGGCGATCGTGAACAGCTCCACCGCCACCACGCATCCGGCCACCAGCAGCGCCGTGTGGACGTCGGAGATGATGAACGGCAGCGTGTGGAACAGGCCGCCGAGGGCCGTCATCCCGCCGGTGATCGAGCCGCGCACGAGCGCCGAGCCGCGCCCGGTCTGCTCGCCCGTGTCCGACAGCGCCTCCGACCAGCCCATGCTGACCCCGGCCCCCAGCGCGGTGGCGAGGCCGACGACGAGCGCCGTGTGCGAGTTGGCGTAGATCGCCGCCGCGAAGATCGGCGCCAGCGAGGAGACCGTGCCGTCGATCATCCCCACCAGCGCGGGCTGCACGACGCGCAGCACGAAGTCGCGCTCGTCCGCGAAGCCGGCGCCGTGGATCATCCGCGCGATCCGCGAGTCGTGCGGAGGGGCTGTCGTGGTCGACGCGTCTACGTCCATGCCCGATTTATAGACAGTCTCCGACTTCGGGCTCCCTTATCTCAGAGGCCCGTCGTGGAGCTACCCGCTCAGGAGTGGGCGGCCGGGAGGCGATCCCAGGATTCGGGGGCGATCGCCACGTCGGGGATACTCGAGCTCCGCCCCGCAGCGGGTGCAGAGCGCGTCGTAGATCTTCGTCACGCGTCCGCACCGAGGGCACTCCCGACGGAGCTCGTCGCGCTCGAAGCGATAGGCGATCGCGGTCATCAGGCCCAACACCGGGATCACGGCGGAGATCAGGAACCACAGGAAGAACGAGCTGCCCTTGATCTTGCCGACGATCCCGCCGGCGAGACCGAAGCAGAACGCGATCACGAGGTAGGCCATCCGGCGACTCGACTCCCCTAGAAGAGAACCCGCAGGGCCCAGACAGGGCCACTACGGCGAGCACGACAACGGCGATCGTGGCGACGAACACGACCAGGTGGATCACGAAGTGCAGGACCAGCCAGCCGGCCACCACGAGGATCAAGCCCGCGACGAGCGTCTTGCCGAGCGAGCGCGAAGACGAAGAAGGCTCTGCGTTCATATTCACAGCGTAGACGGTTATGCGGTCGAGCAGGGCGCTAACAACCCCTGCCCGACCGCATTCTCGCTCGCACCAGGCCGGGGGAAGCCGGGGGTGCAATCGTGTGAGGAGAGAGCTAACTCATGCATCGCCCATATTGACGTGGGGCTGGGCGCCTGCCATTGGCCGATCGTCCAAAATGTGGGTGGCCAGCGTGTTGGGGATGCCCACGCGGAGCATGGTTCCGAGATGCCCTGGCCGGGGGCCGGGCAGTCGAGGTCCGGAGCCCGGGCGGTCAGTCAGATACCCAACTGCTCGTGCACCAGCTTCGTGACCTCGCCACCGTCGGCGCGGCCCTTGGTCTCGCGCATCACATACCCCACGATCGGGCCGATCGCCTTGGCGTTGCCAGTCCGCACGCGCTCGGCGGCGTCCGCGTTGGCCGCCAGCGCCGCGGCGACGATCGCCGCGAGATCCTCCCCGCCACCGATCGCCGCGAGCCCCTCCGCCTCGACGATCGCGCGCGGATCGCCGCCCTCGGCGACCAACCGGTCGAGCACCTGGCGCGCCGCGCCGACGCTGATCTGCTTGGCGGAGGCGAGGCCCACGAGCGCGGCGATCGCCGCCGGCTGTACGCGCGAATGGCCTGGGTCCCCGTCTGCGCTCTCTCCGCCCGTCCGCTCTCCATCTGCTCCCTCCCCGCCCGCCGACACTCCGTCCTGCAGGCGGACGATGAGCTCGCCGGAGATCCAGTTCGCGAGCGCCTGGGCCGGTGGCACAGGCTCGACGGAGGCGGCGAGCGCCGCCTCGAAGTAGTCGCCCAGCTCGGAGCGGAAGGCCAGCTGCCGGGCGCTGTCGGCGCTGAGACCGAGCGTCATGCTCGAAACGCTCGGCGCGCGCGGCGGGCAACTCGCCGATCGCCCCCGAGGCGGCGTCGAGCATCGCCTGCTCGATCGCGACCGGGACGAGGTCCGGCTCGGGGAAGTAGCGGTAGTCGTGCGCCTCCTCCTTGGAGCGCAGCGTTGTGATCGCGTTCGAGGCCGGGTCGTAGTGGAGCGTCTCCTGCACGACCCGCTCCCCTGACCGGAGGAGCTTTTCCTGGCGGGCGATCTCCGCGCGAATGCCGCGTTCGATGAAGCGGAAGGAGTTCATGTTCTTCAGCTCCGTCTTCGTCCCCAGCTCCTCCGAGCCGGCCGGTCGCAGCGAGATGTTGGCGTCGCAGCGCAGCGAGCCCTCCTCCATGTTCACGTCGCTGACGCCGAGCTGGCGCAGCGTCGTGCGCAGCAGGCGCAACCACTCGCCGGCCTGCTCCGCCGTCCGCAGATCCGGCTCGGTGACGATCTCCGCGAGCGGTGTGCCGCCGCGGTTGAAGTCGACGATGCTCTCATCCGAACCCTGGATCCGTCCGCTACTCGCGCCGACATGGGTCAGCTTGGCCGCGTCCTCCTCGAGGTGCACCCGGTGGATGCGTACATCGCCGAGCCTGCCGCCGAGACACAGGGGCTCGTCGTACTGCGAGATCTGGTAGCCCTTCGGCAGGTCGGGGTAGAAGTAGTTCTTGCGGTGGAAGATCGAGCGCGGCGCGAGCTCCGACTCGAGCGCGATCCCGATCATCAGGCCGAAGTGCACGGCGCGCGCGTTCGCGACCGGCAGGCTCCCCGGCAGGCCGAGGCAGACCGGGCAGGTATGCGTGTTGGGTGGGTCTCCAAACGACAGCTCGCAGCCGCAGAACATCTTCGTGCGGGTCTTCAGCTGGACGTGGATCTCCAGGCCGATCACGGGCTCGAACTCCGCGATCGACCCACCCACGGGATCGGCCTCCGCGGCTTCCTTGCCCTCTCGTTCGCGCTCCTTCTGAGAACCCCGAATACCCGGCATGACGGACGCGAACGGATCCTTCGACCGCTCAGACACGCGCGGCGCTCCCGTCGAAGCCAAGCGCCTGCTCCAGCGCGTACGCCGCATCGAGCAACCGGTTCTCGCTGAACGCCGGGGCGGCGATCTGGAGCCCGACGGGCAGCCCCTCGCTGAGCCCGCAGGGGATCGAGATCGCGGGAATCCCCGCGAGCGACATCGGCACCGTGCAGTAGTCGTTCAGGTACATCTGAAGCGGATCGCCGGTCTTCTCCCCCAGCTCGAACGCGACCGTCGGCGCCGTCGGCGTGACGATCAAGTCGACCTCTGCGAACGCCGTGCGGAAGTCCTCGGCGATCTTCGTGCGCACGCGCTGCGCGCGCCCGTAGTACGCGTCGTAGTAGCCGGAGGAGAGCGCGTAGGTGCCGAGCATGATCCGCCGCTTGACCTCCGGGCCGAAGCCGTCGTGGCGCGTGCGCGTGTACATGTCGAGCAGGTCTTTCGGGTCCTCCGCCCGCAACCCGTAGCGCACGCCGTCGAAGCGCGCCAGGTTCGAAGAGGCCTCGGCGGGCGCGAGCACGTAATAGGCTGCGAGCGCGTGGGGCGCGTGCGGCAGTTGGATGCTGCGCACGATCTCCGCCCCCAGCTCCTCCGCCCGGCTCAGCGCGGCCTCGAACGCGTCGAGCACGCCCGGTTCGATCCCCTCCCCCGCGCCGTCCGCGCCGCTGGAGGAGCCGGCGGTCAGCTCCTGCGGCACGCCGAGCCGGATACCGTCGAGGCGCTCGGCGCTCGGCAGCTCGATCTCCTCGGGGAACGCGAGCGAGGTCGCGTCGCACTCGTCGCGACCGACGAGGTGGCGCAGCATCAACGCCGCGTCGGTCACGTCGCGCGTCAACGGCCCCGCCTGGTCGAGCGAGGAGGCGAACGCGATCATCCCGTAGCGCGAGACCGCGCCGTAGGTCGGCTTCAGGCCGACGATCCCGCACAGCGCCGCGGGCTGGCGGATCGAGCCGCCCGTATCGGTGCCGAGCGCCCACGGCGCCAGCCCGGCCGCGACCGCGGCGGCGCTGCCGCCCGAGGAGCCGCCGGGAACGCGCGCGCGGTCCCAGGGGTTGAGCACGGGACCGTAGGCGGAGTTCTCGTTGGAGGAGCCCATCGCGAACTCGTCCTGGTTGGTCTTCCCGAGCAGGCTCGCGCCGGCCGCCGTCAGGCGCGCGACGGCCGTGGCGGTGTAAGGAGGCAGGTAGCCCTCGAGGATCTTCGAGCCCGACTGGCTGGGCACGCCCTCGGTGCAGAACAGATCCTTCACTGCCAGCGGCACACCATGCAGAGCCCCGCCCCCTCCAGCACCGTCCGCAGCGCCGGCGCCGGCGCCGGACGGTGACTCGGCCGGAGCGCCGGGCGCCACCCACGTGAAGCAGTTCAGCCCCGCTCCCGAGGCGTGCTCGGCGGCGCGAGAGCGGTAGGCCTCGAACAGCTCACCCGCCGCGAGTTCGCCGGCGGCGATCCTCGCCGCGGCCTGCGCGGCGGATAGGCCGATGATCTCAGCAGCGTCGCTCATGCCTGCGGGCTGGGAACCGAGAAGCCGTCGTTGCTGACCGCCGGCGCCTGGGCGAGCGCGACCTCGCACGGCAGCGAGTCCCAGGGCTCGTCCGCGCGCAGCCCGCCGGAGATCTCAACCACATGCGTCGTCGGCGCGACGTCGTCGAGGTCGATCTGCGCGATCGTGGCGATGTGGTCGAGCACCGCGGAGAGCTCGCGCGCCATCGGCTCGACCTCGTCCTCGCTCAACTCCAGGCGCGCCAAGCGCGCCACGTGCAGAACCTCGTCGCGATCGATCACGGCCCGCATTCTACGGAGCGCCACTCGAAGACCCACCTATGTCCACTGCGCTCGCTGCCAGAAACGCTATCTACAGGTTCTTCCGCCGGAAGACGACGTTAAATAGCGGTTCTTCTACGAACGGTCGTCGCCGATGCCCCCTAACGCGCACAACTTGCCCGAGCTGTTCTTCCCCGAGGACAGCCGCTGGGCCAGTCGCGCCGCCGCGCGTGGCGAGATCCGCCGACTCGCTCGTGGTCTATATACGCCAAATCTCGACGAGCCAGCCGAGCAGCTGGTGCGCCGCCGCTGGCACGAAGCGGCCGCGCTGTATCACCCGGAAGCGGTGATCGTCGACCGCAGCGCCGTGCTGGCGGGACCGGCGCCCGACGGCTCACTGTTCCTCGACGTCGGTCCACGTCCCGTCAACCCACGCCCGATCGCGCTGCCCGGTCTGACGCTACGCCCCCGCAACGGGCCGGGTCCCGTGCAGCGGGACACCCAATTCGTCGATCTGTACATGTCGAGTCCCGCCCGCACGATGCTCGACAACCTCCGTCCGTCGCGAGCCCGCAGCGGCGTATCGCGTACGCTGCGCCGGGAGGAGCTCGAGCAGCGGCTCGACCGCCTGGCCCGCGCGCGCGGCGAGCAGGCGTTGAACGAGCTGCGAGACGAAGCGCGCGTGGTGGCACCTGAGCTGCGGGCCGAGGAGCAGCTCGACGCGCTCGACCGCCTGATCGGCGCGCTGCTGGGAACCCGCGAGACGCGGTTGCTGACAGATGCGGCGCGCGCCCGCGGTGCGGGCCTGGGTTACGACACCGACCGGCTGGCCCTGTTCGAGACGTTGCGCGGGGAGCTGGCCACCCAGACATTCGCCGCACGAGCACAACCGGATGACCCGGAGCGGACGTCTGCGTTCTACGAGGCCTACTTCTCCAACTGGATCGAGGGCACCGTGTTCGAGGTTGCGGAGGCCGAAGAGATCGTCTTCGAAGGCCGCGTGCCGCCCCAGCGTCCAGCCGACGCCCATGACGTCCAGGGAACGTTCGCGGCGATCACCGGCACTCGGCTGCGGGACACCGTGCCGTCGAGCCCCGACGAGCTCGAGGACTACCTGCGTGACGCCCACCACCGGGTGATGGCCGGACGGCCCGAGGTGGGCCCGGGCGAGTACAAGCAGCACGGCAACCGGGCGGGCGGCACACATTTCGTCGTTCCCGAACTGGTGCGCGGTACCTTGCGCGAGGGCTGGCAGACGCTGAGCACGCTGCCGACCGGCCTGGCCAGGGCGATCTTCGCGATGTTCCTGGTCGCGGAGGTCCATCCGTTCGCCGACGGCAACGGTCGCGTGGCCCGGCTGCTGATGAATGCCGAGCTGTCCTCCCAGGGGCTGTGCCGCGTGCTGATCCCGCTGTCCTACCGCGACGAGTACATCGGCGCCCTGCGCGCGCTGAGCAGAAACAGCAATCCCACGCCACTCTGGCGGACGATCGACCGTGCTCAGCGATGGGCCGCGCTGATGCCCTGGGACGACCGCGATCGGGTCCTCGATTTGCTGGTTCAAACCAATGCGCTCCTCACCCCGGAGGAGACCGCCGCGGAGAATGCGCACCTGCTCGATCCTCGCTGATACGCCAGTGACCGCCCGCACCCAAGCCCAGGAGAGCAGCGGACCTGTCGTCGCCGAGATACAGGCCATCCGGCCCCCCGCGTTCTCCCGGCCCTACCGGCCGTGGCCACATCTATGCTGGGAGGCGATGTCCGAGAACCCCCATGCCGAGCACCTGAAGGAGCTGCTGGAGGGCCTGAACGAGCCCCAGCGCGAGGCCGTCACCCATGGCGAGGGCCCGCTGCTGATCCTCGCCGGCGCGGGTAGCGGCAAGACGCGCGTGCTCGTCCACCGGATCGCGTTCCTCGTCTACACCGACCAGGCGCAGGCGGGCGAGATCCTCGCGATCACGTTCACGAACAAGGCCGCGAAGGAGATGCGCGGCCGCGTCGAGCAACTGCTCGGACGAGCCACGCGCGGAATGTGGCTGATGACCTTCCACGCCGCCTGCGCGCGAATCCTGCGCGTCGAGGCCGAGCGACTCGGCTATACCAGGCAGTTCACGATCTACGACCAAGCCGATGCGCGCCGGCTGACCAAGCGCTGCATCGACGAGCTCGGGATCGACCCCAAGCGCTACACGCCCACGGCCCTGCACAACCAGATCTCGGCGGCAAAGAACAAGCTGCTCGACGCCGAGACCTACCAGCAAGCGGTGGGCAGCCCGTTCGAGGAGATGGTCGGCGAGGTCTACCGGCTATACGAGCGCGACATGCTGCGCTCGAACGCGATGGACTTCGACGACCTGCTGTTCCGGACCGTGAACCTGCTGGAGCTGTTCGAGCCAAGTCCGCGAACGTTATGCGGAGACGTTCAGACACGTGCTCGTCGACGAGTACCAGGACACCAACCACGCGCAGTACCGGTTTCTGCAGCTGCTGGTGGGTGGAGGCCGGCCGCCGCGGGGCGGCTCGCAGAGTGGCGCGGCGCCCGACGACGGGCAGGCGCCGGCGAGCGCGGGATCGCAAAACGGAGAGCGCCCGACATACGCCGGCCTGGTGGGACACCGCAATCTGGCGGTCGTCGGCGACGACTCACAGTCGATCTATTCGTTTCGCGGAGCGGATGTACGCAATATATTCGACTTTCAGCAGGACTTCCCCGACGCGCGGGTGGTGAAGCTCGAGCAGAACTACCGCTCGACCGAGACGATCCTGCAGGCGGCGAACGCGGTGATCGCGAACAACCGCGGCGGGATCGCGAAGCGCCTGTGGAGCGAGCTCGGCCAGGGCGAGCAGGTGCAGGTGCGCGAGCTCGAGGATGAGCACGCCGAGGCGCGGTTCGTCGTCGGCGAGATCGAGCGCTTGGTTGATGAGGGCGCAAGCCGCGCCGAGATCGCCGTCCTGTATCGCACGAACGCGATGTCACGGGTCTTGGAGGACACGCTCGTGCGAAGAGAGATCGCCTATCAGGTGATCGGCGGGACGAAGTTCTACGAGCGCGCCGAGATCAAGGACGCGATCGCCTATCTGTCGCTGCTCGCGAACCAGTTCGACGTCGTCAGCTTCACGCGCGTGGCCAACTCGCCGCGGCGCGGGCTCGGGCAGACCTCGCTGTCGCGGATCGTGGCCCACTCGGCGAGCGTCGGGGTGTCGATCTGGGAGGCCGCGTCGGCGCCCGATCGGATCCCCGGGCTCGGAGCCGCCGCGATCAAGTCGCTGCGGCGCTTCATGAGCACGATGGAGGAGCTGAGCCTGCGCGTCGAGCAACAGCCCACGGTCGCCGATCTGCTCGAGGCGGTGCTGTCGCAGACCGGCTACGTGGAGGCGCTCGAGGCCGAGCGGACGATCGAGGCGCAGGGCCGGATCGAGAACCTCGAGCAGCTCGTGCAGGTCGGGCGCGAGTTCGACACGAACGCCCCGGAGGGCGAGGGCACCCTGGAAGTGTTCCTCCAGCAGATCGCGCTCGTCGCCGACGCCGACTCCAGGACCGAGGACGAAGGCCTCGTGACCCTGATGACGCTGCACAACGCGAAGGGTCTGGAGTACCCGATCGTGTTCATCGCCGGCTGCGAGGACGGGGTCTTCCCCCACTCGCGCGCGCTCGACGAAGGCGCCCTAGAGGAGGAGCGGCGCCTGTTCTACGTGGGCGTGACGCGCGCGATGCAGAAGCTGTACCTGACCCACGCGCGCCGGCGGGCGGTGTTCGGCGCGCAGAGCTACGGGCTGCCGAGCCGCTTCCTCGACGAGATCCCCGTGGAGCTGCTCGACCGCGTGCAGGCGCCGGCGCTTCACTCCTGGGCCGGCGCGGGCACCACCACCGCCAGGTCCTCGCTTAGCGGCGGCGGAGCACCGGCCGGTGGCTGGGGCGGGCGCTCGGGAGGAGCTCAGACCCGGGAGACACCGGCCGCGCCGACGTTTCGGATGGGCGAGGACGTGGTCCACGCGGCCTTCGGCGAAGGCGTCGTCACCGGCGTGGAGCCGGGCGGCGTGATCGTCGTGCGCTTCGCCGACGATGGCTCGGAGCGCAAGCTGATGGCTGAGTACGCACAGGTCTCGCGACGTTAGAGTCCCGCGCGATGTCCGCCACGATCATCGACGGCAAGGCGATCGCCGCCCGCGTGCGGGGCGAAGTCGCGCGCGAGGTCGAGACGTTCACCGCGCAGGCCGGCCGTCCGCCTGGCCTCGCGACCGTGCTCGTCGGAGAGGATCCCGCCTCGGCCGTATACGTCGGCGGCAAGCAGCGTGCCTGCGCGGAGGTCGGGATGGTCCCGTTCGACCGCCGGCTGCCGGCGGATGCCTCCTTCGAGCAGGTCGCCGCGGAGCTGCGCAGCCTGAACATCGACGAGGCAGTCAGCGGCGTGCTGCTGCAGCTGCCGCTACCCGGCCACCTCGACGGGGCGGCGCTGACCGCGACGATCGCCCCGGAGAAGGACGTCGACGGTCTGACCCCCGTGAACGCCGGGCTGCTCGCACTGGGGCTGCCCGGCCTGCGGCCCTGCACGCCCTTCGGCGTGATGGAGCTGCTGCGGAGCGTCGACACACAACTGGAGGGCGCCGAGGCGGTGGTGATCGGGCGCTCGAACCTGTTCGGCAAGCCGATGGCGCAGTTGCTGCTCGCGGAGAACGCGACGGTGACGACCTGCCACTCGCGCACCCGAGACCTCGGTGCGGTGTGCGCCCGCGCGGACGTGCTGATCGCGGCGGTCGGCCGTGCGCGCCTCGTCACGCGCGAGTTCGTCAAGCCCGGCGCGGTCGTGATCGACGTCGGGATGAACCGCCTGACCCCGGAGGAGGCCGGCAACAAGAGCGGCCTCGTCGGCGACGTCGACTTCGACGCCGTGACCGAGGTGGCCGCGGCGATCACGCCGGTGCCGGGCGGCGTGGGACCGATGACGATCGCCGAGCTGCTCGTGAACACGCTGCAGGCCGCGCGCGCGCAGGCGGGTATCCGATGAGCCTGAGACGCATCCGCCCGGGAGAGGTGCTCGCCGCGGCGGGCGCCATCTGTCTGATCGTCGCGCTCGCGCTGCCCTGGTATGAAAACGCCGAAGGCAAGCTGAGCGCCTGGAGCACGTTCGGCCCCGCGGTCGTGCTGCTGATCCTCGCGACGATCGCGGCGCTCGTGCTGTTCTTCGCGACGCTCACCGCACGATCCCCGGCGCTGCCGGTGGCGACCGGCGTGTGGAGCGTGGTGTTCGCACTGATCGGGCTGATCGCGGCGATCGTCAGGATCCTGGAGCGCCCCGACCACGCGACCTCGCTGTGCGCGGGCGCGTGGCTGGCGCTCGTCGGCGCCGTCGCGATGCTGGCGGGCTCGTGGTGGTCGATGAGCGACGAACGGACGTCGCTGTACGAGCCCGCGACGCCGGAGCCGCGCCGGTTGCCCGAGTAGGGCCGACCCGGATCTGGAGGCCAGCCGCGATCTGGCTGCTGCGATCGCCGGGCGGCCGAACGATGCCGTCGATCTCCAGTCTCATCGCTACACACCTGCCGACCTCTGGCTCGCCAATAGCCCCTCGGCGCAAACTACGAAACCTACGCAGTTTCTGCGAACGGTCCGTAAACCTGCGCCTCTCGCCTGGTACCCTACGGCGGTCGTTTTGGCTCGTGGAGCCGCGGGGGCGGATCCGTTGGACAGCCGCGACAGACAACCAAGTCACGAACTGGGAGAACTTCAATGGACGGCGGTACTCGACGGAGCGTTCGTTTTCTACTGGCCGCGATCGCGGGATGCGCGTTCGTCGCGGCTCCAGCGGCCGCCGAGGCGGCGGCGCCACAGACGCAGATGGTACGCGTGAGCGGCGCCGCGGCTCCCCTGCCGCAGGACGCTCAGGTCGTCGGTGCGCTGCCTTCGCCCGAAAAGGAACAGCTGCATCTGACGATCGCTCTGGAGCCGCAGAATCCCACCGGCCTTGAAAATTACGCTACAGAAGTCTCAACGCCGTCCTCTCCACTCTTCCATCATTACCTTTCGGTCTCCCAGTTCGCCCAGAGCTTCGGGGCGACGCCCGCGCAGATCGCGACCGTCCAGGCGGCCCTGCGCGCGCAGGGCGTGAGCGTCGGCTCCCCAATGGCCAACGACCTGACGCTCCCGGTGAGCGGCTCGGCGGCACAGGTCGAAAAGGCGTTCTCCGTATCGCTCTCCCAGGTCAAGCTGCCGACGGGGCGCGTAGCCTACGCGAACCTCGAGCCGCCGGCGATTCCCGCGAGCGCCGCGCAGTTCGTCCAGGGTGTGATCGGACTCGACAGCGTCCCACGCGAAGAACCGCAAGGGCTGTCCCTGGCGCCGGCCTTTCACCCTCCCGAGGCACTGAGCAAGCCGGCAAGCGCCACACACAACGGGGCTTCTCAGATCGTCACCGGCGGACCGCAGCCCTGTGAACAGGCGGAGAACGCCCCAAAGGAAGTCGTGGAAGGCACCGGCTACACCGCCGACAAGATCGCCTCGGCCTACGGGTTCTCCACCCTGTACCAGCAGGGCGACCTCGGCGCCGGCCAGACGATCGCCCTGTTCGAGGAGGAACCGTACTCGAGTACGGCCGTGGCCGAGTATGAGGCGTGCTACGGGACGAGCACGTCGATCACCAACGTTCCCGTCGGCGGTGGACCGGGCGAATTCAAAGATCAGGAACACGAAGGCGACGAGGAGGCGCTCGACATCGAGCAGGTCGTCGGGCTCGCCCCGAAAGCCAACGTGCTCGTCTACCAGGGCTCTTTCACGCTGCCGAACGCACCGGTCGAAATCATCTCCACAATGGTCTCTCAGGACGCCGCGAAGGTGATCTCCAGCTCAGACGGCGTCTGCGAATCGCTGAACCCTCCCTCGATCATCAGCTCTGAGAACACACTCCTGCAGGAGGCTGCCACGCAGGGCCAGTCGTTCTTCATCTCCTCGGGCGACAGCGGCTCCGAGCAGTGCGCGCAGAGCACCGAAGGCAAAAACCGCGAACTGTCGGTCTTGAACCCGGCCGGCCAGCCCTTCGCGACGGGGGTCGGCGGGACGCTGCTGTACTCCGGAAACGCAAAAGAAGCAGTACCATACACCGGCGAAAAGCCCCCGGCCGAAGGGGTCTGGAGCGAAGGCACCCAAAGCGAAGGCGGCTCATCCGGGGGCGGCCTGTCCAAAACATTTGCGATGCCGAGCTACCAGTCGGGCGCGGCCGGCTCGCTGGGCGTCATCAAAGGGGAATCCTCGGCCTCGCCGTCGCCGTGCGGCGCGACGTTCTGCCGAGAGGTGCCGGACATCTCCGCCGACGCCTCCGCCAAGACCGGCTACGTCATATTCGAGGAAAACAGGTGGACGGTGTCCGGCGGGACCAGTGCGGCGGCGCCGCTGTGGGCGGCCTTCACGGCGCTGGCCAACGCCACCCCCACCTGCCGCGGCATCCCGATCGGGTTCGCCAACCCGTTGCTGTACGCGATCGCGGGGGCCAGCTACCTAAGCAACTTCCACGACATCACCGAACCCGACCTCTTCACCGGACGGGCCGACAACAACCCTGAAGAAGGAACATTGCCATTCGCCGTCGGGCCGGGCTATGACATGGCCACCGGTCTCGGCAGCATGGTCGGCCCGGCGCTCGCCGGCTCCCTGTGCGCCCAGGCCGCGCCGGTGTTCGCCGTCGGCGTCGGCAACCCCGGCGCAGAGACGGGCACAGTCGGCCAGCCGGTGAACTTGCAGATCGCCGGCTCGGACTCGGGCGGCCTGCCGCTGTCATTCAGCGCCACGGGCCTCCCCGCTGGCCTCAGCATGAGCGCCTCCGGGCTGATCTCGGGCACGCCGACAACCGCGGGCGCCTCGACGGTGACCGTCACGGCGGGCGACAGCAAGGCCAACGCCGGCAGCACTGCGTTCCCGTTCACGATCGCGATCCCGATTGCGCCCCCGACCGTATCCGGTGTCTCGCTGACCGGGATCGCGAAGCGCAAAGCGAAACTGAGGTTCAAGGTCAGCGCGGGCGGCAACGCCCCAGCGATCTCCTCGATCACCGTCAAAGCCCCGAGCGGGCTGGCGTTCTCGCACTCCGCGAAGTCGCTGGCGAAGGGCATCGTCGTCAAGGGCTCGAACGGCAAGAAGGTCAAGTTCAAGGCCAAGGTCAGCGGCGGGGTCCTCAAGATCACGCTCTCGAAGTCGCAGCGCTCGGCCACGTTCACGATCTCCGGGTCCGCGATCGGGGTCGGCGCGAGCCTCGCAAAGAAGGAGAAGGCCAAGGGCAAGAAGAAGCTCAAGAGCGTCAGCTTCGTCGTCACGGTTACCGACGCTTCCGGTCACGCGACCAAGCTCGCAGTCACGACCAAGCCCTTGTCGTAGCCGCGTACTACTCGAGGCCCCGTAGACCCGATCAGCTCCGGCGGTAGGCCCCGCCTCCGCCGGAGTCCTTCGGGCTACTCGGGCTACTACCTACCCCCCGCCGGATTCGGCCCCTTGACCGTGCGCAGCAGCGGCCGCACCTCGGCCAGCGAGGCATCGTCGGGCTCCTCTCCGGAGAGCTCAGCGACCGTTCGTTCGAGCGAGCCGATCCGGCTCGCAAGCCCCTGGATCGCCTCGGCGATCGGGTCGGGCAGATGGATCCAGTCGGCGTCGGGTCCCTCGGCGCGGCGGCCGTCGACGCGGACGGGGTGACCCGGGTTGCCGACGACCGTGGAGTTCGGCGGCACGTCGGTGATGACGACGCTGTTCGCGCCGATCTTCGCGCCGTGGCCGATCGTGATCGGCCCGAGCAGCTTCGCTCCGGAGCCGATCGTGACGTTGTCCTGCACGGTCGGATGGCGCTTGCCGGTCGCGAAGCCCGTGCCCCCGAGCGTGACGCCCTGGTAGAGGGTGACGTTCTCGCCGATATCCGCCGTCTCGCCGATCACGACGCCCGCGCCGTGGTCGATGAACAGGCCCTCGCCGATCCGCGCGGCAGGGTGGATCTCGATGCCGGTCAATGCCCGCGCGAACAGCGCGATCACTCGCGGGATCAGCGGCACGGAGGTCTCGTTCAGCGCATGGGCGACACGATGAGCCAGCAACGCATGGATACCGGGCCATGTGGCGAGGATCTCAACCTGCCCCACGCCGCACGCCGCGGGATCGCGATCGCGCGCGGCCGCGATATCGCGCCGTACCTCCTTCGCGAGCCGGACGAGCATGGGAACAGCGTAGCGCCGCCCTGTGGCCTCTCAGGGAGAGAAGAAAGCTTGGGAGATGTAGCGCTCGCCCGAGTCGGGCATCACAACGACGATCCGCTTCCCGCGCGACTCCGGGCGGGCCGCCACCTGCAGCGCCCCCCAGAGCGCGGCTCCGCAGGAGATGCCCGCCAGCAGCCCTGCGCGGCGCGCACAGGTCCAGGCGGTCTGGATCGCGTCGTCGTCGGAGACGGGGATCACCTCGGAGAGCAGCGCGCGGTTGAGCACCGCCGGGACGAAGCCGGCGCCGATGCCCTGGATGCGGTGCGGGCCTGGACGCTCGCCCGAGAGGACGGCCGAGCCGGCGGGCTCGACCGCGACGATCTCGAGCGCGGGGTTGCGCTCGCGCAAATATTCGCCCGCGCCGGTGATCGTGCCGCCGGTACCGACGCCGGCGACGAGCACGTCGACACGGCCGTCGAGCGCGCGCTCGATCTCCGGCCCGGTCGTGCACCGGTGGACGGCTGGGTTGGCCGGGTTGGAGAACTGGTCGGGCAGGAACACGTCGGGGTCCTCGGCCATCGCGCGCGCGGCGGCGACGGCCTCCGACATCCCACCGAGCGACTCGGTGATGTCGACGCGCGCCCCGTAGAGGCGCAGCAGGCTCTCGCGCTCGCGAGACATCCCCTGCGGCAGTGTGAGCACGAGCCGGTAGCCGCGCGCCGCGCAGACGAACGCGAGCGCGATCCCGGTGTTGCCGGAGGTCGCCTCGACGATCGTCGTGCGCCCCGGCTCGATCAGGCCCTCGGCCTCGGCGGCCGCGATCATCGCGACGCCGATCCGGTCCTTGACGCTGCCGCCCGGGTTGAGCGACTCGAGCTTGGCGAACAGCTCCACGCCCTCGGCCGCGCCGGCGCCCTCGAGCATCCGCGGCAGGCCCACGAGGGGCGTATCCCCGACAAGCTCCGCAATGTTGATCGGGATTTGGGACATCGGCCCCCGAGAATAGAGGGCGAGCCACAGGAAGGGCGCTCAGAGCCAGAGAAAAGACAAAGAAAAGACGCTCAAATGTAGTACATCGACGTGCCCGCCTCGCGCGCCTCGCGCTCGATCACATCGGCGATCGTCGTCTCTTCGAGCACCTTGCGGGCGGCCGCGGCGGCGTCGGCGAAGACACCCTCGGAGTCGCGGCCGAGCGGACCGTCGAGCAGCTCGACGACCTCCAGCACGCTCACCGTCGAGGGCTCGCGCGCGAATCGGTAGCCGCCTTTCACGCCCCGCTGCGAGCTGATCACCCCGGCACGGCGCAGCGCGGCGAACAGCTGCTCGAGAAACTGCACGGGCACGTCGCGCTTGCGCGCCAGCTCGCCGATCGGAACCGGATCGGCGCCGGCCGAGCGCCCGAGCTCGGCGAGCGCGAGCACGGCGTAGGGAGACTTGCTCGTGATCGAGATCACTGAGGCGATGCTACGGAACTACAACCAGCCGCGCTCGGTCGCGATCAGGACCGCCTGCGCGCGATCGACGGCGCCGAGCTTGCCGTAGATGTTGTGCAGGTGCGTGCGGACCGTGCTCGTCGAGAGCGTCAGCTCGTGGGCGATCTGCTTGTAGACCTTGCCCTCCGCCAGACGCTGCAGGACGCCGAGCTCGCGCCCGGACAGCGGGCAGGGGTCGACGTGGCGCTGGCGCTGGCCGGATGAGCTGGGCAGCTCGTACATCACGCGTCGCAGCTCCTCCGGGCCGATGCCGATCATCCGGGCGGTCTGGAGCATCTCCGCCGATGAGACGGGAGCACCCTGCTCGTAGTGCGCGAGCATGTCCGCCAGGCGGATGAAGGCCGGCTCGCCTTCGGTATCGGGGTTGTGATGGCGCTCGATCGCGGTCGCGATCGTGCCCGGCAGCCCCCAGCGCCGCGCGAGCACGCCCCCGACCAGCGCGTGGTCGACGCCCAGCTCGCGGCGCTCCTGGTGGATACGTTCCTCGGGGGTCTTCGCCCCGAGGTGCACCTGCGCGGGATAGCCGGGATAGGCATAGAGCAGGACGAGCTTGCCGATGTCGTGCAGCAGGCTCGTCACGGTCAGGCGATCGCGGTGCTCGTAGCCGACCTCGGTGGCGACGCGGTCAGCGGCGCGCTGGGTCGCCAGCGCGTGCAGCCGGAAGCGCTCGGGTGCCGCGTCCCACACGCTCGAGCGCTCGAAGAATTCAAACGTGCGTACGCGACTGGCAAGCGTCTGCACGACCTGGGGGCTGAGCAGCTCCACGGCGGAGACGACGGTGTCGATCCGCACCCGCGAACTCTGCGCCTGGTTGGCGACGCGCAGCACGGCGATGATCAGCGCGACGTCCGACTCGACGGCCGTGACGACGTCGGCCGTCGCGATGTGGTCGCCGGACATCACCGCGAGCAGGCGGTTGCGCGACTCGGCGAGCGCCGGAAAGGCCTCGAGGGCCTCGAAGGCCATCGTCAGACGACGGCCGTGCCCCTCGTTCTGATGGCGTGCGCCGGGAGCCGTGGGAGCTCCGCCGGCGCGGCGCTCTGACTCCGCGGTGCGGACCTTCGTGGTCGCAACCCGCTTGGGCTTGGAAGCTATGGCCTGCATACGTCCGTGTACCTGCCTCGCAATAGTTGACTGCCCGGGTGGGCGATTCCGTGTCGGGGTCCTATCGGCACATCTGGACGGACGGTTGAGGGGCACTTTGCCCACGAGCGCTACGTAATTCTCCACAACGCTGATCACCGTGCCGGCCCGCGCGCCGCCGAGCCTCGGTCGCACGCGCGGCCCGTGTCTGCCCCACCCGCGTTCAGCGCGCCGGCGCGAGATGACGTTGATGCATACAGCGGCGCAGCCGGCGCGCACTCCAGGCGCGGTCCGCGCTCAACGCGCCGGTTCGAGGGCGGCGTCGATCCGCGCCAGGGTCTCCTCGCGCCCGAGCAGCGCGACGCTCTCGAAGATGCCCGGCGAGATCGTCGTGCCGGAGATCGCCACGCGCACGGGCTGGTAGACGGCCCGTGGCTTGGAGCCGAGGCGCTCGAGCACCCCCTCGAGCGCCCCCTGCACCGCCGCCTGGTCGAAGTCCGCACCTGCGGCGAGCGCCGCGCGAACCTCGGCGAGCACCGCCTGTCCATCCTCGCCCAGCCACTTCTCCCGTGCCGCCGGATCGACGGAGGGCCCGGCGAAGATGAACCCCGCCAGCGGCCAGAAGTCCGCGAGCGTGTGGATCTTCTCCTGGCTGATCGCGACCGCCCCCGCGAAACGCTCGTCCCCACGCACGCCCGGATGCCCGGCGAGCTCGTCGAGGAAGTCGCCCAGCAGGCCGGTCAGCTCGTCTACGGGCAGCGCGCGGATGTGGACGCCGTTGAGCCACTTCAGCTTCGTCTCGTCGAAGCGCGCCGGGTTGCGGCTGACGCGCTGCAGCGTGAAGCGCTCGACCAGCTCGCCGGTCGAGAGCACGGTCTGGTCGTCGCCCGCGCCCCAGCCGAGCAACGCGAGGTAGTTGCGGACCGCCGCCGGCAGGTAGCCGGCGTCGCGCAGCTCCTGCACCGAGGCGGCGCCGTGGCGCTTGGAGAGCTTCTTGCCGTCGGGGCCGTGCAGCAGCGGCAGGTGGGCATAGACCGGCAGCGCGCGGTCGGCGCCATCGAACCCGGCGGCCCTGGCCGCCTCGAGCACGAGCAGCTGCTTGGGGGTGTTCGAGAGGTGATCCTCACCGCGCACGACATGGGTGATGCGGGCGTCGAGGTCGTCGATCGCGACGGCGAAGTTGTAGAGCACCGAGCCGTCCGCGCGTGCGATCACCGGATCGTCGAGATGGACGTGGGCGAAGCTCGTATCCCCGCGGATCGCGTCGTGCACGACGGTCTCGCCCGCGTCGGGCACGCGCAGGCGCACCGCGCCCTCGGCCTGCGCCTCCCCCCGGAACCCGCGCTCGGCGCCGTGGAGTTGCTTGTAGGCCTTCACGTCCTCCGCGGTCGCGCTCGAGCGGTAGGCGCGCCCGGCGTCGAGCAGTGCCTGCAGCGCCTGCTGGTGGCGCTCGGAGCGCTCGGTCTGCATGATCGGGCCCTCGTCCCAGTCGAGCTCCAGCCAGCGCAGCGCGTCGAGGATCTGCTCGACGTTCTCCGGCGTCGAGCGCTCGCGGTCGGTGTCCTCGATGCGCAGCACGAGCTTCCCGCCGGCGTGGCGGGCGAGCAGCCAGTTGAACAGCGCCGTGCGCGCGCCGCCGATGTGCAGGGCGCCCGTCGGCGAGGGGGCGAAGCGCACGCGCACCGAGGGATCGGGGCGGTCGGAGCGGTCGGTCTGGAGCGGGAGCGGAAGACATAAGATCGCCGCCATGCTAATCGGAGCACACGTCTCGCCCGCGGGCGGCCTGCCGAAAGCGATCGAGCGCGGCGTCGCAGCGCGGCGCGCGGGCGATCCAGATCTTCAACCAATCGCCGCGCATGTGGAAGCCGACGACCTACCGCGAGGAGGACGTCGCCGCGTTCCGGGAGGCGATGGCGGATAGCCCGATCGACGCCGTCCTGATCCACGCGGTCTACCTGCTCAACTGCGCGAGCGACGACCCGGACATCAGAGCGAAGTCGCTCACCTCGCTCACGCACTCCCTGCGCGTCGGCAAGGCGATCGGCGCGAGCGGCGTCGTCCTGCACCCGGGCTCGGCGAAGACCGGCGACGTCGGCGAGGCGATCGCCCGCGCCGGGGAGACGATCGGAGAGGCATTGAAGGAGAGCGAGGGCTGCGAGCTGCACCTGGAGAACACGGCGGGCACGGGCGGCACGCTCGGGCGCTCCTTCGACGAGCTCGCGGCGCTGCTGGAGGCATCCGGCGGGAGCAAGCGCCTGGGGGTGTGCCTGGACTCCTGCCATCTGCTCGCCTCCGGCTATGACATCCGCACGGCGAAGGGCATGGGCTCGACGCTGAGCGAGGCGACGCGCAAGCTCGGACGCGGCCAGGTCCGCTCGCTGCACCTCAACGACTCCCAGACCCCGCTCGGCTCCAACCGCGACCGCCACGCCAACCTCGGCGCCGGCGAGCTCGGCGAGCAGGGCTGCATGGCGTTCCTCTCCGCGCCCGGCCTGCAGAAGCTGCCCTGCGTGCTCGAGACCCCGGGCGAGAACCGCGAGGGCCCCGGCCGCGAGGAAATCGAGCTGGCAAACGAACTCCGCGAGCGGGGCATCGCGGCCCGACGGTCGTAGACGCGGTGCTGGCCGATCACTGATGATCGGTCTGCGTCCTCGATCGCTCGGCTTGGTCTACGACCGTCGGGGGCTCCAGTCACTGCAACGGCTGGGCGCGACTCAGGCCATCGCTGCAGCCGCCGCCACCGGCGCCAGCACGTTTTCCAGCTCCGCCAGCAAAGTCGGCGTGTGCTGCACGCGGTAGGTCTCGCCGAGGCGCACCTTGCGGGTCCCGGAGCTCGTGTTGATCTCCAGCACGACCTCGGCGGGGCCGGGGTTTTCCTCGATCAGCTGCTTGCAGTCTTCGATCGCGCTCGCCGGCAGGCTGGAGGCGTCGATGCACAGGCGCACCGGATGCGCGAGCGCCGTCGCGGTCTTCGCCGCCGCGTCGGCCTTTGTGCGGGCGCGCTCGATCTCCTCCGCGGACGGCGAGAAGTCCTCGACCGACTGCACCACCAGGCAGGTCTTGCCGGCTTCCTTGTGGTCGACGCGGCCGCGCACGAGCACGACCCTGATCGACGGCCAGCGCCGCCTCGTGCTCGGAGATCGCCTTGCCGAACACGATCATCTCGACGGCTCCAGCGAGGTCGTCGAGCGTCGCGAACATCATCGGGTCGCCATTGCGGGTGCGGATCCGCTTGGCCTCGGTGATGATCCCGCCGACCGTCACGAGATCCTTGTCGCGGCGATCGGCGAGCGCCGCCAGCGGGCAGTCGACACGCGCACGCAGCGCCTCGCGCAGCGGCTTCAGCGGATGCGCCGAGATGAACAGCCCGATCGCCTCCTTCTCCACCGCCAGCAGCTCGGCCTGATCGAACTCCTCGGTTGGAATCGGCGGGTGGGTCGGCCGAGCGAGACCGATGCCGAAACCCGCGGCAGCCGCATTCGGCGCCGCGCCCCCGGACAGGGTTGGCTCGCCGGTCAAACCGCTGCTGCCGGCGGGCGCGGGCGGAGTATCCAGGTCGAAGATCGAGCCCTGGCCGATCTGCGCGTCCTGTTGGATCTTCTGGCCGGCGCCCTGGGCCTGCTCGAGCACCTCGAGCATGCCCTTGCGGGTGGCCCCGGTGGAGCCGAAGGCCCCGCACTTGATCAAGGCCTCGATCGCCTTCTTGTTGACCGTGCGGTTGTCCACGCGCTCGCAGAAATCCCACAGCGATTGAAATGGACCCCTCCGGGGTTGGTGCGGTCCTGAACCTCCCGAACCATCGCCTTCGCGCGCCTGTTTGATCGCCTCGACCGCCTGGAAGCCGACGCCCTTGACGGCGTCCAGGCCGAAGCGGATGTTGCCCTCGACGACCGTGAACTCGTGGTCTGAGAGGTTCACGTCCGGGGGCAGGATCTCGATGCCCATCTCCTCGCAGCGCGCGACGAAGAACGGGACCTTGTCCTTCGTGGACATCACCGAGGAGATCAGCGCCGCCATGTACTCGGCCGTGTAGTTGGCCTTCAGCCAGGCGGTGCGGTAGGCGATCAGCCCGTAGCAGGCGGCGTGGCTCTTGTTGAACGAGTAGTCGGCCGACTTTTCGTTGGTCTGCCACAGGAACTCGATCACCTCGGTCTTCGTGCCCGACGCGCGGCAGCCCTCCATGAACTCGGGCTTCAGCGCGGCCATCGCGGCGCGGTTCTTCTTGCCGATCGCCTTGCGCAGATCGTCGGCCTTGGCGCCCGAGAAGCCGGCCAGCTCCTTGGAGATCTGCATCGCCTGCTCTTGATAGAGGATCACGCCGTTGGAGGATTCGAGGATCGGGCGCAGGCGCTCGTCGGGGTAGGAGATCGCCTCCGGGTTGTGCTTGCCCCTGGCGTAGACCGGGATCTGGTCCATCGCGCCCGGCCGGTAGAGCGCGTTGAGCGCCACCAGGTCGTTGAATTCGTCCGGGCGCACCTTCTTCAGCGCCTCGCGCATGCCCTCGGACTCGAACTGGAACACGCCGGTGGAGTCGCCCCTGGCCATCATCTCGTAGGTGGCCCTGTCGTCCAGCGGGACCTTCGTCCAGTCCGGGCGCTCGCCGGTCGAGCGCTCGATGATGTCGAGCGCGTCCTCGATCACGTCGAGGTTGCGCAGGCCGAGGAAGTCCATCTTCAACAGGCCGATGTCCTCGATCGGCTTCATCGAGAACTGCGTCACCGTGCGCCAGACGCGCTCGCCGTGCTCGTCGGTGCCGCCGTCGGCGAGCTGCAGGGGCACGATGTCGGTCAGCGGCCGATCGGCGATCACGACCGCCGCGGCGTGGATCGAGGAGTTGCGCACGATCCCCTCCAGACCCTGCGCGACGTCGATGATCTGCTTCGCGGTGGGATCCTCGTCGCAGGCCTTGCGCAGCGGCTGGCCCTGCTTCAGGCAGTCCTCGAAGGAGGGCGAGCGGCCCATGATCGGGTCGGGGATCAGCTTCGCGAGGCGATCGCCGGCGCCGTAGTCGAAGCCGAGCACGCGCGCGGCGTCGCGCGTGGCGGCGCGGGGGAACATCTTGCCGAAGGTGACGATCTGCGCGACCGACTCGCGCCCGTACTTCTCGGTCACATACTTCATCACCCGCTCGCGGCCGCGCACGGAGAAGTCGATGTCGATATCTGGCATCGACACGCGCTCGGGGTTGAGGAAGCGCTCGAACAGCAGGTCGTATTGCAGCGGGTCGACGTCGGTGATCGCCAGGCAGTAGGCGACGATCGAGCCGGCGGCCGAGCCACGGCCGGGACCGACCGCGATGCCGTTCCCCTTGGCGAACTTGACGAAGTCCCAGACGATCAGGAAGTAGGCGTTGAAGCCCATCCGGTCGATCACGTCGAGCTCCATCTCCATCCGCTCCATCGCCGCGGCCGGCGGCGGGTCGCCGTAGCGCAGGCGCAGGCCCTCCTGCACGCGTGCGCGCAGGTACTCGCGCTCGGGCATGGCGTCGGGCGTCGGGTAGCTGGGGATCAGCTGCTTGTCGAGCTCGATCTGCACCGAGCAGCGCTCGGCGATCTCCAGCGTGTTCGGGATCGCCTCGGGCCACTCCGCGAAGGCCGCGGTCATTTCCGCGGAGTCGCGCAGGTAGAACTCGTTGGTTTCGAAGATCATCTTCGGCGCCGCGAGCGTGCTCTTGGTCTGCACGCACAGCAACGCCGTGTGGTGGTTGTGATCCTCGCGGCGCAGGTAGTGCACGTCGCCGGTGCCGACGAGGCTGCCGCCGACTTCGCGGGCGATGCGGACGATGCCCTCGTTGCACTTGTCCTGATCGGCCAGCCCGTTCTTCTGGACCTCGAAGTAGACGTTCCCCGCGCCGAAGATCTGCAGCAGCTCGTCGGCGTGCGCGCGCGCGTCGTCGCCCCGGTCCTCGAGGAGGCGCTGGCAGAAGCGCGAGGCCAGGCAGCCGGTGAGCGCGATCACCCCCTCGGAGTGGCGCTGCACCTGCTCGAGGTCGACCGTCGGCTTGCCGCGGTGCAGGCCTTCGAGGAAGCCGGCGGAGGAGAGCTTGACGAGGTTGCGGTAGCCGGCGTCGTCGGCGGCGAGCAGCGTCAGATGGTTGCGCTCGACGCGGGTGGGTGGGCTCCCCTTCGATCCGGTCGCGAGGGTGTGATCATCGACGAGGTAGATCTCGCAGCCGACGATCGGCTTGACGCCGTGCTTGGCGCAGGCCTTGTGCAGCTCGACCGCGCCGTTCATCACGCCGTGATCGGTCAGGCCGAGCGCGGGCTGGCCGAACTCCGCCGCGCGCGCCGCCAGCGCGTCGATCTTGCAGGCGCCGTCGAGCAGCGAGTACTCGGAGTGCACGTGCAGGTGGGCGCAGGCGGGGGTGCTCACTGGGCGTTGATGTTAGGCGGCTCGGCGGCGGCTGAGCGACGCTCGCGCCGCTGTTTGCGCCTTAACCGCGCACGTCCCAGCAGCGACATGCTGTGCTTGTGCGGCGCGGGCTGCTTCCCCGCCGCGGCGGGCGGCCGATCCAGCTCCGCCGAGGGTTCGGTGGCGGAGACCTCGGCGCGGGTCCCGGGCTCGCCGGCGGGGTCGTCGAGGAGCTCCTTCTCGGGTTCGCTCGCGGCGGCCTCGGCGCGCGCGCGCAGCCGTTCGACGGCGGCCGCGAGGGCATCGGCGAGCTCCTCGCGATGCTCGGCGGGCGCCACCGGCCGTTGGGTCGTCTCCCCCACGCTTGACTCGCGCGTCGCCGCGGCCCGCAGCTGGGCCATCATGCCCCTCAGCTCCGCGACCAGCAGCTCCATCCGCCGGTAGCCGGCCTGCATCTCCGCGAGCCGGCGTTCGGCCTGCACGCGCGCCGTGCGCTCGGCGTCGATCTCGTGGCGAATCTCCAGGGCGTGGCGCTCGAGCTCGGCGAAGCGCGCGCGCAGCTGCAGCTCGCCGGCCGCGCGCAACTCGCCCAGCTCGGCGATGGCGGCCTGTTCGGCCTCGTCGAGCTCACGCTGGGCGCTCTCCAGACGCTGGGAGAGCTCGCGCGCGCGATGCTCGCTGGCGCCCAGGCGGCGGGTGAGGCGGTCGATCTCGGCGCGGCTGTCGCGCTCCGCGCGCGCGCGGCGATCCTCGGCCTCGACGCGCAGCTGCTGCTCGGCGTACTCGCGCTGCTTGACGCGTCGCAGCTCGTGCTCGCGCTCCGCCACCGACGCCTGCTCGGCGACGAGCCGCTCGGCGAAGACCGCGCGCTCCTCGGTCGCCTCCCGTACCTGCTCGCGCAGGCTGGAGAGATGGCTCTCGAGCGTCTGCACGGTGGCCTCGGCCGCCTCGGCGCGGCGCGTGAGCGCGTCCGTCGGATCGGCCTGCCCTGGGTTGATGGGCGGGTTTGCGGACGGGTTGGCGGGGTGGGCGGACGGGTTGGCGGGGTCCAAATCGATCCCGCGGCGCGCGCGGCGCTCGGCCAGCAGATCGCGCTCGCTCGGCCGCGGCGGCTCGCCGGGTTTCTCTGATTCCTCGGGCATCACGATTGCAGCCCAGGCTATGGGTGAGACCGGACGCGACCGGCGGGGCGGGCGGGGCCGGTTTACTCGTTGTGCAGGCGCCAGGCCATGCGCGACTGCAGCGAGAACAGCTCGATGAAGCCGGGCGAGGCGGTCTGCGAGAAGAGCCCGCCGGACTCGGCGAAGGAGGCGAGGCTCGCGTCGTAGACGGCGCCCGGCGAGGAGCGCGTGACGACGCGGGCGTGGCCCTTGAAGAGCTTGACCCCGACCGTCCCCGAGACGTGCTCGTTGACGTGCTCCATGTAGGCGTCGAGATCGGCGCGCAGCGGCTCCCACCACAGCCCGGCGTAGACGAGGTAGGCCCACTGGCGCTCGAGGCCGGCCTTGAACTGGTTCTGGTGGATCGTGCTGACGAGCCGCTCGAGCTCGCGGTGGGCGGGCAGCAGGATCGCGGCGGCGGGCACCTCGTAGATGTCGCGGACCTTCAGCCCGACGATCCGGTCCTCGATGTGGTCGACGATCCCCACGCCGTGGCGCGCGCCCGCCGCGGCGACGCGTTCGAGCAGCTCCACGAGCTCCAGGCGCTCGCCGCCGAGCGCGACGGGCACGCCCCGCTCGAACTCGATCTCCACGACCTCGGCCTCGTCGGGCGCGCGCTCGGGGGGCGTGACGAGCTGGAAGACGTCGTCCTGCGGCGCGTGGTCGAGGTCCTCGATCCAGCGGCCCTCCGAGGAGCGCCCCCAGAGGTTGTCGTCGATCGAGTACGGGGCGATCTCGGCTCCGGTGTTTGGAGAGGACTTGATCGGGATGCCGTGCTCGTGCGCGTAGGCGATCTCCTCCTCGCGGCCCATCTGCCAGGAGCGCACGGGCGCGATCACCTTCAGCTCGGGGGCGAGCGTGGCGACGGTCGCCTCGATCCGCACCTGGTCGTTGCCCTTGCCGGTGCAGCCGTGGGCGATCGTGTCGCAGCCTGCGCGGCGCGCGTGCTCGACCGCGAGCTTCGCGATCAGCGGCCGGCCGAGCGCGGTGAACAGCGGGTAGTCGCCGTAGAGCGCGTTGGCCTTGATCGCGGGCAGCACGTACTCGCGCGCGAACTCCTCGCGCGCGTCGACCACGTTGCACTCGAAAGCGCGCCCAGGCGCAGGGCCTTGTCTTCGATCACCGCGTAGTCCTCGCCGGGCTGGCCGAGGTTGACGGTCAGGCAGACGACCTCGGCGGCGTACTCGTCCTGGATCCACTTCAGCATCACGCTCGTGTCGAGGCCGCCGGAGTAGAGCAGCAGCACGCGGTGGACCTCGGCCGGATCGGCCTCGTAGGAGGCGGTGC
>CAWBLR010000015.1:0-238633 GCA_963789675.1 uncultured Solirubrobacterales bacterium | reverse complement strand
ACACGGCGGCCGCGCCGTTTTTGAAGAACTGCAACGGTGACATCGTGGAGTTCGAAAGCAACGAACGCACAAAAGCGACCGACTGTGAAGAAGTGGCCTTCAACAGGGTCCGTCAGCTGGCCTGGGTGCTGGGGAAGCTTCGCGGTGTGGACCCAGTCACCAACCACGCGGTGACGGCCTACACCGACGGAGGCGGCACGCTGCCGGCGAACGCGGTGCAGTTCGAAACGGTGACGCCGATCTCGCTTGCCGCGAGTACCCGGTTCATCACGTTCTCGGTCGATGCGGCCGAGACCAACTGCAAACACAGCCACGCGGAATTCAAGTTCTACCTCCTCAGCGGATCGCTCGAAACCCCCACGTTCACCAGCCCGATCGATCCATGCACGAACAAGAACGCCAAAACGATCGAACCGCCAACGCTCGGAACGAAGCCGGCGGAACCCTTCGAGGCCGGCAGCTTCGCGGGCAACGACGCGACGCTGTTCAGCGGCTCCGCGCTCGGTATCAGGATGCGAAACGGCCAGACCAGCGAAGACGGCAACGACGCGTCGTTCGACAACATCGAAGTCCTCGACGCGACACCCCAGCTGGACAAGTCCTTCAGCCCGAGCGTGCTGAACGTCGGTGAAACCTCGCTCTTGACGTTCACGATCACGAACACGAGCGAGCTCGCCGCGAAGGAAGGCTGGTCGTTCAAGGACACGCTCCCCGCCGGCCTCCTCGTGGCGAACCCGGCGGCGGCGTCGAGCACCTGCGCTGCGCCGACGACCGTGACCGCCACCGCCGGTGCGGGCACGATCGCGGTGAAAGGGAGCCTCGCCGCGGAAATGAACTACTGCACCGTCAACGTCAACGTCACCTCCGCGACCGCGGGCACGTACACCAACGGACCGGCGGACATCTCCGAAGAAATCGGGATCAACCCGCCGGGCCCCGCGACCGTGCAGTTCGGGGAAAACGCCGACCTGCAGATCGAAAAGGCCGCCGCGCCCTCCCCGGCGACCCCGGGCACCGACGAGACGTTCACGCTGAAGGTCACCAACCACGGCCCGAACACCGCCGCGAAGGTGGTCGTCTCAGACCCGCTGCCCGCCGGGCTCGCGTTCGTGTCCGCGAGCCCGGGCTGCAGCCAGGCGGGCGGCGAACCTGGCGCACCGCGGCAGACGGTCCTTCAGACAGAGGAGACTTCGCGGCTGCTCGGACGCCTCGCCGGAGCGGCAGACCCGGAGGTCACGTGCGCGCTCCCCTCGCTGGGGGTGGGCGACTCGGTCACGTTCACGATCGTCGCGCGGATTCCGGACACGGCGAGCGAAGGCATCGTCAACACCGCGACCGTCACGAGCAGCACGCCCGACCCGGATCTGTCGAACAACGAAGACACCGTCACGGTACCTCTCGCCGAAAGGGAAGCCGCCGACCTGGCGATCGAAAAGGTCGCGTCGCTGAAGGAAGTGACCGCGGGCGGGCAGGTGAGCTACACGCTGACCGTCACGAACAACGGCCCCGGCGCCGGCACCGGTGTGACCGTCACCGATCCCGTGCCGCCCGCGCTGAGCGTGATCTCCGCGCAGCCCAGCCAGGGCAGCTGCGACACCACCACGGGCGTGCGCTGTGCGCTCGGGACGATCACCGGCGGGGGCAGCGCGCAGATCCTCGTGACCGCGAACGTCGCGGCGGACGCCAAAGGCACGCTCGTGAACACCGCGGTCGTGGCCGGCAACGAGCCCGACCCCGATCCCACCAACAACACCTCCACCACGACGACCCCCGTGACGCCGCTCACCCCCCAGCCGCTGCCCGACCCGCCGGCGCCGCTCACGCCCCTGCCGGCGCCCGCGCAGCCCGTTTCCGATCTGGAAATCGTCAAGCACGTCGACCGCGGCATCAGCCACCCGGGCCAGCTGTTGAGGTACACGTTGCAGGTGACGAACCACGGCCTCGACGACGCGCCCGACGTGCAGGTCACCGACAGTTCCAGCCTCGACCTGCGGATCGTCTCCGTCCACGCGACGCAGGGCAGCTGCACGGCGACGCGCCCGATCCGCTGCTCGCTCGGGACGATCGACCGCGACGCCGGTGCGAGCATCGTCGTGCTTGCGGTCGCCGGGCGCCCGGGCACCGAGCGCAACACCGCCGGCGTCACCAGCTCGAACAGGGATTCGAACCCCGCCAACAACCAGTCGAGCGCCGGAACGAAGATCCTTCTCCGACACCGACGTCCAACGCCCCCACCTCCGGTCACCGGCTAGGCGATGACGGCCCCCGCGACGATCCCCGCGCCCGGGCCGGCCGCCTCAGCGAACCACGCAGCGAAAGCCGATGTGGCTGGTGGAGGTGTCGATCGCCTCGGGCTGGCGCGCGGCGGGGCGGTAGCGCAGGCAGTAGCTCGGTGCGCAGAGATGCGAGCCGCCCTTGATCACACGGCGGGGAATGCCCGCGCCGGGGTTCCCGCGGTCGTAGCTCCCGGCCGGGGTTTCGACACGCGGATCGACCGGCCTGCCCTGCGGGGTCGTGACACGCGGGTTGACCGGTGGCTGGCAGCACGGGCTCGGCGGCGCCTCGGCGACGCCGGCGCCGGCGCCGGCGCCGCGGGTGGCGTAGTAGTCGCTCGTCCACTCCCAGACGTTGCCCGTGACGTCGTGCAGCCCGTAGCCGTTGGGCGGGAACAGGCCGACCGGTGAGGTGCCGCGCCAGCCCCGCGCGCCGGTGTTGCGCCACGGGAACTCGCCCTGCCAGTGGTTGGCCATCAGCTCGCCGTCCGGCCGTTCGCGCTCGCCCCAGGCGAAGCTCGCGCCGTCGAGCCCGCCGCGCGCGGCGTACTCCCACTCGGCCTCGCTCGGCAGCGCCTTGCCGGCCCACTCGGCGTATGCCTCGGCGTCCTCGTAGGCGACATGCGTGACGGGATGCTCGGCGCGCTCGGAGTTGTCGCTGCCGGGACCCCAGGGGGCGCGCCAGCTCGCGCCGGGGACGTAGGCCCACCAGCGTGTCGGGTCGTCCAGCGGCACGGGACCGGGCGTGGGGCGAAACACGGCCGAGCCCGCGCGCAGCAGCGCGGGGTCGGCGTCGGGGTAGGCGGCGGGGTCGGGCGCGCGCTCGGCGAGCGTGAGATATCCGCTCTGCTCGACGAAGCGCGTGAACCGCGCGACCGTCACCGGCCCGCGGTCGATCGCGAAACCGCCAACCTCGACCTCGCGCACGGGCGCCTCTTCGGGGTAGAAGCCGGCCGCGCCCATCCAGAAGCTCCCGGCCGGTAGTTCGATCATGCCCTCGCGGCTCATCTTCACAAATCGTAGAAGCCTGCTCAGCGAAATCGGCGTAGGCTCAACGGCAACAGCTTCGGATCGTCCATTCGTCTCGAGTCGGTCCATTCATCTCGAATTCGTCTCGAGAACCACGACAGGGAGGATGAGCTCATGGCCAGGCCGTTCAAAGGCGTCGTCAATGTCGATATCCGCGACTCGGAGCCGGACTGGGGCCCGTTCGAGCCGCCGAAGGCGCCCGACGGGGCGCCGAACGTGCTCTACATCGTGCTCGACGACGTCGGCTACTCGGCGATGAGCTGCTACGGCGGGCTGATCGAGACGCCGAACATCGATCGGATCGTCGACGCCGGCGTCCGCTACACGCAGTTCCACACGACGGCGCTGTGCTCGCCGACGCGCTCGTGCCTGCTGACCGGGCGCAACCACACGCGCAACAGCATGGCGTGCATCACCGAGGCGGCGATCGGCTACCCGAACGCGAGCGGGACCGTGCCGCCGGAGAACGGGATGCTCTCCGAGATCCTCGGCGAGCGGGGCTGGAACACGTACATGGTCGGCAAGTGGCACCTGTGCCCGACCGACGAGATGAACCTCGCCGCGCCCCGGCGCAACTGGCCGAGCGGGCGCGGCTTCGAGCGCTGGTACGGGTTCCTCGGCGCCGAGACCAACCAGTGGTATCCGGACCTCGTCTACGACAACCACCTGGTCGACCAGCCGAAGACTCCCGAGCAGGGCTATCACCTGACCGAGGACATCACCGACAAGGCGCTGGAGTTCATCAGGGACGCCAAGGCGGTCGCGCCGGAGAAGCCGTTCTTCCTCTACTACGCGCCCGGCGCCTGCCACGCGCCGCACCACGCGCCGAAGGAGTGGATCGACAAGTTCAAGGGGCGCTTCGACATGGGCTACGAGGCGATCCGCGAGCAGGTCCTCGCCCGCCAGAAGGAGCTGGGGTTCGTCCCGCAGGACACCGAGCTGCCGCCGGTCAACCCGATCGGGACGCCCGAGACGCGCACGGGCCCCGAGGGCGAGCCGTTCCCCGAGCTCGACTACACGCGCCCGTGGGACTCGCTGAACGACGAGGAGCAGCGGCTGTTCTGCCGCATGGCCGAGGTCTACGCCGGCTTCCTCGCGCACGCCGACTTCCACATCGGGCGGCTGCTCGACTAGCTCGAGGCGAGCGAGGAGCTCGAGAACACGATGATCGTCGTCGTCTCCGACAACGGCGCGAGCGGCGAGGGCGGTCCCAATGGCTCGGTCAACGAGATGAAGTTCGCCAACGGCGTCCCCGACGACCTCGAGCAGAACCTCGCGATGATCGACGAGCTCGGCGGCACGAGGACCTACAACCACTATCCGACCGGCTGGGCGATGGCGTTCAACGCGCCGTTCAAGATGTGGAAGCGCTACGAGTTCAACGGCGGGACCTCGGACCCGTGCATCGTCTCGTGGCCCGCGGGCATCGAGGCGCGGGGCGAGGTTCGCGAGCAGTACTGCCACGCGATCGACCTCGTGCCGACGATCCTCGACGTGCTCGGCCTGCAGGCTCCGGAGACGATCAAGGGGCACACGCAATCGCCGCTGGACGGCGTCAGCATGCGCGAGAGCTTCGACGACGCATCCGTCGCGTCGCGCCGCAAGACGCAGTTCTACGCGATGCTCGGGTCGCGCTCGATCTGGCACGAAGGCTGGAAGGCCGTCACCACGCATCCGTGCATCGCCGGCTGGGGCAACTTCAACGACGACGAGTGGGAGCTGTACCACACCGACGTCGACCGCTCCGAGTTGCACAACCTCGCGGCCGAGCAGCCCGAGAAGCTGCGGGAGCTCGTCAACATCTGGTTCTCCGAGGCCGGCGCGAACGCGGCGTTCCCGCTGGACGATCGCACGCCGGTCGAGATCCTCACCGAAGCTCGCCCGCAGCTCGCCGCGCCTCGCAACCGCTACGTCTACTACCCCGGCGCCGCGCCCGTCCCCGAGTTCCAGGCGGTCAACACGAAGAACCGCTCGTTCGTGATCGGCGCGCTCGTGGACATCCCCGGTCCGGGAGCCGAGGGTGTGATCTTCGCGCACGGGACGCGCTTCGGCGGACACGCCCTGTACGTCAAGGACAACAGGCTTCGCTACGTGAACAGCTTCGTCGGCGTCGAGGAGCAGATGGTCGTCGCCACCGAGGATCTGCCAACCGGCGAGAAGCTGATCCTGTCTGCATCGTTCGAGAAGGAAGGCAACGAGCCGACCTGCGCCACGGGTACCTTGACGCTCCACCACGATGAGCGCGAGGTCGGCAAGGGGCCGATCAAAACACAGCTCGGCGCCTTCGCGGTCGCCGGCACGCCGCTGTTCGTCGCGCGGCAGACGGGGGAGCCCGTAACCGACGATTACCCAGGCGAGTCGCCGTACGCCTTTACGGGCGCGACGATCGACCGGGTCGCGATCGACGTCAGCGGCGAGCCCTACGTCGACCTCGAGCGTCAGGCCGAGATGCTGGTGCGCTCGCAATGAGCGCGGACGCGCTCCCGTCCTGGAACGACACGCCGGCGCGCCGGGCGATCGTCGAGTTCGTGCAGCGCGTCACGCGCGAGGGCGGCCCGGACTACGTCCCCGTGCCTGAGCGCATCGCCGTGTTCGACAACGACGGCACGCTGTGGTCGGAGAAGCCGATGCCGATCGAGCTCGGCTTCATCCTCGTGCGGCTCGCCGAGATGGCGCAGGACGACGAGTCGCTGCGCGAGCGCCAGCCCTGGAAGGCCGCCCACGAGCGCGACTTCGCTTGGCTGGGCGAGGTGATGGTCAAGCACTATCACGGCGACGACGGCGACATGAAGCTGCTGATGGGCGGGGTGCTGCAAGCCTATGCCGGCAAGACGGTGGACGACTACGCGGCGGCGGCGCACACGTTTCTCACCGAGCACAGGCATCCGACGCTCGACCGCCCCTACCGCGACCTCGGCTTCGCCCCGATGGTCGAGTTGCTGCGTTATCTCGAGGACAACGGCTTCACCAACTTCATCGTCTCCGGCGGCGATCGCGACTTCATGCGCCCGGTGACGCATGACATCTATGGCATCCCCGCCGAGCGCGTCGTCGGCAGCTCCGCGGCGCTGGCCTACGAGGAGGACGAGCACGGCGGCAACCTCGTCTACATGACCGAGATGGAGCTGTTCGACGACGGCCCGATCAAGCCGGTGCGGGTGTGGACGCGCATCGGCCGCCGGCCGATCCTCGCCGCCGGCAACTCCAACGGCGACATCGCGATGCTGCGCTACGCGGGCGGCAGGGGACGCCCGGCGCTGCGGTTGCTGCTCAACCACGACGACCCCGAGCGCGAGTTCGATTACACCGCCGGCGCCGAGCAGTCGCTGCAGCGAGCGCGCGAGGAGGGGTGGACCGTCGTCAGCATCAAGCACGACTGGGCGACCGTCTTCGCCGACGCGGGAGCATCACCCGGCAGAGCTCGTCCCGGAGGCGCGGGTCCAGCCCGAACCGCCTGACTTGGGCGTGAACAAACGTGTACCGCAGCTTCCGGCTGATTCCGTATGTATCCTAAAATTTGGCTCTGGAAAGGCTTTTTTGACTGGATCGGTTCGGGGTTGCAATGTCAACAGGAATCGCATATAGTGCTTGGCAGAGGTGCTCCTTGGGTTAGGGGCATGAAATAGATTCAGGTTTGGGTCGGTCCCTCTGGATTGACATCAAGCGCTTGTAGGGGATGTTAAGGGGAGAGGGCCGGATCGCATGAAGAGGGGTTGTTTTGGCATGAGTCCGTTGGGGACAGATGTGATGGGGATCGGCGTGCGCCCGCAAGGGTCGTCATCTAGATGCGTCAGCGCTGGCTGACACATCTCTCTCTCTCTCTCTCTCTCTGCTTCTGCTTTCTTAGCGCCGAAAACGGCGCAAATCCAGGACTTTTAGCCGGCCGCCGCCGCGCCTCTGAGCGCGGTATTTCGCATTCCCGGGGGTCGCGCTGATGGCGGCCGAAATCTCCGGGGAGCCTGAGATGCCCGGGCGTCGCTCGCGCGGGGGCGACCGGTATGTCTCCGACATGCCGCGCGGGCGGTTGCTGACGGCGACGTTTGCGCTCGTGGGCGAGCGTGGCTACGAGGGGATGACGGTGCGGAGTGTGTGTGAGCGCGCGGGGGTGTCGAATCGCACGTTCTATGAGTGCTTCAGCGACCGCGAAGATTGCTTTCTGGCGGCGTTCAACCACGCGGTCGATGGGCTGTCGCTCGGGGTTTGCCTGGGTTGGGAGTCGCAGCTCGGTTGGACCGCGCGGGTCCGCGCCGCGCTGACGGCGCTGTTGCAGACGTTGGATCGTGAGCCGGCGGTGCGGCGTTTGGTGTTCGTCGAGGCTTTGGCGGCGGGCCCCAGGGTGCTGGCGCGTCGCGCGAGCGTATTGGAGGGCCTCGCGGGTGTAATCGATCAGGGTCGCGCGAACGCGCAGGCCCCCGCGATGCTGCCGCCATTGGTCGCGGAGGGCGTCGTCGGCGCGACGTTCGGCGTGATCCACGCGCGCCTTCTGGAACTCCGCCCGGGGCCGTTGGTGGGTCTGTTGGGTTCGTTGATGGCGACGATCGTGCTGCCGTACCGTGGTCCCGCGGCGGCGGCGAAAGAGCTCGCGCGTCCGACCCCGCGGACGCCCGTGCGGCGGCGGGATGGCGATGGCCTCTCGCGGCGTCCGGTGGGCGCGGCCTCGCCGGTCGACTACCGCCTGACGATCCGCACGCAGATGGCGCTCGCGGCGGTCGGCGGCCGTCCCGGCCTGAACAACCGTGAAGTCTCGGAGATCATCGGCCTCTCCGATCAGGGTCAGATCTCGCGGATGATGAAGCGTCTGCAGACGCAGGGTTTGATCGAGAACGTGCAGGGTCATACGCGGCGTCAGGTGCGGGCGTGGCGTTTGACGGCGGATGGCGAAGCGGTGATCGACGCGCACCGTCCGCTCAAGCGGGCGCAGCGTACGGCCGGCAAAGGCGGCAAGCTCGCGACGAAGAGCAACCGCAAGGGCGCGAAGTTCACCGAATCCTCGCCGGGCCCGGCCGAGCGCGCGCCGCGAGAGCCCGAGAGCCGTCCCCGCCCGCTACGGATGACGGTCCGCACGCACGAGGTCCTGACGGCCGTCGCGACTTTGAGCACGGGGGAGGCCAACCCGAGCAACCGCGAGGTCGCAAAGGTCGCGGGTGTGAAAGACGAGGGCCAGATCTCAAAGCTGCTCGCGCGTCTGCAGGGTCACGGTCTGCTCGAGAACACGGGCGGCGCATCCTGCCGCCGGCAACGCGTGGCGGCTGACGCCCCTGGGTGAGCAGTTTCTGTTCGAGAGCAGGCCTGCCAGACAGACGAAGGGGGCTCATCGGGAATAAAGGGACTTCTGCCGTCTGATCTTTGTGTGCGCCCGGGAGGGTGCTGAAACCGGAATTGAGAGGAAGAGAACTGATGTTAGAGCGAGTTCGTAAGCATCTTACCCCGAGTACTTTTATAGCTGTCATTGCCCTGGTCTTCGCTGTCACCGGTGGTGCGTTTGCCGCGAGCAGCAACGGTGGCGGCGGCAGTCCGTCGCACGCGACGCTGACCGCGAGCGCGGCCAAGGCCAAGAAGAAGGCCGCGCCCAAGCCCGTCCGTGGTCCCGCGGGTCCGAAGGGCGCGACCGGGGCGGCCGGAGCAGCTGGCGCTACCGGTCCGGCTGGTGCTGGTGGTCCGGCCGGTCCGGCCGGTGCTAAAGGCGAAACCGGCGCGACCGGGACCGGCACACAGGGCGGAAAGGGCGAAACTGGTTCACCCGGCGCGAGCGTGACGAGCAAAGTCGTCGCGACGGGCGTCGCGACGTGCGACGAACAGGGTGGCGCTGAATTCACCGTGGAAGGCAAAAAGACGACTGCTTGTAACGGTACTACCGGGTTCACCGAAACGCTCCCGGTGGGGAAGACGGAGACGGGCGTCTGGGCCGCGCCGATGATCACGACCCCATATTCAACGGTCGCTGGTTATGGCGCGATCTCCTTCACTATTCCGCTTAGTGCAGCCCCAACGGTTGCTTATATAAACCCAGGCCAAGCAGGAAAAGAACACGCCACCGAATGCCCTGGAACACTCGAAAAACCAGAGGCAACAGAAGGCTTCCTATGCGTATACGCTGTTAACAACGCGTTCGCTGAATTCGAAGAAGCCACCCCGTACACAGTCGGGGCCTACCTATCATTCCACGAAGGACTCCACGCCGGTTTCACCGCGAACGGCACCTGGGCGGTGACGGCCGGCTGATAGCCGGCCCGTAAGGGAACGTAGCGGCGCGGGCGGCGCCCGGTGAATCCACTGTGGTGTCGCCCGCCCGGCGTGGTTGAGGAATGTCAAGAGGGATGAGCGAGATAGAGGAGATGGAGCTGATGAGGATGGATAGACTGGTTCGGGGCCTGATCTCCTCGCTCTGTGTATGCGCGGGCGCCGCGCTGCTCTACGGCGCCCCCGCGCAGGCCCTGGAGGTGCACAAGCCGCACGGCTCGTTCGGTAGCGCGGGCAGCGCCCCGGGCGAGTTCGACAGGCCGGCGTGGATGGCCGTCAACGACTCCACGAACGCGATCGCCGAATCGGCCTCGGGGGACGTGTACGTCGTCGACCGCGGGAACAACCGTGTCGAGCGGTTCAGCGCCACCGGCGCCTATCTCGGGCAGTTCAACGGCAGCGGAACTTATGAAGACGTGGAAGAAGCGGTGGAAGTGAAAACGGGTGCTGCCGCGCCGACGGGCGCGTTCTCCGGGCCGACGGCGATCGCGGTCGACGATTCCGGCAGCCCGCTGGACCCGTCCGCGGGCGACGTGTATGTGGTCGATCGCGAACACGGCGTGATCGACAAGTTCAGCCCCGAGGGCGCGTACCTGGGGCAGCTGACGGGGACACCGGCGTGTACGGCGCAGAACCCGTGCAAGTCGGGCGGCCCGTTCGAAGCTACCGAAACGGCTCCTCGCTCGCTGCACGGTGTGGCGGTCGACCCGAATGGGACCCTGTGGGTTACCACATACCGCGGTCCGATCTACAGTTTTACCGATGCGCTGGTGAACCAGTACCAGTCCGAACGCGAAACGCAAATCGGGGGAGCCGCCGAAGGTCTTGCGGTGGACTCCGAAGATAACCTATATGTCCACGAGGGGCACGATTTTGCCAAGTTCAATAGTGCCGGGGAAGTCTTGAGCGTACCGTTTGGTGGTGACACGGGAGCGTATGGGGTGGCTGTCGATCCTGTTGGTGGTGAGGTGTATCTCGATAACCTTAAACTAGGTGATTTCGAATCGATCGAAGCTTTTAGTTTGAGTGGCGCGCCGATCGAGAGTAGCCAGAGTGGGTCGCCGTTCCCGGCTTTCGCGTCCGGTGAACTGACTTTCAGCGAGGGCGTGGCCGTCAATTCCAGTAACGGCACTGTTTATGTCAGCGATCAGTCGGCGGACAGGGTGTTGGTCTATGAAGGGATCCTGCTGCCGAGCGTGAATATGGGGGCTGTCAGCGAACAGCAGCCGCGGAGCCTGACGCTGAACGGGACCGTCGATCCGGAAGGCAAAGCGGTGACCCTGTGTCGTTTGAATACGTCGCTGCGAGTGAATACGAACCGAACGCGGCGGACCCGTACGCGAGTGGTTCTCGGGTTGCGTGTGCGCCCAACGATCTCGGTGAAGAAAAGCTCGCGGTGCCCGTCAGCGCGCATCTGACGGGCCTCACGCCCGGTGCGACCTACCATTACCGGCTGGTGGCTGAAAACGCGGGTGGTGCGAGTCCGACGCCCGATCGGGAGTTGTTTACCGGCCCGGTGTTGGGTGGTGAGTTCGTGACGGATGTCGCGTCGAGTAGCGCGACGTTGCAGGAGCCGGTCGACCCGAATGGTGGGGATACGCACTACTATTTCCAGTACGGGCCGACCGCGGAATATGGTTCGTATGCGCCTGTCGGGTCTCCGGGTGTCGATCTCGGTTCTGCTGTCGGTGTGCAGAACGTCAGCGTGCACTTGCAGAACCTGGGAGCGGGCACGGCGTATCACTATCGTTTTGTCGCGGTGCAGGGCGGTGAAACGTTCCCCGAACCGGATCGTATGTTCAGGACGCAGGGCGCCGGGGGTCTGTCGGAGCTGGCCGATGGGCGTCAGTGGGAACTTGTGTCTCCGGCGGACGGTCACGGGGCGTTGATCGAACTCTTTGAAGATGGTGGTCAGGTGCAGGCCGCGAACAATGGCAGTGGCATCGCGTATATGACGAAGGGCACGAGCGTCGCCGACGATCCCGCGGGTAAGATCTCGTTTTCGCAGGTGCTCTCCAGGCGTGGCCCTGGTGGTTGGGAATCGAGCGATTTGACGCTCCCCGGTCGCCTCGCCGGAAAACGGGGAACCATCGTCGACGATCAATGGTTATGAGCCTGAATATCGGTTGTTCTCTCCGGATCTGTCGCTGGCGGCGGTGGAGCCGCAGGAAGGTGGTACGCCGCCGCTTGCGCCTGGGGTGAGCGAACGAACGTTGTATCTGCGTGACGATCTGAACGATAGCTTCTTGCCGCTCGTGACGGCGGCGAACGTGCCGGAAGGGGCGAGGATCGAAGAACCAAGCTTCATAGGGGCGTCTAGGGCTGAATTTGAGATGCATTTCTTGGCTGCGACACCGGATCTGAGTCATGTGGTGTTCATGACGCCGATGGCTTTGACGCCGGAAGCGATCGACGAAGAAACCGTACAGAAAAATGTTTCTAGTAAGGTCCAGCGGAATTTGTATGAGTGGGGTGGTGGGCAGTTGCAGCTCGTGAACATCCTGCCCGGGGATGCTGGTGTGGCGCATGGTCCGTATCCGACGGAGCCCGGGGTGCGGCTCGCCGGCGTGAGCGGCGCTGCTAGCTTTGGGCGTGGTGGCGCTCAGCGTGTGGTGTCCAGTGATGGCCGCTACGTGGCGTGGACGTGGGGAGAACCGTATAGCTCGTCAGAGATTCAGCAGTATAAGGGTCTGTATGTGCGTGACATGGTCGAAGAAAGGACCGTGCGTGTCGGTGGGCTCGCGGCGATCTATCAGACGATGAACAGCGAAGGCTCAAAGGTCTTCTACCTGGAAAACGGCGATCTGTACGTGTTTGATCCCGAAACGGAAACGACGGTCGATCTGACGAGCGATCATGGCGCCGGTGAAACCAGCGGTGGCGTGCAGGAAGACGTGTCCGATGTCAGCGAAGACGGATCGTACGTGTATTTCGTCGCGCATGGTGTGCTGGGCCAGGAAGGCGCGGCGCTGTCGAACGCCGAAGGCCGCGTGCCGGTGCAGGGCGAAGACAACCTGTACGTGCTGCACGACACGGGCAATGGTTGGACGACGGGGTATATCGCGACGCTTTCACCCGGCGATCTACCCAGCTGGTACTGCAGAGATCACCGGTGAAGTGCCGTATCTGGCGCGGATCAGCTCGCGGGTCTCACCCGACGGTCGCTATCTCGCGTTCATGTCCGAGCGGCCGTTGACCGGCTATGACAACACCGACGCGGTCAGTGGCCAGCCCGATGAGGAGGTGTTCCTGTACGACGCCGGAAACAAGCAGGCTGGTGTGCGCGTCGTGCGACCCGACCGGCGCGCGTCCGGTCGGCGTGTATGACGACGACTCGGCCGAACTGTTGGTCGATCGCGACCGGGCATGGACCGAAGAGGAAGCTAGCGGGCCGATCCGCAGCGCACATTGGCTGGCGGGCAGCATCCCCGGCTGGGATCAATCTGGATGCTAATCCCTGACTTACCAGCCGCGGTATTTGTCCAATAGCGGCCGGTTGTTCTTCGACAGCCCCGACGCGCTGGTGCCGCAGGACATCAACGGGCTGGAGGACGTGTACGAGTACGAGCCCACGGGGGAAGGCAGCTGCACGGAAGCGACGCGCGTCGGGTACGTCTGTGTATGCCTCGGCCGCGGGTGGTT
Source organism: uncultured Solirubrobacterales bacterium (assembly GCA_963789675.1). Taxonomy (GTDB): domain Bacteria; phylum Actinomycetota; class Thermoleophilia; order Solirubrobacterales; family Solirubrobacteraceae; genus Palsa-744. The sequence continues at coordinate 225,449 of CAWBLR010000015.1, read as the reverse complement.
GTGTGTCGTTGATGTCCTCGGGTACGTCGAGCTCGGAATCGGCGTTCTATGACGCGAGCGAAAACGGCGACGACGTGTTCTTCACGACGACGAGCAGGCTCGTCGGCGAAGATTACGACAACGGCTTTGACGTGTATGACGCGCACGTGTGCGGCGCCGAAGGCGTCCCGTGCAAGCCCGCGCCGGTAGCCGCGCCGCCGTGTGTCGAAGGCGAATCGTGCAAGGCGGCGCCGTCGCCGCAGCCGGAGATCTACGGTCCGCCGCCGACCGCGACGTTCAACGGCGCCGGGAACGTGGCGCCGGAACCGGCGGCGGCAAAGACGCCCGCGAAGACAACAAAGAAGAAGGCCGTCAAGTGTGCGAAGGGCAAGGCGCGTAACAAGCGTGGCGTCTGCGTAAAGCAGAAATCCAAGCAGCGTAAGACTAAGAAATCGGCTCATAAGTCCACGAAGGCGAGGCACTAACGATGACAACCAAGATCAGCAGAGCAGAGTCGGACCATCCCTCGCGGCTGAGCGACCTAATCCTTTGCCGGCCGAGAGGCCGGATGAAAAGGGCCGGGCTCTGCGTCGCGGTTATTATCCTGGCAGTCGTTGCCTGCTCGGCTTCGTCGGCGTTTGCGGCTGAGCCGTGGTGGCATGTGAATACGGTGTCGGCGCCCGCTGGTCCGGCGGGCCAGGAAAACATGTTGGTGTTGGAAGTCAGCGATCTCGGCGATGCCGCCGTGAATGGTGCGGTGGACCCGGTGAGTATCGTCGATGAATTGCCGGCGGGTGTCACACCGACGCATGTGTATGGTGAAGGTGGTGGCAGCTTCGGGATCGGGATCGGGATCGGGGCCAACAGTGGTGTGAAGACGTTGATTCATTGTGGGGTCGCGGGGCGTGTTGTGTCGTGTTCGTATGCGGGCCCGTTGCTTGCGTATGAACGTTTCATGATCGCGATCGTCGTGGAAGTGGCGCCTGGTGCGGGGACGGGTGTGAGTACGGTGCGGGTGTCGGGTGGTGGCGCGCCGCCGGTCGTGTGGAGCCGCGCGCTGGCGTTGGAAGGGGCTTGGTGGTTTTGGCGCGGAAAACTATGAATTGACGCCCGAAGAAGAAGGCGGGAGCGTCGATCGCAGGCGGGGTCGCATCCGTTTCAGTTGACGACGACGTTGTCGTTTGACAGCAAGACCGCGACGGTCGCCGGGTCGCTTGCGGGAGCGTTCCAGGGGCGCCGGCCACGAGCGTGATCCCGGAAGTCCAGCCTGTGGGGTTGACGAAGGATCTGCGGTTCGATCTGCCGCCGGGGTTGGTGGGTAACCCGGAGCCGTTGCCGAAGTGTCCGTCTGTCGGTGTTCCTGAAACCGAGCAACACGGTACGTTGCCCGAACTCCACGGTGATTGGTGTCTCGACGCCGATCATCACGCACCCGGGTGGTTTGATCGTGCCCGAGGCGGTGACCGTGCCGCTGTACAACCTCGAACCGTCCGTGGGTGAGCCGGCACGGTTCGGGTTCACGACCCCCGTGGGTGCGGTGATCCTCGACACGTCCGTGCGTACCGGCGGCGACTACGGTGTCGTCGTGACCGTCCCTGATATTCCCGACGATGTTGGTTTTATCGGGACGCAGGTCACGTTCTGGGGTGTCCCTGGCCTTTCGAGTCACGATACGGCGCGTGGGGAATGCCTCGATGAACGCGAAGGCCAGTTCACCGGATCTCACGAAACTGGAATCGGCGTGTTCGGTGCAGGAAAAACCGCAGCCGTTCTTGATCATGCCGACGTCGTGCACGGGCCCGTTGAGCACGACCGTCGAAGGCGACTCGTGGGAAGCGATCGGCCAGTACACGTCGCCGAAGCAGTACACGTTCGCCAATGATGCGGGTGAACCGTTCGCGGAGGATGGGTGTGACCATTTGAGCTTCGAACCGTCGATCAGGGTCGCGGCCGACGGGCAGCAGGCGAGTACGCCGACGGGGTTGTCTGTCGATGTGCATGTCGATCAGGAAGCGAGCTTGAACCCGACGGGGTTGAGCGAGTCGAACGTGAGGAACACGACCGTCGCGCTGCCCGCGGGTGTCGCGCTGAACCCCGCCGGCGCGGACGGCCTGTCGGCGTGCCCGCAGCTGCATGGGACGGAACCCGGCAAAGAAGCGGCGGAAGAAAAAGACGAAGTAACCGGTATCAACCTGGAAACACCGCAGCCCGCTGACTGTCCGGAATCGTCGAAGGTCGCGACGTTGAAGATCAAGACGCCGTTGTTGCCGAACGAACTGGAAGGCGACGCGTATCTGGCGACGCAGAACGAAAACCCGTTCGGGAGTTTGGTCGCGCTGTATCTCGTTGCGTATGACCATGTGTCGGGTGTTCGTATCAAGCTCGCGGGTGAAGTGCAGCCGTGCGAATGGGTGGGGCAGGTCCTCAGCGGTGTCTCCTGCCAAGCGCCGGGGCAGCTGGTGTCGACGTTCAAGGAAACGCCGCAGCTGCCGTTCGAAGACCTGACGCTGAACTTCTTCGGCGGCAACCGCGCACCGCTCGGCACCCCCGCACTGTGCGGGTCCTATACGACGAGCGCGTCGATCGAACCGTGGTCGGGTAACCCCGCCGCACAGGCCTCATCGGAATTCCAGATCGACGGCGGCCCGAACAACACCCCCTGCCCCAACCCCCCGGGGGACCAGTCGCTCAGCACGTTGCCGTTCGCGCCGTTGCTCGCCGCGGGCAGCAGCAACTTGCAGGCGGGTGCGTTCACGCCGTTTACGATGACGATGAGTCGCGAAGACGGCAACCAGAACCTCAAAGCGATCGAACTGAAGATGCCCCCGGGCCTCTCGGGCACGCTCTCGGGTGTCGCGTTGTGCGGCGAACCGCAGGCGAACGAGGGGACGTGCAGCACGGCGAGCTTGATCGGGGAAACGATCGTCAGCGTCGGCCTCGGCGGCGACCCCTACACCGTCACCGGGGGGAAGGTCTACATCACCGGCCCCTACAACGGCCAAGGCCCCTGCACCCCCGGCGAAACCGAATGCGCACCGTTCGGCCTCTCGATCGTCAACCCCGCGGACGCCGGCCCGTTCCATCTCGGGAACGTGATCGTGCGCGCGAAGATCGAAGTCAACCCGATCACGGCGGCGTTGACGATCACGAGCAACAACAGCGGGGAATACGCGATCCCGCAGTACATCAAGGGCATCCCGCTACAGATCAAGCACGTCAACGTCACGATCGACCGGCCCGGGTTCACGTTCAACCCCACCAGCTGCACCCCGATGAAGATCACGGGCGGGCTATCCAGCACCGAGGGCGCCACCCAGCAGTTGGCGGTCCCGTTCCAGGTCACGAACTGCGCGACGCTGAAGTTCCAACCCAAATTCGCCGTCACGACGAGCGGGAAGACGAGCAAAGCCGACGGTGCGAGCCTCGCCGTGAAGCTGACCTACCCCAACGTCCCCCAAGGCACCGACGCGAACATCAGCAGGGTCAAGGTCGACCTCCCCAAGCAACTCCCCTCGCGCCTGACGACGCTGCAGAAAGCGTGCACGAACGCGCAGTTCGAAGCCAACCCCGCGGGTTGCCCCGCGGCATCGGTCGTGGGGCACGCGAAGGCCGTCACGCCGTTGATCCCGGTCCCGTTGGAAGGGCCGGCGTACTTCGTCAGCCACGGCGGCGAAGCGTTCCCCAGCCTGATCGTCGTGCTGCAGGGCTACGGCGTCAAGCTCGACCTCATCGGCACGACGTTCATCAGCAAAGCCGGCATCACGAGCAGCACGTTCAAGACCGTCCCCGACGCCCCGGTCGGCAGCTTCGAACTGACGCTGCCCCAGGGGCCCTACTCCGCCCTGGCGGCGAACGGGAACCTGTGCTCGCTGACAAAGACGACCACGGTCAAGAAGAAGGTGACCGTCAGGATCAAGGGCCACAAGCAGACCGAGACACGCAAGGTCAAAGAGACCCAGCCGGCGACGCTGGCGATGCCGACCGCGTTCGTCGCCCAGAACGGCGCCGAAATCCACGAGAGCACCCCGATCGGGGTGACCGGCTGCCCACCCACCCGCGCGAAGGCGAAGCCGGCGAAGAAGCACAAGCCCAAAGAAAAGCGGAAGAAGAAATAGATGACCGCCCACCGCCCATCCCCGCACGCCGTGACGCTCGCGCTGAGCATCACGGCGACCCTCGGCGCGCTACTCCTCGCTGCGCTGCTCTACGGCGCCCCCGCGCAGGCCCTGGAGGTGCACAAGCCGCACGGCTCGTTCGGTAGCGCGGGCAGCGCCCCGGGCGAGTTCGACAGGCCGGCGTGGATGGCCGTCAACGACTCCACGAACGCGATCGCCGAACCCGCCTCGGGGGACGTGTACGTCGTTGACCGCGGGAACAACCGTGTCGAGCGGTTCAGCGCCACCGGCGCCTATCTCGGGCAGTTCAACGGCAGCGGGACCTATGAAGACGTGGAAGAAGCGGTGGAAGTGAAAACGGGTGCTGCCGCGCCGACGGGCGCGTTCTCCGGGCCGACGGAGATCGCGGTTGACGATTCCGGCAGCCCGCTGGACCCGTCCGCGGGCGACGTGTATGTGGTCGATCAGGAACACGGCGTGATCGACAAGTTCAGCCCCGAGGGCGCGTATCTAGGGCAGTTGACGGGGACACCGGCGTGCACGGCGCAGAACCCGTGCAAGTCGGGCGGCCCGTTCGAAGCTACCGATGCGGCTCCTCGCTCGCTGCAAGGTGTGGCGGTCGATCCGAGTGGGACCCTGTGGGTCACCACGGGTCATGGTCCGATCTACAGTTTTAGCGATGCGCTGGTGAACCAGTACCAGTCCGAACGCGAAACGAAAGTTGGGGGAGCCGGTGAAGGTCTTGCGGTGGACTCCGAAGATAACCTCTATATAAACGAGGGTCTTGGCGTCAGTAAGTTCAACAGTGTCGGGGAAGTGCTGAGTCAGTCGTTTGGTGGTGATAAGAATGCTCACGGTGTGGCTGTCGATCCTGTTGGTGGTGAGGTGTATCTCGATAACCTTAAACTAGGTGATTTCGAATCGATCGAAGCTTTTAGTTTGAGTGGTGCGCCGATCGAGAGTAGCCAGAGTGGGTCGCCGTTCCCGGCTTTCGCGTCCGGTGAACTGACTTTCAGCGAGGGCGTGGCCGTCAATTCGAGTGACGGCACTGTTTATGTCAGCGATCAGTCGGCGGACAGGGTGTTGGTCTATGAAGGGATCCTGTTGCCGACCGTGACTATGGGGGCTGTCAGCGAACAGCAGCCGCGGAGCCTGACGCTGAACGGGACCGTCGATCCGGAAGGCAAAGCGGTGACCCTGTGTCAGTTTGAATACGTCGCTGCGAGTGAATACGAACCGAACGCGGCGGACCCGTACGCGAGTGGTTCTCGGGTTGCGTGTGCGCCCAACGATCTCGGTGAAGAAAAGCTCGCGGTGCCCGTCAGCGCGCATCTGACGGGCCTCACCCCCGGCGCGACTTACCATTACCGTCTGGTGGCTGAAAACGCGGGTGGTGCGAGTCCGACTCCTGACCGGGAGTTGTTTACCGGCCCGGTGTTGGGTGGTGGGTTCGTGACGGATGTCGCGTCGAGTAGCGCGACGTTGCAGGAGCCGGTCGACCCGAATGGTGGGGATACGCACTACTATTTCGAGTACGGGCCGACCGCGGAATACGGTTCGTATGCGCCTGTCGGGTCTCCGGGGGTCGATCTAGGTTCTGCTGTCGGTGTGCAGAACGTCAGCGTGCACTTGCAGAACCTGGGAGCGGGCACCGCGTATCACTATCGTTTTGTCGCGGTGCAGGGCGGTGAAACGTTCCCCGAACCGGATCGTATGTTCAGGACGCAGGGCGCCGGGGGTCTGTCGGAACTGGCCGATGGGCGTGAGTGGGAACTTGTGTCTCCGGCGGACGGTCACGGGGCGTTGATCGAACTCTTTGAAAATGGTGGTCAGGTGCAGGCCGCGAACAATGGCAGTGGCATCGCGTATATGACGATGGGCACGAGCGTCGCCGACGATCCCGCTGGTAAGATCTCGTTTTCGCAGGTGCTCTCCAGGCGTGGCCCCGGTGGTTGGGAATCGAGCGATTTGACGCTCCCCGGTCGCCTGCCGGAAAACGGGGAACCATCAGAAACGATCAATGGTTATCAGCCTGAATACCGGTTGTTTTCTCCGGATCTGTCGATCGCCGCGGTGGAACCGCAGGAAGGTGGTACGCCGCCGCTTGCGCCTGGGGTGAGTGAACGAACGTTGTATCTGCGTGACGATCTGAATGGCAGTTTTCTGCCACTCGTGACGGCGGCGAACGTCCCGGAAGGAGCACGGATCGAAGAACCAAACTTCATAGGGGGACACCCGGCCGAATTTGAGATGCATTTCTTGGCTGCTACCCCTGATTTGGGCCATGTGGTGTTCATGACGCCGATGGCTTTGACGCCGGAAGCGATCGACGAAGAAACCGTACAGAAAAATGTTTCTGGTGAGGTCCAGCGGAATTTGTATGAGTGGGGTGGTGGTCAGTTGCAGCTCGTGAACATCCTGCCCGGGGATGCTGGTGTGGCGCATGGTCCGTATCCGAAGGAGCCCGGGGTGCGGCTCGCCGGCGTGAGCGGCGCTGCTAGCTTTGGGCGTGGTGGCGCTCAGCGTGCGGTGTCCAATAATGGCCGCTTTGTGGCGTGGACGTGGGGAGAACCGTATAGCTCGTCAGAAATTCAGCAGTATAAGGGTCTGTATGTGCGTGACATGGTCGAAGAAAATACCGTGCGTGTCGGTGGGCCCGCGGCGATCTATCAGACGATGAACAGCGAAGGCACACAGGTCTTCTACCTGGAAAACGGGGATCTGTACGTGTTTGATCCCGAAACGGAAACGTCGACGGATTTGACGAGCGATCACGGCGCCGGTGAAACCAGCGGTGGCGTGCAGGAAGACGTGTCCGATGTCAGCGAAGACGGATCGTACGTGTATTTCGTCGCGCACGGTGTGCTGAGCCAGGAAGGCGCGGCGCTGTCGAACGCCGAAGGCCGCGTGCCGGTGCAGGGCGAAGACAACCTGTACGTCCTGCACGACACGGGCAATGGTTGGACGACGGGGTATATCGCGACGCTTTCACCCGGCGATCTCCCCAGCTGGTACTCAGAAATCACCGGTGACGTGCCGTATCTGGCGCGGATCGGCTCGCGGGTCTCACCCGACGGTAACTATCTCGCGTTCATGTCCGAGCGCTCGTTGACCGGCTATGACAACACCGACGCGGCGAGCGGCCAGCCCGACGAGGAGGTGTTCCTGTACGACGCGGAAACAAGCAGGCTGGTGTGCGCGTCGTGCGACCCGACAGGCGCGCGGCCGGTCGGCGTGTATGACTATGACTCGGCCGAACTGTTGGTCGATCGCGACAAGGCGTGGACAGAAGAGGAAAGCGGGCCGAGCGCGCACTGGCTGGCGGGCAGCGTCCCCGGCTGGGATCAGTCGGATGCTAACCCTGATTCTTACCAGCCGCGCTACCTGTCCAACAGCGGCCGCTTGTTCTTCGACAGCCCCGACGCGCTGGTGCCGCAGGACATCAACGGGCTGGAGGACGTGTACGAGTACGAGCCCACAGGGGAAGGCAGTTGCACGGAGGCAACGGCGTCGGGTACGTCTGTGTACGCTCCGGCTGCGGGTGGTTGTGTGTCGTTGATGTCCTCGGGTACGTCGAGCTCGGAATCGGCGTTCTATGACGCGAGCGAAAACGGCGACGACGTGTTCTTCACGACGACGAGCAGGCTCGTCGGCGAAGATTACGACAATGGCTTTGACGTGTATGACGCGCACGTGTGCGGCGCCGAAGGCGTCCCCTGCAAGCCCGCGCCGGTAGCCGCGCCGCCGTGTGTTGAAGGCGAATCGTGCAAGGCGGCGCCCTCGCCGCAGCCGGAGATCTACGGTCCGCCGCCGACCGCGACGTTCAACGGCGCCGGGAACGTCGCTCCGGAACCCGGACGGTCGAAAGCGCCCGTGAAGACGAAGTCGCTGACCAGGGCCCAGAAGCTCGCGATGGCGCTGAAGGGGTGCCGCAAGCGCAAGGGCAAGCAGCGCACGGCGTGCCAAAAGGCCGCACGGAAAGCGTATGGGGCGATAAAGAAGAAGAAGCGGCGGTAGGGCCGGCGGGTAGGGAGCTCGCGCCGGTCGAGAATGCGAGCGTGCGTGTAGGGAGGTCGTGAGCTAGAGCAGGTCAGTTAGTTCGGCCCGAGCGGGGTTTCCCCGGTTGGGCCGAATCTGTGTGTTGTGTGCCGGGTTTAAAGACCGGTGTCGGGGCGTCCCTTTGGGAAGAGACGGCGCCCCGACACCAGACCGATACGATGAACGATCTTATCAGATGAGCGACGGTCGTGTGCGCGTCGTAGCCGGGCGGGTGCATGCCGGCGAGGGCGATCCCCCCGGTGGCCGCCGCGCGCTCGCGGGTGTGCTGCGCGCCCAGGCGGCGGTGCTCGACCGCCTGCTGACGGCGGTCGTGCATGAGTACGAGCAGGAGCTCACGCGTGCTGTGCGCTCACCCCGGCAGCACCGCACAGAACACATACGCCGCCTACTGCAGGAGCACGACACGGCCGGCACGGCCGACGCGGTCGCGGGGGTTGCGGGGGTCGAGCTGGACTACGACCTGCAGCGCTGGCATCTCGGCATCATCGCCACCGGCGCCGGCGCCACACAGACACTCCAGTCGCTGGCCGAGGGCACCGATCGCCGGCTGCTGAGCGTCCCCCACGGATCGGGGAGCGTGTGGGCGTGGCTCGGAGGCGCGCACAAGCCCACGCTCACAGAGATCGAACGCGGTATCCAGAGCGCCGCCGGCGAGCCGGTGATTCTCGCCGTCGGCGAGCCCGCACGGGGCCTGCGGGGGTGGCGTCTGACCCACGAGCAGGCGCAGGCCGCGCACGCCGTCGCGCTGCGGCGGAATCGGATCCCACGGAATCGGAGTCCGCCCGCCCGTGGAGCGGTGACGCTCACGCGCTACGCCGATGTCGCGCTGCTCGCCGGCGCGCTCAAAGACCAGGCGCTCGCTCGGGCGCTGGTCGAGATCTACCTGACGCCGTTGAAGGACGCCGAGCACGGTGGTGCGGTGTTGCGCGAGACGTTGCGCGCGTACCTCGCGGCGGAGCGCAACGCCTCCTCCGCGGCGGCGGCGCTCGGGGTTACCCGCAGGACGGTCGCGAATCGCCTGGGGCGGATCGAAGAGCGTCTTGGGCGCACGCTGCACCCCTGCCCCGCGGAGCTCGAGGTCGCGCTCGCGATCGACGAGTTGATGACCGGTGCCGCCGCTGACGATCGGAGTGTTGGAAGTGATCCCGTGTAGGTGGCAGGGTGGGCGCCAGGTTTCGCAACATGGGTAATTCCAGCCGCCGCGTTTACCCACATTGGGATAGCGCCCCGCGGTTGTCTCCGGGTAGAAATGGTTTGGGACTCCATGTCTCATGCAGGTGCTTATTTTCCTCTAACAAGGAGGCAGCGATGGATGCTCGTGGGCGAAGCCCAGAGTCAGATGTTGGCGCTACCCCGGCGGCGCGGTTGGCGCGCCGGACGATGGTCGCGGTCGTTGGCGTGCTCGCGCTGTGGGCGGTGGTCCCGGCGCTCGCCAGCGCGCGTGTCGCGTGGCGTCAGAACGGCACGCCGCTCAGCGAATCGATCGGCTCGGAATGGAAAGGCACGCTGAGGGTCAGCGACACGAAAACACCTGTCGGCGAACAGGGCACCGAATGTGCCGACACGATCGAAGGGTCCTCCGGTATCGGCGGTATGGGCGAAGTCACGAAAATAGTAACGTCGAGCTGTGTCGGTACGGGGCTTTGTGAGACAAAAGCACCCGCGACGCTCACGCCGGTGAATCTGCCGTGGCATACCGAACTGGCGGTGGTCGAAGGGACCCTGCGGGATGTGTTCGTGAGCGGCGGTAAAGGCACACCCGGCTTCAAAATAAAGTGCAAAATAGGAGGGGACGGACTCGAAGACGAATGCAGCGGTACGCTGAGAGCGAGCACGACCAACACCGAAAGCGGCGTAACCGTCACGTTCCGCAAAAGCGAAAAACTCACCTGTGTTCAAGGTGGCAGCGGCAGCGGCTATGCCGAAGGCTCCCAAAGCGATAAAAGCCAGGGCCTGAGCGCGGAAAAAGAAGAACCGCCGGTATGGCTGCGGGCGGGTGTCCCGATCGAAGGCGAAGGCGCATCGGTCAGGTTGAAAGGCACGATCACGCTGCGCGCGAGACCAGCCGACGGTCCCGCCGCGGTGAGCTGCGAAGACGAAGGCAGCGGCGTCGCCGGGCTCGCGGGGGTCGGGGACATCACGGAACTGACGATCTCCAAATGCAGCCGTGGCCCCGAATCGGAATGCATCGGCGAATACGGCCTCAAAGCGCTGGACCTGCCGTGGAGCACATCGCTGTTCAGCAGCGGCTCAACGGTCCGCGACCAGCTCCTGAGCGACGGTTCCGGCGTGCCCGGACTGAAGCTCACGTGCGAGTATAAAACAGCAAAAGGCTACACAATCCAGTGCGAAGGAAAAATGCCGACCCCCGCACCAGCCATCACGAACGCAGAACGCGGAGTGACCGCGGAATTCACGAGAGAAACAATCAGGTGCGGTTCCGGAGGCGGTGAAACGGGCGAACTCGAAGGCACCCAGACGATCACGCTGGCCAGCGGCGAAACGCTGCACGTCAGCTAGCGGCACAGCGCACGCGCACAGGCCAGAGGCCGGGCGGGGCCCAAAAGCCCCGCCCGGTTGCGTTGCTGGCTCGCTTGGATGCGGGGGCAGAGCACCCAGGCCCGAGAGCGTTCGTCTCGCGGAGCGGCACGCCGCGAGGTGAAGATCCCGCGGCACGCCCGGGCGCAGGCAGCTCGGCCGCGTCGAAGAACTTCTGGGCATGAGCCAGCCGGGTGGTCGCTTGAGGGCGGCCGCAGCTCTGTGTTCGTCCCGCGTGTCGAGGGGTCACGCGATCGCCCTCTCGCCGCGGCGGGTGAGCAGGTCGTCGATCTCGAGGCCGGCGAGCACGATGGAGGCGTAGCGTAGCGACGCGATGATGGACTCTTCTCGGCGCAGGGCGGCTTTGAGTGCTTTGGGTGAGACCTCGTGCAGGGAGGCGTGGTTGCCCGACCATCGCTCGATCCGCTCGGCAAGTCCGTGGAGCTGCTCTCGCCAGTGGGGGTCGTCTTCGCCGAGATCCTCGGGGCGAACGATCAGGAGGTCGATGTCGCTCTCCACGTGGCCGTCTGCGCGCGCCGCGGAACCGAAGACGGAGACGTGGACCGGCTGGCTGGACCAGCCCTCGACCTCGCCGCGGATGCGCTCGATCAGCTCCGCCCGCAGCCGTAGGAGTCCCTCGACAACGTCCGCCGCGACATGTTCGCGGTTCAGCACAAAAAGCGAGGCGGACCCGGCCTTCTGCGTGGTCACCAGACCCTGTTCGGTCAGTCGGTGGAGAACGAGGCGCACGCCTCGCTCCGACCCTCGACTCGCAAGGCGCGCGATCTCGCGGCCCGTCAGCGGGCGGGTCGTGTGGGCGAGCACGTCCAGCACGGGTCCCTCCAAAGTCGGACAGATCACGGTGTAGGGCCGGCTCAAATCCATCGTCGCAATATTCTACCCGAGTGGATAGAAAAGTACGCAAACCGGCAATCCAGTGCCGCACTTTGCTCTGGCGGCGTGGCGGTTGCGTGCTTACAAATCAGGCCCGGACAGACTCGAGCCAGGAGCGCGTGGCTCGTTGCCCAGGAGGCGGATGACAAGACAAGAGATGACGATCTTCTGGGCGATAGGATCCCCACGTGAGGATCAGGCCATTCACGGTTCGCCGGCTCGCGGCACTTGGTGCGGTGGGCTGCGTGTTGCTCCTGGGCTGTGCCGCCGTGTCGGCGACTTCGAGCGCTGCGGCGGCGGGGTTCGGGGTCGAACGCTATAGCCTGACCGCGAGCGAAGAAGGCGGGTCTGAAGACGTTCAGGCCGGATCGCATCCCTATGAACTGACGGCCGACGTCGCGTTCAGCCAGACGTCGTCCTCGATCGACGATCTGGACTTCGAATTGCCGCCCGGCGTCGCTCTCAACGGCCGGGCCGTTCCCGGGTGCGACGCGAGCGAATTTGACGGGACGGACGGTTGTGGTGAAGATGCCGCTGTCGGTGTGGCGATGGTCAGCGCGGAAGGGCAGGCGTATCCCGCGGCGGTGTACAACCTGGCGCTCGCGCCGGGAGGGCTCGCACAGCTCGGGTTCGTCGCTGATGGCGTGCCGTTTCTCGCCGGTGTCACGCTGCGTCCCGGTGGTGGGATGACCGTCGGCTTCGACCACGTTCCCGAGGTGTTGGCGATCGCGAGCATCCGCTTGACGTTGTGGGGCGTGCCGGGCGACGCGGGCCATGACGCGCTGCGCGGGCTTTGCGCGACCGGTGCGGCGACTGACTGTTTGGGGGCAGGCCAGGGATCGTTCGTGACGCTGCCGACGGCGTGCGGTGAAGCGCTGGACACGCACGCGACGGCGCTCGCGGACTCGTGGCAGGACCCGGGCGAATGGCTCTCCGACGCGGCTGCGTTCCCGTCGATGACCGGTTGCGAACGGCTGCCGTTTGGCCCCGCGATCGACGTCGCCCCGGAAGTCTCGCTTGCCGGTGAGCCCTCCGCGTATGAGGTCGATCTGAGCGTTCCGCAGAGTGAAGAGCCGCACGCCCTGGCCACGTCTGAGTTGCGGGACGCGCAGATTGCGCTGCCCGCCGGTACCGCGCTGTCGCTGGCGTTCCTCGACGGCACGGAAGGCTGCAGCGAAGCGCAGATCGCGCTCGAATCGGGCGAACGCCCGTCGTGCCCGAACCCCTCCACGCTCGGCCGGGCCGATATCAGCACGCCGCTGCTGGCGAGTCCGCTGGAAGGTCGTGTGTACCTGGCGGCGCCATACGCCAACCCGTCGCACGCGCTCGTGGGGCTCTACCTCTACGCCGAAGACCAGCCCGCGGGAGTTACGCTCAAGCTCCCGGGACAGCTCGTGCTCAATCCGGACACAGGACAGCTGACGGTCGCGTTTGAAGATCTGCCGCAGGTGCCGATCGGCGACATCGCGCTGAAGCTCTTCGGCGGCGCCCGGGGAGTGCTCGATAACCCGCAGGCGTGCGGTCAGGCCACGAGTACCGGCCGGCTGTCCCCCTGGAGCGGTGTTGCGCAAGCAGTGGCGTCCTCGTCGTTTGAAGTGGAATCGGATCATCCCGGCGAAGCGTGTCCAGCCCCGCCGCCGTTCGACCCCATCGTGAGCGCGGCGCCGGCCGTCGAGGAGGCCGGTTACTACGCCCCCTTCACGCTGACCGTCGCCCGTGAAGATCAGCAGGACGATGAACAGGGCCTGGCGGGGTTCAGCCTGCAACTGCCCGCGGGCATCGAGTGGTCGTTCGCGAGCGTCTCGCCGTGCGGGGAACCCCAGGCCCAAGAAGGCGCGTGCCCGCAGGCCAGCCAGATCGGGACGACGACGGTCTCCGCGGGGGTCGGTCCAACGCCGGCGTGGTTCACCGGCGCGGTCTACCTGACGGGGGGCTACGAGGGCGCTCCCTACGGGCTGAGCATCGCGATCGACGTCGTCGCGGGACCGCTCGATCTCGGCGAGGCGGTGATCAGAGCCCCGCTCGCGATCGACCCCGCGACCGGCGCCGTGGGCATCACGAGCGATCCACTGCCGACGCTAGTCGACGGCATACCGCTGCAGCTGCGTACGTTCGCGATCACGATCGACCGCTCCGAATTTCTCCTGAACTCGATCGTCTGCGATCCCGGCCAGATCACGACGACGGTGCAGGGCGCGCAGGGCGCGAGCGTGCAATCCTCGACCCCGTTCACGGACACCGGCTGCCAAAACCCGCCGAGCCCACCGGCCGCGACACAGGGCGGCGATCGGAAACCCGCCGCGAAACGACCGGCCGCGACCACACGACCGGCGATATCGGATCTCGAGGAGCGGCTGTCAGGCGATCGTCTGCTGCTCGGGTTCACCACCTCGGTCAAAGGCTCGCTGACGATCACCGGATCCGGGATCCACGCCTACACCAAGCGCAAGCTACGAGCCGGCAGGCACCACATCGAGATCGCGCTGAACAAGCGCGGCGTCCTCGACGTTCACCGCCACCGCCGGTTCAAGCTCAGGCTCAGGCTCGAGACCGCCGCCGGCGTCGGGGGCGCGAAGGTCGCTGTGTAAGGGTCCTTGCGCCGGTGCTTGATCGGTGGGCGAGCGAGGAGATCACCGCCGCGACATGTTCGCGGTTCAGCACAAAGCGAGGCAGACCCGTCACGCTGCTGTGAGCGACAACTTTGTGCCAATTGTGTGCCGATTCTGTGGACGGAGTTGATAGCCGGCGGGGTTGTCATATCGTGCATTTGCATGTGCGGTATGCTCCGTCGTGCGGGTGAGGGTCTCTGGCCTTTAGCCCGCATTTCTTTTGGGCTTCGTGGTCGGGTTTATGGCATTAGATAAACAAAGCCCCGGGCGCATACCTCCCTCGCGGGAGACAGAGGCGGGTCCGGGGCGTCGCCATTCATAATACCACATCATGGACTCCCAGCAAGCTACCGCCTGGCTGTCTGGACCCCGGTTCCGACCGTTTCAGGATGCCACAGACGGAGATCACGAAGCGGCCGTCGCGCTGTACATATGGCATGCCGAACTGGCTGCTCGCGCCTTCGAAATAGTCCAGCACTTCGAGGTGATCCTGCGCAACGCAATCGACGCGACGCTTGGGGAGAGTCAACCGCAGGAACCGCTGAAGGACACTTGGCTGATGGATTTCGACACACTTCAGCCGGGCGGGATCAAGCAGGTAATCACCGCGGTCGAACGCTTGGAACGGGGCACCCAGATCACTCGCGCCCGGGTCGTCGCCGGGGTGCCGTTCGGGTTCTGGGCAGGGCTGGTCGGTCGGCCGTACGACGATCTCTGGCGCGAACGTCTGCACAAGGCGTTTCCCCATGGACCGGGCCGGCGCAAGGATTTACCTCCCCGGATGTTGCGGATCAGGTTATTCCGCAACCGCTTGGCCCACCACGACTCCATCCTCGGACAAGACGTCAATGCCGTCCACGAGGACATGTTGACGATTATCGGCTGGATCGATCCCGATGCTCGCGGCTGGCTTCAAGACCGCTCGAGCGTCACCGCGGTCATCACGTGTAAGCCTTGACAGACACGCGTGTTCGTCATGAGCACTGGCGAGCGATGTCATGCCAATTGGTGACTATTCAGGTCTGGCAGGTGGTGGTGGGGATGGCATGAATGTTGTTGTGTGTCCGCGGATCGACCGTCGTATGAGGATCTGGAGGCTCTTGTTGTCTTGCAGGCGGCGCTGATTGCGGAGTTGCGGGTGGAGGTCGCGGAGTTGGGTGCGCGGTTGTCGGCGAACTCGCGCAATTCGTCTCGACCGCCGTCGTCTGATGGTCTCGCCAAGCCGCCTGCGCCGCGGAGTCTTCGTCGTCGGTCGGGCCGCAAACCGGGTGGCCAGACCGGCCATGGTGGCCACCATCTCGAGCGGGTCGAGCAGCCTGATGAGGTCGTCCTGCACGTGCCAGATCGTTGCGGCGGCTGCGGGGGTGGCCTCTGCGACGGTGAGCCCGCCGGAGAGGAGGCGCGCCAGGTGTTCGACCTGCCGGAGGTGCGGCTGGCCGTCTGTGAGCACCGTGCCCAGCGGCGGC
Organism: uncultured Solirubrobacterales bacterium; assembly: GCA_963789675.1. Lineage (GTDB taxonomy): Bacteria > Actinomycetota > Thermoleophilia > Solirubrobacterales > Solirubrobacteraceae > Palsa-744. Next base: position 209,789 of record CAWBLR010000015.1, on the reverse strand, counting down.
GTTGCGCGTGCGGGCACGTGACGACCGCGGCGTTCCCGACCGGTGTCGGCGCCCCGACGCAGTACGGGCCGAGGGTGCGGGCGCTGGGGATCTATCTGATCGCCGCCCAGCACCTGCCCTACCAGCGCGCCGCGCAGTTGCTGGCCGATTGGTTGAGCGCGCCGCTCTCGCCCGCGACGCTGGTGGCCTTTGTCAAGGACGGTGCCGAGGATCTCGAGGAGTTCCTCGACGGCGTGCACGAGCAGATCATCAACTCGCCGGTCGTGCACTTCGATGAGACTGGCGCTCGCGCCGGCGGCCGCGGACGCTGGCTGCACTGTGCGAGCACCGAGACGCTGACCTTCTACGCCATGCATGACAGGCGCGGAACCGAGGGCATCGACCACACCGGCGTGATGCCGCGATTCCGCGGCATCGCCGTGCACGACGGCTGGCCGCAGTACCGTGCCTATGAGCACGCCATCCACGCGCTGTGCAACGCCCACCACCTACGCGAGCTGTTGGCGATCATCGAAGAGCACGCCGAGAAGCAGTCGTGGGCAAGCCAGGTCGATGCGCTGTTGCGCGCCCTGCACGAGGACGTCAAGGCCGCCAAGGTCGTCGGCGAAGACTGGCTGGACCCGTGGGTGCTGGCCGGGTACCGCACTGCCTACGAGCAGATCATTGCGCTCGGCCACCACCAGAACCCACCACCGACCGTCCGTACCGGCAAGCGCGGCCCGATCGGCCGCAGCCCGCAGGCCAATCTGCTGCGCCGCCTCGACGAGCAGCGCGAGCAGGTGCTGCGCTTCGCCCATGACTTCCGGTTCATTGTGGGCCCGAGACCACCACGGACAGCCCGTGCCCAAGGGCCTCATATCTCACTCCGATGCCGGGAGCCAATACACCAGTTTCGCGTTCACACAGCGCCTCGTGGACGCGGGCGCTGACGCCTCGATCGGATCGATCGGCGATGGGTATGACAACGCCGTCGCCGAGTCAACGATAGGGCTCTATAAGACCGAGCTGATCAACCAGCAAGGCCCGTGGAAGACGATGGAGCAAGTCGAGTTCGCGACGCTGCAATGGGTCGACTGGTACAACCACCAGCGACTACATGGCAGCTGCGACAAGCTCACCCCCGTCGAGTACGAGCAAACGAGAGAAACGACACACACCACTCAATAAAAACCGCCTCCAACTTTTCCGGGGCGGTTCATTCCCAATGCCGCCATCACGTGCCCCGCTCCCAGCGAGCGCTCGATCTCAAACGCCTCGCCGGCCCGAACATAGGACTCCCCGCGCAGCGCGCCACGGATCAACTCGATCACCTCCGGCGGCAAGTGCGAGAGGTTCGCGAGCGTCTCCTTGCGGACCTTGCCGTCCTCCCGGTAGGAACGACGCAACAACGTCGAGGTGTACTCCCGCTCCCCATGCCGCACACGATTGGTGACCACGTGCATAGCCCCCGACGGTCTCGCTCTCCTCGACATGAGCACAACCTACCAGCCCCACCGGACAGAAACTAGTGACTACACCAAACACCCACAAAAAGACCAGGACCCCAACAAACACAGGGATCCCAGCCCCAATCAACAGTGACTACGAAGGGAACTTCGGCCTAGCACGCCACACCCCCTGGCTACCCGCCGCCGCCAGCCCATAACCGACCCGACAACGACCTGAACAGTCACGCCAATTGGGGAGTAAATAGCCGGACAATCGGGGAGTAGAGCGCCGGACAGATGGGGAATAGCCCTCAACGGCTGAGCGGCATCCCCAGATCCCGCCCGCCGTCCGGCCCACCCTCGCCCGCGCGCCGCGCGTGCAGCTCGGCGAGCTCCAGCTGGAGGTTGCGCGGCTGCTCGCCTGGCCCCGGAGCCCGCCGCTGCCAGACGCCCTCGGCGTCCAGCTCCCACGAGCTCTGGTTGTCGGCGAACGCGCGTTCCAGCGTGTCGAGCAGCTCGGTGCGCAGTTCCGGGGACTCGATCGGCGCGGCGAGCTCGACGCGGTGGTCGAGGTTGCGCGGCATCAGGTCGGCCGAGGAGATGTAGACGGTGTACTCGCCGTCGCGCTCGAACGCGTAGACGCGCGAGTGCTCGAGCAGGCGCCCGACGATCGAGACGACGCGGATGTTCTCGGAGATCCCCGGCACGCCGGGGCGCAGGCAGCAGATCCCGCGCACGTTCAGATCGACCCGCACGCCCGCCTGCGAGGCGCGGTAGAGCGCGCGGATGCAGCGCCCGTCGACGAGCGCGTTCATCTTGAACGCGATCCGCGACGGCGACTCGGGCGAATGGGAGGCGATCGTGCGGTCGATCTGCTCGATCAGGCCGTCGCGCAGCTGGTTCGGCGCGGTCAGCACCTTGCGGTAGTGCAGCGGCCGGCCGTAGCCGGTCAGGTAGTTGAACATGTCGGCGACGTCCGCGCCGATCTGCTCGTCGGTCGTGAACAGCCCGAAGTCGGTGTATAGCCGCGCGGTCGTCGAGTGGTAGTTGCCGGTGCCGATGTGCACGTAATTACGCACCCCGTCGCCCTCGCGGCGCACGACGAGCACGCACTTCGCGTGCGTCTTCAGCGAAGGCTGGCCGTAGACGACGTGCACGCCGGCCTCCTCCAGCGCCTTCGCCCAGTGGATGTTCATGCGCTCGTCGAAGCGCGCCTGCAGCTCGACCAGCGCGACCGCCTGCTTGCCGCGCTCGGTCGCGTCGATCAGCGCGGGAACGAGCGGAGAGTCGTCGCTCGTGCGGTAGACGGTCTGCTTGATCGCGAGCACGTTCGGGTCGGCGACGGCCTGCTCGACGAAGCGCTCGACCGAGGTCGAGAACGAGTCGTAGGGGTGGTGCACGAGCACGTCGCCTTCGCGCATCGCGCCGAGCACGTCGGGCCGCTCGCCCTCGTGGCGCAGCAGCCGCGGGTGGGTGTGGCCGGCGAGCGGCTCCTCGCGCAGCTCGGTGTAGCCGGGCAGTTTCACGATCTGCCACAGCGCGCCCATGTCGAGCAGCCCGTCGACCGGGTAGACCTCGTCCTCCTGCACGCCCAGCAGCGCCGCCAGCTCCTCGCGCAGGCGCTCCGAGCAGCCGGTCCCGACCTCGACCCGCACGACCTCGCCGAAGCGCCGGCGGCGCAGCTCGTCCTCGACCGCCTGGAGCAGGTCGGCGGCGTCGTCGGAGACCTCCAGGTCGGCGTCGCGGGTCACGCGGAAGACGTCGTAGTCGGCGATCTCCATGCCGGGGAACAGCGCGTCGAGATGGCAGGCGATCACGTCCTCGAGCGCGAGCAGCGTGATCGTCCCGGGCCCGGACCCCGAGGAGCCAGCCGACGAGCCCGCGGACCCGGAGCCCGCCCCCGAGCCGGTCGCCCCGGCGCCCATCGACCCCGAGGAGCTCCCCGAGGACGGTCCTTTGAGCGTGACGAAGCGCGGCAGGATCTCGGTCGGCACCTTCACGCGCGCGAACACGGTCTGGTCGGTCACCGGGTCGCGCACGAGCACGGCCAGGCTGAGGGACAGGTTGGAGATGTACGGGAACGGCCGCCCGGGGGCCACCGCCAGGGGCGTGAGCGCCGGGAAGATCACCTTCTGGAAGTGCCTCGCCAGCTCCGCGCGCTGCTCGTCGTCGAGCTCGTTGACGGCGAGCACGCGGATGTCGTGCTCGGCCAGCGCCGGGCGCAGGCGGCCTTCGAAGCAGTCGCTCAGCCGCGCGCCCAGCGCGAGCACGCGCTCGCGGATCAGCGCGATCGTCTCCGAGGGGATGCGCCCGTCGGGGCCGGGGTTCTCGACGCCCGCGTCGATCTGGTCGCGCAGGCCGGCGACGCGCACCATGTAGTACTCGTCGAGGTTCGTCGTGTAGATCGCGCAGAACTTCACGCGCTCGAGCAGCGGGATCCGCTCGTCCTCGGCCAGCTGCAGCACGCGCTCGTTGAAGTCCAGCCAGGACAGCTCGCGGTTCAGATAGAGGGCTGGATCGTGCAGGTCTGTCATTGGATCTTCACGCTACACCCTGCTCGCGCGATCGAGCGCGCTCATCGGATCTTCACGCTACATCCGATCGGCACCGGATAGTGTGAAGGTCGAGGCAATATGGCTCGTCAGCTCTGGTTACTACGTCACGGGGACGCCGCCATCGAGATCGGCCAACACGGCACACGCGCGGACGCCGAGCGCCGTCTGACCGAGCGCGGCGCCGGCCAGGCGCACGCCGCCGGGATCGCGCTCGAGCGGTTGCAGGCGAGCTTCGACGCGGTCCTGTTCAGCCCCAAGACGCGCGCGCGCCGGACGGCAGAGCTGGCCGCCGAGCACTGGAGCGCGCAGCAGCGCGAGCTGCTGGCCGTGCATCCGCCGCTCGCCGGCGGCTTCGATGCGCGCCAGGCGCTCGCCGAGCTGGCCGGCCTGCCGGCCGACGGGCGCCTGCTGCTCGTCGGCCACGAGCCCGACTTATCGAGCGTCGTCGGCGATCTCACCGGCGCGCGGGCCAGATCTGAAGAAGGGCGGCCTGGCGGTCGTCAGGCTAGAGAGCGCCGCCGGCGGCGAGCTCGTGGTCCTGCTGCGGCCCCGCGAGCTGGCCCTGATCGCCGGCGATGGGGCCGGCGGGGGCGGGGGCGGGGCTCCACTCGGCGGGTAGCGACTCGGGGACGTCGACCTCGATCGGCTCGGCCGCGAAGCGGTAGCCGATCCCGAAGTGGGTGTGGATGTAGCGCCACTTGGGCGAGGCCTTCTCGAGCTTCTGGCGGAGCTTGCGCACGAACACGTCGACCGAGCGATCGCCGCGGACCATCGTGTAGCCCCACAGGCTCGAGTAGATGTCCTCGCGCTCGAGCACGCGCCCCTCGGCGGCGGCGAGCAGCTCGATCAGCTCGAACTCGCGCCGGGTCAGGTCGATGCTCTGATCGCCGACGAACGCCTGGAAGCGATCGGAGCGGATCTCCAGCTCGCCGGCGCTGACCGGCTTGGTCACGGCCCTGCTGGCGCTGCGCCGGCGGCGGCGCACGACGCTCTGCACGCGGGCGATCACTTCCTCGGGATGGCAGGGCTTCGTGATCCAGTCGTCGGCGCCGAGCCGCAACCCGCGCACGCGCTGGGCGACGGTCGAAGGGCCGGTGCAGACGACGACGCCGAGTTCGGGCAGCGCTCCGCACAGGCGCTCGAGCCACTCCCAGGCCTGCGGGCCGAGCACGGCGAGGTCGACGACGAGCGCGCTCAGGCGCATCGAGATCACCGCGTCGGTCGGTACCGGGCTGCCGAGCACGCGGTGCTCCCAGCCGAGGCGGTCCAAGCGCTTGCTCAGTACCTGGATGAACCCACTGTCGCGGTCGAGCACGGCGATGCGCATTGAGGCTGCGCTCGAAGTGCCTGACGCCGCCTCCTCCGTGGCGCGGATGCTTTCCGTCATCGTGCGTCAGTCTAGGGGACGCTGGGGACTCTGGCGCGGAACGCCAAGAATCGTCACAGGATCTTCACAGGAGAAATACGCTGTTTGCGGATGGTTCAGAATGCCTCAGGACGCGCGTCCGGCGCCGCATCGACCCGCCCGCCGGCCGGATGCGAGGAGTCGGAGAACTCGCGGAACAGGCCGGTGACGACGAACGCGACCTGCTCGCCGATGTCGACGGCGTTGTCGCCGATCCGCTCCAAAGCGCGCGCGACGAGGATCATGTGCATCGCCCACTCGCGCGTGTCGGCGTCGTCACCGCCGATGTCCAAAGCCATCCGGAAGATTTCGCGGTTGAGGCGGTTGATCTCGCGATCCTGGCGCACGAGATCCTCGGCCAGGCCGACGTCGCGCCCGCCGAACGCGGCCTTCGACTGCACGACCTCCGAGCGCGCGTAGGCGCCCATCTTCGAGAGCGCCTCCAGCACCTCCCGGCGGACGGGCGGTTCGTGCCCGGAGAGCGGGATCAGCTTGGCGATGTTCACGCACTGGTCGCCCATCCGCTCGATGTGCTTGATCATGTGCAGCAGCGCCGCGACCAGGCGCAGGTCGCCGGCGACGGGCGCCTGCAGGGCGAGCAGCGAGAGGATCCCCTGGTGGACCTCCAGGTAGCGCCCGTCGACGCGGTCGTCGTCGGCGATCACCATCTGCGCGAGCTCGACGTCCTGGTGGTTCAAAGCCTCGAGCACGCGGTCGAGTTGCTCGACGATCAGGTCGAGGCCGCCGAGCGCGTGATCCTCGAGCTCCTGCAGCTGCTGCTGGAAATGGGCGCGCCCCTGCTGCGTGCCGGCGGGTGGCGCGCCGCCCAGCGAGGTGTCCGCGCCCGCGGTCATTGCGCCAAGCTCCCAGCGGGTCGTCGACCAAGCGGAGCAAGGACGCAGGAAGCGAAGTGTGCGAAGAGCACACGAGCGACCGAGGACGCCGCTCCGCGCCGCGTCGACGGCCCGCTGGCGCTAGCCGAACTTGCCGGTGACATATTCCTCGGTTCTCGAGTCGGTGGGCGTGGTGAAGATCTCCTGCGTCGGGCCGACCTCGACGAGCTTGCCGGAGAGCATGAACGCGGTGCGGTCGGCGACGCGTGCGGCCTGCTGCATGTTGTGCGTGACGATCACGATCGTGACGCGCTGCTTGAGCTCGGCGATCAGCTCCTCGATCTTCAGCGTCGCGATCGGGTCGAGCGCCGAGCAGGGCTCGTCCATCAGGATCACCTCGGGGTCGACCGCGAGCGAGCGCGCGATGCACAGCCGCTGCTGCTGACCGCCGGAGAGCCCGGCGCCGGGCTCGGACAGCCGCTCGGAGACCTCCTCCCACAACCCGGCGCCGCGCAGCGCGGCCTCGACCTTGCCATGCAGGTCGCCGCGTCCGCGCGCGGACAGCCGCAGCCCCGCGGCGACGTTGTCGAAGATCGACATCGTCGGGAACGGGTTCGGCTTCTGGAAGACCATCCCGATCGCGCGGCGCACGGCGACGACGTCGACCGCGGCGTCGTAGACGTCGAGCTCGTCGAGCAGCACCCGGCCCTCGGCGCGGGCGCCCGGGATCTCCTCGTGCATGCGGTTGATGCAGCGCACCATCGTCGACTTGCCGCAGCCCGACGGGCCGATGATCGCGGTCACCTCGTTGGCGCGAAAGTCGAGGTCGACGCCCTTGACCTGTTCGCTCGAGCCATAGAACGCGCGCAGCCCCTCCAGGCGCACGCTCAGGCCCTGCTTGGCGGGCGCGGTCGAGCCGGCCGTGAGCGCGTCGGGCCGATGCCCGGTCGCCTTGGGCACGGGGGAGCGGGCCTGGCCGGGCTCGAGTAGGTCGTCGGGCTCCATCTCAGCGGTCCGGGGGGTAGATCCGTCGGATGTCATGCAAGGCGGCTCCTTCGGGCGATCAGGCGGGCGATGAGGTTCAGCAAGAGAATCATGACGACCAGGGTCAGCGCGGCACCCCACGCACGGTTTACCACGGCTGTGGTCGGAGATGTGACGTCGTTGTAGATCTGCACCGGCAGCGAGTTCATGAACTGGCCGAGGTTGAAGTTGGTTTCGTGCGTCGAGGCCGCCGTGAACAGCAGCGGCGCGGTCTCCCCGGCGGCGCGCGCGACCGCCAGCAGCACGCCCGTGACCATCCCCGGCAGCGCGGTCGGCAGCACGATGCTGAAGATCACCCGCCAGCGCGGCGCCCCGAGCGCGAGCGCCGACTCGCGCAGCGCGCCGGGGATCAGCAGCAGCACGACCTCGGCCGAGCGGATCACGATCGGGAGCATCAACAGCGAGAGCGCGAGCGAGCCCTTGTAGCCGGCGTAGGAGGAGCCGGTGCCGACGATCAGGACGATGTAGATGAACAGCCCGAACAGGATCGACGGCACGCCCGTGAGCACGTCGACGAAGAAGCGCACGGTGTTCGCGAACCAGCTCGCGCGGCCGTACTCGACGAGCCAGATCGCCACGCCGACGCCGATCGGGACGGCGATCGCGGAGGCGAGCGCGACGATCTCGATCGTGCCGAGGATCGCGCTCTTGATCCCGCCGATGTTCGAGCTCCCGAAGAACGTGTTCCCGGTCGGGTCGGTCGTGAAGAAGCTCCAGCTCCACGTCGAGAGGCCCTTGCGCAGCAGGTAGTAGACGATCAGCGCGAGCGGGATCAGCGCGAGGACCGTCGCGGCGAGGATCAGCCCGCGCGCGATCTTGTCCTTGCGCCGGCGCGCGGGGCTGACGTTGAAGCGCGCGAGCTGCGCGGCGGGCGTGGGGCTCGGCGAGCTCATCGGCGGACCTTCGGTTGCGATCGCCACCGTCGGGACGGAGCCCGGTGCGCTTGTCCGCTCGTGGGTCTCATGCGCCCTCCGCAACCTCGGCGAGTGGACGACCCGCGGGCGTCACGCCTTTGCCGCCGCCGCCCGGTTTCGCGGCGCGCAGCACGAGCAGCCGCGCGACGCCGTTGACGAGCAGCGTCAGCACGAACAGGACGAGGCCCGCGGCGAACAGCGCCGAGCGGTGCAGGCCCTGGGCTTCGCCGAACTCGTTCGCGATCACCGCGGCGAGCGAGTAGCCCTGCTCGAACAGGTGGTGGCTGAGCTTGGGGGCGTCGCCGATCAGGATCGTCACCGCGATCGTCTCGCCGATCGCGCGGCCGAGGCCGAGCATCGCGCCGCCGACGACGCCCGAGCGGCAGTAGGGCAGCACGGCGATGCGGATCATCTCCCAGCGCGTGGCTCCGAGCCCGAGCGCGGCCTCCTTGTGGTCGAGGGGCACGGTGCTCATCACCTCGCGCGAGATCGCCGAGACGATCGGCAGGATCATGATCGCGAGCACGAGGCCGGTGACGAAGTAGTTGGGGATCGTCACGAGGCCGCCGCCGATGAAGGGGACGAAGGAGAGGCGGTCGGCGACCCACTGCTCGATCGGCTGGAGCTTCGGCGCGAGGAAGAAGATCCCCCACAGGCCGTAGACGACCGACGGCACGGCGGCGAGCAGCTCGACCAGGATCGTCAGCGGCGCGCGCAGGCGCAGCGGGCACAGCTCGGTCGCGTAGACGGCGGTCGCGACCGCCACGGGCACGCCGATCAAGAGCGCCAGCACGGATGTGATCAGCGTCCCGACGAGCAGCGGCAGCGCGCCGAAGTGTTCGGCCGAGACGTTCCAGTCGTTGCCGAAGACGAAGCCGACGACGCCTTCCTTGGCGAGCGCCGGCCGGGCTTCGCCGACGAGGCGGATGAAGAAGAAGACGATCAGCGCGAGGATCAGCGTGGCCAGCGCCGTGAGGCCGTACTTCAGCGCGCGGTCGGGCAACCGCGCGAGCGGTGAGCGCTCGAGAATCGAACGCTACGATGAGCTCCAGCCTCCGCCGGGGGTGACGGCATGCTCGCCTCTCCACGTGATCTCCGCGGCGATCAGCCGCCGAGCGAGGTGCCGTTGCACTGCAGGCCCGCGACCGCTTCCTTGGACTTCGCGAGGATCGCGGCGGGCAGCGCGGCGTAGTCGGCCTTCGCGAGGATCGTCTGGCCTTCGCCGAGCCCGTAGTCGAGGAACTTGACCACGCCCTTGGCGGCCGCTTCGCCGCCGGGGGTGCCGGCCTTGCAGAGGTCCTTGTTGACGACGACGAACGTCTGCGAGGTGATCGGGTAGGCGTTCGCCGCGCTCGGGTTCGAGATTTTGATGCCCAGGTTGGCGGGCACCACGACGCCTTCGGCGGCGGCGCTGGTCGAGGCCAGCGTCGGGGCGACGAAGTTGCCGGACTTGTTCTGCACCGAGGCATATGTGAATTCGTGCTCGAGCGCGTAGGACTGCTCGACGTAGCCAACGGCTCCGGTCGTCTGCTGGACCGCGCCGGCGACGCCCGCGTTGCCCTTCGCGCCGGTGCCCGTCGGCCACTGCACGGTCTTGCCTTCGCCGACCTTGCTCTTGAATTCGGGGTCGACCGTCGCGAGGAAGCTCGTGAAGCCGGACGTCGTGCCCGAGGAGTCCGAGCGGTGGATCACGGTGATCGGCGTGCTCGGCAGCGTGACGCCCGGGTTCAGCGCCTTGATCGCCGGGTCGTTCCAGGTCTTGATCGTGCCGAGGTAGATGTCGGCGATCGTCTTGCCTTCGAGCTTCAGGCCGCTCTTCACGCCCGGCAGGTTGTAGGAGACGGTGATCGCGCCCAGGAACATCGGGATCTGCACGGCCGGGCTGCCGTTCTTGGCGATCGCTTCTTCGTCCGCGGGCTTCAGCGGCGGATCGGAGGCGCCGAAGTCGACGGTCTTCGACTCGAGCGAGGTGATGCCGGCGCCCGAGCCGACGGCCTGGTAGTTGACCTTGACCGTGCTCGCCAGCGACGAGGCCCACTGTTCGTAGACCGGGGCGGCGAACGTCGAACCGGCGCCGGAGATCGTCGTCGCCGAGCCGCTGCTCGCCGTCGACGAGCTGTTTGAGTTTGAGCTGGAGCCGCACGCGGCGAGGCCGAGTGCGAGCACCCCTACGCCCGCGAGCGCGCCAATCTTCTTCTTGATCACTGCGTCTCCTCTGGCTTGATTGCTAGATGACGGCGGGGCCATGCGCGCCCGTGCCGGGTCTGGTGCTGCGCTAAGTCTCTTCAGCGGTGGGAACCCCGTTGTGAACATTTCGTGAAAGCTGGGGCTGGAAGCGGTAGCCGAAGCCCGGATGGGTGTGGATGAAGCGGCGGTCGGGCATCGCCGCTTCGAGCTTGCCGCGGAGCTTGCTGACGTAGACGTCGACCGAGCGGTCGCCGTCGCGCAGCTGGCCGCCCCAGACGGCGCTGTACAGGTCGGCGCGCGTGACGACCGCCCCGGCCCGCTGGGCCATCGCCGCGAGCAGCTCGAACTCCCGCACCGAGAGCGTCAGCGCGCGCCCGGTCGCCAGCACGAGGCCCTCGTCGAGCCTGATCTCCAGTTCGCCCGCGTACAGCGTGTTCGAGTTCGGGTTTTCCACCGAGGCCGCCACCGGCGTACAGCGTTACGGCGGATCGGTGCGCGGGAGTTGCCAACTCGTGATCGAATCGTGAAGAAATCGTAAAGAGGATCGCCTCGATCGGCCAATCTACATACTCTTCGTAGATGCGCTTGCTTCGCGGTCCGGCCGACACGACCCTGACGAACCTGCTCGAGGACGCCGGGCGCAACGTGCAGCGCTCCTCCGAGCTGCTGCGCCAGCTGCTCGCGGAGCTCCCCGAGCACGCCCCGCTCGCGGAGGAGCTCGCCGCCTGCGAGCGGGAGGGCGACCGCATCACCCACGACATCATCCACCGGCTCAACGGCGGCCGGCGCGTGCGCGGGGGTGGGCGGGCTCCATTCGACGCCGGCGACGGCTACGTGCTCGCGACCGCGCTCGACGACATCGTCGACCACACCGAGCAGGCCGCCGCCCAGCTCGGCCTGTACGGCGTCGAAGCGCCGATGGAGCAGGCGGTCGAGTTCGCCGACGTGCTGGTCGCGGCCGGCCAGCCGATCTTCGCCGCGCTGCGCTGCCTGCACACCGGCGAGGAACTCGCCCCGCACCTGGTCGAGATCCACCGTCTCGAGAACGAAGGCGACCGCCTGCTGCGCGACGGGGTCGCGTCGCTGTTCGCGCAGGGCACCGATCCGATGGTCGTGATCCGCTGGAAGGACATCTTCGAGTCGCTCGAGGCCGCCGTCGACGCCTGCGAGACCGTCGCGCACGTGCTCGAGGGGATCACGCTCAAGCGGCGGCGGCGCTGAGGGGGGCGGGCGCGGCGTTCTGCCGTACGGTCGCAGTCATAGTATGTCCAGCCGGACACCGGCCATCGGCACAAAGCGACAGACAGAGAAAGAGGCATACATGCGTCGCCACACCCCAGTCACGTTCATCCTCGCCGGGCTGATCGCGCTGTGCGCGATGCTGCTGCCGGCGGCGGCCAGCGCTGCTTCGCCCACGGGGATCAAGGGCCGGGTGACCGACTCCAGCACGCATGAACCTATCCCAGGTGCAAACGCCTGCGCGATTCCCAGTGGCGGCGGTTCGGAAAAGTGCGAACCCACCAATCCCAATGGCGAATACGAAATCAAGGAACTCAAAGAAGAAGAATATAAGGTTGAATTTACGGCTCCACATCACGAAGCTGTGGTCCATACGGCCAAAGTTGAATCTGAAAAACTTGCTGTAGTCAACGCCGAACTGGAAGAAGTTGGTCAAGGCGAAGTCGCCGGCCGGGTCACGAACGCGTCCAACGGTCAGGGCGCCGGTGGCGTCGCTGTGTGCGGCAATGAAGAATCGAGCCATTGCGTCGAAACCAACGGCAACGGCGAATACACCCTCCGGGGTGTGTCCGTCGGTTCCCCCAGGATCAGTTTCTCGCCCGCGAAAGAATGCGAAGAAGAACAGGGAGAAAAGACCGATCGCTGCCAGCTGAAGTCCAACTACCTCGGCCAGTCGAACTCGGTGACGGTGAAAGCGAATCAGGCTGCAACCGATGATGTGGCGCTCGAGGTCGGTGGTCAGATCAGCGGAACCGTGACGAATGCTTCGATCACCCACCCCGGGCTTGCAAAGGTCAGGGTTTGTGCCACCAGGGTCACTGGTCCAGAAGAATACGGTGGTGGGGGTTGCGGATATACGAGCTCCAGCGGCCAGTACACGATCAACGCTCTGGAAAATGGCTTTTACAAAGTCGAGTTCGATGGCACTATCTGCTCGATTCCGAAGAAGGGCGAACGGGAATGCTCTGAGGTGTACATAACCCAGTACTACCAGGGGCAGCCAACCTTCAAAAGCGGCGGAACGGTCACTGTCACGACCGGTTCGAACACCGGCGGGATCAACGAAACCCTGCGCGAAGCGTTCCCGGCGACGCCGGCCATCGCAGCCGCGCCGGCGCTGACGGGAACGGCCGTGGTCGGCAGCACGCTGACCTGCTCGCAGGGCTCCTGGTCGCACGAACCGACGTACCTCCTGTACCAGTGGCTGCGCAGCGGCACGGTGATCTCCGGGCAGACAGGGGGCACCTACACCCTGCAGACCGCCGATCTGGGCAGCTCGGTCACGTGCTCGGTCACAGCGGGCAACGGCGCCGGGGCCGTGAGCGCGACCAGCAACGCGATCGCCGTACCGAAACCGCTTGTCGTAGCGGGTGCCTCCGCGAGCGTGAAGGGCAACGTCGCGATGCTCGAGCTCACCTGCACCGGGGCCGCGGCATGCGCGGGCACCTTGAAGCTGATCGCCCAGGTGCGGCACGGCAAGCGCACGACCAGCGTCACGGTCGGCACGGCGCGCTTCTCGATCGCGGTCGGCAAGAGCGCCACGATCCGTGTCCGCCTGACCGCCCAGGGCCGGTCGCTGGTGGGCAAAGCGGGCAAGCGCGGGCTGAAGGTCAAGCTCTCCGGCGGTGGCGTCAAAGGCCGTACGCTGGTCCTGAAGGCGGCGCCGGCCAAGCACAAGAAGAAGAAGTGAAGCAACGCGGGTAGTGCTCACCGCCCCCTTATGACCACAGCGTGCTCACCGGCCAAGCTTCCAGGCGCTCGCCGAATCGCAGGCGCTCGCCGCCGGTGTAGAGGACGACGCCACGAACGAATCGCTCCTCGTCGATCCGGTCGCGGATCGTCGTCAGGTGTTTGAAGTCCTCGCCGCGGACGGTCGCCGACGCCTTCACCTCGATGCCGGCCAGGCGGCCGTCGGCTCCTTCGAGGATGAAGTCGACCTCGGTGCCGGTCGCGGTGCGCATGTGCCGCAGCGATGCGCGCGTGCTCGTGGCGGACAGTTGCTTGGTCAGCTCCATGCCGACGAAGCACTCCAGCAACACGCCGAGCAGCGCGTCGTCTTCGGAGAGGCGTTTGCGGTCGGTTCGCAGTAGATGTGTCAGTAGGGCGGAGTCGGAGATCGGGAGCTTTGGCGCCTTGGCGATCTGCTTGATGCGGTTCGAGTGCCATGCCGGCAGGCGGCTGGTCAGGAATACGTGCTCGAGTAGCGTGAGGTAGCGATCGAGCGAGGTCCGAGGGATTTCCACTGAGCTGCTCAGGTCCGTCTTGTTCAGTGGTGCGCGCACGCGCGCGGCGAGCGAGGCGAGCACGGCCGGGATCTCGGCGAGACGCTCGATGTTCGCCTCCTCGCGCAGGTCGCGTTGCACGATCGTTGTCAGATAGGACGCGAACCACTCTTCGCGGCGATCGTCCGCTCGCCGCTCGATCGCCTCGGGGAAGCCGCCGTACACGATGCGCTCGATCAGGCTCTTACGGGTTTTTGCGGGCACCGTTGTGGGGGCCGGTCGCGAGGATTCCCCGAGCAGGCGCTCGACGATCCGTCCGGACACGCCCTCGATCTCGGCCTGGGAGAACGGCCACAGCGTGTGGACCTCGATCCGCCCGGCGAGCGACTCCGACACCGTCGGTAGCAGCATCACCTGCGCTGATCCGGTGAGGATGAAGCGCCCCGGGCGGCGGTCGCGATCGATCGCGACCTTGATCGGCAGCAGCAGCTCGGGCGCGCGCTGGATCTCGTCGATGACGAGCGGACCGTCTGTGTTCTCGATCAAGCCGACGGGGTCGCGTCGAGCCGCGTCGAGCGTGCGCAGATCGTCGAGGCTGAGGTAGCGGGCCGGGTGCGGCCCGGCGGCCAGGCTCTGCACGAGCGTGCTCTTCCCGGCCTGCCGGGGACCGACCAGCATCACGGCCGGCGTATCGCCGAGGGCCGTGAGCAGGCGTGGAGTGATCGCGCGCGTTACGGTCTTCATGTTTATCTGCCCACTAGCTGGTCATTATATACCCACTCGGTGGACGATTTATGAGCCTGGCCGGTGGGCGGGGCTTCGCGGATGGCGGCGGTGACTTCATCGGACCCGATGATGCTAGTTGGCATCATCATGTTTAGCATCATGCTAGTTGGTATATTAAGGATCGATCGCGAGGAACCCGTTTCACTATGGAACCCCCGCGGAAGGCGAGCACTTCGCGGGTCGTGAGAGCGAGCTGGCGGCGATCCTGAGTCGCCTGCGTACGGCCGCGTTGGAGCGACGCTTGCGGTGGCCGGCGCCGAGCTCCGCCTCGCCGATCACCGTGACGGTCACCGACTCCACGAAGAAAGTCCACCAGACGGCGACGGAAACGCTGATCCTGAAAGCCCCGTAGGCTCGGGTTTGGGCTTCCCGGGCCAGGTCCTCCGACGTACCCGAGGACGCTGCGGTCGCAGGGGGGCAGGGGTCCTCAGCCGAACGCCCGAAGCTCTCAGCCGAACGTCGTAGCCGGAGCGCTCGTCTGCAACTGCGCGCCGGCGGCTGCGCCTACCAGGAACGCCTGAAACGGGACCGACGCGCCAGGCGCGACTTCGGCCAGGATCGCCCTGCCCGCGGCGACGATCGCACCGGCGCGACGCGCGGTCACATAGACGACGAGGTGTTGCTGGGTAATGCTCGAGCGGTTGCGCACCGTGCCCGCGGTTTCGCCCGTGGAGGCTTCGGCCAGATGCGTGCCCGCGACTTCGATCTGCGGCTGTGGTCCGTTCGCGACGTGCGCTTCCCCGATCACGGCGTCGACGCTCGCGGGTGCTCCCGAAGAGGGAACCTGGTCGTCGACCCACGTGACCGAGCCGTGGGCGGGTATCGAGGAGATCTGGGTGAGCCCCGCTTCCAGTCCGGGGGCGTTGTTCTGGTAGAGGGTCTGCCCTTGGGCGTTGCGAACCGTGATCGCGATCGGCACCGAGCTCAGCGTGTGCGAGCTCGAGTTGCGTACGGTCACAGCCGCCGCGGCGCCTTCCGTGCCGCGCACGACGGTGGCGCTCAGCACCTGCGCCTGGGTGCTCGCGTGCGCGATCGACAGGCCCGTGCGCGCGAGCGCGAAGTGCTTGGCGGTCTTTTCGAGCTTCGCGCTCTCTTCCTGGGTGCTCTCGCATCCGCTCAGCGCCAGCGCCGCGAGCACGAGCGTCGCGCTTCCAGTCCGGATCCCCGGTCTCCGCCGGCGGTCGCGCGCGCGCCGGCGCCTGCGCTTGCGCCCGTGCCTCCCACCCCCGCGTCCCGTCTCCGAGCCCCGCGCGGGGAGGGCGCGCCGATCGTCGCTCACCCGAACGCTCCGCCGATGTACTCGCGCGTGCGCTGCTGAGCCGGATGGTCGAACACCTGCTCGGCGGGCCCGTACTCGACGAGCTCGCCGAGGTGCATGAACGCGACGTGGTCGGCGACGCGGAACGCCTGCTGGAGGTTGTGCGTGACGATCACGATCGCCACGCTCTCGCGCAGGCCGACGATCAGCTCCTCGATCGTCGCCGTCGAGATCGGATCGAGCGCCGAGCAGGGCTCGTCGAGCAGCAGCACCTCCGGCTGGGCGGCGAGCGCGCGCGCGATGCACAGCCGCTGCTGCTGCCCACCCGACAGCCGCAGCGCCGAGCGCTCGAGGTCGCCCGCGACCTCCTCGTAGAGCCCGGCGCGGCGCAGCGCGTCGTTGACCGCGTGCTCGAGCTCGGCGCTGCGTCGCCGCCGCCGGTGCCCGCGCGGGGGCGACTGCTCGGCGAGCGCGTAGGCGACGTTGTCGTAGATGCTCATCGGAAACGGGTTCGGCTGCTGAAATACCATCGACACGCGCCGGCGCAGGGTGTTGACCTCCAGTCCGTGGATCTCCTGCCCGTCGAGCGTGATCTGCCCGGCGCGCGCCGCGCCGGCCGTGACCTCCGTGAGGCGGTTCAGCGAACGCAGCAGCGTCGTCTTGCCCGAGCCCGAGGCGCCGATCAGCGCGAGCACCTCGCCCTGGCGCACGGGCAGGTTGACGTCGCGCACGACCCAGTTATCGCCGTAGGCAAGCCACACCGATTCCACCCGCATGCGCTCGCGCACGTCGCCGACCGGGGGGCGCGCTGCGCGCAGGCGCGCCGAGGCCGAGGGGCCCGCCGCCGCCGCTGTCGTGCTCGCGCCGTTGGCGCCCGTCGGGGGGACCACGACGCGCGGCTCGCGCTCGACGGCGATGCGCCGCACCGGGGGCGGGGTCGTCGGCGCCATCAGGCCCCCGGCTCCCGCGCGGGTCGCAGCCTGCGGATCAGCCCCTGCTCGCCCGCGATTCGCCACCAGCTGCCACCGGTGCGGTCGTCGTGGCCGCGCCTGGCTGTGATCCTGGTGACGGCGAAGTTGAGCGCCAGCACGATCATCAGCAGGACGAACGCCGCCGCGTAGGCCTTCTGATGGGAGTTGCCCTCGCCCGCGGGCGAGTTTTCGTAGATGTAGTAGGTCAGCGTCGAGCCGACGCCGCGCAGCAGCCCGAGGCCCGGGACGCCGTTTGCCGGTTCGGTGCGAAGTGTCGAGCCGAGCAGGATCAGCACGATCGCGGTGTCGCCGATGATCCGCCCCATGCCGAGCACGACCCCTTCGGCGATGTTCGGTCTGATCGACGGCAGCAGCACGTGGCGGATCGTCGTGGCGCGTGTCTTGCCCAGACCAAACGAGGCCTCGCGCATGCGATCCGGCAGCTGAGCCAAGCCCTCGCGGGTGGCGGCGACGATCAGGGGCAATGCGAGCAACGCCATGATCGCGCCGGCGGTCAGGAAGGATTTCCCGGTGACGGCTCCGCCGGCGGTGCTTTCGGAGAGGAAGCCGAGAAAGCTCTGGCTGAACACGAACAGCCCGAAGATCGCGAGCACGACGCTCGGCGCCCCGGCGATCATCTCGACCGCCGACTCCACCGCCCTCGCCAGCGGGCGGTCGCGGCCGTACTCGCTCAACCACACCGCCAGCGCCACCCCGAGCGGAGCCGCGATCGCGATCCCGACAGCCGTGATGATGAACGTGCCCTCGAGCGGATCGAGAAAGCCCCCCGAGGTGCTCTGATGGATTTCCGCCGCCGGATGCTGGGTGAACAGGCTCAGGTTCATGTAGGAGATTCCCTGGATCAGCATGTACACGACGATCCCCAGCGCGATCGCGCACAGCCCGATCCCCGAGGCCCAGCACAGCCCGTAGCCGATGCGGTCGATCAGCGGCCAGGAGCCGGTGCCCTGGCGCGGCGGGCGCGCCACCTTCAGCCCCACCTGGGCGGGCGTCATCGGTTCGGTCGCCATCAGACGCGAATCCCGTAGCGCTTCAGCGGCTGCTTGACAGCCCAGCCGGCGAACGAGAGGAGCGTCGCGGAGATCAGCAGGACCGCCCCGATCGCATACAGCGTGTGGCTCAGCGGTCCGATCGTCAGGCCCCCCGCTTCCTGGAAGATCGTCGCGGCCAGCGGCCGGACGGGCTCGAACAAGAACGTCAACCCGTCGAGCGGGTTGGCGGCGAAGCCGCGCGCGCCGGCGACCATCGCCAGCATGATCGCCTCGCCCAGCGCGCGCGCGGTCGCGAGCACGGTCGCGGCGGCGATCGCCGGGCGGGCGGTGCGCAGCGACACGCGTACGATCGTGCGCCAGCGGTTGACGCCGAGCGCCGCCGAGCCCTCCTTCCAGGATGGCGGTACAGAGGCCAGCGCGCCCACGATCAGCGCGACCATGATCGGCGTGACCATCACCGCCAGGACGAGGATCGCCAGCGTCAGGTTCTCGCCGCTGAGCTGGACGACGTAGATGACCGACTGCTTGCGGGCGTTGTCGATGAAGTTGCGTTCGATCCACGGCGCGAGCGCGAGGATCGCGACCAGGCCGTAGACGACCGAGGGCACGCCGGCGAGCAGCCGGATGATCGGTTCGATCGTCCGGCGCGCGGGGGCGGGAGCGAACTCGGTCAGGCAGATCGCCGCCAGCGTCGAGCCGATCAGCGCGATCAGCACGGCCGGAACGGTCGTGATGATCGTTCCCCAGATCAGCGGCCAGGCGCGGAAGTAGAGGACCGAATGTCCGGGCAGCGGGACGTTTTCGTACATCGCCCGCAGCTGCAGGTCGACGTTGCCGCCGGAGCCGAACCAGCTCAGGCCGTTCGCCTGGAACGAGGGCCACGCCTTGATGAAGACGGTGACCACCATCGCGGCGATCAGCACGAGCGTCAACACCGCCAGCGCGCCGAGCGCGCGCTCGGTCCGCCGGTCGGCGGCGGCGCCCCCGCCAGAACCGCCCGCGAGGCCACTTAATCGTCTCAGCCAAGCGGGTCCGGATCTCGTCCCGACCGTCCCGCGAAGCGGATTTTGCGGTCGGGAGGACATCCGGATCCCGCGCTAGTGGACGGCGATCCAGCTCGAGTTGATGATCGCTTTGGTGGTCTTGTTGCCGCTCGTGGCCCAGGCGATGAACTTGGCCGCTTCGCCTTTGGGGGCCCCTTTGGTGACCATCCAGAAGTTACGCACGCCCTCGTACTGGCCGGAGCGGGCGTTGGCCAGGTTGCAGGCGATGCCCTGGTAAGAGACGGGGTGGATGCCGGCGGTGTAGGCGAAGGACACGAAGCCGATCGCTTTTTCGTCCTTTTCCACGTGCAGCTGCTCCAAACCGTTGGAGGCCTCGGCCACCGCGCTTGGGGCGATCTTGAGGTATTCGCCGAGGAAGATGTGCTGGAAGGCGTCCTCGGTACCGGAGGCGCTGGTGCGCTGGAACAGGTCGATCGGGCCCGTCGCCGACGCGCCCGGCACTTCGCTCCAGTCGTGGATCTTGCCGGTGAAGATGCCTTCGACCTCCTGCTGGGAGAGGTTGGAGACGGGGTTCTTGTCGTTGGTGACGACGCACACGCCGTCGCGGGCGAGCTTCGTGAAGACCAGCCCCGAGGGGTCGACGCCGACGATCGGGTCGCGCGAGGAGTCGCCGATGTCGAGGCTGCCGTCGGCGGCGCCTGAGATGCCGATGTCCGACTGCCCGCCGCTGACCTGCGGGGCCGGGATCTTCGGGAAGGCCTTGTGGTAGGCGACGGCGAGTTTCTGCATGAGGGGCAGCACGGAGGTCGAGCCACCGATGATCAGACGGCTGGCCGCCGCGCCGGCCGGCACCGCCAGGACCAGCGCGAGGACGATGGAGACGACGAGAGTTCGGTGTGCGCGCACGTTATTAACTCCTTAGTTGCTTGCTTTCGGCTTGAGTACGGCTTCGGCGTCGAGACACGCCGGGGGTGGCAACAACTCGATGCGTCGATCGATCGATGCGTAACGCGCGATAAATCTTCACCCCGAGGCGCAAGACTGGCGCTCATGGGTTTGCACGATGTGTCGTTTTTGTGAACGCCAGTTACACAGAGGCGGCAGGCGATCTTCATGTGAAGATCTCGTGAACGGGCCTCGGTGGACGCCCGTCGGGTTCGTCGCCGGTTGGCTCGATGTGTCGTTTTTGTGAACGGCATTGCATTTCTGCGCTCGTCGTGTGAGGCTGGCGCCGCTCGGTCGCAAAGGCCGCAGCTTCGGCGCGGCTCGATCCGGCTGCCCGCGACGATCGATCTGCCCGCGACTACGGGATGCGCAACCACCGATGACAGACGAAGACCACCCAGACAACAACCACGACCTCGACGACCGCGGCGGCCTGCCCCTGCCAGAGGAGCGCGACCCCGCGCCGCCGCCGGCGGCCAACGGCGCGGCGCCCGCGACGCCCGCGCCCGCGAACAAACCGGCCGTGCGCTCGGGTCTGGCCCGGCGTCGCAATCCCGTGCTCGTGACCCTCGGCGAGTTCGCGCAGGGCACGCGCCGGGCGATCCTGCGCGATCCGCTCGCGCTGTTCCTCGGGGTCGCCTCGCTGCTGCTGGCGATCGCCTTCGCGACCCTGCTCGGCGACATCAAGCCCTCGAGCTCCGGCACGGGTGTGCCGGTCAGCACGGTGCAGACGCTCGCCAAACGCCACGACCTCACCTCGGCCGTGCTGCTCGACCACGACAGCCGCATCGAGATCGCCACGACGACCGCGGCGCCGCCGATCTCGCTCGCCGGCGCGGTGGCGCCGCTCACGCGACGGACCGTGCGCACGCACGTGAAGGGCTCGAAGAAGATCAACGTCAGCACGATCCTGGTCGCTCCGCCGGGAGCGGGCAGGATCCAGCTGCTGTGGGCGGCCTATCCGGCCTCGGGCGCGCTGACCCAGCAGCTGCTGCGCGAACTCGACGAAAGCGGCGCGACCGTCGCGGTCGACCAGCAGGCGGGCAAGGGCACGAAGACGATCATCGTCCAGTTCCTGATCCCGATCCTGCTGCTCGTGTGCCTGTTCTCGCTGTTCATGCGCCTCGGCGGCGATGGCGGCGCGGCGGGCGGGATCGCCGGCTTCTCCCAGTTCGGGGGCAAGGGCAAGAAGAAGGGCAAGGGCTCGGCCGACCGCACGACCTTCGCCGACGTCGCCGGCGCCGGCGAAG
Source organism: uncultured Solirubrobacterales bacterium (assembly GCA_963789675.1). Taxonomy (GTDB): domain Bacteria; phylum Actinomycetota; class Thermoleophilia; order Solirubrobacterales; family Solirubrobacteraceae; genus Palsa-744. Next base: position 188,736 of record CAWBLR010000015.1, on the reverse strand, counting down.
CGCTGGCCGAGCTGAAGGAGATCCGCGACTACCTGGCCGACCCCTCGAAGTACCTCGCCGTCGGCGCCGCCGCGCCCAAGGGCGTGCTGCTTGTTGGGCCTCCAGGCACAGGCAAGACGTTGCTCGCAAAGGCGGTGGCCGGCGAAGCCGATGCCGCCTTCTTCTCGCTCTCGGGATCGGACTTCGTCGAGTCGCTCGTCGGCGTCGGCGCGGCGCGCGTGCGCGACCTGTTCCGCAAGGCCCGCAAAGTCTCGCCCGCGATCATCTTCATCGACGAGCTCGACGCCGCCGGGCGCAAGCGCGGCGCCGGCATCGGCCAGGGCAACGACGAGCGCGAGCAGACGCTCAACCAGATCCTCGTCGAGATGGACGGGTTCGGCGGCGACGGCGGCCTCGTCGTGATGGGCGCCACCAACCGGCCCGACATCCTCGACCCGGCGCTTTTGCGCCCGGGGCGCTTCGATCGCCAGGTCGTGATCGACGTGCCCGACGTGCACGGGCGCCTGGAGATCCTGCGCCTGCACGGCGGCAAGCGGCCGCTGGCGCCGGACGCCTCGCTCGAGGAGGTCGCGCGCCAGACGCCGGGCTTCAGCGGCGCCGAGCTCGCGAACGTGATCAACGAGGCGGCGCTGCTCAGCGTGCGCGACGGGCGCGGGTTGATCGACGCGGCGACGCTCGACGAGGCGATCGACCGGGTCGTCGCCGGCCCGGCCAAGCACCACATCCTGACCGAGCAGGAGCGCTGGCTGATCGCGATCCACGAGGCCTCGCACGCGGTCGTGACGGACGCGCTCGGGCACACGGCCTCGACGCGCAAGCTCTCGATCGTCGCGCGCGGGCGCCAGCTCGGCACGGCCGCGCACATGCTCTCCGACCGCGACCAGACGATCATGACCAAGCCCGACCTGCAGAGCCAGCTGATCGTGATCACCGCGGGCCTCGCGGGCGAGCGGATCGCGTTCGGGCACACCTCGACGAGCGTCCACGACGACCTGCACGCCGCGACCGCGCTCGCGCGCAGCATGGTCACCTCCTTCGGCATGTCCGACGCGCTCGGCCTGGTGACGATCGGCGAGAAGAGCGGCGAGGTGTTCCTCGGCGCCTCGCTCCAGGACCTCGGCTCGGTCGGCCCCGAGACGCTGAACGTGATCGACGACGAGGTCGAGCGCCTGGTCGGCGACGCCGAGGCGCGCGCCGCGGTGGTGCTCGACCGCAACTGGAGCACGGTCGAGGAGACCGCGACGGCGCTGCTCGAGCACGAGACGCTCTCGGGGATGGCGCTCGACGCGGTGCTCTCGACGGTCCAGGAGGTGACGCTCGAGGACCTGCACGAGGTCCGCCGCACGCCGCCGGCACGACGCGACCCCAAGCAGGCCTCATGAGGTCACGCAGGCCGCGCCTGCCCTCGCCGGCGATGGTCGTCGCGCTGATCGCGCTCGTGCTCTCGACGACGGGAGCCGCGGACGCCGCGCGGCACGCGGTGATCAGCGCCTTTGCCGGCCATCCGATCAGCACCAAGCCCCATGCCGGGGGAATCCTGGTGCTCGGCAAGAACAGGAAGTTTCCCGCCGCGGCGATTCCCACGGTGAAGAACGCCAACGAGGTCGGCGGCAAGACCGCCGCGGACCTCGAAGGAACCTGTCCGCCCGACACTGTCTCGCTGGGCAGCTGGTGCATGGAAACGGCGCCCTACCCGCTGACCAACGCGGACGTCGGCAAGAACAACTACATCTGGGCCAGCAAGAAGTGCGAGGAAGAAGGCGGCTGGCTGCCCTCGGCCTCCGAACTGCTCGGCGCGGCGGCGCGCGTCAGGCTCGAGTCGACGATCCACGATTCGCTGCTGACAGCGACCGTCGACGAGGATCCGACGCGCGGCCTGAAAGACGAACGCGAGATGTCATCGACGCTGGTCACGACCGAAGCCGGGTCGGCGGCCGCCGGCTTCGAGGGCGTCAGCGAAGGCGCGACCGGAGATCCCCGCCAGGGTCAGGCCAACCCGATTCCGCTGCCCGCCAACCCGCTGCCCGAATCGCTGCAGTACGTGACCGTCTACAGCAACGGCCAGAAGGGCGGCTTCGCCGGCTCCGAGCCGGTGATCGAGCCCGAGAACTTCCGCTGCGCCTACAACTTGACGCCGGGGGCGTTGAACAAATCAGAATCCTGAGCGCAGCCTCGGCCGCTCGTGGGCGCGACCATCGGTGTCGATCTCAGAGCCGCGCTGCGGATCCTGTTCTTATGTCCATTCTGCCATATCGATGAGGCAGATCCGCCATATATAACCCACTGGTGCTCGCGTGTGGTACGAATCTAGTGCTACCATTTGGGCGTGCCCGTTAAGAAGCTGTCCATCGCCCTTGAAGAGCCTGTGTTGTTGGCCGCCAAGCAGGCCGCCAAGCGCCGGGATATGAGCCTGTCGGCCTGGTTGAACGAGGCGGCCGCGCGCGCTTTGGAAACCGAGGTCAGTATCGAGGCGGGTCTGGCTGGGGTCGCGGAATTTGAAGCCGAAAATGGGCCGCTTTCCGAGGAGGACCTGGCTGCGGCCAGGGCGGTCCTCGACGCCGCGGGGGTTGGTCGTAAACGCGAGTCCCGCGCCGCCGCGTGAGCGGCGTCACCTACGACACGGGAGCTTTGATCGCCGCCGAACGCGACTCCAAGTCCGTGTGGTCGCTGCACCGCGAATTGCTCGAACAAAGGATCTACCCGACGCTCCCGACGGTTGTGCTGGGCCAGGCCTGGCGCGGCGGCCCTCAGGCGCTGCTGTCGCGGCTCCTACGTGGGTGTCACGTCGACCCGCTCACCGAGTCCCAGGCGCGCACCGCCGGCGCGGCCTTGGCGGCGAGCGGAAGCAGTGACCTGATCGATGCGGCCGTGGTCATCACGGCCCTCGCGCGCAATGACCTGGTCGTGACCAGCGATCCAGACGATCTGCAGAGAATCGCAAGTGCGATCGGCTATCGCCTCGCAGTGCACGCCGTCTGACGGCTGGGTGCGAAGCCAGCCTGCCCTGTGACCGACTCGTAACCATCCTGTGAAACCGGGCCTCCGACTGCCTCCGGGCGGTGTTTCCGCAGGTATCTTGGCCCTGTCGATGAGCGTCGAAGCCGTGCCCACCCCACACCCGAGGGCGCGCCGGTGGCGCGTGACCCTGCCCCTGCTCGCGCTCGCCGCGATCGTGCTCGCCGGTCATGCCCAGCCGGCGCGCGCGGTGATCCTGCCCGCGACGACGATCGACGGGCCGAGCGAGGAAATCGTCGGGTTCGGCGGGGTGGCGATGGCTGAAGACGGGACCGGCGGGTTGGTGTACCTCAAGCGCGTCGACGGGGTCGCGCATGTGTTCGTCTCGCGCTATGCCGAAGGGCATTGGTCGGCGCCGATCCGCGTCGACACCGAAGAGCCCTACGCGGCCAGCTGGCCGCGGATCGGAGCGGCCGAAGGGGGGAGCTGATCGTCGTGTGGGCGACGCCGTTCGCCACCAATCCCGAAACGGGCAAGCCGATCTACGAGCTGCTCGGCGCGGAGCTGGGGTCCGGCGCGGAAGGCTTCGGGCAGGCGATCATCGTCGACCGCAACATCGAAGAAGCGACGGGCACGAGCCCCGACCTCGCGGTCAGCTCGACCGGTCAGGCCGACGTGGTCTACAGGGTCGTGAAGACCTCGAAAGTCGGCGTCTCGCTGTTGCGGGCGGGCGACGTTCCCGAGCAGGTGCGCGTCGCGCACTTCGACGGGCGGCGCTGGTCGAACCTCGGCGCGATCAACCGCGACCCATCCGTCGGCATGCGCCCGCCGACGCAGCTCAACGCGCCGCAGATCGCGATCGGCCCGACCGGCAACGGTGTGGTCGTGTGGCAGGAGCCGAACATCGAAGGCATCGCGCGCATCTGGGCCCGGCGCCTGTTCGGCGCGACGCTCGACTACGTGATGCCGGTCAGCGCGGAAACGTATAACGGTGCGCCGATCCCCGACGATGCCGACGCCCCCAGCGTGGCCGTCACGTGGCTGGGGCAGGCCGACGTCGCCTACCGGCAGAGCTCGGGACCGGGCTCGCCGCTGCCGGGCCCGCGGATCTTCCTGAACATACTGCCCAATGGCGAATCCAAGAACGGCGGCGAGTTCGAAGGACCGATCGTGGCCGACAACGCGGTGTCCGGTGGCCAGTCGGCCGCGATCGGGCCCCCGAGCATCGACATCGACGAAAAGGAAGACCTGCGCCTGCTGTATGACGACAACGGCACGCCGCGGGTGATCGAGGGTACGGACAAGGGGCTGACGGCCGCGCTCTCGCTCGGCCCGTCGTTCGCCGGCTCGGAAGCATCCGCGGCCAGCGTCATGAACCCGCAGGGCGGGGGCGTCTCGGCGTGGCCGAGCGCCGGTGCGCAGGGCGCCCCGGCGGTGGCGGTGCGCGAGGACTTCCCAACCGGGGCGGTCCAGACCGGGCTCGTCAGCGGCGGCGCCGGCGGGGAAATCGCAGAACTCACGGTCGGGCGCTCGGGCCTGGGCGACGGCCTGGTCGCCTGGCGCCAGGGTCCGATCGGCAACGCGGCGATCGTCGCCGCACAGGCCACGGCCCCGCCGGCCGAACTGATCATGAGCCTGCCCAAGGGGTGGATCAAACCGGCCCAGGCCGTGGTCAGCTGGCAGCCGGCTGTCAGCGCCGATGGCCCGCTGCGCTATACGGTCGTGGTGGACGGTCGCACGCAGCCGGCACCCGCGGGCGCATCGCAGCTGCGTCTGGACACTCGTGGGCTGAGCTCGGGATCGCACAGCGTGCAGCTGCTCGCCACCGACATCGACGGGGAGTCCACGCTGTCCTCGCCCTCGACGCTGAAGCTCGCCGGCCCGCCGGACGTGAAGATCGCACGCGCGCGAAGCGGCTACGGGGTCAGCGTGCAGGTCAGCGACCCCTATGCCGGGGTCGACACCCGCGATGTGATCGTCAGCTTCGGTGACGGACGCAGCGCGCGCGGGCGCAAGCGCTTCGAGCATCGCTACGCCCACGGCGGTGTCTACCGGGTGATCGTGCGCGCGCGCGACAAGCTCGGTGAAACTGGCGTGGTCAGCCGCTGGGTGAAGGTGCGATGAAGCGCCTGGCGCTGTCTTGGTGCGTTGTGGGCGTGGCCATGCTGGCAACGTCCGTCCCCGCCCAGGCCGACGTGTTCGGGCCGATCTCGCTGGTCTCCGAGGGGGCGATCCCGGGCGGCGTCCCCGAGCAGGCCGAATATGCCCACGACGCCGCGATCTCCGGCAACGGTCGCTACGTCGCCTTCGACGGATCGGTCGGCGGGGTGAGGGGAGTCTGGCGGCGCGATCTCGCGATGGGGACGATCGAACAGGTGGCCGGCGGCGATGCCGAGATGCCCTCGATCAGCGAAACCGGGCAGTACGTGAGCTTCACGACCAACGAAGGCGCGAGCCTTGCCGCGATCACCGATGGCCGTCCCCACGAAGCGCCGGCGCAGGAAGCGGTCAACGTCTACCGCCGCGACATGGGCGCGAGCCCGAGCGACGAAGGCGCCTTCGCGGTCGTCTCGGCGCCGAGCGGCTCCACGGAACCGCTGAGGTACACGTCCGCCGTCGGCGCGGGGACCAAAGTTGGCGCGAGCGCGGCCGGCCGCTCGGCGATCAGCGCCGACGGTAACGAGGTCGCGTTCGTCACGACCGCCCCCTCCGACCTCGTGCGCTATCCCAAGCTCGAAGAAGAAGAAGCGGCGCTCGGCAAAACGCCCTCCCCGCACACCCCCGCCCTGCAGGTCGCGGTGCGCTATCTCGACAGCGACACGACGGTGCTCGTCAGCCGCTGCTACTTCCATTGCGAGGACGCCGCCGGCGAAGGGGCCGCCGAACCGGTCGTCGGCCGCGAAGCGCTCGGCGCCGTGTATCCCGGCAAGACGCCGGAATTCCCGGCTGTCCCGGAAAGCGGCGAATGGCCCGGCGCTTCGATCAGCGCCGACGGGTCGACCGTCGCGTGGATGGGCGAGGACGTCGGCGAGCAGGGACCGACGCTCGCCGCCGAAAACCTGGAACCGCTGTACACCGAGCCGCTGTGGCGGCGGATCGCGCCGGGCTCGGAAACGCCCACCGAGCGGGTGACCGGTGGCTCGGACCCGGAGAGCCCGGCGTGCGTTGCCTCGGGCGAGAGCAGCGTGCCGAACTCGCCCTCGCCGTCGGATCCCTGCGGGGGGCCGTTCGTCAAGCAGACGGCCGGCGTCAGCTCGGCCGCCGGCATCTGGGGCCACGGGCCGGACATCGGCGACTTCATCCCACAGCTCAGCGCCGACGGCGTCGAGGTTGCCTTTCTCTCGCAGGAGGGCCTCGTCTCCGGTGGCTATGGAGTCGGCGGCAGGGGGGAATCGGGCCAGGAAAGCGACCTGTACGTCGCCGACATGCGGCCGGGCCTGACCCGCGATCAGGCGCTCACGCCGCTGACCGAGATCGGGCCCGAAGGCGTCGCCTTCAGCGCGCCGATCGCCGACTTCGCGATCTCCCCCGACGGCCGGCAGGTGGCGTTCGCGACCGCGCGCACCCAGTTTCCGCTCGCCACGCCGGCGCCGGTGAGCGAACCGGCGCCCGAACCGGGCCTGCCGGAACTGTTCGACGCCGACCTCGCCGACGGCACGCTCACGCGGGTGACGCACGGCTTTCTCGGGGGGGCCTCCGAAGAGCCGCACACGACGAACCCGCTGGAAGAAGACCAGTATGGACCGAAACCGGAGGGCATCGGGGCGCTCTCGCCCTCGTTCTCCTCCAACGGCGCCGAGCTGGCGTTCAGCTCGACCGCGGACAACCTCGTCTACGGCGACGGCAACACTCCCCCGGTCGAGACGATCTCGGCGGTGCCCGACGACGGCAGCGACGCGTTCCTCGTCGAACGCGAGACGTTCGCCTCGCAGACGGCTTCGCAGTCGATCGGCCCGGCGCCCGCGACCGCGGCGCAGCCGAGCTGGCGGCTGGGCGTGAGCGCCGTCACGCGCGCCGACGGCAGCGTCCTGCTCTACGTACGGACCCCCGGGGCCGGCGCTCTGAGCGCGGGGGCGCATGGCGCCGTCGTGATCGGGTCCGTCCGTTCCTCGCGGCCGGCCCGCCATCGCTCGCGCGGCACAGCCGCCGGCGGCCATGCGGCCAGGAGCGTCGCCGAGCGGACGGTCGCCGCGACCACCGTGCGCGTACGCTCGACCGCCGGCGAACCGGTGACGCTCGTGCTGCGGCTGAAGAGGCCCTACGCGGCGCTCGCCGCGCAGCGCGACGGCCTGTCGGCGAGCGTGAACGTCGTGTTCAGCTCGCCCGGGCGCCCGACCCTGCGCGGCTCGATCGAGGTGCGCTTCCTGCGCAAGTCCGCTCCGGTGCGCAGGTCATCCAAGGTCAAGGCCAAGAAGCAGAAAGCCGGGCATTCCAGCCGTCGCGGGAGCACGCGACGGTGACCCGCTCGCTTGAAACCGTGGCCGCGGTCGTCTCGCTCGTGCTGCTCGCGGCGGTGGGGACGGCGGGCGCGAGCAGCGCCGCAGCGGACCCGGGAGGGGCCGTTTGGCGCCTGGAACAGCCGCTGCCGCCCAAGGCGCCGCCGGGCACGCCGGAATCCTCGCTGCCGATCGCGCTCGGGCAGGTCGGGGACATCGAGTTCTTCGAACCCAGCCGCGGGCTGCTGATCACGCACGGCAACGGAGCCGCGATCCCGCCCGGGGTGTGGGCCTACAACGGCGTCGAATGGCATGAGCTCTCCAACAAATGCGGCGCCACCGAAGGCAGCGTCGCCTGGGCCGGCCCGGACGACTTCTGGACGGTCTCCGACGGGCGCCCGGGACAGGTCGCCGAATCCTCCGGCACGGAACGAGAAAGAGCTGTGCCGCTGGCAGACAATACGCTCTGCCACTTCGCCCACGGCGAAATCGTCGCCTCCTACGCCCACCTCGCTTTCGAAGCCGACTCCTATCAGGCGATGCACGCGGCGGCGTGCATCGCTCCGGCGGCGCGGACCGAAACCTCCGAGGACTGCTGGTTCGCCGGGGATCCGCTGCTCGAACCGTTGATCGGCGCCTTTCACCTGCACTGGAACGGCGGCTCACTCGAGGCGGAACCCTATACGGGCGAAAGCCACGCGGTGGAGAGCATGAGCGAGCTCGAAGGGCTCATCTACGAGAGCGTCCGCGTGCAAGGCAGCGACGCGGTGGCCGAACGGAAAAGCAGATATCCGGTGATCCACGTGATCGACCCCGAAACGACACCCCCGATCGCGCCCGAAGAAGAAGAACCGCCCCTGTATGGATCCCCCCAGGAGCTGACCAGCTCGCTCGGCTTCCTGCACCTGTCCGCGGCCGAAGGCGCCCTGTGGGGCGCCGCCGGGAAAAGCTCGGAATTCATCGCTCCTCCCGCGGTGTCCGGGCAGGTGACGGTCGTGCGCCGCGTGCAGGGGGTGTGGAGCCAGCTGATCGGTCCCGGCGATCCCGCCGGCGGCGATCCCGCCAATCCGCTGGAACGGGTGCTGGCGAGCGAAGCCGAAGAAAAGCGCCTGCTGGGCGGCGAAGCCAAAGAAGCGAACGTGAGCGCGTTCGCCGCCGAACCGGGCAGCGAAGACGCATGGCTTGCGCTGAGCTCGTCCGACGGCTCGGAAGTCGGCGTCCCCGCGGTGCTCCTGCACATCTCCTCCGAAGGCAAGGTGCTCGAAGAGCAGACGCTGCCATCGCGGCCGGAAACCGAAGCGGGCATCGGCCCCAAGGGAGTCGCCGCCCGGATCTCCTGCCCCGCGGTCGAAGACTGCTGGATGGCGACGAAGGAAGGGTGGCTCTACCACCTCGCGCCCGCCGGCGAGCGGACGCTGCCCCGCAACGAAATTCCCGGCTTCGACGAACTGATCACGTATCGCCCGCAAGACCAGGGTCTGCCGCAGGTGACTGCCGATGCGCCACCGCCCGACACCTCCGGTCTGCAGGAAGAAGCTCCCGACTACGGCGGCACGTTCGCGGAAACCAAAGGCATCCCGATCGAATCGACGATCCTGGCGCCGCTGCTGAGCGACCTCCACACCCGCCTGATCCACAAGACGACGCTCGAACTGCGCTTTCACCTCGCGGTCAAGGCGCGCGTGCGGCTGCTCGCCAAGCGTCGCAAGAAGGTCGTCGCGAGCACGCCGATGCGCACGTTCGTCGCCGGCGAGCGCAGGCTGCTGCTGCGGCTGAACCGGCGCGAATGGCCGACGAAGCTCTCGCTGCAGACCCACGCGCTGGCGCCATTGCCGAGCGCGACGGTCAAAGAAGCGGTGGGGGGGCCGGAACACGGAGGCGCCGGCGCCACCACGGTCACGACCGGCTTGACCGTGCTCCCGCACGTGCCGTCGTTCGCGGGCTTGGGGCCGTTGCCTTGAGAGGCTCGTGGCATCGTGCGGGCGCGGCGCTGATGCGGCCGGGCCCGCTTGTCCTGGCGGGCGCGCTCCTGCTCGCCGGGGCGCTGATGCTCGCGGGCGTGCTGCCCGGAGCCGGAGCGACCTCGCGCGCGGTCGCGCAACCCGCGCAGGGAGAACCCACGCCGCAGACCGACGCCTCCGTGCCGGCGACCGCGGTGACGATGATCGGCGCCACGCCCGCGGAAGCGGGCGCTCCCGGCGGGGATGAGACGTGGGGCGTCGGCATCGAGGGCTCGACATCTGTGCTCGTCCGTTACTACGAGCATCCCGGGGCGGCGGGCGGGGAAGAAGGGACCTGGACGCGGGACGAAAAGCTGCCGACGGGTTTCAAGCTGGCATCGAGCCCGCTGGCCGGGCAGATGACGCCCACGGGTTTCGGCGTGCTCGCCGGCACTGCGTCCGGCGGCACCGATGACCAGGTCGTGCTCGTGCGCAAGCCCAGCGGGGGCTTTGCGGAAACGGCGCATGTGCCGAGCGAAGGCGAAGACCCCGAACCCGCGGAACCGCTGCTCGGCAAGGGCCAGCGCCTGTTCGGCACGAATCGCGCCCCGATGATCGCGCCCCTGCAGGAAGCAAGCGGCGAAGCGGGCGCGCTGGTGGTCCCGGTGAGCGAAGGATCCGATGAAACCGTCGAAAAGCAGGTCCTGCACTGGAGCGGCCAGCGCTGGTCGAGCGAGCCGATCGAGATACCGGCGAATAGCAAAGAAGACTTCCGCGTGCTCGCGATCGGCGCGAGCTCGCCACAGAACGCCTGGCTCCTGGCGAGCCTGTCCGCCAGATATCCGAGCGGCGCGGTCGCGCTGTTCCGGCGGGTCGAAGAAGCCCCCGAACGCTTCAGCTGGAAGCCGGTGGCGCTGAAACCTGGCGCGGGGGACGAAGAAGCGCACCCGCTGACCGTGCCCGTCGTGGGGTCCGGCGCACCTGCCGCAGGGGAGCCGTTCGACGTGCCCGGCGCCTCCTCCACGCCGGCGATCAAGGCCCAGCTCCTGACCGTCACGAGCAACGGCGTGTGGATCGATGGCGCGCGCGCGGACGTCGAAACGCACGTTCCCGCCTCCGCGACGCTGTTCTTCGAGCCCGAAGGCGCGGGCGGGGGCCACGTCGCGGCGAGCTGGTGCAAGCTCCCGGCCGAAACGCCCTCCGGGACCCCCCAGTGCGAGCACGAACTGCCCGAAGCGCTGCCGATCGGCCCCTCGCGCAGCATCGCGTGGACGGGCGGCTCCGCGCCCTTCGGGGAACGTGTGATCACCGGTCTGCCCGAAGGGGTGAGCCTGCGGCTGGCGGGCGAATCGTTCACGCGTGTGCTCGCGCTCGGCGGCGGCAGCGAAGCCGGGAACGACCCGGGCGCCCAATACGGCGCCGCGTTCTCCACGCCTACCGAGGGCTGGCTCGGCGAGGGCGCGATGCCGGTGCACCTCACGCTCAAACCCGAGCCCAGCAGGCTCACCCCCTGGCCCGTTCCCTTCCGCCATCCGCTGCTGGCGGTCGCCCCCGAGCCCGGCGCGCCGGTCGGCGCGCTCTCGAGCGAAGCGCTCGCGGTCGGCACCGAAGGCGCCGTCGCGCGCTTCAAGCCGGGCGTCGGCTGGCTGCCGGAAAGCCTGTTCGGTCCAGGCGAGAGCGTGGAAACCGACGTCACCCTGCGCGCCGTCGCCTGGCCGACGCCGAATCGAGCGTATGCCGTCGGCGACGAAGGGGAAATGTGGCTGTGGCGCGGGGAAACCGGGCTGTGGGAACGCGATCCCGCCACGCCGATCAACTTCCGCGCCAACCTCGTGGGGGTGGCCTTCGACCCGAGCAATGCGGCGCGCGGCTACGCGGTGGGCACCAACACGACCGGGCAGGGCGTGCTGCTGCGCTACGGCAAGACCTGGACCGAAGAAACCGCGCTCCCCCCGCAGGTGCAGGGCGCGGCCTTCGACGCGATCGCGTTTGCCGGCTCGGAGGCGATCGTCACCTACAGCAGGCAGGCCGGCTCCTCGAGCAGCGAATATACCGGCGGCCTGCTCGTCAACGAAGGCTCCGGCTGGCACGTGGACCAGGAAGCCGAAGCGGTCGCCGGCGGCGGCGTCCCGCAGGCGCTTGCGGGACTGCCGGACGGCGGCGCGGCCTTCGTCGTCTCCACCGGCGAAGGGCGGCGCGTGATCGAGCGCGAAGCGGCTGGTTCGCCATGGCAGATGGTTGCGACTCCGCTGCCCGACGTCCCGGCCGGCTCGCTCGCGCTGTTCCGCGAAGGCGGAGCGCTGCGCGCAGTCGTCACCGCGGGGGGCACCAGCCTGCCGACGACGGGTGGCGCCCCGCTGGCCGGGATCCCCCCGATCCTCGTGGGCGCGACCGGCGTGCCCTCCGGGGCGGAAAGCGGCGGCGTGCTGCGCCAGACCGCCGCGGGGTGGAGCGACGAAGGCCACGAACTGGATCCCGTAGAGTCTTCGCCAGGGTCCTATCGTAGTTACGACCTGCCCGATCAGCCCGACCCGATCTATGCGGTCCTGATCGACCCGACCGGCACGCAGGGCTGGGCGGTTGGCGGCGAGCTGGGCGGCGAAACGCGACTCGACACCGCCAGCGTCGAGCGGTATCCGTCTGACGGAGTGACGCCGCTGGGCTCGAGCGCCGCACCGGTGCCCACGTTCGCGGGCACGGCGACGTTCGCCTTCGGCGGCGGGGCGCAATGCGCGGCCTCCTGCGCCGACCGCGAACTCGCGCGCGTGGGCCCGCCCGTATGGTTGCGGTCGGCCGTCGCGCTCGCGGGCGCCGTCGGCACAGGCACCGCCGGCTCCGTGGGAGCCTTCTTCGACCTCGGCCCGACGGTCACCGAAGGCGCCTATATCGGTGCTGAACCGCCCGCGATCCCCTACGAACGCGAGCTCGGCAGCTACGCCTCGATCCTCGCCGGCTCGCGCGTGCCGGTCTACGACGCGATCGCGCCCGCGGATCTCGACGCCCGTCCCGAATCGCAGGGCAACGAGGCTGCCTGGGAAACCGCGTTCGCCGGCTTCCCCCGGCCGTTCGGCGGCCTCGGCGCGGCGGGCCCCGAAGAACCGGGGCGCTGTGGCGCGCTGGTCGGCTGCGAGTCGGCCTACTACGCCGTCGAAAAGGACGGCGTCTGGGTGCTCGTGCTCGACGACTCTGTCCGTGGCGAGGTCGATCAGAGCCAGCGCGAGTGGGTCGAGGAACGCCTCGGCCGGGCCGGCGGCGAACACAAGCCGGTGATCGTGGCCGGCAACGCCGATCTGGCCGGACAGATCGCGGCCCACGATGAAGAAGCGGTCGACCTGTTCAGGGCGCTGGCCGGCGACAATCCCGACGGCTCGCCGACGGGTGACCCCGAGCACTACGTCGCCTCGGCCTATTTCTACGACTCCTCCGAAGAAGACGTCCAGGCGCCGCTGGTATACAACGATCAGCAGCTCGACACATTCGGCACCGGCACGCTCGGCTACGAGCAGGCCTCACGCGAGCAGTCGGGCAGCTTCCACGGGGCCAAGGGCATCCTGCTGGGGGAAGTCGGTACGAACGAACGCAAGTCCAACGACGCTGCGCCGGTGTCGGTGCGGCTGATCCCCGTGATCGGCGAACTGGCGCTGGAAGCCAAGCAGGGGACCCTGCTGCGCCGCAGCGCTCTGGCCCTGTTCGATGGTCTCGCCCGCCGTCCACGCGGCGGCTGCAAAGGCGAAAGCGGTCGATCGCAGTGCGCCGAAGACCAGTACACGCCGATCCCCTCTCTGTGCGTGGGCACGGAATGTCAGACGGCGGTGCTGCCCGAATACGAATTCACCTCCTCGAACAAGGAAGTGGGCCGCTTCGTCGAGCGCAACACCGCCGACGAAACGCTCACGGTCCTGCAGAACGCCAAGGGCGAACCGATTCCCGACGAACCCGAACCGGACCAGCCCCGAACCGGGCTGCCGCAGTCGGGGCTGTTCTGCTCGTTCAACGCCGGCACGACGATCGTCACGCTGCGCGTGGGCGGCCTGTCCTCCTCGGTGCCGGTCACCGTTCAGCCGGGCAGCGTGCGCGAGCCGTGCGGGACGGTTCCGATCAAGCACCAGACGACCGCCGGCGGCGTCGCCGTCCCCGCGGTGCCTCCGCCCGCTCCCGCACCGGCGCCGAGCGGCCCGGCCCCGGCGTCCTCGCCGCCGCCGGTGCCCGTGCCGTCGCCTCCTCCCGCGGCTTCGGTCGCGACCCCCGCTCCGCCCGCCCGCGTCACGCCGCCGCCGGTGCCGTTCTTCCTGCCGCCCGTGCCGGTCGCGCCGCCGCTTGCGTTCGTGCCCCCGCCGGTGCCCACGCCCGCGCGTCCGACCCCGCCGACCGGCACCTCGGCGGTCACCTCGCCGATCGAGGTCGCCGAACACGAAGACGAGGAGGAGAGCGCCACCGAGTCCGTCTCCAATCAGGCGCTCGCCTACAGCGCCCCCGAACACGAGCCCTCGCCCGTCTACCTCCTCGGGATCGTGCTGCTCGCGGCCTTCGCGGGCGCCACGACCCTCCGCCGGCGCCCGCGCCGCGGCCGGCGCGAGCTGCGCGTGGCGCCGGCGACGATCGCCGGCATGCGCAGCCAGCGGCGGATGAGATCGGACTCCTCGAGAAGGCCGTGAGGCGGGCGATCGGCCCGATCCTCCTCCAACGACGACCTCGATTCACTTTCAGTTCACACGCTGGCAACAAGAACGCCGGTGCAATCGGAGACCCTCTGACGGAGAGCCTGTTACATGACCCACGCCCCTCGCCTCACCAACCGTTATCTACTGCTCGCGCTCGCTTGTGCGCTGCTGCTGTTTGGCGTCCTCACAACCACGGCGCGCGCCACGAGCTGGGGCGAGGTGAGTCACGTATCGATCCCGACCGGCGAAGGTGCGGGCGCGGTCAACTTCCGAGGTACCGGGAGCGCGCTGGCGTTCGCGGCCAACCCCGACGATCGCAGTTACTACATCGGCGATGAACCGAAATCGGGCGAATACCGGATCCAGCGGTTCGTCACGACCGAAACCGGGGGCAAAGCCGCGGCCAGGGTCGAAGGGACGATCTCGTTCTCTCCGCCCGCGGCGAAAAAGTCCAAAGGCGGCGAAGGCGAGAACGGAGTCGGTCTGCAGCTCGTCGTCGATCCCGCCCGCAACCGCGTGTATGCGCTTGTTGTCTACGAACGTCGTGAAGTTACTCCCACCGAAACAAAGGCCGAAGAAAAATGCGAAGAAGAAGGTGGGGCGCACTGCGAAAAGTTCCCACTGGATTCACAGGAACTAGCGGCGGGCGAGCTCTACGCGTTCGAATACACAAGTGGGAAACTTGTCTCTGCCAAGGAAAATAAAACGCCAGGGGAAGTGTTACCGCTCGTCGGCGAAGGCCCGACCGGTCTCAAAGCTCAGGGCGAAAGCCCGAAAGAAGCGCTGCTCAATCCGCGCGGGATGGCGGTCGATCCCGCGAACGGCAACGTCGTGATTGTCGGTGATCAGGACGAAGAACTGGATGAAAAGGTCGAGGAAGGAGCCGAAAAACAGTGTCGTGCTGCCGCCCAGTTTGTCCTCATGAAAGAATCAGGGTCTGGCAAACTCACGAGCGGAACGCTCGGTCACCGTTATGTCGACAAGGCCGACGCTCTCCGCCCCGGCCAGACCGAATGCGAACCGGAAGAACGTACCGAGGTGCCTCTTTCTCCCGTCGTGACGCCGGGCGGCAACCTGCTCGTCTCCTCCGGCGCTGAAACCGAAGGACAGATCTGGGAATTCCCGACTCCCGGCAGCTCGAGCGGCGAAGGCGAAGAAGAAACCCAACCGCGCGATCTCTTCAACGAAGCCCAGCTCGGCCTGCTGCTCGATGCCGAACCGCCCGAAGAAGGCGCCGGTCCCACGATGTCGTTCGTGCCCGAAGGGGCTACGGAAGGCACGATCTATACCTCCACCCAAGCCTTCAGCTACTACCCGGCTCCGCTGGCGCTCCACTACGAAGAAGCCGGTGGGACATCGAAGGTCAGCGAGATCGGCTGGACGGCCGGCAGCCAGATAGAACAATGCGGGATTCCGCGCTTCGAGCAAAAGCCCCTGCTGGCTGGGCTGGAGGAAACCAAAGCGGGCAAGGGCGGTGTGCTCGTGCTCGACCCCTGGGTGCAGGAAGGTACGCTCACTCCGTTTGTGGAAGCCTTCGAATTCGGCCCCGGCGGCAGCGTGGCCGGCTGCCCGACGCCCAGCCTCAGCACCCCGCACGTGATCTCCGGCCTGAATCAGAACGCCCATGAAGTCATCGTCGGCGAACCGGTGAGTATCGCCTCCGAACTCACGGGCGCCGACGCCAAGAGCGTCGAATGGAAGTTCAAGTACACAGATCCCGAAACCGGCGAATCTGGCGAAGAAGTCTCCAAGCAGGAAGGCAGTGAATTCCAGGCGCCGGTGGGCTATGAATTCATGCCATTGAAATATAGCTTCAAACATGCCGGTAGTTACGAAATCACCGAGATCGCCAAGACCGACGACCTTGCGCAGGAAGAAGTGAGGGCATCCGAAGTCCTCAGCGTGACCGTAAACGCCTCGCCGCTCAGGATCAAATTTACGCCGCCGGCAGCGGTCCGCGCCGGTGAAGAAGAAGCGACGATCTCGGCCACCGTCACGGACCCCGGCGCGAAGGAACTGCAGTTCAAGAAGGTGCTGTGGAACTTCGGCGACGGCACTGAAGTCGAACAGAAACCCGCATCGGTTAAATCCGAATCGGCCGAACTGCACGTCAAACACACGTTCGTCTCGCGCTGTGGCAAAGGCAAATGCAAGATCACGCTGACCGTCGAAGGCGTTGCAGCCGAAGGTAAACCGGCTATCGCTCACGTCGAAATCGCCGTCAACGAAAGTCAGGCCGAAGCTGAAGCTAGGGCGAAAGCCGAAGCAGAAGCCAAAGCGGAAGCCGAAGCGAAAGCGGAAGCAGAAGCTAAAGTCAAAGCCGAAGCCGAAGCCAAAGCGAAGGCCGAAACCGAAGCTAGGGCCAAAGCGGAAGCAGAAGCTAGGGCGAAAGCGGAAGCCGAAGCGAAAGCCAAAGCCGAAGCCGAAGCCAAAAAACACAAAGAAGAAGAAGAAGCGAAAAGCAAAGCGTCATCAAAGCCTCCGACCCGCGCGCAGCTGCTGACGAAAGCGCTGAGGGTCTGTGAAAAGCAGCCGAAGAAGAAGCGCAAGAAGTGCGAAGCGACCGCACGTAAGAAGTACGGCCCCAAGCCCAAGCCGAAAAAGAAGCAGAAGAAGAAGTAGTAGCTCTCGCGCGCACGGCACAGCCGCGCCGTGCGAGCCCAGCCGTTCTTGTGGAAGAATCGTAAACGGACACTTGCTCGGGCCGATGCCTCGGCCCGTATCACGCTGGCATAGCGGTGAACGTTCAGCTTGTCGGTGAACGTTCATCTTGTGAACAAGCGGTGAAGTCGGCTGGGTGGCACAGGATTGTAACCTCCGCTTGGGGTTCCGCTGAGATATTTCGCCCGTGAGGGGAATACAGATCCCCCACCCGCGCGGGTCAGCATCCGCGCCGGATACGGTACACCAACCAGGAGGTAGTTACGCTTATGTCGTATCTCTCCGCACGTCGCATGTTGTCCGCATGTGCCGTCTCGGCGGCCGCGGTGGCCGCCTTGGCGACAGCGGGCACAGCGAGTGCTGCCACAGACCTCACGCATCAGTGCGCGGGGTCGTCTATCAAAGGACTGGGTTCGACGTTCCAGGCTCCTGCTCAGGAACCGGTATGGAACCCAGATTTCAACCTGAGCAGCGACGCGAACGCGCTGGCTTGCTCCGGTACGCAGGGAAGCACCGGAACACCGAAAGTGACGTATGAATCGACCGGAGCCAACTCGGGCAGCGGTGCTTGCCTGAAGGACTTTGGAGACGGCGGCACGACTAAATACGGCACCGGCTCAGGGGAAACATATCCCTTCTGCGGCACCGACGAAGCGCCCAGCGAAGAAGCTCTGGAAAAAATGGAAGCAAACAAATCTGGAGCGAGGAACAAATCGATCGAGTCGCTGCCGGTTCTGCAGGGCTCGGTTGCTGTGATCGTCCACCTTCCCGCCGGCTGTAAGACGACGGATGTGGTCACCAAAGGCGCGAAATCGTATAAACAGGGCAGGCTTGCTCTGGACGATTCGACGATCCTTGGTATCTACCGCGGTGAAATCAAAAACTGGAAAGAACTCATCGCGCACCAGGGTGTCGACGGGCACGACAGTCTGTCCTGCACAGGTGGTACGACCGAAGAAGAAACCCCGATCAAAGTTGTGGTCCGCACGGATAAATCGGGCACGACGCACATCTTCAAGTCATACCTCGCGCAGGTCGAAGAAGCTATCGCCGCACCTGAATTCGAAGCCGAAGAATTCAACGAAATCGAAGAAGAAAACGCCAAAGTCAAAAACCCCTGTGCGGTCGTCAAGCCGGCTCACGAAAAACGTACCTTCAAAGATGTGCAAGAAGGTTGCGAAAACCAGCGTTGGCCTGAAGCGGCGCACGTCGTTCGTCCGGAAGCTCCCGGCAAAAAAGGCTACAAGGGTAACCCCGGCGTAGTCTACGAGGTCGCCAACAACCCGAGCAGCATCGGCTACGCCGACCTCTCGGTTGCCCGCAAAGAAAACGCCTTCTCGGCGAACTGCACGGGCAGCAAAGCGCATCCCGCCAACGAATGCGGTGGGGAAAACAAAAAAGGCAGCGAAACAAAGCAGGGCGAACAGAACACCAGGTTCTGGGCCGAGGTGCAGAACGACCTCCCGACCGAAACGCCTACGTTCAGTGACCCGGCGACCAACCAGGACATTGAAAAAGCCGCTTCGTCGAACTGCAGTGGAACTGACTACATCGGCAAAGTCGGTGAAACGATTCCGCCGACGAACGACTCGCATTCCGTGGAACACGGTGAAAGCGTCGCTGGCAGAGAAAGGGTACGCGATCTGCGGACTCACATATGACCTCGCGTTGAGGGAATACAAGCCGTACCTTGAATTCAAAAACAGTGGACCACTGTCGGGTACTCAAGAAAAAGAAGGCGAAGCTGAGGCTCAGACCACAAGGGACTATCTCCTGTGGGAGCTCTGCGACCAAAACCGACGGTGGCGGTAAATACATCAAAAACAACGACTATGCAGCGCTGTCGGGCAAGGTTCTCAAAGAGTCCACGCTCGGCGCCGAGGAAATCGGGTGGGCAATCGGCTAGTTGCCGATCCTCTGCGCCGGCGGTCGTAACCACGATCGTCTGGCGCAGCGCCTGATTGCAAGGTAGTAGAGACCGGGCCGCCCTCGGGCGGCCCGGTCTTTTGTGTTTGCGCATCGTTGTGCGGAAGATCTCGTCAACCACGAACGGCTGGCTGGCGAAGGTCCCTCCCGAAGGCCCGGCGAGGCGCAGCCGAAGAGAGAACCGGGAGAATGATCGCGCCGGTCAGGCGCTGACGGCTACCGCACCGTCATAGTCAGGTGAACTTCAGAGGTGAACTGCTCAGCGAAGCCCGCTGCCAAGAGAGGTGAACTGCTCAGCGAAGAAGCCGGCTGCCAAGCACACTCGCCCGCGCGCCGAGCTCGTCGGCCTGGCACGCGGCCAGCGGTATAGAATCGGTGTCCGCGCTGCGCACACCGCCCGCCGTCAAAGCCTGCTGGTGGGCATCGAGGCCCGGAATTGGCAATTCGTTCCGGTCGCTGTCGCTGCGCTGGACCGCGCGCGTCACCTGTTCGGCCAGCCGCTGTTGAAACGAGGCCACCGAGAAGCGCTCGGCGTTCTGGACAGCGTCCCTCGGATCGAAGTCGAGGTTGTCGATCTCGCGCATCGCCGCGGCAAAGGAGTCGACGTCGTCGAGCTTGGCCAGCCGTCCGGTGTGTCCGTCGATCACGGTCTCCAGCGCGCCGCCGGCCCCGGCGGCGATCACCGGCCGGCCCGCGGCCTGCGCCTCGACGGCGGTGATGCCGAACTCCTCGACGCTCGGCACGACCACGGCGCGGGCGCTTGCATACAGCTCCGCGAGATCGCGGTCGTTTGCGCGCCCAAGAAATTCGGCCTCCGGGTATGTCTCCTTCAGGTCGGTGTAGTTGGGGCCCGTGCCCACGATCGCGATCGGCGCGCGCGCGCGCCGCGCCGCCTCCAGCGCCACGTGCAGGCGCTTGTGGCCGACGAGCTCGGAGACGAGCAGCAGCCGGTCACCGGGTGTGCCGGGCGCGAAGCGGTGGGTCTCCACCGGGGGGTGGACGACCGGAGCATCGCAGCCGTAATATTGCCTGATTCGCCTGCGGCTGAGCTCGGAGATCGCGACGTAGGCGTCGACGCGGCGGCTGGCCGCGAGGTCCCACTCGCGTATGCGGCGCAGCTGCCGGCGCAGCAGCGGACGCAGCAGGCGGGGGACCTCGTGCATCGCGCAGCCTTCGTCGTGCCAGGCGTAGCGAAACGGGGTGTAGCAGTAGCAGACGTGAACGGCTCCCTTGGGCACGCCGATCCCGTGGGCGAAGGCGCTGCTGCTGCTGATCACGACGTCCGCGGAGGGCGCGGTCATGCGCTTGATCGCGCTGGGGTAGAGCGGCAGCAGGCGCCTGAACGTCGCCTGGCGCGCGCCCAGACGTTGCAGCGCCGAGGTCGCGATCGAGCGTCCCGCGAAGCGCCCGCTCGTGCCGTCCTCGTCGTAGAGCAGCGTGCTGATCGGCGCCTCGGAGTAGAGCTCGGCGATCGCCGCGAAGGTGCGCTCGGCGCCGCGCATGACCAGCAGGTAGTCGTGCGCCAAGGCGACCTGTAGGGGATGCTCCTCCTGCGCGGCGACTTCAGTCATGGACCCGAACATCGTCGCGGCCCGGGTATGTGAAGTTGTTACATGTTCGTGGCCTGCCCAGAAGTTGCTACATGTTCGTGGCTTGTCCGCCTGGTGTCTATCCGAAAACTCGCCAGATCACCCGCAACGGGGTCCCTTGAGGCGCCGTCAGTAAGCTTTCGGACGGTTTCTCAGCGCCCGGCGGCTTCCTCGCGTTCCTGTCTCTTGAACGCCGCCTGTTCCTGCGCTTCTTCCTTGGCGAACTGCCGGCGGGCGGCCTTTTCCGCCGGGCTTTCACCGGCGGGCGGCCTGGGTTTGGCGGTTTTCTTCGGTTTCGCCTTTTCCGTTCGCCGCTTGTGGGAACTCGTGGAGTCTTGCTTTTCACCGTTCGCGGAACGCTGCTTGGCGTTCGAGCTCTGCTCCCGCTCCGCCGACCCGTTGCGCGCCCGCGCGAGCTTGACGGCGTCGAGTTTCTTCTTAATTTCTTCTTCTTCGATCGCTTCGCTCTTCTTCAGATGCGCATCGCGTTGCTTGACGGCTTGGGCTTCCGTGGCTGCTTCGCCCGCGGGGACCCCGGGGCTCGATTCCGCTGCTTGACTCAAGACGTGCGTGGAGGAACCGCCGCAGGCCGCGACCGAGCCGGCGCACGCCACCAGCACCAGCGCGAGCAGGACCGCCGACCGCGGGCGCCTGTCCCCCGGTACCCGTGCCGTGCGCTCGACGTGTCCGTTCACGTTCATCGACACATCGTCACCGTCTCGCACCCCATCACTGTCCCGTACCCTGCTGGGCGCCGGTCGCGGTTCTCTGCTGAGCGCCTGTCGTCGCGGCCGCCGGGGGCGTGGTCGCGCGTCGTCGTGGTCGTCGCTTGCGACCCTTGCGCAGGCTGTCCGTTTGTCTGAGTCCCCTGTTTGGTCTTGGACAACGCTTCGCGTTGCTTCGCGATTTCGGCCTTCGCCGCTGCTTCCTCGGCCTTGACATGCGCCTTGGCCGAGGCTTCGAGCTGCTTGGCTCGCGTTTCGATCGCGCTCGCTCGCTTCGTTGCCCTCCTCAGCGCCGCCGCTTCGACCCGCTTGGCCTTCGCTTCGGCTGCGGTCGCGCTTTCTTCGCGCTTCTCGGCTTCGATGTCGGACAGCAGTTCGTGTGTTTTCGTCGCTTCCGCGACTTCTTCGCGTTTCGCTTCAGCCGCTTCTTCGTTGTGTTCGCCGCGTTCGATCGCCTGGCTCGACGCGGATGTCGCGGCGCCGGTCGAGATGCTCCCGCAGCCGGCGAGCGCCCAGGTCCCGGTCAGGGCGACCAAGCATGGAAGGAGCCGCATGACCGGCAACCTACCAGTCCACCAGTGGTCGCTCAACGCTCGATGACTGCGTCTCGCCCGATGTTTCACAGAAATTGTTAACAGGGTGTTACTTCATGTTCCCCGACAAGCCGTTCGAGCGCGAACGAGATCTGCTCGCATACCGTCTCGGTCGCGAACAGCCTGTCTGCCTCCCCCCGCGCCCGCGAGCGAGTCTCGGCCGGATTTGCCCCGAGCCGCTCGATCGTCGCCGCGATCGCGCTCGCCATACCCTGCACATCGCCCGGGCTGACCGTCGTCAGGACCGATCGGTCGACGTTCTCGGCCGCCCCGACCTCCGTCGTCGCGACGACCGGGATGCGGGCGGCCAGCGCCTCCCCGACTGTCAGTCCAAACGGCTCGTACTTGCTCACCTGCAGCAGCACGTCGCTCTCGCGCAGCAGCCGGGCGACCTCGCCGGCCGACACGGACCCGATGTATTCGGCGTTCTCGCGCGGTAGATCGTCGAGCAGCCTGGTGTAGTCGGACCACAGGCTGGGACCGCCGGCGATGCGTATGCGGACAGCGATCCCGCGCGCCAGCAGGATTCGCGCGACAGCCACGACGTCCTCGACGCCCTTGCGAACCGAGATCCGTCCCAGCACGAGCACGACCGGGGGTTCGCCGACGGGTCGATCGCCGCCGGGCGGGTCGCCGGTGGGTTGGCGATGGGCGGGCTGATCGTCGATGGGTGGGCTGGCGGGTAGGTCGCCGATGGGCAGAGTGGTGACACGTGCGTCGAGGGCCGCGAACCTGTCGACGCGGATCGGGTTCGGCACGACCACTGTCCGCTCTCGTGGAAACCCGTAGTCGCGCACGAGATGGTCGCGAAACACGCCGCTGATGCAGATCAGCAACCGCGCGCGCCGGATCGCGCGTCGCTGCACGCGCGTGCGCACGAACATCAGCGCGGCGACAGCCGCGAACACGTAGGCTGGTTGACAGCGCAGCGCGAGCCGGCGCTCGGCGATCAGCCAGCGCAGCTCGCCGGCGATGTGCGTCTCGGGGTGAATCACGAGCGGCACGGCGCGGGCGAGACCGGGCGGCACGCCCGGCGTCTCGATGCTGGAGAACTGGTAGATCAGGTCGTACGGCTGCAGGCGGTGGCGGCGTGCGATCTCCCGGCGCAGCCGCAGCGAGGCGACGCCGCGCGCGAGCGCGCCGCTGGCGAAGGCGGCGACCTTGCCGCGGCTGTACCAGCGATTCCATTGCCAGCGGCTCGTCCCCCAGATCAGGGTGACGTTGTCGCCAAACGCGAGATTTCCCTCGCCAAAATCGATCTCTTCGCTGCCGGCGATCCGGACGGTGCTCTGCCCTTCCGCCGCGGGCAGGAAGCAGTCGATCCGATGCCCGCGCCGTGCGAGGCCCCCGAGCAGCTCGGCGGCGACCCCCCTGACACCCGCATGCCCGCCCGGCGCCGGCCCGAGCCAGGCTATGCGCAGGGGTCTGCTCGCCATCGCGACGCTAGGCTATCGAATCGATGTCCCGCGACCGCCAGCGACCACGGGTTATTTACGTAATGGGAGCCGGCCGCAGCGGCAGCACGGTGCTGGGAATCACACTGGGAAACTGCACGAACGTCTGCTATGCGGGTGAGCTCGATAATTGGCTCGTCAGGTCCGGCGTCCCCCAGGTGGAAAGCCCCGAGCGGATGCAATTTTGGAACGGGGTGCGCGGCGAGCTCGAGGATCCCGACGGTGCGGCCGCGCTGTTTGGCAACGAGGCGCAGCGCGCGATCGAGCGTTCGCTTTCGTTGCTGCGAGTTCACAAGTGGGCAACCAGACGCCGGCTTGGCCGGCGATATCGTGCGATTGCTGAGGATCTCTATCGTGCGCTCGTGCGCGCGACGGGAGATACGCATGTTGTCGACACCTCGCATTATCCGTTGCGGGCATATCGAGCTGCAGCGGGCCGGCGGGATCGATTTATATCTGGTGTTCCTGGTCCGCGACCCGCAGAGCGTCGTCGCCTCCTTCAACCGTCACGACGTGGGCGAGTTCACGAAGTCGACGCTCCACACGAACGTCTACCTGTGGTTGACGCAGCTGCTGTCGATATCTGTTTTCCTGAAACATCCGCGCCGGCGGCGTCTGCTCGTGCATCACGAGGATTTCGTCGCCGACCCGGAGGGGATCGTCCGGCAGATCCTCGACCTCGGCGGCTGTCCCGCCGTCGCACCCCCCGATTTGACGAAGCTCGCCGTCGGCGTCCCGCTGCAGGGCAATCGGGTGACGAGGTCGCAGACGCTGTCGCTCAAACGCGGCGCCGAGACCGCCCCGCGGTCCTCGCATGTGACGGCCGTGGTGCAAGCGCCGTTGACGGCGACGCTGTCGCGACTGAACCCCAGAGCCGAGGCGTCGCCCACGCCCACGCCTACGCCGGGGGCGCCCCGGTCCTCGCCACCGGTGTCGCCGCCTGCGCCGATGCCGCGGTAGCGACGGCTGCTGTCAGTGGTTGAGGCGCCGGCTTGACGGCGCACAGCGCGACGCTGAGATACGGATAACGCAACAGCCTGCTGAGCGGCCTGTCGAATATGACCAGGCCACGCAGCGGCAATACGACGATCCAGGCCAGGGGCAACCCGACGTGGACGCCGAGCCAGCGCATCAGGTCGGTCAGCTTCTGCGAGACGACGCCGCTGACGAAATCCTCCGCGCCCACTTCCAGGCCGGCGCTTGCGATCAATCCCCCGAGACGCTCATGTGAATATCCGTAACGAACGTGTGAACCGTCCTCGATGGGGCTGGGACGCGGATCCTCGGTGTACAGCGGCCGGTGGCGGTCATACGGTGTGCTCAGCAGGATCCTGCCTCCAGGGCGCAGCAGCGCCGCGAGCGCGTCGATCAGACGCTCGTCGTCGCCGATGTGCTCGATCGTCTCCAGACAGACGATCTGGTCGAACGTGTCGAGCTCATCGCCCGTATCTCCGAGCTCGCGCAGGTCGATCACGCGAAAGTCGATGCCGTTCACGCCGAGGACTTCAGCTCGGTGGCGGCCGCTCTGCTGCTCGCTCTGTGAAAACGAAGCCGCCACCACCCGATTGCCGATGCCGGCCGCGAAGATGCTGAACGCGCCGTTGCCCGAGCCGGCGTCAAACGTGCGCAAGTCGCCGCCCCGCAAACGCTTGCGCACCCACAGCCAGCGGTCGAGCACACAAGGATCTCCGGTGATCAGCAAAAACCTCCATCCGAAGATGCGCAGAACCGCGTCGAGCATGGCGTGAGGATATCCGCGGGTACAATCCGCCGCGGTGAACGGATGGGGTAAAAGGACGGCGATCGGCCGGTTACACATAAATGTGACTGTCGTTAACAACTCATCATGCGCATCCTCGTAACCGTTCCCTGGAGCGAGCGTCTGGGCGGCGCCGAGGCGATGCTGCAGAGCGTGCTCGACGGCGCGCGTGAAGAGGGACACGAGCTCGAGCTGGTGTTCTTCGAACCCGGCTCGTGGCCGGCGGCGCTCGCGGAGGCGGGCTTTCGCGTGCTCGTGCTCCCGGCCGCTCGCCTGCGCGAAATCCGTCGCGGGGGACTGACGGTGGTGCGCCTTGCGCGCATCATGCGCTCGCGCCGGCCCGACCTGATCCTCAACTGGGCGGCGAAAACGCACTTCTACGGCGCGACCGCGGCCGCCCTCGTGGGCATGAGCGATCGCGTCGTGCTGTGGCAGCACTCGATTCCGGCACGCGCCCGCATCGATCGTCTCGCCACGCTGTTCCCCGCTGTCGCGATCGGCTGCTACTGCCGTGAGGCCGCCGCGGCGCAGGCCAGGCTGTTCCCGCGGCGGCCCGTGTTCGTCGTCGCCCCGGGGACCGCCGTGCCCGGTGTGAGCTCGCGCCTGAGCTCGCGCTCGCGTTCGCGTTCGAAGCCTGCTCCGGACTCTGCCGATCTGGGTCCTGCACCGGACCCGAGCTTCCCTCCCGGCCTGAGCTCGCCCTCCGAATTGCCATCCGACGATCTCCCCGTCGTCGGCCTGGTCGGGCGGCTACAGCCCTGGAAGGGCCAGGATCGGCTACTGCGCGCGCAGGCGCTCTTGCGTGAGCGTGGGTTGCCCTTCCACACGCTGATCGTCGGTGGCGACGCCTACGGGCTCTCCCCCGAGTACGCGCGGTCACTGCCGGCGCTGGCCGACGGTCTGGGTCTCGCCGGCGCCGTCACGATGACCGGGCAGGTGCCCGATGCCGGGCCGTATCTCGAGCGGATGGACATCCTCGTCAACGCCTCGGACCCGGAGCCGTTCGGGATCGTGCTGCTCGAGGGCATGGCCCGGGGGGTGCCGGTCGTCGCGGTCGACGCGGGCGGTCCCGCGGAGTTCGTCCAAGATCGGCGCACGGGCATGCTCGCCCGCTCGGGCGCGCCCGAGGCCCTCGCGGACGCCCTGGCGCCGCTGCTGGCCTCCGCGGAGCTGCGTCGCAACCTCGGCGGCGCCGGCCGCGAGCTGTTCGGGCGGGAATTCACCGACGCGGCGATGCGGGGGAGGTTCTTCGCAAACCTCGAGCGGCTGCGCGAAGAGCGCGAAGGCGCCCGATCGAGCGCGAGGGCGCCATCTGAGGGGCCGCCGTACGAAGCGCGCCATAGAGAGCGCGAAGGGTCGCATGGGTAACCTGCTGTCACGAACGATGCTCGCGCAAGCCGACAGGCGAGGCGCGGGTCGAGACCGCGCAGGCATCGCCGCCGTGCGAGGTGACGATCGTCGCGCACGACGTCGGCGCGATCGGCGGGATGGAGCGGGTCCTGGCGGAGCTCGCGCTCGGCCTGCGCGCCCGCGGTCACGAGGTGACGGTGATCGCCCGCACATGTGAGCTGCCCGCGGGCGCCGGGGTGCGCTTTCACCGCGTGCGCGGCCCGCGCCGCCCCGTCCTGATCGCGCATCCGTGGTTCATGCTCGCGGGTTCGCTCGCGCTCGCCAGGCGACGGCGTGGCGTGGTGCACACGACCGGCGCGATCGTGCTGGGCCGGGTCGACGTCGTCGCGGTGCACTACTGCCACCAGGTCGGGCCGCTGCATCCCAGCCGCCGCACGCCCCTCTACCGCCTGCACGCCAAGCTCGTCCGGCGCCTGTTTCGCAGCGCCGAACGGGTCTGCTATCGCGCCAGCGGGACGGCCACGTTCGCGTGCGTCTCGGAGGGCGTCGCCGCGGAGCTGCGCGAGCACTATCCCGGCCTGGACGGCCGCGTCGTGGCGATCCAGAACGGCGTCGACACCGAGCTCTTCGCGCCGGGGCTGCAGGCCGCGCGGGCGCACGCCCTGCGCCAGCGGCTGGGGATCGCGCCGGACCGGCGCGTCGCGCTGTTCGTCGGGGGCGAGTGGGGCCGCAAGGGCCTTGCGCCCGCGATCCGCGCGCTCGCCGCGGCGCCGGAATGGGATCTGATCGTGGCCGGCAGCGGCGACGCGGCGCGCTACCGCGAGCTGGCGGATTCGATCGGCGTGGGGGAGGCCGTGCACTGGCTCGGGGTCTTCGGCGAGGTCCCCCTGCTGTACGAGCTCGCCGACGCGCTCGTGTTCCCCTCCAGCTACGAGGCCTTCCCGCTGGTCGCGCTCGAGGCGGCGGCGAGCGGGCTGCCGATCCTCGCGACCCCGATCAACGGGATTCGCGAGCTCGTGCGCGACGGCGAGGAGGGTTTTCTGATCGGCCCGTGGCCCGAGGAGATCGCCGAGCGCCTGCGCCTGCTGGCCGCCGATCCGGCGCGGAGGGCGCGCATCGGCCAGGCGGCGCGACGGTCAGCGCTCCGATTCAGCTGGCAGCGAACGGTCGCCAGGCATCACGAGCTCTACCAGCGCTTGGCCGGCGAACGGCAAACGGGCTGAGCGGGGCGGGGCATTCAGGTTGAGCGGCGTGCTCAGACGTTGACCGCATCGCGCGCACGGGCTCCCACGGCGTGGGTGAGCAGTCTTTCCAGGGGGTCGGTCGCTCCGGATACCGAGAACAGCCGCTCCACGGTCTGCCTGCCCTTCGTGGCCAGCTGCCGGCGCAATTCAGGCTCGGCTCGCAATCTGGCCAATTGCAGGGCGAGCGCCTCGCTGTCTCCCTCGGGGAAGACTAGCCCCCCTTTGGTCAGCCCGATCAGCCAGGGAATCTCGCCCGAGTCCGAGCCGACCACCGGGACGCCGCACCACAGCGCCTCGACGATCACCCTCCCGAACTGCTCCTTCCAGGTCGGGGTCGTGTGTGAGGGCAGCACGAGCACGTCGAGCTGGGCGTAGCCCGCGGCCATCTCCTGGTGCGCGAGCCCGTCAAGCACGCGCACCCGCGAGCCCGGGATCGGCTGGTCCTCCAGCCGTGCCCGCAGCTCGCCGCTGCCGATCAAGAGCATCTCGACGGGTGCCTGCAACCTGCGCACCGCCGCCAGCAGATCGATCAGCCCCTTGCTCTCGACCAGCCGGCCCGCATAGCCCACGGTGAACGGCCGGTCGGGCATTGCCTCCCCGGAGACGGCTGGCAGCGAGGTCTCGTGTCCGGTGGAGGACGGACTGGGGGAAGCCGGCGGCGGGGCTGCGTGTGTAGCCGCCGCCGGAGCGTGTCCGAGGGCCGCCGGTGTCGTCGGGACCTCCCACGCGGGGACGGCGTGCGGCGCGAGCTCGACCTCCCCCGCCGCGCCCCAGCCGCGCGCGAGCCGCGCCGCGCTGTCCGAGCGCGCCGCCACGAAGGCGGCATCGCGCAACACCCGCGAGCGTGACCAGCGAACCGGCAGCGGCAGCTCGCGATCGATGTTCTCCGCGCACTGCACGCCGAAGGGCACGCCCAGCCTGCGCAGGGCGAAGCCCCACTGCGCGGCGGACAGCGAGAACGCCTCGGCCTCGATGAACGCCACGTCCGGATGAGCCCGCCTGCTCAGCGCTCGGCAGTTGGCCAGATAGACGTGTCGCTGGGGATGCCCGGCCATCAGCACCGGGGTCGGGCGCAGGGCATCCTCGATGCCCGTGAGCGTCTCCGGTCCCACGATCGCCCGCGAATACTCGTGACGCCAGCGGCTGGGCAGGACGATCGTCAGATCCCACCCGCGCCGGACGAGCTCGCGGTAGACCTCCTGGTTGACGTTCACGACCGCCGGGTGGCTGACTACGAGTAGGCGCCCCCGATCGGGCTGAGGACGTTCACACATGCTTTACATCCGGCCGCCGTCGATGCTCGATGCTAGCGCTCCTTCCGAGCAACCAGCACGGTGGCCCAGGGCTTGGCGGTGATACGGGGCCTGGCACTGTCGCTTGTCTGAACGTGGATGGAACCAGTCGATGAACGAGACCACCGACGCCACCGCCATCCTGGCTCCGCTGTGGAGATACAAGTGGCTGATTCTCGTAGTGGCACTGCTGGTGGGGGCGGGGAGCTACGTCTACTACAGACACCAGCCGTCGCTCTACTCGGCCGTCACGCAGATCTATCTCGGCAACGGCGCTGAAGAACAGTCGCAGCTCGGCGCCGGCAGCGCCGGCAAGCGGGCCGGCGCCCCCAACCCGATCACCCAGGCGGCGCTGATCAACTCGAGCATCGTCAGAGAAGCCGTCCACGATCAGCTGCGCCGGGAACGCAAGAAGACGCCTGCGGTGCACGCGGCGCTGAAGGGCAAAGCTAAGGCGAAGGGCAGCGAAAAGAGCGAATTCATCACGATCGAAGGGGAAGCGCACAGCGCGCGCGGGGCCGCGCTGCTCGTCAACACCACCGCGCAGACATACATCAAACGTCAGAACGCCCACTATCGCGCGCAGGTCGAAACTGCGATCGCCCTCACCCGCAGGCAGCTGCGCAGGATCGAAGCGGGGCAGCTCCAGTCGCTGCTCGCCCCGACCTCGAAGGGGAATGGCGCCGCGAAGAGCTCCACGGGCGCCGCGGCCGCGGTCCAGACGGCGACCCTGAGCAGCAAGATCAACCAACTGGAAGCGGACCTGGGGGTTTCGCTTGTCACCCAGGTCGATCCGGCCAAGCCGAAGGAGTCGGTGCTGGTTTCGCCCCACCCCCGCAGCAACGCCCTCTTCGGGTTCGCGATTGGCCTGCTGCTGGCCTCGTTCGGAGCCTACGCGCTCGGCCGTATGGATCGGCGGCTGCGCTCGCTGCCAGCCGTCGAAGAGGCCTACCCCGCGCAGATCCTGGCGGCGCTGCGCGCCGTCAAACGGCCATTGATCGATGTCGACGGGCACGCCGAGCCGGCCTTCCTGCTGCGCGAGGCGCTGTGGCGATTGCAGACGACGATGCAGGTCGCAGGCGGCGCCGGGAACGGCCGGTCGCACGCCCCGCGTACGATCCTGTGCATCAGCGCGGACGCCGGTGACGGCAAGTCGACGCTCGTCGCCGGGCTCGCGCTCGCCTGGGGTCAGTCAGGCAAGCGGGTGGCCATCGTGGAGGCGGACTTTCGCCGGCCCGTCCAGAGCAGGCTGCTGCACCTGAACGGATCGCACGGGCTGGCGGATGTGCTCACGGGCATGCTCTCGCTCGAGGACGCGCTGCAGACCGTCAGCCTCGCGCGCCCGGAGGTGGGCGTCGGCGTGGCGCCGCTGCCAGCACCAACGCCAGTGTCGTTGCCGGTTCCCACGGGCAGTACCGCCACGGTCGTCTCGCCGGCCGGGTCCGTTTCCGTGCTCGTCGGCGGTACGAAGGTTGCCAACCCGCCTGCGCTGCTCGGCAACCCGGCTACCGGCGAGCTCGTGCGATCGCTGGCCGCGGACTTCGACCACGTGCTCCTCGACGCTCCCTCGCCGCTGCAGGTGAGCGACGCGATCCCGCTGCTCGCCGCCGTGGATGGGATCGTGATCGTCGCGCGCACCGGCCACACGCGTGCGGCGTCGGCCGAACGCCTGATGCAGCTGCTCGCGCATACCCCCAGCGCGCCGGTGCTCGGCGTCGTGGCCAACGCCGTCTCGCCCGCGGAGATCAGAAAGTACGGCATTCAGGCCGAGGCCGGGCAGCACAGACGTGGCTTCGGCAACCTGATGGGCCGATGAACCCGACGGGTCGATGAGCACCTACCGACCGCAGCCCGCCGAGCACTTTCGAAGGAGCCACCCGACCGTGCTCGGCTGGCGTGCGCGGGGGTATCTGCTCGCGGGGCTGGGCGCGCTCGTCCCCCTGATCGTGGCGCTGGCGATCAGCGTCGAGATGCCCAACCCGAGCGTGGGCGACATGGCCGTGGTCGTGGGGGGCATGCTCGGTGTGGTGGCGGTGATCGCGCTGATGCTCAGCACCCGCTACACGCTGACGCTCACGCTGCTGGCGCTCTATCTAGGCTTGCTGGACGGCCCGATCAAGCTGGAGGCCACGAACCACAAGCTGGCGTCGAGCCTGCGCGACATCTTGATCGTCGCGATCGTGCTCGGCATGTTGATGCGGCCGGTCGTTCGCCGCGAGCGTCTGAGCCTGCCACCGCTGTCGGGGTGGGTGCTGGCGTTCGTGGCCTTCGTCCTGGTCGAGGCGCTGAACCCGCACACCGGCAGCATCTTGAAGAGCCTCGGCGGCTACCGCCAGCAGCTCGAGTGGGTTCCGTTCTTCTTCTTCGGATACCTGATCATGCGCAGCAAGCAGCGCTTCCGCCAGCTCTTTCTGCTGCTCGGCGTGATTGCCCTGGCCAACGGGCTGGTGGGCGCGTACCAGTCGCGGCTCAGCACGGCGCAACTGGCAAGCTGGGGTCCGGGCTACAACGAACTGGTGAAAGGCGGCACCGGCAACGGGATCACGGCGCGCACCTACTCCGTCGAAGGCGTCGCGCACGCCCGCCCGCCGGCGCTCGGCTCGGACTCCGGCTTCGGTGGCGGCGTGGGCGTGCTGGCGCTGCCCGGGCTGATGGCGCTGCTGGCCACCGGAGGACTGCGTCGACGATGGCCGGTGCTGCTGTGCTGCATGGGGGCGCTGCTGGGGGTCGCCACCTCCGCCTCGCGCACCTCGACGGTCGTCGCCGTGGTCGTGCTGGTCGGCTTTGCCCTGCTCTCGGTGCTTGCCGGATTGCGCGTGGGCCGCCCGCTCGCGGGGCTCGTGGCGATCGCGCTGCTCGCGCTGGGCGTCGGCACGGTGCTCGTCGAAGCCGACGGCAGCAGCGTGTTCGCCCGCCAGGAAACGCTCACGAGCGTGGCGCGAGCGCAGGAAACCGGCGGCGCCGGCAAGGAAAGGAGCCTCAGTCAGATCCCCTCGGATCTGATCCACGCCCCCTTCGGCCTGGGGCTCGGCACCGCCGGCTCGGCGTCGGGCTTCGGGGGCCACCAGCGGCTGGAAATAGAAGGTCAGAAGGTGGAAGGAGGGTCGGCATACAGCCTCCTGGTCAAGGAACTGGGGCTGCCCGGCCTGCTGCTCTGGCTCGGCCTTTCGGCAAGCACGATCGCGCTTGCCGCTGCCGCGGCTGAGGCGCGTGCGCGACGTCGAGCTGCGCACCTACCTCGTGGGTGTGCTCACGGGCTTCATCGCGCTTGCCTGTGAGGGGCTCTCGGCGCCGACCCTGGCCGTCACGATCGGGGCGTTTCTGTGGTTTGTGCCGGGCGTCATCGCGTACTGGTTCGCGGGTCCCGGACGCGCCGCGATGGATGGCAGGGGGGACGACTCGATCGATCTGTCCGGCGGTCGCATGCCGATCGTGCCCGGTGTGCCCGGTGTGCCCGGGGTGTCCGGTGTGGCCCATGTGTCCGGTGCGGCCGGTGCAGGGCCCGGGTGAGCGAGCCGTGACCGATCTCTCCCACCACCGCGAAGAGGCATCCTCGGGCGCTTCCACGATCTCGCGGCTGAACCTGCTGCTGGGCGATCGCCGTGGAACGGTTGTGGCGCTCGCGCTCAGCTCGCTGTTCGCCGGGTTCGCGGAAGCCGGATCGCTCGCGCTGATCGCCGAGATCGCCGCCCACCTCGTCGGCTCCTCGCACAAGGACAAGATCCACGCCGGCGTCCTCCATCTGACCGCCGGAGTCGGGACCCTGATCGCAATCGCGTTCGCGCTCGCCGTGGTGCGCCTCCTGTTGCAGATCCCGATCTCGATCCTGCCCGCCCGCATCGCCGCCGACGTGCAGGCGCGGCTGCGCACGAACCTGTTCCATGCCTTCACCGGGGCCTCCTGGGAGGTGCAGTCCCGCGACCGCGAAGGGCAACTGCAGGACACGATGACCAGCCAGACGATGCAGGCGACCGGGGGCGCGCTGGGGGCGACGAGCCTGGTCGTCAACTCGTTGACCTTCCTCGCGCTGCTGATCACCGCGTTCCTGCTCAATCCTGTGGCCGCGGGCGCGATCCTACTCGCGGGGGTGATCACGTTTGTGGCGCTGCGGCCGCTGAAGGGGATCGGCGTCCGCCAGGCGCAAGCGCTGTCCCAGGCCCAGGTGCAGTACGCGAGCGGCATCAACGAGTCGATCCGGCTCGCCGAAGAGACGCAGGTGTTCGGCGTGGGGGGCGCCCAGCGCAGGCGGATCGACGGCCTGGTGCAGGAGGCTCGCGGCCTCTTCTTCTACACCCAAATGCTCAC
Source organism: uncultured Solirubrobacterales bacterium (assembly GCA_963789675.1). GTDB lineage: Bacteria > Actinomycetota > Thermoleophilia > Solirubrobacterales > Solirubrobacteraceae > Palsa-744. The sequence goes on along the minus strand of CAWBLR010000015.1, from coordinate 155,846 downwards.
CAAACTGGTCCCCAACCTGTTCCAGAGTTTCATAATGATCCTGCTCGTGGGGGGGCTGGCGCTGGTGTACGCGAGCGGCGTGCACCAGACCGCGGCGCTCGGGGCGATCGTCCTTTTGCTCGTGCGCTCGACGCGCAGCGGGCAGCAGGGGCTGGCCACCTACCAGGGGCTCGCGCAGACACTGCCGTTCATCGAGCTCACGCAGGAGACGGCGCGGCGCTACGCGGAGAGCAGCCCGCCCGCGGGCGAGGTGCCGCTGCCGGCGGTCCAGACGCTTGCCTTCGAGGACGTCTCATATGCCTACCGGTCGAACCGGCCGGTGCTGTCGGGGATCGGCTTCGAGGTCGCGCGCGGGGAGGTGGTCGGCATCATCGGACCGACGGGCGCGGGCAAGTCGACCTTGATCCAGCTGCTCCTGCAGCTGCGCTGGCCGCAGCAGGGGAGGTATCTCATCAACGGCATCCCGGCCGAGCGGTTCGTGCGCGGCGACTGGCACACGCGGGTCGTGTACGTTCCGCAGGAGCCGCGCCTGCTGCACGCGTCGGTGGCGGAGAACATCCGCTTCGAGCGCGAGCTCGACGACGGCGCTGTGGAGCGGGCCGCGCGGCTGGCGCACATCCACGAGGAGATCATGCAGTGGCCGCAGGGCTATGACACGATCGTCGGTCCTCGCGCCGACGCGGTTTCCGGCGGCCAGAAGCAGCGGCTGTGCCTCGCCCGGGCGCTGGTCGCCAAGCCCGAGGTGCTCGTGCTCGACGAGCCGACGAGCGCGCTGGATCCGAGCTCGGAGGCGTCGATCCAGGAGTCGCTGAACGGCCTCAAGCACGAACTGACCCTGTTCATCGTCGCCCACCGCATCTCCACGCTCGACATCTGCGATCGCGTGATGGTGATCAAAGACGGCAGGCTGGTCGCATTCGACACGATCGACCGGCTGCGCCGGGACGATGCGTATTACCGCTCGGCGTCGGCGTTCGCGAGCCGGGCCTCGGCGGGGGCGCTGCCGTGAGCGCGGGTGCGAGCCGGGTTTCGGCCGGGGGTACTGCTGTGAGCGCGGAGACAAGCCCGGCACCGGTGCAGGCAACGGGGCAGACGCATGCGCGACCGCCCGATTTCTTCATCGTCGGCCAGCCCAAGTGCGGCACCACGGCGCTGTACGAGATGCTGAGCAGCCATCCGCAGATCTTCATGCCCGCCTGCAAGGAGCCGTGGTTCTTCGCCCCCGAGCTGCACGTCCGCACTCCGCCACGCCCGGAAGGGACGCCGCGGACGCTTGCCGAGTACCTGTCGCTGTTCGAGCCGGCCCGTCCCGACCAGCGCGTCGGCGAGGCGAGCGCCCAGTATCTCTGGAGCCCCACCGCCGCGAGCGCGATCGCCGAGGTGCAACCGGCCGCGCGCATCGTCGCGATCCTGCGCGAGCCGGCCAGCTTCCTGCGTTCCCTGCACCTGCAGTTCCTGCAGACATACGTAGAGACCGAGAGCGACCTGCGCAGGGCGCTCGCGCTCGAGGACGAGCGCCGGCATGGCGGCTCGATCCCGCGCCGCACCTACTGGCCGCAGGCGCTGCTGTATTCGGATCACGTGCGCTATGTCGAGCAGCTGCGCCGCTACCGCGATGCGTTCGGACAAGAGCGGATGCTGGTGCTCATCTACGACGACTTCAAGCGCGACAACGAGGCCACGGTGCGTCGCGTGCTCCGCTTTCTCGAGGTCGACGACGCCGCACCGATCGCGCCTAGCAAAGCCAACCCCACGGTTCGCGTTCGCTCGCAGCGCCTGCACGAGCTTGTGCACGCCGTCGGCGTGGGTACGGGGCCCGTTTCACGGACGGTGAAGGCGGGCGTGAAGGCGGTGACACCCGGGGGGCCGCGACGCAGAGCCTTCTACGCGACCCAGCAGCGTATGGTCTTCGCCGAGCCGCCGCCGCCGGACGAGCGCCTGATGGGCGAGCTGCGGACGCGCTTCAAGCAGGAGGTCGTCGCGCTCGCGCGATATCTCGACCGCGACCTCGTGAGCCTGTGGGGCTATGACCGAGTCGGGTAGATCGCTTCACATCGCCTGGATCGGGTTTGCGCCCGCCGAGGAAACGGGGGGCGTTCCCGGCATCGCCACCGATCTGCTGCATGGTCTCGCCAAGCTCGGTCATCGGATCGACTGCTTCTTTCCATCCCACCGGCACGAGCTTCCCCCCTGATCACCGACCTCGAGAACCTCACATTCGTCTGGGGAATGAGCGGCTGGCAGTGGAATCGGTGGTACAGCCGCACGAGGCTCACGGCGTTTGTGAGCTCGCTGATCGCCCGCGGCGTGGCTTCGCTGCGTCTGCGCGCCGAGGTCGCACGCAGGCATCGAGACGATCCCTACGATCTTTTCTATCAATTTTCTAATGTGGAAAATCTCGCGATGCCGCGCAGGCTCAGGCGCAGCGTGCCGCTGGTCGTGCATCCGGGGCAGAGCAGCGCGGATGCGCTGAGGTTCCTGGTCAGAGAGCGGCGGCTGCAGTTGCAGCGCCGGCCCACCTACACGGTTGCGATCGCGGCGGCGGTGATCTGGCTGCGGATGCGCGTACAGCGCAGAAGCGTGCGCCGCGCGCAGTTGGTCGTGTGCATCAGCGAGGTGTTTCGCAACCATCTCGTCCGCGACTACGGCCTCTCCCTCCAGGACACCGTCGTCGTCCCCAACCCGGTGCGCCTCGATCGGTTCGCGGGAATCGTCCCGGACAGGCCGCTCGGGAAACCGCCGCGGATCCTCGTCCTCGGCCGGATCGCCACCGGCAAGGGCATCGAGGACGTGGTCGCGCTCGCAAAGTTGCTGCTGGAGCGGGAAGTCAACGTGAGGATACGGCTCGTGGGGGGCACGAGCGTGTGGTCGAACTACACACACCTGCTCGAGGAGCTGCCGGTCGAGAACTCGGAATACGTGGGCTTCGTCCCGGGATCCCAGGTGCCGGGCGAGCTCGGGGCAAGCGACGTGCTGCTACAGGCGAGCAAGTACGAGGCCTTCGCCCTGACCGTGGCCGAGGCGCTCGCCGCGGGGGTGCCGGTCGTGGCGACCACGGAGGTCGGTGCGATCGAGCAGGTGGACAGGTCCGCCGCCGCCGCGGTCGCCCCCGGGGACGTCCCCGGTATGGCCGCGGCGATCCTCGCGACGCTCGAGCGCCTGGGCTCCGATCCGCGGCAGCTTCGCTCGCTGGCCCGCGCGGAGGCGCAGCGCCTGTTTGCGCCAGAGCGGGTATCGAAGGAGATCTCGGCCGCGCTGCAGCGACACGTCGAGGGCATCGAGCACAATCCGATCCCCGCCGGTTGAGCTCGGATTGTGATGCCGGCAAGATCACCTGCGGCCCAAGGCGATTCTGCGCCCCAAGTCGGTCCCGTGCGCCAGGTCGATCCTGCGCCCCAAGGCGATCCCGTGCGCCAGGTCGATCCCGGGCACCGAGCCGACCACCATGCGCCTGGTGCGGCATTGCCGAAGGTGATCTACGTGATGGGTGCCGGCCGCAGCGGGAGCACGATTCTCGGCATCGCCTTGGGTAATTGCGCCGGCATCTTCTTCGCGGGGGAGCTCGCCCGGTGGTATCGACGAGCCGGCAGGCCGCTCACCGGCGCACGGGACCCGGAGCGGGAGCGGTTCTGGCGGGCGGTGCGCGATGAGCTCGACGTCGGCGTCGGCGTCGAGGGGCTCGGCGGCGAGGTGGGTGTGCTGCAGCGATCCTCGGCGCTGTTTCAGATCGGAAGCTGGCCCGCGCAACGCCGGCTGCGGGGGCGCTATCGCAGCGCCTGTGAAGACCTCTTTCAGGCGCTCGCGCGCACGGCGGGCAAGGGCTGCATCGTCGATACGTCTCACTTCCCGCGACGGGCCCGCGCTATGCAGGCGCTCGGCGGGATCGACCTGTACCTGCTCTTCCTGGTCCGGGATCCGCAGGGCGTCGTCGCCTCCTACAGACGCAGGGACGTTGTTCAGGGGCCACGGTTCGGTGTACTCGCGACTAACGCGTATCTGTGGCTGACCTACCTGCTGTCCACGTATGTATTCCTCCGGCATCCATCCGAGCGGCGGTTGCTGGTGCGTCACGAGGACTTCGTCGCAAACCCGGAGGGCGTGTTGCGGGAGATTCTCGACCACATCGGATCCTCCGCGGACATTCCCGATTTGAACGCGCTGCAACCCGGTCCCGCATTTCTGGCGAATCGTCTCGCCAACGCCGAGGTCGTCGCACTCAGAAGCCGCCTGGAGACACGGGCCCACGGATCGCGTGTCACCGCATTGCTGCATCTGCCGTGGAGGTTCGTCTTCTCGTGCTTGCGCCCGGCTGCGGGGAGATCGGCGGCGGCGGTGGGCTCGGTGCGTGCCCTATGAGCGATCCAGTGGGCACGCCCGACGTCGAGGTGAGCGCAGATCGGGCGCCAGGGAACGCGGCTCCCGACTTCTTGGTGGCGTCACGGAGCCTCGTTCCTGACTTCTTCATAGTCGGCCACCCCAAGTGCGGCACGACCGCGCTGTATCAGACGCTCAGATCCCATCCGCAGATCTTCATGCCGAAGCTCAAGGAGACGCGCTTCTTCGCGCCCGAGCTTCACCCCCACATGGATGCTCACGCGGCACATCCCCGCACACTCAAGCAGTACCTCGCGCTGTTCGCCCCCGCTACGGCGGAGCAGCGCGCCGGCGAGGCGTCGCCCTCGTATCTGCGCTCGCACACAGCGGCCGCCCGCATTGCGGAGCTGCAGCCCGACGCGCGCATCGTCGCGATCCTGCGCGAGCCCGCGAGCTTTCTGCGCTCGCTGCACATGGAGCTGATCCGCGACCATGTGGAGACCGAGAGCGACCTGCGCCGAGCGCTCGCGCTCGAGCACGAGCGTGCGCGCGAGCGCGACACGCGCCCCGGACTGGTCTACGCCGACTACGTGCGCTACGTCGAGCAGCTGCGCCGCTATCACGACGTGTTCCCGCGCGAGCAGGTGCTGGTGTTGATCTACGACGACTTTCGCACCGACAACGAGGCCACGGTGCGCCGCGTGCTGCGTTTTCTGGAAGTCGACGAGTCCCTGCCGATCGCGCTCAGGGAGGCAAATCCGACGGTGCGGGTGCGATCGGTGGGCATCTACGAGCGGGTGCGCTCGCTGTATCTGGGCGAGGGGCGGGTCGCCGGGCTGCTGAAGCCCGTGCTCAAGGCGCTCAGCACGCAGCGGTTGCGCCACGGCGCGCTGAAGGTGCTGCGCCATCGAGTGCTCTACGCGCAGCCGCGCCCGCAGGACGAGCGCTTGACGGTCGAGCTGCGGCGTCGCTTCAAGGGGGAGGTCGGCGCGTTGAGCGATTACCTGAATCGGGACCTGATTGGGCTTTGGGGCTATGACGGGCTCTAGCAGACGGATGCCCGATTTCTTCATCGCCGGCCACCCCAAGTGTGGGACCACGGCCCTGTATGAGATGTTGCGAGGGCATCCGCAGATCTTCATGCCCGAGCTCAAGGAGCCGTGGTTCTTCGCGAGCGACATGCTGCCTCGCTTTCAACCGCCAAAGGCCGCCGCCACGCCGGCCACGCTGGAGGACTATCGCTCGCTGTTCGCCGCCGCCGCGCCGCAGCAGCGAGTCGGAGAGGCCTCGTCCGTGTATCTCCTGTCCCGCACGGCCCCGGCGCGAATCGCGGAGCTGGCGCCCGAGGCGCGGATCGTCGCGATCCTGCGCGAGCCGGCGAGCTTCCTGCGCTCGCTGCACACACAGCTGCTGCGCACGCACGTGGAGAGCAGCAAGAGCATGCGACGGGCGATCGCACTCGAGCAGGCGAGACGTCAGGGCAGGAAGATCCCCCGCCGCTCGCACCGGCCGCAGCTGCTGATGTATGCCGATCATGTGCGCTACGTCGAGCAGTTGCGGCGCTACCACGACGTGTTCCCGCGCGAGCAGGTGCTGGTGCTGATCTACGACGACTTTCGCGCCGACAACGCCGCGACGGTGCGCAGCGTACGGCGCTTTCTCGGCGTCGACGAGACACCTCCGGTTGAGGTGCGGGAGGCGAACCAGACGGTCATGCGCATGCGCTCGCAGCAGCTCGACGAACTGCTGCACGCCGTCTCGATGGGTAGGGGCCCGGTCTCGCGAACGGCCAAGGCCGCGCTGAAGACGATCATGCCCAGCGAGCTGCGCAGCCGTGCGATCCACCTCACCCAGCGCCATCTCGTCCAGGGCCGCCCCCAGCCGCCCGAAGAGCGCTTGCTGCTGGAGCTGCGCCACCGCTTCCGCGGGGAGGTCGTGGCGTTGAGCGAGTACCTGGACCGCGATCTCGTGACGCTCTGGGGTTATGACCGCCTTGGCTGAGGAAACCCGCAACCATGCGACCGGATCGCCCGAGGCGCCCCTGAGTCCACGCTGGCGCGAAGTGGCTGGCAATGCTCAGCGTGATGCGCTGCCAGGTGGACTGGTCGTCGTCTCCTGCACCGCGTCGCTCGGCTCGGGTGGACTCGGGCGCCACTTGAGCGAGACCGTCGATGCGCTGGATCGCGGCGGGCAGCCGGCGGTCTGCATCTGCGGCCCGACCTCCGGCACTCGATCCTCTCGGTCGTCTCGGTCGTTGTCGGGACCCTCTCTGTCCTCATCAGCTCGCTCGGCGGGCCGATCGCCGAGGCATGGGCTGGTAGTCCCCTACCTGTCAACGGTGCTGCGCAGGGTGCCGGTGCCCACATCTCGCGGGGTTCGCGCGCGCGCGTTCTTCGCCGAATTCGATGCCCATGCGGCCGCGCGGCTGCCTGCGGCCGATCATCTCCTCGCCTTCAACGGCCAGGCGCTAACGCAGTTTCGCGCGGCGCGGCGCGCGGGCTACACGACCGTCTCGCTGCTCTCCGCCAACCCCCACCTGCGGCGCTTGGCCCGCCAGCACGCGCTGGCGCACAGCCAGTATCCGCTGGAGGGTTCGTGGGCAACGCGCCTGCTGCGGCGCAACCTCGCCGAGTATGCGCAGGCCGATTGCATCTACGTGACCTCGCGCTACATGCGCGAGTCGTTCCTGGAGGAGGGCTTCGACGAGGCGAAGCTCGTCGACTTTCCGCTGACCCCGGATCCTCGATTCACCAGCGAGGGAGCCCGCGAGGCCGCGGATCGCTTCGAGATCGTCTACGTCGGCAGCCTCGCCGTCCACAAGGGAGTGCCGCTACTCGTGGACGCCGTCCGCCGCCTGGCCCACCTCGACCTGCGGCTGCGGCTCGTGGGGGGGTGGGGCACCCCGGGCATGCGGCGCTTTATTCAGAGTGCGTGCGCCGGCGATCGCCGCATCGTCCTCTGCCCCGGCGATCCGCTGCCCCACCTGCGCTCGGCCACGCTCTGCGTCCACCCGGCCTACGAGGACGGGTTCGCCTACGCCCCCGCGGAGGCCCTGGCCGCCGGCGTACCCGTGATCGCCAGCGAGGACACGGGGATGAAGGAGCTGATCGAATCCGGTCGCACCGGCCTGATCCTGGCGACCGGAGATCTGGGCGCGCTCACCGACGCAATCGAGGCCGCATACCGTCGTGAGGTGCTCGTTGGCTGATGCGTTCGTGCTCGGCGTATCCGAGGGTCGGACCTGCGGCATGCGCGATCACGCGGTCCTGCTGGCGGCGGCGCTCGAGCACGAGAACGTCCGCTGCACTCTGCACTGGCTGTGGCGCGGCGAGTCCTCGCTGCGGGGCTGCCGCGCGGAGTTTCGCGCGTGGACGCAGACGCTCGCCGGCGAGCTCGAGCGGGCGCGGCCGGAAGCGATCGTTCTGCACTACTCGGTCTTCTCCTACTCCTACCGGGGCCTGCCGCTGTTCGTCAGGCCGGTCCTCGCGACGCTGCGCGCAACCGGGCTCCCGGTGATCACAATCCTGCACGAGCCCGCCTACCCGTGGCGGCTCGGCGGTCTGCGCGGCAAGCTCTGGGCGCTGACCCAGCGGGTGGCGCTGATCGGCTTGGTGCGGGGCTCCGCGGCGGTGCTCGTGACCGCTCCCTTTCGCGCCGAGTGGCTGGCCTCGCGACCATGGTTTGCGCAGCGGCCGATCGCGCTCGCGCCGGTGTTCTCCAACCTGCCGCCGCCCGCCCATGTCCCCGTCCCCGACCCCGACCCCGACGCCGACGCCGCCAATGCCGTCATTGACGGTATTGGTGAGGCTCGCCACAGGCGCGATCGCGAGCATCGCATCGGGCTGTTCGGCTACGCGTACGAAGGCGCGGCGCGTGCGCTGGTGCTTGACGCGGTGCGCATGCTCGCGGATCGAGATCTGCGCGTGCGGTTGGAGCTGCTCGGCGCTCCCGGCCGTGGCGCGCCGCTGGCCGAGGCTTGGCTGCTCGGCGCGCGCGAGCGGGGCATCGAGCGGATCGTGTCCTGCTCGGGGGTACTCCCCGCCCAGGATCTCTCGAACGCACTCGGTTCATGCGAGGTCCTGTTGCACGCGGAAGCCTCGGGCCCCACTTCGCGCAAGGGCACGCTGGCCGCGTCGCTGGCCGCGGGCAGCGCCGTCGTGGCGATCGACGGTCCGCTGCGCTGGCCGGAGCTGATCGACGCCGAGGTCGCGCTGGTTGTGGACCCGAACGCGATGGCGCTGGCTGGCGCGGTCGCCGAGCTCCTCGAAGACGACGGCCGGCGCGAGGCGCTCTGCGCCCGTGGCGGCGCTTTCGCGCGGCAGGCGATGGGCGTCGAGCGCAGCGCCAGAGCCGTTGCCGAGTTGCTCGAGCAGGCGCTCTCTTCATCCCCCGCGACGGGCGATTCCAGCCTGGATGACGGTCGCGAACTGTGAGGCGCGCGTCGCGTATGACAGCCGGCTGTGCATGTGGCTGCGGTCGAACTTGAGCGCTTCGCCCGCGAACTTGGCGGCGGCGAGCTCGCGGATGGCCTGCATCATCCCGCGCTGGTCGTCCGGTTCGAGCAGCCACACCCCGGGCTTGTCCGCCAGGTAGCTCCAGTTCTCGCCGGGTTGAGAAACCGCGGCGAGGATCGGCCTGTCGGTGGCGAGGTACTCGTATGTCTTGGCGGAGATACGCCCGCCCGGCGATCGGTCGAGGCGCTTGGGCAGGGTCAGAAACAGCAGGTCCGCGCGCGCGATCACATCCGCGATCTGCTCGTGGGGGAGGGGGCCGGACACGCTCACGACGCTCTGCACCCCGGCGCGCTCGAGCGCGTGCGCGACGACCGCGTCGGGGTAGGAGTTGCCGTAGATCCTCAGGCGCACGCGCCCCGCCCACTCGGGGCGCTCGGCGATCGCGTCCAGGATCGCCCGGCCGGCGATCGCGGGGGAGGAGGTCCGCTGGTCCAGCCGCGCCAGCTCGTAGCGGCCGAAATTCGCCCACGCGGCGTAGGCCGCTCTCAGCCGGCCTGATCCCAGCCGGCCGCCGGGCGGGTCGTGCTCGATCAGCGACCACCAGCCCGTCATCCCGCCGACGTAGGCGATCTCGAAGACCTCCTCGGACTGTGGCTGCGGGCGAAAGTCGGCGGGCTCGGCGCCGTAGCGCACGAGATGGAACTTGCGACGAACGCGCTCGGGCTGGCGCGCGCTCACGAGGTCGAGGTTCGTCTGCGAGACATAGACGATCGCGTCGGCGCGACGTGCATAGAGATCCTCGAGGGCCTTGGCGAGGCGATGGTGAAGGCGCGTCGCGAAGTGCGGGTGCATGTCCGTGCACGTCGGCGAGTCGTCGAGGTTGAGGATCAGCGGCAGCCCCGTGAGCAGGCTGAGCAGCACGCCCGCCAGCCCCGCGGAGTAGGGCATCATGAACACCACGATCGCGCTTGGTTTCCGCGTGCGGGCGATGCGCCTGCCCGCCACGACCGCCGAGGGCACCCAGAAAACCGACTCGTCCGGCCACACGACGAGCTCCAGCAGCCTGCCCAGCCGCAGGCGTCTGAGCTTCGCGAGCAGCCTGTGCGCGCGCCGGCTGCCGACGACCTCGACGCGCAGCGGCTCGCCGCCGCCCGGATCGTCGTCACCCGTCTTGCCGTCACCAGGGTCGTCATCGCACCGGTCCCGGGTATCGGCGAGGATGCCCTGCCCACCGGTCTCGGTGAGGACGGTGATATCCCACTGCGCGCTGAACCTTGCGAGCAGCTTGCCGGCGCGGATCGCCGTGGGCGTGGTATCCGGCGCGAACGACGGCGACAGGCAGAGCAGCGAGGCGCGCGGTCGGGGGCGATCGTCAGCCGGGCGCCCTGCCTCAGGCACGGCCGCTCACGTCCGCCCGGCGGCGAGGATCACCGAGATCGAGGTGAGCGCCGGGTAGCGTCGCCGAGCCCCCGACGGCCAGACGCGTCCGCCGGTCAGCGAGACGACATCGGCTCCGGCGAAGCTCGGGGGATCGACCGTGAGTCCCTCTTCGATGAGGATGCGCTCCGTCACATGGGGCAGCGCGGGCGACAGGTGAGGCAAGTTGTCGGGGCGAAAGCTCGTCAGCCGCCCGCGCAGGCCGAGCTCCAGGCGGTGACGCAGCGATGCGAGGTTCGGCGTGCTCACCACCAGCCGTCCACCCGGTGCCACGAGCCTTGCGGCCTGGCGGAGCGCGCTCCAGGGGGCCTCGAGGTGCTCGATCACCTCGACCAGCAGCACGCGGTCGGCCTCGGGCAGCTCGCCGGCCCGCTCCGCGGGCAGCGCGGAGAAGACCACGTCGTCGCTGAGATCGCCGTCCAGCCAGTCGATCGGGTCGATCCCACGCAGGCTCGCCGGCTCCCAACGATCCCGGACCTCGCGTAGCAACTCTCCCCGTCCGCAGCCGATGTCGAGCCAGCGCAGCCCTCGTGCGGGCTGCGCGGCGAGGAGTGCGCCGGCGACTATTTCACGCATCGAGATGCCCGCCGATGCTGACTGCTCCGAGTAGGCGCGCACGGCCGGTGTCGTGGAGGAGGGACTGTTCACGCTCGATCGGCGGCGACAGTGCCGCGCGCCTGTTCGAGGATCACGGGCGTGTCATCGTCGCCGGAACGATGGATTTCGCGCCCACTTTTCGATGCCCATCGCGAGCGTGCGTGCCGGTAGGCGTCGAGCGCGGCCGCAACGTGGCATTCTGGAGAAAATCGCGCTTGCACCGCGCGCTTGCCGGCGGCGCCCATCGCCTGTTGCCGCCCCGGGTCCGCGAGCAGCTCGTTGAGCGCTCGCGCAAGCGCATCCGCGTCGCCGGGTTTCACCGACAGCCCGCTGACGCCGTCATCGAGCCAGTCGCCGATACCCCCGGTGGCGCTGGCGATGACGGGCCGCCCCGCCGCGAATGCCTCGATGCCCACCAGCCCGAACGGCTCGGGCCAGACCGAGGGCATCGCCACCACGGATGCCTCGGCCAGTTCGCGCGCGAGCGCCCGGGCGTCGAGCCATCCCGCGAAGCGGACGCGCCCCTGCACGCCGAGCTTGCGTGCGAGCTCGCGCATCTCCTCCAGGCGCCAGCCGTCGCCGCAGATCACGAACTCGGCCTCCACCGTGCGCGCGGCGCGGATCAGAACGTCGACTCCCTTCGGGCCCACCACGCGTCCGGCGAAGACGACGCGACGCCGGCCGGCGTGTCCGGAGCCCGCGGCCGGAGCGATCGTCGGGAAATAGGGAATCACGATGCGCCGGGTGACGTCGTTGACGGACAGGTGCCGGTCCACCGCGCTCGAATAGGAGATCGCCAGATCGGCGCCTCTGAGCGCTTCGAGCCCCCGGCTCGCGCTCCTGTAGGCCGCGGGCAGCCGGCGTGGATTGCTCGTATGAGCACAGCCTCGCAACCCGAGGTTGGGCACGCAGCCGGGTCCGTGCGCGCGCGTGCACTCCTGGCCGGGCCGAAAATAGTGGACGCCCGATGTGCACGCCGTATAGCCGTGTGCGCTGAGGAGCACCGGTGCGCTCTTGCGCAGGCACTCGACGAGCTCCGGGTCGTCGACCTGGTGCAGGTGAACCGCCTCCGGATGCTCGGACAGCGCCTCTCCGAGCCTGCGCTCAGGTGAGATCCCGGTCGCAAACAGCTCCGGAGTGTGAAAAATGTTCACACTTGTTACGGGCGTGGTGTAGTCGATCTGGGCTGCCGCCACGCTCACGCTCAGGCCATGCTCCGCCAGCGCCGATGCGCTCGCCATCACATGTGTGGCGACGCCGCCGTCTCTGGTCCAGCGCGGCGTGACCAGCAGGACCGAGGTGACCGTCATCGCGGCGCCATCATAATCGACGCCGGGATCGTTCCCGATCACACTTGGGTAACACCGAGCACGCGTCTCCGCCGCGGGAGTCTGGCAGGATGCCGGGGGTGCCTTCGCCGACGAGACGCCTGGTGGGAGCCGCGGCGAGGCGTCTGGGACGGCCGGAGTTGCTCGCCGCTTGCTACCCGGGTGCACGTCAGGCGTTGCGTGAGGAGATCGCGATCGGGGCGATTCTCGCGAGCGCTCTGCGCGGGGACTCGACCTACGTCGACGTGGGCGCCAACCGCGGTCAGATCCTGCGCGAGGCCGTGCGCGTCGCACCGCACGGGAAGCATCTCGCGTTCGAGCCGATCCCGGCGGTGGCAGCGGAGCTGAAAGCGTCGTTCCCCGACGTGGATTGCCGCCAACTGGCGCTCGGAGCACGTAGCGGGACCGCGCGATTCTGTTACTTCCGAAATCTCGACGGCTGGAGCGGGCTGCGGCGAAGCCCGGAGATCAGCGACGAGCGCGGCGATCCCGAGTACATCACGGTGACGGTCTCGACGTTCGACGAGGAGCTCGGCGAGCTGCTGCCCCGGGTTGTCAAGATCGACGTCGAGGGGGCCGAGCTGGGAGTGATCGAAGGCGCGCGCACGGTGCTCGCTCGAGCGAGGCCGTTGATCGTCTTCGAGCATGTCGCGACGGGCGCCGCCCTGTACGGCTCCTCCTCGGGAGCCCTGTGGGACCTGCTGAAAGAGCTCGACTACGAGATCTTCTCGGTGACCGGCGAAGGTCCGTTCACGCGTCAGGCGTTCGCCGAAACCACCGGCGGTGTCATCGTCAACTGGCTCGCGAGACCGGCGGGTGACGGTTCGAGGACTTCGTAGGCGACCGGCGCCGAGCTGCCCTTCACGTCTGGGCCGTGCGGGTGCACGACCGCGCGAACGTCCACCTTGCCCGGATGGCTGAAGGCATGGGCGATCGCATAGCTGCCTTCCGCGCCCACACGGCCGTAGGCGACCGTCTGCCAGTGTTCATCGGTCGTCGTCGGGTAGGCGATTTGCAGCGTCACTCGCTCTCCTTCGATCGCCGGGCTGACCGTGCCCGAGAACGTCACTTTGGTGGTGTTCAGACTCGACGTGGCGGGGGTGTTCAGCGTGATCAGCGGGGCGACTTTGACGACCACACGCGCGTGGTGTGTACCGAGGCGTACTTGCAAGATGCTGGTTTCATCCAGGACGGGCGAAGTCAGTTCGTAGGAGCCGTCCGCAGTGGTGCTGACAGTTTGAGCTGCGGCGAGGCTCTGCTGGACTTGGGCGTCCTTGCCGAGCTGCCGTACGTAGAGCGCGACCTGCTGGTCGTCCGTGTCCATGGTGGTAGCGGTGGCAGTGCCTGGGCAGGTGAGCGCTCCGGTGAGCGTCACGGATTCCCCGGCGGTGATCCGCTGCCCGCTGGCCTCGATGTTGAGCTGGCAGCCATGCAACGCCTTCGCTGAGGCGTCGGTGTTGGCTGCGCCGGTGTTGGGGTCGCTGGATGGGTCGGCGCCCGCTTCGCTCCCTGCCCTGGATCCGTCATCCCCCGAGCCGCGGGCGTTGCGCTCGGCGGCGCGTTCTTCTTCGTGCTTGGTCCTGAGCGCTTCCCGTTCCTGTTCGCGCGCGGTCCGTGCTTCCGCGCGTTCCCGTTCGCGCGCGGACCGTTCCTGCTGGTGGGTGGTCAGTTCTTCCTCGTGTGTCACCCGTTCTTCCGTCGGCGTCCCGGTCTGGGCTGGCGCGCCGGTCTGGCTCGCCGCCGAGTAGACGGGCAGCATGAGCGCGCTCGCGAGCGAGACGGCACACAGCAGCGCGAGCTTGGCGATCGTACGGCGGAGATGAATCGGCAGCTGCATGCTGGGCTCCTCGCGAGTGACTGACTGACTGACTGACTGGTTCGTTGCCGGTATCGGCGCTCTGCGTCGGATGCTTGAACCTGTGTTGTCGGAGTGTTACCCCGGTCGGTCGACGGGACGCCCGTGCGCCTGCAATACATGTTCGTAGACGTCTTCAATGCGCTTGGCCAGCACGCCGGGGTCGTAATCCTCAGATGCGCGCCGGGCGGCGTCGCCGAGACGCCGGCGCTCGGCCGGATGCGCGCACAACTCGCTCATCGCCGCTGCCAGCGATCCGGGGTCGCGGCTTTTGAACAGGCGCCCGGTCTGGCCGTCGGCGATCACCTCGGCCGGCCCGCCCTCGTCGGGCGCGATCACGGCCAGGCCGGCCGCCATCCCCTCGATCACCACCTGGCCGAAGGGCTCGGGCACGATCGAGGCGTGCACGAGCACGTCAAAGGCGGCGAGCTCGTGCCAGATGTCCTCGCGAAAGCCGCGAAACTCGACGCGCCCAGCCAGGCCGAGGCTCGCGGCGAGCCCGTGCAGCTCGCGCTCGTATGCCTCCTCGCCGAACATCGGCGTTCCCACCAGCACCGCTCGCTCCTCGCCCCCGGGAAAGGCGCGGGCGAAGGCGCGCAGGAACAGATCCTGGCCCTTCCACGGCGCGATCCGCCCGAGCATCCCAAAGGTCGTGACGCTCCCGCCGGGGTGGGTAGCTTGCCCCCCGGGTGGGCGGCCTTTCCATATAGCTGCGGCGTGACCTCCACATCGGGCCTCCTGGCGCCCCCGTCGGGGTGAGTGGCCTCCCCATCGGGATGTATCTCCGGCTCGGACTCGGGCTCGGCCGCTCGCGCGTGAACCTCGACCGAATCGGGAATCACCCAGCCGCCGGCGCGCGCGCGATGACCCAGCGTGTCGAGCGTGACGGTCGAGTTGGCGATCACCCCGTCGGCCAGGCCGGCGATGAAGGCCTGGATCGGGCGGACGGCCGAGCCCGGCAGGTAATCCGCGGCGATGCGGTCGCGCAGATGCCAGATCAGCGGAACGCCCGCAACCTTCGCCGCCGGGGCGCCGTAGATGCCGGCCTTGAGCGAGTTCGTGTGTACGAGGTCCGGTCGCAGCTCGCGCAGGCGCCGCGCCAGGCGCGCGATGTAGGCGAGCGTGTGCATCGCGGCGAGCGGCGAGGCGCCGCCCAGGCGCACGGCGTCGCGACGCAGGTCGCGGGTGGAGGCGGCGAAGGGAAGCACCTCCACGGATATTCCCGCTCGCTGCAGGCGCTCGGCGAGCGGGCCGTCCTCGCCGAGGATCACGTGCGCGTGCACCCCGTGCAGGTGCGCCAGCAGCCGCAACAGCGCGATCTCCCCGCCGGACAGGCGCGCCACGTGGTCGAGGTACACGACGCGCAGGCGCTCATCTCGTTCGCCGGCGAGCAGGCGGCCGTAGAGCTCGCGGTGGCGCTCGGCCAGCTCCCGCCAGGAGAAACCCTCGGCATAGCTTCGGGTCGCCGTGCGGCTGGGCAGATCTCCCTGCGCCGCCGCGCGCAGGCGCGCGCCCAGAGCCGCCGCGTCCGCCGGGGCGATCACCAGCGAAGAGTCCAGCCCCGCCGCGGCCTCGGGCAATCCGCCGATCGCGCTGACGACGCTCGGTGTCCCGCACGCCGCCGCCTCGAGCACGACCAAGCCGAAGCCCTCGACCGCGAGCGTCGGCACGACGGCGACGTCGGCCGCGCGATAGACGTCGATCAGCTCGGCGTCGGATATCCGTCCCAGCATCCGCACCCGGCCGGCCAGGGGAGGGCGCGCGGCGCGCGCGGCGAGCGCGCCGGCCAGCGGGCCGTCGCCGGCGATCAGCAGCGCCGACCCGGCCGGCAGCTCCGCGGCGATCTCGCCCCACGCATCGAACAGGACGTCGATCCCCATGCGCGCCACCAGGCGCCGTGTGCACGCAGCCACGAACGCGCCCGGCTGCAGCTCGAGTCTCGCCCTGGCGTGCGCGCGGTCTCCCGGGGTGAACCGATCGAGCGCCACGCCGGGCGGCCATACGTGCACGTCCCAGGGCGCAAGCCGGTAGCGCTCGACGAGCACCCGTCGAAAGGCGCTCGACAGCACCACCTGCGCGTCGGCTGACCGCAGCACGCGTCGCTCCAGCGCCCTGCGGATCGTGAACCCTAGGGGCGATGAGGTCTCGGCTGCCGCGGTCTCCTCGGCCCAGGGTCCGTGAAAGTGAAACACGATCGGCTGTCCGCGCGAGCCGCCGAACAGCAGGGGGGCGGCCGCGTACAGCGCGAAATGGGCGTCCACCACCTCGGCGCCCGCGATCGCGCGGTGCGCAACTCTCCAGTAGGAGAGCAATCGACGGGCCAGAGAGCGGTCGCGACCGGTCGCGACCGCGATCGTCGGGGGGGCGTGCTCGGCCGGTCCGATCACCACTCCGCTTGCCCGCGGCAGCTGCTCGAACAGGCAGCGGTAGTAACGGTCGAGTCCGCCGAGGGTATCGGGAAACCAGCCCATTCCCAGCATCAGCACGTGCGGGTCGGGGTTCACCTTCGCGACCGGCGTTGAGGTAAGGCCTGACGTGGGGAATGAAGTGGGGTGTGACTTGTGGCCTGACGCGGGGAGGGGCCGTGACCGGATCGACCTTGAAAAGCGCATGCGCGAACCCTAGTGTTCGCCCGACATGGGCACCGCACCTCGCCGTATCGCCGTGGTGCTCGATGGTCCGGCGCCGCCGATCTGGCAGCACAGCGCCCTGGCCGGCTTGGCGGAATCGCCTGCGCTCGAAATTGTCGAAGTGCGCCTCGCTGCAGCTCGCCCACGCGGCCGTGTGCGCAGAGCGCACACGGCGATCGAACGTCACCTGTTCGCGCTCGGCCCCGATGCGCTGGCGCCGGTCCCGCTGGATCGCATGTATGCCGATGCGCTGGCGCCGATTCCGCTCGCGCGCGCCGATGCGGATGCGCCGGCGCCGGTTCCGCTGGATCGCATGTATGCCGATGCGCTGGCGCCGATTCCGCTCGCGCGCGCCGATGCGGATGCGCCGGCGCCGGTTCCGCTGGATCGCATGTATGCCGATGCGCTGGCGCCGATTCCGCTCGCGCGCGCCGATGCGGATGCGCTGGCGCCGGTCCCGCTCGATCGCATGTATGCCGATGCGCTGGCGCCGATTCCGCTCGCGCGCGCCGATGCGGATGCGCCGGCGCCGGTTCCGCTGGATCGCATCGATATCGATGCGCCGACGCCGGTCTCGCTCGATCGCACCGATACCGACCCGCCTACCGGTCGCGCCGACGGCGGGGCGGAGCTCGTCGTCTGGCTCTCAGAATCTGCCCAGCCGTCGATCGATGAGCCGCGAGCCGTGATCTTCCTTCGTCACGGAGGCCTGCTCGAGCCGGCCGAGGAAGCCTTTCGCCGCGCGGCTCTGCGCGGCGTGCCGTGCGTGGAGACCGAGGTGCTGATGCGCAGCGGCGGGCACTCCGTGCTGCTCGAGCGGACGGTCTCTGGAGCGAGGCCGTTCTCGACGACGCTCAGCCGCGACAAGGCCTTGTGGAAGATCGCCGGGCTCGTACGCCGCGCGGCGGAGCGGGCGCCGGGTCTGGGCCGCCCGGCGCCGTCTGACCGCCCGGCGGACCCGCCGCCTTCCACGGCCGAGCTGCTCGTGCGCGCGCCGCTGGCGTGGTCACGTATCGTGGCGGCCAGGCTGCTGTACGACCGGCGTTGGCGGATCCGGGTGCGCGAGCGCGGATCGGAGCCGACGCGCGGATGGGCGGGGGTGGATGACTCGCTCGTGCACTGGAAGCCGGGTCATCTCTATGCCGACCCATTTCTGTTCGAGCACGACGGGGTTCACCACCTGTTCTGCGAGGAATTGCCACCGGGCGCCCGGCGGGCGGTCATCTCGCACACGCGGCTGCATCCGGATGGGACCACGGCGGATCCGCCCGTGCCGGTTCTGAGCGCCGAATATCACCTCTCCTACCCATTCGTGTTCGTGCACGCGGGCGAGGTGTTCATGATCCCCGAGACCTCCGCGCAGCAACGCGTGGAGCTCCACCGCGCGGTGGAGTTCCCGCACACCTGGCGTCGTGAGGGCACCCTGATCGAGGGCCTGATCGCCTCAGACGCCACGCTGCTCGAGCACTGGGGTCGCCTGTGGCTGTTTGTCGGAGTGGCGGCGCCGCACGCGACGATGCTCGACGAGCTGCATCTGTTCACCTCCACCTCGCTATCCGGTCCGTGGCAGCCGCACCCGCGTAATCCGATCGTCTCCGACGTGCGCTGCGCGCGCCCGGCGGGGGCCATCCTGCACTGGGGTTCGCGGCTCGTGCGTCCTGCTCAGGACTGCGGCCGGCGCTACGGGGGGGCGATCTCGTTTCGCGAGATCGACGAGCTCAGTCTCGAGGACTACGTCGAGCACGAGGTCGCGAGGCTCGATCCGAGCGATCTTGGCGGCGCCGCTCGCGCGACCCACACATATGCCCGCGACCGGTGCTTCGAGGCGGTCGATCTGCGCCGGCGCGAGCTGCGCTGGGGCCGCAGCCCGCGTGGGATATTTCGCTTCCGCGCCAGGTAGCTCGCCGTTTGTCATCGAGCTGAGACAATTATGTGAAAGAGCTGTGAAAAACCCGACTTTGCAAGCCAGTTAGAGGGGGGCGCTCGCAGCGGGACGGTAGTGTGTCGCCGCGTGGGGGAGCGACTGTATTTTGAACGGGCAATTGCGGCGCGGGGCGAGGCGAACGCAGGATCCGCAAGCGGGAGAGCTCCCGATTTCTTCATCGTCGGCCACCAGAAGTGCGGCACGACGGCCCTCTACGCGATGCTCCAGGATCACCCGCAGATCTACATGCCGGCGGAAAAGGAGCCGCGCTTCTTCGTCGAGGAGCTGCGCCCCGAAGCGCGTGGCGGGCGACCGCCGACGCGACCGACGACGCTCGCGGAGTACCTGTCCTTGTTCGCGGGCGCCGGCCCGCAACAGCGCGCCGGGGAGGCCTCGCCGCAGTATCTCCGATATGCCGAGGTTCCCGCCGCGATCGCCGAGCTCCAGCCCGCCGCGCGGATCATCGTCCTGCTGCGCGAGCCCGCCAGCTTCCTGCGCTCTTTCCACGGCCAGATGCTGCACAATCGCGTCGAGACCGAGAAGAGCTTTGAAAAGGCGATCGCCCTCGAAGGCGCTCGGCGGCATGGCGAACGCCTGCCGCGTGGTTGTCGCCGGCGGGGGTGGCTGCTGTATGCGGATCATGTCCGCTACACCGAGCAGCTGCGCAGCTTCCACGCCTCGTTCCCACCCGAGCAGGTGCTGGTGTTGATCTACGAGGATTACCGCCGCGACAACGAAGCGGTCGTGCGCGAGGTGCTGCGCTTCCTCGAGGTCGACGATTCGCTGCCCGTCGAGCAGGTGAACACGAAACCCCTGCGGGATCTCCGCTCTCAGCGTCTGCACGATCTGACCGTGGCGCTGCAGGAAGCCCGTCGCAACCCCGCGGCGGCGAGCCCGGCGTTGCGTGCGATCGCGAAACTGACCCCCGATCCCCTGCGCGAGGCGCTCGGCTCGTCGTGGCGCCGTTTCATTTACCGCCCTCGCATCGAGCCCTCCGAGGGCTTCATGCTCGAGCTGCGCCGGCGCTTCAAGGGAGAGGTCGAAGCGATCAGCGAGTATCTCGATCGAGACCTCGTCGGTCTTTGGGGATACGATCGCCTCGGCTGAACGGATCGAGGGTTGAACGGGCCGAAAGGGTATCCGCCGACGACGTATCGGTCGCTCGTTTTCGCTCGTGAACACGTTGTGAAGTGTGAACGTATTGTGAAGTATGGTGGAGCGCACCCCACCTCGTGTAGGGTGTGCTGCCCCAATGCACGGAGGCAGAAGGCGGCCGACGGCGGGAGCTCAACTCGGCTAATGACTGATCGGAAGGATCTCCCAAACAGGTACATGGTGCGTGTAGCCGTCGTGCTCACGCTGACATTGCTGACGGCATTACTCGGCGTGACGCTTGCGAATGTGTTCGCCAGCACGCCCGGTTCGCTGGTTCAGCAGGGGGCCAAGCTCACGGGCGGCGCCGAAGCGGGTGGCGAAGGTCGTTTTGGGCACAGCGTCGCCGTCTCGGGCGATGGTGCGACCGTGCTGGTGGGGGCCCCGGACGACGACGGCGAACTCGGCGCCACCTGGGTGTTCGAACGCTCGGGCTCGACCTGGACGCAGCCGGGGACCAAGCTCACGGGCGGCGAAGAAGAGTCGGGCGAAGGCCATTTCGGCGCCGGCGTGGCGCTGTCCGCCGACGGCAACACGGCCCTGGTCGGCGCTCCCCGCAACGATGGCGGGCTCGGCGCGGTATGGGTGTTTGTGCGTTCGGGTTCGACCTGGACGCGGCAGGCGGAGCTCACGGGTGGCTCCGAAGAGAGTCACAGCGGCGGTTGGTTCGGCGACAGCGTGGCGCTGTCGGCCGACGGCGAAACGGCGCTGGTGAGTGCCCCCGTCGATCATGGCGACACCGGCGCGGTGTGGGTGTTTGTGCGTTCGGGTTCGACCTGGACACGGCAGGCGAAGCTGACGGGAGGCGCGGAAGAGAGCCCCGACGGTTGGTTCGGGGGTAGCGTGGCGCTGTCGGCCGACGGTGAAACGGCGCTGGTCAGCGATCCCGCCGACGACGGCAGGCTCGGCGCGGTGTGGGTGTTTGTGCGTGCGGGCTCGACCTGGACGCAGCAGGGCGCCAAGCTCACGGGCGGTGCGGAAGAGAGCGGCGAAGGTCGCTTCGGGAGCAGCCTCTCGGTGTCCGCCGACGGTGAAACCGCCCTCGTCGGTGGGCGCTCGGACGGGACCGGGTCGGGCGCGGTGTGGGTGTTTGTGCGTGCGGGTTCGACCTGGACGCAGCAGGGCGCAAAGCTCACCGACGGCGAAGAAGCCAACGGCGAAGCGACCGGCGGCGAAGCTGGGAGCGGGGAAGAAGAAGGCGAAGAGAGCGGGCAGGGCCGCTTCGGCGGCAGCGTGGCGCTGTCGGCCGACGGCGATACCGCGCTCGTGGGCGCCCGCAACGACAGCACGGGACGCGGCGCGGCATGGGTGTTCACGCGTGCAGGCTCGACCTGGACGCGGCAGGGCGCCAAGCTGACGGGCGCGGAAGAGGCCGGCAAAGGCCAGTTCGGCTACTCCGTGGCGCTGTCGGCCGATGCCCAGACGGCGGTGATCGGTGGTCTCGCCGATCACGCCAGGACCGGAGCCGCGTGGGTGTTCGCGCAGCCGCCCTCCGTCGAACCGCCCCTCCTGCCGCCGCAACAGTCGAACTCTCCCACAGCCCCTGGGCAATCTTCTTCATCTACATCTTCTTCTACGGGATCCTCGTCATCAAAGTTTGGGGTCGAATCGTTCAAATCGGTCAGCGGCCACGTGCAGCTCGTGAGCGCCACGATTCCCGTGCGTCGTGGCGGACGAGCGCGCATCGAGCTCAGGTGCGTCTCCGCCCTGGCCTGTCGCGGGACACTGAAGTTGACGATCCCCGCCAGGGGCGGAAAGGGTGGCAAACGCATTCGCACGATACCCCTGGGGGCGTCCTCCTTCGCGCTGCGAGCGGGCAGAACCTCGATCGTCGAGCTCGTGCTCAACGTTGCGGCCAGCGCACGGTTGCAGACGGCCCACGGACGGATGGCTATGCGAGCGAGCCTGAGGATCGCCGTGAGGACCCCGCACCCGCAAACTCAGATTCATGCGGTGCGTTTGGTGCGCCGGCGCGCGTCCGTGCGTGCCTAGCCTTTGCGCTTGCCCTTCTTTTCCACGGTCGCGCGCAGCGTGAGGTTCGTGCTGTAACCCGAGGCGAGCGGGCCCGCGGGCATGACCACGTAGGCGCGGTACACGCCGGCCTTGCGGATCGAGGTCACGCTGCTGAAGCGCGACGAAGCTCTGGTGGCGTGCTTGACCGGCGCTCTGAGCACGGTCGAGTACACCAGCGTTTCGGCCCTTTCTTCGGCCTTTTCCTGGGCTTTTTCTTCGGCCTTTTCGGATTTGAAGATCTTGGCTCTGAGATGTTTCGGTCCCGCCGTCCGCTGCAGCTGGAAGAAGACGACCGCGCCCGTCGCGGCAGGGGAGACGGTCCCGTACAGGCGCACCAGCCCTCCGTGGGGGGCGGAGCGCACGTGGAAGGTGACGCGCACGGTCGCCAGCTCGGTGATCACCGAGCTGTACGCCGGCGCGGGACCGGGGGCGAGCACGCGGAAGCGGGTGTTCCGCGTGAGGTGCGCCAGATCGAACGAGAAGTGTCCGCCGGCGCCGGCGTTCTGCACGGCGACGGTCGTGAATGCCTTGTCAAAGGGGTATGGATCTGACTGCAGGACGACCTGATGTCCCGCGGCGCCGGTTCCCGTGAGCGTGCCCCCGATCGAGATCGCGCTGTCGACGGGCTGTCCTTCGGGCGGAGGGTTGACGATCGTGAGCTTCAGGCGCTGCGCTGCTTTATTGGGCGTCGTCGTCCGTTTTTTCGCGGCAAGCACATAGGTGTGGTCGTGACCGTCGACCGTGGCGCCACGGGCGTCGGTGACCACCAGCCGGTAGTGGGAGCCCGGCTGGAGTCCCGCGACCGGTTGGGTGACCCTGACTTTGGCCGTACCGGCGGGGAGGCTCGCGGTTGGCGTCTGCGAGCCGTAGGCGCTGGTGGGCCCGTACTGGAAGCAGTAGCTCGTCGCTTCTCCCCTGGGGTTGATCGTCCCCGCGAGTTCGACGGTGGAGCCGTGCGCATGGGCTCCTCCGGTGGAGGCGGTCGGGAGTTCGGATCGCTTTGGGGTCGTCCCCGCTTCTTTGGTCGTCCCAGCTTCTTTGGTGGGAGTGGGTTCGGCGGCCAGGGCCTGCTGTGCGCCGAGCAGCACGACGAGACCGGCGCTCGCGACGAGCAGCGTGCGCGCAACCGCCGGCCGGCCGGACCCGGAACCGCTCGTTGGTCCATGGTGACCCACGAAGCCTCTCATCGCCTCACGCTGTCCTGTCCATTCCCCGACCCGTTCTATCACACGTCCGCATCGTCGGTGACACTTCCCCGACCCGGTCTATCGGCCGCATCGCGCGGCGCGCCGGCTTTACGTATTTGGCGCATTGGCTTTACGTATTGTTCACATAAGTAAAAGTTCACGGGTTGTTCACATCTACGCAAAGGTACACAGGGAGGCTAGGCCGACGAGCCACGCCCATAGAGGCCAAGGAGGATTGTGCAGAATGAGATTGAGACGCTTACGGATCACGTTGGGACTTGCCGTCGGGCTCTGTGTGCTTGCGGTGGCGGCTGTGCCCGTCTCCGCCCACCAGTTCACGGCGAGCGGCTTCAACAAAGTATTCCCGCTGAAAACCAAGGGCCTCGGCACGGGGACCCAGTCCTTCAAGCTTGGGAAAATCGAATTCGAATGCAGCGTCGCGAGGGCGAAAGGCATCGTCGGCGAATCGCCATCGCCTGTCCTGAAGGTGGCCGTCAAATATGCCGAATGCGAATCGCATACCAAGCTCTTTGGGCAGGCGGTATTTCCAAAAGTCCACTTCAAGAGCAACGTCGAATACCTCTTCCACGAGAATGGCTTCGCTGAAATCGGCGCCGGAGGCGAACCCGAGTCACCGCAGATCGGCAAAGACCCGATCGAAATAGTGATCGCGCAGACGGGTGGCTGTAAAGTGCTGTGGCCGGCCCAGGTGGTGCCCTTCAAGGCCGAAATCAAGCCCGACGAAGAATACTCGGCCGTGTCGTTCTCGCAGCAGGAAGTACCGGCAGAAAACCTCAAGAAATTCCCCACAGGGCTCCAGCAGAAGCTCGTGATCACGAGAGCGCTGAAGAACATGGAATACGAAATAGAACCCATCGGTCTTTGCGAAGGCTACGAAAAAACCGAAGGCAAGATCGGCGCCGACAGCGGCATGCTGGAAATGGAAGTGGGAGGCGGCGACCTCGGCTTCGAATAGCCTACCGGCCTTCTTCTTCGCGCATGCGGCGTTTGCGCGACAGCGCCAGCACGCCGATGACGGCAAAGATTATGACGATGACCACGAGGCCGCCGACGATGTAGCGCCGTTTGTGGGAGGGGGCTTGCGCCTTGGCGACCTTCACCGTTATGCCCTTCGCCTCGATCTCGTTCACCAATTGCTGCTGCTGGGTGGAGGGGACCGCAACTATCACTCGGTCGCCATCTGTCAGCAGAGCGTGAAAAGTGTGGGCTTTGGTGTGCAGCGTCACCGTGCTCACGCGGTGTCCGCTCAGCTGGCCTTCGAAGACCGCGACGCTCTCATTCGCTGGTTGTGTCGTCGCCCGGGCGGTTGTGGCCGATGCGCCCATCGCGACCGATGCGACCATGCAAGCGCAAGCCAGGAGCGCGATTGCCGCGCCGCGCCTCGACCGCGTCAGCGCCCCTGCGACACGTGGTGCGACCGATCGGTGGAATCGAGAGAATCGGACTGAACGCCGCATTCCGCGCACCCTAGCGCGCGCCAAACTGACGATCCCGTGTGCGGGGGACCGTTTACCAAATCGTCACGTTTAGATCGGCGTCTGCCTCGACCGTATACTCAGGAGCGCACAGCGCTCGGACGGCGCCTGTCCGGTGCTTGCGTGCTCCCCCGTCAAGCATCTGAACGAAGGCAGCCACCCTGTCCACCGAATCGATCGCAAGCCCCAGCTCGAGCTCAGCGTCAGCGTCAGCGTCAGCGTCCGCCGCATCCTCGCCGGGTGCGGCCAGCTCGTCCACGGGCGTAATGACCGCAGGCACGACCGCGGGTGCCGAGCAGTGCGCCGCCTGCGGCACGCCGCTGGCCGATGACCAGCGCTACTGCCTGGAGTGCGGCGAGCGGCGTGCACCGATCAGCAGCGTCCTGCTCGGTGGACCGCCGGCCGCTGGGCTCTCACAGGCGCAGACATCCCCGCCGGCGTCTCCTCCACTCCCGTCCGCGGCCGCGGACGGCGCGGGGCGCGGCAACGCGGTCACGGTACTCGCCGGCGTCGGCGTGCTGCTGCTGGCGATGGGCGTCGGCGTGTTGATCGGCCGCTCGAGCGCGCCCAGGCAGAGCGCCGCCCCGGCGCAGACGATCAGCGTCACCCAGCCCGCCATCGCGGCGGCCGGAGCCGGAGCTGCCGGAGCTGCCGCGACGACCACTCCGACCACGCCCGAAGCCGAAGCCTCCGCCAAAAGCGGCTCCTCCTCAGCCAAACCCGGCGCGAAGACCGGCACCTCCGGCGCCGGCTCCACCCAAGGCGCCGGCAGCGGCGACGGGAAAACCGCCGCGTCGACCACTCCCGCTGCGCCGACCACTCCCAAATCCGGCTCCTCCGGGAGCGGCAAGGGATATGAGGAAAAATCCAAGAACCTCCCCAACGTGGTCGAAACGAAATAGCCCCGTGAGCACGAACGTCGACGACGCGCCCGGGGCGGGCCGCTCCGAATTGCGTCGCAAGCGCGATGCGCTGGCCGAGCAGGTGACAGAGCTGCACTGGGACCTCGGCGGTCTGGCCTACGAGATGGCGATTCGCGATCACTTTCGCCTCGACGTGCTCGTGCGGCGCGCGGCGGTGCTCCAGGAGCGCGACGCCGAGCTGGCGGAGATCGAGCGCCTGCTACGCCTTGAGGAGAGCGCCAGCGCCGGCAGCTGCCCGCATTGCGCCGCTCCGCACAGCCGTGGAGCCCTGTTCTGCTGGCAGTGCGGCGCGACGCTGATGGAACGCTCACCCGCGCAAGCCGCGCTCTCAACGGAGGTCGCCTCAGACGGAGGACGCGAGGCCGGAGATTCCACGGAGGTGCTGAACGCACTGCTCGCTCCGCCCCCGGCCGAGTGATCGTGTGGGAGACCTCTCACTACCGTCCCCGCGAGTCTGCGCAGTGCTCGTGCTCGCGTTCCTCGGGTTCGGGGTTCTGATCGGCAACGTCACCGCCTCGCCCGTGCAGGACACGCTTGCCGCCGACGCCGGCCGGCACGTGAAGCTGATCCTGCCGCCCGCCGCCGCGCCGGCGGCGACGACGACGACCGCCACCACCCCCGAAGCCGCATCGCCGGCCGCCAGCGAACCCCCGGCCGCGAGCTCCGAACCGACCCCGTCCGCGGCCGCCCCCACGACCACGCCCGCGACCGGGACAAAACCCGCCTCCGGCAAATCCTCCCCACCGTCGGGCTCCAGCGGCAAGGGCAGCGGCAGCGGCGGCGGCGGGAGCGGCAAAGGCGGATCCAACACGCCCGCCTCGGGCGGCGCGAGCTCGAAGCTGCCGCCCGTCAAGCACGTGTTCGTGATCATGCTCTCCGACCAGCCCTACGCCTCCGTGTTCGGACCCACCGCGGCCGCTCCATACCTCGCCAAGACGCTCGAGCACAAAGGCGAGCTGCTGGTGCGCTACTACGCGGTGGCCCACCAGCAGTTGGCCAACGAGATCGCGCTGATCAGCGGTCAGGGACCGACGGTGGAAACGGCCGCGAACTGCCCCAACTACAGCGCGATCGCCCCCGCGACCATCGGCGCGGACGAACAGGTCACCGGCAGCGGCTGTGTATATCCGAGCTCAACCCAGACCCTCCCCGGCCAGCTCGCCGCCAAGCACCTGCCCTGGCGCGCCTACGTGGAAGCGATGGGCGAAGGCGCGGGTGCTGAATCAGGCGGCGCCGACGGCGACTGCGGGCACCCGGCGCTCGGCGCGGCCGATCCGGCGGCGGCGGCGACTCCCCCGGCGGGACAGACATACGCGACCTGGCGCAACCCGTTCGTCTACTTCAGCGCGCTGACCGGCGCGCCGTCGTGTGAAGCGCACGACGTCGGGATCGATCAACTCTCCGCGGACCTGGCGACCCCCAGCCGCACGCCCAGCTTCGCCTATATCGCCCCCGACCTCTGCCACGACGGCAGCCCGACGCCCTGCGCGAGCGGCGCGCCCGCCGGCATGGCCGCGGCCGAAGGCTTCCTCGAGCGGGTAGTTCCCGAGATCACAGGTTCGAAGGCCTACAAGGAAAGCGGCCTGCTCGCGATCACCGTCGACGAGGCGCCCTCGAGCGGCGAATTCGCCGACTCGAGCTCCTGCTGCGGTCAGCCGCAGTTCCCGAACCTGCCGGCCTCGACTTCGGCCCTCGGCCCCCCGGGCGGCGGCCAGGTCGGCGCGCTGCTGCTCTCGCCGTACATCGCCAAAGCCGGCGTCAGCCAGGAACCGTACAACCACTTCTCGCTGCTGCGCACGATCGAGGACCTGTTCGGCCTCGCGCACCTGGGCTACGCGGGGCTGTCGAAGGTCAACTCGTTTGAACCGTCGATCTTCTCCGCCGGCCCGTCGTCGGGATAAGCGGGTACCCGCGTGGTGATGCTTCCGTGGTACTTGCTCAGCCGCGCTCCTGCGGTCCCGCTCTGCCGTACTCCCGCGGGTCTCGCTTGGCGGTGCTCCCGCGGTCTCGCTCAGCCCTGAGGCGAGGTGGCGGTAATTTCGTCGTAGGTAATCGCCCGGCGGCGATGCCCGGCGCGACCGAGCGCCTGCTCGAGCGCGCGCATCTGACGGCGGCGCCGCAGGTCGCTGGGATAGAGGTCCAGGCGCAGCGTGTGAGCGCTGAGCATGCTCCCGACGCGGATCAACGCGGGGGATAGCGGGCGCCGCAGGGGGTTGTCGCTCGCGAGGCTCCAGGTGGGGGCGAGCCACGTGGGGGAGAGCGGCTCGCGTGCATCGTCCCCGTGCGGAGGATCGGTGCGCATCCCGTGCAGTCGCAGCAGCCCGGCCCACCAGCGGAACTTCGGCGCGAGCGCCTGGCGCAGCGCGGGCGTGTAGGCGTAGGCGGGCGCGACGAAGCCGTCCGGTTCGACCCCGGCGAGCTTCAGCAGACGCCAGCCCGCGTTGACCGCGCGCCGCGTCTCCTCGCCGTCGAGCCCGACGAACTCCGCGGCCGCACGCCGCCCGTGCGCGTGCGCGAGCGTCTGGCGCGAGAGCTCGCCACGGCGCAGCTGCTCGTGGCGGAAGCCGTGCTGGGCGATCGAGTCGCCCGCGCGCCGGCGCGCGCTCAGCCAGCTGACCATCTGCGGCGAGCGCCCGCCCAGCGGGTGCAGGTCCCGCGCCGGGATCACGAGCAGCGTGACGCGGTCGACGCCGCGCTCGTCCAGCCACTCGCGCAGCAGCGCGCAACGCTCGAACGTGGCGGGCTCGATGTCGTGCAGCGCGACCGCGATCGTGCGGCGGACGGACGCGCCGCGACTGCCGTGGCTGCTGTGGCTGCGCGCGCGAGGGGCCCGGGCACCGATCCCGCCGATCGGCGGCGCGCTCGCGCCCTCGAGGCGGGCAGCCCCGAGGCCGGCGACGCGGGGGTTGAGCTCAGGCCGCATCCGCCACTTCGATCGACTCGGCGGCGTGGGCGCCGAGTTCCGTCGCGTCTGCGTCCGCGCCCGCGGCGCCGGCCTCCGGCGAGACCACGCGCCCATACCCCTCGCCCAGCCGCGCCAAGGCCCGCTCCCAGGTGCGCTCTCGCACGCTCGCGAGCGCCGCCCGCGAGAGGCTCTCGCGCAACAGCGGCGAGGCGGCGAGCTCGAGCACGGCATCGGCGAGCGCCGGCGCGGAGGCCTCGCACAGCAGCCCGGTGACGCGGTCCTCGATCAGCGACAAGGGCCCGCCCTCGGCGACGGCGACGACGGGCAGGCCGGAGGCCTGGGCCTCGAGGATCACCTGGCCGAAGGTGTCGGTCGCGGAGGGGAACAGGAACAGGTCGGCGTTCGCGTACGTGCGCGCGAGCTCGGCGCCGGAAAGCCAGCCGAGGAACGTGGCGTGCGCGCCGAGGCGCTCGGCCAGCTGCTCCTGCTCGGGACCGCCGCCGGCGAGCACGAGGTGCAGGCGCGGATCCTGCGCGCGCGCCAGCAGGAACGCCTCGGCGAGCAGGTCGGCGCCCTTCTCGCGCGTGATCCGGCCCGAGTAGAGGACCTCGAGCCGGCGCGGCTCAAGCAGGCGCGTCCCGCGCAGCGCGGGGTCGAAGCGCGCGGTGTCGACGCCGCGATCCCAGCGCAGCACCTTCTCCGCATCCATCCCGATCCCGGCGAGCGCGGCGTCGGAGGCGGAGCTGGGGGAGAGGACGACGTCGCAGGCGTTGTAGAAGGCGCCGACGGCGAGCGCCATCGCGTCGGTCACGTGCCGCTGCCCGGAGCGCAGGCCGGCGTAGGCGGTGAGCTCGGTGTGGTAGCTGCCCACCAGCGGCAGCCCGAGCGCGCGCGCGACGAGCACGCCCGCGATCCCGGCGGGTCCGGGCGAGCAGACGTGGATCGCGTCGAAGCCGCCGTCGGCGAGCAGTTGCACGGCGGCGGGGAGGCTGGGGACGCCGATCGAGAGGCCGGGGTAGTAGGGCACGTCGATCTCGGCGACGGCGGGCAGGCGCAGGTCGACCTCGGGGTCGGTGCCGACGACCTCGATCTCGAAGCCGGGCACGCCGCGCTGGCGGATCTCCTCGATCGTGCGCGTGACGCCGTGCATCGAGCCGATCCCGTCGGCGAGGATCGCCACGCGCGGGGTCTCGCCCTCGTCGGCGTTGCGCCCCTCGAGCTTGGCGCGCTCGTTCGCGAGGAAGGCGACGGCGGGGGCGTAGGGGATCGCGGCGATGCAGCTCTCGAACAGGCCCTCGGCGGCCGTGAGCACCTCGGCCTCGCCGGTGGCCGCGCGCACCGCGACGTCGACCGCCGCGCGCAGCTTGCGCTCGTGCAGGCGGCAGGCGCGGCGGAAGAGGCCCGAGTGGCTGAAGTCCTCGGCCTGCATCAGCTCGACCAGCCCGCGCTCGTCGAGGTGGTCGAGCTCGACCGCGGCGAGCCAGGCGCGCAGCAGGCAGCGCGCGTCGGCGGGCGAGAGGTCGGCCCCGGTGGCGCCGTGGCGGGCATCGCCCTCGCGTAACAGCCGCTGGACCATGTTCAGCACCGTGCGCGGGTCCGGACGCGAGGTCGTGGCCCCGTCCGCGGCGAGGTCCTTGCCCGGGGCGGTATCCCGGCCCGCGGTCCCACCCTCGTTCTGCTCCGCCGGCCCCAGCGAGCGCGCCGCGAGCGCGATCGCCGCGTGCGCCCACTTCGCGGCGCTGCCCTGCTTGCCGTGCGCGGAGACGCGGCCGGCGCGCAGGTGCGCGAGGAACTCGGCGGGCGTCGCCGCGGCGGGCGCGGCGGTGAACGTGCGCCCGATATCAACGCCGGCGTGATCGTCGGAGCCGCCGATGCCGATCGAATCGCGGGTGGCGACGTACGTCGCGGCGGGCAGGTTGAGCTCGCGGGCGCGCGCGCCGTTGCGCGTCTCCCAGACGCCGAACAGCTCGGCCAGGCGGCGGCGATGGCGCGCGGTCAGAGGCGCGCCGACGTTGTAGTAGGGATGGGCCAGCGCGCATGCGATCTCCCGCTCGTGGAGGTAGGCGGCGCACAGCTCGATGTCGCCGGAATTGGCCTGCAGCCACTCGTGGTCCTCGGGCGTGATCCCGTAGCAGAGCACGTGGACCGCCTGGGGCTCGCCGCGGAAGTGGGCGGTCAGCTCCTCGGAGACGAACACGTCGGGGCGGTCGGCGATCTCGAGCACGCCGTCGATCGTGTCGTGGTCGGTGATCGTGACGAAGTCCATGCCGCGGCGCTTGGCCAGCGCGTAGACCTCCTCGGGCGGGGTCGCGCACTCGGGCAGCCCGAGCGCGCGCTGCACGCCGAGCTTGGAGACCTGCGAGGCGGTCGAGTGGCAGTGCATGTCGACCCGGGTGGCGATCGTGTCCATGTCGACCCGGGTGGTCGTCGTATCGAGAGTCATCGTTGCTCCTCAGATTGATCTTTTTGTAGTGCCTGCATAATTCCCCGCAAACTGCGGCTTTTTGTGACGAGACGGAGACGATCGTGTGAAGTGGCTGTGAAGATGCGCCTCGCACGCCCGTGCGATGAGAATCCGCTCACGGTTCACGCCCGGGAAACGCAGGGTCCGTAAGCTGTCGCCCCGATGTCGTCCCTCGCGCTGCCACTGGCCTCGGCGATCACCTACTTCCAGGCGATCGTGCTCGGCTTCCTGCAGGGGGTGACGGAGCTGTTCCCGATCTCGAGCCTCGGGCACACGGTGCTGTTCCCGACGCTGTTCGGCTGGAACGAGCTCGTGCAGGCGCAGTCCGAATCGGAATCGTTCTGGCTGGCGTTCATCGTGATGCTGCACGTCGGCAGCGCGCTGGGGCTGCTGGTCTACTACTGGCGCGACTGGGTCGAGATCGTGAAGGCGTTCTTCCACACGCTGAGCACGCGCCGGGCCGAGACCGACACCGAGCGCCTGGCCTGGCTGCTGATCGTGGCGAGCATTCCCGCCGGGATCCTCGGCCTCGCGCTCGAGCATCCGCTGCGCACGCTGACCGCGAAGCCCGAAGTGGCGGCGGCGTTCCTGATGGTCAACGGGCTGGTGCTGTTCGGAGCGGAGCGCTTCCGCCGCCGCGCGAAGGTGCGCGAACTGGCCACCGATCATCCGGGATCGGCTAGCGAGGGCGCGAAGCCCGACGGTGGCCGCGAGCTCGAGACGATGGAGTACCGCGAGGCGTTCGTGATCGGCGCGGCCCAGTCGACCGCGCTGATCGCCGGGATCAGCCGCGACGGCGTGACGATGGGCGCGGGCCTCGCACGCGGCCTCGACCACAGCGACGCGGCGCGCTTCGCGTTCCTGCTGGCGACGCCGGTGATCCTCGCGGCGGGCCTCGTGAAGCTGCCGGAACTGCTCGGGCATCACGGCGACGGCGTGCGCGGCCAGGCGCTCGTGGCCTGCGTGGCCGCGGGGGTGACGGCGTTCTTCACGGTGCGGTTCCTCGTGAACTACTTCAAAACCAGGACGCTGATCCCGTTCGCGGTGTACTGCCTCGCGTTCGGAGCGTTCATGCTCGTCTACACGCTGGCGTAGTCCGCCGCCGGTTCGGCGGGGATGCACCTGGTGCTTACGGCCGGTCCGGACGGCGATCGCCACACGGCCGGCGCCGGCATCCGATCCGGGTTTGCAGGCCGTTTACCGGGTAGTCATCGCTCCTGCCACCATCATGTGAGCGCGATGCCAGCCCCGAAGATCCCCCAGAAGATGTTCGAGACCCGCAGCCAGGCCTGGCAGGAGGTTGGCCTGCTGCATCAGGTCAGCCCGCGGGCGGTCAGGCGCGCGCGCCTGGAGGCGGTCGTGCTCGCCGCGCTGTTCATCGCGGTGGTGGTCATCTACAACAACCGCAAGAGCCTGCTCGGGGTCGATACGCACGGCAGCGCGCCCGAAGTGAACACGGCGGCGCACATCGTCACGGTGATCGTGCTGCTGTTCCTCGGCTGGGCGATCGCGCGAGACTTCGGCCGCGCGCTCGGCCCGGCGCTGTTCAGGCGGCTGGACCCCGCCACCGCCGGGCCGGTCGGGTTCCTGATCCGCCTCGCGACGGTCGGGCTGGCGCTGCTGGTGGCGCTGGACGTGGCCGGCGTCGAAGCCCGCACGCTGCTCGTCGGGGGCGCTTTCACCGCGGTGATCCTCGGGCTGGCCGCGCAGCAGACGCTCGGCAACGTGATCGCGGGCACGGTCCTGCTCAGTGCCAGTCCCTTCAAAGTCGGCGACCGGGTGCGTCTGCAGGGCGGGCCACTGGCCGGCCAGATCGAGGGGACGGTCAGCTCGCTGGGGCTGCTCTACACGACCTTCGCGACGGCGGAGGACGCGGTGATGGTGCCCAACAGCGTGGTCCTGAACGTCGCCGTGATCGCTCAGGGGGCGGCAACGGTCAGCAACCGGCCGGAGCTCGCCAGGCGTCCGCGCACGCCGTAGCCGCCGATCGCTTCCGTCAGCTGCCGGCGCCCGGCGCCTTCGTCTCCCCGGCGCGCCCGCGCACGCCGTAGCGCAGGAACAGCCCGGAGTCGTGCTCGAGCACGCCGCGCAGATCGAGCGCGACCGGGGGCGAGAACGAGGGCCCGGCGAGAATCCGCAGCGCCTCGGCGTGGGTGGGGTTCGGGTGGGCGGGGTTCGGGTGGGCGGGGTTTCCATCAGAGTCGCCCCCCGCGAGCAGCGGGGAGAGCGAGAGGAACAGCTCGTCGACGAGCCCGGCGCCGAGCAGCTGGGCGTTGAGGTGCGGGCCACCCTCGCAGAGCAGCGTATGCACGCCGAAGCGCGCGCGCAGCTCGGCGAGCGCCGCGGCCAGGTCGAGCTGCCCGTCGTGCGCGGCGCGGATGTAGTCGACCTCGGCGGCCGCGGCGCCGGCCGGCAGGCTTGCCGAGGACTGCGTCAGGATCACGACGTGCGCGTCGGGCTCGGCGAGCAGTGGGATGTCGCCCTCGAGCGCAAGGCTCCCGGAGACGATGCACGCGAGCGGCTCCTCGCGCAGGCCCCGCGCGAGCCGCGTCTGCCGGCGCGAGGCGTCGGGGACGATCCGCCCGTAGCGCTCGACGCGCACGGTCCCAGCCCCGGCCATGACCGCGTCGACGGCGAGTCGCAGCGCGTGGAACAGCGCGCGGTCGGCGGGGCCGCTGAGCGGCCCCGAACGCCCGTCGAGCGTGGCGTGGCCGTCGACGGTGCTGACCATGTTGAGGATCACGTGGGGGCGGCCCTCCGGGGAGGGGGCCGGTAATTCGTCCAGTCCGAAGCCGGCCACGATCTCGTCGGCGGTAGCCGGGACCAGGTGTTTCAGGGTGAGCGGTGCGGAAGCGATGGCGTCCGAGATATAGCAAGTTGGCAACACAGGCGGCTGGGGACCTGCTACGGTCGTTTCGTCTGGCCGGCACATTAGACCGGCGAAAAGCAGTGCAAGCGCTCGCAGGTCGAAGCTCAACAGCATCCTCCGCGTCGCAGCACGAACAACGTGGAGGAGTTCCCACATGCCTACTGGCACAGTGAAGTGGTTCAGCGACGACAAGGGGTTTGGTTTCATCACCCCCGACGACGGCGACAAGGACCTGTTCGTTCATCACACCGGCATCAACGGCGAGGGTTACCGTTCGCTGCAGGAGGGCTCGAAGGTCTCCTACGATCCGGAGCAGGGCGACAAGGGCCCGAAGGCCGTTAACGTCCAGTCGATCTAGTCCCACGGCGAGGTTGGACCTCGCGCGGATGAACGCGACTTTCCGAGGGCCCGCGCTGACGCGGGCTCTCGCAGTTAAGGACCGGGATCGGCGGGACCGTGATCCGCGCGCCGACACCCGCGCGCGCCGGCGCGCGGAAGCCGGCGAACGGGATAAACACCCACCCACCCGCGAGCGCGCGCTCGCGATCGGCGCGCTGGCGGCGATCGTGCTGTGCGCGGCGATCGTCGTCGTGTTCGCGGCCGACCGCCCGAGCCTGTTCAGCGCGACCACGCACACGGGCTTCTTCCCGCACTGGATGGCCGGGCCCCTGGGCGGATTGCTACCGGGTCTGACGCGCAGCTCGACCGCGCTGAAGTACATCTTCACGGGGGCGATCGTCGTGATGTACGCGGCCTACCTGCTCGCGCTGAAGTACGTGCCGCTGCTGCGCGCGCGCTGGGCGATCGGTGCCGTGCTGGCGGCGCACGCGTGCCTGTTCCTGTCGCCGCCGCTGGCGCTGACCGACGTCTTCAACTACGTCAACTACGGGCGCATGGAGGTCGTGCACAACCTCAATCCCTATACGACGATCCCGATCCTCGAGCCGCACGGCGACCCGAGCTACTACCTGTCGAACTGGCATCAGCTGCTGAGCCCGTACGGCCCGCTGTTCACGTTGATCACCTTCGCGCTGGTGCCGCTCGGCGTGGCGGGCTCGTTCTGGGCGATCAAGGCGATCCTCGCCGCGGTCAGCCTCGGCACGATCCTGCTCGTCTGGAAGTGCGCGCGGATCCTCGGCCGCGACCCGATCGCGGCGATCGTGCTCGTGGGGCTCAACCCGATCGTGCTCGTGTGGGGGCTGGGGGGCGACCACAACGA
This sequence comes from uncultured Solirubrobacterales bacterium, assembly GCA_963789675.1. Classification (GTDB taxonomy): domain Bacteria; phylum Actinomycetota; class Thermoleophilia; order Solirubrobacterales; family Solirubrobacteraceae; genus Palsa-744. The sequence goes on along the minus strand of CAWBLR010000015.1, from coordinate 121,079 downwards.
CTTCCTGATGGTCTTCTGCATCGTGCTCGGCTTCTGGTTGCTGCTGCGCGCGGGGGCGTGGGTGGCGGGAGATCAGCAGGCGGCGATGGACCCGCCGACGGGCGAGCCGACCGCAACAGCGGCTCCGGCGGCCATCACCGCGGGCGAAGCGGCCGCATCAACGGCCCCGGCGAAGGCGGACTCGCCGGCCGCCACCGGGTCGGCGGAGCGAAATGGCTGGCGCGAGGCCGTACGCGACTGGCTGTGGCCGCTCGCGCCGCTCGAGCTCGGCGCGGGGATGGCGCTGGTGACCGCGGCGGCGATCAAGGCCTCGGGTGCGATCCTGATCCCGATCGTGCTCGCGGCGCTGCTGCGGACGCCGCGCAGGGTCGTGCAGATCGTGCTCGGCATGGTCGTGGCCGGCGTGGCGGTCGCCGCAGCGAGCCTCGTCGCCTTTGGTCTGCACGTCCCCGACCTGAGCACCCAGGGCAAACTCGTGACGAGCCTGAGCGCGCCGAACCTGCTCGGGCTCGCGCTCGGCCTGGGCGGCGAGACGGAAGGACTGCGCACGGTGCTGAGCGGGGTGCTGATCCTCGTGGTGGTTTTCTGCTGCGTGCTCGCCTGGCGGCGGCGCGATGCGATCACGGCCAGCGGCTGGGTGACGGTCGCGCTGCTGTTGACGCTCGGCTGGGTGCTGCCGTGGTACGTGCTGTGGCTTTTGCCGCTGGCGGCGCTGTCGGGCTCGCGTAGGCTGCGCACGACCGCGCTCGTGCTCGGCGTCTACCTGATCGTCGCCTGGTCGCCGGCCTCGGGGATCCTCTGGGACAAGCTCGACTTCCATCCTGAAAAGACCTCGCTGGGGCGGCTGCACCAGCGGTATGTGAAGGAGCTCCTTAATTAGCGCGGGATCGAATGTTTCCCTGTGCGGCGGAAGAGCTTGTGCAGCCACTCGGGAAGGATCGGACCCGATCCGACGAGATCGGGCAAAGTCATCGGCGGCAAGTAGTGGTCGCCGTAGGCCTTTTCGGTGTGCCCCGTCTCGGCGGTGTTAGTACGGGGGGCCTCGCGCGGGTGCGAATGGCTGGCTGCCGTGCGTTTCATGGCTCTCATAATAGCCTCGCTGTCAGCACGAGAATGATTGCGAGCACGAGTAACGTCAGTCCCCAATCGAACAGCGGAGCCTTGCGGACTAACGCTTCGTCGTTGATCTTTACGTCTCGCGCGAGGTCGGTGAGAAGCCACTCTTCGAGCTAATGCTCGTTCTGGGTCTCGCGAGCCTCCAGGGTGCCTGAGATCAAAGGGCCGGTTTCCTTCGCTCCTGGGAGGCGCAGTGCCCGCACGGCTAGGCCGAGCGACAGTCCGATCAGGATCAGCGCGATGATCCAGAGGCCATACATACCTCTGGTGTCGATGATGATCGCCGCGACAGCCGCGTCGGCGGCCACTACGCCGAGCGCGCCGCCGTCGAGCGCCGCGGAGCGCGCTGTCTGCATCTGCAGCTGGCTCGCGACCAGCAGGCGCAGGTTGTCGGCGAGCCTTGGTGCGATCGGTTTCGTGGACATCCCCACCTCCTTATCCGACGGTGCGCGGCAAACGGGACAGATTCCCAGCGGCTACGCGGGCGGAAAGCCGGCGATTCGCCCAGCCATCGCCGTCGCCCTGCCCACGGAGCTCATGGTTGAGGCTGCCTGACACCGTGATCGGGTCGTCACTCCTCCGCCGCGGGCGGGCGCCGTCCCCGCTTGCGCTCGGTCGCGCGGCGCTTGGCCTGCAGGCGGCGCTCGCGGGAGGCCGCGGTCGGGCGCGTCGCGCGGCGGTGGCGGGGGACGGCCAAGGCGCGGGCGAGGCGCTCGGCGAGGCGTCGCAGCGCGAGTTCGCGGTTGCGGGTCTGCGAGCGCTCGTCCTGGGCGACGGCGACGATCCGCTCTCCCGCGCGGGCGATCGCGCGGGCGCGCTGGGACTCGCTCAGCGCGCGGGAGGCGAGCACGTCGAAGCTCGCTTCCACGCGCGATGCGGTCACGTTCGCGTGCTGGCCGCCGGGGCCCGAGGAGCGGCTCGTGCGCAGCGCGATCTCCGCGAGCGGGATCGCGAGGTGGTCGGTTATGCGCAACTCCTCGGGCATACCCTCACGCCGCCCGCGCGCTCGCCCTGTCTCAGGCCGCGTCTTTGGCGATCGGGCTGAGGCGCGTCTCGCCCTCGGGGACGCGCCCGTCGCGGCCGATGTAGCCGCCCTTGCCACCGGCGATCAGGTAGATCGCGTCGCCCTGGCCCGCGTTTCTGACCTTGCGCAGGGTCGGGGCGTCGACGCGCGCGAGGCCGCCCTCCTGCAGGCGATGGACGGTGCCGTCGCCGAACTCGATCTCGATCGCGCCGCGGTGCACGAAGTACAGCTCCTCCTGCTCGTCGTGAAAGTGAAAGCCGCTTTCGATGCCCGGCGGCATCACGATCGCGTTCACGCCGAACGCCTGCACGTCGAGGCCCTTGCGGACCTTCCTGAAGCCGGGCCCGTCACCCAGCGCGTCGAGGTCGCCGACGGCATAGCCCTCGCCGCGCGTCACCCCTGGGTACTCGGATGCCTCCATCTGCGTCTCCTCCTCGTCGGTCGTTCTCGGTCGTCTTGGTGGACTCGGCCCGGGCCTTCCCGGCTCGGGTGCTGCTCCCGCTCTCTGTGTCCGTGGTCGTTCAGTGGTCGGCCACGCTGCCGCCTTCGGGCACCAGCGGCCGGCCCTCGTCCGCCCATCGTCGCAGGCCGCCCGTCATCGAGTAAGCCTCGTAGCCGGACGCCCGGAACGCCTGTGCGGCCATCGTCGAGCGCGCGCCGACACGGCAGTAGAAGATCACGGGCCGCTCCTGGTCGACCGTCGGCGCCTCGGCGGTGAGGTTGTTGAGCTCAATGTGCCGTGTCCCCGCGATGTGGCCGGCCTCGCGCTCGTAGGGCTCGCGCACGTCGATCACCTGTGGGGCGGGGTCCTCGTCCAGCCATTCCGCCACGCGCGCGGGGTCGACATTGGTGTCGGTCTGTCCGTTGGGCGCAGGGGTCATCGCGGGTTGAGCGTAGCGCCGAGGGCTCAACCACCTCGTCACGCTTGATTGACGAACAGGCCTCGTAAAGCGCTCACTTCGCCTGTGTTTCAAACGACCCACTGCACATCCGCCGCCGGGAGGCGGCTTCATCAATAAGATCTATCCCCATGGAGGCCGTCAGCGACGTCTACACGATCCCTCAGGAGAACCTCGACTTCTGCGCGACGATCGGCCAGATCGCGCGCGAGAAGATCGCGCCGCGCTCGGCCGAGATCGACGAGCAGGCCGAGTATCCGTGGGACATTCGCCGGATCCTCGCCGAGCAGGACATCCTCGGGCTGCCGTTCGGCAGCGAGTACGGGGGCGTCGGCACGGGCACGCTGATGCTGAACATGGCGGTCGAGGAGATCGCCAAGGTCGACGCCGCCTGCGCGCTGATCCTGATGGTGCAGGAGCTCGGCACGTTGCCGATCCAGCTGTTCGGCTCCGACGAGCTGAAGGAGCGCTTCCTGCCGAAGTGCGCCTCGGGCGAGTGGTCACCCGCGTTCGCGCTCTCCGAGCCCGAGGCCGGCTCGGACCCCGCCGGGATGAAGACGACCGCGGTCTTGGACGGCGACGAATGGGTCATCAACGGCACCAAGAACTGGATCTCGAATCTCGGGATCGCCGACTTCTACATCACCTTCGCCGTCACCGACCGCGAGTCGCGGCGGATCACCGCGTTCGTCGTCGAGGCCGACCGGCCGGGCTTCAGCGTCGGCAAGCTCGAGCACAAGCTCGGGATCCGCGCCTCGCCGACCGGCCAGCCGATCTACGAGGACGTGCGCGTGCCGCAGGAGAACGTGATCGGCGAGGTCGGCCGCGGTCTGCGCGTCGCGCTCGGCACGCTCGAACGTACCCGCCTCGGCGCCGCCGCCCAGGCCGTCGGCATCGCCCAGGGCGCGACCGACTACGCCGTCGCCTACGCGCGCGAGCGCCGGCAGTTCGGGCAGGCGATCAACGAGTTCCAGGGCATCCAGTTCAAGCTCGCCGACATGGAAATCCGCACCGCGGCCGCGCGCGAGCTCTTGTACAAGGCCTGTGCGATGGCCGACCAGGGCCACCCCGAGAGCGGCAAGTACTCCTCGATGGCCAAGGTCTTCGCCTCCGACACGGCGATGGCCGTCACCGTCGAGGCCGTGCAGGTGCTCGGCGGCTACGGCTACGTCAAGGAGTACCCCGTCGAGCGGATGATGCGCGACGCGAAGATCACCCAGATCTACGAGGGCACGAACGAGATCCAGCGCCTCGTCGTCGCCCGCACGCTGAAATAGGACCCGGCCGACCCGCGATGCGCACACCGAGGACGCCAGCACCACGAGGCGCCTCCGCCCAACTCCGCCGCGTCGGCTTCGCCTCGCTCGTCGCGATGTCGCTCGGGCTCGTCGTGCTCGTCGTCGGCCAGGGCTTCTCCTCCGTCGGCGCCGTCCGCGCGGTCGAGGACGTCGCGCTCGGCGTGCTCGTCGTCGCCGCGCTGATGGGCACGGTCGCGCTGATCGCGGTGCGGATGGCCGATTGGCGCGAACCGGAGTCCGAGGCCGAGTTCGAAGCGCTCGTGCGGCGCTCGGAGACGCTCGCGCGCGAAGGGCTCGCGGTCGACCCCGACGAAAACGAGTTCCTCGAGCTCGATCCTTTGAACGACGAGGACTTCGAGGAGCTCGTGCGGGATGCCCTCGACGACCTGCCCGATCTGCTGCGCAACGCTTTGACGCACGTCGCGGTCGTGATCTCCGACGGTGGCCGCCGTCGTGGCGCCTACGGCCTCTACCAGGGCGGGCAGACCCGCCGCGACGACACACACGACCGGATCGTGATCTTCCGCGACACGCTGCGGCGGGACTTCGGGCACGACGCCGATCTGCTGCGCGACCAGGTCGTGCGCACGGTGCGCCACGAGCTCGCGCACCACGTCGGGTTCGACGAGCTCGGGGTAAGTAGACTGGATCTGTAGGAGGTGGACGGCTCGCGTAGCGTGCGAGCCGGTGGGGGATGCCGTCTGGCATCGGGTCGAGGTGTGCGGTGTCCCCGCATGAATGCCAAATCGGGTGTGTTTCCCTAGGATTCGCGCCTGCCCTTCCCGGGAAACGACCAAGGAGAAGATCTTCAAGATGCCCGAAGCAGTGATCGTCGACGCCGTACGCACGCCCATCGGACGCGCGGTCAAGGGCTCGCTGAAGTCCGTCCGCGCCGACGACCTCGCGGCGATCCCGCTGCGGGCGCTGATCGAGCGCAACCCTGGGCTCGACCAGAGCACGATCGGCGATGTGATGATGGGCTGCGGCTACGGCGAGGGCGAGGCCGGCTACAACATCGGTCGTCTCGCCTCACTGCTCGCGGGCATCGACTACCACGTGCCGGGCTGCACCGTCAACCGCTTCTGCGCCTCCTCGCTGCAGACCACGCGGATGGCCTTCCACGCGATCAAGACCGGCGAGGGCGACACGTACATCGCCGCCGGCGTCGAGGCCGTCTCGCGCGCCGGGCAGGGCGCGCCGTTCGAGTTCCATCCTCTGCTCGACGGCTCCGAGGGTTCTTTGTACAACGCCTACATCTCGATGGGCATGACCGCCGAGAACGTCGCCGACGAGCGCAAAGTCAGCCGCGAGGCCCAGGACGAATGGGCGCTCGTCTCGCAGACGCGCGCGGTCGCCGCGCAGGAATCGGGCCACTTCGACAAGGAGATCGTCCCCGTCACCGTCCCCGCGCACAAAGACGTCGACAAGGAGGGCAACGAGATCGATGTGCCCGAGACGGTCGTCTCCAAGGACGACGGCCCCCGCGCCGGCACGACGCTCGAGAAGCTCGCCTCGCTGCGGCCCGTCTTCAAGGAGGGCGGCTCGGTCACCGCGGGCAACGCCTGCCCGCTCAACGACGGCGCCGCGGCGCTGCTCGTGATGAGCGACGAGAAGGCCGCGTCGGCCGGTTTCAAGCCGCGCGCGCGGATCATCGCCTCGACGGTCGCCGCGATCCGCCCGGAGGTGATGGGCCTCGGCCCGATCCCGGCGATCGAGGCGCTGCTTGAAGAACACCGGCATGTCGATGTCCGACATCGACGTCGTCGAGATCAACGAGGCGTTCGCGGCGCAGATCGTCCCCTGCAAAGAGACTCTCGGCATCCCCGACGAGAAGCTCAACCCGTTCGGCGGCGCGATCGCCCTCGGCCACCCGTTCGGGATGACCGGCGCGCGGATCATGACGACGCTGCTGAACGACCTCGAGACGCTCGACGGCACCTACGGGATCGAGTCGATGTGCGTCGCCGGCGGGATGGGCATGGCGATGCTGGTCGAACGCCTCAGCTGAGCCGTTCAGTGGGGGCTCACGGGGGGAGCTCGCCGCCCGTGGACATTGGTTGGTCTATACGTCGATGTCCAGCCCGGGGATCGGCTCGATTGGAAGCTCGCCGTGGAACGACTTCGAGCTCTTCGAGGTCCCGACGATCCTGGGGGCGGCCCGCAAGACGCTTGAAGCCGACGATGCTGCGCAAGTTGGCGACACGAGCAGGTTGTGCGCCGACTTCGGCATCGATGGCGCCCGGGCGACAGTGTCGTAGTCCAGCGGTGGAAGGCCTCCACGCATGAGGTCGATGATGCCGTGGCGGCTCGTCGACACGAACGTGCTGCGCGGCCTGCATGTCCTGAGCGTCAGAACCTCTCGTCGCGGAGGCGACGGACTTCGATCCGGTCCAGGAAGCGAACGAGCGCTTCATCGGTCTCCTGGCCGTCTGGAACCAGCAAGTCGGAGTCTTTGGTCGCTCGCAGGAACCCGTTGGCGATCACGGCGAAACCGCCAATCAGACGTCTCGCAGTCCCACGGCGTTGGCGTCGGGACGACGCCGGCGAGGTCAGGACCAGAAGGCTCGTCTCGGGGCATGGTCGGCGCGGATCGACGAAGCCAGCAGCTGCACGGCCGGCTGGGAGAGTTTCTGGCCCCGCGCGATGCGCTCGGAGGGAGTCAGCGCCCGCGCTGTGTGCTGGTGATACTCGCGCTTCTCGCGATTGAGCTCGGCCCACTCGGCCTCGTGGCCGGGCTCGAGCAGAGTTTTGCGAGGACGTGTGCTCACAATTGTGATTCTATCGCGGGTTCGAGTTGATGAAGCTCTATTGTCTGCGGCGGATCTTCAGGTTCAAGCAGTTTCGCGGCCTACCGGGGAGGCATGCGCAGCGCGCCGTCGAGCCGGATCGTCTCGCCGTTGAGCATCCGGTTCTCGACGATCTGACAGGCCAGCTGCGCGTACTCCGGCGGCTGGCCGAGGCGCTGCGGGAAGGGGACGCCGGCGCCGAGCTTCTGGCGGGCCTCCTCCGGCAATGCCGCCAGCAACGGCGTGTCGAACAGGCCGGGGGCGATCGTGTTGACGCGGATCCCGTACTGCGAGAGGTCGCGCGCGGCGGGCAGGGTCATGCCGACGACGCCGCCCTTCGAGGCCGAGTAGGCGATCTGCCCGACCTGGCCGTCGTAGGCGGCGATCGAGGCGGTGGTCACGAGCACGCCGCGTTCGTTGTCCTCGGCCGGCTCGTTCGCGATCATCGCGGTGGCGGCGTAGCGGAGCACGTTGAACGTCCCGACGAGGTTGATCTGGAGGATCGTCTCGAACGGCATCAGCGGATGCGGGCCCTTCGAGCCCGCGAGCTTCTGCGCCCAGCCGGTCCCCGCGCAGCACACGGCGATCCGCAGGCCGCCCTCGCCGGCGCCGCGGCCTGCTGCGACGGCCGCCTCGACCTGGCTCTCCTCGCGCACGTCGCAGCCGACGAACTCCAGGCCGAGCTCGGCCGCGAGCGCCTGGCCCTTCTCGGCGTTCACGTCGGCGATCGTCACGATCGCGCCGCGCGAGTGCAGCGCGCGCACGGTCGCCTCGCCGAGCCCGGAGGCCCCGCCGACGACGATCGCTGAGCTGTGCTCGATCTGCATCGCGCGAGAGCCTATTGCTATTTCAACGCGACTGTCCCGTTTACGCCCGAGCGCCGGGGCGAGCAGGCTCAGGCCAAGGGCTCGTGTGCGAGGTGGGCGGTGAGGTGATCGAGGGAGACGAAGCGCACGCGTGTACCCGTGTAGGTGTGGTGAGTATGCGCGCTCTACGTCCGGGGCCACCACGTAGTTCTCGCCTCGCGGGTAGACGCGGCGGAACGCGAGCAGCGCGGAGGGATCGAACGACGCGGCCTGCCACTTGCACTCCAGCGCGATCGGCTCGTCCCGGCCGCGCAACGGCAGCACGAAGTCGACCTCGGCTCCGCGCTTGTTGCGCCAGTAGCGGAGCGCTCGGTGTTGTAGGCGGCCTTGAATCTCGTTCAGGACGATGTGCTCCCACAGCAGACCCATGTCTTCCGGGCGGAGCGTGGCGATGCCGCGGTGGTAGCAGACGAAGCCGGTGTCGAACGCGTACACCTTTGGCGCCGCGACGATCTCCGTCGGGCGGTGGGTGCTGTAGGGGCGCACGACATGAGCCACGAACGTCGCTTCCAGCGCCGTCAGATAGTTGGCGATCGTCTGGCGCGAGACCTCGCACGGCGCGGCGAAGCGGGTGGCCTCGAACATGCCTCCGCTTTGCGTGAACAGCAGCTCGGTGAAGCGCTGAAAGGAGGAGCGGCGCTCCAGGCGGAAGAGCTCCTGGATGTCCTTGGCCCAGTAGGCGTCCATCCACTCCTGGAACTCACGCGCGGCGGCTCCCGCGCGAGGTAGAAGGGCGGCAGGCCGCCGTGCAAAAAGCGGCGCTCGAGGCCGCTGAGCCCGCTGCCCCCGCCGAACTCTTCGACATCCGCGAGCAGCATCGGGGTCAGCCATACGGTCTCCTTGCGGCCGGTGAGCGTGTCCCGGAACTTCGCCGTGGCCTCGAGCGTGGAGGAGCCGGTGGCGAGGATCTGCACGTCGGGGTAGTGATCGGCGGCGATCTTCAACAGCTCGGATGGGTTGGCGAGGCGGTGCACCTCGTCGAGGACGACACGGCGCCCCCTCAGCTCGCCGAGAAACCCCTCCGGGTCGTCCATCTGCCGCCTCGTTCGCGGCAGCTCGCAGTCGAAGTACTCGATCTCGTCGAGACTCCGGCACAGGCACGTCTTGCCCGCCCGCCTCACCCCCGCAAGCCAGACCACCGAGCGTGCGCGCCACGCGTGCTGCAAGCGGTCCAGCCAGAATTCTCGCTGTACCATACGACGTTAGATTAGCGCATAGTACTACTATCTGCTATTGGGGCGACGTTCAGTAGCGATCATGATCGGTCATGCGCCTGGTGCGTCGCCCACGCTCTCTCTCCCAGCCCTCCGCGCCGGCACGATTACCGGCTTCCTTCAGTCGCTCGATGCGCCCGCCACGCGCGAGAGCGTCAGCGCGAACAGCTCGTCGGGGTCGGTGAACCAGCGCACGAGCTCGAGCCCCGCCGCCGCGAGGTCGCCCTGCAGCCGCTCGGGCGTGAACTTCGCGCTGATCTCCGTGCGCACTTCCTCGCCCGCGTCGAAGTGCACGGGCAAATCCAGCGCACGCACCAAGGTCGTGTGCTCGCGGCGCGAGCGCAGGCGCATCTCGATCCACTCGTGCTCGGTGTCGAACAGCGCGATGTGGTCGAAGTCCGCGGGGTCGAAGTCGGCGTCGAGCTCGCGGTTGAGCACGCGCAGCACGTTGAGGTTGAATTCGGCCGTGACGCCCTGCTCGTCGTCGTAGGCGGCCTCGAGCACGCCCGGGTCCTTGACGAGGTCGGTCCCCATCAGCAGGTGGTCATCGGGGCCGAGCAGGCGCCCGATCGAGCGCAGGAAGCGCCGCCGGCTGCCGGGCTGGAAGTTGCCGACGGTACCGCCGAGGAACGCCACGATCCGCGGCCCGATCGCCGCGGGCACACCGTCGAGATGGCGCTCGAAGTCGCCGATCACGCCGTGCACGCGCAGGCCGGGGTACTCCTCGGTGAGCGTCTCCGCGCAGTCGCGCACCATGCTCTCGGTCACGTCGACCGGCACGTAGCGCCGCAGCGTCCCGGCGGACTGCAGCGCGTCGAGCAGCACGCGCGTCTTCGCGGCCGTGCCCGAGCCGAGCTCGACGAGCTCGACCGCGCCCGTCAACGCCGCCAGCTCGGTCGCGTTGCGCTCGAGGATCGATCGCTCCGCGCGGGTCGGGTAATACTCGGGCAGCTCGCAGATCTGGTCGAACAGCTCGGCGCCGCGTGCGTCGTAGAAGTGCTTCGGCGGCAGTTCCTTGAACGGCTTCGTGAGGCCGTCGAGCACGTCCTCGGCGAGCGAGCGCTCCTGGCTGCCGTCGAGGTGCGAGTCGATCTGGATCGACTCCTCGGGGGTGACGATCGGCTCCATCAGACGTCCCTCGCGAGGCGCACGCCGGCGAAGATCTGCCGGCGGATCGGAAGATCCCAGTTGCGGAAGGTGAGGCTCGCCACACGGGGATGCGTCGCCCACGAGGAGCCGCGCAGCACGCGATAGTCCTCGCCGAAGAACACTTCGGAGTACTCGCGGTAGGGGTGGGCGCGGAAGCCGGGGTAGCCGTGGAACGTGCTTCCTGTCCACTCCCACACCTGCCCGATCCCCGCCGGTATCTCCTGCCCCGAGGTCGCCGCCCGCTCCCACTCGGCCTCGCTGGGCAGGCGCGCGTCGTGCGCTCTGGCGAAGGCGTCGGCCTCGAACCAGGAGAGGTGGCAGGCGGGCGCATCCGATCGCCCCGCCTCGATCTGCGGATGGTGCGTGATGTCGTACTCGAGCTTCCACGCCCAGCCCTCGTCTGACCACCACTCGCGCCGCTCGTAGCCGCCGCCCTCGCTGAAGCGCATCCAGCTCGCGTTGCTGACCGGGTGCCGAGCGATCTCGAAGGCGGGGAGCTCGACCGTGTGGCGCGGGCGCTCGTTGTCGTAGGCGAAGCCCTCCGCGCCGGCCCCGATCTCGAAGCGACCGGCGGGTAGCTCGATCCACTCCCCGCTCGCGTTTCCGCCGCGCTCGCCGTCCACCGGGTCCGGCAGCGACCGATCGCGCTTGGCCAGCTCGCCGGCGGGCAACAGCCCCGCGATCGCGATCGTCTGGCGCATCGTCTCTCCGTGCTGGAGCTCGTGGCGGAGCACCATCTCGCAGATCGTCCCGTCGCCGAGCCCATCGCGCGCGAGCGCCGCGGCGGTGCGGGCGCGGACGGCCGCCAGGTAGTCGCGCGCCGCCGCCGGTCCGAGCGCCTCGATTTCTCCGCGCACCGCGCGCGGCGTCTCGAACGCGTCGTAGAGCTCCGCGAGATCGGGCCGCAGCAGCTCCAGGCCCGCATGGCGCCGGCCGAGCCACAGGTCCTCGTAGGCGGCGATGTGGCCGAGGTCCCAGACGAGCGGGCTCATGATCGGCGAGTGCACGCGCTCGAGATCCTCGTCGCCGATCCCCGCCACGAGCGCGAACGTGTCCGCGCGCGCCTGCACCAGATCGGCGATCGCCCGGGTGACGTCCGGTGGCACGTCCGCCGACGCCGACGCCGACGCGTCCGCCGACGCGTCCGCCGACGCCGACTTCGACGCGCGGTCGGCGGGAGGGGCTGCGTCCTCGAGTGCGGTTGTTCTCGACATGGCGTCTTGGGTGCTCACGCGACCGGCCTGTTCACTGTAGGAGGTAGAGGCGGAGCCCCTAACCGAGGCCCGGAGGAGGCGAGGCGGCGTCGTCGACGATCACCGTCAGCCGCTCGCGCGCGAGCAGGCTCGCGGGGACGTGTCTGGTCGCCTCGCCGAGCGCCGCGGAGATCGCGTCGGCCTTGCCCGCGCCGGTCGCGAGCAGCATGCAGCGCCGTGCGGCGCGCAGCACCGCGAGGCTCAGCGTGATCCGCTCGGGCGGCGGCTTGGGCGAGTCGCGGACACCCAGACAGAGCGCCAGATCGCCGGCGTCGAGCGTGGGCGCCCCCGGGAACAGCGAGGCGACATGGCCGTCGGGGCCGATGCCGAGCGCGATGAGGTCGAGCACCGGCAACACGGGTGCGGCGGCGGCGACGACGACGACGGCGGGCTCGCCCGCGGACGCGCCCGGAACCGAAGCGGCGGCGGATGACCCTGGCACGGCGCTGCTGCTCGACAGCTCGTCGGCGTACTGACGCGCGCCCTCGTCCGGGCCGAGCTCGCCCACCATGCGGTGGACCCGCGCGGGGTCGATCGCGGCCGGGCGCAGCAGCGTCTCGGCGGCGAGCCGGAAGTTGCTTTCCGCGTCCTCGGGTCCCACGCAGCGCTCGTCGGCGAACCAGATCTCGACGCCGTCCCAGCCGTCCATCGCGGAGGCGAGCAGTTCGTAGGTGCGCGCGGGGGTGGAGCCGCCGGAGAGCGCGAGGTGCGCGACGCCGCGCTGCTCGCGGGCGCTTTCGAGCGCGCGGGCGATCTCCACGGCGGCCCGCTCGGCCGTGGCCTCCGGGCAGGCGTTGGTCGTGATGCGGGTCATCGGCCAGTTTCCCCGCTCACGGCAGCATCTGCTGGGCGGCCTGCAGCGCGGGCCGGTAGGTGGGGTCGCGCAGCAACGCCTGGCGGATGCCCTCGCCGAGGATGCCGGCCTCGCCGCGGGAGGCGCCGATGATCGTCCATTCGTGCTCTGCACCCGAGGCGTCTCGCTGGTAGGCGCGCAGGCCGCCGGTGCCGCGGTCCAGGCGCAGGTGGATGCCGGAGGCGGTCTCGATGCTGAGGCCGGCGAGGCCGCGCACGAGCTGCTCGGGGGCGGCCTCCAAGCGCAAGGCGATCTGCTGGCCTGCCTCGGCCTGTGCCGTGCCGCTGAGCACGGCGCCGTCGGCACCCCCGTCGGCCTGCAGCGGGCTCAGACGCCAGCCCAGCCGCGAGGCCAGCCAGCCGATCAACAACATCCCCGCGACGGTCGAGTCGGGGTGGTGGCGGATCGCGATCGAGGAGATCCGCTCGAGCTCGCAGCGCAGCGCCGGCGGGTCGAAGGTGGCGGCGATCCGCTCGCGCCACGGGGTCGAGCGCAGCCACGCGAGGTCGACGACGTAGAGATGGTCCGAGAGCGTGTTCGCGCGGTCGATCGCCTCGTGCCAGACGGGGTCGTCGACGGAGTCCAGCAGCGTCGCCTGCGCGAGCGGCAACAGCGCCTGCACGGCCTCGGGGTGGCCGTGGGGCGACCACAGCAGCGTCGGCAGGTCGGAGACGACGAGCGGGTCGGCGATCGTGAGCAGGTCGTCGAGGTGGCGATCGCCGAGCTCGACGATCACGGTCTCGTGCAGCAGCACGAGATCCCCGGGATGCGTGGCCTCGCCTTCGGCGGCGACGCTCGCGTGCGCGTCCAGACGCGTGCGATGAGGCTCGTAGGAGAGCACGACCAGGCGCGAGGCGTGGTAGCGGCCGACGCCGCGCAGGCGGTTGGCGATCTCCCCGCTGTACTCGCTCTCGACGAACGCGACCATGTTGAGCACGCGCGCGGGCAGGAAGCCGCCGTTTTCGGAGTGACGCTCGGCCAGTAGCCCGCGCAGCGCCGCTTCGATCGCGTCCGGCGTCGTTCCCTGCTCGCTCCAGACCGCGTCGCTGACGGCGGGCACGAGCTAGACCCCCCCGGGCGCGATCGCCGCGCCCGGATCGCGATTCGCAGGGCCGGGCTTGGCGGGGCCGGCAAAGAGGCGGAGCATGAGGCCTCGATGTCCCGCTAGATCGCGCGCCAGTGATGGCCGTCGAGCAACAGGTCGTCTGCCACAGTCGGCCCCTGCGAGCCGGCTTCATATTGAGGCAGCGAACCCCGAGAGCTCTCCCACGCCTGCAGGACGGGGTCGCAGACGCGCCACTGCGCCTCGACCTCGTCGTTGCGGGTGAACAAAGTGGGGTCGCCGCGCATCGCGTCCATGATCAGCCGCTCGTAGGCCTCAGGAGATTGGGACATGAAGGAGGTGCCGTAGAGGAACTCCATGTTGACCGAGCGGATCCGCATGCGCGAGCCCGGGATCTTCGCGCCGAGCTGCAAGGTGACGCCCTCGTTGGGCTGGAGCGTGAGCACGAGCTGGTTCGGTTTGACCCCCAAAGAGCCATCCTGAGAGAAGGCGAGATGGGGGACCGGCTTCAGCGTGACGGCGATCTCGGTGATCTTGCGCGCGAGGCGCTTGCCGGCGCGCAGGTAGAAGGGTACGCCGGCCCAGCGCCAGTTGTCGACTTCTAGGCGCAGCGCCGCGAACGTCTCGGTCGTCGAGCCCGCGCGCACGCCGTCCTCTTCGAGATAGCCGGGCACGTCCTCGCCGCCGGAGTGCCCGGCGGAGTACTGCGCGCGCGCGGCGATCTCGGCGATCTCCTCGGGCTGCGGCGCGTGGATCGCGTGCAGGACCTTGACCTTCTCGTTGCGGACTTCCTCGGCGGTGAAGCTGACGGGAGGCTCCATCGCGACGTGGCAGAGCAGCTGCAGCATGTGGTTCTGGATCAGGTCGCGCAGCGCGCCGGTCTGGTCGTAGAAGCCGGCGCGGGTGCCGATGCCGATGTCCTCGGCGGCGGTGATCTGGACGGAGTCGATGTAGTTGCGGTTCCAGAGCGGCTCGAACATGCCGTTGGCGAAACGGAACGCCATCATGTTCTGGACCGTCTCCTTGCCCAGGTAGTGATCGATGCGGAAGACCTGGGTCTCCTCGAAGGAGTCGAGCACCTGGCGGTTGAGCTCGAGCGCCTCAACAAGCGAGGTGCCGAACGGCTTCTCGATGATCACCCGCACCTCCGCGTCTTCATGCCGCGCCAGCCCGCGCTCGCCGAGTTGCGCGACGATCAGCGGGAAGAAGTTGGGCGCGGTCGACAGGTAGAAGGCGCGGTTGAGCGTTTCCCCGGCCTCGCGATCGAGCTCGTCGAGCACCTGCGAGAGCTCCGCGTAGACCGACTGCTCGTCGAATTCCCCGGGGACGTACTTGACGTTCTCGAGGAAGCCCCGCAGCACGTCCTCGTCGGGCCTGCGCCGCGAGAAGCGGCGGATCGCCTGCTCGCACTCCTCGCGGTAGTCCTCGTCCTCTTTGTCTTTGCGCGAGACCCCGACGAGGTGGAAGCGCTCGGGCAGCGCCCCCTCGTGCGCGAGGTTGTAGAGCGCGGGCAGCAGTTTGCGCTTGGCGAGATCGCCGGTCGCGCCGAACAGCACGAGCGCCGTCGGCGCGACGGGCAGGCGCTCGAGCCCTTCGACGAGCGGGTTCTCGGCCTGCTCGATGGTGCTCACCGGGCGCTCATTTGCCGCTTGACTTGACCGCGTGCCCGCCGAACTGGTTGCGCAGCGCCGCGAGCACGCGGTCGGCGAAGTCGCCGTTGCCACGCGAGCGCAGGCGCGCGTAGAGCGAGGCGGTGATCACGGGAGTGGGCACGTCGTGCGCGGTCGCGTCCGCGATCGTCCAGCGGCCCTCGCCGGAGTCCTCGGTGTAGCCCTCGATCTTTTCGAGCTCGTTGCCGTCGGCTTCGAACGCGCGCGCGGCCAGTTCGCAGAGCCACGAGCGCACGACCGATCCCTGCCCCCAGAGGTGCGCGATCTTCGCGTTGTCGAGCTCGAACTCGCACTTGTCGAACAGGTCGAAGCCCTCGGCGTAGGCCTGCATCAGGCCGTACTCGACGCCGTTGTGGACCATCTTCACGTAATGCCCCGCGCCCGACGGGCCGAAGCGCAGCCACCCGCGCGGGCCGATCGCGGCGACGCTCTGCTCGTTGGTCTCCGGCGCGAGCACGTCGAGGATCGGCGCGAGCTGCTTGACGGCTTTCGGCGGGCCGCCGACCATCATGCAGTAGCCGACCTCCAACCCCCAGACGCCGCCGGAGGTGCCGACGTCGACGTAGTTGATGCCGAGCTTTTTCAGTTCCTTCGCGCGGCGCTTGTCGTCGGTCCACTTCGAGTTGCCGCCGTCGACGATCGTGTCGCCGGGGTCGAGCAGCCGAGCGAGCTTGTCGACCGTTTCCTGGGTCGGATCGCCGGCGGGCACCATGATCCACACCAGCCGCGGCGCGCGCAGCTGCTTGACGAGCTCCTTCAGCGAGGACGCGCCGGCGGCACCGTGCTTGACGGCCTGCTTGACCGCCTGTTCGTCGAAGTCGAAGGCGACGACCTCGTGCAGGGAGTCGCGGCGGATGCGGTGCACCATGTTGCCGCCCATCTTGCCCAGACCGACGAAGCCGATCTGGGTGCCGGCGTCCTGCGTGTGCTTGGCGTCCTTGGCAACGGCGTTTGGAGGGGTCACGAGCTCTCCTCGGTCTGAGCGACGGCGTGGGGGGTCACAGTCACAGCATCTCCTTGATCTTCGCGGTCAGTGCGCGCAGCGCCTGGGCGGGGTCCTCGCCCTGCAGGCGCACACGCTCGGCGGGCAAATCGAGCGAGCGCAGCGTTTCCAGGTCGCCGATCGCCTGGGCGTTCTTCAAAGTCGTGAACGTGAACGGCTTGCCCGGGATCTCGACGTCCTCGGGCCCGTCGTGGATCAACTGGAGAAAGCGTCCGGTCTTCGGCCCGCCCTTGTGGAACTGGCCGGTGGAGTGCAGGAAGCGCGGTCCATAGCCGAACGTGGTCGTCGCCCGCGCCTGAGCGCGGATCGTCTCGCGCAGCTCCGCGGCGGCCGCGTCGAACTCGGGGGAAGGCTCTAAATAACCCATGATGGCGACGTAGCTGGGCGGGGCTGCGTCCCAGAGCAACGCGCGCAGCGCCGCATCGTCGGCGTCGGCGATCTCGGGCAGCTCGTGCTGGGCCTCGTATCCGGCGAGCACGCGGTTGGTGGCGTCCTTCGCCTGTTGCACGTTGGGCTGGTCGAAGGGGTTGATCCCGAGTCCCCAGCCGATGACCGCGACCGCGAGCTCGGCGAGCAGGAACACGCGCCCGAGATCCTCGGGCCCCGTGGTCGGGATCGTGAACACGGGATGCCCGGCCTCCGCGAGCGCCTGCACCTTGCGCTCGAGCTCGGCATCGGGCGCGCCAACATCGGGCAGGTAGGCGAACACCCGGTCATCGCCATAGACGGCGGGGTCGCCGAGCGGCTCGTCGGCGACCGGGAGCACGCCGGTGCCGTGCTTGCCGGTGGACTCCGCGACGAGCTGCTCGAGCCACAGACCCAGGCCGGGGAGGGTCTCGGAGATCACGAACGTGAGCTTGTCGCGCCCGGCCTGCGCGAGGCCGCTGAGGGCCGCTCCCAGCCACACCGCCGCCGGCAGCCCGCCCGAGCCCGAGCCTGAGCCGCCGCCCGAGCCTTTCGAACCCGAGCCCCCCGAGCCTGACCCCCCCGAGCCCGAGCCGCCGCCCGAGCCGGTCTCGTGCTCATCGAGCCCGGTCTCCCAGGCAGTCGGTGCTCCCTCCAGGAGCGAAAGCACGGGGACCCCCGTGAGCGCGCCCGGTACGACGCCGAACGCGGACAGCGCGCTGTAGCGCCCGCCGATGTTGGGATCGCCGGCGAACGTCCGCCGGAAGGCGTGCTTGGCGGCGAGCGCTTCCAGGCCGGAGCCCGGGTCTGTGATCGCGACGAAGCGGTTGCCCTCCTCCTCGACGAGCGAGAAGAAGTGCGCGAACAGCGACAGCGGCTCGATCGTGCCGCCGGACTTCGAGGAGACGACGAACAGCGTGCGCTGGAGGTCAACCGCGCCCTGGATCGCACGGATCCGCGAGGCGTCCGTCGAGTCCAGCACGTGCAGCCGCGCGCGATGGTTGCCGGCGCCGCCGGCGGTATCGGCGAACGAGCGGCGCAGGACCTCCGGGGCGAGCGAGGAGCCGCCCATGCCCAAAAGGACGATGTCCTGCAGTTCGTCGTCGTGTGTCTCCGCGGCGAACAACTCCAGCGCGCCGAGTGGGTCGAGCATCCGCTCGGCGATCGTCAGCCAGCCGAGGCGGTTGGCGATCTCGGGGGTGCCCGCGGGACCCCAGAGCGTGGCGTCTTCGCGGGCGATCCGGCCGGCGACGTCCTCCTCGGAGGCCCGCGCGAGCTGGGCCGCGACGGCGGCCCACAGCGCGTCGGGAATGCGGGCCGCGACGGTGAGGTTGGGATCGCTCACGCCAGGATCGTAGTCGGCTTGGGCGCTCGTGTAGGTTTCGCCTGAATATGACACCCGATCAACCCCAACAACTGCCCGACCGCAACCTCGCCCTGGAGCTCGTGCGCGTGACCGAGGCGGCCGCGCTGGCGGCGGCGCCGCTGGTCGGGATGGGCGACAAGCTGGCGGCCGACCAGGCCGCGGTCGACGGCATGCGCTACGCGCTGCGCTCGGTCTCGATGGACGGCCTGGTGGTGATCGGCGAGGGCGAGAAGGACGAGGCGCCGATGCTCTACAACGGCGAGCAGATCGGCGACGGCTCGCCGCCGCAGGTCGACATCGCCGTCGACCCGCTCGAGGGCACGACGCTCGCGGCGCACGGGATGCCGAGCGCGCTCGCGGTGATCGCGCTGTCGGCGCGCGGCACGATGTTCGACCCCGGCCCGTGCGTGTACATGGAGAAGATGGCGGGCTCCCCCGAGATCGCCGACCTGCTCGACCTCGACCGGCCCGTGACGGACACGGTGAAGCTGATCGCCGAGCGCAAGGGCACCCAGGTCCGCGACGTGATGGTCGTGGTGCTCGACCGCCAACGCCACACCGACACCGTAAAGGCGATCCGCGAGACGGGTGCGCGCGTCAGGTTGATCGCGCACGGCGACGTGTCGGCGTCGCTGCTGGCGGTCACCGAGCGCTCCCCGGTCGATCTGCTGTGGGGCATCGGCGGCACCCCCGAGGGCGTGATCTCCGCCGCGGCGATCAAGTGCCTGGGCGGGCAGCTGCTGGGCCGCGTGTGGCCGCGCGACGAGCAGGAGCGCACGGCCGCGCTGGAGGCCGGGTACGACCTCACGAGGGTGCTCGACCGCGACGACCTCGTGGCGGGCGAGGACGTGTTCTTCTCGGCGACCGGGATCACCGACGGCGATGTGCTGCAGGGCGTGCGCTACCCGAGCGCCGGCGGCGCGACGACGGAGTCGCTGGTGATGCGCACGCGCTCGGGCACCGTGCGCCGGATCAGGGCACAGCACGACCGCGCGAAGTTGCGCGCGGTCGGCGGCTAGCGCGGCCGCTTCGGCTGAGCGGCGTACCGGACACCTCTCCCGCACGCACTCCCGGGACGCGACGCGGCACCCCACCGGGCGCCGCCGCGGGCGATGATCAGTGCCCGACGGTCAGCTCCTCCTCGCTCGGCGGCGCCGGGTCGGGTACGTCCTCGACGCGCGCGAAGTGCCCGACGCGCGACTGCGCGAGGTCGAGCCGGGCGAGCGAGCGCAGGAAGCCGTGGGTGACGAGCACGTGGATGCGCGACTGGGTTTCCCGGTAGAACCAGCGCCCGAGCCCGGAGGCGATCGACGGGTAGAAGTTCGCGACCTCGACCTCGACGTGCAGTCGCGCGCGGGCCGGACGCGCCGTGTTGGCCGGGTGCGCAGGGTCCTCGCTGGGGCAGCGGCGCACGTCGATCTGCAGGTAGCCGTCTCGGTGGCGTCCCGCACGGGCGACGAGCAGCCCCCGCGCGATCCGCCAGCGCACGACCCCGCGCTCGGCGTCCAGCTCGTATTCGGGGGCGCGGAAGGTCAGCAGCTTCAGCCATGGCAACAACAGCACGACGAAGCGCTCGCGCTCGGTGTAGCGCACGCGGATCAGGCCGAGCGTGACGCGCGAGAGGAAGCGCCAGTAGGTGCGCGCGAGCCGCTCGAGGTGCGGCGGCGTCCAGATCTGCCGGAGGGTGTCCTCGCTCATGTAGACGTCGGCGGTCTGCACGGAGCGCACGGCGCCGGTGCGCGCGTCTTCGGAGGTGTCGTCCTCGAGGTTGGCGATCGTCGCGATCTTCACCACCTGTAGAGGCTATCCCCGCACCGGCCCGTGCCATGTCCGCGATTGCTGATATTCAAGGTCTGTGAGCGACGACTCTCCCGACCCGCGCCTCGCCGAGCGGCTGCAGCGGGCCGCGCGAGCCGCTCGGGCGCTGAGCGAGACGTTGTGGGAGGCGCTACAGGAGGAGCTGGCCGATCCCCGCTCGGAGCGCGTCACCGAGCTCTCACAGCAGCTCGGTGAGGTGGCCGCCGTCCTCGTCTCGCTGGCGCGCGTGGACGCCCGCGTGCGGGAGGAGCCCGCTGAGCCGGTGAATACCGAGCCGTTAGAGCGGGAGTCGCGTGTCGCACGAGCGACGACATACGGCGAGCCGCTTTCGGAGGAGCCTGCGCAGTTCGGGGAGCCGACGGAGACCCAGGGATCGCCCTCGCCGGCTGTGCTGATCGATGAATTGGCCGCGGCGGAGTCCCCGCCGCGCATCGAGGCCCCGCCCGAGCGCTTCCCCGCGAGCACGGTGCCGCCGCTCGCGGGCGCTCCACACGCCAGTCCCGCCGCTGGTGCGCGCCCGCGCGAAGGCGATCCGCCGCGCAAGGCGCGCCCCGAGATCGAGATCAGAGACGAACGCTCCGCCGAGGGCCCGGCTGCCTGGATCGATTCGATCGGGCGCCGGCTGGAGCGCCACGAACGGGACGGGGCGCCGTTCGCGGTACTGCTCGTCGAGCTCGTCGACACCGAGCGCCTGCGCCACGCCGAGCCCGCGGAGGAGCTGGCGAGGCTGATCGACCAGGTCGAGGATGCGCTCGCGCGCGTCTTGCGCCCGGCCGACGCGCTCACGCGCGAGCGCCCGGGCCGCTACTGGCTGCTGGCGCCGCAGACCGACGGGCCGGGCGCGCGGGTGCTGATCGAGCGGATCGCGCGCGGGGTGCGCTCCGCGGCGAGCCATCGCGGGACGCCGCTGGAGGTGGCGGTCGGCGTCGCGGTCTGTCCCGAGGACGGTCGGCGCGCCTCCGAGCTGGCCGCGCACGCGGACATCGGGCTGTACGCGGCCCGCGCCGCCGGTCGGCCCTCGATTGGGTAGTCGCGGTTTTTAGCGCGCGCAAGCCGCACCCGCGCTGACTACGAACGCTTCGGTGATGTGTCCAGCGCTATGCTCGTGCAATGCCCAATCCGCGTGCTGTCAGGCGATTGGATGAGGTTTCTCGGGTGGCTCGTGCGGCCGAAGCGTCTGGCGAGGATGCCGCGGCGGGGGAGGCGTGGCGCCGCTACCGCCTGATTCGTGATGCTGCCCGTGACCCAGATGAGTTGCTGGCGGAGGGTCTTGCCCTGATTCGGAGCGCGATGGAGCTCGCCGCGCCCGTTCGCACAACACCGGGATGAGTGGTTTCGGGCAGATCCTCGGTGATCTCAATCGCGTGGGCGTGCGCTATGTACTCATTGGCGGGATCGCGCTGATTCGTCACGGGGTTGTTCGCGCCACTCGCGATGTCGATGTGGTTCTTGCCCCAGAGCCTGAGAATCTCGCGCGGCTGCGCACCTTGATTGCCGAGTGGCCGGCAACCCGCCCGGATGGATCACCGGTGCACGACGACGCAGTTGCGCCTGGAAGGACGATCCATCTCGCGACGCCCCACGGCGAGCTCGACCTGCTTGCGGAGCGATTGCCGCCGCTCAGCTTCGCCGAGCTGTACGCTCGCTCCGAGCTACGCCGAGTCGACGGCGTGGATGTGCCGATCTGCTCATTGGCCGACCTCGTCGCGCTGAAGCGGATCGCCGGTCGTGAGCGCGACCTCGTCGATCTCCATGATCTCGAGGTCGCTCACGGCGAACTGCCGGACAGCCGGACTGACGCTCCAAGCTCCTGAGTTAGCGGGCAACCGGATCGCAAACCGCTCAGCCGGTGCTCTGCAGAGTCTCAACTGCGCCGAGCGCATTGGTCTCGCCGACTTCGGCGCTGTCGGCGACCGGCACAAGTGGCGCGGGACGGACCCCGCGCAGGCGCTGGTAAGGCCAGGTGACGTGGCAGTACTCGATGATGCGGCGACGGTCCTCCTCGGTGCAGCTCGCGATCGAAGCTCCGATCCGCCAGAGCTCGCCCTGGGGACGGCAGGTCTGGACGGTTACATCGAGATGGATCGCCGACGGTGCCGGCGCCGGCGACTGCACAGCGGGAAGCGGGACGGTGAGGCTGGCCCGCGCTCCGACGGGGAGCGGGCGCGAGAGCTCGACGGCGATGCCCGAGGGGGTGATGTCGCAGGTGTGTCCGAGCACGGTCTGTCCGGCCGCGGTCTCGCCGGCTGCCACCGGAGCGCTGAGCACGCCGATCGCGACCGACGCGGCGAGCGGCGTGCGGTATTCGCCGCGCAGCTGGCGGTGGCGCCCGACGAGCGTGAGCGTGCGCAGCACGCGGCGCAGCTCGAAGAGGCCGAGCAGCGGCACGAACCAGGCGGCGAAGCCCCGCATCGGCGGCAGCACGCCGAGCCCCGCGTCGGCGCAGACGCGCAGGATCAGCCCGGCGCCGAGCAGCGTGGCGCAGACGAGCAGCAGCCGGAACTGGCGCACCGCCTCCCAGCCGCCGTGGTCGACGCCCTCCTTGGGCGTCACGCGGAAGCCGCCGTGTCCCGGTCGCACTACGCAGCGCAGCGCGCGCAGGAAGATCTCCGCGGTGCAGAGCTCGTAGTGGGTCGTCTCGCCGTTGCCCTGCTGGCCGCGGCAGAGGGCCGAGCCGGCGAGCACCATCAGGAGCGTCGCCGGGCCCCACAGCAGCGCGAGCGCCAGCGGCGCGATGTGCAGCGGCAGCGCCCCCGTCCAGAGCACCGCGACGAGCACCGCCAGGATCACGATCCGCGCCGGCCCGGCGAGGTAGGCGGTGAGGCTCGCGAGGTAGCTGAGGCGTTGCCGGGCGGTCAGCCCACGGCCGCGAAACGGACTCTCCGGGGTCGTGAAGACGGCGAGGTTGCCGCGCGCCCAGCGGTCGCGCTGGAGCAGGTAGGAGGCGAGGTCGTGCGGGGCGCGCCCCTGGACGACGACGCGCTTGTCGTAGTGGGTATGCCAGCCGGCACGGTGGAGCTTGATCGTCGTGTGGAAGTCCTCGGCGATCGTCTCGGTCGCGACGCCGCCGACCCCGAGCAGCGCGTCCCGTCCGATCAGCGCGCCGGAGCCGCACCAGAAGGCGGCGTTGTGGCGGTCCTTGCCGGGGCAGATCGCGGAGAAGAAGACCGACTGCTCGTGGCGTCCGAGGTCGTAGTGCTGGACCGAGTCGTGGTTGGAGAAGTCGTGCGGGCTCTGCACGAGCGCAACGCGCGGATCGTCGAAGTAGCCGACGAGCGTCTGAAGCGCGTCGGGCAGCGGCACGTGGTCGGCGTCGAGCACGAACACGAGCTCGCCCGCGGTGCGGTGCAGCGCGTGGTTGATGTTGCCGGCCTTCGCGTGCGAGTTGTCGGGGCGCGTCAGGTAGTGCGCCTCCCAGGCCCGCGCGAGCGCGGCGACCTCCGCGCGGCGACCGTCGTCGAGCACGTAGGTCGTGTGCGGGTAGTCCAGCAGCGCGCAGCCGGCGAGCGTCGCTTCGAGCACGGCGAGCGGCTCGTCGTAGGTGCAGATGTAGACGTCGACCGCGCGCCCCGGGGTGGGTGCCGGCCGCGGGTCCGAGCGAATGTCCCAGGTGATCCAGGCGAGCATCACGAGGTTCCAGCAGCCGTAGAGCTCGGCGAGCAACAGCGCCGCCCACAGCACCGGGTTCGAGCCCTGCTCGCTCCAGCCGACGCGCCAGGTGAGGTAGGCGGCGGTCCAGCACAGCGCGAGCGCGACGAGCGCGTGGAGCAGGCGCGGATGGCGCCCCCACCAGGTGCCCCAGCGCGTCGTCAGCGTGCCGCTGGTCTCGACCGTCGCCCGTGTGCGCGCGGCGGTATCCAGCGGCAGCCCTAGCAGGGCCCGGGCGAGCAGGCCGATCCCGCCGAGCGGGCGCGGTGGGCGTGCCGGTTTCGACTCCATGCGCGCTTCATCGGCGGCGCCGGGGCGGAGATTGAGCGTTCAGCCGGCTGCGGTGGCGCCGGTCGTCAGGTAGAGGAGATCTGTCAGCCGGTGGCGACGGCGCCGCCCGCGAGGGCGGTTTCGGGCGAGATCGCGGGCTGGCCGAGCGCCGGTGTGTTGGGGACGGAGCCGACGACGGTCGTGGCGATGCGGACGGTCTCTTCGATCCCGAGCGATTGCGCGGCGGCCGCGGTCAGGTCCCAGTCGGCGCCGTTCGCGTAGGGGCCGCGATCGACCACGGGGATGGTCAGGTTCTGGCCGTGGAAGCTGACCTTCACGAGCGTGCCGCAGGGCAGCTTGCGGTTGGCGACGCCGACGGTGGCGGGCGTGAGGGTCTGCCCGCAGGCCGTGTGCTGGCCGTAGAAGCCGGGGCCGAACCAGGTCGCGAGCGCGGTCTTGGGGAGCTTTGTGGCCGGCGTGGAGGTGGTGGAAGCGGAGGTGGAGGTGTTGGAGCCGGAGCTCGGGGTCGTGGCCGGGGACGCCGAGGTGGCGGGGCTGGCGGCGCCGCCGGTGCTCGCAGAGGCGCCAGCGGCGAGCACGCCGGCGCTCCAGAGCGCAGCGAACAGGGCGAGCAGGGTCGTTGTGAATCGAATTCGCATCGTGATCATCGACGCCTACGGGGTGAGCTGACGGGCTCGCGCGGTCAAAAGCAACGGCGCTACGGCCAAACGAGGCCGATTCGCCCCAACGGACCAGACAAAGGCCAATCCGCAATTGGGTCCCCCGTCTTCCGCGACCTGAGTCGTGGAAGCTCGGCGTGGCCGGCAGTATACAGAGGGCTCAGACGGAGGTTGGGATGAGGGTGCCCGGGGGTCAGGGCGAGTTCGGGACGGCTCAGCTCGGGACGGCTCAGTTGAGCGGCAGTCGCGCGATGAAGTCCTTGAGCAGGCGCCCGCCGGAGGAGAGCCCCGACTTGGTGAGCTCTCCGGCGAGCTCGGCCGCGGAGCTCAGCAGATCGACGCTGCCCGGCGGCTGCACGGGGCCGCTGACGGGATCGCCCTCGGTCTCGAAGCCCTGCCGGGGGACGGGATCCTGGGCGCGCTTGGCTGCTGGTGCCTTGGGCTTGGCTTTCGTCCTGGGCTCGGCCGTGGGATTCGTTTTCGCCTTGACTTTCGTCGGTGCTTTCTTCGTGGCCGCCGGTTTGGGGGCGGGGCTGGGCTGTGCCATCGCAGAGCCGGTCGCGCGCCGTGCCGCGTCGCGCCGCGCGCTGGCGCGCTGGGGGCGGGTGCGGGGCAGGTTGGCGAGCACGCCGTTCCTCGCAAGTACGTCCCGGGGCTCCGCGTTCTTCTTGGCAGGAGCTCTGGCGCCGCGTTTGGCGCTCGATTTGGCGTTCGATCGCGGAGAACCGCTGGATGTATCGCTCATGGCGCGTTAGCATAGGGGTCCAGAAAGATGCGCATGCGCTGTAACGTCGGGCGGGCTTCAGCCGTAGTGTCCGATGCAGTTGTCGTCCTCAGCCAGAATCCGACGTGGGTCGAGCAGACGCCCCCGGGTTGCCCAGTGACTGAAAGAAACGGAAATCGATGTCAGTTGTAGAAATGCAGGAGCTCGACGAGGTTAAGGGCCTGCTGGCCAAAGGCCAGCAGGTGGGCGTGCTCACCTACGCGGAGATCACGACGGCGATGTCCGAGCTCGACTTGGACGAGTCCGACGTCGAGGAGCTGCACGGGTTCCTGGAGAAATCGGAGATCGAGCTCGTCGAGGAGATCGACCCGGCGACGGCCGCCGCCTCGCAGGTCGAGCGCGCGCCGGACAAACGCGGCCGGCGGAAAGCGAAAACGGCGCTCGACCTGAAGCCGGACATGACGACCGACTCGCTGCAGTTGTTCCTGAAGGACATCGGCAAGGTCCGTCTGCTGACCGCCCAGGAGGAGGTCGATCTGGCCAAGCGGATCGAGCGCGGCGACCTCGACGCGAAGCAGAAGATGGTCGAGTCGAACCTCAGACTCGTCGTCTCGATCGCGAAGAACTACCGCAACCAGGGCCTGCCGTTCCTGGATCTGATCCAGGAGGGCACTTTGGGTCTCGTCCGTGCGGCGGAGAAGTTCGATTACAGAAAGGGCTTCAAGTTCTCCACGTACGCGACCTGGTGGATCCGCCAGGCGATCGCGCGGGCGCTGGCGGACAAGGCGCGCACGATCCGGATCCCCGTGCACGTCGTCGAGAAGCTCAACAAGATCGGTCGCGCCGAGCGCAAGCTCGTGACCGAGCTGGGGCGCGAGCCGACCGCGGCGGAGATCGCCGAGGTGACGGGCATCGACCCCGAGGAGGTCGACTCGATCAAGCGCTCCGCGCAGGCGCCGGTCTCGCTGGAGAAGCCGGTCGGCGACGAGGAGGAGTCCGAGTTCGGCCAGTTCATCGCCGACGAGCGCGCCGAGTCCCCGTACGAGCGCGCGGCCGAGATCCTTACGAAGGAGGCGCTGAGAGAGGCGCTCGAGAACCTCAGCTACCGCGAACGGCGCGTGCTCGAGCTCAGGTACGGCCTCGGCGGCGAGCATCCGCGGACGCTCGACGAGGTCGGCAGGACGTTCAACGTGACGCGCGAGCGGATCAGGCAGATCGAGAACCAATCTTTGAAGAAGCTGCAAAGTCTCGCGGAGGCCCAGAAGCTCCGCGATGTTGCGTAGCGCCGTCCAGCACCACCCTGACCGCTAAAGCCCTCCCGGCGCTGTGCCGATGCGAGGAACATGTTCGACGTGCAAGAGGCGCTGAAGGAGCTCGTCCGGCGCGACGGCTCGGATCTGCACCTGAAGGTCGGCAGCACGCCGCTGTACCGCGTGCACGGGCACCTGGCGCCAGAGCCGGTCGGGGACGTGCTGAGCGCTGAGGACACCGAGCGGACGCTGCACGAGCTGCTGCACGACGAAACGAAGCTGCACGAGTTCACGGCGGAGCACGAGGTCGACTTCTCGTTCGAAATCGAGGGCATCGCGCGCTACCGCATCAACGCCTTCCGCCAGCGCGGCGTGATCTCGCTGGCCTGTCGCGCGATCCCGCACAAGATCTCGACGATCGACGAACTGTCGCTGCCGTCGGTTGTCAAGGACCTGGCCGACGAAGAGCGCGGGATCATCCTGCTGACGGGCACGACGGGCTCGGGCAAGTCGACGACCCTCGCGGCGATGATCGACCACATGAACGAAACGACGAGCAAGCACGTCGTCACGATCGAGGACCCGATCGAGTTCGTGCACACGGACAAGAAGTCCGTGATCAACCAGCGCGAGGTCGGGATGGACACGGCCTCCTTCAAGCGCGCGCTGCGCCGGGTTCTGCGCCAGGACCCGGATGTGATCCTGATCGGGGAGATGCGCGACGAGGAGACCGTGCAGACGGCCCTCTCGGCGGCCGAGACCGGGCACCTCGTGCTCTCCACGATCCACACTGTCGACGCGCCCGAGTCGATCAACCGCATGCTCGACTTCTTCCCGCCCCACCAGCACGGCCAGGCGCGGAGCATGATCGCGGGCACGATCAAGGGCGTGATCAGCCAGCGCCTCGTGCCGGGCGCCGATGGCGGCCGCGTGGCGGTCTGCGAGATCATGCGGATGACAGGCCGCGTGCGCGACATGATCACCGACCCCAGCCAGACGGGCAAGCTGATGGAAGTGATCGCCTCGGGCTCCTACTACGGGATGCAGACCTTCGACCAGGCGCTGTTCGGGCACGTGAAGGCCGGCAGGGTGACGTTCGAGGACGCGATGCAGGTCGCCTCGAACCCGTCGGACTTCAAGCTGCTGATGCAGGCCGACGGCCGCCGCGGCACGACGATGGAGGACGTCGCCGCCGCCGAGGAGCGTCGCGAGACGAACTCCGATCCGGCGAACGACCCCCGTCCCGCCCCGAGCTCCCCGCCGCTCAGCGTCGCATAGGCCCTCGGCCTGTCCTTACTTCAGTTGGTAAAGTAACGGTTGAAATGGCCGTCGACGAAACATGCCCGGTATGTCGCACAGCGGAAGTCGTGTGCGGCAAGTGGACGCTGCTGCTGGTCCGCGACCTCGCCGACGGCTGCTCGCGCTTCTGTGAGCTCGAGCGCTCGTTGCAGGGAATCAGCCCGCGGACGTTGTCGTTGCGGCTGCGGGCGCTGGAGGAGGAGGGGATCGTCGAGCGCCACACGTTCCCGGAGGTACCTCCGCGCGTGGAGTACGCGCTGACGGAGAAGGGGCGCGCGCTGCTGCCGATCGTCGAGGGGATGCGCTCCTACGGCGAAGAGTGGCTGGGCGAAGGTGGCTCCGAGGCCGGCGTGGAGCCGCTCGAGCGGGCCGCCCTCGCGGTCGCGTAGTCCACGCCTCGGTCGCGTAGCGCACAGCACTTCTCCCGCGTATCGCATCCCACACGTCGTTCGATCGAGTCCGTGACACTTCTGCCGGGCGGCCTCGTCCGTCCCCGGGCATGCGATCGATCGCATGCAAGACCGGCTGCGCGGTCCCGCGCCGAGCAGGAGCGATGGACGCGGGGCCGAAGTGTGCAGACCATGCGTTCACGCCAGCTGGAGACAGTACTCACGGAGTTCGTCGCGCAGGCGGCCGACCGGCTGCAGGCGGAGGTCGACGGCGGCGCCGAGGTCCCCTTCGAGCTCGCCGAGAAACCGGCCCGTCGCGGTGAGAGCGCTGCGCGGCTGTACAGCTATCGCGCGCTGACGGGCGCGTTCGTCGAGCAGCACGCGACGCAGCTCACGAGCCTGCCCGCGCACGCCGAGGCGGTCGGCCTGCTCGTCGACTTCGACGGCCTCGACCGCTACCTCGCGGCGAGCGGCGCCGGCGCTGGGAGCGACCTGACGCGGATGAAGGCCCACGCGCGCGCCGGCGCGGCGCTGAGGCTGCTGCTCGCGGACGTGTTCGATGAACAGACCGACTTCGACCGCCGCTCCGATGCGGCCCAGCACGGCGAGCGCCTCGAGGCGGCGCTCGCGCGGCTCGATCAGGCAACGCACGCGAGCACGAGCGAGGTGACGTTGCTGGGCACGCTCCACGGGCTGACGATCGCCTCCGAGGAGATCGCGCTGACGCGCGGCCTCGCGATCGCCCAGCGCGACGCCCTGCGCGGCGTGCCCGACGGCGCGCCGGCGGATGGCCTGCTGGTCGTGTTCAGCGCCGACGATTGCGATGTGGACGAGGCGCTCGCGCGCGGGCGCGAAGTGCTGAAAGACCTACTGCGTGCGCTGCGCCTGTTCGGCGACGGCCGCGTGACGCTCGGCGCGCTCTGCTGGGCGCGGGTCGGCGCCGGCGCCTGGAACCCGCTGGCGCTCGGTGCGGGCGGGCGCCCGCACGGGATGCTCGTCGTCAGCGCCGAGCAGGAGGACGAGCTGCGTGGTTTCTGCAACCTCGTCTCGCGCCGCGCCCCCCACGGCAACGAGCTCTCCTGGGCGCTGCGTCGCTTCGAGCTCGGCTGCGAGCGCGAGACCGCCTACGAGGCGCTGAGCGACCACCTGCTGGCATTGCGCGCGCTGCTCGAGCCCGAGGGGCCCGCGAGCGGCCTGCTCGCCGGGCGGATCGCGGCCCTCTGCGCGACGCCGCCGGAGCGCGCGAAACTGACGAAGCGAATGCTCAAGGCGCAGACGCTCGAGCGCGCCGCGATCGCCGGCACTGCCGAGGAGCACACCGCGGGGCTGAACCTCGCGGGCGAAGTCGCCGACCACCTGCGCGCGCTCCTGCGCGACGTGATCTGCGGCCACCTCGACCCGAACCTCGTCGCGCTCGCGGACGAGCTGCTGGCTACGCCGGAGCCTGTCGAGACCGTCGAGGGGGCTGAGGAGGTCGCCGATGGGACCCCCACAAGCGTTGACCCCGAACCCGACCTGATTCCCGCCGGGCACCCGCTGGATCAGCTCATGCACAGCACGCTGCCGGTCTGATTCGACGCACCGAGAAAGGTTGGCATCGTGATGATGATGGTGACGTACGCTTTGATGCAGTGCGTACCATGATCGACGACCACCTTCTATGCGCCGAGGGCAAGCAAGGGCCCCCTCCGCTTCCCCTGTCGAAGCGTCGCGGTGGCACCCAGCCCGAAGTCGACGTGCCCGACGGAGCCGGGCTGCGGGATCTGATGGACTTCCCCGATCTGCGCTGGCGCGAATCCGTACCGGCGGGCTGACTTACCGCCGCCGCTGGGCAGACGATCCGGTAGTCACAGATCAGCGCGGAGACGAGATGTTTTTATTCCGGCCGGTTCGCTGTCGTGAGCCTTGGGCGGTGGGAGCAGCCCGATCTGCCTAGCCGGGCCGGCGGGAACTCGTATCGCCAAAATGCTTTGTCCCGTCTGGGGATCCTCGTCGGAAGAGTGGGTGGAGACCGCCATCACCACCACGAAAGGCTAAAATCATGATGAAGTCTGGCCCCGCAGATGCTCGGCATACACATGACCTAAAGTCGGATCGAATGCCTTCCCATACCCCAAGCGGTTCGTTAGCTACCCATCGCAGACAGGCCGCGATCTTTATCCAGTTCAGCGATCTATGCCTGACTTATGACCGCAGCACCAGAGACTATTACTCGCGCTCTTACGCCAGGATGACGGGCTACAATTTACCCTGCCATTTCATGGAGATCCCGTACTGGATTCCCACAATCGCGTCGATGTTGCCCGATCATGCTTACGAAAAGGAGCTGATGATCGTCGAGGACGTTCCCCGCGCTTGCCGCGATCTAATGGCGCGTGCGGATGACCCCATTCTTTTCATGTCGGTGATGGATGCAAGTCTCACCCAAAGTCATCAGGTAATCTCAGTGGGCCTGAAAACCATTATTGGCGGATACACCGATCCAGCTGACTTTGAGGATCTAGCGAACGTCAGGTATTGCCATGACATTCACGATCTAAGCGGCATGCTTGACCATGTCATTCCGTCGCCTTCCTGTTTGGACTACCGGCTGTTTGAGGGATTCGCATGCATCCCTAGACTGAGCCTGAGCAGCGGTTGCAGTTTTCGATGCTCCTTCTGCACTGTGCCCACCCAATTGGTCCCGGCGGCTGAAGAGCGGCTTCTTGCCGATGTTGATGCCCTTGCCGGGCTTTCATTCGGGTTGATCTTCATCGATGACAAGTCATTTGGACAGGCTCAAAACTGGCAAGTCTTGGCAAAGGTCCGAGACATAATCTGTAATCGAACCGACAAGTTCTACGGATTTATCGTACAAACCCCACCGTCAATTGCAGCACGCCCCGGCTTTCTGGAAGCATGCTATGAGCTAGGGGTCAGATATGTCGAGTTCGGGGTGGAGACTGTCGATGACGCCCTCCTTAAGTGGCTTCGCAAGCCCTTCTCCATCGGGCATCTTCGACAGGCTTGCTCAATCGCACGCGATCTGGGGATGTACATCATTCCCAATCTGATCATTGGCATCCCAGGAGACGACTACTCCGGGTCGATCATGTGGCTCGAGGACAACGTCGATATCATCCCGGTAGTGAACGTCAACTGGCTTTCCGTCCACCATGGAAACGACCGTGGATCGCTTGATCTTCCCGATCACGGAATCGCTGATCGAGACCAAAACACATCCAACAAGACGTGGCTTTCTCCTAGTGAGGAAGCTCGTGGCCACCTCGCCATCGCGCGGTGCTACGGCATCACCGATTCGTACTGGCGAGACCGGAGCATTGATCTGCAACCATTGGCTATGGCTCGCCCGTGACTCGCACGCAAGATTCAGTTGAGGTTCGTCACAGTGAGCTCAGCGCCGAGCTGTCCAGCAGCTTTGATACCCAGGTTGCCGTGATCGGATGGCGCGAGGGATTCGACTACCACGCCGACCTTGCTCTAGCACCAGGGCAGTGGACTCGTGTCGTCCTCAGTCCACGGGTGGAGGAGCTGAACACGTCGTACGAGGGCTCGGTCGACTTTGGCGAGGTGATCAATCGGCAGGCCCTGGCATATGCGGCTGCCGGCTCGGCCGGAGTGCCCGTACCCAGCGTTTACCTCGCGCGTCACCGGCGAGAGTCCCAGCACGGACGCAGCCTGTTGCTGTTGGAGCAAGTCCCCGATGACGAGAGCTGGTCCGCGCGATCCGATTATCAGCTTGGCGAGCTCGTCAGACAGCTTCACGCCATACCGGGATGGGTGATCGACGGCGGTCCGGAGGATCCAGTCGCATGGCGCGATGTTGTCAGCGCTCGCCTTACGCAGCGCCTGTCGGCAGCACAGCGCC
Organism: uncultured Solirubrobacterales bacterium; assembly: GCA_963789675.1. Lineage (GTDB taxonomy): Bacteria > Actinomycetota > Thermoleophilia > Solirubrobacterales > Solirubrobacteraceae > Palsa-744. The sequence continues at coordinate 89,168 of CAWBLR010000015.1, read as the reverse complement.
ATCTCGGCTTGTCCGACCTGCCCGACGTGCAAAGGATCCTTGATGCCGAGCTCGCGGAGACTCCCAAGCGCCCGCTTGACCGTCTTTTGCATATGGACATCCGCAGACCCAATATTTGCGTAACCGACCAGCACATCGGAGGTTTGATCGACTTCGCGAACGTCATTCGTGGCGATCCTCTCTTTGAGCTTGCTCGCATCCGCTACTCGGGCTTGCTCTCGAATGACTTCCTACGGGGCTATGGGATCGAGGATCCGGCAGCCTGGTCATGCGAGAACGCAGCGCTTCTGGCCCTTTATGAGATTGACATCGCGTCGCTGCTTGTGACCGTGGCGATCGAGGAGGCAGACACTCCCGACCTGTTCACGCAAGCGTCGACCCGTTTGCGCGAGCTCATCAAGATCGTCCGCAGCGCCCTACCCGACTGAGGAATCGCGGCGGGCGCGGTTGACTCGATGGGGGACTCAGAGCTACTCCAAGCAGCCGCCGCCTGATCACAGGCTCCGCACAAGGACTCGGTCGTTTGCGCCACCGGGGCGCTCATCGTGCCCTCGGCGGGGCGAGATCCGTGCGGCCAAGGCCGCGCCCTACCCTACGTTCGCACCCTCCCCCACGCCCAGCCGGCCGCAGGGAGCATCGACCCGACGAGGGCCCGCCACCTGGCGTACGCCGTGAGAGGTGGAACTTATGTCAGACAAAAGTGCTAGATTTTCCAGGGATGGCGACGATGAGAACGCGAAGTGAAACCAAGCTCACCAAGAAGGTCATCGAGGCTCTTGCTGAGGAAGCCGAGCGTGGCTATGACCTCACGCAATCCAAGAGGGTCGCGTTTGGCAGGCCTTCGCTTGGCAATATGGGAGTCTCGCCACGCGTGCAGGTGCGCGTGGATCCCGAACTGGCCGAGGCACTGAAGGCTCGTGCCAAAAAGGAGCATCGCTCGGTGAGCGAGATTGCCCGTACCGCGCTACGCGAGTACCTCGAGCACGCCGCCTGAGACGCCCAACGGCTGTCAAGAGGATCTCCGTCAGGCGAACAGGTAGCCGGCGATCCGGGCCAATCCCGCGAGGTCCTGGATCTCCTCGTCCAGATACGGCACGATCACGGGGTTCTGCTCGTCGAGCTCGCGGCCGAGGTGGGCGATCGTGTCGCGGTCGCGGCGCGCCAAGATGTCGAAGTCGGCGAGGTTGTGCGCCGCGCGCCGCGCGAGCGACTCGCCGAGCTCGGGCGCGAGCAATGCCTCGACCGCCTCGGCGGAGTGGCCGTCGAGGCCGTGTAGGTGGACGCGGTTGACGATTGTCGCGTCGCACTTCATTCGCTCATCGCGCAATTGCTCGGCGAGGAACAGCGCCTCGCGCGCGGGCTCGTGCTCGGGGGAGGTGACGATCAGGAAGCTCGTCTCTGGATCGCGCAGGAGCGCCGCGACGCCGCGGATCCGCTCGCCGAAGCCGTCGGTCACGCTTGTGAGCGATCTGAAGAACGTCGACAGCTCGCCGAGCATGTCCACGCCGGTCACGCGCGCGAAGATCGCGAACACGAGGCCCGTGCCGCGGCCCAGGAAGCGCGCGGCGATTCCGCCCGGGGCGAGGAACACCTTCAGCGCGCGGCCTTCGAGGAAGCGCAGCATGTCCTCGGGGGCCCTCAGAAAGTCGAGCGCGTTGCGCGATGGCGGCGTGTCGAGCACGATCACGTCGAAGTCGTGTTCTTTCTCGAGCTCGTACAGCTTCGTCACCGCGCCGAGCTCCTGCACGCCCGCCACGGCCGAGGACAGCTCCCTGTAGACGGGGTTTCCGAGGATCTCCTCGCGCGAGCCCTCGTCGGGGGACAGTCGCGCGACGAGCGCGTCGAACGTCCGTTTGACGTCGAGTGCCATCGCCCACAGCTCGCCGGGCTCATCGACCCCCTGCGCGGCCAGCAGCTGCGGGTCGATCCGGCGTGGCTCGCCGGAGAGCTCGCCGAGCCCGAGCGCGGCCGCCAGCCTGCGCGCGGGGTCGATCGTCACGACCGCGACCTTCTGCCCGCGCGCGGCCAGCCCGAAGCCGAGCGCGGCCGAGGTCGTCGTCTTGCCGACGCCGCCGGCGCCGAGGCACACGACCACGCGCTTGCCCTGCAGACGCTTCGCCAGCTGTGGGGAGCGCTTGGGCATGAGAGGTGATCCTAGATCGACCATGCAGGAATCGCGCATCCCTGTGCGAATAACCCCGAGATCGGCTCTCCAATCGAGTAGGAGCTTTCCTGTGAACGGCAAGGCCAAGGTCATCGCGTTCGCCAACCAGAAGGGCGGGGTGGCCAAGACGACCACCACGCTGAACCTCGCCGCCGCGTTCGCGGAGGAGGGTCATCGGGTGCTGTGCGTCGACATGGACCCGCAGGGCAACCTCACGATGTCGCAGGGCATCGACCCCGACACGCTCGAGAAATCGATGTACGACGTGCTCGTCCACAAAGTCTCGATCCGCGAGGTCGTCCGCAAGCGCGAGATCGATGTCGCCTGCGCCTCGATCGACCTCGCCGGCGCGGAGATCGCGATGTCGACGATGATCGGCCGCGAGCGCTCTTTGCAGAAGGCGTTCGAACCGATCCTCGAGGACTACGACTTCATCTGCATCGACACGCCGCCGAGCCTTGGTCTGCTGACGATCAACGCGCTGACGGCGGCCGACAAGGTGATCGTCCCCGTGCAGTGCGAGTATCTATCGATGCGTGGGCTCATCCAACTGCAGAACACGCTCGCGATGATCCGCGAGAACCTCAACCCCGGCGTCGACATCGAGGGGATCCTGCCGACGCTCGTCGACTCCCGCACGATTCACGCCAAGGAGGCGATCGAGATCCTCGAGGAGAACTTCGGCGACCGCGTGTTCGCCTCGCGCATCCGCAAGACCGTCCGCTTCGCCGAGGCGCCCGTCAAGGGCATGTCCGTTCTCAAGTACGAGCCCGACGGCGTCGCCGCCCAGTCCTATCGACAGCTCGCCCAGGAGGTTCTCACCCATGGCCAATCCTAAACGCGCCTCGATGCGCGAAGGCCCTCTCGCGGCGCTGTTCAGGAAGACCGAAGGCGAGGACGGCGAGCCCACGTCCGCGAGCGAGGCGCCCGCCGCCGAGGCCGTGACGCCGGCTGCCGCCGCGACACCCGTTACTGAGGCTGCGACATCCACTTCCGCGGCTCCGCCCATTCCCGAGGCGACCACCACCGCCGTGACGCCTTCCTCCGCCACTCCGCATCCACGCGAGAGCGGTCTCCCGCACCCGGCCTTGAAGGGCCCGAGCCAGGCCGAGCGCGAGCTCGAGCCCGAGCCGGATGAGGAGCGCGTCCCGACGCCGCGCGAGCGCCTGCGCCATGCCTTCTCCTCGGAGATCCCCGAGAACGTGATGGATCGTCCCGGCGCGCGTCCGGTGATGGACGACTACGCGCGCGAGCATCCCGCGCCCGCGGGCATCGGTGTCGGCTCGGCCGCCCCGACCGGCCAGCCCGTGATCCGCGTCGTCGGCGTCGGCGGCGCCGGCGTGAACGCGGTCAACCGGATGGTCGAGGCGGAGGTCGAGGGCGTCGAGTTCCTTGCCGTCAACACCGACCTGCAATCCCTCCAGCAGTCCACCGCCGACGTCACGCTGCACATCGGCGCCGAGCTCACCCGCGGCCTCGGCTCGGGCTCGGACGCGGAGGTCGGCCGCGCGGCGGCGATGGAGGACTACGACCGCGTGAAGGCACTGCTGAAGGGCTCGGACATGATCTTCATCACGGCCGGCGCCGGCGGTGGCACGGGCACCGGCGCGGCGCCGATCGTCGCGCGGATCTCGCGCGAACTCGGCGCGCTGACGGTCGCGATCGTGACCAAGCCGTTCGGCTTCGAGGGCTCGCGCCGCGGCGAGCAGGCCGAGCGCGGCGTCGCCGCCCTCGCCGAGGAGGTCGACACGCTGATCGTCGTCCCGAACAACCGTCTCCTGAGCGTGCTCGACAAGCAGACCGCGATGGTCGAGGCCTTCCGCGTCGCCGATGACGTTCTCCGTCAGGGTGTCCAGGGGATCTCCGATCTGGTGACCCTGCCGGGCCTGATCAACCTCGACTTCGCCGACGTGCGCACGATCATGTCCTCCGCCGGCAACGCCCTGCTGGGGATCGGCATGGGCGCCGGTGGCGAGCAGCGCGCGGTGGATGCGGCGATGCAGGCGGTAGCATCGCCTTTGCTGGAAACCTCGATGGAGGGTGCGCGCTCGATCCTCCTGTCGATCACCGGCGGCAACGATCTCTCGCTGTGGGAGGTCAACGAGGCCGCCAAGGCCGTCTCCGAGGCCGCCCACCCCGACGCCAACATCATCTTCGGCGCGATGGTCGACGAGAAGCTCGACGACCAGGTGTGGGTCACGGTCGTCGCGACCGGCTACGGCGAGCAGGGCCGGCGCAATTCCGTCAAGCGTCTGAACGAGCCCGCGGGCGAGCCGCGCGTGCGGCGCACCGGCGCCGGGAGCGGTGCGGGGTCACGGCCGGCGGCGCCTGTGTCCTCGCGGCGTGGCGGCGGCTTGGCCGTCGACGAACTCGAAGTGCCCGAGTTCATCCCGAACCTCTAGCCTGAGCAGGCGCCGGCCATACGAGCACGGGGCCGCGGGCGCTGAGCTCGACCTCCTCGCCGGGTCCCATCTGGACGTCGCCGGGGGTGCGCACGATCAAGAGCCGCGCGTCGTGCTCCGGTCCGGTCCGCACACGCAGGATCGCGTCCGCACACGCAGGATCGCGTCGTGTCCGTGGTAGCCGCAGCTGACGACCTCTCCCCTGAGCCTCCCGTTGCCTCCGGCCGGCGAGTGCAGCTCGATCTGCTCGGGTCGGATCAGGATGCTCACCGGGCATCCGCTGGGTAGCGGCTCGCCGCGCTGGTGGACGGGGAGCTTGCCGAGCGGCACCACCACGAGCACGGCCCACACCCGCCGTCCCGGCAGGTCGGTGCGCTCGACGAACCATGCCGCGGCCGTGCCGATCACGGCGCAGAGCGCCGTCACCACCACGGTCAGCCTCACCGTGTTCCACAACAGGCTCGCGGTCAACGAGCGGAAGATCAGATGCCAGATCGTCGCGGTCCCCGCGCCGTGCGCTTCGACGAGCAGGAACGCAGCGGCAGCGCCAGCACGACGGCTACCGCTGCTCTCAGCGTGAGCAGCCCCCACGGCCGGGCGGGGCGGCGGGCCGCCACGACCGTGCTCCGGGGCGCAGCCGGCGCTGCTCGGGGAGCGGTCGTGGTGGGCGTCGTTATCTCAGTGGTACCGCTCGAGCGCGCTATGCCCCGCGGCTCACAGCAGCCCTGCCTTGCGCAGCAGCGCGATCGCGGTCGATCCGTCGCCGAGCTCGGGAATCGTGATCGGGTTGGGCTGCAGCTCCTCGAACGGGGTCTCCGGCGCGGCGGTCTTCACGCCGTCGTCGATCGGGTACTCGAAGCTGATCGAGTGGGCGATGATTTCCTGGCCCTTCTTGGAGACAAGGAACGTGAGGAACTTCTGCGCGTCCGCCTTGTGCTTCGAGGACTTCAGGATCCCGGCGCTGGAGATGTCGAGCACGTAGCCGGGGTCGTGGGGGGCGAAGTAGGCGATCTTCGACGGCACGTTCGAAGCGCCGAGCTCGGCGCGCATGCGGTACCAGTAGTACTGGTTGACGACGCCGAACGCCACGGCTCCACGGTTGACCTCGTCGGCGATTGTCTCGTTGTCGGGGTAGACGTGGCTGCCGGCGTTTTCCTTGATCGCTTCCAGCCACTTCAGCGCGGCCGCTTCGCCGTAGGTGCGGGCGTAGGAGGTGACGATCGGCTGGAAGTCGGTCTCGCCCGCGGCGAACGCGAGCTTGCCCCTGTACTTCGTGTCGGCCAGTTCCGTGACGTGGGCCGGGAGTTCGCTCTGCTTGATCAGGCTGGGGTTGTAGATCAGCACGCTCACCCGTGCCGACACCCCGAGCCAGTCGCCCTGGGGGGAGTTCCACTTGCTCGGGGTGTGCGCGAGCGTCGCCGCTTCGACGGGCGCGAGCAGGCCCTTGCCCTGTAGGTACTCCAATGCGGGCGAGTTCTCCGTGTAGACGACGTCCGCGGGCGAATTCTGGCCCTCGGTCACGATCTCGTCCGCGAGCGTGTCCTCGTCGTCGTTGCGCACGTTCACCTTGATGCCGGTCGCCTTTTCGAAGCCTTCGACGAGCGAATCGGTCGTCTGCTCGTGCTGGCCGTTGTACAGCGTGATCGACCCCTTCGACCCCGACGAGGAGCTCCCGCAGCCGGCCAGCAGGCCGGCCATCAGCGCGAGCGCCACCACGAGACCGGCGGTGCAGCGTGTTCTGATCATGGATGTCCTCATCAAGCCAACCTTTCCACGCCGGGAAGCCGCGGCGCGGTCGCCGGGGCCGCGCACGGCGGACTTATCGATGTAATGGTGCTCGTCGGTGGTGTTCACAATTCGATTCCCGGGCAGAGGCGTTCGATCGTCTTGCGCGCCGCGCTCACGGTGCTCTTGGAGCTGGCGCCGTCGCTGGAGGAGAACGCCTGATAGGCGGCCGCCAGCGTGTCGATCGCCTGGTGCAGCTTGGCATCAGTGGTGTCGATCTGGCGCAGCGGCAGCACCTGGGCCTGCGCGTAGCCGACCGGGTCCGCTTCCGGTTCGGGGCCGTCGCTGAGGACCGCTTCGACCTGCTTGCAGGTCTCCTTTTTGACCTGCGCGCTCGTCGGGGCGCTCGTGGAGGAGGATCCACAGGCCGCGAGCAGCACCGCCAGCGCGAGCGCCGTCGCGGCGGCCACCGCCGGCGCCGCCGGCCACCGCCGCCGTGGCGCCGGGGGATACCCGTCCGGGCGCGGCGGTCCGTTCACGTGGAGGTTGGATTGTGCCGGGTCACTGGTCATTGCTGTCGCGGTGCTCCTTCGATGGGGGGTCGTGTAACAAGCGGATGGACGTCGGTCGGAAGTCAGGAGAGCAGTTGCCGCCCGATCCAGTCGCGCGGGCCGCTTGCTCCAGGTGGGACGGCGAACACGGCGCTGGCGGTGTGGGTCGTGAACTGGTTCAGCGCGTCGGTCTCGGCGAGCTTGGCGAAGATCGGCAGGAACGCCTTGCGCGGGTCGCGCTGGTAGGCGAGGAACAGCAGGCCCGCGTCGTACTCCAGCGCCTGGCGCCACGGCGGCCAGCGCTCCACGAAGGGGGTCGTGCCGTTGTTGTAGGAGAACGCGCGGCGCACGATCACCGCGCCGCCATTGCTCCGCGGCGCCGCCAGGCGGATGTGGGCGGTGGCGGGGATCACGGGGTTGCCCTGCGCGTCGCGGGCGTCGAGGTCCAGCGGCGAGAACTCCCCGCTCTGGCCCAGTGGCGCGCCGTCGAGCTTGTGCCGGCCGATCACCTGTTCCTGGGCGCTCGGTTCCAGGCGATCCCAGTGCTCGAGCGTGATGCGGATGCGCCGGTAGACGAGGTAGCTGCCGCCGCGCATCCACGCCGGTCCCTCGTTGCCCGCCCACAGCGTCGCGTCGAGATCACGCGGGGGGTGGACGTTGGAGTTGATCGTGCCGTCCTTGAAGCCCATCAGATTGCGCGGTGTCCCGGCTTCGTTGCCGGGCGAGAACCCGAGCTGGGTCCAGCGCAGCGTCGCCACGTCCGGCGCGATCCGGGCGATGCTGCGCACCGCGTGGAACGCCACCTGGGGGTCGTCGGAGCAGGCCTGCAGAAACAGATCGCCGTCGCTTTCGCCGCCCACGAGCTCATCGCCGGGGAAGTGCGGCAGCTCGATCAGCGCCTCCGGGAGCCGGTCGGCGATGCCGAAGCGGTCGCCGCCGTCGGCGGCGATGAACAGCGAGCGCCCGAACCCGATCGTGAGCGTCAGGCGCGCGGGGCCGAGGCCGTAGGCCTCCAGCGAGTCGTCCGTGGTCGATCCACCGGTGGCGTCCGCATAGGCGTTCGCGCTCGTGGCGGACGGGCTCGAGTAGATCGGCACGGTCACCGACTCGCCCGCGGCGAGCTCGCCGGCGAGGGCGGTCCACGCTTTCAGCAGCGCCGCCAGCTCCCCGCGGTTCGAGCTCGTGAGGTCGAAGGACGCGAGCACGGTGTGCAGTTGCGTGTCGGTCACGATGCCCGCCTGGTGGACGCCCCAGAAGGGCTCGGTCGCCCCCGGCGCGCTCGCGCTCTGGGCGCCCTCGCTCCCGACCAGCCCGCCGATCGCCCCGCCGCCGACGGCGCCGGCCCCCACGAGCAGGCCGCCGCGCAGAACCGAGCGCCGGGTTATCCCAGCGTCGCCCATCAGTGCAGCAGCGCGAGCGTGTTGGTGTCGTCCTTCACGAACAGCACCCCTGTGCCGGCGTGGTCGATCGCGAGGTCGAACAGGTCGCCATTGCCCGGCGGTTCCTGGCCGACGTCGTGGATCGCGTAGTACTCGCCCACCTGCCGGCCCGCGGGTGTGATCTCGACGATCTTGCCGTTGGTGGCGTTCGCCGCCAGCAGGTTGCCGTTCGGAGCCAGCACCAGGCCGAGCGGGTTTGCCAGCTGACCGCCCGCGCTGAGCGTCGCGCCGGTGCCGGCGGAGCGCGTGAGCGTCAGCGCGCCGGGGATCGCGGTGATCCGGTCGCCGATGTTGTCCGCCACGTACAACGTCCCGGTCGGGCCGAGCGCGAGACCAGTGGGGCCTTTGATGAACGCCGCGGCGTCGCCGCGCTCGGGGAAGCCGCTCGCGACGCGGGTAGCCGCGGTTACCCTGGGCGGGCTCGTCTGCGTCTGCGACAGCGAGAGGCGCACGACATCGCCGCGGTCGGTCGAAGTGGTGCCGACCCCATGGATCCCGAACAACGTGTTGGTCACGAACAGCGTCGCCCTCGCGCCGTCGTCCTTGACCGTCTCATCCCAGGGGCCGTCCAGGTAGGAGCCCGCGATCGTGCCGGCGAGCTTGCCGGTGGAGGAGAGCACGAGCAGGCAGCCGGCGCCGGCAGTTTCGATCTTCCCGTTCGTGCTGGGCGCGCTGCCGACGATCACCCACCCGGTTCTCAGCTGCACCATCGCCGTCGTCAACCCGACCCCGCCCGGACAGCCCGGCACGGTCGCGGGGAGGTGCGCGAACACGCTCAGTCGGCCGTCCGGGTGGACGTTGACGATCGTCGTACCGGTGCCCTGGTTGTTGGACTTGTTGTTGAAGTTGTCCACCAGCACGTCTCCGGTGTGTACCGAGCCGATGTTCTCAGTGACCGGCCAGATCGCGTAAGGGTTCACGTCCCCGTTCGCCGGGGTCGTGGAGCCGAGCAGCGTGACCGTCGTCTTGCCGTCCAGGAACGACCCGGGCTCGGGGGCGAGCACACTCGAGGCCTGCCTGTTCTCGACGCTGTACTTCGCGTTCGCAGATGCCTTCGCCTGCCCACCGTTCAGGCCCGCCGGCTGGGTGGTGGTGCTCGAGCCGCTCGAGCCGCAGCCCGCGATCGCGGCGCCCGCGACCAGGAGCACCACCCCTGTGAGGGTCATCCGAGACCACCTGCTTGCCAATCGTACGATAGCTGCGAACTGCGTCATTCAACGACCTCCTGGGGAATCCCGAGCTGGGCGCTCGGCTTTGAAGTGGGCGAGAGCCTAGCATGAATTAGGCAACCCTAATTAGGTGCCCCTAAGTAGATTCCCTGTCAATATTCGCTTGCTCATGAGCGCAGCCGAGCAGGGCGTTGTCGCAGCGGGGCATCCGCTGACCGCCGAGACCGGTGCGCGAGTGCTGCGGGAAGGCGGCAACGCGGTCGACGCGGCCGTCGGGGCGATGCTCGCCTCGTTCGCCGCCGAGCAGCTGCTCACGGGCCTCGGCGCCGGCGGCTACATGCTCGTCGCCGGGGCCGGCGAGGAGCCGGTGCTGCTCGACTTCTTCGTCGAGGCGCCCTCGGATCGCATGGCGGTGCATGTCGGTGCAGCAGAGGGTGTCGATCGGCGTGAGGGATCCGGCGGCACCGACGGCAAGGCCGCGGGCGGTCCGCCGCCGGCCGAGCTGCGGTCCGTCGACGTGTCCTTCGGCGACGCCGCCCAGGTCTTCCACATCGGGCCGGCCTCGTGCGGCGTCTACGGAACGCCTGCGGGCGTCTGCGCCGCGATCGAGCGCTGGGGCACCGTGCCGCTGGCCGAGCTCGCGGCTCCGGCCGCCCGGCTCGCGCGCGCGGGGGTCGAGCTGAACGCGGGCCAGGCATACATCGCGAAGATCCTCACCGACCTGCTCACCTCGACGCCCGAGTGCGCGGCGCTGTGGGCGCCCGCCGGTCACGTGCTCCGGGAGGGCGAGTTGCTGCGCAATCCCGAGCTCGGCGATGCGCTGGCGTTGCTCGGTCAGGAGGGCGCGGAGCCGTTCTATCGCGGCGAGATCGCGGCGGCGGTCTGCGACTGGATGGCCGCGCGCGGCGCCGCGCTCTCCCGTGAGAACCTCGCCGGCTACCGCGCCATCGCGCGCGAGCCCATACGCATGCGCTACCGCGACCGCGAGGTGCTCACCAACCCGCCGCCCTCGGCCGGGGGCACACTGCTCGCCTACGCGCTCGCGCTACTCGACCGCGGCCCCGCGCCGCCGAGCCTGGGCGACGTTGTCGCGGCGATGGGCGCCGCGCAGGTGCAGCGCACGCCGGAGTTCGTCGAAGGCCTTGACGAGGACGGCTTCCTCGAGCGCTTCCTCGCGCGCAACCTCGGTTCGACCACGCACATCTCGGTGCTCGACTCGGACGGCCGCGCGTGCTCGGTGACCTGCAGCAACGGCGAGGGTTCGGGCGTCGTCGTCCCCGGCACGGGCATCCACCTGAACAACGTGATGGGCGAGCAGGACCTCAACCCGCTCGGCTTTCACCGCCACCCCGCCGGCCGGCGGATGCCGAGCATGATGGCCCCCACGGTCGTGATGCTGGACGATCGGCGGTCTCATCGATCGCCGATCGGTGAGCAGGTCGAGCTCGTGCTCGGCAGCGCCGGCTCCAACCGCATCCGCTCGGCGTTGCTTCAGACGATCGTCGGCGTCGTCGATCATGGGCTCACCGCCCGCGCGGCGGTCAATGCCCCGCGCGTACATCCGGAGGACGGCACGCTCTACGCCGAGCCTGGGATCGGCCTCGAGCGCCTCACGGGCCCAATCGTCGAGTTTCACGACCTCAACCTGTTCTTCGGAGGCGTCCAGGCGGTGCTACGCCGCGATGGCGCGATCGAAGGAGCGGGAGATCCCCGGCGCGGGGGCGTAGCCGTGCGGGCGTGAGGTGAGCGCTTACGCCGCCGGCTTGTGCGCGGCGAGCAGCAGGTTGTAGAAGATCGCCGGCGGCAGGCGCGACTCCAGCAGGCGGCGGTCGAGCTCCTGGAAGAGCAGGTAGCCGCGGTAGGCGTACTGGCGCCAGGCCCAGGGGACGTCGAACGGGTCGGCCGTGGCCTCGAGCGTGCGGTTGGTCCAACCGAACCAGTTCGCGAGCAGCTCCTCGCCGGTGACGCGCACGTCGGCGAAGCCGGCGCCCTTCGCGAAGCCCGACAGTTCGCCCGGCGCGAAGGCGTGGACGTCGACGACGCCCTCCAGCGCCGAGTCGGGCGCGCCGCCATCGGCCGGCGGGGCGGGGCGCGCGCCGATCGCGCGGCGCCACAGCGGCGCGACCTTGCCGGCCGCGCGCTTCGGCACGTTCGCCAGGCGGTCGCCGTAGCGGGAGGGCTCGCCGGCGAACAGCAGCGTTCCCCCGGGCGCGAGCACGCGGAAGAACTCGGCGAACGCCTGCGGCAGGTCGGGGATGTGGTGCAGGATCGCGTGGCCGAGCACGAGGTCGAAGCTCGCGTCCGCGAACGGCAGCCGCTCGGCGTCGGCGGGCACCGTCCGCACCTCCAGGCCCAGGCGCTCGGCATTGGCGGCGAGGCTCGCGAGCATACCCGGCGAGATGTCGCTGCAGGTGGCCTGCCCGATCAGGCCGGCGCGCATCATGTTCAGCGTGAAATAGCCCGTTCCAGAGCCGATCTCGAGCGACCGCTGGTAGTGCCCGGGCTTGCCGTGCAACGCCTTATTGACCTTCGCCAGCACCTGGTCGTGCCCCAGATCCCCGAAGTCGATCCCCCACTTGTGGTCGTAGTGATCGGCCGCCACGTCGTGATAGCGGGTGTTGACGTCGCGGATCTCCTCGGCGCTGAGTGGCGGTGGCACTCCTCGGCACCATATACTCGCGCGCCGTATCGGTGCATCGCTGAGCGCGTGATTCCAAAAGGCCGCATTCCTCGCTCGCGAGCCTTTCCCGTGAGCGGCGCGCCCGATCAGAACGACTCAACAACACCCCGCTAAACCCGCCATCCCGTGACAAGCACCCTCTACGAGCAGCGCAACCAGCCCGACGGCGTGCCGCCGCTGGCGCTGACCGGAGAGCGCACGCTGCCGGACGTGCCCGCGGAGAACTACTGGTTCCGCCGCCATCAGGCCGTCTACGAATGGATCGCCGCACGCGTCGCCGGCGAGCGCGTGATCGACATGGCCTGCGGCGAGGGCTACGGCTCTGACGTGCTCGCCGCGAGCGCCGCGAGCGTCGTCGGCGTCGACGCCAACCCCGAGGCGCACGAGCACGCGCGGCTGCGCTACCGCCGCCCCAACCTGCGCTTCGAGCGCGACCTCGTCGAGAGCTTCGCCGAGCCGGCCGACGCGGTCGTGTTCCTGCAGACGATCGAGCACCTCCAGGATCCGGACGCGGTGCTCGAGCACTACCGCTCGCTCGTCTCGGGGATCGGCGGTGGACCGCCTGTGGGGGTGAACCAATCCAGGGGGCTGGCTTCCGATGGGCTGGATCTCGGAGGGGTGAGGCGCGGGACCGTGTACGTGTCGACGCCGAACGTACTCACGCTCGCGCCGAAGGGCGCCGCGCGTTCGGACAATCCGTGGCATGTCCACGAGTACCGCGCCGATGAGTTCGAGCGCCTGTGCCGCCGGCACTTCGGCTCGGTTGCCCTGTTTGGCCTGTTCCACACCCGCAAGCTGCGCGTCCACGAGCTCGGGTTGCGGGCCGGCTGGGACGGTGTGCATGCACGTCTGGGGCTGACCAAGCGCTTCTACGACTGGTTCACGCCCGCGATCGCCGCCTCGGACTTCGCGCTGCGTCCGCGCGGACAGGCCGACCTCGATCGTGCGCTGGACTTCGTCGCGGTGTGCCGGTAGTGAAGTCAGATCGCGATCGCGAGCGCGGCGCGCTCGCGATCGTGTTGCACACGCACATGCCCTACGTCGAGGGCTTCGGCACGTGGCCGTTCGGCGAGGAGTGGCTATGGGAGGCGATGGCCGGCTGCTATCTGCCGCTGCTCGGGTTGCTGGACGCCGGCGCTCCGCTGACGCTGTCGTTGACGCCGGTGCTCTGCGACCAGCTCGAAGCCCCCGGGGTCGCGGAGCGCTTCCGGGCGTTCGTCCGGGAAGTACGCAGTCATACGCACGACGAGGACGCGAAGGGGCTGCGCGACGGCGGGCACGAGGACCTCGCGCGCGAGGTCGAACGCTCGTGGGGCGACTACGCGCGCGCGCTCGAGCGCTTCGACAGCCGCGGCGGTGACCTGCTGGGGGCGCTTGCGCCGCATGCGCAGTGGACCTCCTCGGCCACGCACGCGGTGTTGCCGCTGCTCGCGACCGACGCGGGTGTGCGTGCGCAGGTCCAGGCCGGCGTCGCGGCCCACCGCGCGCGCTTCGAGAACGCAAACGGACGAACGGCGCCTGGGCGGGGCGAGGCCGGGTGGGAGGAGGCGGCAGAGGGCAAGGCGGGGAGCGGCGCGGCAGAACACGGCGAGGCGGGGCGTGGCGCGGCCTGGCGCGGCGGCTTCTGGCTGCCCGAGTGCGCCTACGCGCCATGGCTGACCCCGGCGCTGGCCGACGCGGGGGTGCATGCGACCTGCGTCGAGCTGACCAACCGCCTCGGTCGCGGCGCGCGCGGGCACCTACGCCCGCTGATCGGCGAGGACGGCGTGACGCTCGTGCCGATCGACCGCGCGACGATGGCGCTCGTCTGGAGCGACGACGGCTACCCGGCGGCCGGCGTCTATCGCGATTACCACCACCACACCTACAACCACCACAACCCCTGGGGCAACGACGGTGAGGCCTACGATCACGGGCGCGCGCTCGTGCTCGCCCGCGAGCACGCGGCGGACTTCGTCGCGCGCACCCGCGAGCGCCTGCAGCGCGACGGCGCCGGCCTGCCGGGCGGCGGCCTGGTCGTGTGCGCGCTCGACACCGAGCTGCTCGGGCACTGGTGGTATGAGGGGATCGCGTGGCTGGAGGCGGTCGTTGAGGAGTGCGCGCGGCAGGGGCTCGAGCTCGTGCGGTTGGACGATGCGCTGGAGCGGCTCGAGCCTGCTTCGCTGGATGGCGCGGAGATGCTGGAGGGCGCGGAGATGCTGGAGGGCGCGGAGATGGAGGAGGGCGCGGAGATGGAGGAGGGCGCGGAGATGAAGGACGACGGTGGGGGAGATGTGAGCAGCTGGGGCGAGGACGGCGACCTCTCGACCTGGTCGGGTCCCCAGGTCGCCGAGCTGGCGTTTGCGACGCGCGCGGCCGAGCTCGAGGTCGTCGCCGCGGGCGCGGCCGCCGGGCCGGCGGCGGTGCGCGAGCTGCTCGCGCTGCAGGCGAGCGATTGGCCCTTCATGCTCTCCCGCGGGCTGGCCGTGCCGTATGCACGCGAGCGGTTCGAGGGGCATCGCGGGGCGCTTGCGCAGGCGCTCGCCGTGGGGCCGGCGGCGAGCGAGGAGTGGTTGCGCAACCTCGCCGCGCACGCCGATTCGTCGCTGCTGCTCTCGCCGTGAGCGCATCGCACCCGCCGCATCGAACGCCGTAGTGCGGTGTTATACGGTCCGCACAATCCTATAAAACGGCACAGTCCGTATTCGCTGGTGCGCTTCGCTTGCCCGCGATGCGCTCGGGTGGAAGCGTCAAACGACAGAACGGAGACGAACATGCGGTGGGTCTTGCCTTGGCTGCAGAGAAGCGATGGACGCGGGTTGGATGATGGCGGAGGCTCTGGTGGCGGGCGACGCCTACACGCGCTGGCGGCACTCGCCGCTGTGGCGCTCGTGATGCTGAGCGCCGCCGGCGTGGCGCAGGCGGCCGGCACCGGCTCGGTTGAAGGCACGGTGACCAACCACGAAGGCAAAGTCGTCGAAGTAATCGAAGTCGCGGTCGTCAACGAAGAAGGAAACACGCTCGGCCATACCACCACCGCCAGCAACGGCACGTACACGGTCCCGAGCCTCTCCGCCGGCGACTACACGGTCGTCTTCAGCGACAAAACTGAAACGTACCTGACCAAGAAAGTGCCGGTCACGGTGGAAGAAGGCAATGTCACGAAAGTGAACGCCGTGCTGACAAAGGCCGGCTCGATCGCCGGGGAGGTGGCGAACGCCGCCACCAACGCCCCCTTGAGCGGCGTCAGGGTGGACATCGAAAGCGTCGAACACCCGGAAGACGACTTCCGGGTCGTCACGGAAGCCAACGGTCGTTACCGGGTGCCGAACCTCGAACCGGGACGCTACGAGATCACTGCCTTCTCCGCGGAAGGCGAATACCTGTCCCAGAGCTTCTCGGTCGTCCTTGCCGAAGGCGAAGAACACACCGTCAACGTCCATTTGAGCGAAGGCGGCAAGATCACCGGCACGGCAACCAACGCCTACACGCACGCCGCGCTCGAAAAAATCTCGGTGTACGCGTACATCCCTGGCCAGGGCGGTCGCATCGTCAGCACCAACACCAAAGGGGAATACACGATCACGGGCCTGTCGAGCGGCGCCTATGACGTTGAGTACACATGGGAGTACTCCGAAGTGGAAGAAAAAGAATATGAAAAGGCGCCGGCGTTCATCCCCAAGTACATAACCCAGTACTACAACAACCAGATCTCGGCGACGAGCGCCAACACCGTGTCGGTCGGCGAAGGGAGCACGACCTCCGGCATCGACGTCGCGATGGTGCCCTCCGCCCCGCACAACACGACCGCTCCCGCGATCGCGGGGACGGCGCTGGTGGGCGACATGCTCACGTGCTCGAACGGCTCCTGGACCGGTGAAGGGATGCTGTCGGTGCAGTCCGGGTGGCCGCTGACGACGCCGTTCGGCTACAAGTGGCTGCGCGAAGGCAGCGCGATCGGCGGCGCCACGTCGGCGAGCTACGTCGTGCAGAGCGCCGACGAGGGCCACGGCCTCGCCTGCGAAGTGACCGCGACCAACGCCGCCGGCCACGAAGCCAGCAAGAGCAGCTCGGTGACGGTGCCGGTGCCGGCGGTCACCGTTCTCACCTCGCGGCTCCTGTTCGTGAAAGACAGCGCCAAGGTGAGCATTGCCTGCAAGAACGCCCCCTGTGCCGGTACCGCCGAGGTCACGGCCCGCGTTGGTGTCAAGCGCGGACGCAAGAAGACGGTGGTGATCGCCAAGGGCTCCTACTCGCTTGCGGCGGGCGCTCACGGCACCGTCGCCCTGCGCCTCACCGGCCCCGGCGCCAAGGCGCTGCTGGCCGCCAGGCACAGGAGCCTCTCGGGCAAGCTCACGATCTCCGTGAAGCAAGGGAAGACGCTCGCCCGCACGCTGGTGGTCGCGCTGGCGAAGAAGATAGCGACGATCAGGAGAGCGGCGTCCGCGCGCAGTTGGCACGGGCGCCGCTACTCCCAGCGCATCGAGTGGGGGGTCGCACGCACGGGTGACTACTCCCACCGCATCGAGCGCGGCGCCTCGCGCATGCGGATCACCCGCGCGGGCACCCCGCCGACGACCGCGTTGGCCGGCACCTCCTTTGTGACGACCGCCGAGGTCCCGACGATCGCGTTGTCACCGACCACGACCCCACGCAGCACGCAGGCGCCGTAGCCGAGCCACACGTTGTGTCCCACACGGACGTCGCGCTTGTAGATGCCCTGCAGGCGGATCGGGCGCTCGACCTCGACGACGCCGTGGTCGAAGTCGATCAGCATCACGCGGTCGGCGACGATGCACTCGCGGCCGATCGAGACGTGCTGGAAGGCGGAGATCGTGCACTCCTGGCCGATCACGGTCTTCGCGCCGATCGCGACTTCGCCCTCGTGGACGCGGACCTTCGTGCCGTGCCCGAGCCACGCCCAGCGGCCGATTCGGAGCGTGGCGTCGCGACCGATCTCCAGCTGGACGCCGGGGCAGATGAAGCAGATGCCGTCGGTCTGCAGGCGCTTGCCGTGGCGGAGCTTGAGGAACACGAAGCGCGCGAGCAGGTGCAGGTAGGCGCGGCTGAACATGTGGTTGGCGCGCATGAACCGCAGCAGCGCGAGCGGGCCGCCATGCAGGGAATCCGGCGCCCTGCGCACAACCTCGACCATCTCCTCGGTGGCCGTCGGGGTCGGTGGGTCGGCGACTATGGGCTCCATCGCCGTCGAATCGTATTGCCCTGCGATGATTGCGCCCGCGATGAGCGAGAAGACCCTGGCACAGAGACTGCTCGACGGCGACCGCCGCGCGCTGGCGCGCGCGATCACGCTCGTCGAGGACGATCGCCCCGAGGGCTGGGAGCTCGTCAAGGAGGTCTATCCGCACACCGGCAAAGCCGCGGTCGTCGGCTTCACCGGGCCGCCCGGTGTCGGCAAGTCGACGTTGATCGGCGCGCTGACGAAGGCCCAGCGCGAGGCCGGCCGCACGGTCGGGGTGCTGTCGATCGATCCCTCCTCGCCGTTCACGCAGGGGGCGCTGCTCGGTGACCGGATCCGTCTGACCGACCACTTCCTCGACCGGGGCGTGTTCATCCGCTCGATGGCCAACCGCGGCGCGCTCGGTGGGCTTTCGGAGGCCGCGCTGCAGGCGGCGCTGCTGCTCGACGCGGCCGGGCGCGATGACGTGTTCGTGGAGACGGTCGGCGTCGGGCAGGCGGAGATCGACATCATCGACCACGCCGACACGATCGTGCTCGTGCTGATGCCCGGCTCGGGCGACTCGATCCAGGCGCTGAAGGCCGGGGTGATGGAGATCCCGGACGTGATCGTGATCAACAAGGCCGATCATCCGCTGACGGACACGATGGTGCGCGAGATCCGCGGCGTGCTCTCGCTGGCGAACCTCGACGACCGCAGCGAGGAGGATGCCGCCAAGCGCTGGCGGGTCCCGATCGTGAAGACCGAGGCCAACCGCGGCGTCGGTCTCGACGAGCTCGTCGCGCGCCTGGCAGAGCACCGCGAGCAGATCCTCGCCGCGGGGCAACTGGAGGAGCGCCGCCGGCGCAACCTGCACAACGAGGTGCTCGCGATCGCGACCGCGCGCATGCGCCGCCGTCTGGAGGAGGAGCTGAGCGAGGACGAGGAGTTCAAGCGCCTGCTCGAGCAGGTCGTCGAACGCCGGCTGGACCCGGCGAGCGCGGCGACGACGCTGCTGCAGCGCGGCGTCTAGGGCCGCGGTTGCGCTGGCGGTGCGATGCGGTGAGCCGGCCGTGCGGCGCGGTGCGGGTCTCAGCGCTCGGCGCGCAGCGAGCGCGCGGTCGGCGAGCGCTCGACCGAGCGCTGGTCGGGGAGCGTGCCGATCACGCGGTCGCCGACGGTCGAGGTGACGCCGAACCAGTAGCGCTCGTTCTTGAAGTGGTGCAGCCGGTGGTTGCGCCAGATCGCCTTGAAGTAGCGTCGCCGCGCGCGGTAGGGCGTGTGGATCAGGAAGTGCGTCCACTCATACGCGGCGAGGATCGTGAAGCTCACCAGCACGCCGGTGGTCGCGTAGGCCAGGCGCGGCCCGCCGAGCACGAACGCGATCGGGAACGACAGCACCCAGTTGACGAGCGCGATCATCGGCAGGAACACGAGCACGCCGTACACCGGCAGCAAAACGCCGGCGAGCACGGCCGGCGCCTCGTGGTGGGCGCGGTGCTCGCGCGCGCTCGGGATTTCGATCCGACGGCCACCCAGCCGCAGCGCGGGGGAGTGCAGCACGTAGACGTGGATCGCCCACTCGACGAACGGCGTCACCGCGACGAGGCCGGCGAGCATCACCGCGTCGCGCCAGCTCCAGTCGCCCTGGGCGAGACGCAGGCCGAGCAGCAGCACGACCGCGCCGAACAGATAGGGGGGCGAGGGCTGGTGCCAGAATGCCCGGAAGCAGTCCCTCAGCGAGACGGCTCCGCTCCCGCCGCGGCTGGGCACGGCCTGCGCCGGGGCGGTGTAGCGGTCGCTGTCGACTGCCTGCTCGGGGTCGCTCTCCGTCGCCTCCTCCACCGTGTCGGCCATCGTGCTCTCAGCTTACCCCTCGCCTCAGAACAGCTCGTCCACCTCGACGAGGTGGCACTTGGGATCGTCGCGTGCTTCCCGCGCGAGCTTGCGGTCGAAGCCCGAGCGCGAGAACAGGTAGATATCGGGCTCGTGCAGGTCGGATGCGTGGGCGGGCTTGCGCGTGATCGAGACCAGGTGACCGGCGAGACGACGCAGCTGCGCCTTCTCGCCGCTGCGCATGACCCCGGCGGTCCACTTGCACGAGCCCAGCGCCAGCACCGCGCCCTCGTGGTCGACGGCGACCACGTCCAGCTCGCGCTGGATGTTGCGCGGGCCGCCGTCGGTGCTCTCCTTGACGTTGCCCCACCACCACCCCGTGTTCGCCGCGCCAATCCGATCGCGTAGCCAGCTCTGGCAGATCTGCTCGAACGCCGGCTTAGAGACGAAGGCGTCGAGCCCGGGCAGAACCAGTCCGTCGAGGTGGTGCTTGGCGTCTGCGCGACGGTGCAGACGGTTCTCGTAGGGGTGGACGAAGGTGAACCAGAAGCGCAGGAACGGATCGTCGATCGCGAAGCGGACCGTTCTCGTGCGGTCCGGATTGACGACCGTGACGGGATGGACCCGCCGCACCAGGCCCATCTCCGTCAGCCGCTCAAGGAGCTGTCCCGTCGCGCCATCGCTGCGACCTACGCGAGCGGCGATCTCGTTGCGTCGAGTGCGACCCGCGGCGATTGCCCGGAGGATCGAGAAGTAGACCCCGTCCTCGCGCAGATCCGAGTGCTGACCGAACAGAAATCTGGGCTCCTGACGGAGCAGTCCGTCGGGCGCCAGGATGTGGCGTTCGATGTTGTTCCCGAGGGTGGCCGTCGGGTCCAATGCCTCCAGGTAGTAGGGGACGCCGCCGAACACCGCATAGGCGCGAATCAGATCGACGGGCTTCCACTTCGGAAGGAAGTGACGCAGCTCGGTGAAGGGGAACGGCTGCAGGTGCAGCGAGCCGGTGCGCCTGCCGTACGTGGTCGCGCCATAGCCGACGATCTCGCGTTCGAAGAACGACACGTCGCTGCCCGACAGGATCAGGAACAGGTTTGGGTTCTCCTTGTGCTCGCGCCAGAAGCGATTGATGAGCGACCCGACGATAGGAGTCTCGCGGGCGATGAACTGGAACTCGTCGAGCGCCAGGAGCAGCGGCCCGTCCTGGAGCTCTTCGGCGATCGCGGCGAAGAACGCCCGCCAGCTCGTCAACGGCTGCGCGGCGAGTAGCTCTCGCCCGCTCGTCTGCGCGAGGGCACTCGAGAGATCCTCGAGATGATCTTTTTCGGTCCCGGAGGTGGCCTCGAAGTAGAGGCAGCGCTTGTCCTCGGCGAAGTGCATCACGAGCTCGGTCTTGCCGACTCTGCGGCGGCCGTAGATGACCATGTACTCGGCTCGCGGCGAGCGCCATCTCGCTTCGAGCGCTTCCAGCTCGTCGGTGCGATCGTAAAAAGACATCGACAACAATGATAGCTACAACTATGATAGTTACAACTATCTTTCTCAGAAAAAGATTCTGTCGCCTCTCCCGACCTCTGCTTGCCTTGCCAGCGTCAAAACACATATCTGCGTAGAGAAGGCTACGCAGGTCTGCGTTACGCAAGTTTGCGTAACGCCGCACCTAGTCCACAGTGCCTAGACGGCCGATGACCAAGCATCGCAAGGACGCAGGGAGCGTGGCGTGCTTTGCACGCGAGCGACCGAGGACGCCGCGAGGCGCCGTGTCAGCGGTCGTCTAGGCTCCCAAAGCCCGCGCGATCACCATCTGCTGGACCTCGTCGGTGCCCTCGCCGATCGTGAGGATCTTCGCGTCGCGGTAGAAGCGGCAGACGGGATACTCCTCGATGAAGCCGTAGCCGCCGTGGATCTGCACGGCCTCCTCGGCGCAGCGCACCGCCAGGCGGCCGGTCTTCAGCTTCGCCTGGGCGGCCGTCAGCGTGAAGTTGCGCCCCGCGTCCTTCTCGAGGGCGGCCTTGTAGACGAGCAGCCGTCCGGCCTCGATCTCGGTCGACATGTCGGCGAGCTTCGCCTGGATCGCCTGGAACTTCGAGATCGACTTGCCGAAGGCCTTGCGCTGCTTGGCGTACTTCAGTGCCTCGTCGAGCGCGCCCTGTGCGAGCCCGACGCCCATCGCCGCGACGCCGATCCGGCCGATGTCGAGAATCTGCAGGAACTGCTTGAACCCCTGACCGCGGGGGCCGAGCAGGTTCTCCTCGGGGACCCGGCAGTCGGAGAACGTGAGCGGGCGCGTGTCCGACGCGTTCCAGCCCATCTTTCTATACGGCTCGCCCTGCTCGTAGCCGGGCGTGCCGTTGGGGACGATCAGGTTCGAGATCTCCTTCGTGGGGCGGGCGGGATCGGATCTATCCTCGCCGGTGACCGCCGTGATGCAGACCACCCCGGAGATCTCGGTGCCGGCGTTCGTGATGAACTGCTTCGCGCCGTTCACGGTCCACTCGCCATCCGCGAGCGAGGCGCGCGTCTTCACGTTCCCCGCGTCCGACCCGGCCTCGGGCTCGGTCAGCCCGAACGCGCCCAGCCGCTCCCCGGAGCACAGGCGCGGCAGCCACTCGCGCTTCTGCGCCTCTGAGCCGAACAGGTAGATCGGCTGCGTCCCCAAAGAGGTGTGCGCGCAGAGCGTGATCGCGACCGACGAGTCGACGCGCGTGAGCTCCTCGACCGCGAGCGCGTAGGCGAGCGTGTCGCCGCCGCCACCGCCGTACTCCTCCGGGAATGGGATCCCCATCAGGTTGAGCGCGCCGAGCTGGCGCACGATCTCGTACGGGAAGGACTTCGTACGGTCGAGCTCCGCGGCGACCGGCGCGACCTCGCCCTCGGCGAACTCGCGGACGGTGCGTCGGATCAGCTCGTGATCGGGCGAGAGGTCGAAGTCCACGGCGGGCATTCTCACAGACCTCGACGCGTAAGCTCCGCACGATGCGCGACGCACAGATCGCCGATCCGGAGACGATCGCAGATGGCGCGACTGCCGGCGAAAGCGCTGGGACAGCCCGGGACGCGACCGGCGGCGCGGATGAGCATGAGAACGGACCCGAGAACCCGGTTGCGGGCATCGACCCGAGCGACCTGGAGGTCTGCCTGCGCGTGCTGGGCGAAGTGGACTCGTTCCCCGGGGAGCACCCCGATGCGCAGGCCGTGAGACATGCGACCGCGCGCTTGTACAAGACGGTCAAGCGACTGCGGCGCGTCGAACGCCGTGAGGCGATCGTGGCGAACGACCGCGCGGTGACCGCGGCGACGGCGACCGGCGCGCCCGGACGGATCGACGACGAGACACGGGGTCTGCCGCTCGTGTCGAGCGCGCCCGGGGCCACGGCGGGCACCCTCGCGCAGGCCCGCGCGTGTTACGTCTGCAAGACGCGCTTCGTGCAGGTCGACGCGTTCTACCACCAGCTCTGTCCCCCGTGTGCGGCGCTGCACCACCAGCGACGCGAGGCGCGCACCGACCTGAGCGGCCGGCGCGCCCTGCTGACCGGCGGGCGGGCGAAGATCGGCATGTACATAGCCCTGCGGCTGCTGCGCGACGGCGCCGAGACGACGATCACGACGCGGTTTCCGAACGATGCGATCAGGCGCTTCACGGCGATGGCGGACAGCGGCGAGTGGCTCGATCGCCTGCACGTCGTCGGCATCGACCTGCGCGACCCCGCGCAGGTCGTGGCGCTGGCCGACTCGATCGGCGAGCGAGGACCGCTGGACATCCTGATCAACAACGCCGCGCAGACCGTCAGGCGCTCGGCCGCGGCCTACGCGCCGCTGATCGAAGCCGAGCGCGCGCCGCTGCCCGACGGGCCGCTGCCCCGGCTGAGCAGGTTCGGCCGCGAGGTCGAGACCGGCCGCGGGGCGTCCCTCGACCGAGGCCACGATCCGAGCGATCCGAGCGATCCAGGCGATCCCGGCGCCCACCCCACGCGCGCGCGGCGGATCGCAAAGCGCGAGCACTGGACGCCGACGCCGGAGGCGTTGACGGCACTGGCGCTGTCCGTCGGGTCGGCTTCGGCCGAGCGGATCGCGCTGGGCAGTGCGATCGACGCGGGTGGGTTGGTGCCGGACCTGCACCCGAGCAACAGCTGGGTGCAGCACGTCGACGAGGTCGATCCGCTGGAGCTGCTGGAGGTGCAGCTGTGCAACACGACGGCGCCCTTCATCCTCGTGAGCCGGCTGCGTCCGGCGCTGGCCGCGGCGCGGGCCAGGCGCACGTACATCGTCAATGTCTCTGCGATGGAGGGCCAGTTCAGCCGCGGCTACAAGGGCCCCGGTCACCCGCACACGAACATGGCGAAGGCCGCGCTGAACATGCTCACGCGCACGAGCGCGCAGGAGCTGCTCGAAAGCGACGGGATCCTGATGACGAGCGTCGACACCGGCTGGATCACCGACGAGCGTCCCCATCCGATGCGCGTGCGGTTGGCCGAGGACGGCTTCCACGCTCCACTCGACCTCGTCGACGGCGCCGCGCGCGTGTACGACCCGATCGTCCGGGGCGAGGCGGGCGAGGACATCCACGGGTGCTTCCTGAAGGACTACGAGCCCTCCCCCTGGTAGAGCAGCTCCCCTCGGCCAGCAGGTTTCAACCCCCTCGGCCAAGCAGGTCCGTGACTTCATTCCGGCCGGACTTTTGTCGGCCGGAAGGAATGTCCGGATCCTGCGCCGCTCTCGCCGCTGCGGGTACGGGCGCGGTGGGATCGTCCAGGCGCTCCACCACCGCCGCCCAGGCCGCGCCACGCGGGTCGAGGTGCGCGCGGTGGCTGCCCGCCGGGCCCTCGATCTCCACGAGCTCGACCTCGCCGCCGGCCGCGCGCGCGGCCGCGGCGTAGTTGCGGCTGAGCTCGATCGAGACGGTCTCGTCGCGCACGCCGTGCACGAGCAGCGCCGGCATCTCCAGCGGCAGCAGGCGGATCGGGTCGCCGGCGGCGTAGCGCGCGGGGACCTCCTCGGGCGAGCCACCCATCAGGGCCCGTACCGCGCCGCCGTGCCACAGGCGGTAGGCGTCCGTGAGATCGGCGACGCCGGCCAGGGAGATGGCCCGTCGCGCGTGCACCGGCGCCGGCGCCGCGATCGCGCCCGCCGGCAGGTTCGCCCGGCCCGCCGCCCACAGCGCGAGGTGGCCGCCGGCGGAGTGGCCGACGAGCGTCACCCGGTCGAGATCCAGCCGTGGGTCCTCGAGCACGGCGAGCTGGTCGATCGCCGCGGCCACGTCCGCGAATGTCTGCGGCCAACCCCCGCCGGCGCCGACTCGGCGGTACTCGATGTTCCACACGGCATACCCCCGCCGCAGCAGATCGCCGGCCAGCGCGCGCATGAAGAGCTTGCCGTAGCGCTTCTGCCAGGAGCCGCCGTGGATCAGGACGATCACCGGGTGCGGCCCGGGGCCGGGCGGCACGTAGAGGTCGGCGCGCTGGGAGGCGTGGGGACCGTAGCGATGGGAGCGCCCGCGCGCGAGGAAGTCGAGGATCAGGCGCGTTCGAGCCACTGGGGCCCCATGCTAGAGAGGTCGGTGGGTGGTGGGCGTTCAGCCGAGCGCCCACAGGAGCATGTGGGCTGGAACGAGCGTGTAGTCGGCGGCGAACAGCAGATCGTTGCGGGTTGCGATCACCGCCGGCCGGCCGGGGTGGGACCGCGCGACGCCACTCGCGCCGCGCAGGTCGATGTGCCGCTGGTATTTGACCTCGACGGCGTCGAGCTCGCGATATGGCCCCGCCACGAAATCGACCTCGCCGGCTCGCGCGGTGCGCCATACGTGCAGCCTGTCGGGGGAGACGAACGACTCGATCAATCGTGCCTGCGGTTCGTAGCGGCGGTAGAGCGCCAGTCCCACCGCGTTCTCCACCAGGGCGGGAACGTCGGCGGTCAGGCCGGGCGCCTGCTCGAGCGCGATCGTGTGCAACAGCGGGTCGGCGAAGAACACCTTCTTCTCGTTGGAGAGGCTGTTCGTCTGGGATCCCGCGCGCCAAAAATAGAGGATGAACAGGAAGTAGCCGCCTGCCAGCAGCTCGATGTAGTCGCGCAGCGTTTGATGGTTCGTGGCGCCGCGCCGGCGTCCGAGCGGTACGTCCATCTCGCGCGCCATCTTGCTCCAGTCGGTCCGCGAGCCGAGCGAACGGAGCACCCGCTCGAGCAGCGCGTGAGCCGCGGGGATGCTTGCGCCCCTGCGCTGGAGCTCCTTGACGAGCGAGTCATACAACACCCGCTTGACGAGCTCAGAGGGTTCGACGGCTCCCGTGGCCGCCTCGGCGACCGCCGCGGGCAGGCCGCCGAACTTCAGGTACAGCGAAAGCGCGTCCTCGAGCGCTGTTGCGTGCAGGCGGCTCTCCTGCAGTACATCCTGTCCGTCGGTCGCGCGGAGATCGGCGATCGTCAGGCACGGCGAAGCGGGAATCGTGGCATCGACCGCCCGCGCGAACGAGGCGAACGTCTGCGGCAGCACGAGGTGATCGCGGCCGACCCCGCGACGCCCCGGGAGCCGCTCGGCCGCCCCCTGCTGCAGGTCGACCGCCGAGGAGCCGGTACACACGACGATGTCATCGCCGATCGTCCCGTCGTCCCACAGCGCCTTGATCGCGGTCTGCCAACGGGAGACGCCCGTGACCTCATCCAGTAGCAAGACGCTCGACCCCGGGTGCTTCGCGAGGGCCTTGGCGCGAACGATCGTCTCCGCCAGCTCGGCGTGAGGCTGACCCTCGATCAGATCGAGCGTCAGATAGACGATCGAGCGTGCATCGCGACCCTCTGCCAGGGCGCGCTGCACGAGCAGCTTGAGGTCGGTCGTCTTGCCGACCTGACGGGGCCCGCGCAGCACATGGATGCCTGCGTCGGTCAGATTGACGGTGCCCACGAGCTCTGCGGGCAGGCGCACGTGGGCGCCGGCGAGCAGGGCAAGCTGGCGGTCATTTGCCGGCCAGCCCCGTTCGCTCCACCATGGGTTCTGAGCCACGATCTGTGCGTCCGCGAGCGCCATACGCTACAAACGATAGCATATTTGGCAAAGTATGCTGCCTATCTTGACAAATGATTGCTAAAGTATGCTGCCTACTTTGGAGCAAGATTTCCAAAATGGGGGGCCTTCTTTGAAAGGGTGAGCGTGGGTGGCGGGCCGGCGCCGGACCCCACCAAACCCCGAACAGTCGCGTACCGAGGGACCCGAAGCGGTACTTGCCGTCGTTGATAATTGGCTTTAGCAAGCCATTTTCTACTTGATAGCGGTTCTCGTTTGCAATCGTCATCCGTTTCTGCTTAGGTTTGTCGGTAGAGGTGTCCCTCTGGGAGGGGCATGAAATAGATTCAGGTTTGGGTCGGTCCTTTGGGTTGACATCAAGCGCTTGCAGGGGACGTAATAGGGAGAGGGCCGGATCGCATGAAGAGGGGTTGTTTTGGCATGAGTCCGTTGGGGACAGATGTGATGGGGATCGGTGCGTGCCCGTTGGGGGTCGTACCTAGATGCGTCAGCGTCGCTGACTCATCTCTCTCTCTCTCTCTCTCTCTGCTATCGGCGTTCTAGCCTAAAAAGCGCTGCAAATCACCATCTTCTAGCTGGCCGCCGCCGCGCTCCTGAGCGCGGTGTTTCGCGTTCTCGCTTTCGGTTCGATTCCGTTCAGCAAAGCAGGTCCGGATTTCGTTCCGATCGACCCCGCGTAGCGGGTTTAGCGATCGGAACGAAACCTCCGGAGCCTGCGCGGTTCGAGGAGGCCCCGTCGCGTGCTCTATTCCCACGCGCCGGTGCCGTAGTACACGCAGGACCCGGGCGCCGCGGCTCTCATCACGCGAGGCCGCGGCGCCTCCCCTGCCCTGTTGGGGGGTCGTGCTGATGGCGGCGGAAATCTCCGGGGAGGGCGAGATGTCCGGGCGTGGCTCGCGTGGGGGTGGCCGGTATGTCTCCGATTTGCACCGTGGCCGGCTGTTGAGCGCGACGTTTGCGTTGGTTGGTGAGCGTGGTTATGAGGGTGTGACGGCGCGCAGCGTCTCTGAGCACGCGGGTGTGTCCAACCGCACGTTTTACGAGTGTTTCAGCGATCGCGAAGATTGTTTTCTGGCGGCGTTCAACCATGCGGTCGCTGGGTTGGAGTTGGAGGCGCGTGCGGGTTGGGCGTCGGAGCCGGGTTGGGTCGCGGCCGTGCGTGCGGCGCTGGCGGCGTTGCTACGGGCGCTGGATCGCGAGCCGGCGGTTGGCCGGCTGGTGTTTGTCGAGGCGCTGGGGGCTGGTCCGCGGGTGTTGGCGCGCAGGGCGCGTGTGTTGGAGAGCTTGGCGGCGGCGGTCGACGGTGGCCGTGCGAACGTGCAGGCGCCGGCGGGGTTGCCGGGTTTGGTGGCGGAGGGTGTGGTTGGTGCGACGTTTGGTGTGATCCACGCGCGCTTGCTCGAATTACGTCCGGAGCCGTTGGTCGAAGCTCTGGCGGCCGTCGCGACCCTGGGCGAGCGTACCCGTTCACGGGGTGGCTGCCTGATTTAGGGAGGGCTGGGCAGTAGTGAGGGTGCGGGCTGACCGTGGTGGGCGGCGTTTGCGGCTTCGATCAGGTACGCGAGCTTTGAGCGGCCTTGTAGGCGGCAGGTCTCGGTGACGGAGAGGATGCGCTCGACCCAGTGATCGCCCTGCTCGGACTGGGTGCCGCCCTGGATCTTGCGCATGATCACACCGTGTCTGAGTGCTCGCTCCGCGGCATTGTTCGTCAGTGGGATGTCGGGGACCTCGCAGAACGTCCAGAGCGCTTGCCATTCATCCAGTAGTCCTTGGCAGAAGTTGGCTGTCTTCTCGTGACGGCCACGGGTGCCCTGCTGGAGCAACACCCTGATGCGGTCTTGTGCCGGGGAGAGCTGTTCTTGTAGCCAGGCGAGGGTGTGCCCGCCCTCCAGGTAGAGACGGTGAAGGTGGAAAACCTCGCGTGCTGCCTTCACGAGCTTTGAGCCGAGCTTGCCGGGGGCGCCCTGTCGCTCGGAGATCTCGATGAGTTGGCGAATTGCATGCGCCCAGCACAGTTGCTGTTGGAGCACATCGAGGAAGTGGTAGCCGGCGTAGCGGTCACTGACCACGATCCCACCGAAGTTCTCCCCGAGCAGTTCCTTGGCCGCGGCCTGGGAGCGATGAGGATCGATCCGGTAGCACGCGAACAGCGCGGTCGCTGCCAACCACAACCACTGTTCGCGGCCACGCAGACGCCAGCTCGTCTCATCAGCGTGAACGACCTCCGCTTCACGGATCGCTTCACGCAAGCGCTCCCACGGGTCCGCGAGAACGGCGCTCATGCGCATGATCGTGGCATCCACGGCACCCGTGGAGATATCGATGTGAAACATCTCGCGTATGACCTCCGCGACCTGACGACGCGAGAGACGAAACACCCCAGCGAGCGTCGCGATGTGCGCCTTGAGCTTCGGCCCGAACGCCGATCCGGACACGCCCGCCGGGAGTCCCGCCAACTGGGGCTTGCCGCAACCCGGACAACGCAACCGCAACAGCCGGTACTCGAAGATCAGCGGACGGACCGCCGGCAACTCCCACTTCTGATGGATCACCGGGTCTCCCACGCGCTGCTCAGAACCATCAAAGCCATGCCCGCAACCAGAGCACGCCTCGGGCGGATGCTCGCTACGACGATCCACACGCTCCGGTGGCGCCATTTGGCGGTGCTGACCCTCGTGGCCGGGCTGCCCACCCGGCTTTCGCTTTGAGAGCTCCTTCAGCTTCTCCCGTGCCTCCCGCCGACGCTCGGCACGCGACTTCGGCGGATCGCTCGACGGCGGGTTGGAAGAGTTACGCGAGTCCCGCGAGAGCTGGCGCTCCAGCTCCTCGATCCGCACCGCCATCCCCAGCAACGCCGCCACCACAGCCTCGACGCCCTGCGCCACGATCGCCTCGGCCTCCGCCCGAATCACGCACGCAAGATTCCATGCAAAACGACCAAATCCTGCTCACCCGAGCCAGACCCCGTGAACGCCTACGGGCGAGCAGGGGAGTAACCCAAGCAACCGCGAGGTGGCAAAGGTCGCGGGTGTAAAAGACGAGGGCCAAATCTCAAAGCTGCTCGCACGCCTGGAGGGCCACGGTCTGCTCGAGAACACGGGTGGCCACCCCGCCGCGGGTAACGCCTGGCAGTTGACGCCTCGCGGCGAGCAGCTCTTATCCGCAAGCCGTCCGGTCACACCGGGGGAGGGGCAATGACCCCTCCATCTCAGCCAAGCAGGTCCGGACTTCATTCCGGCGGGACTTTTTGTCCGCCGGAAGGAAGTGCGGACCTGCGCTAACGGTGTTTCTCGATGAGCTTGAGGTGCTCAACCGGCACGATCACGTAGTCGAGGGCTTCGCCGCTGTCGTTGGAGATCTCGACTTCCTTCATGTTGCCGTAGTCGCTGAGGACGGTGCCCTCGGTGCCGGTCGGCCAGTTGCCGACTCCGTCGACCTTCTTGATCGGTCGTTCGAAGGCGACGACGTCGACTTCCCCAATTGCTTGCTGCTCGATCGTAGCCATAGTTCCTCGATTCTAGGGCTTGGGGTAGGCGTTGGCAAGGCGGGGCGGGGCGTCGGGGCGGTCGAACGCCCAGACCGTCCTGACGTTGACGATGCGGTTGGCCTTTGCGCCGATTCCGCTGATGGGCATGTCGACGGTGCACTTGATCCCGTATGGCGCGTTGTCGCGAACCTCGCGGACGGGCGTATCGAGCACACGGGTCAGGATCTGGAGTTCGAGGTAGTCGATCGCTTCGATCGTGATGCCGAGGATCAGCTCGAAGCCGCGGGCCTTGGGGCCGCCGTACTTGTGGGCGATGTCCAGGGAGTAGGTCTTGAGCTTGTAGCGCACGCCGGTGGCCTCCGCCGCGCGCGGAAGCGGTTCGCCCGCTCGGGGCGGCCAGGGGGTGTCGGGGTCCTCGGTGCTGGGGTCGTCGGGCATGGGTCTCTCCGTCAGCGGAAGGTCGCCGGATCGAGTGGGCCAACGACCATAGGCAGCCACGGCGATGGAACTCTCCGGCGGCTCCTGTCTTGCCCCCAAACCCCTGCAAAGCCGCACCAAAACTTTTCCCGCGCCCCTTGGCGCGTTGTCACACACACACCAACCGAGGGGCGTGTAGTCGTCGTCCCCTCCGTTCTCCAGGAGGAGACATAACCATGTTCCAACGAGTACGTAGACATTTGACCCCGGGCACGTTCATAGCTTGCATCGCTTTGGTTTTCGCGGTCACGGGCGGCGCGTTCGCCGCGACCGGCAGTGGTGGTGGCGGTGGTGGTTCGGGTGTGAAAGCGAGTGCTTCGGTCACGCCGGCGGCTGTCGTTGCGAAGGCGAAGGCCAAACCGAAGCCGAAGGCCGGCGCGCGGGGTCCTGCCGGGCCTGCCGGTAAGAACGGCGCGAGCGGTGCGAATGGTGCCCCGGGCGCGACAGGTCCCGCGGGTGCCGCCGGTGCGGCTGGTGGCAGGGGCGAAGCCGGTGCCGTTGGTCCGACCGGGCCGCAGGGTCCGCAGGGCGAAAAAGGCGAAAGTGGTACGACGGGCTTCACGGAAACGCTGCCCTCCGGTAAGACGTTGAAGGGCGATTGGAATTTGACCGCAACTGCTACGGCTGCCGGGCAGCGTTTTGGTACCGATGTGAGCTTTGATATTCCCCTCAAGGAAGCGCCGGTTGAAGTTCACTACATAAGGGCAAGTGGGCTTGAACCGATATATAACAAAACAACCGCACAAGAAGAAGAAGTGGCGCAGCCCGCGTGTCCGGGAAGCGCTGTCGAACCCGAGGCCACCGTGGGAAATCTTTGTGTCTACCAGGCCAGTTTTGCTGGGTCCGCGTCGCCCGCCGAAGAAAACGTAATAAAGAGCGTGAGTATCATTGGGAAAACTGTCATTCTCCCAGCGATATGCCCTGTCGACCGTGATGCTTCTGAATGCTTGCTTACTGTGGGGAGTGGGGCCGATAAGTTCGGTTTTTATCTGTTTACCGACTCTGAATCAGAAAAAGAGGGCGAGAAAGCGGTCGCGTAAGCACGCCGAGAAGTCCTCTGCCAGGAGGAACGGACGATGAGAACGCATACTGTCATCTTCAATGGTGGACGGCGGTTCGGTGCGATGACGCTGGCCGTGGTCTGCTGTCTTGCGGTGATGCTCGTGGGTGCGCGGGGTGCGTGGGCTCAGCCGAGTAGCGAACATCGTTTTGAAATCGTCCCCGGCAGCTTTCATTTCAGTACCGCGAGCGATCAGGCCGGCGCGCACGAGGACTGGGTCACGTCGTTTGACTTCGCGCACAGCGCGTCCACGGGACGGACGTATAACGATGTGCGTAGCACGGTCGTAAACCTCCCGGCAGGGTTCCTGGGAAACAACACCGCGGTACCGACCTGCAGCTACGCCCAGTTGCTGCAGAGCGGTCCTGGTGAGTTTGGGACGAATTGTCCGGTGGCGAGCCAGATCGGCACGATTCGCCTCGACCTCGCCCTGAACGCGGGTGCGAAGTTCGAAGAAGACCTGTTCCCCGTGTACAACATGGAAGTCACGAGCCCCGGGATCGCCGCCGAGCTCGGTTTCAGGGCTGTGGTCCTGACGCAGGTGCTGCCGATAACGGTACGCCCCGACGACGAGGGCCTGACGGTCACGAGCCCGAGCATCGTCGAGGTCGGCGAACCGCACAACATCACCGTCACAACATGGGCGATCCCCGGCGCCGCGGAACACAACGCCGAACGCGGCCTCGAATGCTCCGGAACGGGCAACGGGCAGACGTGCCACGGTGGTAACGAGGAAGCGACCGGCGATACGAAGCCGTTCCTGTTGAACCCGACGAGTTGTGGTGATTTTACCGCGACGCTGGAAGCGAATTCGTGGGAGGAATCGGGGAGCTGGTCCAGGGCGGAATCGCAGGTCGGTCCGATCGGTGAATGCGAACGTGTCCACTTCGAACCAACGATCAAGGCCACACCAACGACGGCTGCCGCGGAATCATCGACCGGCCTGAACTTCTCCGTCGAGATCCCACAGACTTGGGAAGAATCAGGGACGATCGCGACATCCAACCTCCAGGACACGCGTGTGACGTTGCCGGAAGGGATGACCGCGAACCCCTCGCTCGCGGTCGGTTTGGGGGCGTGTACGCCCGAACAGTACGAGTCGGAAACGGCGCAGTCCGCGATCGGTGCGGGCTGTCCCCCCGAAGCGAAGGTTGGGTCGATCGAAATCGAAACGCCGTTGCTGGCGGAAAAAATCCCCGGGGCGGTGTACATCGCCAAGCCCTACGACAACCCGTTCGACTCGCTGCTCGCGCTGTATGTCGTCGCGAAGGACCCCGAACGTGGGATCGTTGTGAAGGTCGCGGGGAAGGTCGAACCGAACCCCGTGACGGGGCAGCTTGTCACGACGTTCGATAACACGCCGCAGCAGGCGTTCAGCCGGTTCACGTTGAAGTTTCGTCCCGGCGCCGCGGCGCCGTTGATCAGTCCTCCGGCGTGCGGGTCCTACAGCGCCCAGGGAGAACTGACGCCCTGGTCCGCGCCGCTGGAACCGCACCTGACGACCAGCCCTGCGTTTCAGATCGCTCAGGGCGTCAACGAAGGCTCCTGCCCCGCGGGTGGTGTCCCGCCGTTTCATCCCCTGGTCGTTTCGGGGACCGAAAACAACGCTGCCGGCTCCTACAGCCCGTTCTACCTGCAAATCATCCGCCAAGACGGCGAACAAGAGCTCACCCGCTTCTCGACCACCCTGCCCGCTGGGTTGACAGGGAACCTGTCGGGGATCCCGTTCTGCCCGGACGCGAGCATCGAAGCCGCCCGCGGCGTGAGCGGTCAGGAAGAGGAGGAACACCCCTCCTGCCCCCAGACGAGCGAAATCGGACACACGATCGTCTCCGCCGGCGTCGGCAGCGTCCTCGCGCAAACACCGGGCAAGGTCTACCTCGCCGGCCCCTACAACGGTGCGCCCCTGTCGATCGTGTCGATCACCAGCGCGAAGGTCGGCCCATTCGACCTCGGGACCGTCGTGATCCGCTTCGCGCTGGACATCAACCCGGTCACGGCGCAGGTCGAAGTCTCGGGTGCGCAGTCCGAAGCGATCCCGCACATCATTCGCGGGATCGTCGTGCACGTCCGTGAAATCCGCGTGTACATGAGCAGCGAAAAGTTCACGATCAACCCCACCAGCTGCGCCGCGAAGACAATCACCGACACGATCGACGGCGCCGGCGCAAACCCAGCCAACCCCACAGACCAAAACCCCATCGCGGTCAACACACCGTTCGAGGCGGCGGACTGTGCCAGCCTCAAATTCGAACCGAAGCTGACCGTCACCACCCAGGGCAACACGAGCAAAGCCGACGGCGCGAGCCTCACCGCGAAACTCACGATCCCCGCCACCCTCGGAACACAAGCGAACATCTCAAAAGTCAAGGTCGACCTACCAAAGCAACTCCCATCCCGCCTCACCACACTGCAAAAGGCGTGCACCGCCGCACAGTTCAACACCAACCCCGCAGGCTGCCCCGCGGCATCGGTGATCGGCTACGCGAAAGCGATCACGCCGATCCTGCCGGTACCGATCGAAGGACCCGCGTACTTCGTCTCCCACGGCGGCGAAGCGTTCCCGAGCCTTGAGATCGTGCTCCAGGGCTATGGCATTACGATCGACCTGACGGCCTCGACGTTCATCAGCAAAGCGGGGATCACGAGCAGCACGTTCAACACCGTCCCCGACCAGCCCGTCACCAGCTTCGAACTCACCCTGCCCGAGAAGCCCTACTCCGCCCTCGCGGCCAACGGCAACCTCTGCTCCCTCACAAAGACCACCACCGTCAAGAAGAAGGTCACCGTCAGGGTCAAGGGTCACAAGCGGACCGTCACCCGCAAGGTCAAGCAGACACAGCCGGAATCGCTGCAGATGCCGACGGCGTTCGTCGGCCAGAACGGCGCCGAAATCCACGAGTCAACGCCGATCAGCGTTACCGGCTGCACCAAGGCGCGCCCGGCCAAAAAGGCAAAGAAGGCAAAGAAGGCAAAGGGGGGTAAGAAGGCAAAGGGGGGTAAGAAGGCCAGAAAATAGAGTGAGCGTGTGGGCCTGTGATCTCATACGTTTGGCTGGCGTTCCCGGCTCCCCGTAGAGCGCTATACTATAGGTTGCAATCTATGGTATAGTTCTTTCGGCTGGCGCCGCTCGACTACCGCGAGTCCGCGGCGTTCGCCGGGACGAGCGACCCTGTGGAGCTGCCCACGGGCAACCTCGCCCGCAAGCTGGAGCGTCTCGAGGACCTCGGGTATGTCGCCCCGCGCTATCCGCTCGCGGCCGACGGCATCGAGGACCGCTCCAGCTATCAGATCGCCGACCCCTACTTCCGCTTCTGGTTCCGCTACGTCGCCAACAACCGCAGCCGGCTGGAGTCCGGGCGCATCGAGGATGTCCGCGATGAGATCCTCACCGACCTCGACAACATCATGGGCTGGTCCTTCGAGCAGTGCTGCCGGCGCTGGTTGAGAGCCTACGCCGCGGAGGACAGCATCGGTGCTCCCCGGCAGATCGGGTCGTGGTGGTCGCGCAACGGTCAGATCGAGGTGGACGTCGTCGGCGTGCGCAAGCACCGCTACGTGCTGGTGGGATCGTGCAAGTGGCGGCGTATCGCCGGCATCGACGTCCTCGAAGATCTCTACGCCAAGCAGGAGCAACTCGGTCCCCGGGCAGCCGGCGCCAGACGTGTGCTGTTCGCTCGCGAGGACTTCACCGCAGAGGTCCGAGAGCAGGCAGCCGCGGACGGCGCGCTGCTCCTCACCGCAGCCGACCTGTATGGCGGAGTGCCACAAAATCGGGCATCGCGGGCCAAGAAGAGATAGCGAGCGCCCGCGGCGCCGGATCAGCCGGGCCAGTCGATCCGCTCGCTCAACGCGCCCGCGCCCAGCTCGATCAGCCCGCTGCGCTCGATCTGCCGGTAAAGCGCCCTACGCGCTGTACGAGCGCGCCAGCTCGACGAGCAGCCGCACGCCGTACCCCGACGCGCCCTTGCCGACGTACGCGCGGCCGAGGTCCCAGGCGGAGCCGGCGATGTCGAGGTGCGCCCAGGGCGTCTCGGCGACGAAGTTCGCCAGGAACGCCGCGCCCATGATCGTGCCCGCCTTGCGGGCTTCGGGGGCGTTGTCGAGGTCGGCGTACTTGCCCGCGACGAGCTCGTCGTACTCGGGGTGCAGCGGCAGCCGCCAGAGGATCTCGCCCGTGCGCTCGCCTGCGGCGGTCAGCTGCTGGGTGAGCTGTTCGTCGTTCGACATGATCCCCGCGTAGGTCGAGCCGAGCGCGGTGATCACCGCGCCGGTCAGCGTCGCCAGGTCGACGATCCGCTCGGCCCCGAGCGCGACCGCGTGGCAGAGGCAGTCGGCGAGCACGAGCCGGCCCTCGGCGTCGGTGTTGTTGATCTCGATCGTCTTCCCGTTCTTCGCGGTGACGATGTCCCCGGGCTTGACCGCGCGCCCGTCCGGCAGGTTCTCGGTCGCGCCGACGACCGCGAGCAGCTTCACGGGCAGGCCCAGGCGCGCGATCGCCGCGACCGCCTCGACGACGGCGGCGCCGCCGGACATGTCGAACTTCATCTCCGCCATCTTCGGGCCGGGCTTCAGCGAGATGCCGCCGCTGTCGAACGTGACGGCCTTGCCGACGAAGCCGAGTAGAGGCCCCTTCGCCTCCGGGCTCTCATAGCGCAGGACGATCAGCGCGGGCTCCTGCTCGGAGCCCCGTGCGACCGCGGCGAACGCGCCCATCCCGAGCCCCTCGATCCCGGCGCGGCCCTCGACCTCGACCCGCAGGCCGTCGAGCTCCTCGCCGAGCGCCCGCGCGTAGTCCGCCAGCGCCGTCGGTGTGAGGTCGTTGCCGGGCCGGTTCTGCAGGTCGCGGGCGGCGTTGACCGCCGCGGCGACGATCGCGGCGTCGGCGACCGCCGACTCGACGGACCCGCCTCCGGAGACGATCAGCGCATCGAGGTGCTTAGGCTTCGCGTCCGCGCCCTGGCCGTCGGCCGCCGGCGCGGACTTGTGCAGGTCGAAGCTGTAGTCGGCGAGGATCGTTCCCTCGACGAGCGCCCCCGCGACCGCGGCGCTCGCGCCGGCCTCGCCGGTTGCGTCGGTCCTGCCGGCCTGGCCCCGGCCGGCAGCCGGAACCTCCCAGCAGAGCACCCGCGCTGAGATCTCTCGCGCGCGCTCACGCGCGATCGCGGCCGCCACACGCGCGCGCTCGGGCGTGAAGTCCTTGCGCGCGCCGAGCCCGACGGTCAGCCAGCGCTTACCCTCGGCATGGGTCAGCGCGAGCGCCTTGAACGAGCGCTGCGCCTCGCCGCTCGCGAGCAGCTCGCTCAATTGATCGGGAACCCGCCCACCCGCGTCCGCGCGGGGCTCCTCGCCCTCGAACAGGCCGGCGACGACGGTGTCGGCGTCGGTCGCCTCGGGACGGTCGGCTGTCCAGGAGACGTTCACGATCAGCGCACAATATCCAGCTTGGGTTGAGCTCGTCCGGGAGCCGCGCCGACGATTGCTGGGACCGACGGTGTCGACGTCGGCGCGGAGGCCGAGACGTGGTGCGTTTCACAGGGGTCGGACGAGCGGTCCACTAGCATTGCCGGTCTCTCCCTTCTTGTTTCCCGACCTAGGAGCGTCCGAAAGACAATGCCCAAGACCGTGATCCTCGGCGCCGCCCGCACCCCCATCGGCAAGATGGGCGGCGGCCTGTCCACGCTCGACGCGACCGAGCTGGGAGGCGTCGCGATCGAGGCCGCGCTCGAGCGCTCCGGGGTGGAGCCCGAGCAGGTCGACCACGTCGTGATGGGCCAGGTGCTGCAGGCCGGCCAGGGTCAGATCCCCTCGCGCCAGGCGCAGATCAAGGCGGGCATCCCCAAGGAGGTCTCGAGCGAGACGATCAACAAGGTCTGCGCCTCCGGGCTGCGCGCCGCGGTGATCCTCGACCAGGCGATCCGAGCGGGCGACGTGCAGGTCGGCGTCGGCGGTGGCATGGAGTCGATGTCGCAGGCGCCCTACCTGCTCCCCGGCGCGCGCTTTGGGTTTCGCATGGGCGACGTCAAGGCGCTCGACGCGATGGTCCACGACGGGCTCACGAACCCGTTCTCCGGCAAGCAGATGTTCGTCGAGGCGACCGAGATCTCCGACGAGCTCGAGATGACCCGCGCCGACCTCGACCGCTGGGCGCTGCGCTCGCACGAGCTCGCGCTGCAGGCGACCGACGAGGGCAAGCTCGCCGACGAGATCGTCTCCGTCACCGTCAAGGGCCGCAAGGGCGACACGGTCGTTGAGATCGACGAGGCCCCGCGCCGCGGGAGCTCGCTCGAGGCGCTCGCGAAGCTGCCCGGCCTGGCCGGCAAGGAGGGCTCGCACACGGCCGGAAACTCGCCCGGCGTCAACGACGCCGGCGGCGCGCTCGTGCTGTCCTCCGATGAGTGGGCGGCGGCGAACGGCAAGGAGGCGCTGGCCGAGATCGTCACCCACGCGCAGTCCGCGAACGACTTCGCCTACCTCGCGACGACGCCCGCCTCGGCCGCGAAGAAGGCGCTCGAGAAAGCCGGTCTGAAGGCCGAGGACATCGATCTGTGGGAGATCAACGAGGCGTTCGCCTCGGTCGCGCTCAACTCGATCCGCACGCTCGGCATCGACGAGGACCGCGTCAACGTCAACGGCGGCGCGATCGCGCTCGGCCACCCGATCGGCGCCTCCGGCGCGCGGATCCTCGGCGCGCTCGTCCACGAGTTGCGCCGGCGGGGTGGCGGCCTCGGCTGCGCGGCGATCTGCTCCGGCGGCGGGCAGGGCGACGCCGTGATCCTCAAAGTCTGAGATGACCGAGGTCGGGAACGGCGTCAGTCCGACACGCGCGGCGGCGTTCTTCGACCTCGACCGCACTCTGATGGCGGGCTCCTCGGGGATCTTCTTCGCGCGCGCGGCCTACGAGACGGGGATGATCTCGCGCCGGCGGCTCGCGCGGGACGCGTACGAGAACCTGCGCTTCCGCTTGCGGGGCTCGACCGACGACCGCGCCGATCAGGTCCGCAGGCGCGTGGGGGAGATGATCGCCGATGTGCCCGTGCGCGAGTTGCAGCGGCTGTCGCCGCGCGTGCTCGCGGGCGTGCTGCCGCGCCTGTACCCGCAGATGCTCGAACGCGCCTACGCGCACCAGGACGCCGGCCGGCTCGTCTACATCGTGACGGCCGCCTCGCAGGAGATGGCCGACCTGCTGGCGCACGTGCTCGCCTTCGACGGCGGCCTCGGCTCGCGCTCGGAGATCGTCGCGGGACGCTACACCGGCCGCGCCGCCGGCCCGTTCAACTACCGCGAGGGCAAGGTGCTCTCGATGCGCGAGCTGGCCGCGCGCGAGGGCATCGACCTGGAGGCCTCCTACGCCTACTCGGACTCCGAGTCGGACCTGCCGATGTTGCGGGCCGTGGGTCACGCCGTGGTCGTCAACCCCGACCAGGATCTGCGGCGGATCGCGGCCGAAGAGGGCTGGGAGGTGCTGCGCCTGGATCGGCTGGGACGCCGCCTGAAGGTGCTCGCCGCCGTCGGCGCGGTCACCGCGCTCGGGGGACTGGGCACGGTTGCGCGGGAGCACGTCGGTGCGCGAGTCGATCCCCGGGCTCTACAATTCCGCGCGTCCGGTCCGCGCCGTAGGCAGATCCGTCGCCGCGTGCGCCGCTGAACGTCGCGCGCCGCAAGATCGCCCGCCGCCAGAAGATCCGTCCGCCGCAGATCCAACATGCCCCCCGCCACCGCCCAGCCCAAGAGCAAGATCCGCGTCGTCGTCGCCAAGCCCGGCCTCGACGGGCACGACCGCGGCGCGAAGATCATCGCCCGCGCCCTGCGCGACGCGGGGATGGAGGTGATCTACACGGGCCTGCACCAGACCCCGGAGCAGATCGTCGAGACCGTGATCCAGGAGGACGCCGACGCGGTCGGGCTGTCGATCCTCTCCGGCGCGCACATGACGCTCGTCCCGCGCGTGGTCGCGCTGCTGCACGAGCAGGGCATCGACGACGTCGTCGTGACCGTCGGCGGCACGATCCCTGCGGAGGACATCCCCGAGCTCAAGCAACTGGGTGTCGCCGAGGTCTTCACGCCGGGCGCGCCGACCCAGGCGATCGTGGATTTCATCCGTGGCGCGGTCGTCGACCGATAGCCATCTGTTGTTCGGGCCGGTACATGTACCGGCCCGCCGACCGGCGCATGCGCCGGTCGGTCGAGGGGCGCATGCGCCCCTCGAAGGCCAGGCCGCATGCGGCCTGGCCCCCCAAATCAGCTCTTTTACAAGCATGCACCCGTTCGATTCGAACGCATGCGGTCCGGAAGAAGGATGCGGCAAGGAAACCGATTGACTCGTCAGTCAACCGCCAGATCGAGTAGGATTGAGCCCACTTAGACCCTGAAGGAGTTGCCGAACAATGAAGATATGCGTCCTGGTGAAGGAGGTCCCGGACGCCGCCGTCGAGAAGCGGATCGATCCCTCGACGGGGCGTATGGACCGCAGCGGAGAGAAGAACCTCAACCCGTATGACACGCACGCGATCGAGGCCGCGATGCAGATCAAGGAGGGCGGCAGGGTCCCCGTCGAGGAGATCGTCGCCGTGACGATGGGCCCCGACAGCGCCGTGCGCGCCCTGCACAAGGCCGTCTCGCTCGGCGCCGACCGCTCCGTGCACCTCTCCGACCCGGCGGTCGCCGGCTCGGACGTGGCCGCGACCGGCTACGCGTTGGCGAAGACGCTCCAGCGCGAGAGCCCCGACCTCGTCCTGCTCGGACAGCAGTCCGACGACGGCGAGTGCTACACGATCGGCGCCGTCGTGGCCGAGCACCTGAGCATGCCCTCGCTGACGCAGGTGATCAAGATGGACGTCGAGTCCGAGGCCCTGCGCTGCGAGCGCCAGGCCGAGTACGGCTACGACACCGTGCAGATCAAGCTGCCGGCGGTGATCTCCGTCGGCGACGCGATCAACGAGCCCCGCTATCCCTCGCTGAAGGCGATCATGGGCGCGAAGAAGAAGCCGCTCGACACCGTCACGGCCGGCGACGTCGAGATCGACGCCTCCAAGGTCGGCGGCGATAACTCGGCCGCCCAGTGGGTCGCCGCGAAGGCCCCGCCGGCAAAGTCCGCGGGTCAGATCATCGAGGACGAGGACACCGGCGAAACCGTCGAAAAAATCGTGGCTTGGCTCGACGAGAGGAAGTTGATCTAAATGGCAACAAACATCCTTGTATACGCGCTGCACTACGACGGCGCGATCAACAAGAACTCGCTCGGCGCGGTCTCCGAGGGCGCGAAGCTCGCCGCGGAGCTCGGCGGCGAGGCGCACGCGATCCTGCTCGGCGAGAACGTCCCGCGGGACCTCGCGGCGTCGCTCGGGAAATACGGCGCGAAGAAGGTGCTCGTCGCCGAGGGCCCCGAGGGGCTCGCACAACCGCTCGTCGACGCGATGGCCGCGGCGATCCAGGGCGGCGACTACAAGTACGCGCTGTTCGGCGGCGGCCTGCTCGGCTTCGAGATCGGCGCCGGCCTGGCCGCGCGGCTCGACGCGGGCGTCGTGATGGAGGTCACCGCCGTGCGCGCCGAGGGCGGCGAGCTCGTCGCCGAGCGCCCGATCCTGGGCGACTCCTCGATCTCCGAAGTCAAATACCGCTCCGCGGTCGGCATCGTGATCGGCCGCCTGAACGCGTTCGAGATCGTCGAGTCCGGCGGCGCCGACGCGGCCGTCGAGCAGCTGTCGTTCGAGCTGAGCCCGCAGGCCCAGCAGGCTACGATGGTCACGCGCGGCGAACAGCGCGGCGCCGACGTCGACATCGAGGGCGCCGACATCCTCGTCGCCGGCGGTCGCGGCCTCGGCAAGGCCGAGGGCTTCGAGCTCGCGGAGGAGCTGGCGAAGGCGTTCGGCGGCAACAGCGCCGTCGCCGCGACCCGCGCGGTCGTCGACGCCGGCTGGTACCCCTACGCCGCGCAGATCGGGCAGACCGGCAAGACGGTCGCGCCGAAGCTGTACCTCGCGGCGGGCATCTCCGGCGCGATCCAGCACAAGGTCGGGATGCAGGGCTCGGAGAACATCGTCGCGATCAACAAGGACGCCAACGCGCCGATCTTCGAATTCTCCGATCTCGGGATCGTCGGCGATCTGAACAAGATCCTGCCGAAGCTGACGGAGGCCGTGAAGGCTAAGAAGGCGGGCTAAACGATGTCCGGCGCGGTTCGTCACGACTCGCGATGGGTAACCGGTGCGGACCACATGGGTTCGCAGAAGGAGGCCTGAGGTAATGAGCGGACACAACGGTTCCCAGAACGGGAAGGTTGCGGTTGCGCCCGCGGCCTTCCCGCCCCCGGTCGACTCGCGCAAGGAGTTCGTCAAGCGCGGCCTCGACGGTGAGGACGAGCTGATCGAGGTCGGCGTCGCGATCGTCGGCGGCGGCACCGCGGGCCTGGCCTGCGCGAACCGTCTGCTGCAGCTGCTGGCCGACGACCCGGAGACGATGGAGCGCCTCGGCGAAGTACCGGTCGCGGTGATCGAGAAGGCGAAGACCTGCGGCGGGCACAACCTGTCCGGTGCGGTCATGCGCCCAGGCCCGCTGCAGGAGCTGTTCCCCGAGATGACCCGCGAGCAGTGGCGCGAGGAGGGCTTCGCGTTCGGCGAGGTCGAGAAGGAGTCGGTGTACATGCTCACCGGCCCCAAATCCAAGCTTCCCGTGCCGATCCCGGCGGTGCCGAACTTCAAGAACCACGGCAACGAGGTCGTCTCGGTCTCCGCGCTCGCCCGCTACCAGCAGCGCGTGGCCGAGGAGGCCGGGGCCTACGTCCTGACCGAGACCTCGGCGACGCAGCTGATCGTCGACGACGGCAAGGTCGTCGGCGTGCGCTCCGGCGACAAGGGCCGCGGCAAGGACTCAGAGCCGCTCGGCAACTTCGAGCCCGGGACCGACATCAAGGCCCAGGCGACCGTGCTCGCGGAGGGCTGCTGGGGCCATCTGACGGGCGCCGCGATCCAGGAGTTCGACCTCGCCGTTGGCCGCGAGCCGCAGGTCTGGGAGCTCGGCGTCAAGGAGGTGTGGAAGGTCCCCAAGCCGCTCGACCGCGTGATCCACACGTTCGTGCAGCCGTGGCCGCTGAAGGTCGCGCCCAAGTACGGGCAGCTCGGCGGTACCTGGCTGTACCCGATGAAGGACGAGAAGACGGGCGAGGACCTCGTCTCGATCGGGTTCGTCGTCGACCTCAACTACCGCGACGCGACGACCTCGGCGCACGACCTGCTGCAGACGTTCAAGACGCATCCGCTCGTGCGCGGCATCCTCGAGGGCGGCGAGCGCGTCGCCTGGGGCGCGAAGGCGCTCCCCGGCGGCGGCTACTGGTCGATGCCGAAGCTCTCGATGCCCGGCGCGGTGCTCGTCGGCGACGCCGGTGGGATGGTCGACACGGCGGCGCTGAAGGGCGTCCACCACTGCATCAAGTCGGGGATGCTCGCCGCGGAGGCGATCTACAACAGCCTCAAGACCGGCCAGTCGCTCGGGGCCTACGAGGAGGCGGTCGAGGAGTCATCGATCGGCAAAGAGCTCTACCAGGTGCGCAACACGCGCCAGGCGTTCCAGAAAGGGTTCCTCGTCGGCAGCCTCCTCGCGGGCCCGTCGATCATGTCGAAGGGCAAGGTCCCCCCGGGCCGCCAGGAATGGCACCGCGACGACGACGAGCCGATGTTCGTCGGCAACACGAAGGACCGC
This sequence comes from uncultured Solirubrobacterales bacterium, assembly GCA_963789675.1. Classification (GTDB taxonomy): domain Bacteria; phylum Actinomycetota; class Thermoleophilia; order Solirubrobacterales; family Solirubrobacteraceae; genus Palsa-744. The sequence continues at coordinate 46,311 of CAWBLR010000015.1, read as the reverse complement.
TATCCCAAGCCCGACGGCAAATACACCTTCGACAAGCTCTCTTCGGTGTTCATCACCGGCAACGCCACCCGCGACGACGCCCCCAACCACATCCGCATCCAGAAACACGTCCCCCGCGAGATCGCCGAGACCTGGCGCTGGATGTGCCCAGCGGGCGTCTACGAGATCCCCGAGGACGCGCCGTCGGAGGGCCCGGTCGACGTGATCGTCAACTACACGAACTGCGTCCAGTGCGGGGCGATCACCGCGAAGGGCGGGCGTCTCACCGTGCCCGAGGGCGGCGACGGGCCGCTGTACCAAATCCTCTGAGAGACCAGCGCTTGTGGTTGGCCCTCGGCGTAGTCGATCTCCGAGCGGCCGGCCAAGGCGTTGTGCTGGGCTCAGGCGTTTTTGGTAGGGCGCGAGCACGGCCGCTCGGAGTTCGCCTCCGCCGAGGGCTCCTCCGGTCCCGAAACCTGAACACTCGAGTACTTTGTGCGCAACATTGTGCGTGTCTTGAGTGTTAGGGGGAGGCTATGAAGATGTTTCACGGATCGTCGCTCGGGCGTCGACACATCACGCGGCTGATGCTCTCACTGCTCGCCTGTGGCGCTTTGGCCTCGGTGTGTGTCGCTCGAAGCCGGCGCTGTTGCAGCCCAGGTCGCCTGGACTCCGCTGGCGGCGCAGACGGACGCCGCCGGAAACGCCGCGGCGACCGTCGAACAGTGCGTTACGACGGGTGAACAGACGGATCGCTCCGCCACGTTCTCCGCTGAAATGACGGCGGTCACGGGAACCGCGCGGATGGCGATGCGGATCGAAGTGCAGGAGCGGTTGCCCGGCGAAGAACTCTTCCACACCGTCTCCGCTCCCGGGCTCGGCGTGTGGCGCGGCTCGGCGCCCGGTGTGAAGATCTACCAGTACGTCAAGCAGGTCACCAACCTGTCCTCGCCGGCCACCTACCGTGCGCTCGTGCGCTTTCACTGGCTGAACGGCCGGGGCTACGTGATCAGGCGCGCCGAACGGCACACGCTCCAGTGTGCGCAACCGGCGTCCGTGCCCGTCACGCCGCCGGTCACGCCGGCCACTCCCGTCATACCCGGCGGCTCGACCGCCGGAAGCTCAGCGTCTTCCACCGCTGCTGCTGCTGCTACTACTACTACCACCACCAGCTGAGCCGCTCGGCGACCCACCTCATGTGGCGAGCAGCCGCACGATCGCGGTGACGCCGACCACGACGATCAGCGCCCGTAGCGCGACCGGAGGCAGGCGCCGCCCGTAGCGCGCGCCGAGCTGGGCGCCGATGATCGAGGTGACGGCGATGATCGCGGCCGGCGCCCAGTCGACGTGGGCAGCGAAGATGAAGTACACGCCCGCGACGCCGTTCGTGAGGCCCGCGAGCACGTTCTTGAGTGCGTTCGTGCGGTGCAGGTCCTGCGCGAGCGTGACGCCGAGGATCCCGAGCAGCAGGATTCCCTGGGCGGCGCCGAAGTAGCCGCCGTAGACGCCCGTCAGGTAGATCGCGAGCGCCACGACGAGGCCGCGCTCGTGGATCGCGTCGATCCTCCGCTCGGCCAGGTGGCGTTTTATGCGTGGCTGCAGTACCACCAAGACCAGCGCGAGCGCGATGAACACCGGCACGATCGCCTTGAACGCCGACGCGGGCAGCACCAGCAGCAGCACCGCGCCGGTGGTGCCGCCGAGCAGCGACATCGTCCCCAGCCGGATCGCGCGGCCGCGCTGTCCGGCGAGCTCGCTGCGGTAGCCGATCGCGCCGGAGACCGACCCCGGGACCAGGCCGATCGTGTTCGACACGTTTGCCGTCACCGGTGCGTAGCCGAACGCGAGCAGCACCGGAAAGGTGATCAACGTGCCGCTGCCGACGACCGTGTTGATCGTCCCCGCCGCGAGCCCGGCGCACGCGATCGCGACGATCTCGCCGAAGCTCATGCGCCGATCGTATGGGGCCGGGGGACGGGCCGCTTGTTTGAGCCAAGCATGGAGCTTGAGTCGGCGGGTCCGCGGTGGTCTGAGTGGACGCGGTCTGCGGTGGTCTGGGTCGAGGCTCGACGATCATCGCTAGAATGACCAAACGATGAAGACCGATATCCATCCCAGCTATGTCGAGGCCCACGTGCGTTGCACCTGCGGCAACGAGTTCACCACCCGCGCCACGCGCGACGAGCTGCACGTCGAGGTGTGCTCGAACTGCCACCCGTTCTACACGGGCAAACAGAAGCTGATGGACACCGGCGGGCGCGTCGAGCGCTTCCAGCGCAGGATGGCCAAAGGCCGTCAGGCGTCGGCCAAGGCCAAGGCCTCCTAGCGGGCCGATGCCCACCTCACTGGCGGCCGCCCCGGCGACGAGGCCAGTCGAGTTGGAGGAAGTCTCCGCCGCGGGCGACGGCGAGGGTGACGGGAAGCTGAACGCCCAGCGCGACGCCCCGGTCGGCGGGCAGGCGGTGCTCGAGGGCGTGATGATGCGCGGCGTCGCCCACTGGGCGGTCGCGGTCCGTAAGCCGACCCCCGAGCAGCTGCAAGAGGACGAGCGCCCGGTCGAGGAGGCGGCGGAAGGGGAGATCGAGGTCTCGACGTTTCCTCTCACCTCCTCTTTGCAACGACATCGCGGGCTGCGCCTGCCGATCGTGCGCGGGGTGGTGGCGCTGTGGGAGTCGATGGCGATCGGGTTTCGCGCCCTCGGGATCTCGGCCAACGCGCAGCTGCCGCCCGGCGAGGCTGAGGATGGAAACGAGGGTGCACACGGGGACGGCGTCCAAGCCGAGGCCGGGGACAGGGACGGCGACGGCGAGGGCGACGGGCAGGCGCCGGGCCAGGAGATCTCCGGCGGCGTGTGGGCGGGGACGATCGTCGTCGCGCTCGTGTTCGCGATCGGACTGTTCTTCGTGATCCCGGTCGCGCTCACGAGCCTAATCAAGGGGCAACTGAACTCCTCGGTGCTGTTCTGGGTCGTCGAGGGCATCGTCAGGACGGCGATCTTCCTCGGCTACATGCTCCTGCTCTCGCGGCTGCGCGACCTGCGGCGCGTGTTCGAGTACCACGGCGCCGAGCACAAGACGATCTCCTGCTTTGAGGCCGGCCTGCCGCTGACGCCCGAGAACGCGAAGCGCTTCTCGCGGCTGCACCCGCGCTGCGGCACGAGCTTTCTGCTCGTGGTGATGATCGTCGCGATCTTCGTCTTCGCCCCGATCGGCCTGCCCGCCTGGTACTGGCTGGTTCTCACGCGCATCCTCGGCGTGCCGCTGATCGCGGGCATCTCCTTCGAGCTGATCAAGTTCGCCGGGCGCAACCGCAGCCGCCGCTGGGTGCAGATCGTGATGTGGCCCGGTCTGAAGCTGCAACTGCTGACCACGCGCGAGCCCGACCTCGACCAGCTCGCGGTCGCGATCGCGGCACTCGAGGCCGTGCTCGCGCTCGAGACCCCCGGTGAGCTCTCGGCGGCAGACCTGATGGGCGTCGAGGTCGTGGCCTGAGCGGTCCGCACCTAGACTGCTCTGCATGATCGAAGACCTCGTCACGCAGATCGAGAGCCGCTTCGCCGAGCTCGGCGAGCAGCTGACCGACCCCGAGGTGATCTCCGACCGCGAGCGCTACGCCGAGGTCGGTCGCGCCTATAGCCAGCTCGAGCCCGCCGCCAAGCTGGCCGTGCAGTGGCGCCGCGCCCAGGACGATGCCGCCGGAGCCGAAGAACTCCTCGCGGAGGGCGGCGAGGACGCGGATATGCGCGAGGAACTGAACGGCGCCCGCGCGCGGGTCGAAGAGCTCGAGGAGCAGATCCGCCTGGCGATGGTCGAGCGCGACCCGAACGACGACAAGAACGTGATCGTCGAAATTCAGGGCGGCGCCGGCGGCGACGAGGCCGGGCTGTGGGCGCGCGATCTCTACCGGATGCTGACCAAGTACGCCGAGCGCCTGGGCTTTCAGACGGAAGCGTTGGACATCGGCGAGGGCAAGTACACGTTTGAGATCAAAGGCTCTTCGCGCTCCTCGGGTGCCTATTCGGTTTTCAAGTTCGAGGGCGGCACTCACCGCGTGCAGCGCGTCCCCGCGACCGAGTCCCAGGGGCGCATCCACACCTCCACTGCAACCGTCGCGGTGCTGCCGGAGGCGGAGGAGGTCGACGTCGAGATCAACCAGAACGACCTGCAGATCGACGTCTACCGCTCCTCGGGGCCCGGTGGGCAGTCGGTCAACACGACCGACTCGGCCGTGCGGATCACGCACAAGCCCTCCGGGATCGTCGTCTCGATGCAGGACGAGAAGTCCCAGCTGCAGAACCGCGAGCGCGCGATGCGGGTGCTGCGGGCCCGGCTTTACGAGCAGGCGCTGGCCGAGCAGCAGGCCGAGCTCGCCGCCGACCGCCGCTCGCAGGTCGGTACGGGCGATCGCGCGGAGAAGATCCGCACCTACAACTACGGCGAGCGGCGCGTCACCGACCACCGCACGAAGCACACAGTCCACAACCTCGACCAGGTGCTCGAGGGCGAGCTCGACGAGCTGACCGCGTCGCTCCAGGCAGACGAGAAGCGCCGCGGCCTGGAGGCGCAGGCGGCGGCGTGAGGGGCACATCCGCGCGGGACGCGCTCGACAGCGCGATCATCGCGATCACCGCAGCCGGGTGCGAAACCCCGCGCCTGGATGCCGAGCTGCTGCTCGCCGACGCGCTCGGCGTCTCGCGCGAGCGGCTGCTCGTCGACAGCGACCTGCTCGTCGAAGGACCGGCCGTGCGCGTCTTCCAGAACGCCGTCCGCCGCCGCGCGGTGACCCGCGAGCCGGTCGCCTACATCCTCGGGCGGCGTGGCTTTCGCCACATCGACCTGCGCTGCGACCCGCGCGCGCTGATCCCGCGTCCGGAGACAGAGCTGCTCGTCGAAGTGGGGCTCGGCCTGCCGCGTGAGGCGCGTGTGCTCGACGTCGGTACGGGCAGCGGCGCCGTCGCGCTCGCGCTGAAGGACGAGCGCCCGGACCTGCTCCTGACCGGCAGCGACCTCAGTGCCGACGCGCTCGCGCTCGCCCGCGCGAACGGCGAGCGACTCGGCTTGGAGGTCGCGTGGCTGCACGCCGATCTGCTTGCGCGCGTGCCCGACGAGTTCGACGTGATCCTCTCCAACCCGCCCTACGTCGCCGCGTCCGCGCGCGCTTCGCTCGCTCCCGAGATCCTCCGCCACGAGCCATCCGCGGCGCTGTTCGCCGGAGCGGACGGGCTGGACGCGATCCGCGCGCTGCTCGCCCAGGTGGCGTTGCGGGGGCGGGTGAAGGTGCTGGCGCTGGAGCTCGGCGCCGGGCAGGCGCCCGCCGTGATCGAGCTCGTGCGCGCGGCCGGCTTCCCGTCGGTGCGCTCCGAGCGCGACCTGGCGGGGATCGAGCGCGTGGTCGTGGGGATGAGATCGTGGTGCTGACCGCTGCCGATGTCGCGCGGTTGGAAGAGTGCCTGACCGGCGGTGGCGTCGCCGTGATCCCGACCGATACCGTCTACGGTTTGGCCTGTGACCCCGCCAGCGAGATCGCCGTGCGGCGCATATACGAGCTCAAGCGCCGCCCGCCGTTCAAGTCCGCCGCGGTGATCTTCTTCGCTCTGGCCCCAGCGCTGCAGGCGCTGTCCGCGAGGCTGGGGCCTCGCACGCGCGCCGCGCTGGATACGCTCCTGCCGGGGCCGCTGACGCTGCTGCTGCCGAACCCGGCCGGGCTCTACCCGCTGGCCGGCAACCCGATCCCGAGTGAGTCCTCCTCGGGTGCGGCAGGAGCCGGTGAGCTACCTGCCGGCGAGGCATGCCTCCTCGGCGTGCGGGTCCCGGCGCTGGCCGGCCCGCTCGGCGCGCTTGCCGCCATCGCCGCGCCCGCCCTGCAATCGAGCGCCAACTTTTCGGGTGAGTCGGACCCGTGTCGCCTGTCGGATGTGCCGATCGAGCTGCGCTCCGGCGCGGATCTCGTGATCGACGGTGGCGAGCTGCCGGGCTCGGCCTCGACCGTGGTCGATCTGGGCGAATACGAGCGCACGGGCAGATGGCTGATTGTGCGCGAAGGGCCGGTGGGGAGGGAAGAGCTGGCACGAAAGCTTCATATGGTCCGCCACTCAAAAGTACAGCAGCACTGAACTAAATACAGGCAGACTGTACAAGAAAGTACGGTAGACTTGTACTTATGGAGTCTGCGAATCCATTCATCTTCGATCGTCCGATCCCACCCGAGGAATTGATTGGCCGCGAGGGAGAGCTGTCGCGCCTGGAGTCGCTTGCTGTGGGGGGGCAGTCCGCGCGCCTTGCGGCGCCCCGGCGCTTTGGGAAGACGACGCTGCTGGGGGCACTGGCCGATCGGATCGAACGCGACGAGGGCTTCGTTGCCACATTGATCGACTTCTCGCACATGACCAACCTGGCGGATGTCGTGACACGCTTCGAACGCGGTTACGAAGAGGGTCTGGAGCGGAGCAGGCTGCGGGCGTTGTGGCGTGCTGTACGGCAGCGTGGAACCGCCGATATCCATCTGCGGGTTCCTGGTGACCTGGCGGGGATCAGCGTAGGCATGGGGCCGGGCGGGCGCAATGAGCTGCTGGCGCGTCTACATCACCTGCTGGAGGTGCCCCGCGCGGTACACGAACGCACTGGACGCCAATGCTTGGTGATCTTCGACGAGTTCCAGGACCTTCTGGGGGTGGTCGATGGGATCGACGGCATCCTGCGTAGTCACATCCAGCACCACCTCCACGTGGCCTCCTACGTGTTCGCCGGCAGCGAGCCATCGCTGATGGCCGAGCTTTTCGGGGATCGCAGACGACCACTATTCGAGCAGGCGCGCAGTGTCCCCTTGGGACCGCTTCCGCCCGGGCCGCTCGCTTCCTGGTTGGAATCCCGCCTCGCCGATCGTGAGCCGTTGGCGGAGCTCGTCAACGACTTGGTCCTCTTCTCCGAAGGCCATCCGCAGCGCGCGATCATGATCGCGCACATGCTGTGGGAGCAGGATCCACAAGATTCCTATGCGCTCAGACGTGCGGTCGATGCCGCGACGCACGAGGCGGCCGAGGGCCTCGAGCAGACCTGGGCCGGCCTCAGCGCCAACGAGCGTAGAGTCCTAGGTGTAGTCGCCGCGGGCCAGCGCCGCATCACATCCAATGCCGCGCTGGAGCTGAGCGGAGTTGCCAGGGGCAGCCAGGCATACGCGGCTAAGCGACTGAAGGAGCATTGCATCCTGCGTACCTCGAATGATGGGCTGCTCAGTATCGTCGATCCGCTGCTGGCGCACTGGCTCAGGACGGGGTAGCGATCTTGCTCGCCTGGTAGCCTCGTCTGCAGCTACCGCGACTGGCGCCAGAGGTGGAATCGACCACCGGGAAGCGGCTAGCGAACCCGCCGCGCGCCTGGGCATCCGATCGCTGTCCCCTGCCGAGGAGCGTGCCATGCCCGAGCTTTCCCCCGACTACTTCAACCGCCCCCTCGCCGAGGTCGACCCCGAGGTCGCGGCCGCGCTGCGCGGCGAGCTCTCGCGCCAAAGGGACACGCTGGAGATGATCGCCTCGGAGAACTTCGTCCCGCGCGCGGTGCTCGAATGCCAGGGCTCGGTGCTCACGAACAAGTACGCCGAGGGCTATCCCGGACGGCGCTACTACGGCGGCTGCGAGTGGGTCGACGTCTCCGAGCAGCTCGCGATCGACCGCGCGAAGGCGCTGTTCGGCGCCGAGCACGCGAACGTCCAGCCGCACTCCGGCGCGCAGGCAAACACCGCCGTCTACCACGCGCTGCTCACGCCCGGCGACACGATCATGGGGCTCTCGCTCGCCCACGGCGGCCACCTCTCGCACGGCATGAAGATCAACGTCTCCGGGCGGCTGTATGAGATCGCCGCCTACGAGGTCTCGCGCGAGACCAGCCTGATCGACATGGACGAGGTCGCCCGGATCGCGCGCGAGCGCCGTCCCAAGCTCTTGATCGCCGGCTGGTCGGCCTACCCTCGCCGGCTCGACTTCGCCCGCTTCCGCGAGATCGCCGACGAGGTCGGGGCGCTGCTGATGGTCGACATGGCGCACTTCGCCGGCCTCGTCGCGACCGGTCTGCATCCCAACCCGCTCGATTTCGGCGCCGACGTCGCCACGACGACAACCCACAAGACGCTCGGCGGCCCGCGCGCGGGGATCATCCTCTGCAAGGAATCGCTCGCGAAAAAGATCGACTCCGCCGTCTTCCCCGGTCAGCAGGGCGGCCCGCTCGAGCACGTGATCGCGGCCAAGGCGGTCGCGCTGCAGATCGCCAAATCGGAGCTGTTCGCCGAGCGTCAGCGCCGCACGGTGGCGGGCGCGCAGGCGGTCGCCGAGGCGCTGCTGAATCCGCTCCCGCCGGCCGACGGCGGCCGGTCCGGTCAGGGCATCGACGTGCTCACCGGCGGCACCGACGTGCACCTCACGCTCGTCGACCTGCGCGGGCTACAGCCCGAGCTCAGCGGCAAACAGGCCGAGGACCGGCTGCACGAGATCGGGATCACCGTCAACCGCAACGCGATCCCCTTCGACCCGCGGCCGCCGATGGAGGCTTCGGGCCTGCGCATCGGCACGCCGGCGCTGGCCACGCGCGGGTTGCAGCGCGAGGACTTCGCCGAGGTCGGCCAGATCATCGCCGCCGCCCTGCTCACGCCCGATTTCGCACGCGACGCCGGCGAGCTGGCCGGGCGGGTGGGGGCGATCGTCGAGCGCTATCCGCTGTACGAGTCGCTGCCGGTGTAGCGCCGCTCCGCCGGTTCCGCCTCGCGTACGACCCCCGACCCTGCGATGCTGTCGGCGTCGATGCCCAACCCGACCGTGCTCGACGCGTTCTTCGCCTTCCTGGTGGCCGCCGCGGTGACCGCGCTGTTGACGCCGCTCACGATGCGCTTCGCGCGGGCCGTCGGCGCGATCGACGAACCCCGCGAGCGCGGCCTGTCCGAGCGCCCGACGCCGCTGCTCGGCGGCCTCGCGATCTTCGCCGGCGTGCTCGTCGCCGCGCTGATCTGGCTGCCGGCCGGCTACAGCGAAGCCCATCATCTGTGGCAGGGCGTGCTGCTCGCGGCCGCGCTGATCACGCTCGTGGGCGCGCTCGACGACCGCTTCGACCTGCCGCCGATCGTGAAGCTCGCCGGGCAGGTGGTGGCGGCGGTGATCGCCGTGCACTTCGGCGTCGCGGTCAAGGCGATCACGCTGCCGTTCGTCGGCAAACTGCACTTCCCCAACGCCGGCGTCACGAACGCGGGACCGGTGCTGACCGTGATCGGGCTGGTCGCGATGATGAACGTCGTCAACTTCTCCGACGGCGTCGACGGCCTCGCGGCGGGCGTCTGCGTGATCATCGCGCTCGCGCTGGCGGTGATCGCCTTCGACCTCAACCGCGCCCAGCCGGGCGTGCTGGCGGCGCTGACGGCTGGGGCGGCGCTCGGCTTCCTGCTCTACAACTTCCCGCCCGCCTCGAGCTTCATGGGCGACTGCGGCGCGAACCTGCTCGGCCTCTTGATGGGCGTGATCACGGTCGAGGCGGCGGTCAAGACGACCGCCGTCGTGTCCTTCGTGCTGCCCCTGATCCTGCTCGCGATTCCCTTCCTGGACACGACCTTCGTGGTGCTCAAGCGCCTCAAGTACCGCCAGCCGATCTACCAGTCCGACAGCGAGCACTTCCACCACCGGATGGCGCGGATCGGCTTCTCCAACCGGCGCACGATCGCCTACCTGTATGCGTGGACGCTGATGCTCGCCGGCCTCGCCCTGGCCCTGCGCTTCGTCCCCTACTCCGACCATCACGGCCACCTGCACACCGGCTGGGCGCTCGTGATGATCGCGCTGGGACTGTTCGTCGTCGCCGCCAGCGTCTACCTCGTCTACGTGCTCGAGATCCTCAAGTTCCGGCGCCTGGACGCCTCGCGTCTGCGGCGGCTGCGGCCGGACGCCTCAGCGGCGGAGATCGAGCGTGACGTCGCCCGAGACTTTGAGACCGGTGAGATGGACGCGGTGTCCGCCGAGGTGGAACCCACCGCCCCGGACGCAGTCTTTCAGCGTGTGGCAGGTGACGTGGGGCGGGCTGAGCAGGCCGTTGGCCAGCGGCAGGTGGATCAGCAGCGCGTAGGCGCAGAAGACGAGCGTGGCGGCGCGCAGGCGCCGATCGCCACTGACCGCGGCTAGCGGCAGCGGCCAGATCGCATACCACGGCAACAGCCACGCGGTGGCGAGCAGCAGTGCCAGCGTCGTCCAGCCGGCCGCCACGCGCCAGTCGGCCCCGCGCAGCGTGCGCCAGAGGGCGTACAAGAAGATCGCCACGAAGCCCGCGACGAAGCAGTGGCGCCACCAGCTCGGCGGGTGGGCGGGGCTCCCAACCCCCACCAGGCGCGCGGTCTCCGCGGGCAGGCTGTGCGTGGCCACCAACTGCTGCTGCTCGCTGACCGCGCCGGCGAAGCCGAACGCGTGCGAGCCGAAGCCGATCAACCCGATCGCCGCGACCACGGCCAGGCTCAGCGCGGCGGCGCCCAGCACGCGTAGGCGCTCGCGCGAGATGATCCGGTCCCCGCCTGCCCCCAATACCAGGAACGGCAGTGCGAGGCCGGCGGTCACCTTCACCGCGATCCCCGCGACCAGCGCGGCCGCGCCGGCGCGAAAGCGCGGGCTGGCGCCGGCGGTGAACAGCAGCGCGGCGGCGAGCGCCAGCAGCAGCAGCGTGTCGTTGTGGTCGCCGCCGACCGCCAGCTCGAGCAGGACCGGGTTCAGGCCCACGAAGGCGGCAGCGTAGCGCCGCGAGCGACCCTCCTTCCCCGCCGCACGTGCGATCAGCGCGATCGCGGCGAGGCTGGTGGCGACCGCCAGCGCCTTCATCGTCCACAGCCCGCCGGCGAGCCCGAGTGGGGCGATCGCGTAGCTCGAAGAGCGTGAACAGCGGGCCGTAGGGCGAGTTCTGGAAGGGCCAGCCGACGAACAGGTAGGCGGGATCGGTGGGCACCTGGGCGGCGACGTGCGTGTACGGATCCATCCCGTGCAGGGCGCCCAGGCGGGCGAAGTCGAGGTAGCCGAAGACGTCCTGGGAGATCAGCGGCGGGCCGATCAGCAGCGCCAGGTGCGCGGCGACGATCGTCACCCAGATCATCCGGCCGGGCAGCGTGCGCACGGCCAGCAAGACGGCCACGTAGCTGGCGGCCATGATCAGCGTGAGTGCCTGGAAGCCGTCCGGGCTGAGGCCGACGCCGAGGCCGGCGAAGGGGCCCGCCAGCCAGCTTGGCCAGCCGCCGCTGCGCGCGGGGACGTATTGCGACGGGCCGCTCGCGGCGCCCGCGGCGACGAGCAGGACGCGTCGTGAACACGCCGAGCAGACCGAGCGCGCCGAGCCAGCGCAGCGCGCGCGTCGAGGCCGGCGATCGCGCCGAGCCGGTGGCGCTCCGTCCGGCGTCGGATTCGCTCGCGTGTCGCGGGAGACCCGTCAGGGGAGTGGTCGCCTGCACGCGCCCATTGTTACGTCTAGGAGATCTGCAAGGCTCTGGTGTGCCGAGTACCCTGTAAGCGTTGCCCGTTCGCCGGATCGATCCGGTTGTGAGCATGCGTCTGCGCCGCCCGACCGGCTCGCGGGACGAGATTTGACCTTCATGCGACGTCGTCGACACCGCCAACCCACCTACCCGGTTTCGGATACCCCCGCCCGCCCGCGCCGTGTCCTGATCCTGTCGGCCGACGTCGGCGAGGGACATGCCGCCGCCGCGCGGGCGCTGGCCGACCAGATCGAGAACTCGCCCGAGCGGGCCGAGGTCACGATCATCGACGGCCTCGCGGCGATGGGGCGGGTGCTGCGGCCCGTGGTCGAGGACGGCTATCGCGTGCAGCTGCGCCTGATGCCGTGGACGTACACGCTCGTCTACTGGCTGCTCGAGCACGTCGCGCCGATTCGCTTCCTCGCGCGCCGGCTGCTGTGGCTGCTGGGCTCGCGCCCGCTGGCCCGCTGCATCGCCGAGCACGACCCCGACGTGATCGTCTCGACCTACCCGGCGGTGACGGTCGTGCTCTCGCGGCTGCGGCGCACGAAAGTCGTCGAGTGCCCCACGGTGGCGACGATCACCGACCTGACGGGCCTGTTCTTCTGGGCGCAGCCCGGGATCGACATGCACCTGGTGATGTACGGCGAGTCGATGTCGTCGGTCGAGCGAATCGCCGGGCAGGGCAGCGTGCGCCTGGTGCGCCCGCTGATCTCGGCCGACTTCCTCGGTCCGCGCTGTCCGCTGCAGGCCCGCCAGGCGCTCGGGCTGCCCGAGCAGGGCCGGATGGTCGTCGTCTCCGGCGGCGGCTGGGGAGTGGGGGACATCGAGGGCGCCGTGCGCGAGCTCAGCAAGTTGACGGAGGTCTCAAGCATCGTCTGCCTGGCGGGACGTGACGAGGAGCTCCAGGACAAGCTCAACGGGGATTTTGCGGGCGAGCCGCGCGTGCACGTGTACGGGTTCACCGACAAGATGCCCCAGCTGCTCGCCGCCGCCGACGTGCTCGTGCATTCCACCGGCGGCGTCACGTGTCTCGAGGCGAAGGCCGCCGGCACGCCGGTCGTCTCCTACGGGTTGCCCGTCGGCCACGCGCGCCTGAACACGCGCGCGATGGCGACGCTCGACCTGTTGCGGCTGGCCAACAACACCGACGAGCTGCGCGAGCACGTCCAGGCGAGCTTCGCCGAGGTCGGCGCTGCGCGCACGCCCGACGCGGCGGAGAGCATGCTCGAGGACCTGCTCGTGAGCGATGGCCGCAGCCCTCGCCAACGTCCTGGAGGCGAGGCCGCGGTGGGATTGACGACGGTCGTCAGCCATACGGAGCCGGTTTCGGATCCCGTCCGCTCCGGCCGCGAGGGGCTTCCAGACGAGGGGCGTCCAGGCGAAGGGGGCCCCCCGGAGCACGAGCAGCCCGCCGCCGTGGATCTGGTTCTCGGCGCCCCGCGGCGCGTGCGCTCGATTCCTCTGTGGCGACTGCGGCTGGTCGCGTTCGCCACGCCGTTCCTGCTGCTGCTGAGCATCGGCACCTGGACGCTGTCAACCGACGAGGTGTCCGCCGTCGCCAATGTGCTGTTGCGCGTCCATCCGGTCACCCACGTCAACACCGACCAGGCGGACGTCGGCTTGATCGTGCACGCGCCCGCGAGCGATGTGACGCTCGTCGCGCGCGAGCTTGCCGCCCGCGATATCCATGTCGCGTTCACCGACGACGGCGTGATCCCCACGCATGCGACGATCATCGAGCTGCGCTCGCTCGGCGATCAGCTGCTGCCGGAAGTCGTCCCCGGCACGGCGCTGTTTCGCTGGCTGCTCACCCGCCACACGCTGCGCTCCCAGGCGCACGCGCTGGGGTTGAGCCACAAGTTCTACTTCCTGCAGCCGGCCGGAGGGCTGACCGTCGGTCAGCTACTGCTGGCGCGCACCGCCGACGCGGTCCCCGTGAAAGGGTCGTTGCGTCTGAACGCCACGGGCACGCTGCCTGAGGGTCACGGACGCACGCGGGCGGGCGACGTGCTGGTCGTGACGGCCAACGGATCGGCCTCCTCGGCGGCCGGGGTGGAGCGGATCGCCTCCTCGCTCGGCAGCGAGGGGCTGGGGGTGGAGCCGCTGTCGTGGCTGATCGGCTCGCCTCCCATCAGCGCGAGCAGCAGCGGCGAGCGCACGAGCGCCGCGGCGCCGGCCACGAGCAGCAGCAGCGACAGCGCGAGCGGGACGCCCCCCAGCGGGGTGTCGGAGAAGCGCTCGCCGAACAGCACCGGCGCGAGCGCCACGGGCACGATCGTCTGAGTCACGAACACCACGGGCGCGACCTGGATCGCCGGGCGCGCCTGCAGCGAGCTCGACTCGCTGAGCACGCCCACGGCGGAGGCCGCCGCCGTCGCCAGCCCCCAGGCGGCCGCCACGATCAGATAGCCGTGTGAGAGGTCATCGGACGCGAGCTTCGTCGCGACGCCGCTCCAGCCGAACGCGAGGCCGGCGCAGACGATCGTCACCGACGCGGGCGAGCGGCGCAGCGCCCGCAGCAGGTAGGGCAGCAGGCTCGCGGCGGCGAGCACGAGCAGCACGATCAGGATCGTCAGGCGCTCGGATGTGTGACCGGTGCTGCGTGGCGGCGCGCACAGCCCCGCGCCGATCACGCCGATCACGATCGCCGCCATCGCGAGGTGCTCGTGCCTGCCGGCGTGCTCGCCGAGCATCCGCTGCCCCACGAATACCAGCACGAGCAGGCCCGCGGCGAGCGCGGGCTGCACGACGACCAGCGGCGCGAGCAGCAGCGCGACCACCTGCAGCGGCCAGCCGAGGATCGACAGGCCCGTGCCGAGCATCCAGCGCCCGCGCCTGACCAGGCCCCAGACCAGCGCCAGGCGCAGATGCTCCTCGCGGGGCGCCTCCTTGGCGTCCATCGCCTGCAGCGCGATCCCTAGGCTGTAGAAGACGGACGCGCCGACGGCGGCCCCGATGCCCAGCACAAGATCGACCATGTCCACCTCCGATCATCGCACTCCCGGGCCCGCGTCCGGGGGCGCGCTCGCCGCCGTCGCGATGGCGAGCTATCTCGGCGCGGCGCTTGTCGGCCCGCGGCCCGTGATCTTCCCGCGCTCGCCCGCGCCGATCTGGCCCGGGCTGCGCCGCGCGCTGGGAGTCGAGGATCGGACGGCGAGCGGACGCGGCTATGCCCTCACGTTCGACGACGGTCCGCACGCCGAGGGGACGCCGGCGGCGCTCGAGATCCTTGCCGGCGCGGGCGTGCGGGCGACCTTCTTCCTCGTCGGCGAGCAGGTGCGGCGCGCCCCGGCACTCGCTCGCGAGATCCTCGCGGCCGGTCACGAGATCGGCCTGCACTGCGATCGTCACCGCAACCTCCTGCGCCTCGCGCCGTGGCAGGTGCGCGAGGACATCGCCCGGGCGCTCGCGAGTATCGAGGACGCCACCGGCCATTCCCCGGCGTTCTACCGCCCGCCCTACGGGGTGCTCAACGCGTCGGCGTTGCGCTTGGCCCGTGGACGCGGCTGGCGAACGCTGCTGTGGAGTCAGTGGGGCCGCGACTGGGAGAAGCGCGCCACGCCCGAGTCGATCGCCGCGCGCGTGACCGACGGTGTCGAGCCCGGCTCGGTGCTACTGCTGCACGACGCCGATGACTACTCCGCGCCGGGCTCCTGGCGGCACACCGTCGCGGCGCTGCCCCTGGCCCTCGATGCGCTGGCCGAGCGTGGCCTGGAGGCGGTGGCGCTCTGATGCGTCCCCGGTGCAATGCGGTTTTGCGACAGATGCGTCTTCGATGCGACATGCCCCTCAATGTGTCGCAAGTGTTCCCTTGATGTGCCCGTGATGTGATGCCAATGTGCCGATTTGTGACCGGGTGTGACGCAAACGTGACGGAGTTGTGCCGGGAAGGTAAAGGGAGGCTGGGGGAGTGTTCATGAAAGAGATTGCGTATAACTATGGTGTCACGCAGTCTCTAAAGTACAACATAGAACGCGCCGTCTTTAGAAAGCGCTCCCCCACGTGCTCCTCGACCCTCGGGGGCGCCGGATAACATCGAACGCTTGTCCAGCGACGTTCTCACGCCGGGCGGGGTCCCGATCGAGGCGGGTGGCGGTGGCTCAACCGTGTCCACCGGCGCCGAGACCGCCACTGCCTCGACTGCTCCCGCCGCGACCGCCACCGCGGCGGCGATCGCCGGCGCTGGCCTCGCCACGCGGCCGCGGGTGCAAGCGACCCGCTCGCCCTGGTGGATCGAGGTTGGCGTGATCGTCTGGCTGTGCTGGGTGTACGACGCGATCACGAACCTCGCCCCGCTGCGCCTGAACCTCGCGCTGAGCCACGCGCGCGGCATCCTCAACCTCGAGCGAACGCTGCACCTGGACCCCGAGCTGAGCCTCGATCGCTGGCTCGCGGCGCACCACACGCTCGGGCTGATCCTGTCGGACTACTACGACAACGCCCATTTCATCGTCACGCTCGGCCTGCTGGGCTATCTCTGGTGGTGGCGCGCCGATATCTACAGGCCGCTGCGCAACGTGCTCGTGCTGACGAACGTGCTCGCGTTCATCGTCTTCTGGCGCTTCCCCGTCGCGCCGCCACGGATGCTCCATGGCTTCACCGACGTCGTCGCCGCCTCCGGCGCGTTCGGCTCGTGGCACACCGGGGCGCTCGCCTCGCAGGCCAATCAGCTCGCGGCGATGCCCTCGCTGCACATGGCGTGGGCCGGTTGGTGCGTGCTGGCCGTGTGGCGGATGAGCTCGCGCCGCTGGCTGCGGGCCGTAGCGCTGCTCTACCCGTGCCTGACTGCGCTGGCGGTGCTGTCGACGGGCAACCACTTCCTGCTCGACGTCCTCGCGGGGCTGCTGACGCTGGCGGTTTCCGCGTTGATCGTGCGGGTCGCGACGGTCTGGCGGCGGGGTTCGCGCCGGCGTGGCGGTCTCGGCCGTCCGTCCACCGCATAACGGACGCACGGCCGGTCCCGCACCCACCCCGACGTATGAACGGCTTCACAAGCCGCAACCGGCCCTAGCGGGACCCATCGCAAGGTCTGTCGACCCGCGTAGCGAGTGTCACAAAGTTGTTACGAAGTCCGCGATCGGATAGAGTAAGCTCGTTGTCGCCGGCGTTGAGGAGCGTCGCGCGACGGATCCGCCGCGAGCACGCGCGCGGATTTTCCCGTCTATAGGGTGACTCATACATGTCAGATCTGGAAGCAACCAACGAGGGTACATCGATCGGGGCGCACGGTGCGTCGGTTCTCGCCTACCTCGATGTCGTGCTCGTCGTGCTCGCCGCACCCGTGGCGATCGCGTTGGGAGCGCCCCCGCTCGGCTACCTGATCGCCGCCGGCGCCTGGGTGCTCCAGCGTGTCCTGCAGCAGTTCGATCGACGCCTGATCGCGGCCCGGGGGGCCGACGCTCGTTTCGGCCTCAACCTGGTCGATGGGTTCGGGCGCATCTGGCTGCTCGCCGGCGCGATCGTGCTCGCCGCCGTGATCGGTGGGCGTAGCGCCGGTCTGACCGCGGCGCTCGTGATCTTCTGCGTCTACTCGATCGCGTTCGCGATGCGCGTTGTCGAAGGGCGGCCCGGAGGGACAAGGCGATGAGTGCAGTCGCGGGCGCGCCGCCGATCGCTCCCGGGAGGGGAACCCACCCGAGCAGCCCATCCGAGGAGAAGCAGGGGATGAGCCAGGGACGGAAGGTCCTCTACTGGTTCCTGGGCGTCTGGCTCGGGGGGATCGCGCTGTTCGTGATCCTGTTCGGCGTCACCGCGCACAAGGCCCCGTCGATCGCCGACAACGTCTTCTCCCCGACCAACGAGTTCAAACTCGACAGCTGGTTCAAGCTCGGCCCGGTCGCATTCAACAAGGGCGTCCTGTACCTGCTGATCACGGCCGGCATCACGATCGGGGTGATGCTCTACATCTCCAGGCGCCTGCAGCAGCGGCGTCCCGGTCGCCTGCAGGTCGCGGTTGAGACGTTTTACAACTTCACGCTCGGCATGTCGAGGGAAAACCTCAGCGAGGACATGGAGCGCAAGTACTTCCCGCTGATCGCCACGATCTTCGTGTTCATCCTCGTCAGCAACCTGATCGGCTACATCCCGCTGCCGATCGACTCCGGCGAGACGTTCAGGCTGTTCGGCGCGAACATCCCGTCGTTTCAGATCTACGCGGCCGACACGAACGTCGCCTTCCCGCTGATCCTCGCGCTCGGCGTGTTCTGCCTGTTCACCTACGAGGGCGTCAAGCACCACGGCCCGATCGGATACCTCAAAAGCCTGATGCCCGGCGGCGTCAAAGGCCCGATCGTGCTCCTGATCTTCCCGATCGAGATCCTCTCCAACTTCCTGCGCCTGATCTCGCTGACGGTGCGGCTGTGGGCGAACCTGCTCGCCGGGCACATGCTGATCGCGTTCATGGGCGGCGAGCTGGGCGTGCTCGTCGGGCTGCAGCTCGTGTCCTGGTTCCTGCTGCCGGCGGGAGTCGCGATCTTCCTGTTCGAGGCCGTCCTGATCGCCGGTCTGCAGGCCTTCATCTTTGCCATCTTGACCGCCATCTATATCGGCGGAGCGGTCGAAAGTCACTAACAAACAAGGAGCTATCGAGCGATGCAGTTTCTACACGTGCTGAGTGCGATCCACCCGCTGCTGGGTGTCGCGGAACCGATCATCAAGCAGAGCCAGGATGCCGGTCGCGCGATCGCGCTGGGCGTCGGCGCCGGTGGCGGCGCGGCCGGCGCCGGGGCGGGCATCGGAGCGGTGTTCAACGCCTCGATCCAGGCCAAGACCCGCCAGCCCGAGCTGCGCGCCGAGGTCGAGCGCGACCAGTGGCTCGGCTTCGCGCTCACCGAGGCGTGCTTCTTCTACGGCCTCGTCGGCGGCTTCATCGCCTTCTTCCTCTAGGCCAAGATGCCCACCGCGCCAAACATCCCACTCGCCTCCTCCAGCGGCTCGTTCCTGATCACCCCCAATGTGGGGATCATGATCTGGACGATCGTCGTGTTCGCGATCTCGCTGTTCATCCTGCGCAAATGGGTGTTCCCGCTGATCGGCGAAGCCCTGGACAAGCGCGCGAAGACGATCGAGGGCGAAGTCGACGCCGCCGAGGAGCTGCGCGTCCAGGCTGACAAGGTGCTGGAGGAATATCGCGAGCGCTTGAAGGAGGCCCGCGCGCAATCCGAGGAGATCGTCCAGCGCGCGCGCCAGACGGCCGAGTCGCACGAGGTCGAGGGCCGCGAGCGCGGTAAGCAGATCCTCGAGGAAGCCGCCAAGCGCGCTGAGCGCGACATCGAGGCGGCCAGCAAGCGGGCGCTCGACGACATCCGCCGTGAGGTCGCCGACCTCACGGTGATGGCGACCGAGAAGGTCACGCGCAAGACGCTCAACGACGCCGACCAGCGGCGCCTCGTCGAGGAGGCGCTGGGCGAACTCGACTTCTCGAGCATCTCCTCCGGGGCCGAGCACAACTGATGGACGAGCTGGCCCAGGTATACGCCCGCGCGCTGTTCGAGGTCGCCCTCGAGCAGGGCAAGCTCGATGAGCTGCGCGAGCAGCTCGCGCAGTTCGCGGACGCGCTCGATCAGAACCACGAGCTCGCCGTGTTCTTTTTCTCGCCGTACTTCTCGACGACCGAGAAGATCGACGCGCTCGGCGGCCTGCTCGACGGCGCCGAGGAGGCGCTGTTGAACTTCCTGAGCCTGCTGATCGAAAACCACCGCATGCCCGTGATCTTCCGCGCCCGGCACGAGTACGAGCGGCTGTGGGACGAGGAGAACAAGACGCTGCCCGTCGAGATCACCAGCGCGATCGAGCTCGATGCGGCGACCACCGAGAGCCTCGGCAGGACGATCGGCGAGCGGGCCGAACGCAAGGTCACGCTCGCGGCGCGCGTGGACCCGGAGATTCTCGGCGGCATCATCATCAGGGTCGGCAACTCGATCCTCGACGCCTCTATTCGCAATCGACTGGAGCAGCTGCGCAGGCACGTTGCCTAGCGGGAGGGGGGCGGGCCCCCCTCCCGACCACCCCCCGGCTTGAGCCCACCGCCTCACCACACCGTCACTGCAAGCACATCGCCCCCGCAAACAGAAGAGCTAAGGAAACGACATGCAGATCAACCCAGACGAGATCACAAGCATCCTCAAGAGCCGCATCGAGGGCCTCGACAGCGGCACCGCCGAGCTGACCGAGGTGGGAACCGTGCTGTCGGTCGCCGACGGCATCGCGCGGTTGCACGGCCTGGAGAACTGCATGTCATTCGAGATGCTCGAGCTTCCTCACGGCGTCACCGGCCTCGCGCTGAACCTCGAGTCAGACAACGTCGGCGCGGTGCTGTTCGGCGAGTGGGAGCACATCTCCGAGGGCGACACCGTCAAGCGCACCGGCCAGTTGCTGGAGATCCCCGTCGGCGAGGCCCTGCTCGGGCGGATCGTCGATCCGCTCGGGCGCCCGCTCGACGGCAAGGGCGAGGTCGCCACGACGCAGACCCGCCCGGCCGAGTTCAAGGCGCCCGGCGTCGTCCAGCGCCAGCCGGTCAAGCAGCCGATGCAGACCGGCCTGAAGGCGATCGACGCGATGATCCCGATCGGCCGCGGCCAGCGCGAGCTGATCATCGGCGACCGCCAGACCGGCAAGACGGCGATCGCGATCGACACGATCATCAACAACAAGGACACCGGCGTGGTCTCCGTGTACGTCGCGATCGGCCAGCGCATGTCGACCGTCGTAGCGCTCGCGCAGACGCTCGAGGAGTACGGCGCGCTGGAGAGCACGATCATCGTCGCCGCGCCCGCCGACGAGGCGGCGCCGATCAAGTTCATGGCGCCCTACGCCGGCTGCGCGATGGCCGAGCACTTCCTCTACAACGGCGGCCACGCGCTGTGCGTGTACGACGACCTGACCAAGCACGCCTACGCCTACCGGCAGATGTCTTTGCTGCTGCGCCGCCCGCCCGGTCGCGAGGCCTACCCCGGCGACGTCTTCTACCTGCACTCGCGCCTGCTCGAGCGCGCGGTCAAGCTCAACGACGACCTCGGCGGCGGCTCGCTGACGGCGCTGCCGGTGATCGAGACGCAGGCCGGCGATGTGTCGGCGTACATCCCCACGAACGTGATCTCGATCACCGACGGGCAGATCTTCCTCGAGTCGAAACTCTTCAACTCCGGCGTGCGCCCCGCGATCAACGTCGGGATCTCGGTCTCGCGCGTCGGCGGCAACGCCCAGATCGGGCCGATGAAGAAAGTCGCCGGGCGGATCAAGCTCGAGCTCTCCCAGTACCGCGACCTCGAGGCCTTCGCGCAGTTCGGCTCCGACCTCGACGCCGACACGCAGAAGACGCTCGCCCGCGGCGAGCGCCTGGTGATGACGCTCAACCAGCACGAGCGCGCGCCGCTGCCGGTCGAGGACCAGACGGTGCAGATCTATGCCGCCACGAACGGCTTCCTCGACCGCCTGAACGTCGAGCGCGTGACCGAGTTCCTGCTCGAGCTGACCGAACGGATGCACTCCAAGCACGGCGCGCTGCGCGAGAAGATCGCCGGCGGCGACTGGTCGAAGGAGACCCAGCAGGAGGTGCACGACGCCGTCGACGGGTTCGCGCAGGACTTCGGCTACGACCTCGACGAGGAGGGCCTGCCGCTCGAGGACGACGCGCCGCCGGCGCGGCGTTCGGATGCGCAGGGCGAGTCGGGCGACGAGGGCCAGGATCAAGCGGCGGGCGAGACCCGGGACGAGTCAGCCAAGGAGCCCGCGGCGGCCTAGGGCCGGCTCGACGAGGTAACGGTTATGGCATCTCAGCGCGACGTCAAGAACAAGATCGCATCGGTGAAGAACATCCAGAAGATCACCCGTGCGATGGAGATGGTCGCCGCGGCCAGGCTGCGCCGCGCCGAGCAGCGGATCGCCGCCCTGCGGCCGTACGCGGACGCGATCGGGCGGATGACCCGCCAGGCGGCGCAGGCCGCCGGCAGCGAGGCCACGCGGGTGCCGCTGCTGCGCGAGCACGACTCGGAGACGAACGTCGGCCTGCTGCTGGTCACGGGCGACCGCGGCCTCGCGGGCGGCTTCAACTCGCAGATCATCCGTGCCGGCACACGCCTGTCGGCGGAGGTATCCGAGCAGGGGCTGAGCAGCAGCTGGTACGCGACCGGGCGTCGCGGTGTCTCCTCGCTGAGCTTCCGCGGGCACGAGCTCAGCGGCAGCTACACCGGCTTCGCCGACCGGCCCGCCTACGCGGACGCGCGCACGATCGCCGACGACGTGATCCAGGCCTACGTCGACGGCCAGGTCGACCGCGTGGAGATGATCTACAACTCCTACGTCTCACCGCTCACGCAGCACGTCACCCGGCAGACGCTTCTGCCGCTCACCCACGAGGCGATCGCCGGTGGCGGCCAGGACGACGATGCGCCGGCCAGGGGCGGGTCCGACGCGGGCGAGGCCACGAGGCACACCTCCGTCGACTATGAGCCCGACCCCGAGAAGATCCTGCGGCGTCTGGTTCCCGACTACATCGAGATCTCGATCTACCGCGCGCTCGTCGAGTCCGCGGCGGGCTTCTTCGGCGCGCAGATGACGGCGATGCGCAGCGCCTCGGAGAACGCCGGCGAAATCATCACCGACTACACGCTCCAGATGAACCGTGCCCGCCAGGCGGAGATCACGCAAGAGATCATGGAGGTCGTAGCGGGCGCCGAGGGTCTGGCGTGACGCTGAGCGGCGCCATACTGCGTCCTCGGCCGCTCGTGTGCAGAGCACACCACGCGGGTGGGCGGGCCTCGATCTCTGTCTGGCTTGCTCATCGCCACCCCAGACCGGCTGACGTCTAAAACGAGCTCCATCTCAGACCGGCCGCCGTCTAAAACGAACTTGAAATAGATAAAGAGGAGAATCGAAACCCAATGCCAGCAAGCACCGTCACCGAGCCGAGCACCGCGAACGGCGCCGCCGCCAAGCGGAACGTGGGGCGCATCGAGGAGATCCAGGGCGTCGTGATCGAGGCCGTCTTCCCCGACCGCCTGCCCGAGATCAACCACGCGATCACGATCGCGCGTCCCGCGGCCGCCGCCGATGAGGAGGCCGAGGGAGTCAGTCCGGGTGCGGGCGAGAGCGTGCTCGTATGCGAGGTTCAGCAGCACCTCGGCGACGACCGCGTGCGTGCGGTGGCGATGGACATCACCGACGGGCTGGCGCGAGGCGTCGAGGTGCTCGACACCGGTGCGCCGATCACGGTCCCCGTCGGCGAGGCGACGCTCGGGCGGATCTTCAACCTGCTCGGCGAGCCGATCGACCTCGGCGAGGAGTTGCCGCAGGGCATCGAGCGCCGCAGCATTCACCAGAACGCCCCCCGCGCCGAGGACCTGACCCCGACGACCGAAATGTTCGAGACCGGCATCAAGGTGATCGACCTGCTCGCCCCCTACGCGAAGGGCGGCAAGGTCGGGCTGTTCGGCGGCGCCGGCGTGGGCAAGACGGTGCTGATCCAGGAGCTGATCCACAACCTCGCCAAGGAGCACGGCGGGCTGTCGGCGTTCTGCGGCGTGGGCGAGCGCTCGCGCGAGGGCAACGACCTGTGGCTGGAGATGAAGGAGTCGGGGGTGCTCGACAAGACGATGCTCGTCTTCGGTCAGATGAACGAACCGCCCGGCGCCCGCATGCGCGTCGCGCTGTCGGGTCTGACGATGGCCGAATACTTCCGCGACAAGGGCCAGGACGTGCTGCTGTTCATCGACAACATCTTCCGCTTCGTCCAGGCCGGCTCCGAGGTCTCGGCGCTGCTCGGGCGGATGCCCTCGCAGGTCGGCTACCAGCCGACGCTGGAGACCGAGATGGGCCAGCTGCAGGAGCGGATCACCTCCACGAAGAACGGTTCGGTGACATCGATCCAGGCGATCTATGTGCCGGCCGACGATTACACCGACCCGGCGCCGGCGTCGGTGTTCGCGCACCTCAACGCGACCACCGCGCTGTCGCGCGCGATCTCCGAAAAAGGCATCTACCCGGCGGTCGACCCGCTCGACTCGACCTCGACGATCCTCAAGGCCGACATTCTCGGCGAGGACCACTTCCGCGTCGCCAACCGCGTCAAGGAGATTCTCCAGCGCTACAAGGAGCTGCAGGACATCATCGCGATCCTCGGGATTGACGAGCTCTCCGACGAGGACAAGCTCACCGTCCAGCGCGCGCGCCGGATCGAGCGCTTCCTGTCGCAGCCGTTCTTCGTCGCTGAAGAGTTCACCGGCACCCCCGGCGCCTACGTGCCGATCGCGGAGACGATTCGCGGCTTCGAGGAGATCATCGACGGCAAGCACGACGAGGTCCCCGAGAGCGCATTTTTCTTGAAGGGCACGATCGACGAGGTAGTCGAGGCGGCCAAGAAATAATGGCCCACGCGAAGTTCCCAGCCGAAGTGCTGACGCCCGAGGGAGAGGTCTTCAACGAGGAGATCGAAATGCTCTCGACGTTCACGACCGTCGGCTCGATCGGCATCCTCGCGGGCCACGAGCCGCTGCTGGCACGGCTGGAACCGACCGAGCTGCGGCTGTATCGCTCGGAGGATGAGATCGTGCGCTTCGCGCAGGCGGAGGGGTATCTGCAGTTCGCCGACAACCGCGCGCTCGTGCTCGTCGAGGAGGCGATCGCGCCGGGGGAGATCGACCGTCAGACCTTCGAGGCGAAGCTCGCTGACGCGCGCAAGGCCGCGGAGAACGCCGAGCAGGACAGCGAGGAGCAGGCCCGCGCGCTACGCGACGTCAGGCGCTACGAGGCCTTTCTCGCGGTCCAGGCGTAGACGGCGGCTTCCCACAAACCTGTCCGGTGCGCCAGCTGCACACCGGACACGCTTGCGAAAGGAGGTCCGCCCGGCGCACCCTTCTCGAAAGTGGCTTTTCGCCTGCAAGGGGGGCGGCAATCTGTTGACAGCGCCGTGTCTGCTCTGGTCATTGGCGATGCGTCGCTGTCGAGCGTACAGCTCGAAGGTGATCGTTTGCGGCACTTCGCGAGAAGTTCGCGCTCTGACCGAAGATTCGATTCGCTTCACATGGGTCGTGATCGTCGACTCCTCGCCGAGGAGCCTCCGCGCCGTAGGTCGCGCGGGCTGATGCCGTAGTGGATTTTGAATGCGCGAGCGAAGTAGGAGGGGTCTCGGAAGCCGTGCTCGCAGGAGATCTCTGCGATCGTCCAGTGGTCGCGGTCGCTGTCGGTGAGGTCCTGCCGGCAGCGCTGCAGGCGCCGGGCCAGCACCCAGCGCCCGAAGCTGGTCCCGCGCTCGGAGAACAGCTGGTGCAGGTAGCGGGTCGAGATCGCGACACGTTCGGCGACGTGCGAGGGCGAGAGGTCGGGGTCGCCCAGCGACCTGTCCACCTCGTCGAGCGCCGCCTGCAAAAGGAGCGCTGGAGCTGCCGAGGCCGGGGGTGCTGTGATGCCTCCGAGGGCGAGCGCGACCAGCGCGGCGATCTGGTCTGTGAGCGATCGGGCTGCTTGGCGGTCGTAGGAGCCGCCGGCGGCCGCGAGTGCTCTGAGCGCGCCGCTGGCGACTGCTCCCACGCCACGGTCGCCGCGAACTCGGATGGCTGTGGCGTCCCCCGGTGTCGCGAGCAGCGGCGCGAGCAGGTCGTGGGGCAGCGTCAGCGAGATCTGCTGGAAGTCATCTTCAAAGCCCAGCTCGAACGGTCGTGCGCTGTCGAGGATCGCGAAGTCGCCCTTTTGCAGCCGGGCGGTTCGTCCGTCCTGACTTGCGAAGCTGCTGTCGGTGAGCGGCAGGTTCAGGAAGAAGATGTCCCCGGCCTGACGGCTGACCTGCGAAGAGGTTCGCGCGACCGATTGAGCCGGTGAGGCGATCCGCGAGACGGCCAGCGGACCCACCTGACTTGCGGTGATGCTGCTCACGAACGATCCCTCGCCGGCGCGCGTCACCGACACCGGTATGAACGCCTCCCATACGACCTCGTTCCAGAATGCGAACTGCTCGGGCTCGGGCACTGTGGCCGTGCTCCACGTACGCTGCGGTGTCACGCTCCGAACCTCACGTTCATCGTCCCGACTGGGATCGTATTCGAGTTGGAGGTTGTGCGCGCTGGTCCTAGAGGTTGTGCGCTGTGGTCCGCTACAAGACGTCTCGCAGCGGGGATCGTTGCAGGCCTTGATTTCGGTGCCACCCGCCGGGTGGGCCGCGCATCGCGGCACTCTACGAAAAGGGACCAATCATGACCCCCACCCGCACCGGCACCCGCTCGCTGCTCGTTTGTATCCTGACCCTCGGTGCTCTAGCGGCATCGGTCGCCAGCGCGCAGGCTGCTTGCGACAACTGGAAGAGCGCGGTGAGTGGCTCGTGGGGTACGGCGACCGACTGGTCCTCCGGGACAGTGCCGGGAAGCAACGCGGGAGAAGAAGCGTGCATCACGCTCTCCGGCACCTACACGGTCACGCTCGAACCGTATGAAGACGGTGTTGGCGGTCCGTTTGTCGGGGGCCCTGGCACCCTCAAGTCGCTGACGATCGGCTCGCCGAGCGGGACCGGGACCCAGACGCTCGACCTCGTCGGGCAGAGCTTTGCCAATGGCGGCGAGCAGCGGTTCGGAGTCTCTCTAGGGGTGTCGGGTCTCGCCACGATCGACGCGACCGGAGCGCTGATCCTCGACGCGACCGCATTGAACACGTACGGGTATCCGCCGCCAAACGAACCGGGCGGCCCGGCGACCTTCGCGGGGACCCTGCTGAACTACGGCCACCTGGAATCGCAGGTGCAGGACAGCCATTACAAGAACACCCTCGAATCGAGCGTGACGAATGAGCCTGGTGGCAGCATTCAGGTCGCCTCCGGGACGCTCAATGTGGACGGTAATACGTCGACGACCAACAAAGGCCTCGTCACGGTCGATCCGGCGGGCGTATATAAACTGAACGGGGGCTCTTTGTTCACCAACGACGGGTCGGTGGTCAACGAAGGCTCCACCTCGCTCACGCGCGGAGGGGGAGGGCCCACCGTCTGGACGCAGAGCGGTGGCTCGGTCTCCGGCCACGCGGTGGCGATCCAGGAAGGCGCGACGCTCGCGGACTCGGCCGGGGCGGGAGCGTTCCTGATGGATGTTTATGAGGCCAACCTCACGGGGACGATCCCGGCGGGTCAGACGGTCACGATGCAGGGCGGGGAAACCTACGGTGGCACAGGGCTCTCGCTCGAAAACGAGGAGCTCGTCAACGACGGCACGCTCGTGATCGACTCCTCCGGGAGCGGCGAAGCCGGCGGCCACGCGCCCGTCATCAATTATGGGTCGATCCAGAACAACGGCAAGATCCTCGCGCAGATGGAAGACCCGTCCTCCTGGCCGATTCAAGACTATGTGGTGGTGAACAACGGCCCCGCGGGCACGTTTGAAGTGCAGGGCGGCCGCTTGCAACAGTACGGTGGCACACCCACGACCAACGAAGGCCTCGTCACGGTCGGTCCGGCGGGCGAGTACATGCTGGAGGGAAGCCCGTTCGTCAACGAGAGCGACGGCACGGTCTCCCCGCAGATCGCGGGCGCCTCCAGCTTCGGGAGCTTTATCTTGGATGACGCGGAATTCGCCGCCGCCGGCACCCTCGCGCCGGTCCTCGTCGGAGGTTTCGTCCCGGCGGCCGGCCAGGAGTTCGAAACCTTCTCGCTCGCCGGCGGGCACCTGACGGGCGCGTTCGCCACGGTCGCCAACGGCTTCTCC
This sequence comes from uncultured Solirubrobacterales bacterium, assembly GCA_963789675.1. Taxonomy (GTDB): domain Bacteria; phylum Actinomycetota; class Thermoleophilia; order Solirubrobacterales; family Solirubrobacteraceae; genus Palsa-744. The sequence goes on along the minus strand of CAWBLR010000015.1, from coordinate 19,174 downwards.
GCCGACTACTCGCACTCCTACGAAACCGCGGGCCCCTACTACGTCGGCGCGATCTACGGCACGGTGCCGGGCGGTGGTGGTGGCACGAGCAGCAACCCCGGTACGAGCACCAACCCGGTTACGGGCACCATCATCAAACCGATCGTCACGAACACGGGCCCGGCCAAGAAGAAGCCCGAAACGAAGGCGCAGAAGCTCGCCAAGGCGCTGAAGGTCTGCAAGAAACAGAAATCGAAGAAGAAGCGCCAGTCCTGCGAAAAGCAGGCCAAGAAGAAGTACGCAGCCAAGCCCAAGCCCAAGCCGAAGAAGACCAAGAAAAAGTGATGCTGGCACGCTTGGCCCATCGCGTGTCGCTCGCGGTGCTGCTTGCGGCCGCGGTCGCTGTGTGCGCCGGCGCTGCGCCGGCGGCCCGCGCCGAAGTGGGCGGAAACGAAGTGCTACCAACGTGCGGCACCGGATCCTTCGCGAGCTTCGTGGTAAACGAAGACGAGGTCAATGGGACCAACTTCAGCGGCTCGTGGGAAAGCGCCTTGCTCCCCGGAGGCCTGTTCGTCGGCATCGGACTCGTCGACGATTGCGCCTTCCAGGAAGCGACAGGGTCGCACCAAGTCTGTGAGCCTGGAGGCTGCTCGCAAGAACCTGAATTCGAAGCAACCGTGTCCGGCAGCGCCGTGCCGGACACCGTCGATGCCGCGGGTGGCGATGAACAGGTGGTCAACCTGAGCGTTTCCCCCACCAAAGTGACGGGATGGGCACCCTGCTACCCGGGCGACACCGACAGTCAGGGATTCTGCTCGTCGTCGCTATGGGCCGGTTCTCCCACCTTCCCCGAGGGCGTCATGATCTACCGCTACGCTGGCGCCAATGGCAACTTCAGCGGACCGTGGGACGTCTCGGTCGGCGGAGAAACGCCGGGGTTCCAGCTCCGCGAGAATCACGAATGTGCGTTTACCGCCGTCACCTGCAGCTACACGGTCGTTTTCACGCGCGATCCCGCCGGCACGCTGTCCGTGACCAAAAACGTGCAGCTGGTGCTGGCGATCCCGTGGGTCTCTCCAGCAGGCGGTGGCTACCAGTTCATCGCCGTGCCGATGCTCGTACAGCAGGAAGGCGGTGCGGAGCAACCGCCGAAATCCCCAGAAGAACAGACCCCAACCCCAACCCCAACACCCACTCCTACCCCTACTCCTAATCCGTCCCCGGCTTCGTCCCCTACCCCTGGGGCTGGGGGAGGAGCTGAGGCGAACGGTGGGCTAACGGTCGGCAAACCGGTCTTTTGCGTAGTACCGAAGCTCGCCGGTATGAAGTTGGCGGCTGCCGAGTCCTCGCTCGTGAAGCACGGCTGTAGCGTCGGGAAGGTGACCAAGGCAACGGATCGGCGGGTGGGTAAGGGCAAGGTCATCTCCACCTCGGTAAAGGCCGGGAAGCAGCTTGCGGAACATGCAAAGGTCAACCTTCTTGTGAGCAGCGGGCGCGCTGCCCGTGGGCGTAAATAGGGCCAGTGGGTCGTCCGTTTAGCTCGCTGGTGGTCGCGGGCTCGTAGCCTTTGCTGAAGCTGCTGCTGTTGATGGTGTCCAGCGATGATGTGGTTCGGTATGTCTACTCCGGCGAAGCGCATCGAGATCAGCGAGGAGGATCCGGTGGAGCTGACACGGATCGCGCGTTCGTAGACGGCCCCCGGTGCACCCTTCTCGAAAGATTGTGCGGTCTTGCGCTGCCTCCAACCATACATTCGCTTTGATGAGATATACTTACCAGTAATGCGAACGCAAGTCCCTTCGCTGTTGCCGCTGTTTCGCTCCGAGATGCAGGTGCGGCTCCTCGCGCTCGTGTTGTTACAGCCTGAGCGTCGCTGGACGCTCCAAGGTCTCGCAGAGGCGGTGGATGCGCCGCAGTCATCGGTTCATCGGGAGCTGACCAGGGCAGAGGGGGCCGGCGTCATCCGTCGTGAGGACGAGGTGCGGCCATACAGGTTCTCTGCTGCGACGGATGATGCTGCCTACGCGCCGCTCGCCGATCTCCTGCGTCGTTCGGTCGGTGTGGAGAGTGAGTTGCGCGCTAGCCTCGATCGTCCCGACGTTCATGCGGCGGTGATCTACGGCTCTTGGGCGACGGGCGCTCGGCGACCCGATAGCGACATAGATGTTCTCGTCATCGGGGACGCGAGCTTGCGCGAGCTCAACCGCCTTATCCGGCCGATCGGCAAGGCTACGGGGCGCACCATCGATCTCACGTTGATGGGAGATCAGGAGTTCCGCGACCTGCTCGCTGAGCGCTCTAGCTTCGTCCGACAGCTGATGGAAGCTCCTGTCACACCTCTCGTAGGAGACTTGGGGAGCATTGCAAAGTGACCGAGGCGCGCGTGCAAAAAGTTCATGCGGATCGACTCCAGGCAGCGGGGCTGCGCTGGCCCACCTCGGGCAGGTCGGCGACTTCGGCTCGCTTGTAAGGTCGGCGAGATGACACGCCGGCGCTCCTTCGCGTCGCTCGTGCGGCGCTTCGCGGCCGCGGCACCGCGGGGCCGCCGGCCCGGTGGCTACCCCGGGCCGGCGGCGCTCCGCCCGCGTCAGTCGACGACGATGCCCGCGGCGACGGCGCCGGCGGGCAGCGGTGTGGGTGAGCTCGGAAGCTCGGTGAGGCTGCCGCCGTTGACGGCGAACGAGGCGATCACGTCGGCCTTGCTGCCGTTGACCAGCAGCGTCCTGCCGTCGGGGGACAGGCGCGCGTCGACGGCGCCCGCTCCGGCCGAGCCGAACGGCGTGCTGCCGATCAGCGCGAGCGAGCCACCGGGGGTGATCGCGTAGCTGGAGATCTCTCCCGACCCGGTGTTCACCGTGAACAGGAACTGCCCGTCGTGGCTGATCTCCACCCAGCAGGGCGCCGTCTGTAGATCGGCGAACGGTGAGGTGCCGATCGAGGTCAGTTCGCCGGAGAAGCTCACGTTGAAGGCCGAGACCGTCCCGTTGCCTTCGCCGCCGTGGGCGTTGCTGACGAACAGCTGCGAGGGGTTGGTCGGCCGGAACTCCGACCCGAACGGTCCCGGTCCCTGCGCTGCGAAGGGCGAGCCTGGGGCCGCGCTCAGGCGACCGTCCCAACCGACGTGAAAGCTCGCGATCGTCGAGGTGTTGACCAGCGGAACCACGAGCCGCTGACCGGTGGGGTCGAACAGCACGATGCCCGGCACTCCTGACATGCCCCTTGCACGGAGATGAACATTCTCTGAACCGGTGCAGGCGCACCGGTTCAGGCCGTCAAGCGGTTGTGGGCGGCGGCCCGGCGATCGGGAGGGTGAAGGCGAAGCGGGCGCCCCCGTCGGGCCGGTTCTCCGCCCAGATGTGACCGCCCTGGGCCTCGACGAAGCCTCGCGCGATCGCGAGCCCCAGCCCGGCGCCCCCACTCGCGCGGGTCCGCGACGCATCCTCGCGCCAGAAGCGCTCGAACATTCGCTGCTGCGCTTCGTCGCTCAGGCCCACGCCGGTGTCCTCGACCGACACCTCGAGCTCGCTCGTGCGGCGCTGCGCCCTGACGAAGACCGCGCCATCCGAGGGCGTGTGTCGCAGCGCATTGGTCACGAGGTTGAGCAGCACTCGCTGGAGGTGCTCCGGCGCGCAGCGGACGTCGGGCAGCGCGTCGTCGAGCTGGCTCTCGAGGTGAACCTGCCGTGCGCGTGCTTCGGCCTCGAGACCGCGCACGCAGTTGGAGACGAGCTGTGGCAGCTGCGCCTCGCGGAGCTCGAGCGTGAGCGCGCCCGCATCGATCCGCGCGAGCTCGAACAGGTCGTCGATCAGCGTCGCGAGCGTCCGCGTCTGCTGATGCAGCGCCGGCAGGTACTCGTCGATCGAGGCGAGACCGTCCTCGACGGCGTCGAGCATCGCCTGGATCGATGCCACCGGCGTGCGCAGATCGTGGCTGGCCCAGGCGACGAGCTGGCGGCGCGCGTCGAACAGCGCCTCGATGTTCCCGGCCATCGCGTTGAATGCCTCGCCGACGTGCGCGAGCTCGCGCGGCCCCTCCGCAGGCGCACGGGCCGTCAGCTCCCCGCTGGAGAGCTCGTCGGCCGCTGACTCCAGGCCACGGATGCGCCGCGCGATCCCCGTCCCGAGGAGCAGCGCTGCGGCCAGCGCCGTCGAGGCCGACGCGGCCGCCACGGCGAGGACCTTAACGTCGTCGTGCATGTGGAACATCACGAGACCGCTCAGGATCACCGCCGCGAGCGGCAGCCCCACGGCGAGCAGCGCGAGCCCCGCGAGCTGCAGGCGCACCGTCGGCAGCAGCCGCAGCGCGAGTGCGAGCGCGATCCCCACGGCAAGCGTGCTCAGCGAGACGACAAGGGCAAATTCGGTCACGGCGTGAACCGGTAGCCGGAGCCGAACACCGTCTCGAGATGCCGCGGACGCGAGGCATCGTCCTCGATCTTCTTACGCAGGCGACGGACGTGAACCGTCACGGTCCCCGTGTCGAGTGCGCTCTGGTAATCCCACACCCGGTCCATCAGCTGATCGCGCGAGAACACCTGCCGCGGATTGGACGCGAAGAACAGCAGCAGGTCCAGCTCCTTGAGCGTCAGCCGGAGCAGCTCGCCGCCCTTGCGAACCTCACGGGCCACCGGGTCGACGACGACGTCGCCGAAGGCGATCGTCGGCGTCGTGCCGAGGACCGGCGGGGCGGTGCGGCGCATCAGGTTGCGCACGCGGATCGCGAGCTCGCGCGGGGAGAACGGCTTGGTGAGGTAATCGTCGGCGCCGAGCTCGAGGCCGACGATCCGATCCGCCTCCTCGCCGAGCGCCGTCAGCATCACGATCGGCACCTCCGAGCGCGAGCGAATCCAGCGGCACAGCTCGAGCCCGCTGACCCCCGGCAGCATCACGTCCAGCACGACCAGCGACGGCGGCTCGCGTTCGAGCAGACGCCGTGCCTCGTCGCCGGTGCCAGCCTCGAGCGTCCTGTGACCATCGCGCTCGAGATAGCGCACAACCACATCGCGCACGATCGGCTCGTCATCGACCACAAGGACGGTGGACACAGCGGGATTGTCGATAGCCGAGCTTACGCAAACCTTAAAATCGAGGGGTGGCAGCTCTGATCCAGCAGCGGCAGCTGTTGATATGCCTGTAGTGGGAGCAGCGCAGGACGGACGGACTGCCTGGTAGGTGCAGTGTGCCCGTGGCCAGGTTCGAGCCGGTGGACGATCCGTCGTGTTGGGAGCAGCGGCATCGTCGGCTGTCAGGTTCTTCGCGCGAGGCGTGTCTAGGGGGTATGCACGTCACATATCTCATTACCACGATCCTTGCGGCGATCGCGAACGGCTACGCCGCCTGCTTGAACTTCGTCGGAGCGGAGTCGGTCAAGGTCGTCGCTGACCGGGTACGGGTCTCCCGACGGTGGATGGTCCCACTCGGGACGCTTTTGGCTGCTGGGGCTGTCGGACTTCTGGCAGGCTTCGCCGTGCCGGCGCTCGGGATGGCTGCGGCGACCGGCCTCGTCCTGTACTTCATTTGCGCTGTGACCGCTCACTTACGAGTCCGCGACCGCCAGATCGGTGGGGCCGTGTTCTTCCTACTCCTGGCGGCGGCGGCCCTGACCACGAGCATCGCCTACCACAACCACTGGTAACGATGTGATCGTGAGAGTGAGCACCTGACGATGGACGAGCGCGAGTGGTTGACCGAACGGTTCGAGCAGCATCGACCGCATCTCCGCGCCGTCGCCTACCGGATGCTCGGGTCGGTCGGCGAATCCGACGATGCCGTGCAGGAGGCATGGCTGCGGATTCGCGACCAGGACCCCGCGACCGTTGAGAACATACGGGCCTGGCTGACGACGGTTGTCGGCCGGGTGTCTCTGAACATGCTGCGCTCGCGTAAAGCGCGACGCGAGGAGCTCTCGGTGCACGTCCCTGATCCGGTGGTCGGCTTCGGCGAGGATGACCTGGAACACGAGACGCTGCTGGCCGAGTCCGTGGGTCTGGCGCTGCTGGTGGTGCTCAACTCGCTAACCCCCGCCGAGCGACTCGCGTTCGTGCTGCACGACGTGTTCGGCGTGCCGTTCGCCGATATCGCCACCGCGCTCGACCGCTCCGAAGCGGCCGCCCAGCAACTCGCCAGCCGCGCCCGCCGGCGCGTGCGCAACTCACCGGAGCCCGACCGTGACCTCGCGCACCAAAGACGTGTTGTCGATGCGTTCTTCGCCGCTTCGCGCGACGGCGACTTCGATGCCCTCCTGGACGTGCTCGACCCCGACGTCGAGCTGAGGATCGACGGCGGCGTCCTGCGCGCAGAGGCCTCGCTCGTACTGCGCGGCGCGGACGCCGTAGCCAGGCACACGGCCACCTACGCGAAGCTCTACCCGTTCGTCAGAGCCGCGCTCGTGAACGGCGCCGCCGGAGCCGTGGTGGCGCCGCCCGGCCGTGTGTTCTCGGTGATGGCCTTCACCGTCACGAACGAGAAGATTGCCCAGATCGATGTTCTTCTCGACCCGGCGCGTCTGGAGCAGCTCGATCTCAGGATCCCGCCGACCGCGGGCAAACACCGTTGAGAGCGCCGAGGAGAATCATCTAAAGGAGTGGAAATGCCGCTACAAGGTGAGTACGAGCCGAGCCCGTGGGACTGGGTGCGCGAACAGGTCGAAGAGTACGAGGCGAGCAAGGGTCAGCGTGCGAACACGCTCCGTGACACCGGTCTTCCTGTGGTCATCATCACGACGCGAGGGCGCAAGAGCGGGAAGATCCGCAAGTTCCCGCTGATGCGGGTCGAGCACGACGGTGAGTACGCGCTCGTCGCTTCGTTGGGAGGCGCTCCGACCAACCCGACCTGGTACGGCAACCTGATCGCCGACCCGACCGCGTTGATGATCCAGGACGGCGCGGAGCCGCACGACTTCGTCGCACGAGAGGTCCAGGGCGACGAGCGAGCCCGGTGGTGGGAGCGCGCTGTCGAGGCCTATCCCAGCTATGCGGACTACCAGGCGAAGACCAGCCGGATCATCCCAGTCTTCGTGGCGACTCCATCCGGCTCACGTGCCGTATAGGATCGGATCGCGCTCCGTGGACAGTCCGAGCCGAGGCACGGTCCTGATCAGCGGCGCCTCGACAGGTATCGGGCGGGCCTGCGCCGAACATCTCGACAGCCTCGGCTTCACGGTTTTCGCCGGTGTGCGCAAGCAGTCGGACGCCGGAACCTAACGTGCGGGAGAGACTCGGTAGCGAAGGTAAACGACGCGGGAGCCAAACGTTTTCGTCTCGACCAGCTCCAGGTTGAGCCTTTCGTCCAGGATCGGGAAGTAAGGCGTGCCGGCACCTAGGACGACGGGGCTGACGAACAGGTGCCACTCGTCGATGAGGCCCAGCTCCATACACGCACCGGCGAGGCCGGCGCCGCTCTCGGCCGCCTCGACGTCGCCGGCTCGGTCGGCGGGGGCCGGTGTCAGCAGGGCCTGGACCGCCTCGGGCGTGGACTGACCGTACTCCGGCTCGCCGGTGGTGGACATCAGTTGCGCGCCGAAGCCCATCACGAGCAGCAGCGGCGGATCGGCCGGCGAGCCGGCGGTCTCGTACTCGAGCGTCACGCCTTGCGGCGTTGAGATCTGTGCCATCCGCGCAGGATCTCACGCGACGCAGGAAATCACGTCTGGTCCTAAAGGCCAGCCTGAATCCATGTGCTCTTACAGCTGCCGGACGACCGTCGCCGGGACACCCGCGACGACTGTTGCCGGGGGGACGTCATGCGTCACCACTGCGCCGGCGGCGACCACGGAGTCGGCGCCGATTGTTACGCCGGGGAGGATCGTGGCCGCGGCTCCGATCCACACATTTGTGTCGATCGCGATCGGCTCGGCGGTGATGTAGGCCTTTCGTTTGTCGGGCTCAACGGGATGACCGGCCGTGATCAGGTTGACCTTGTGAGCGATCATGACGCCATCGGCGATGTCGATGGCCGCGTGGCCCGTGAACGCGCATTCGTAGCCGATGAAGACGGCTTGACCGACGGTGATGTTCAGCCCGTAGTCGCTGTAGAAGGGCGGGACGAGATTGAAACGGTCGCCAACGGGCTTGCCGATCAACTCTTCGAAAGCCGCTTGGATTGGCTCCGGTTCGTCGTAGCAGCGCGCGCTGAGCTCGGCGGAGAGCCTCGTGGCCACCTTGATCCGGTCGTGTAGCGCGCGGAACTCAGGCGTCCTCGTGGCAATCCACTGACTTTCATCCATCCAATTCCTCAACTCAGGTTCGGCGCGGTGTGCTGCCTGGACCCGTCATTCTAAGGCTGGAGTTCGGGAAGCTGATCGTCACGTGGAGTCCGCCCGCGGGCTGTGGGAGGATGGCCAGCGTTGCCCCATGGGCGGTTGCGATCGCGTGGACGATCGAGAGCCCAAGGCCGTGCCCGTCGCCGTGGCCGGTGCGCGCGGGCCCGAGCCGCTGGAAGGGTTGCTGGAGGCGGTCCAGCTCCTCGGGTCCGATCACGGGGCCGTCGTTGGCTACCGACAGGACGGCCTGTCCTGCCTCGATCGCGGTCGCGACGTCGATGTGACCGCCGGCCAGGTTGTGCGCGATCGCGTTGTCGATCAGGTTCGCCACGAGACGCTCGATCAGCTGCGGGTTGCCCTCCACCCCGGCACTGCCGAGCGTGGCGTTCAGCTGCAGGCCACGGCGCTCGATCTCAGGACGGCGAGCGGCGAGCACCTGCTCGGTCACCGCCCTTAGGTCGACCGGCTCGCGCCGGTCGAGGGCCCGCTCACCGCCGGCGAGGCTGAGGAGGGCCTCGATCAGCCGCTCGAGCTGCTCCTCGGAGGCAAGCACACGTTCGTGGGCGGCGCGCAGCGACTCCGGAGTGGCGTTGGGATCCGCCAGCGTGACCTGCACCAGCGTCTTGAGCCGCGCGAGCGGAGTACGCAGCTCGTGGGAGGCGTTTGCGACGAACTGGCGCTGGGATTGGAAGGACGCATCGAGCCGTCCCAGCAGCCCGTCGAAGGTGTCTCCCAGCTCCTTGAACTCGTCGTGGGGGCCGGTGAGCGCGAGCCGCCGGTGCAGGTCCGTGGCGGAGATCTCTCGTGCTGCGCTCGTGATCGTCCTCAACGGGCGCAGCACGCGTCCTGCCAACAGCCATCCAAGTCCCATCGACACGACCGCCATCACCGCCAGCGCGATCAGCGACACGATCGCGAGCACGCGCAGGTCGGCGCCGTGCTGGCCGGGGTTGAACACCCGCACCGAGACTTCGCCAGTGTGTCCGCGCAGTGTTCGCCGCACAACCTGTTCGGCGGGCCCGGGGAGCCCCAGGGGAGGGGGGCCGGATGACTTGGCGCTCGAGCTGGAGTGCCCGAACTGGATCGGGATCGGCTGGGAATAGACGCCATGGGTGCGCGATACGACGGTGTAGGTGATCGTCAGCAGCACGGCGCCCGAGATGAAGAACAGGCCACCGTAGAGCAGCGCCAGACGCAGGCGGATCGTGCGCCGCGGCAGGGGCAGACGCCGCGCCAGGAGAGTCAGTCGGCGGCCGAGGCCCACAGCCCTAACTCAGATCCGGTAGCCGGACTTGGCGATCGTCTCGATGATCGGCGGATCCCCGAGCTTTGAGCGCAGGCGGCTGACGGTGATCTTGACCGCGTTCGTGAACGGGTCCGCGGCCTCATCCCACACGCGCGCCAGGAGCTCCTCCGCCGAGACGCTGCGGCCCTGCGAGGCGAGCAGCAGCTCGAGCACGCCGAACTCCTTCGGCGTGAGCTCGATTTCTCTGCCGGCTCGAGACACACGGTGCTGCGCGATGTCGAGCACGAGATCCTCCCGGCGCAGCAGCGGCGGGATCGCGGGTTGGGCACGTCGTGCCAACGCGCCGATCCGCGCGAGGAGCACGGGGAAATCGAATGGCTTTGGCAGGTAGTCGTCGGCGCCGAGGCCGAGCCCATCCACCAGGTCTTCGATGCCCGCCGCGGCCGTGAGCATCAGTACCCGGCTGCGACACTCGCTCTCGACGAGCTTGGCGCATACTTGATCGCCGTGGAGCCCGGGCAGGTCGCGGTCGAGCACGATCACGTCGTAGTCGTTGACCGTGGCGCGCGCGAAACCGGCCGGGCCGTCGAACGCCACATCCACGGCCATGCCCGTCTGGCGCAGGCCGAACGCGATCGCCTCGGCCATCTCCTCGTCGTCCTCGATCACGAGCACCCGCACGGTCACTCCTCTTTTACGGCCGGGCTTCGTTGCAGATCCGGCGTGTGCTCCAGGCTACTTCCCGGTGGTTTCGGCACGGTTTCGCCGGCGGAGAAGTCCACCGCCTGGGCGGCGATACCTTCCCGAAACCGTCGATCTCGTACAAACAGCCCAGGCACCACCTCTCGAGTCGCAAAGGAGATGACATGCAAGGCCATGCCAAACACAGCGGCGACCGGAACAACTCGACCACCCAGCGACTGGGAGCGGCTTCTCTGGCCGTGGCCCTGATCGCCCTCGGCGTGCTCGTGACGGGCTGCGGTGGCAGCTCGCCGAGCGGGGGCGTGGCGAGCATCGGGTCGCACGCGTCGAAAACGTCCACGACGAGCTCGACAGCTGCCGGCTCGACGGGCTCAGCGTCACCCGAAAGCCAGGCTGTGGCGTACTCGGCGTGCGTGCGCGCACACGGCGTGCCCAACTTCCCCGACCCAAAAATCACCACCCACGGCAACGAGGGGAGCGTGGCGATCGGGATCAACCCGTCGATCTCGAGCAATCCTCATTTCAAGTCGGCGCAGCAGGCATGCAAGAAGCTGCTGCCAGGTGGTGGTCCAGGCGGAGAAGGCCCCAGCCACCAGATCACCCCCTCCGAACAGTCGCAGTACCTGAAGGCGGCGGCGTGCATACGCTCACACGGCGTGCCGAACTTTCCCGACCCGACGTTCTCCGGCGGCGGGGTGCACATCGAACATCAGAATCTCAACGAGAGCTCCCCGGCGTTCAAGGCGGCGGTACATGCCTGCGAATCGCTGATCCCCGGCGGCGTGCACGGCGGCTCGAGCGCGTCGCCCCAACCAGCGCCATAAACCCGCCCGTCCTCAGCTTTTTTTCAGGTTCGCCTGTCAGCATCGGCCGATGCGTCTGTTGGTCGTCGACGACGATCCCTCGGTTCGCGAGGCGCTCGGGCTCGTGCTGGACCTCAACGGGTTCGGGGTGTCGACGGCCGCGGACGGGGTTGAGGCGATTCGCACGCTCGCGCTGGACCGGCCCGACGCGGTGATCCTCGACGTGCTGATGCCGGGGCTGGACGGCCTGGAGGTGTGCCGGCGGCTGCGCGCGACCGGCGACCGCACGCCCGTGCTGATGCTGACCGCACGTGCCGAGATCTCAGAGCGGGTGGCGGGGTTGGAGGCCGGCGCCGATGACTACCTGGTCAAGCCGTTCGCGAGCGAGGAGCTGATCGCCAGACTGCGCGCGTTGCTGCGACGCACGGGGTGGGAGGGCAACGAGGAGACGATGCGCTTCGAGGATCTCGAGCTCGACCCGGTCGCGCACGAGGCGCGCCGCAACGGGCGTCCGCTCGAGCTTACGCGCACCGAGTTCTTGCTGCTGGAGCTGCTCATGCGCCATCCCAGCCAGGTGCTCTCCCGCACGAAGATCTTCGAGTGCGTGTGGGGCTATGACTTCGGACCGTCCTCGAACTCCCTGGAGGTCTACGTCGGCTATCTGCGGCGCAAGACCGAGGCCGCCGGCGAGCCGCGCTTGGTGCACACAGTCCGGGGAGTCGGCTACGTGTTGAGGTCATCCTCGCGATGAGCTTTCGCCGGCGCATGGTGCTTTTGGCCGCCGGGGCGGTGGCGGCGGCTGTGCTGATCGTGTCGGTCGTCGTCTATGTCGTGACTGGCAATGAGCTGCGCGGGCAGATCGATTCGAGCCTGCGCCAGAAGCTGACTCCCGGCCTGCCGCAGGCCGTCCAGATCAAGACCGTGAATCTCAGCTCGGCAGAGCTCGCCAAGCTGAAGCGAGAAGGCAGGCTGCCGCCCGTGGCGTTGCCGCGGATCGCTTTCGGCGGGGTGGCGGCGGGAAACATCCGCTCCGGCGGGCAGATCTCGGCACACGGCGGGGAAGCGCACAGAAGGGAAAATTTCGCCCAGGAAAGCGGTGGGAAGAGTCTGCCTGGGGAAGCGTTCGCGGTCGAAGGTAACGCCGCTTTCGCGCAGAGCGGCCCCTCAGCGATTGCGCCAAAGCCCGGTCAGGGCGTGCGGGTGAGCCCTTTCAACAAGCTCGTACTGCCCACTCCCTCGCTCGGCGGTGCCACCGGCTACGTCCAGCTGTTCCAGTCCAACGGGCAGGTTCTGCGCTCCGAAACCCAGGGATCCGGCGGGGAGGGCGGGCTTCCGATTACACCCGCGACTCGCGCCGTGGCCGCTGGCCGCCGTGGCGCGTTCTTCAGTGACGCGACGGTCGGTGGCACGCGTGTGCGGGTGCTGACCGAGCGGGCTGGCGAAGGCGGGGTGTGGCAGGTTGCGCTGCCGCTGAGCGATGTGGACAGCACGCTCACGCACCTGAAGCTGGTGCTGGCGCTCGTGTGCTTGGGCGGTATCGCGCTCGCGGCTGCGCTCGGGCTGCTCGTCTCACGCGCGGCGCTCGTGCCCGTGCGGCGCTTGACAGGCGCTGCCGAGCGCGTGGCGCGCACGCAGGATCTCGGCCACCGCATCCAGGCCGGCGAGGAGGATGAGCTCGGGCGGCTGGCCGGGAACTTCAACACGATGCTCGCCGCGCTCGAGCACTCTCGCCTCGCGCAGCGCCAGCTCGTCTCCGACGCCTCGCACGAGCTGCGCACGCCGTTGACGAGCGCACAGGCGAACCTCGACGCGCTCGCGATCGGCGAGGAGCTGCCCGCCCGCGAACGCGCTCGCATCCTCGCCGTCGCGCAGGCGCAGCTGCGGGAGCTGACGGTGCTGGTCGGGGATCTGGTCGACCTATCCAAGACCGAGATCGACGAGATCGAGGTCGAGGACGTGCGCCTGGATCTGGCCGCTGCCGGGGCGATCGAGCGCGCCCGCCTACACGCACCGCAGTGCCAGTTCGTTCTCGACGCTGAGCCCTGTCTGGTGCGCGCCGCGCCAGCGCGCCTGGAGCGGGCGATCGCCAACCTGCTCGACAACGCCTGCAAATGGAGCCCGCCCACCGGCTCAGTGGAGGTGCGTGTCCGCGGCGGTGTTCTGGAGGTCCGCGACCACGGTCCGGGAATCGCCGCGGAGGATCTACCGCGCGTGTTCGACCGCTTCTACCGCGCGCCCGGCGCCCGCGCGCGACCCGGGTCCGGGCTCGGACTGGCGATCGTCCGGCAGATGGCCGAGGCTCACGGTGGAGCCGTGCACGCCAGCAACGATCCCGGTGGCGGCGCCCGCCTGACGCTCGAGCTGCCGGCGCTGCAGATGACCGACGCCGAGCTCGCCGCATCCGCGCGGGATGCTCCGACGGCATCGGGCGTCGTTTAGGAAGTTCCTCGTGTTCTCTCAGCCAATTCTCAGGTTGTTTCCCGCATGATGTCGATGTGTAGCCGACGCGTCGAGCGCACGGCCGTATGAGGGCCCAGCTCCCCGGGACAGCCAACACCCACCACCTGAAGGCGAAGGAGACCAAGACATGATGAGAACGAACCTCGGCGTGGTCGTGCTTGCGAGCGCCGCCCTGCTGCTCGCCGGCTGCGGTGGCGGCTCGTCGAGCTCGGGTGTCGCGCACCTGTCGACCAGTACATCAAGCGACTCGCCCGCGAGCGGGAGCGGCTCATCCTCCCCGGAAAGCAGCGCGAGCGTCCAGCAGAAGATGGTCAAGTTCTCGCAGTGCATGCGCACGCACGGGGAACCCGAATTCCCCGAACCGACCGAAGGCGCCATACGCATCCAGAACCACAACGGCCACGGCCCGAACCCGGAATCGTCCCGGTTCCAGGCGGCCGAAAAAGCGTGCAGCAAGTACGCGCCCTCGAAGGTGGCCCCGAGTCCGGCAGAACAGGCCAAGATCCAGGAAGGTGCCCTGAAGTTCTCCGCCTGCATGCGCAGCCACGGGGTCCCCAACTTCCCCGACCCGGAATTCCACAGCGGCGGCGGCGTCGGGATACGAATCGGTAGCAAGAAGGGCAACCCGAGCGGTATAGATCCCAACTCACCGCAGTTCAAAGCCGCGCAGAAAGCGTGCCAGTCCGACCTGCCCGGGCCGAAGGGCGCCGGGTCGGGGGGCGGCGGACCCTCCACCAGCTCCGGCGGGGGGTCCGGCGGGGAATCGGGTCAGGCCGTGTTGGCCCCGTGAGCGCGCGGTCGTTCGCGATGTCGGCGAAACATTTCCGAAACCGTTGATGTCGTACAAACAGCACCGATGAGCGATCCTGTGTCTGGTGAGATGGCGTCGGCGCCGCAGGCGGCCGACGCGGCCGGATCTTCTGAGGAGCGCTCAGGGGTCGACCCGCCGCGAGGTCGTGCTCGCCGGCGGCTGCTCGCGATCGTCGGGCTGGTGCTGGTCGTCGCTGTCGTGGTGGTGATCGCCACCGATCCGTTTGGCGGCTCGGGGAAATCCACTGGTGGTGTCGTCGATAACGCGAGCGCTGTCTCGCTGGCGAGTGTGAAACGGCAGTCGCTCTCGCAGCAGACGCAGGTGAGCGGCACGCTCGGCTACGCGGGTTCCTCGAGCATCCGTGTGCCGTCCGGGACCGCGCCCACCGCCGTGCAGCAGTCAAGCCAGCAGGTCACGAGCGCCGAAACGATGCTGGCGAGCGCCACGGCGACGTTGTCCTCCGACACGCAGGCGCTCGCGGTCCACCAGGCGACGCTCGCGGCGGCGCGCGGCAAGGAGCAGGTCGACTGCGCGGGCGGGGGCGCCGCGGAAGCGGCATCCGCGGGCTCCTCGCCCGGAAGCGAAAACGACTCGCCGAGTAGCGGCGGGAGCGCGTGCTCGAGTGACGTGCAGGCGGTCTCCGCCGCCCAGCAGAGCGCCACCAGCACCGCTGCGAAGGTCACCGCCGACCGCTCGCAGGTCTCCTCGGCCGAAAAACAGGTCGCGAGCGCGCAGTCCAACCTGTCCACGGCGCGCTCCTCGGCTGCGCTCTACGGTCAGAGCTCCACGTTCACGGCGCTGCCGTCGGTCGGTGAGATCATCAGGCGCGGGCAGAGCGTGTATGCGATCTCAGGCCAGCCGGTGCTGCTGCTGTACGGCTCGGTGGCGCCGACGCGCGCGTTCACCGCGGGGATGTCTCCGGGGCACGACGTCGCCGAACTGAACGCGAACCTCGACGCGCTCGGCTACGGGCAGGGGCTCACCGGCGACGAATTCACCACCGCCACCGCGACCGCGATCCGCGCGCTGCAGTCCGCGCACGGCGCGACGGTCACCGGCGAATTGCTGCTGGGGTCCGTCGTGTTTCACCCCGGACCGGTGCGCGTCACGAGCGTGACGCCCACTGTCGGCCAGACGGTCATGCCCGGGCCGGTGCTCGCGATCACCGCGACCGCCCGCCAGGTCAAGGTCGCGCTCGACGCGTCTGAGCAGGGGAGCGTCAAGGTCGGCGACCAGGTCACGATCACCCTGCCGGACAACCAGAGCACGCCTGGACGGATCACCTACGTCTCCAGCGTCGCCACCACGCCATCTTCGGGGGGCAAAGGCGGCGAAGAAGAAAGCGCCCCCACCGTCGAAGTCGACGCTACCCCCACGGACCCGGCGGCGACGGGCCATCTCGACCAGGCGCCCGTGAACGTCGAGATCACCACCGAACGCGTCGAAAACGTGCTCGCGGTGCCCGTCGACGCGCTGCTCGCGCTCGCCGGCGGTGGCTACGCGGTGGAGGTCGCCGAAGGGGGCGTGCACCGTCTACAGGCCGTCACCGTCGGCCTGTTCGACGACGCCGAAGGTGCCGTGCAGGTCAGCGGCCAGGGGCTGTCCGCCGGCCAGCGCGTGGTGGTGCCGGCGACATCATGAGCGATCGGCCGACAAGCGTCTGGAACGCGGACGACGGGGAGCAGCCGGTATTGGAGCTTGACGGAGTCAGCAAGGTATACGGCGCCGAGCCGCCGGTGTACGCGCTGCGGGAGGTCAGCTTCGCGGTGGGAGAGGGCGAGCTCGTGGCGATCGTCGGCCCCTCGGGCTCGGGTAAGACGACACTGTTGCACGTGATGGGCACGTTGGAGCGCCCGAGCTCGGGCGTCGTGTCGATCACGGGACTTGACGCCGCACAGCTATCCGACCGCGAGCTCGCGACGTTGCGTGCCACACGGATCGGGTTCGTCTTCCAGCAGTTCTTCCTGGCTGAGCACTCCACCGCGCTTGAGAACGTCGCCGAAGGACTGCTCTACGCCGGTATTGCTGTCGCGGAGCGCCGCGAGCGAGCAGCGCAGACGCTCGCGCGGGTCGGGCTCGCCGAGCGCGCGAGCTTCCGTCCGAGCAAGCTCTCCGGTGGCGAGCGCCAACGCGTCGCGATCGCCAGGGCCCTCGTTGGCCGCCCGGCGATCGTGCTCGCCGACGAGCCGACGGGGAACCTCGACAGCTCCTCCGGTGAAGCGATCCTCACGCTGCTGGAAGAGCTGAACGCCGATGGCGCGACGATCCTCGTGATCACCCACGACCACGACCTCGCCGCCCGCCTACCACGCCAGGTACAGGTCCTCGACGGGCAGATCGTCGCCGACACCACCGCACAGGGAGCTGAGATTTCATGACCGGGATCGCGTGGTTGGGAGGCGGTGTACGCAGAGTTGCGCTCGGAATGATCATCGCCGCGAGCTTGGGCGTCGCGGTTGGCATGCTCGTGGGTGGCCCGGCGTTTGCCGCGGGGGAAACCGGCGGATCGCCAACCGAACCCACCGGGACGTCGAACTGTCCGTCGTCCAATCCCCCGAACCAGATGACGCTCGTCGCGGGCACGCCGCAGACGGCGATCCTGCAGAGCGCGTTCGCGACCGGGCTGCAGGTCGCGCTCTCAAACAGCGACGGCTGCCCCGTCACGAGCGCCGCCGCGGGGGTTCCCGTCACGTTCAGCGCACCCGTCAGTGGCGCGAGCGGCGTGTTCTCCACCAGCAATTCCAACACCACCACGGTCGGCGCCGACAGCAGCGGCGCGATCATGGCCCCCACGTTCACGGCCAACGGGATCGCGGGCAGCTACACCGTCGCCGCCTCCTCGCAGTATGGGTCGGTGTCGTTCGCGCTCACGAACACGGCGGCAGGAACACCGGCGCGGCTGGTGGCGGTCTCGCCCGTGAAGCAGACCGCCACCGTCGCGGGCCGCTACAGGCAGGCGCCCGCGGTGAAGGTGCTAGACGGCGACGGCAGCCCTGTGGCGGGTGTCAGCGTCACGTTCACGCTCACCGCCTCCACCAGCTCCTCCGCGTGCGACACGAGCTCGAGCGCCGGCTCCGCCGCCGACGCGAGCTTCGCCGGCGGCGCCACCCAGGCGAGCGCGACGAGCAACGCCTCCGGGATCGCGACCTCGCCGGCCCTCACCGCCAACGGCGAGGCGGGGACGTTCACCGCGAGCGCCGCGCTGGGGAGCTCCGGCGGCAGCGAACCGCACGGCGGCACATCCACCAGCAGCATCGCACCGGCCCTATTCACCCTCACCAACCTCGCTGGCAAGCCCGCGAAGATCGCTCCCGGCGTCGGCTCCACGCAATCCACGATCGTGGGAACCCCCTTCTCGATCCGCCTCGCCGTCACCGTCACCGACGCGCAGAAGAACCCTGTGCCGGGCGCACAGGTCACGTTCTCGGCACCCACGCGCGGCGCGAGTGGACGCTTCGCGGTCCACGCTCGCGGTTCCCGTCACGATCGTGGCCGCGTCTCTCATCCCTACACGGTCAAGGTCAAGACCAGCGCCTGCGGGGTCGCCGTGGCGCCCCCCTTCACCGCCGGCCGCCGGCCGGGCGGCTACATCGTCAAGGCCAGCGCCAAGCCCGCCAGGCCGGCGGCGTTCGCGCTCGTAAACGAAGCACCCGGCCAGTCGGAGTGAGGGCGCGGTGAGCGTCCTCGCCAACCGCACTCGAGAGCAGCACGCGGGCGCCGCGGACCTCGCCTCGCGCAGGCTGCGGGCCTCCGACCTCGCGCGCGTCGCGAGCGTGGGGCTGCGTACCAGGCGTATGCGTGCCGGGCTGTCGGCGTTGGGGATCGCGATCGGGGTCGCGGCGATCGTGGCGGTGCTCGGCCTGTCCTCCTCGAGCCAGGCGGGGCTGCTGGAAGAGATCGACAGGCTCGGCACGAATCTGCTGACCGTCACCAACGGTCAGAGCTTTGCGGGTAAGACCGCGGAGCTGCCGCTGGTGGCGCCGGCGATGATCGCGCGGATCGACCCGGTCGAAACCGTCGCGCAGACGGGGAAGGTCGAAGGGAAGGTGTACCGCACGCCGCTGATCCCCACCGTCGAAACCAACGCGCTGGAAATCCAGGCGGCGAGTCTCAGCCTGCTGCACACACTCGGCGTCCAGATCGTGCAGGGCCGCTACCTGAACGCCGCCACCGCCACCGAGCCGGTCGCGGTGCTCGGCTCCGCGGCCGCGCAACGCCTCGGGATCGATCACATCTACCCCGGTGAGCGGATCTGGGCCGCAAACCAGTGGGTGTACATCGTCGGGATCCTCGGCCCATCGGTGCTGGCGCCCGGAATCGAAAGCTCGGTGCTCGTCGGCTTCAAGGCCGCGGAACGCTATCTGCACTTCAACGGGCACCCCAACACCGTCTACCTGCGCGCCCAGAACAGCCAGGTGCCGGCCGTCCAGTCGGTGCTCGCGGCGACCGCGAACCCGGAAGCACCCAACGAAGTCAACGTCAGCCAACCATCGGCCACGCTCACAGCCCGCGCCGACGCGCAGGGCGCCTTCAACGGTCTGTTCCTCGGACTCGGCGCCGTCGCGCTGCTCGTGGGCGCGGTCGGCGTGGCGAACATCATGGTCATCAGCGTGCTCGAACGCCGCTCAGAGATCGGGCTCAGGCGGGCGCTCGGCGCGACCCGCGGGCAGATCCGCACCCAGTTCCTGTCCGAGGCGATCCTGCTCGGGCTCGCCGGCGGCGCCGTCGGTGTCGCTACGGGCATACTCGCGACCGCGATCTATGCCTCCACCAAGGGCTGGACGATCGTGATCCCCACCCTCGCCTGGGCCGGCGGGTTCGGCGCGGCGATGCTGATCGGCGCCGTCGCCGGCCTCGTCCCCGCGCTGCGCGCCGCGCGGCTCTCACCCACCGAAGCACTACGGACCGTGTGAT